>NZ_CP179752.1:0-442841 GCF_058628105.1 Rhodococcus sp. G6(2025)
CCGGCGCTCCGCGCCGGGAGACGGGGCGAGTCGCTTCGCTCCCCGCCAGGGAGCCGCTGCGCGGCTCGCAGTGGGTCGATTCCCGTTGCCGTCGATCGAGTCGCTTCGCTCCTCTGAGTTTCAGAGATTAGGTTCTCACCTGCGCTTTTACTCGTCCAGTTCGATCCGGTCCCCCACACCCCAACGAAGCTGGGGACGCGGGTGGGTACACCCGACCCGCGTCCCACTCGCCTTCCCGCACCGCTCAATGTCATACCCACAGCATACCACCCACCCCCACACAACCCAAAACAGTCGAAAATCCCGAAACACCCAAATCTGTTGATCAACAACCCGATTTAGAACCTTACAACCTGACGTTCGTGCACAACACACGTAAAGACTTACTCACCAATTGATTAACGAAACATGTTGACAATCAACATCTTTCAAAAACGCCTCCAAATCGGATGAAACAGACACCCACGCGCCCGCCGGCACCCCGGCGCCAGCACTCCCCCGAACAGGTCGCCGGCACCCCCACATCACAAACCGGGGACATGTCATCACACCAGGTCACAGCACCATTACAGCCCTCACGCAGCACACGGCCCGCACCCCGGAAGTCGGGTGCGGGCCGTGCACGGAAACAGGCGAACTAGGCTGCGGGGTCCAGCCAGGGCCGATCGTCGCGGCCCTCCACATAGACCCCGCCAGGCGGACCATCGAGCAGCCCTAAGCACGGGCCTGCTCGACACATCTGTCACTTCTCTTCGATGGGCCGCGACCCGGTCAGTTCGCCGCCACGACCCGTTCAAGCGTGGAGAAGCCAGCTGGTTCCCAAGCCGGTTTGCCCCCGGGCAGACCAAGCCTTCCGTTCCGTCCGATCCCGATCAAGCCCAGGGCCCGCAGGACAGCCCAGCCACGGGCCCGGGTGACGGTCGCTTCGTCGGCCCGCCCATAGGCGTCGAAGAACCGGCTCGCCGCGCCGGCCGGCAACAGGATCCAGGCGGCGGACAGATCGGTCGCGGGATCGCCCGCGCACATCTCGCCGAAATCGATCACCCCAGCAAGCATCCCGTCCCGGACGACCACGTTCGCCGGATGCAAGTCCCCATGCAGCCACAACGGCGCGCCCCGCCAAACCGGCGCCGCAACAGCCTCCTCCCAGACCTCCCGCGCACCCTCCGCGCTCGGATGGTCGGCAATGACCCCGAACCCGCGCTCGACCCCTTCCCGCAACCCGGCCAGAGGAATACCGCGCGTCGGGTTGGCCGGCGCGTCGGCGGGCGCCGGCACGTGCAGCGCACCAAGGAACCCGGCGAGGACCTCAGCCGCATCGACACGAGTGACCGGCGCATGATCGGCCGGCTCCCCCTCCACCCAGCGCACGATCGTCCACGTGTGCTCGAACAGGCCCGACGGTGCGCCGACACGCACCGGAGTCGGCGTAGGCAGCGGCAACCGGCCCGCCAACACCGGCAACCACCTCTGCTCAATGCGCAGCAAAGCCGGCGCACGCTCGGTACGCGGCAACCGCACCGCCAACTCCTGCCCCAATCGCCATTGCTGGTTATCCCAACCCCCGTCGACGTCTCGGAGCTCGAGGCCCGCCAGATCCGGATGCTGATCCCGCAGCAACGCCCGCACCAGGTCCTGCTCGAACCTGACCTCGCCCATCAACAAGCCTCCGATCGCTGCCGACATGCGTCTCATTGCCGACAGTCCGGTGTGGACAGCTACACCATCAAGCTACGGATGGCTCGAGGTTCGCCTCGATCGGCTCCATCGCGTCCACCGTCAGGTGGGGCACGGTCAGCGGTGACGATTCCGCCCGCGACCGTTGAACGTGAGCCCAGTCGACCTCATGCCAGCCCGGGATGTTCCGCTGTCGTCCTTCGACTCGGCGGCGGTGCTCGGCCTCGTCGCTACAGACACATTCGACTACGTGAAGCCGGATCCCGTACTTGTCGGCCACCCTTTGCCATCTCAGCGCAACGGTGTCGTCGATCCGGCAGTCGACCACCGCACCCTGGTCGAGCATCAGCTGCCGCGTCATCAACGACTCGAGCATGCTGTGGTACATCGCGAGGTAGCGCGGACGATCCAATTTCGCCAGCACGGCGTGTGCCGGTGCGAGTGACCCCAACAGCCAATCGCCCGAGAAGGCGGGTACGCCGAGGTCGCGGGCAAGCAGGTCCGCAAGGGTCGACTTTCCGGTACCGGAGAGTCCGGTGAACACGATCACTGGGTTGCTGCTCATACCTTGGATCGTCCTACAGCTGACAGCCTTACATCGTCTACCGACCTCTGGCCCCATGAACTACTCAGCGGCATAGCCGGCCGTGCCGATGACCGATCACCCGGGACGTGTCATAAGACCAGTTCAGATGATCTTTCAATACGGATCCTGCAGACCACCCTCCAGGTGCGAGGTATCCGCGAGAGCGACCACCGCCCTGTTACGCCAGTAATCGTCGTGCCGCAAATGGGTAATCGCCCCCGGCCTGGTCGCGAACGACGCGAACCCGACCGCATCCGTCGGAACCTGCAGCCACGTAGTGACGACAAACGTCTGCGCATAGCCGTGGGTGATCACGACGTGGTCGTGATCGCGGTCCGCCATCAACTCCCGCACACACGCTTGCACCCGTGTCGCGACCTCGCGTCGAGTCTCCGCACCTGGGACCGGTCCCCGGTAATCGAGCCGATCGTCATCCGGTGCCGGAATCTGCCGGCCGGACAACCACGCGTTCGGTCGCCCCTCAGCCTCCCCGAAACTGATCTCCCGCAACCGCGCATCCGCCCTCACCTCAGCACAAAGTGCGTCGGCGAGGATCCGCGCAGTCCCCGCGGCGCGTGCGAGATCGGACGTCGTAATCCGTAGCGGCTGGCCCACCTCCTTGCGGCGACGACACAGCTCCCGCGCAACCAATCCGGCATCACGACGTCCCCGCGGTGTCAGCCGCGAGTCGAACCAGCCGCCCACCAGATCACGCTCGGTGTGCTCAGCATGCGGATGCGTCACCACAAACAGCTCATGCATGAACGGCACCATAAACCCCACTCACACGAGGACACCGAGACGTGTCATCTTTCCAGGTCAGAGGGCTCGCCCAGGCGGCGGTTCTTGCCGTCCATCCACGCCTTAGCGCACTTTCTCTACCGGCAGAATCACGGCTGGACCTGCTAACTCGATGCCTGAGCAACGTTGAACTCTCACCCACGCAAGGAGACTTGTGATGCGATGACAAAGGCCCACCCAGAGGTGTTCTGGGCGGGCCTCATTGCCTCGGGAACTCTCAGCTGCCAAACAGATTGCCAGGCAACGTGGGCTCTGGGTCGGACGCCGGTTCGGTCACATCGACGATAAACGTTCCAGATGCCTGACTCGCACTGGTGTTCACCGTGCAGCGGACCGTTGTCCACCCCACCGGAAAGCTGCTACCGGATGCTCGGTCGCAGCCCCCGAAGGTGGTGCCGGTCAAGTTTGGAGGTGTCGGCCACGTGACGGATGCACTGCCGGTCAGATCCGCGGTCACCTTTTGGTACGAAGGGATCAGCAATGTGTCGCTGACGTCCGCGCCGGTCAGGTCAGCACCGGTTAAATTGGCGTCGGTGAGATTGACACTGTTCATCACCGGATAAGTCAGCTTCGCGTTAGTCAAGTTCGCACTGGTCAGGTTCACGAAATCTAAGTAGACGCCGTACATATCTGCACCGGTCAAATCCGTATAGGACAGGTTGGCTCCGCCGTAAAACCTCGCAAGGGCCAGGTTGGCATCTGTCAGCTTCGCGCCGGTCAGGTTGGTACTGGTCAACTTCGCCTGGTAGAGCTTCGCGCCGGTCAGGTCCGCGTAGGAAAGATCGAGATTACTCAAGTCCGATCCGGTGAGATCGACTCCAGGGCAAACAGTGTGGACGGTCGGCGTCGGGTTGGAGACGATTGTGCAATTACCAATCACGGTATCGGCGCCGGCGACTGGGATCCCCGTCACCAGTCCGGCTACCGCAAGGCCCGCACTCATGCCCACCGCCGCAAGCGTCAGATTAAACCCCTGGCGGCGGAACAGGCCCCGCCTTTTCGCTGCAGAGTCACTCATCGACATCGTTAAGTTGAACCTTTTCTCCAAGGAAGCTGCGAGTCTTCTCGCCCGTCTAAGTTAGCGGACGTTCTTGCACGACTGCTCCCAGCCCAGGCGGACTTCAGTGACCGCTTGGTGGCCAGTCGGTCACCAAGCGACGTTACACGTTTATTCGAAAGTATGTTCGACTACACTGATGGATGGATCGGATCGGGTTAGGCATGTGCGAAGGCGGCGAGTATGAGCGAACTGCCCATTGCGCCCGCCTCGAACGGGCTCACCAAAGCGTCGTCCGTGGCGTCACCAGTAGCACCACCGAAGCGTCGAGAACGTGCCAGACCGCGATCCCTCAACGGTTCTGCAGGTGAGGATCGTTCAAGCGAGGCTCGGGTGGGCACACGGGATCCTGCGGTCGTCCCCCATGACGACGACAACGGAAGGCCCGCCGGCGGCGGTGCCAACTGGGTGGATTGGACAAAGACGGTCGGATCGCGCGATTCGGTGTCATCGGCGGGCGAGCAGGCGCTGGTCGCGGTTGCGATCGCGACCAGAGCGCTGGCACCCATCGCAGCTTTCCTCACCCTCATGATCTGGGTATCGCCCGGAGTCCGTCAGCGTGACAACCCCTTCCACACCAGCTCCCTCGAAGCATCTCCATCAGCGACCGGGTGCCGGTCATCGATCCCTCACCGGTTGTTGATCTGGCGATTCGCTCAAGGCGAGCAAGCGTGCTTCTGTTCCGTCACCGCACGTCTGTATGTCTACCCGGGTACTCGGTAGCAGCGGAGACGATGCTGGCACCATCGAGGCGGACCGGTTGGCCTTGCATGTCGAGGGCCAGCCAGGCGACGGTCAATGTCAGCGCGTTCGCAGGCGGCAGCGGCCACACCCACAGTATCGACTTGTAGTGGTAGTCGCCTTCGTCGGTCAGCGACCACCACATCCCTTGAAACATCAGTGCCGAGTCGAGCGTAGGTTCTGCGTTCTCGAAGTCGGGCCGTTCTTTCTGGGTGGTCAACACGTGCTCATTCCCGCAGTCGATCTCGACCGTCGGAAGTCGGTTCGTCGGGGTTTCGATACGGAGCGGCGCCGACAAGTTGTGCAGTACGTTGCGGGCTGCCATGAAACCGTCATCGACGCGATGCAGCATCCAACTGATCGTGATGTACAGCCCGGACGGGTAGATCACCAGAGGTGAGGCCACCGACACCTCCAGCCCGGGACTGTCGAGAAGTGTGGCGGTGAACGGTAGCTCCACTCCTGGATCCGCCTGTATGTTCGGCGGAAAAGGGATATGCGGGCGGATTCGTCGCGGCTCGTCGGGATTGAACACAACATCGGCGTCACCTGGGTTGGTCATATCGACGGCTTCCTCAACCACACAATCCGGATTCGCATCATCCCGCGATGATGCCACCCACACCACTGTCGATTCAGCGTTGTCAGCGATCGGAATGCCGGGCCAACTCGGAATGCCGGGCTCTGCGCGCACCCGGAAGGGTCGGGCTCGTCCCGAACGCGGATCCTGGACCGGAACGACCGCCGATTACTGCGCTGTGAAGTTTATGGACGTCTCAGCCGGATGCAGTTGCCGTTGTCGGCCGGCGAGGCGGTCATGCAACGCGGCCAATGCGAGGCCCAGCACCGCAACGGGAAGGTAGAACGGCGTGAAGACCGCCAGGAATCCGAGAACCAGTGACACTGCGATCGCCCATGCCACCCCGCGGACTGGCACTACCGCCGGAACCAGGCACAGCAACACCGGCGCGGCAAGAACAATCAGGAAGGCTGGGCCATAGTGCGTCAGAATCGATTCCTCGCACTCCGGGCCGTAACTCTCTATCTCGCAGGAGGTGAATTGGAGCATGGGCTCGGAGGCCACAATGACACTCATCGCGCATGCGAACGCGGCCAGCAGCAACCACGCAATCCGGATTCGCATCATCCCGCGATCATGTCACCCTGCGACCTGACCCATCTCGTTGGCGTGCCTGGAAGCGGATCCCCGTTCGGAACGAGCGCCGACCGGTGCGGCGCATATGCACTGGGCGCCTATCTCGTCCCGGTGCGGGTTCGGCGCTTGCAGGAATCGTGAGTGTCTGGCCCGTCGACGGGGATGATGGGGAAATGAGTACCCGCGGAACCGTGCGAAGTTGGGACCCTCAATCGAGATCGGGTGTCATAGATTCGTCCCAGACCCCAGGCGGGTGTTGGCTACCCTCCGACGCAATCGAGGGGAAAGGCGCCTTCGAGCTCAGTGTCGGCGATCTGATCGACTTCGAGTGGAAGCGATCCGCCACAGTACCTCGGAAAGACCTACGGTACGAAGCGACACAGGTGTGGCAGCAACCACCGGTGCCCCGAAACCCTAGATGGCGACTTCACCTCTATGCCGCCGATGTCATCGACGCACCTACGCATTTCGTCGAGGCGTGCCGTGCAGTCGGCCGGGATACTCAGTGCTTTGCCGAGTTCGACAAGTACAGCTCACTCATGTGGACGATCGAGGACACCACGGACGAGATCCCAGCATGGACGATCGGACTCAATGTGGTCCAGGCCCGGATCGACGGTGCGGACATTCCAAGCGGATTCGGGTTCGGCCTCCCATACGAGACGGACATCGCGACCGCGACGGCCAAGACTGCCGAGGCAGTTCAGGACTGGCTCTCGGGATACGAGTTCGTCCTGTGGCCGATAGCAAGCCGCAGCCCGTTGCTGCTTCTCAAACCTGACGTCCGGGATGGAAACGCCGTCTGGATCGACCGCACCGACGACTCCGTCACTTGTCTGATCGGTGAGCTCTGCCCGACGCGTGCCTCGGCTCAGGCAACACAGTCGTAGGCAGCGTTCCAGAACCGGACAACGCCCCGTGAGGTCATTTCCGATAAAGCAGGAGTCCACGCCGGTCAGCGATCGATGACCGACCAAGGCCCGCCTTTCCGTGGGAACCTGCATAAATGGTTGATTCGTCTCCGTCGTTGATTGCATCCCACCGGCTGTCCCTTGTCATGGACTACGGTCAGTTCTACTTGTCCGGTGATAGTTCTCCCGACAGCCAGGACGACCTGGAAGAACTTGTCGAGGAAGCGCTGAGCGACGGAACGATCGCAAGCAACCAGACCTCCGCCGTTGTTGTATCCCCGCACCAGAACAACTTCGACATGCAGATAGCGATCGAAGTCTGGGACCAGAACCCACCCGAGGACCGAGGAGACTGGGACCAGGTCGTGGACCTCATCCTCGACATCGATGAAGACGGATCCCTGCGACTTGATTCGCCTCCCGGTGGAGAACCACACCACGTGACGGTCGATCCGGGCCGGTACCGCGTGGAAGTATGCGGCCGCGGCTTCGTGGCCCTCGGTTGGCCCGGCTCGACCGAACCTGGCGACACGTGGCGCATCCGCTTGTGGCCTGCCACCTCTACAACCGATGACCTCCCACCGAGGAAGCTCTGGACCGAGACAGACACCCCGACGAGTGATGCGGATCCTGCAGAAGCTCGGCCGGAATCGACGCCTGCATCGGCTTCTCGGACGACAACCCACAGCCCCGAGCTCTCGCCGGATGACGATTTTGCGATCTGGGGAGGTAGACCCCCGACAGCCGCCCTTCTCGCAGCCGGGTCGATGGCACCGAACTTCTGCCTCCTGGACCGGACCGTCGCGGAAGCGATCGCCTCGTCATCGCCCACCACTCAACGCTCGATTGCCCGGTGGGCTGCCCGGACAGCGATCGAGCGAGCGGACCTGAGCAACACGCAGTGGGTCCAGGACGGACTTAACGCGCTCGAGGAACAAGTCGCGCTTCCTGCGCCGTTCGACGGTCTCTTCAGTGCGCGGCAGCGGGTCGAGACCGACCCCGCCCTTCGGCGGCTTCGTGCTCGCGCGAAGCCAGCCCTCAGAAACCAGCGACTCGCGCGGCAAGTCTTCGCTGTCAGTTCACTCACCAGCGCTGGGGCCACCGATCCCGCGCGGGCAGCCCTGGACGCGACCTACTTCGCGGTAGTCGACGAGGAGGACACCCAGGTGTTGTTAGGTGAAATTCGGTCGAAGTTCCTTCCTCGTTAGACCAATCGCCCAGATAGGAATTCACAGCTAGCTCGAGACCGATCGCTCGACTGTGGCACTAAGTCACGGTGGTTCCTGTTTCGGAAACACCAAACTATTTGTCTATCAACAACTTTCGCAAACGGTTCGAAGCGAACACGAAACAGTCACCCCGCGCGCCCGCCGAGACCCCGGCGCCGGCACTCCCCGGGCACGTCGCCGGCGCCCCCACAATCAAAGACCGGGGACATGTCATCACACCAGGTCACAGCACTCTTACGGCCCCCACACGGCACACGGCCCGCACACCGGAAGTCAGGTGCGGGCCGTCAGATCAAGCAGCTTCAGAGCTTCGCCGCCGGTTCAGTCGGGGGTGAAGAACAGTTCCATTCCGATCATGAACCACGCCACCATTGCCGCCATCGGCACGAACGCGCACACCAACGGCAGGGCGAACTGGCGGGCGGGCCGCCAGGGAACCGTCATCAGACCGCACGTCACCACCACCACCGCTGGTGCAGCCCAGCTCACCCAATACGAGGTCGGCGGCGGATCAGGCCCGAACGAGGTGAACGAGCGGTGCGGATACACCCGCGGCTGCGGAACACCCCCGTAGTGCTGCCACAAGATCACCGCCGGCAGATAGCAGAAGAACCCCAGCAGCAGACCCGCGATGATGCCCAGCGAAATCCGCAGCCCTTTTCCCGATCCCGTCGGCGGCGGTCTCAGCTCATCGGCGCGACGGGAATCATCAGATGTCAGGTCAGATCCTCGGTCGGCGCGGATGCGGCATTGTCCTTGATCGACGCAATCCCGGTCTGAGCCGCCGCCTTCGAGGTGTAACCCTGACTCGCCGCGATGATCTCCCCATTAGCCGCCTTCAAATGGAACCGGAACTTGCCGGCCGCGTCCTTGAAAAGCTCGAACTTCGCAGTCATCGCCCCTCCTCCACACGGTGCCCACGCCGGTCGCGAACCCCGTGGAATTCACGGTAAGCCGACCACACACCCACCGGCAGCCGAACGCACCCTTCCGGCGGCACCGTCCGAACCGTAGTCCGGGACGTGTCATCTTCCCAGGTCAGAGCGCTCTTCGAGGCCGCGGCTCTTGCCGTCCATCCACGCGATCACATCGAACACCCGCAGCGCGGAGATCTCCTCGGGGAGGCCGGCCCCCTTCCGGAGCGACAGCAACCGGTGATACAACGCTGCGTCGTCGGCGCGAAGGGCCTCCCGGACCGGATTCAGATGTGCTCGCTCGGTGCCCAGAACCTGACGTAAGGCCCAAATCACAGTGCACCGAGTCTAATTCACGCGCTCGGCGACGCCGCCTGCGACGACAATGGGTGGGTACGCGGCGTCGGCTACATCGAAACCATCGCAGGTGACCTCGACGCTAACCGCCTCGACCTCCCGGCTAAGACCGGGGACGGAGGATCCTCATCAGCTCGGCACCATGATGCGCGAGTACTGAGTACCTCGCAGAGGACCCTCTGTGAGCAGATCGCGTCGAGGTGAGTAGTCGCGCCCGCACAGTGAAGAAAACCGAGTGGTCTTGTACTCGATCTGACCTGTCCCGGTGAGTGCAGGCTAGCTAGTACGAGGGATCCAGACGGAAGCGGATACCGCCGTATGCGGGGATCAGGCATGGGACCCGTCACCGAGATGCCACGAACGGCAGGAGATCACAATGACATCGATGTTGCCGGATGATCCGGCTGAGATCGCATTAGCGCACAACGGGTCAACGGGAGAAGCGGCGTCACATGTCGAAGCGCAACCCCATTTTGAAGTTTGGGAGCGGTTCGTCGACTTCACGGGGCCGGCACTTCCGGCCTTCGGCCAGGCGGGAGGACTTCTGTCCCCGTCGGGGGGATTCACCCGAGATGTCGGACTAGGCCAGTCTTACCAAGCTGTCTTGTACCGAGAGAATCAGGGAAGGACTGACGGTAGAGGACCGATTCTTGGCAAGGTGACCTTCCCGTGCCTAAAGCCGGAGGGCGGTCGCCAGCACTTCCTTACCCAGTGCGCCGAGGTCCCTCAACTCGAAATAACGCGCGGCGGAACGTTTGTCCGTTTCTCCTTCGCTGCTGCAATCCCCGTGCGAGCCCGCGTCCAAGTTGGTATCACTCCACCCGAGCTCAACCCGCTAGGGTTTCCCCAGTTCAAGGATCCACACGAGGTGGTAGCGAGCGCGATCACCGACAAGTCCGCGCTCATGCACGACGCGCGGCTCGTCGATGAACTGCTCGAATCGGACACCGTCGGGCATACCGCATTGCAGTCCGGCCAGACGTTGTTCTTCGTGGTGTTGGCCTGGGACGCGCTTGGGAATTGGGATGCTGTCTGGGACAGTCAAGCGGCCCTTTCGTCGCCCGCGCCGGCCCCGCCGGAGGAAATTACAACCAAAAAGCGATCGGTCACGGTTCGTGTCAGAAACATGACTTGCCTAGACGACAGCGACGACTTATCCGCCGGAGAGGCAAGCTTCACGCTTCGTGCACGAGGAGTCGGTGCGCCGGAGGTGACCAAGAAATTCAGTTGGAATCCAATGGACACCGGATCCAGCGCCAACTTCGTCAACAAAAGTAAGGTTGTTGTCAATTCTCCGGCCGCCGACAACGGCGTGGAAGCCCGGCTTGACGGTGTTGAGGACGACTCGGGCAGTGTCCCTCCTGATAGCGATGACAAGGCGAGTCCGCAAGGAGCGAACGGATTCACACTGTTAAAACTCCCCGTTGGAGAGGGTATTGAGAAGGGGCAACAGGTGCTCAACTGGAAAAGTCAAAAAATAACGGACGGCGAGACCCTGCGTTTCGAGGCGGAGATCCTCGTCGACACCGACTACACCTGACTTTCAAATTGAACCACCGCCGCCGGAACCTACACAGCTGGCTACAGGTCACGGAGGGACGGTCATGAGTGTCCTCGTCGTCACTCATGGGCTAACGCGAGGTGCGGAATCCGTTATACGAACTGGTTCGAGATCCACCACGTGTCATGAACTGTCATCCCAGCCTTGTGGCGCGAGATGGCGACGGCCAGCCTCAGTCAATCGGAGAATTCGCATACCGCTACTGCGCTCACGCAGTGAGCTGAGTCGTCAAAGGTGGACTAAATGGCTATTCAAGAAATGGCATGGAACTCAATCAGAGCCTGGGGTGGAGATACACCATACTCAGCGACCATTCAACTCAACTTCCCTCGTGGATCGGAAGTAGACGCACAGACGAGTGTCAGAAGTTTCGAATACGGGGGGTCCACCGGAATACTTCAGTACGAGAAGTTCAGGCCATTCGGCCCATATGATCTCGTTGACTTCTCAGGATTCTATTGGACACTGCCGCCCCTTGCCTACGACCATCAGATGGCGAGTGTGACCGCTCAAGTGACAGCATTTGGGGACGGTGCAGTCGGGATGACATTGGTGGCGTGGATTTTCGATCGCGGAAGGTAGCAACCTAATGGATATTCAGCCCGGCATGCCCACCGATGTGGGGGGCACATTCCCGATCAACTCGATACGTTCGTGCGTGGTCTACGACCCAGACACGGGGCGCATTCTTCACCACCATAAGGTCGTGACTTTCGAGGGAGCGACAGAACCGAGCGACGACCGAGTGTCCAGCGACGCGATCCGCGCTCTCACCGCGCGGCAGATTCCTCCCGATGCGCGGGAGTCACTCGATCAAAGCAAATGGCAGTTACCTCACCAGCTAGAGGTCCTGCACATTCCGCCCGATGCGCTGCTAGGGGACGGAAAGTATGGCGTAGATCCCGAACGCCGCGTACTGATCGACCCGTCAGACCAGGCCGAGTAGGGCCCAAGACGTCCAGGAGAGAACATGCTCGTTCAACGAACGATCGTCCTGGCTACGGCGGCGTTAGCGATAGCGGCATGCGCCACGTCGCTACCCGATCAAGGGCCCGGCAGCGCGACGACGGCGCAGCAGGCATCCGGATCCGGGGCCTCCCCGGGCCCGGCAGCGCCGGGGCGACCGGGGAAAATCGACGCCGGTCAGGCGGCGGGCGCGCCCATCCGGATCCCGGCGTTCACCGAGCGCGTGGGCAATCCGATCGTCACGGTCCAGGAGCTGGCGGTGGAGAGAATAGCTGAGGCGTGCGGCGGTTGCGTGAGCGTCACCATCGCGCAGGACAACACCGATACCCGGAAAAGCGTTTGCCAGTACACAGGTGATGTCCGAGGCGTGGAACGGGATCCGACCCCGAACGAAGAGTCGTCGAATGGGTCGCTGATCATTACATCCGGCTCGACCCTGACGCTGCTCACCGGGACCCTGGCCCCACAGGAACTTCCATGCAGCACAGAAGGCTACGAGCCGAAGTCGACACCAGAGACCGAACCGACCACCGCGATCGAACCGACGACCGAGCCGCCCACCGAGACCGCACCACCCACCGAGACCGAGCCACCGACAAGCTAGCCCAGTGTCACAACCGTCAAATGAGCAGGCACCGACACCCGTGGCGGGGTCGGCATTCGACGGTTTCACCCATGTCGCAAGGTCCATCGGGAAGGTGGTGGCGCCGACGACGCTGCTGACCGCAGTGCTCTTCTACTTCGGCTGGGCCCACGTCTACTGGTTCTTCAACTACTTCGGTGTCGACTCGACCACGCTGAATCCGAGCATCCGCGAGTATCTGATGCGTACCGTCGACACGCTATTCGTGCCGTTGATCATCGTCGGTCTCATCGGCATGACCGTGCTGTGGGGATATATCGCGCTTCCGGATTCAATTCGCGCCCATCAGCCCTCACGGTGGGCCAAGGCCGCGATCGCTGTGATCGGCGCGGCGGTTCTCGTCAACGGACTGTCACGGATGTATGTAGTGACACCTCTCAACGACGGGTTGTGCGTGGCGCCAGTGTCGATCATCGCCGGCGTGCTGGTGCTGTGGCTGCTGGTCGTGCTGCGCCGCAATCGTCTCCGTGAGCGCCAGCCCGCGAGTGCGCCACTGCCATCGCAGGCGACCGCGGTGGCGGAATGGGCAATCCTGTTCACCATGGTCGGTATCAGTTTGTTCTGGATCGCCACCGATTACTCCGTCGCGGTTGGGCAGACACGGGCGCGTGAATGGGCCGCGCAACTGCCCACTAGTTCCCACGTCATCGTCTACAGCGAAAAGGACCTGCACCTTTCCCGATCAGATGTCCGCACGACGATCTGCGGCACCGACCCCGGAACTGATTCGGCCTACCGGCTCCGATACGACGGGCTAGTCCCACTGACCCGCATCGGTGACTACTACGTCCTGGTTCCCCGAACATGGACACCCGGCCACGGCGCGGCCATCGTCCTGCCCTCGTCGAGCCCAGGTGCGATCCGGTTCGAGTTCCGGCTGGCGGGCGACTCCGCACCCGCCGCCTGCTGAGACAGCTTGCACAACCCGCCCACCCGGCGGGTTCCCCCGCCCGCCCCCGACCCTGGAGCGGGGACCATCAGACGGGCCACGTTGCCGACCGAATAGTCAGCAAAGTGGCACCCTCCCCCACAGGAGAGGTACACACTGCGCAAGTGGCCCAGTGGGACCACTCTCGTCCCAGACCAAGAAAGGTGTCACGCGTCGGACCACCAGCTGCAACCGGGCCCGGACGGCAAGCACCCAAACAGCATGGTGAGAACCGCATATCCCGCTTCGTGTGCCCACCCCTTCCGTGTGGCGACTCGGGGTCGGGCACCGTCGGCCCCCGCTCCGGGACGAATCAGCGGGGCGACCATGCGCTTCGGAAGTCTCACCTCACCTGCTGCACCGCGCCGTGCGTCTAATGCCAGCCGAGTAGCTGTTAACAAAAGACCCGACCCTAGGATGCCCCAGCCCCGAAACATACCGCCGACTGTCGGCCCATCCGCAGAAGTATCGGGTACGACAGTGTCGGTGGATGGCGCCTGAGTATCTGTTTGTTCAGTCCCCGTGCAAGGTGGCACCCAGTTCTTCGCGGCTGCGGGCCCCGGTTTTGGCTGTCGCACGATACAAGTGTCCTTCGATTGTTCTGACCGAGAGTTTGAGGCGCTCGGCGATGTCTCGATTCGACAAGCCCAAGCCGACAAGGGAAACGATCTCGCGTTCTCGGGACGTGAGCGGTACTGGTTGCATCGCTTCCTGCAACGCGGGCGTGGTTGGTCCACCGCATTCTTGTGCAATTCTGTCTGCACGCGAGGTGGAGGTGATGGCGGACCCACGCTTGTCGTGATGCCGGTATGCAATGGCGGCGTGAGCGGCGGCATCGGCGGCGGCCACTAGGTCACCCATCTCTTCGAGTTGGACGGATGCTGCGTGCAGCGCGGCGCCATCGTCGGCGGCGAGAGCCGCCGCGAACGCGGCTGCGGCGGGTGCGCGTGGACCATCGACCATCGTTGTCAGCTCCGCCAGCCGTGCTGCCGTCGTCCGGTCCCCGAACTGCGTTGCAGTGTGCAAACAGTGAACTTCCCGCGCCAATTGGCCTTTCGCACGGGCATTTTCAGATGCGCGCCGTGCCGCGGCGATCGCTTCAGTCACCGCTCCATGGGCTGCCGACACCCACGCACCCGTCAGTAGGCGCTCCGCCTCGAGATACGCCCAGCCGGGGTGGCGATTCGCGTCGAGCTCGATGAGCGCGTGTGCCGCGGCGACTCGGTCCCCGGACAGGGCGAGGGCTTGGGTCCGTCCGAGCTGATAGCGATAGCCGAACCCATTTGTTTCGCCGGATGCCAGTAGCGCCGTGACCGCAAGGTCGAGCAGTGGCAGTGCCGTCGCGATCCGCCCGCCCTCGAGCGCGGCCCGACCGGCGATTGCCGCGCTGAGGATATGCGCGGACCCGGGCAAATCAATGGCCAGTTGCTGCAGGCGTTGGGCGGCGTCGTGGGCCGCCGCGATCCGCCCGGCCAGCAATAGCGCTCCCACGTGTGCGTCTACGAGCACAAATCGCATCTGCGCCGCCTCGAACGACCTTGCAACCAAGGCATATCCATCGTCGGCGGCGGCCTGGGCGGCATCCGTGTGGCCGGCATCGCCGTGCGCGACCACTATCGCCCAGAGGGTTACCGCTGCCACGACATCGGGGAGATGTGTCACATTCAGCGTTCCGGTCGGCTCGATCGCGCGCAATGGGCGTCCCATCGATGCCCAGTAGACCGTGTGAAACGCGGTGAGCGGCGGCAGTCCATCGGGTGACGAACTCGTCGCGGTGCTGTCGATGAGTGACTTCGCGTCCTCGGGGCGCCCGAGGGCCCAGATCAGGTTGATCGCCCGAAGAAAGACGAGCCGTGAGATCTCGGGAGCCGTGAAACCCGACGTCGGAATTCGAGCCAGCACGGCGTCCGCCTCCTCGCCGCGGCTGAGCCATGACAGCGCGTGGGCGCGAATATAGCTCGCTTCGACGACGACGCTGCCGCCTGCCGCGATTGCGGCAGCCGTCAGCCGGTCTGCGAGCACGAGATCTGCCAGCCATATCGCGCCATACGCGGCCTTGGTGTACAGCTCGGGGTCGGCGGGGAGATCCGAGTCCAGGCTCAGCGCCGCGCGGCGCACGGTGACCCGCATGTCCTCGCCCCCGACCTCGGCCAATGCTGCCGATACCTTGCCCCGCAGTCGCCGCAGCCGTGTCGGTGCGGCGCGGGCGCGACGTACCTCTCCATACAGTGGATGCGCCACACGCGCCTGCAGCTGCGTTCCGGTTCCGGGGCGGTCGATGGCGATCAACCCGCGCCCGTCGGCCTCCTCGATCGCGGCCGGATCGGTGACTTGCGCGAGCACGGCGGTATCGAGCGGCTCCCCCACTGCGAGCACATCGATGACCTCCGCTATCGGCGGCGGAAGTACCCCCATTCGTGACTCGATCAGTTCGATCAGTGTTGGGGAGGAGACCGGCTCGCCCGACCAGCTCCACAGCCCGCCGCGCTCGCTGAGACGGCCTCCGGACAGCTCCTGCTCGACGACATTGCGCAGGTAGAGAACATTGCCGCGGGTGAGTTTCCACAGCCGCCGCATATCACTCGGATCGAGCGGCCCACCCAGTGCCGCGGACACGAGGGCCGTCGATTCGCGCTGCGACAGTGGCTGCAGTTCGAGCCGGTCGAGGCGCTCGTCCTTCCACAACGACCGCACCGCGTCGGGTACGGGTTCGCCGCGGCGGAGGGTCACGATCACCTTCGCGGCGCCGCGCCGCACCAACTGATGTAACACGAACGCGGACAGGTCATCGAGGAGGTGACCATCGTCGACACCGACAATGACGTCCGCTCCGCCGGAGTGGTCGGTCAGAGCGCCGATCACTCCACGGACCAGCTGCAGCGGATCCGTGCCCGGAGCACCCGTCCACTCCGCGAACGCGCCCAGCGGCAGCGAGCGAGCGGATGCTGTCGCCACAGCCCAACGCACGACGCATCCTTTAGCTGCCGCCGACGCCAGCACCTCCCGTGCGAGCCGGCTCTTGCCGACACCCGCCGGCCCGACAACAACCACACCGCCGCGGCCCTCGGTACCAGATATGGCCGCCTCGACAAGGCGCAGTTCTTCGGCGCGTCCCGTCAACGGCCAGGCCCCCCGCATAGACGAATGATATGCGGGTCCGACCCTCGACGGACTACGTTTCATCCTCTTGAGCTGTCGCAAGTTTCGCGTCCGCAACCTGGAACAATGCCGGCAACCCCTCGGGCTCGACCGCGAGGTAGTCGCAGATCAACTCGTTCGACACCCCCGCGTCACGAAGTCTCAGTGCCAGGGAGTACTGCGCAGGCAGTTGTCGCAGCGCCGCCTCCCGAGGGTCGAGCACTTCATCCATGGTGCGCACCTCGGAACGTGCAGTCCGCGTTTGTCGACTGGGGCGAGGTTGTCATCGTGCCTCTTCCGGTCGGCTGCCGCCAACGGTCAGGCGAGCCTTTCATGCTGGCCCTCGAGGGCGGCGGTGAATGTGGCAGGGCACCTCGCCGGCCGGGTGCAGCAGCAGGTCGGCGGTGAGTGCCACCTCCCCGGGCGGTGTGTTGAACTCGAACTTGCGCACCAGGGTGGCGAGCGTGATCGCGGCCTCGAGCATCGCGAACCGCTGCCCGATGCATCCGCGGGGTCCGTGGCCGAACGGGAACCACGCCAACCTGTGGTGGTCCTTCTCATGTTCGGGCGCAAACCGCTCCGGGTCGAAGCGGAACGGGTCCGGCCACAGGTCACCGCGGTGGTGGATGACCCACGGTGCGATTGTCACGTCCGCTCCGGCGGGGATCCGGTATCCACACACGTCGGTTTCCTCGATCGTGTTTCGCGCCATGTACGGCGCGGATGGATACAGGCGGGTGGTTTCCTTGAGCACCATCGTGGTGTAGGTCAGCGCATGAATATCGGCGGCGGTCGGCGGTGCGCCGTTGAGCGTTCGTTCGGCTTCCTCCCGGACCTGGTTCTGAGCCCCCGGGTTCCGCCCGAGCAGGTGCAGCGCAAACGTCAGCGCGGTCGCGGTGGTGTCATGTCCTGCGAGCAGGAACACCTTCACCTGATCCCGAATCTCGATGTCCGACAGGGAGTCGCCGTTGTCGTCTCGGGCCTCCACCAGCCGGCCGATCAGATCCGCGCCGGGCGTGGCCGCGGCGCGGCGGCGCGCGATGATCTCGGCGCAAACGGTGTCAATACGCTCTTCGGCGCGGGCGATCCGCCGATTGGCCGGTGTCGGCCAGTTCAACGGGAACGGCACCGGTGAAACGCCTCGCGCGAGGACTGCGCGGCCGAGAACCGGAAAGGTGGCCTTCAGGATCGGAACCATCCGAGTCGCATCCTCGCCGAAAAGAATGCGGGTAGCGATACCGAGGGTGAGCCGGGTCATTTCCGAGCCCAGGTCGATGACACGATCCCCGCCGGAGCGCCACTGCGCCGCGACGCGATCCGCTTCCTCGGCCATGACCGCGGCATATCCGTCCACACTCTTCGGGGTGAACAGCGGTTGAATGAACCGGCGTTGCCGCAGCCAAGTCTCGTCTTGGCTGGTGACCAGCCCGTTCCCGAACAACTCGCGCATCGCCCGGTAGAACGTGTTGTCCTTCCGGTAATTCCGGTTGGTCGGCGCGTTCAACAACTGCGCGGCGCCGTCCGGGTGGTTGACGATGAAATTTTCACGCCGCAGGCCGGGCAACCCGACCACGGTCCGCACCACGTCGCCGCATTCATCGAAGCCCCGCAGCCCCAGTTCGAGCGGATCACGAAGAAACTCCCTGGTGGACCCGAGTAACCACGAGCCCGACAGGGTTGCTGGCTCGAGTACTTGCTGAGCGATTCTTGTCATCGTTGACTCCTCGACATGTAATTCGATCCGCGTCGCGACGGCGCTACGACCGCAGTTTCTGGGGACGCGATGATCCGGCTCGCCAGCGACAGTTGGACGGCTCGTGCGGTCGCGGTAGTCATGAGGATGGTCCGTTCGATTTGGGTGGCGGTCGTGCCGGGTCGGACGTTTCCCAAGGAGCTCCCGGCCCGAGGTGCGTTTCTTCCTCATATCAGCATGTATCGAGTTGCGGCTATGGAATCGAGTGCAGGACCACTCGGTTTTCTCGGCGCTTAGACGCAGCTACTCAGGTTGAGCGGCGGGCGGCGGCATGGCGAACCTGCGAGGAGCGGTACGTGGCGTCTCCGGCGGCAAGGACTCCCTGTTGTCCTCGACCTTCGTCCGGCGCGTCGAACCGGATGTGCCGGTGGTGTACTTCGACCCGGACTCGACTACAACGAAACCTACGACACCAGGGACATGTCATCACCAGGTCACAGCACACGGCCCGCACCCCGGGGGTCGGGTGCGGGCCGGACGTCAGAGAAGACGCAGCCTATAAATCGCTGATATCCCCGTACCGCGAAAGGGCCGCACCCAGCGCCAGTGTCATCGCGCTGACCAGCATGATCGCCAGCGTGGCGTGGTGCGGATTTAGCTGATCAGTGCTCGCGCCGTGAATCGTGGCATGCCTCGCGAGGCCCGTCGGCGGCGTTTGATCCGGATGCCACTCCACGAGGAACGGAATCGCCGTCGCCATCGGCAGGAAGTACCGCAGGAACGGCCAGAGCGCCCTTTCATCTGAGTTGCTGTACTGGGCCAGGTCCGCGAGCATCTTCCTGTAGCTGCCGGCTAAGTAGGTTTTCAGGTAGGTATCACATACCACGACAGCGAGCGCCTGAGCCGCTTCGTAGTGACCGTCAATGAACGCATCCACAGCCTTTCGCGCCAGGACCGCGCTGTCTGCGACATCTTTATGGACGGACGCCTTCAGAGCCTCCCGACAGTCCCGCCCGAGCTCGTCGGTTCGTTCACTAATGATCTCCATCCGAGCCTCGGAGTCCCGCGCATCCAGAAGGTCGGCGACAGTCGCGGCACGAGGAACATAGAAGATCGCGATGCCATCATTCTCGACGATCTCCTTAATCTTCGGAAAGTCGAGGTCCACACCATCCGGCCAATTCGGGGGGTAGGCCTCACGAACTATCCCGGTAACCATCTCCTCCAACTGGAAGAGACGGGACCACGCGGGCTCAAGCGAACTGGTGAAACTGGCTTGAATCCGCTCCAACTGCTGCTCGTGCAGGGCGAAGGCCTGGTTGACCAGAAGCCGGTTATGGTCGATCTGGCCAATCAGTCGCACGACGGCGCTGTTCAAGTTGACGATGGTCGCCATCGCTATTTCCTCCGTGTCGAAACGAGCGCAGCCCAGGAGCATCACACCGAAACGGTACGGGGATACCCGCTCCCGCCAAATTTCGAACACCAGCGCCTGACCTGTGGTTTTGTGCCCAGATCGGACGGGGACGGTGACGTTGTTCTACGCGCCGCGGCGGGCGCGGGCGCCCTCGACCACGGACTGCAAGAGCACCCAGGTACCGCCGACACAGGTGGCCGGCAGCACCTTGCCCTTGATGGCCTTCAGCACGCCCTGACGGGTCAAACCGAGGCCGTCGGCGGCCTCCCTGCCCCGACACCAGCGGCGGGAGGTCCATGCCGTCGGTGAGACGGTCGAAATCGGCGGTGCTCAGCACCCGCGGCGACCGCAACGACCACGGGTAGGTCCCCAGCACCGCCAGCGCCGTCGAGGTGGCCTGCCGCACCGATTAGGGCCGCGCGGCGGGATCGGAACGGCCGCCGCGAAAGTGCGACGGGTGCCCCACCTGATGAACCCGTCAGACCGACCGCAGGGGACGCGACTCAGAGCAGATCGAGATGCAGCCGCAAAGCTTCGTCGAGCGCGGCAAGCGTTCTCGTCGAAAGCTTCCCGACCGGGTCACCGTCGAGACGACGCACCGACACCGAACGAACCTGTTCCGCTTGAGCCTTCGACTCACGCGGCATACCCGATTCGTCAGGTTCGACGAGAACCTGAAACGCGAACACATGTGCGGTGTTACTCGTCAACGGCACCACAGTGACCACCCCCTGACCGAGCCGCTCCGCCGTCGCATTGGCGCGATCATTACTCACCACAACGGCGGGTCGACGCTTGGCCGCTTCACTGCCCTGCGCCGGATCAAGATCAACCCAGTGCACCTGACCCCGGCGGATCATTCGCCATCTGCCGAAGTGACGTCCCAGTCGTCGTCGACACCACCCTCGACAAAAGCCGCCGCGTAATCGCGCTCGAGACCCACCTCCCCGAGCATCCGAACCGCGGCTCGGATCCCCGCCGACCGGCCACCCAGACCGTGGTCACGAACGTACGCGTCGAGGACGCGAGCGTCCTCGTCGGGCAAACTGATCGTGAACCTCGTCGTCATACTGCAATCATACTCCAGTATGAACGGGCAGGAAGAGCCCGAACCAACCGCCGGCATTCAGGCGGCCCACCACGATGCGCGGATGCTCCGATGATGGCCAACCAGTCCACGTGCAGCGAAAACTCCCCGCAACGACGCCGATCCCACGCCCAGACAATCGCTCCACGAGTGAGAATTTCTCGTGAACGGCCGTCCGTTCCCTGACGCGCGCGTGCTGGCAGGGCCCTACTCGGGGTCCGTCACCACCTCGACAGGGCGTCGGTGGTTGGTCGCGGCAGGGGCAGCGCGGGCATCTCGGTCAGGGCGTTCATCGCACGACCGGGCTGATCCGGGCCGCCGTCGAGCAGCGCTGCCGCCTCGTCCGAGCACCCCGGCTGGCGGCCCGCGATCACCCTCGGCGCCACCTCGCACGCACCAGCTGTGGGCGGGTAGCCCGACGGGAGCGTCTACCCCTGTGCGCCCGGCAGCGGGGAACCCGCCGTGAACGTCGCACCGAACGGATCGGCGACATCGGCGGTCCGCCCGTACGGCATATCCGTCGGATCGTCCGCGGTGCCCCCGCCGGCCCGGGCGGCGGCGACGGCCGCGTCGGTATCGACGACCTGGAAGAGCGTGCCCCAGGCGGACGCCGATGCGGACGGGTCGCCCACGACGCCACCGATCTCGTGCCCATCCGGTCTGCGCAGAAAGCTGAAGTCCACGCCGGGCAGGTCGTCGTTCCCGTCCAGGGTGAAGTCGAACACCGCCGCGTAGAACTCCCGCGCCGGGCCGGGATTCGGGGTCACCAAGTCGTTGCGCAACAACGTGTTCGGCTCGTTCACGAGTTCGCAGCCGACGTGTGCCCGCCCCTGCCACAGGCCGAACTGCGCCCCGGACGGATCCCGCACCATCGCCATCCGACCCTGGTCGGCGATGTCCATCGGCTCCATCAGCAGTGCGCCGCCCGCGGCGGCGGACCGAGCGACCGTCGCATCGAGATCGTCGGTCGCCAGGTAGACGTTCCACCAGAACTCGGTGGCGTTCTCGTCGGGATTCGGCATCAGCGCGGCGACCTTGTTGCCGCCGAGCAGACACATCGTGTACCGCCCGTACTCCTCGGGCCCGACGTCGAATTCCCAACCGAAGACCGCCCCGTAGAAGGACATCGCCCGGTCGAGATCCGGGATGCCCAGGTCGATCCAGGTGGGGGTGCCGAGTGACTGATTCGTCGTGACCGCGCTCATCGCTGCTCCTCAGCTGTCCGGGTACCCACTCGACGCTAGCCCGCGCCACCGACATTCGACGGCAGAGCCACCGGATTCGCCGTCGCGGTCCGCGAACCGACGGCACCTCCCGTTCGGTCCGCGTTTCGCCACGAGCACACCACTGAATGGCACACTGCGCTCATGACCGCCGCCGGCCCATTCGCGACCGCCTGGGACGAACTCGAAGCCAGATCGCTGCTCGGCCACGGTTCCGGCACACCGGTCCGCGCGGCCTTCGAGGGACACCGACAGCGAGGGGCGTCGCCGATGTTTCAACAGCCCGTCCGCCGGCGCGGCACGTGCGCCCGATGGTGCTGTGGCGACACGGATCGTCATCACACTCGCCGATGTCACCGGCAGCATCCTCTCCCCCATCAACTCGGATCTGTGCCAATTCGATTCCGTCGCCGCGAACTTCGTCTTGCAATGCTTGCCGGGCACCTGGACGGAGAACGATCGGGCATTCAGGCACATGGCCCAGGCCACGGCCAACGACGGGGTGTTCTTCGGCTCGACCATCCTCGACACCGGTGTGCACCCCACTCCTCTCAGCCGCGCCCTGAACAGCCTCTACATCGGGCCTATCAAGCCGTTGTGCTGCTGGTTTATCTGGCCTCCTAGCCGGTAGATTTGGGTTCTTCCACCTACTAGCTGTTTCGATCACGCAAAACGGCAACGCTGGAACGCAACTCACAATTCTGTGCCCGGCCCGACCCAGGGATGGCCTGGAGAGTCGAACCGCACTCATCGAGGACGGTGGGCCGTCAGACGGTCGGCTCCCACGGGTTGAAGCAGCGGACGCCGAGCAGATCGAAGTGCTTGGTGTTACGTGTCACCAGGGTCATCTCGGCGGCCTGCGCGACGGCGGCGATGAGAGCGTCGTCGAACGGCGCATGCTCGGGCACCCGGTAGGTGGCCAGCACCCGTGCGGCCGGCAGATCGAACGGCAACACACGGTCGGCGAAGGCCGGCAGCACCCGCTCCTCGAACCACCGGCGCAGGACCCCGCCCTGCTCCGGATCGGATCGCTCCTTGGCGACCACACCCCGCTCGATCTCAGCGATGGTCATGGCCGTCACGAACTGGTCGGCCACCGGCACCGACGCCGACCAGGCCCCCACCGACCGGTGACGTCCCCGAACCCGCAGCGCGGACACCACGTTGGTGTCCAAGACGTACTTCACAACTCAGCAGTTCGGGCAGTCAGACCGAGGCGTTCGGGCTCGAACTCGATGTCGGCACCCTCATCTGTGCTCAACAGGTCGACGAGCGTGACCGGCTCCCGCTCAAGGGCCTCACCGAGAATCTCGCGCACCTCCGCCTCGACGGACCGGTCATGCTGCTTGGCACGCGCCCGCAGTGCAGCCTTGGTACCCGCGGGAAGGTTACGGATCAGGATCTGCTCCACAGCGACCACCTCCGATATCACGCCAACGATATCAGTTTGCCCGATCGCGAGACCTTCAGAATTTCGTTCCCTCCTGTTGGGGCATTCAACGCGTTCATCACCACACGATGCCGTCTCGGCGTCGCAGCGTCTCTGCGTATGAAGATCACGGGGTCACCAACCGTCACCCGGGATGCAGATGCTGATCCACTCGATCGAGTCGTGTGATGTATTCGAGGGCATTTCTTCTTGGAAACCACTGGAAAACCGATCGTCAGACTGAAAAAGTCCCGAGGATGGATCGGTATCACCCCTGGCAACACCGCTACTCGTCGCGTCATGGTCAGCGTTCGACAAGCATCACCCGGCAACGCGCAACGAGCAACCGCCGACACACAACGTCGGCGGCGGCACTAGTGATGCCCGAGCAACACCCGGACCAGCCACCGAACCTGATGGTCGCCGCAGCCGGTGCCGTGGCCGGCGTCGCCGCAGGCGCGCTCGTCGGTAGCAGCATCGCCCTGGCCTTCGTGATCGGTGCCGTCCTCACCAAACCGCAATCCGGCGAGACACCCCGCCACTAGCACGGCGGTCGGTGATCATCCCGCGCCCGGAAGGGCGCGTAGACGCGGACCTCAGGGCATCGGCGGGCTGTCGTGACGACACGAACGAGACCGAGAAGGCCATCAGCGGCGGTCCTCGACTCGGGTCGCGGTGGCTAAGTCACAGGTCACCGGGTCGGCGGTCCATCAGTGACTTGTGGAGACGCCTTCGGTGCGGGTATCGCCCAGTCGACCGCCGTCCCCGGCCCCAGGTCGCGAAAGACCGCGTGACCGCCGAGCCGCTCGGCACGGTCCCGGATGTTCGTCAGTCCGTGTCCTTGCGCAGCTCCCGCCGCGATTCCGGTGCCGTTGTCGCGCACGGTCAACACGAGGCCGTCGTCGTCGGCGGTGACCCGGACACTGCACACGCTCGCCT
Organism: Rhodococcus sp. G6(2025); assembly: GCF_058628105.1. NCBI lineage: Bacteria > Bacillati > Actinomycetota > Actinomycetes > Mycobacteriales > Nocardiaceae > Rhodococcus > Rhodococcus sp. G6(2025). The sequence continues at coordinate 24,454 of NZ_CP179752.1, forward strand.
GTGCGTGGCGGGCGACGTTGCTCAGGGCCTCACGCAGGACCGCCAGCAGTTCCGCCCCGGCCTCGCGGCCGGAATACCGGTCGACCGGTCCCTCCACACGAACGTCGGGGGTGAAACCGAGCGCTGCGGCGCTGTCGTCGACGATCTCGCACACCGCGGCACTCAGGCTGCCCACATCCCCGGACCGCGCGGCCGTCGTGGACTGGGTGAGATCAAAGATGACGGCCCGTAATCCACGCACGATGCTGTCGGTCTCGTCGATCAGTGGGTCGAGTTCGGCCGACAAGCGGGGATGCCGGACGCCCAGCGAGGTCAGCGCCAGACCCAGACCGAACACACGCTGGAGGGTCACATCGTGCAGATCCGCCGCCATCCGGCCCTGTTCGTCATCACGTGCGCGGGCCCGCTCCGCCGCCATGAGTTGTTCGTTCTGCGCCAGCAAGCTGGTCCGCATGGTGTCGACCGCGCCGGCGATGATCGCCACCTCCCGGGGCCCGTCGGTGTCGATCTCCCGCCTGTAGTCGCCGCCGGCCACCGCGCTGATGTCGGCGAGAAGATGATCGATCGGCCGTGTCAGCAGCCGCCGCGTCAGATACACCGCGGTCACGGCCATGGCCACGGCGAGAACGAACGCGACGACGGTCGCGATGTTCGCCAGGGCCTGCGCCGAGTGGACTCGGTCGACCTGCTCGGTGACCAGGATGTCGGTGCGGGCACTCAATGCCGCGAGCCGTGCGCGCAGGTCGTCGAACAACTCCTTGCCCGTCGCGGTCGTCGACCCGATCCGATCCGGTTCGCTCGCGTTGTCGCGGCGCGCGGCGATCTGCGGCTCCGCTGCCCGCGTCCGCCACGCCTCTGCCGCCTCGGCGGTCGTCTGCAGCGCTGCCCGTGCGGCCGCATCCTCGGCGAGCAGCGTATCCAAGCGGGTGTGCAGGGCTGCCGCGTCACGCCGGCCCTCGTCATAGGGTTCGAGGAACTGCGGATCGCCGGTCAGGGTGTACCCGCGTTGTCCCGTTTCCTGGTTCAGATACGACGTGGTCAGCTCGGCCACGGCCCGCTGCGCGGGCCGCAGCTGCTCGGACAGGTCGTCGACAGATGCTTGGACCGCCAACCTCCCGTACACCGAGAAGGCCGTGGACACCGCGAACAACGTCACCAGAATGCCGATAGCCAGCCACAGCAACGTCCGCAACGAGACCCGCGCGGTTTTCGCGCTCGAATCGGTCATCGAGTGCCTCTCGCACTCGCAGAACCGGCCGAGCGGCGCCAAAACACGCCGACCCTCATCGATTCCACACCGTCACCCTAGGCCCCACACCCTCGGCAGGGCGGGAACCGGCAACCGGGTCCATCATCGCTCCCGCGACTCGATTCGGTGCACCGGTCCCTGTCCACCGAGCGCACCCACCCCGACCACATCGGTGACGGTCCCCCATCGCCGGCAGTCTTGGTGCAGCCGAGACAGGCGCGGACCCGTGGTCGCGGCGTGCGCATCTGACCGGAAATCCATGCGCTGGTGTCCGGGACGCCCTCGGCGACGGTATGCGCGCGGTCCACACCACCTCCCGGTTAAGGGTCCGCTCCGAGGTGGTCATGGCGCCTGCGCACAGCAGTCGATGCCGTGGCGGTACTGCTCGGTGATCTCACCGACCTCCCGGGCCATCCAATTCAGCTCCTGCCGCCCGTCGTCGTCATCGGCGGTCAAGTCCTCGAACCGAACCGCAGGACCGCGGACACACACCAACGCCATCTCGTTCTCCGACAACGTCTGCCACAGCCGTTCTACCGCGGGCAAGCTCATGCCGCCCATTGAACCGCAGCACACCTCACCGGTGCGGGAGCCCGGTCGGCCAGGTCGCACCCGCAGACGACCATGCGTGCCCACCGGGCCGATGACCTCGACAAAGGTGCCGATCCCGTCCTGCCCGTCCCCCGGGTGGTATCTCACTGACGACGCCGCGCCAGCCGCTACATCTCCGCCGTTGTGGTTCGGTAGGTCTTCGCCGCAGCGATACCGTCGTCGTAGTCGCTGACGTACTCCCCGGCCGCCCGGTCATACAGTGAGCCGACCGCTGCTGGATCGTGGGCCATGAACACCACGTCGGGCCGTCCGTTGTTGTAGCGGCTGTAGGTGTCATAGTCCCAGCCGGCGGGGGCGTAGTCGTCGTTCCATGCCAGACGGGCGACGGGGACGAATCCGGCGTCGGCATAGATGTTCGGTAGAACCGTGTCGAAGCAGTCGAGGCGTCGTCCTCCGAGGACGGTGGCCTGGCGCAGCATCGAGGAAGCGGCGTTGGGATGGGCGCCGTCGTTGTGGGAGAACACGGAGACCACTTCATCGTCCTTCAGAGCGATCCCAGCTTTTCCATCCTCGGTGACGAGCATCCGCATATCGGCGTATTCATTCTCGTCATAGACGTAGACCGAGGATGCGTAGCGGTTGTTTCTGGTCAGTTCCAGCATTTGGGTGCGGTACAGATCCGCATCCGACGGCGGTAGCTCGTACAGCGTCGGGCTCGAGAGCCCACGCGCCGCGAAGTCGGCTCGTTCGGAGTCAGGCCGGTTGTATGCGGCGAGCGGGTCGACTCGGCGGCCACCAATCAGAAGCCGAGTGCTTCGGCTTCCTCGATCTTCTCGTCCGTCCAGACCTGCTCGATCGCCTTGCGCTGCTCCGGCGGCAGATCGGGCGTCCACCGGTACTTCCTCCAGAACGCCTCCCTGCGCTCCTGCGTCATCTGCTCGTGATTCATTGCTGTCAGCTCCTTCGGTTCGAACATCTTCCCCAGTGTTTCGGGCGCGGCTCAGTGCTTCGATTTGGTTCGCACGCAGTCTGTCACCTGCAGCCAAGCGGCGCTCGAGGTCGCTTCGTGCGGGTCCGGCTTCGCTCTTGATCGCCGACCGCAGGTCTTGTTGGCCACCGGGTGTGGCGTCGTAGAGGGCTTGGATTTCGGCGTGGTTGGATTCGGCCTTGATGAGCCGTTGCTGGAGGTGGACGGCGTGGGGTTGGGCGTCGAGGTCGCGGCGGGCTTCGGTCAGCCGCGCAGCGGCGCGGGTGAGACGGTTGCGCATGTGCGGGGTGCAGCGTGGTCCGGGCTTGGGTTTACACATCGGCGCCGACCTCGGTTGCGGTGTCGATGAGTGCGGCAAGGTACGTGCCGAGCTGTGCGACCGCGTGTTTGCCGGGGCGACCATCAACGGGCAGGTAGGTGTCGCGGCGCAGCTCGATCATCACGGCGGATACGCATTCGTCGCGGCCGTAACGGTCGAGCGGCACGTAACACCCGGTGTAGGGCGTGTTCTCAGCGATCTCCCCAAGTGGCAGGAAGGCCCGGCGCGTTGCGCTCGTCAACCAGTCCGGTGTGTGAAGGGGATCCGTGCCGATGCACAGCGCTGGTCGCACCGCGGCCGGGTTCTCGAATCCAGACGGGCGTTCGGGGTAGGAGTGCACGTCGATGATCACTGCTCGTCCGCATGCGACGATGCGGTCGGTGACAAGCTCGGCGACAGCGCGGGCGTACGGACGGAAGTACTCGTCGAGGAGTGTCTCAGTGTCGGCGAATGGTTCGTCCCTCAAGGGTCTGCCGTCGCAGGTGCGGGTGTAGACGGCACCACGGCCAAAGGCAGCGGCCGGTTCGGAGGCGTCGGGGAACCGTTCGGGGTCGACGACCAGTCGGGACAAGGTGTTCTTCACGATCCACGGATGGGTGCGGGCGTGGTCGGCGCCGAGTGTGGCGATCAGGTCGGTGTCGGTATCGGTGGCCTCGTCCAGTTCGGCTTCGAGTGCCGCGTCGTCGAGCAGCAGCTGTGCGCGGATTTGCGGGGGAATCGTGCGTGAGGCGTGCGGTACGTGCAGGATCACCGGCGATGATGGGTGACCTGGCAGGATCGAGAAGCTGTTCATGCGTTCCTTTCGTGAGATCGGCTGGCGGACAACCTTGGCCGTAGGTCTGAACCGTGGCCGGTGGTCGAGCGCTCCGCCCGGACTACGTCCCCGTTCGGTCGGGTTCGTTGGCGGCAGCGAGCACTCCCTCCGGGCTAGTGACTCAGGTGAAGACATCGACGTACCAGCGCCCGTCGACCTGTTGGGTGGTGACGGTCTGGGTGCCGCGTTTGACCGGCTGGGCGGGTTGCATCACGGATAAATCGACGAGGTAGACCCCGTCGGACAGTTCGACGGTGCGGAGGCAATAGTTGGTGCCGATCGGGACCGCGTCGATGACCTTCTGCAGCTCGGGACCTGGCAGCACCGAGGAGGTGGGGGTGGCGAGGCCGCGGGCGGCTTCGCCGTTGCGCAGGCTGTAGTAGGCGTGGTTGAACGCTGCGATCACGCCCGCGCCGCTCTTCTGGTCACCGCGGTCGGCCCGGCAGTCCCCGTCCGACGCGGATGTCTGTTCGACCTGTTCGGGGTCGGGCAGGTTGAGGATGGGCAGCCCGTTCTCCTCGGCCGCTGCGGTGGCGCTGGTTGTGGCCGCGGTAGACGCGGTTTCACTGTCTCCGTTGCGCAGCTGGCTGATGGCCACCCCGGCGGTCACGGCGACGGCGGTCACGGCGACGGCGGCCGCCGCGACGGCGGCCACCGTTTTCTTTCCCGGCCCGCGGCCGCCGCGGGCCGGCGGTAGCGGTGACCGGGGTGGGGGCGGTGGTGTGGCCGGGCCGCCGGGCGCCGTGGTGCGGGCGCCCGGCGGGTTGCCGGCGGTGGGTGAGCCGTCGAGGAGGTCGATCACGGCGGGATGCCGCGACGGCTTTCGGCTCAGGGTCGGCTTTTTCATGGTGTGCCCCCGCCTTCTTCGGTGTCAGTTGGCGGCCGGAATGCCGCCGCCGATGGCGTTCGAGAGCAGGTTTCCGGCCAGGCCGGCGGTGGCGTCGGTGAAGAACGTGTTCAGGGCGCCATCGACCTGGTCGATGATCTGTTCGCCGCCGGGCTGGGAAGCGACGAAGTCGCGGGCCTGCTGGTCGATCGCGGGCGCAGCGTGGGCTGTGTCCTGTACGGCGTCGGCGGCGGCCTGCCCGACCGGGCCGGAGTTCTCCCAGTCGGTGAGCACGGTCTCGGTCTGCGTCGTCACGGCCGGCTGATCGATGTCCGGGAGCTCGATCTCCTTCGGTTCGCCCTTGTCCCCGGCGGCGATCGGGGTCACCGCAGCGACCGCGACCGCGCCGCCGACGACCGCGCCGAGCGCTGCCGCGGGAAGCCCGAATGTCGCGGCCCCGGCTGCAGCACCGGCGCCGGTCGCGATGGCCCCGACCGGTGCCCAGCCGATGCCGGGGATGAACGCGTTGCCCGCGGTAGCGCCCACGAGTCCTGCGACGGTGCCGACAGCGGCCCCGCCGGCGATGGCGGCAGGAACACCGGCGGCAGCAGCACCGGTGACCACTCCCAGTGCGCCGGCACCGACTTGTGCGGCGGCGATCCGGTCGGCCCGGTTCGTTTCCACGCCGATCGACCGCCAACCGGTCGAGACCCCTGCCTGGACAACCGACATCGTGTTGTTGGTGCGGTCCCTGTCCAGGTCGCTGATCCAGTTCGGCTGCTTGATGTGCAGCTCACCCAGACGAAGGGTGTCTCGGGGCGCGATGAACGGTGCGGTCGGCTCCACCGCGGTCGGCAGGTGCAGCTGGTCGAGCTGCACCGGCGCGAGGTTGTAGTTCTCTGGCTCGACATACGCATTGGTGTCGTAGTCGTAGTTCGGGAGCGGCTGGTACTCGATGTTCTGGTACTCGGCGGGCGGCTCGACCCAGTACACCGGTTCCGCCGGGGTCTCGGGCACGTATGCGGGCTCGGGTGTTGGTGTGGGGGTGGTGGTTCCGCTGGGGGTGTCGCCGCCGGTGACACCTTCCTGGGTCTCGCCGCCCGTGACACCGCCCTGGATCGGGTCGGCGAACGCGGACGGGGACAGGGCAATGCCGGAGGCCAGGGCAGCGGTGATCACTGCCAGCGCGGTGGCAGCCTGGGTGGCGCTGCGGCGGCGGTGCCGGCCTCGGGCGCGGCGAGCAGCCCGGTTATCGGTGTTGATGTCGTTGCTCATCGAGCATCGCCTTTCATCTGGGTTCGCCCCTTTTGGGAGGGGCCGAATCTTCATGGAATGGGAAGGATCGGAGGTAGGACGGTCACGCCCGACCTGGCTGGCCGGGCCAGCGCATCAGCCCACGGCGCCCGCCATCAGGTCGACAACGGTGGCCGCGAGCACGGTCAACGCGTCCTGCGTCTCCCGCCGCAACTGGCTGAGCGCAATGCGTTCGCCGGAGGCGAACAACGGCTCGAACGGCATCCGGCACACCCTCAGCGCGGGGAGCGCGTTGACAACCTCGATCTCGACCATCGGAACGTCCCCGGGCCCGGCGGTGATGACAACGACGGTGCGGGCGAAAACGTCGGGCCGGACTGCTGCGATCGTGGCGAGGGTGCGCTGGGCGGCCGCGGCGGCGTCGCGGCGCAGCGGAACCGGGAGTATCACCGCGTGCGCGGCCGTGATCGCCCAGCGCCAACTCCCGGCATGGCTGGAATTTCCGGTGTCAGCGACCAGGACGTCGCGGTGACGGCCGAGGATCGCCCCGAGCGCTGCGGCGTCGTCGTAGCTCAGGGGCGAGTCGGCCCCGTCCCGCTCGGCGATGATGTCGGAGCCGGACGGCTGACGCGTCAGGTAGCGGGCAAGCGTCGACGGCCGGACGTCGGCGGCCGCCGGGTCGATCGCGGCCAGCAGGCCGACCACGTCCTTGCCCGCGGCTGGAGGAACGGCCACGCGATCAGCGAAGCTGCCGCCGACTTCGCCGAGGTCCATGCACGTGACGGTGGCGGGGCCTCGGTGCTCGGCCAGCGTCTCGGCCAGGCTGATCGACATCGGGGTCTTGCCGACGCCGCCCTTGAGGTTGGCGATGGTGATCACTGCGTCCTCGGGGAGCGGGCGGGCGATCGTTGTCTGCGAATCGCGCAGTCGCCTCTCGATCGAGTCCGTCTTCGGTGCGAGCTCGAGTCCGAGTATGGCGTTGAGTCGGCCACGCACACCGAGCCGAGCAGGGTCGCTCGCCGCAGGGTTCGCGCGCGGCGCGGACAGCTGCGGGAGCACGTCCAACGGGCCCGCGATTGGGCCTGTGATCGGCTCGGTCGGCCGCTGCCCCACTAGGGAAGGTGTGGAGACACCGAAGTGCGGCGGGGCCGCCTCGTAGGCGATCTGTTCGGCCGCCACGACCACCGGTCCGCCCGGCGGCGTGGCGACAGGCTCCGTCGCCACCGGTTCGGGCCCGGTCTGCGTGACGGTCGGCAGGGGCATGCTCGGGGCGCGTTCTTCCGTCTTCCCGTCCGGGCCGACGGTCAGGAACCGAGTGTCCTTTGCCGTCCGGTAGACGACCTCGACGTCAGCGCCCTGGGTCTGCGCCATGGTGTGCAGGAACTCGTGCACAACAGTGGAGAGGGTTTTGCTCTCGTTCGCCTCCAGATTCATCGGAGGCACGTCGGCGTCCGCCAGGGTGGCGCGGGCAGTGGTCGTGGAGGTGATCTCGACATCAACGGTCGGCGGCGTCATCGTCAGCTGCCCCCGAAGGCACTGGCGCCGGACAGTGCCGTGTCCATGTCGTCGACGACGGCCTCGGCCGTTTCCAGCTCGGCGAGGGCCTTGTCACGGGCGCTTCCCTCGGGCAGCGCTTCGATGACGACGCGACGCTTGGACGAGGCGTCCCGGATCTCTGCGAGCCGCTCGCGGGTCAGCTCCTGCTCCTCACTGAGCTTGGCCAGCCATGCTGGGACCGAGCTCTTGAAGTACTCGCGCAGCGATTTGATGACAGGGTCGTTCGCACCCTTGGCGACGAACGGTCCGCGCAGCGCGGCCACGTCCTCGGTCGTCGGGGTGATCGACTGGGAGATACGGCGGCTCATGGGTGTTCCCTTCGGTGGTGGTGTTGGTGGAGCTGAGGTCAGTCGCCCTGGAAGGCGTTGTCGAGGAAATTCGGGAGTTCCCGCGAGTACCAGGTCATCGGCGTAAAGGTTGTTTCTGCGGGGCCTCAGGGGTTCGGATCTGCATGGCGGTGGGCCGATCGTCGTCGCCGAGCGCGATGCCGCGGCCCTTGACGGAGGTGTCGACCTCACGGCCGACGGTCGAGTCGCCCCACATCATCAGCGCACCGTCCTGCGACAGGTTGCCGAGGCTGATGCGGGTACCGAAGTTGTCGCGCGTGTTACCGGAGGCGCCACCGAACAGGCTGGCGTCGGGGCGCTGCACCCCGAGCAGCAGCCGGATACCGGCCGAACGGGCGAGAACAGCGAGGTCGGCCCACGCGCCGAGCGGGTCGAGTTCTTTGAGCTGTTCGCGGGTCTCGTCGTCACCGGTCTTGGCCAGGCGCTGCCACTTGCCGGACAGGATGAAGAACTCGTCGACCGCGACTATGAGCCGCTGAAGGTCTGTCGGTTGTGCCCGGTTCTCCTGAACCCATGCCAGCCGCGCGTGCATCTCGCGGTGCAGTGCTCGGATGAACTCTGCGGCGCGCAGTGCATCGCCGATGATCGTGACGCAGTTCGGTTCGGTTTCGAGGCCGTCGAATTCGATCGTCTTCGGGTCGATGCCGACGAAGGGAATGCCGCGGCGGGCGGCCTCGGTCAGCAGGGTACGGATGGCCGTGGTCTTGCCGCCACCGGTCGGGCCGACGATCAGGCAGTGCGGTCCGGCTGCGTGGGAGGAGATGTTCCAGGACAGGGTTTCACCACTAGCGGCCCTCGCGTAGGGCAGATGCATGTCGGTCACTTCAGGTGGGTTCGCGGTGGTCATGCAGGCGCTCCTACGAGGTCGGGTTCGGGGAGGACGACGACGCCGGTGGCGTCGAAGGTGATGCGGGTCTTCACACGTCCGGTACCTACGGTCAGGACGGTCTCGACGACATCGCCCTTGGCGCCGCGGCGGACGTCGACCGAGTCGACGGTGACGGGGACGAGTCCGCCGTTGTCGTCGTCGACGAGGACGGTCTGGCCGGCCACTACTGCAGAGGCCGGAATGACGTCCGAGAAGTCGTCGTCGCCGGTGGGCGCGGCGTCCACAGTCGACGACTCGGCGGACGTGCCGTCGTTGGTGGCGGTCGCGCCGATGACGATCGGCTCGGGAGCACGGCCGTGCCTGCGTGCCCGCGTGGCCAGGGCGCGTTCGGTTTCGATGAACGAGGCCAGCTCCTGCGAGTAGCAGGTGAACTGCGGGGCCTCGGTGGGTTTGAGGCCGTCGATGATCGCCTTCTCGCTCTCGGCGAGCTGGGTCCACTTGTTGGGGTGGCGGTCCACGTTGGGGGTCCACCACATCTGTGCGTCGACCGGGTTGCCGTCGTCGCCGAGCGCGATGCCGCGGCCCTTGACGGAGGTGTCGACCTCACGGCCGACGGTCGAGTCGCCCCACATCATCAGCGCACCGTCCTGCGACAGGTTGCCGAGGCTGATGCGGGTACCGAAGTTGTCGCGCGCGTTACCGGAGGCGCCACCGAACAGGCTGGCGTCGGGGCGCTGCACCCCGAGCAGCAGCCGGATACCGGCCGAACGCGCAAGAACAGCGAGGTCGGCCCACGCCCCGAGCGGGTCGAGTTCCTTGAGCTGTTCGCGGGTCTCGTCGTCACCGGTCTTGGCCAGGCGCTGCCACTTGCCGGAAAGGATGAAGAACTCGTCGAGGACCGCGATCATCAGCGGCAGCTGCGAGCCCTCGATCTTCATCTGGTGGATGTAGGCGTTGCGGGCCATCATCTCGGTGTGCAGTGCGCGCACGAACATCGCTGCGCGCAGTGCGTCGTAGATGATCGCGCCGCAGCCGGGGTAGCCCTCGAGGCCGTCGAGTTCGATCATCTTCGGATCGACGCCGACGAACGGAACTCCGCGGCGGGCGGCCTCGGTCAGCAGGGTACGGATCACCGACGTCTTGCCGCCACCGGTCGGGCCGACGATCAGGCAGTGCGGCTTGTTGGAGCTGGTGGAGACGTCCCAGTACATGATTCGGTCCGCGGCACCGGTCGCATACGGCAGGTGCCGCAGGTTCTCGTCGACCAATTCGAGCGGGTGGTCGACGCGCGAGGGCATCGCGGTGACCAGACGCATCACCAGGTGGCCCTTGTCGGGGTACCAGTCGGTGGTCCAGTTGCGGCCGGACTCGTGCTGCCCTGCCAGGGAGGCGAGGGCTTCTTCGACCTTGAGCTGGAAGCCTTTGGCGCCTGCGTTCATCGACTTCTCGAACGCAATCCGGTAGCCGGTCTCGACGCCGGCCTCGTCGACAGTCTCTATGGTGACCTTCGGGTCTTTGAAGATCGAGGCGTCGTCGAGCGCGCTCTGGAGGACCTTCTGGCGGTCGGAGCGGGTGTCCGGGGTGATGGTCTTACGGGCGATGATGATGCGGTCGTGGTGGGCCTCGTGGCGGACCTTGACCTCCCACTTGTCACTGCCGGGGAACGCGGCCGCGATCGCGCGGGAGACCTCCTCGAACTGCTTGGGCCGAATGACGGTGCCGCGGTGCAATTTGATCGTCACGCGGCGGATCACATGCCACCCGGGCGGGAACGAGACGGCGATCTTCTTCGGCAGGTGTCCGGTGCCCTGCCGGACCACCGATTCGAGCATCTGCGACCACCTGCGCATGCGGTGGCGCAGGACGTCGACGATGACGAGCAGGGCAGCGGCGGCGACGAGCAGCACCCGGTAGCCGTGCAGCTTCGTCAGTACCTCGACGACCGTCTCGTTGCCGGCGGCCGCCGACATCAGGCGCGGGGAGTACACAGCAACGCCCGCGGCGACGACGACGATCGGCGAGAGCGGGGAAAAACGGCGGATGCGCGTCGGCTGGCCGTCCTCGCCGACCTGATTGCCGCGACCGCCGCCGGAATCGCCGAAGATATCGCGCCACGTCGCGACCAACCAGTCCTTGAGTGGGTCGTGATTTCCGCTCACCGCCTGTGCCTTTCGATCGTTTCGATCCTGAACGCCGTCCAGGGGGCGTCTTTGAGCACAGTGACAGAAACCCGCGATTTTCCTCAACGGGGTGTCCCCCTCGTGTGACGCACACCGGCGGTGCGGTGAACACCGCTCTCGCGCAGGATCTCCAGGCCGGATTGCCGAACCCTCAACGCGTTCGACTCGCGCCCTTGACGGGTGCTCTGTTCACCGCCTGTGTGTGCGGTGGTTGCATCGGTATGTCGACCGCTGCGCCGGGGGACTCTGTCGACCGCTGTTCGGCACGCTCGTTCGAGCGCTCTGCGGGGGCGTTCACCGAGTGCTTCACGGGGCAGTGTGAGGCGCGGGATTCAGCGCTCGCGCGAGTGCTTTTTCGAGTGCTTCGCCACGCGCATCTGCGAGCGGGTGTGCCCGATCGACCGAGTGGTGTTGTGAGCGCTGCGGAAGGCGTGGACATGCACGGCGGTGACTGCTCGCCGCGGCACTGGTTCGAGCACTGCTCATAGCGTTCTACGTGGGCGTTCCGAATAGCGTTGGCGCTGAGCGCAATTCTGGATTACACTCCCCCCCAAGGAACGCCGGGGGGGAGTGGCCCCCGGAGGGGGTGGGCCTGGGAGGCGCTTTTTCGAGCGCTCGAATCCACCGCCGAAATCCATCGCCGAATCCGGCGCCGTTTTCACCGCGCATCTGAGCGCTGTCTCCACGCACCGGCTCACTGGGTGCTTGATCCGCTCGCTGCGCACCTGCCGCGACAGCCCTTCTGGGCGCGGCCTTTGGACCCGCCGTCTGCACCGGGTGCGCACACCGCCCGACCTGACGCCCACAGAGCCCGTGTGTGTACCCATAGCCTCGACGCTCCATCGCACTCCTATACGCGAGCCTCCAACCCCTGCGCCCCATAGGGTCTGATCACCGCGACGACACACGGGCCGCCCCCATCGTTCGAATCACCGCGGGGAATCCCCTCACGCGCAGCCTGATTGCCGGCTGCCCATCGAGATCGCACGGGCCGCGCCGCGCCGCCGCTTCGCACCCATCGCTGGAAACGACATTCCCGATGCCGCACCGCCCCCGTTCACCTGCACCGATGACCCGATCCCGGCGCGGGCACCCCGTTGAGATGAAGAGCGAAATCGACTTACGGTCGTGCGCATCCACATTCAGATGCACCTACCGAACTCAGCGATGGAGTGTGCTCATGTCCCTCACGTCCGCAGTCGTCGACCTGGCGACCACCCCGCCCGGAAGCGTCGACGTACTCGCCCAGAACACCGAAGTCACCACTGGCGGCCTGCGCGCGTGGATCGGCGACAACATCATCTTCACGATCCTCGCCCTGATCGCGTGCGTCGTCCTCCTCGGCGGCCTGCGCGGCAACCTGTCGAAGGTCTTCACCGTAGGCGGTCTGTCGCTGGTCGGTATCGCGTTCTTTTCCCTCGCGAGCAGTGAGAGCGCCGCGACCGGCATCGGCAACTGGATTCTCGGCCTGTTCGGCATCCGAGTGGTCTGACCTGCCGTGCCTGATCACCAATCGACGATCGAAGGGAGCCGACTGTGATCGACAACGACGACCTGCTGCACCGGGTGGATCAGCACTACCTCGGCCCAACCGGGTTCACCCTGCCCGTCCGGATTCGGTACGCGGCGCTCGGGCTCGGGGCCGCATTCATGGTCACCGTCTTCGTCATCGCCCGCGGCATCGTGCACGTGCCGCTGGGTTTCAAGTCCCTCGTCGTGATGGTGGTCATCACCGTCGTGCTCACCGCGCGGGTGACGAAGTTCGTTAACGCCGACCGCCCGGTCCGGGCGGTGATCCGGGCTGCGTGGAACGACCTGAACGCACCGCGCCCACCGAAGCCCGGCCAGACCGTCGTGCTCCGCATTCCCGCCATTTCCCGCGCTGCCGGCAGCGCGCATGCCGTCACGCCGATCGAAGGTGAGTCCTCCCGATGACTTTGCAGCCCGACAACGAGATCGCCGCACTGTTCGATCCGAACTTCGACGAGCCCGAGCCGGTCATCGTTCCGCCCGGTGCGTTGCCACCGTCGTGGGCGGCGGCGATGGCGGCGAACCGATCGGCCGCCACGCCGGCCCTGGCCCAGGAATTGGCTTGGTCACAGGCTCCGAACAGCAACATCGCAGCCCCCGCACCGGTCGCGGTCCCCTCCCCCGCACCTGACGCGGAGCCAGAACCCACCGCGAAAGGTAAGCGGCGCGGAAAGAAGCGCGGCCGCCGCGGCGACCCGGAGGCGGAGTTCACCAGGCAGGCCGCGGCGGCGAAGAAGCGCGCGGACCGCGAACGCAAGGCGGTGCGTCTCGCGCTGGTCGGGGTGGAGGGCAACGTCACTCGCACGCGCCGGCAGTCGACGGCGTGGTTCGTGCAGTCGCCGGGGCCGTGGAACATGCGTCCGGTCGGCAAGCAGCGCCGCTACATCCAGAACGAGGGCTTGGTTGTGGCGAACCTCGCCGAGGCCGGTGTGACGGGGCTGCACCGGCGGTTGGTGCGCACGCCGTGGCCGGTGCGGCAGTGGGCGCAGGCGCATGACGGGTGGGCCGATCCGATTCCGGACGTGCCGGGTGCGTTGTCGTGGGCGGATTACCTGCGCGGGCAACAGCACGCGATGTTGTGGGGCAACCCGACGCAGAAGGGCCGCTATTGGGGCGTGGAGCTGCCGCCGCGCTCGGTGCTCGCGCAGGGGCTCGACACGGTCGGGCAGTGGCTGGTTCCTGTCGTCGACTGGCCACTGCTGGGCAGGTTCGCTCAGCTGTGGCGCAAGTGGGCGCGCGATGCATTTCTCAACGAGCAGAAGGCGATCGCCGATCACCTCTCCACGATCGAGCGGCACCTGTCCGGTCAGGGTGTGAACGCTAAACCTGCAACTCCAGGCCAGATGGATTACCTGTTGCTGCGCTCTGCGACGCTTGGGCTGCCGCTGGATGCGGACGGTGTGATCTCCGGTGCCGGCGACTGGGAGGAATCCGACGTCGCCACACTCGAGGACCTCACCAATCTCGAGCTGACTCCTGGCGACGGTTACACCACGGTGCGCGGGCAGGTCGGCGGCAGGGACTACACCGGCTACGCGATCGTTCTGACAGTCGGGCGTATGGCACCGCTGCCGATCCCGGAGAAGATGCTGCCGTGGCAGGTGATCGGTGATCCGTCAGGCGAACCCCTCGAATGGTCCGAGCGCATCTCGCTCAAGACGAAGGGGCAGACGCTGCGTAGCCTGCGCCGGTTGACGTCGAAGATCGAGGCCCAGTTCGACCACTACACCGTCGAACACGACCAGGTCCCGCCGCAGGAACTGGCCGAACAGCACGCACTCGCCCAACGGGTGATCTCCGACATCGAGGAGGACCACTCGGGCCTATCGGTACGCACCCAGGGCTGGTACCGCGTCCTCGTCGTCGGTTCGTCGCCGGAGGAGGCGAAGGAGAAGGTTGCGTTGTTGCAGGAGATGTACGCGCCGCGGATTCGCCTGGAACCCGAGCACGGCCAGTACCAGCTGCTGCGCGAGTTCATCCCGGGTGAGCCACTGGCGAACATCGCGCACTGCCGGCGGATGAACGTCGAGGCGCTGTCGGCTGGCATGGCCGCGGTCGGTGACCGGATCGGTGACCGCACCGGCGTCGTGGTCGGGCAGACCGCGTCGATCGCTCCGCGGCCCGCGGTATGGGATCTGTTCGCCGCGCACGAGAAGAAGCACAAGTCCGGTCTGACGCCGATCGTCGCGGTGCCCGGCTCGGGTAAGACATTCCTCGCCGGCATGCTCGTCTACCAGGCGGTGCGTGCGGGCGCCTGCGGTGTGGTGCTCGACCCCTCGGGGCCGCTGAAGAAGCTTGCGCAGCTACCCGAGTTCCGGGGTATCGCCGAAGTGCAGGCGCTGACCGGTCGCACCTCTCGTCCGGGTTCACTCAACCCCTACCGAGTGATCGTCGACCCCCGCCCCGACGACCTGGAGTACGACCCGTCCAATCCCGACTACACCGACGACGCCGATCCGGTCGCCGCGGCGCAGTCGCAGTACGAGGCGGATCTGCGAGCCGCGGAGGCGGAGCGGATCTCGGTGGCGGTGTCGGTGCTGAAGATGATGCTCACACCCTCGCGCCTCGAACATCAATGGACCGAGACGGTTCTACAGACCGCGGCGAACATGGTCGGCGGCGACCGCCGCCACAACCTGAGCGAAGTCCTCGCCGCCATCGCCGCGATCGGCGAAGGCAAGGACGAGAGCAACATTGACCTGATTTCCTGCGCACGGTCCATCCACCAGGACCTGGCGATGATGTCCCAGCTCTCCGAGGCTCGCGTGCTCTTCCCGGAGGAGGGAACGATCGGCGACGGCGAGGACGTAGACCGCAACGTGCGCCTGACGGTCCTGACGATGCCGGGCCTGCAACTACCCCCCGAGGGCACCGACCCGGCGCAGTGGACCCCGCAGCAGCGGATGGCCGGCCCGCTGATGCATATGGCGGCGTGGATGGCGAACCGGCTCGTCTACGAGCTGCCGCGTTACGAACGCAAGGTGCTATTTCTCGACGAGAACAAATACCTCGAGCAGACCGGCGCCGGACGCACCCTGAACCTGCGGATCGCCCGCGACAGCCGCAAGTACAAGGTTCGCGCGCTGGTCTGCTCGCAACTGCCAGACGACTACCTCGGCGTCGACGGCACCGACGACAAGTCCGCGCTGACGTACGAGGTGATTATCGGTGACCTCGGCGGCAACGCCCACGCGATCGAGGGCGCGCTCAAGCTGCTGAACCTTCCGCTCGGCGAGGGCTACGAGTCACTACTGGCCGGCCTCGGCGGCGGCGGGGAGGACACCCTCGACGAGGACACCGACACCGAACACCTGGACCAGGCCCGCCGGTTCATCGTGAAGATGGCCGACGACATCGAGCTGATCCGTTCGGACTGGACGCACTACGTGCACCTGGCCCACGTGTTCGACGCCCTGGACTCGCGAGCTACCCGCGCGGCGATCGGGGGTGCGACATGAGCCCGCTGCGGCCCAAAGCCGCACGGATCGGCCATTCCCCTTCCCCGCGCCGTTTCGGGTGGCGTACGGGGCTCGTAGGGCGTGTTCTGGTGGTGCTGATGCTGGCCGCGGTGTCGCTGATCGGACTCGGTGGCGCTGTCGCGGCGGCCGGCGGGTTCGACTGCCAGGACGTCCCGCCACCGGAGTTCCCGAACGAAGTCATCGAGACCACCTTCGACTCGACCAGCGCCGACCGGCCGACCACCGGCGGCACCGGCTATCAGACCTACGGGTGGGCCGGGCTCAAGTGGCACACCTACGACCTCGGCTGCGGCGCGGACCTGGTCAAGGCACCGGGTGCGGTCGGCGACACCACCCTGGGCAACACGTTCTTGACCATCGGCAAATCGATGGCGGCCGCCGCGTTCTGGCTCGACGACCAGACCAAGACCGGCCAACACGCCACCGCGGCCGGGGTGACGCCCGCGCTGGAGAAGTTCGACCAGATCATCTTCTCCATCACCGAAGGCATGCGGGGCCTCTACGGGCAATGGGTCGGCATCGGCCTGGTCGTCGTGGCCTCGATGATCCTGTGGAAAGCCCTGAAAGCCGACACCGCCGGAGTCACGAAGACCGCGGCGATCGCCGCCGCTGGGCTCGCGCTCGGCGCGTTGATGGTCGGGGCCCCGCAGAAGGCGCTCCAGGTGGCCGACGAGACATTCGGGGCGCTGATCACCGAGACGCAGGACCAGATTTTCGCGGTGCAGTTCGGCGACGACGGAGGCACGCTCGCCGGCGGCAGCACCGACCCCCGAAACGTGCTGGTCGACCAGATTTTTCTTCCCGACTGGCGCAAGGGATGGTTCGGTACCAATTACGACCCGGAGGATAAAGCTGGCCTCGGTGTGAAGCTCCGAGACTCACTGGCGTTCACCTATGACCAGCAGAACGCGGTCAAGGACGATCCGAAGGCCCAAGCGCAGCTCGCCGAGGAGAAGGCCGACCAGTTCCGGGAGATCGTCACCGATCTCGAAACCGACTACCAGCTCTCCTACTACCAGTTCCAGGGCAAGGACTCCGGCCGCACCTCCACCGGCTTCATGGGCATGATCAAGCTGGCCATGCCCTCGCTGCTGTGGATCGGCGCGTCCCTGCTGAAACTGACCGCACTGCTGGCGATCCGGTTCGCGGTCCTGTTCGCCCCGATCTGGATTCCGGTCGCGATCGCCTACGGCGGGTGGCTGGCCCGGGTGATGCGCATGCTCGCCTCGGCCTACATGTGGGGCGTGGCCGGCTCGGTGATCGTCGCGCTCTACCTGATGGCGCTGGTCCAGCTCTACGTCAACTCGAACGGGGCCGTCGAAGGGTCCTGGCGACTGTGGTTCATGGTGCTGCTGACCGTCGTGTGCTGGGCGATCATGCGGCCGTTCAAACGGATGAGCCAGACCTTCACACAAAACAGTGCGAGCATGGTCAACCGCAAAGCCCGAAACGCCAAGAAGTCCATCAAACGCAAGGCATTCGACGCTGCGAGCTTCGCGGTCGGCGGGCCCGCGCAGGCGATCACGGAAAAGGCCACCGAACGCTTTGCCCGCCGTGGACGCGACGGACACGAGGACGACGACGGGGCGAGCACGGTCACTCGGCCCGAGGGTCGCGCACTGGGCAACCGCCGCCAGCAGACGCTCACGCAGTCACGGGCCGATGCCCGGAAGGCGCAGGGGCTGGGCCAGGCCGCACGCCTGGGCCAGGCCTCCGACGCCGCGGCCGATCGCGATGCACGTCTCGCCGGGATCGCCGCCGTGGCCAGCCGCGACATCGCCCGCGGCAAGGGCGGGGTCGACAGCAAGGACGCCGACCGCGCAGTCAGGTCCGGCGCCGCGGCGTGGAAAAGGTTCGACCAGAAAGAGGCCGACAACCTCGTCCAGGAACGCCGCGCCCGCAAGGAACTGCTGACCGCCAGCGTCGGGCAACGGTGGGACGGCGGCGACCGCTCGGCCATCGCCCCGATGAAGGTCTACACCCCCACCCGCGGCCAGCGAGAGACACATCACGCCACCGCGTCCACGCCCCACCACTCACCGGCGAAGGCGCCCCCGAACGCGAAGGTATGGAACGCCGCCGCCCCAGCCCGCACGACACCTGAGGACCGGTACATCTGATGTCGGCATCCGGACCCAACCCTGTCCTCGCACCGATTCGCCGATGGGTGCTCTACTCCCGCACCCACCTGGCGATCACGGTGGCCGGCACAGTCACGCTGCTGTTTGCCGCCGGCGCGGCCTTCGGAGAGACCCCTCCGCCGCGGGCAGTCGCCCACCAGGCCGACACCACCGTCGAATCAGTCACGCCCACGAAGACAATCAGTTACGACCTCGACGAAGTGAGCGAATCCCTGGTCGCCGCCAAGACCGCAGCCTGGGCCGCATCCAGCGCGCCTGCCACCGCGATGGCGTACGCGCACGCCTTCGTCGATACAACACCGTCGGATTCGCTGTGGGCCAGCACCATCGGCCGACACACCGCCGACAAGCCGGGAGAATACGTCGTAGCAGCCCGGCCACGGACCCCAGTGGTCATCACCGGACCCACGGTCAGCACGCTCACCGACGGGCCCGACGGCACGCGAACCGCGCGGGTGACCGTTCCGACGCAGGCCGGGGACCTGCGGATCACGCTCACCATCGACGTCGACGAGGCCAACGGTGAGAAGCGGTGGGTGGTCGACACTCCCCTACCGACCCTCGACCTCTCCGAGGTCGAGAACATCGCCCCGCCGACCACACCCACTCCGCGCACGTCGACGACACCGACCACCACCGCGACCGACACCACACTGCCGCAGCCGAGACCGACCTCGAGCCCGTCAACGACGCCGCAGCCGACGGTCGATCTCGACGAAACGGCAACCGCCCCGAGCCGCGGCAACGACCCGACGCCGGTACCCGGACCGATTCCAATCCCGGAACTCGACACACCGATCCCGGGGGGACGGTGAACATCCGCCGCGCACGGTCGGCGCTGCTGCTCACTAGCGCCATCGGCATCGTCATCGGGACATCGGCCTGCTCGCTGGGCGCACCGATCATCCCGAGAGATCCGTGCCGGACTGTGACATCCGACAGCACCGACGGCGTCGGGTCGATCACCGAGAACCTGACGCTGGCCGTGTCAGGACCAATCCGTCTGCCGGTCGAACCCGGGACCACCACGTTCACCTCCGGATTCGGTGAACGCTGGGGAGCTCAGCATCAAGGTGTAGACCTCGCCGGGCCGGTCGGCACAAAGATCCTCGCCGCGCTCGACGGCAACGTCGTCAAAGCTGGGGACTCCGGTGAAGGACCCGGGGTCGGGTTCGAGAACTGGGTAGTCATCGACTCGAACGTTGATGGCAAGCCCGTGAGCACCGTCTACGGCCACATGTTCGCCAATGGAATTCACGTTGCACCGGGCCAGCAGGTCAAGGCTGGCGAACACATCGCCGATATCGGCAACGCCGGCGGATCGACGGGCCCGCACCTGCACTTCGAGTACTGGCAGGGCGGTCGACTGCAGGGCGGAACAGCCCTCGACCCCGTCACGGTCCTGCCCGACATCGTCGAACAGAACGGCACCGACGGAGGCGACCTCGACACCGTCAGTAACAGTCCCGTTCAACTCGTGGCCGCATCCCGGTCGACGGCTGACTGCTCGGGTTTCGGTATGGCCGGCGGTGGCGAGCTGGCATTCGGGATCGTGCCGGCCGAGTTCGAGCCGTGGCTACGTCGCGCCGGCAGTGTCTGCCCGGAGATCGACGCTCCGTTGCTCGCCGCTCAGCTACAGCAGGAGAACGGATTCCGGCACGGCGCCGATGCTCCGGTGTCATCGACCGGAGCGCTGGGCCCCGCACAGTTCATGCCCGGAACCTGGGCAACGTGGGGTAAGGACTATGACGAGGACGGGAAGGTCGACCCGAACTCCATCGGAGACGCGGTGATGTCGCAGGCGCACTTCATGTGTGCCCTGTACCAGGACGTTTCCGGCTACATCGCCGGCGGCCAGGCCAAGGGCGACCCCATCGAGCTGACACTTGCCGCCTACAATGCCGGTCCCGGCGCCGTGCAGCAGTACGGCGGTATCCCGCCCTTCGCCCAGACCGAGAATTACGTCCCCAAGATCATGCAGGCCCGCACAGGGTTCACCAATCCCAACGCCCGCGGTCGATTCATCCCGAACACTTCCGGTGACAGCAGCCAAGTCGTCACGGCCGCTCGCGAATACCTCGGCACCCCGTATGTGTGGGGCGGCGGCGGAACCGGCGGACCCTCCGGCGGTGGGTTCGACTGCTCAGGTCTGACCTCGTACGCCGTGCACGCGGCTAGCGCAGGCAAGGTCTCCCTCCCCCGCACCTCCGAGCAACAGTGGGGTGTCGGCATCGAGATCCCGATCGACCAGGCCAAGCCCGGCGACCTGGTCTTCGGCAGCTGGGGGCCGAACGGGCCAGGACATGTGGGCGTCTACTTCGGCACCGGCCAGATGATCCACGCCCCCACGCAGGGCGATGTCGTCAAAGAAGCTCCACTCCAGGCAGGGATGAAGGCTCGCCGCGTGTTGTAGGGACGGGCCATCTCCGCCACTTGTAGGTTCTCAAAATTCATTTCGCCGTTCTCACATAGTTTTCGCCGGTCTTTCGCTTCCGGACGATCGGTGAGAATCCGGGGGCGTATCTGCGGCCCGTTCGCCATGACGCGCCGGAGCCCCGGACTGACGCGGACTCGGCCTGCGCCGCAACTACCGGCTCGTCCCGACGGACTCCGCGCCTCCGCGCCTGCGCAAGCCGAGAAGGCGAATAAACGATGAGAAGCCTGGAGCGAAGAACCCATGGGAAACCACACCATCAGCGCAGGCCAGCCACGACCAGGCCGAAAAGAAGGAAGAGAACCTACAGCCACCCATTCGGAGCAGGAAGGATGTGTCATTTATCCTGGTAAAAGGCCAAATTCGGTCATTGGAAAGAGGATGATGTGAGGGCACGAAGGCTCGTCGTCGTGGTTCTGGTAGTCGCTGTCATCGGATTCCTGGCGTACATGTACCCCTCCCGAACCAACGATGGCGAGGACTCGGCGAGCGTGGCGGCGTCGACGACCGCCCGCGCGCCCACGACCACGTCGGCCGCGCCGCCAGCCGATGTCAATACGACCGAGCCGCCGACTGCCTCCCGCGACGCTGAAGGGGCCGCCCAACAGGGCCTGACCGTGGCGTTCACCTGGTACCCGGCCACCGACACCAACCAGAACGACGCATACAGGCGGGCCCGAAACTGGCTGACCGGCAAGCTCGCCGACCGCATGATCATCGACGCCCGCACCGAGCGCGGGCCAGGTGTGCAGTGGGACGAGTGGGCGCAGCAGCACGCCAAGGTCATTGCAGACGTCAGTATCGGATGCTCCGGCTGCCCCGAGGACACCGACACCGTCGTCCAGCGCGTGGCCACCATCAAGCAGACCGCGATCGCCGGCAGCAACACCGATACGGTCGAACCCGACACCACCGTGTGGGTCCGGGTCGTCCGCGAGGGCGGCCATTGGCTCATCGACGACATACGCTACTGACCCGGAGGGCCCGTGACCCGCAAAACCGTTGCCGCAGCACTGATCAGCGCTGTTCTCGCCGTCGGCCTAACCGCGTGCAGCAGAGATGAGTCGACCACCACCGCCCCCACCAGCGCACCGATAGCGACCACGACGGTGTCTGTGTTCGGCACCGACGGGTTCATCGCCAACCGGCTGCTCAACTCATCGAGGGCGATCGTCGAGACAGTGGAGGAACGCGGCGGCACACGAGAACAGGCGATCGCTGCTCTCGTTTCCAGCGAAGCCGAGACGGGCTGGCAATCCGGACTGCGGATGTCCCCGCCTGCAACGGACATCCGGGACATCTTCGGCTGGCGGCTCGCGTACAACCTTCCGGCCGACTCCGCTGAGATAGTCGTCGCCGCCACCAACACATTCATGGACAACGCCGCCACCGTCACGGTCAGCGCCGACGACCCGGCTGCCTACGCCCTGGCCGTCCAGCTCGCAGACCCCCGCGGCTACAACGAGAAGGAGCATTTCTACAAAAAGGGCGAGACCGCCGCCACCGAGTACGCCGCCGCCCTACCCAAGGCCCAGGCCGCGTACGCCGAACTGCGCGGTTCGCAGTAACAAGAACAACGAATGGGGACGTGTCGTTTGCGCCAGTCAACGGCATTGATCTCTCTCCAGTTCACCGCTGCTGACGCAGTCGCGAGGAGTAGATGAAGAGGCCTGGCCCGGCGTCCTGTCCGCCGTTTGTCGTGAACGGGGGTGGGTGCCGGGCCAGGTCTCTTCTCGGAATCCGGTGATTGTTTCTTCACCTGCTAGACAGAAGTTTTGGGATTCATTCGTGACCAGCGGCGCGCGAGGATGATTGCAGTCCCCACCAACACGATGCCGACCACGGCACCGAGAGCCGGCCCATAGCGAGTTCCCCACAGGATCGCGGTACGGGCGTCCTTCGCTTGTTGGGCAAGGCCGTTGATCGTTTCGTCGTCGAAGTGGGTGTGCGCTTCCAGCGTGGTCACAGCATTCGGGTCGTCAACCGACCGCGCCAGCCATCGCCTCGGCTGCTCCTCCACAGCAACGATCGCACCAGAAGCAGGCTCGACCCACACATTGCGCGTCGTGGAGTAATGCAGATCCATCGTTATCGGCTCCGCACCAGGTAGCCCCCACTTTTCAGCGGGCAAGGTCGTCGTCGCGACACTGCCGATCGATTTCCCAAGGTTCACGGGGCCGATCGTCTGCTGAAAGTGATACAGCCGCATGCCGTCGACCACGCGATCGTCGTCTACGTACTCGATCGGATGCGTCTCCCGTGCCGTCCCGTCGTAGTACGGGTAGCTGACCTTCTCGACGTCGAACGGAAACTTGTACTGAATTCCCTCGCGAGGCGTCTCCGTCGGGGGCTTGCCCTGCTCGGCTTGAGTGGTCGGGACGGGCTCGGCGAGCGGCATGCCCGATCGTCGGTCGATCGTGACGCGATCGACCATTGCCGAGACCAGGCCCAACCCCTCGCCCCAGTCGGTCCGGACCGTCTTCTGCGCCGCCTGCAGAGTTGTCGAATCGGCCGAAACTGGATCCTCTGTCGTCACGTACACCTGAATCCGCAGCGGGACACCCCGGTCGGTCGTCAGCGGACCCTTCATAGCCACCGAGGTGGCCTTGAGCACCGCCGCGTCCTCCGCAACCGACACCGTCGCCGATTGCACATCGAGCGGGATGACCTTCAACCTGGCGGCACCGTAGGTGGGAACCAAGACAGCGACGGCGAGCAGGCACGAGCCGAGCGCGAGGAGAGTGCAGACCGCTGCGGATCTCCTCCACCCCCGACGGTCGGCGGCATCCGCCTTGTGCACGTTTTCATCCAGTACGGTGTCGACCTGAGCACTCACGTAGCGCACCCTAGCCGCCGGAGCGATGCAGAATCCCGGTCAGCCGGTATCTTCGTCCTGAGGTATTTGCCACATCACAGAAGGGAACCTGGTGCTCGATCCGTTTGCGCCCGGCCTGAGTGTCGCGGAGGCCGATCGCTTGCATGCGCACCTTCGCGCCGTCGGCCCAGTTGTCGAGGCCACCGACGCCGACGGACTGCGCGTCTGGATCATCACCCGGTACGACGACGTCTCTCGACTGCTAGCTGACCCCGGAATCGTCAATGTCCGGCCCGGCGGCCCATCAGGCAGCCCGGGTCTTCCCCTACCACCGGCACTGGCCCGCAACCTGCTCAATATGGTCCCCGATGATCACCGGCGCGTCCGCGCTCTGGCAGCGCCCGCGTTCTCACGGCGACGAATCGGAGCGGTGAGGCAGATGGTGACAGCCCGTGTCGACGGACTCCTGAACGATCTCGACCCGAACGAAACCGGTGTTGTCGACCTCTTTCCCGCCTACGCCTCTCCCCTGCCTGCTGACATCATCGCCGAGATGCTCGGCGTGACCGATACGGACGCCGACGAGTTCCGTACCGCCGCGGCGACCGTGATGGCAATGAATCCTGGCGAACCCACCGCGGACGACCCTCGCATCCCGGCCATGACCACGATCGTTCTCGTACTCATGCGTGTGATCGCGGCCAAACGGAAATCGCCCGGCGACGACGTCATCACTGATTGGATCACCGCCCGCGACGCCGAAGACCGGCTGACCGAAGAGGAACTCATCTCCCTGGCGTTCCTGACGTTTCTCGCCGGATTCGAGAACTCCGTCTACCAGATCGCCAACGCCATCGGCATTCTCGCCGGACTCGATCGAGACCAACTACTCGTCGAAATCGCCGACGACCAGCTCTGGCGCGCCCGGGTGACGCAGCTTGTCCTCGACGCCGCGCCCGGGTCCTACGCGATACGGCGATTCCCGATTGACGACATCACCGTCGGCGGCATTCGCATCCCCGCCGGCAGTCCTCTGTATCTCTCCCTGCGCGCGGCGACCAACGACCCCGCCCGCGGCGAGCGCCCGGACCTGGCCTTCGGCCGCGGACCTCATTACTGTCTCGGCGCCGATCTCGCCGTGATGCAGCTCGCCACTGCTACTCGCCGCCTGTTCCAACGCCACCCGGGCCTGTCCCTGGTGAAGCCATGGGAAACACTCGACCGGCGACATACGTGGCGCACTCACGGCCCCACTGAGATGCCAGTAAACCTGACCTGACCAGCCGAAAGCCAGTACGGGAGAAACGGATAAACCGATGACAGCTGATGCCCTCGTGCGCGCCCCCGCCGAACCCACCCACCCGATCCGCGAATGGATGACTGTGTTCGTCGGCACCGGCGACGAGCACCATGTCGTCGCTGAAGGCCCCAAACACCGCGACTGGCGAAAGATCGGCAATGTCTTTCGCGAACCTGCCCGCACCGCTGTCCTGGGATTGATCCGTAAGTGCATCGCCGATCGCGAGCTCAAGATCGAGACGTTCGAGGGCAAGGTCGCCGACGCCCTGGGCCCGGTCGGGGCAGCCCACCCCATCTTGACTCCCGACAAGAGCGTGGTCGTAGCAGTTCAGGTCTGGACCGGTGACCCGAAGAAGAACCCGCCGGATCGCCCCAATGTCGGGGCCTGGGAGTGGGTTCTGAGCTCGGAGGACAACCCGCCCCCGCCGCAACTGCAGTTGGACCCCGGAGCTATCGAGCTCATCGGGATGTCCGCCCGGCATCAGGATCGATCGGTTTTCGGTCCTGCGGATCTCTACACCCGTTCGGCCCGCCTGTCCGACACGTTGCGGCATGTGCGCCAAATCCGAGACTGCCAGGTAAAGGACAGGTTCGACGGCACGTTCACCATCCGGGCTGAGACCGACGTCACCCGGGAGCTGCGCTACGCCGAGCGGTGTGTGGAGGGCCCGGCGGGTAGACGTGTGCGCGGGATCTGCTGGGATGCGGGCACCGACGAAGCTCTTGTCCACGAATCGATGCTCGACGCGTGGTTGTCGACGATGTTGGCATCGACATCGGGGATGTACATCGCGGTCGGGGATCTGTCGTACCAGTACCCGTACTGGCTGAAGTGGGTGACCGAGCACGTTCCCGGTCTCGGACACGGCGTGAGCACCGGACAGACCTTCGCGCTCCATGAGGAAGACTGGCCGAAGATCATCGAGTGGGTCCAGCAGGTGCGTAAGGGGCCGGTCTCCGGCACGGTGCGGGCACGACGGGGCGGTGGCGGCTGGCTGAAGGCCGAATTCCGGGGCTTCCTTCTCGATCCCCTCGTCAGCGACTCGATCGGTGTCGCGGTGATCTCCCCCGAGATCGAAACCATCCCTGACGAACCCTCCTGACGGAGACAATCTTTCGGAGGACTGAGCTCGTGTGGAGAGTGTTTTACAACGCCGCGTTGGTTGTTGCGTTCATGGCTACCTACAAGACCGCCGGAATCTTCGCGGCGACGGTCGTGGTCATGGCCGGCGTCGTCGGCGAGATCAGCGTGACGCTGGCCCGGCGCCAACGGGTCGACAAACTGCAGTGGATCGGCCTATGCCTTGTGCTCGTCCTCGGCGGTTCGACTCTGTTGTTCCACAACGAGACCTTCATAAAGTGGCGTCCCACAGGGGTGTACTGGCTAATCGCCGGCGCTTTCCTGACGTCGTTGATGGTCGCGAAGCGTGATCCGGTGCGTGTCATCATCGGACGATGGGTGAGCGCACCGGACGCTGTCTGGCGCTTCCTGAGCTGGAGTTGGTTCGTGGCACTGGTCGCGGTCGGCGCCGTCAATATCGTCGTCGCGTACACCATGTCCACGGACACCTGGGTCAACTGGCGTGTCTTCGTCGCACCCGGAAGTCTCTTGGCTCTCGCTGTCGCCCAAGCCACCTGGCATCGCAACTACATCCTCACGGCGTGGCGCGATCACCAATCCGAGGAAGCTATGTAATATCTCCTCCGACGTTGGTTCGACATAGAGTTCGCCAAGCGGACTGACTGCGCGATGCCCCCCCCTCCGGCACGTGCCCGGTCGGCCGACGTCAGCGCACCTCACCCGAGGTTGCGGCGCGACCTTTTCGCGTTGCCCGCGCAGCACGCAGAAAGCCCCTCCTCGAAGGGGCTTTTCGTCATGCTCGCGAGAAGGTCGAATGAACACCTATTTTGCTTACTGCACCACCGCGGTCGCCAACACCCACGTCCAGTACGACTGGAACCGTTCCCTTCGCATCTGCGGCGCCCGAGGGCTACGCGGGAGTGCCAGCGGGGCGGGTTCGTACCCGCTCGTAGCTCGCCCGCAGTTCGCTTTCAGGGATTTGAAGCGCTGCAGAGAGCTTCCTTGCCACGTTGTCAGACAGCGAAATCTCGCCTCGTTCGACACTTCCAACGATTTGGGTGGTGACGCCGGCAGCGGCGCCGAGCTGTGGCTGGGTGAGCCCTCGCAGAATCCGCCAGTCGCCAGGGTAGCGGTCACCCTCCGGAACCTTGACGAGGTCGGAAATGGGTACCCCAATCGCCGCGGTGACACGGGCGAGCAAATCAACCTGCGGCGACGAGTCGCCAAGCTCCCATCGCCGAATCGTGTCGGCATTGAGTCGCGCCACGCGCGCGAGTTCGCGCTGCGATACACCAGCAGATCGGCGGGCTTTCTCCAGTTGATCAGGCTGGAATCCGCGCATAACTCGACGGCTCACAGACTGAGCCTTACCAGAATAGTCGTCATCACTAGACACTGTGCAATCCCCTCGTTACGATGCGCACATAACGGTACCTATAAATCAGTAGGTATAGATTCGGAGGTGATGGGAAGTTCTCGTCAAACGTGAACGGTCCCCCAGCTGTTAGCGCAGCTAGGGGACCGTCAGAACAGCAAGTCGACTGTTAGCGCAGTCGGACAAGCCATGAGACCAGCGGGTTAGCGGCCCGCGGCCTCGAATGCAGATCGGAGCCTGCAAATGAACACGTTAGATGGCGCTGGTGCTCTACGCCTAGCGACTGCAAGTTCTCATGCTGGTAGGGAGAAGGTCGACGGGCACGATCGCGTGACCAACGGCCCTCTCCGCGAGATCCTGGCCAAGCATCGTCCTAACCACGACCACACGTCCTGCACAGCCTGCGGATTCGTCTACACCCCGGCCCGCCCACTATGCCCGCCCGCCGCTGGCGCTCTGCGCGAACTGTCCACGGGCGCCCTCCGGTCCCAGGACCGGTCTCTGGGCCACTACACGACCGGTCGACTCCGCGCGATGGCGCGCGAACACACCGGCGAGGGCCGGTGCCGGCGGTGCGGGTTCGTCTACGCCAGTCAGGTGCGTCTATGCCCGACGTCGCGGCGGATCGCCGCCGAACTCGAGACCCGCGGCAAGGCGCCCGTGACCCAGCCCCACACAGGTCAGGGGCTGTGCGCGGGTAAGGGTTCCGGTTGGACCGTCACCGGAACAACAGCCGCGGCGTGGAAGCGTGCGATGGCGGCCTGCTCGGTGTGCCCGCTGCTCGCGCAGTGCGAGACGCAACTGGAGGACAGGCTCGCTACTGGTGTGAAAGTTCGCGAGCAGATCATGGCCGGACGGCTGTTCACCGTCACCGGCCGCGAGATCGAAGCCGCTGGGGTCGATGCGTTCGCAGTTGCCCGAGGGAGGACGAAGAAGAAGCAGAAGCCCCCTGCCCCAATCCCGGCCCCCACTCCGGCTCCGGCGCGGCAGCCCGCGCACTTCGGGAACGGGGCGGCATGAGAGCCCTCACTGGTTTCCGCCTGTTGGGCGCGCCCGCAAAGAATGCCCTCGAACTACCGGCCAGCGACAGCTCAATCCGGAGATCCGAGCAACTTCTCGCCGAATGTCCTCTGGTCATCTCGGCTGAGGCGCCGACCCTGAGTGTGGGCGCCCGAGAGAAGCTCACCGATGTCATCGACTTGGTCGTGACGAACCCTGAAACGGCTTCCGTTGAGCAGATCCGTGAGGTCGCTTCGCTCGCCCGTCTACTTCTCCGCCGACATCCCGCGTAGCAGTACAGATTCAGCGCGCTTCAGAACAGGGCAAATCGGTCCCGATCACCCGATCTTGTCGCGCCCTCACTGGAAGCGGTGTCGCTGAAACCCACGGCCAAGTCCGTTCAGTCCTAATACGCCGAATCGTTCACGAAAGGCAGTCCCCTTCGATGACCACTTCAGTCACACGCGACACACCGAAGAGCGCCGGTTACCCGTATCGGTTACAGGTTCGATCTAGGGTTTCCTCATGGCACAGCACAACAAGGGGCCCCGCGGTCAGATCGCTACTCGCGCACCCCTCAGACACCACAAGGTTTACGAGAGTCGGGCAGCCGAACTCGGCATCCCTGCTGGCGACTATTCCGTGCTTATCCTCGCCATCACGCACGGACTGGACATCCCGGATTACATCAGCGAGAAACTGCGACCGGAACAGCTTCGGCTACTCGAAATCGAAGCTGCGGGATCGCTGCACCAGATCGAGCAGTTGGCGATGGGCGCATGAACGACACCTAGACAGCGAACAACCCCCAGGGCTTGGCGGCATCGGGGGTTGTCCGGTTATGAAATTTCGGGACCTTGCCAGCTCCCTGACCACCACTACCTCGGAAGGAAGAGGCGGTGCTTACTCGATGATAACGCATGGCCGTAAATCTGGCCTGCCTGCGTACTTCCACTCCGTAACGTGTCTGTCTCAACGAGACCACATGCCGGCTACGGCGCTCCCTCACGCGCAAGAACACTGCGACGCCACTACCCCTGTGTTGGCTTACCAGGGCGCCCATTACGCGACGGAATCTGCGGGTTCTGAGCTGCGACTTCCGGTGCTGCTTATGCGCGCATCGGCCCTTCTAACTGAGGAGGGCGGTGTGCCTAAGGAATAGCGGATCGGAACTAACTCGATAGCTAATTCAAGAGCGGCGGTACAAGCCAAAGGGACCCCCGGCGGGGGTGGGTTTATCCAATGAATCCCGATGGGAGGACTGGCAGGTCCTCCCCGTCTAGGGCGATCGTCTGGCAGGACGGTCATTCCCTGAGGTGAGTAGAAGAAGTTAGCAGCCTCTTCGACTCGGTACTGCATTCCCCGAAGGGACTTACCTGTGGTAGGTACGTCTCAGGGTAGCGCATACCCTGAATACCTCTCAACGGTTCAACATTCCGATCTCGGCGTGTCGTGGGCTAAATCACACAACTCGCCGATTTCCCAAACCACGCAACCAGCAACGCAACCACTTCAGACCCCGTGGATTGACGAGCTGCGACGACTCAACACGGACACCGATCAGCGCGGGAAATCCTGGACGCTGCCCGTCAGCACCGGCCAAGAAGCAAGCATCCCGATCTGGACAAGCCGCGACGGATGGATGCGACAGGTCCGGTACGCAGTCACCAAGACCACCGCCGGCCGCGCCGCAGCCGCCCGACACAGGATCGGCGTCGAAAGTATGGTCGCCATCGCTGGCGCGCACGCGTCGTCAGCCGACTCGAAAACTGGGCGCCGCGTTACTGCCACAGTCCAGAACCTCGCCGCCCGAGCCGGTGTGTCTGAATCGGTGGTCAAACGAGGTCGCCGTGTGCTGAAAGCACTACACCTCGGCTTCGAGCTGGTGCGGGGCCGCACCCTGACTACGCGTGAATTCCAAGCCGCAGAAGTCCACCACGGTGGGCGCCAGCACCGCGCTGCCAGCGTGTGGGCTCTATCCTCCCCACCTGACCTCGTCGCGGCCACTCCCGCTCCCCCAAAGCTGAAGAAGCGCGGCAGCTCCCCGGGCAGGACACACCGCGCGGCGAAGCTGGTTCGCCACACCACTACGCCGGGTTCGAATGCCAATCCCCAAGCCCCCGACCGTGACCCCCTATCTTTGAGTGGTTTTTCCCCGAAGGGGATCTCTTGTAAAGAAGTAATCACCAAACGCGCATGCGCGCGCGAGAATCAACCCTCATCCCCGAATCAGACGAACCCACGCCCAATAAATCTGCAACGAGCCGCCTCGACGCTGGTCGCCGCAGCTCCAGTTATCGCACCCAGTGGCCACATCGGAGCCGTGTGCGACGTCATCGAACGCGCAGGAATCGACACCACCCGCTGGACAGGACGGGATATCGCCCAAGCTTTGACAGCTGACACCGTCGCGCGAGGTGAGCTCTGGCCGAACACGGTTCGCTCGCCGATCGGATATCTGACCTGGCGTTTGTCCAGAATCGACTGGTCGGGCCCCTCCCCGAGCGAGCGACGCGCCGCAGAGGCTGCGCACAGCGCACAGCGCCGCGCTGAGCGTGACGCCGAACGCGAACGTGCCCGTCGCGCAGCGGCCTCGCCTGAGCACCGGAAAGCTCTCATGGAACAGATCCGCGCTAGCTTGGCACCCCAAAAGCAGGCGGCCTGACCATGCCCATCGATCCTTGGCGCACCCTGCACATACGGCAACGCTGGTCGGACCGACCGCGGACGATCACCACCGCGCCGACCGAGGTACCACTTATCAAAGAGTCTCGGCCATATACTGCGAGAATCATCGTGGCCGACTCGCACAGAACGGAGTGCGCTCGTGGGTAAGAAGAACACCGCGTCCCGATCGACCCACCGCCACCCACGGGTCTACGTCAGCCGAGTCCAGGCGCCTCCCCACATCAGCCGCAACGCAGACTCGATCCGCGAACGCCTCCGCAACGGCGCCAAAACAGTCGTAGTTGACACTGCAGGTCAGCTAATCGAACTCGACGACAAAACATTCGCATCGGCCGGCGACGAGTGGACCCTACGATTTACCGCTGGATCGCAAGCACGGATTCATCTCGACTCACCACTACCCGCGACCGCGCACATCGTCGCCACCGACGCAACGACCGTGGAAGTCACAGGGCAAGTTCATGTCTGGGCCTACACCCACGCGACAGTTACTGCCTTCGACCGGTGCAGGGTTGTAGCTCACAATCACGCATTCATCAGAGCATGCGACCACTCCACTGTGTGGGCCGACGACAATGTCGTCGTCCACGCCTACGACGAGGCCACGGTCCAAGCTAGAGATCACGCGATTCTCGCGCTATCCGATGAAGCACGCGCAGTCGTGGACACCGCAGTTGAGGTTCGCGGTCCGGCCCGCAAGAACGTCACCACCCGGGCCACAACATGATTCCCGATCATCGGCAGACTCTGCTCCGGTGACGCACCACCTGTCCAACAGCAGTTCCAAGAAGGCCTTCGTGTGCCTGGCTGTCGAAGTTGGACCGCTCCAGTGCGGTGCGGTCCAACCCTCTTGGCTGTCCGAAAACTACGTAACCCAACCTGACGTTGCTAGCAATGCGAGCTAGCATTGCTAGGAGTCTTGAGCGGCCCCGAGTAGTTAGGTGAGCGTTGATACCCCGGCTACCTACGATTTCTGTCACGTGACGGCAGATACGGACGTCGCCGGAATCTCACCGGACGGCGCGTCGTGATGGCACCTTGGTGTCTGTGGTGGACTGCGAATATGCCCAAGAGCCGAGGCCGCCGCAGGGGCGGCAAAAAGCCGACCCGTTCGCCGTGCTCCCCGGCAACTCCACCCCGCCGATCTTCTGCTGCGCGACGCCCGGCAACTCCTCGAAATCGACGATGTGCTCACCGCCGAGACCTGGGCCAGCGGCTGGCTCGGCGAAGCGTGGTCGACAGCGGTGACCGAACGCGAGCCCGAGCATCAACTGTGTATGCAGGTCACCGACAGAGCATGCACGACACCGTCTCCGCACTCACTGCCGCGATCGACGCGCTCGCGCGGGTGGCACCTGCGGCCGACACCTCCATGCTGACCGACACCCTCCACATCTTGGCCGAGACCCAACCCCCTGCCGGCCTGGCACACCGTCGAGGCGTGGACTCCGACCGCCCCTGTTCATTGACTACGACGGACCGTTCACGCTGAGTGTTGTGTAGTGCACTCGGCCTGAGTGGCCGGGTTGCCCCGGCCACGTTCACCACTCGGTGGTGTTCCCGCAGCGATACCGTCTGCCCGCCGAGTGGCGGGTCTTATGGTTGGTTTCTGTCGGGCTTCTTTTACGTCTCGTCCGCAACTCGCCGAAGACGCACCACCCTCACCAGCCGCGAGGGCGGCGAGGTTGAGGGCGGCGTTGTGATCACGATCCGCGCGGTAACCGCACGCATCGCAGAGGAACACCCGAACATTCAAAGGCAGTTTGATTTTCGCTACCTGACAGTTCGAGCAGGTCTTACTCGACGGATACCACCGGTCTGCCACATGCAGTCCGGTGCCGGTCCAATCGGTCTTGTAGGTCAGTTGTCGCCGGATCTCGGCGAGCGCCGCATCATGCAGGGCGCGGTTTAACCCCCGTTTGTAGGCGCCACCGGAACGGGTCATCCCTGCGATGTTGAGGTCTTCGACGACGACGGTGTCGAAGTCCCGCACCAGTCGGGTGGTGAGTTTGTGCAGGTGATCGCGTCGACTGTCTGCGATGCGGGTGTGCACCGCCCGGATCTGTTCCTGGGTGCGCAGCCAGCGCCGGGAGGGTTGTTGACCGGTGCGAGAATCCGGGCCGACCCGCCGCGATGCGCGGCGCCCGAGCCGGCGAAGTTTTTTCGCCTGCTTCCGTGCGTGTTTCGGATTGTCGATCTTCTCGCCGGTCGAGAGGACCGCGAGGTGCTTGATGCCCACATCCACCCCCACGACCGACCGAGGACCAGCGGCGACGGCGGGGAGTGCTCTGGCGGGGAGAGTGATTTCGACGGAGAACGACACCTGCCACCAGCCGCGTCGATACGACAGGGTCGCCGACCGGATCCGCGCCGACCCGGCGATCGTCTTGCGGGCCAGTTTGCGGGTCGATTCGCACGTTCGGATCGCCCCGATCCGCGGCAACTGCACATGACGGCGGTCCCCGCCGTCGGTGACCAGCCCGAAACTGCCCGTCGTGAACCGGCAGGATAGCGCCGCCCGTTTGCTTTTGAAGCGGGGGAATCCGGTGGCGCCTTTGCGTTTCCCGGACCGGGCATCGGACCAGTTCGACAGGGCGACAGCGCAGTTCGCGATCCCGGAACTGTATGCCTCTTTCGAGTTCTCCGGCCACCACGGCTGCCCGGACTCGGGGTTGACGGCGACGGCGTTCTTGACGGTGTTCCAGAGTTTGCGCAGGCTGTACGCGGACCACGACATCGGCGGGGTCAGCTCCGCCTCGGGAACATCGTAGGACCATTCCGCAGCGCGTTGGTCGAGGTTCGCCTTGACCTGCGACAGCGCCCAGTTGTAGGCGAAGCGCTGCGCCCCGCAATGCGACCGTAACGCCTCGACCTGTACCGGGGTGGGGTCGAGGACGTACACGAACGCCCGGATCACCGTCCGAGACGGATCCGGTGCAGCGATGTCGGCAGTCCGGTCCGCGAGTACCGCAGTGGCCGTCGATGGGCGGTCCGTCGCGGCGGTATCGGCAGCGGCAACACGGCGACGGGCACTGCGCTGCGCGTACCGGCGGGCCCACTGCGATGTCATCACGTCGGTAATCTCCCTCACAGATCATCAGCCACCTTGCCGTCGTTGAAACATCAGCAGGGTACGACAGGGCACCGACAACACCGCCTCCCTAAACCGAACCTGAACCTGGCCAACCGTTCCGATGCCCAGCACGATCGTCGTCGCGTTCGGATCGGCACACAGCTCACGAAGTTTGGTGCTTTTCCCGTTCAAGCCGGAATCCGACCTCGGTGACTGTCCTCGACACACTCAGACCACGTTTACCGCACCCGGTCACCATCCCCGACCCGCCTACCGCTTCAAGCCGGACTTCCCGAGCAAAGGCGCAGCCAACTGGTCGAGGACTTCCTCACCCCCGACATCGGAAGCGACGACGAGGTGAGCCGGTCGCTGGCCGAGCTGTTCCTGGACTACGGCGAAGGCTACATCGGCGCCGGACCGCTGTGCTGGAGCCCGGGCGAGGTGATGCTCCTGCTTACAGGTTTGCTTTCCCGCAAAGCAGTCCTCGACGCCGACCAACGCAACGCACTGCCATTCGTGTTGCGCCGATGGCTGACCTTCGCGTTGACCCAACAGTGGATCGACCGCCAGTGGATCAGTCTCGTCGTTGATGCTGTCGACACCTTTTTACTCGGAGCTCCATGACGCGTTCGGCGATGAAACTGCGTGGGGCCCCGGAAAACAGTT
The DNA here is from genome assembly GCF_058628105.1 of Rhodococcus sp. G6(2025). NCBI lineage: Bacteria > Bacillati > Actinomycetota > Actinomycetes > Mycobacteriales > Nocardiaceae > Rhodococcus > Rhodococcus sp. G6(2025). The sequence continues at coordinate 58,949 of NZ_CP179752.1, forward strand.
GGTCGCAGCGCTTTCCGAGCGAGGCGTCGACCTCACCGACCGCCACGCCGTCGACGACGCGATTCGGCAACTCAACGCCGAACAACTCGCCCACCGATTACGGCGATGAACCGTCAGCTGTGAGCACACCCGATTCACACGTCCTGGGGAATGTTTTCCTGCGACGCGCTGCCCAGCGAATGTGCGCTCGTTGAGAAGGCGACGTAACCCCACGGTGCGATGCTAGTCGGGCTATCTATCGGTGCTAGAGAAACTAGGTAGCAAAGTAACACTATTCCAGCTATCTCGACTCGCTATGCGAGAGTTGATTGCTCGCTCACCTACGGCTGCTAGGAGTGAAGGCGTAGCTAGCGGTTAAGTGACCGTTGCGCTAACGCCCCAGCGGAAGTAGCACTTCTCCCGCACCGAGATAGGTACGCTAGGCTAGCTAGCGTAGTGCGGCTAGCCGAAAATGGTGCTTGGTTGATGCGGGGCCAGATCCGCTCGGGCGGCATGTCGAGCTGTGAAGACTCGAAGCCGGCCTGCTCCGTTTCGCTGGGTTCCGCCGCGCCCAGGTAGATGCGATCTGGTCGAGGGATGCGTTTCGCGTGACGGTGCCTCGCGCATCGTCGTGGTGACAACCCCCTGACCTGCTGAAATATCTAAGCTAGCTCCGATAGCATCGACGGGATCTACTTTGGTAGCAGGAAGGGAAGCGCAACTATCCAGGCTATCTGGAGTAGCAACTCCAGCCTTCATAGCGCGGATAGTTCTGCTACCGAGACGATCGCAGCTAATCGTTGTAGTGCAGCAGGTCTCGCAATCGGCGCTATCCGAGAGATGTCAGCAACGATATTTACCTGAGCTAGACGTCGTATGAGCGCTACAGTAGCGCCGCGTTCTATAGACGCTTGCACGTCTATGATGGCTCGCCTGTCTATCCTGCCCATCCTTACTAGGATGGCTACGCAGTCTAGGGGTCGTAGGGTCGCTTGCAGAGTTATGAGTGCGAACAGAACTACGAGCGCGATGCTTGCTAGAGAAGTGCAACTATAGATCGTTGCTGCCATCGCTATACCCGCAGTCGTATCTAACGTCGATATGAAACCTAGTGCAGCAACTGTTGCGAACAAAGCGATTACAGAGACCGTAGATAGGATCGCAACTATAGAGGCCATAGCTATGTCTGCGTCAGCAGCGCCGATCGCTACGAAAGCCAAGCTAGAGAAATTATTTAAGCTATGCACGCTAGATCACCTAGCAAAGAGCGCTAGCGTTGCTCGGCGTGTCGAGCTAGCTCAGAAGCCAAGCCTGGCTATGCTCCCTACGCGAGCGTGCGGAGTTGCACTAACGCTCATCGCGCGCATCTGGAAGTCTCCTGGCCTCGACGGAACGGAAACCAAGTCATGACACGCAAATGCGCGATCTGCAATCAGAAGGGGGGAGTGGGCAAGACTGCCACGACCCTCGGTCTCGCGAGCGCAATAAGCAACGCCGGCGGACACGTCCTCATTGTCGACGTCGACCCCCAGGGCAACGCCACCAACGGCGTGGGCGTCAGCATCACCGACGAGATGCTGACAACCTACGACCTGATGAGCCGAACCGAGTCGGGCACGGCGATCGACGCGGTCATTGCCACCCCATGGGACGGCGTCGATCTGATCCCGGCCGACCAGACGCTCGCGAACATCGAGTCGGATGGGGCCAACGACCTCATCTTCCGCCTCGACATCGCCTTCGAGGGCCTCGACCTCTCCGCCTACGACGCAGTCCTCTTCGACTGCCCACCGTCGCTCGGCAAACTCCTCTTCGCCGTCTTCTGTGCAGTGGACGGGGTCATCGCAGTGACCGAGCCCACCATCGACAGCGTTCAAGGCGTCACCAAGCTCTTCGAAACCGTCGAGAACGTCCAGCGACGCCCCAACCCGAACCTGGCGATCGACAAGATCGTCCTCAGCCGACAGCGGGGGACAGGCGAACACCGATTCCGGGAGAGCGAACTGCGCGAGGTCTACGGCGACCTCGTCGCGCGCACCACCATCCCGGAATACGCCACGCGGCAGGACGCACACAGCGCGCGTACCCCGATCCACAAGTTCACGGGCGGGAAATCGCTGTCATTGCAGCTTGCCTACACCGACCTTCTCAACGAACTACCCATCAAGACCGCAGGAGCGACCGTATGAGCGTCCAACGTGAACCCGCTATCCGCAGGCCGGCGCATCCCGCTGCAGATCTTCCTGAGCGCCCTCGGGTCGTCAAAGACCCCACCCCGGCCACCGTCGATGAGCAGCCGACGCAACTTCCGGCCGAATCGACCATCAGGTCTGTCGCCGACGTGCCCATCTCGCCGGTCTTGTCTCCTGCGCCCGAGGCGGCATCGCCTGTTGAGAAGCTCAGCGAACAACATAACGTGCGGTTGCGGCCCTCGACCAAGGCGCGCCTGACGCGCGGTGTGGACAAGCTGCGCTACGAGACCGGGGATCGGAGCATCACCATCTCGTCGGTCACCGACGCCGCGCTCATCGAATACCTGACCAAAAACGGCTGCTAGCACCGATAGCGACACTAGCTAGCAGGGTTAGGTGGGCGCTCGTGGTAGGCCCACCGCAACGCACTGGCCGCACCAACATAAGGAGGCCCCCGCCGATTGCGCCGGCGGGGGCCTCGTGGACCGGGACCCCGTGGAAGGAAACCCCGATCATGAACGACCTTAGTATCCGAGCAGCACGAATCCAGCTCCGCGCCCTGATTGCCGCCCTAATCGTTGCGATCGCTATTGCGGTCGGCATCACCACCGGAGCGTTCGTACTCTCATTCGCCGTGCAACGCGACCTCGCATTGCAGGCCGGAATACCGCACTACCTCACCTGGATCTTCCCCGCCATCGTTGACGGCGCAATCCTCGGCGCAACGATCGCCATCGTTGCGCTAAGCAAAATCAACGGCAGCGCAACGGGGAAGCATTTCTTCCTCTGGCTCGCGGTGGTCGTCGTCTTCATCAGCGTCTTCGGCAACGCCTACCACGCCTACCGCGCCGGGGAAGCAGCTGCGCGCAGAGTTGCAGCGGGCATCGACCTGGGATACACCCCACTGACTCCAACCGGCGCCTCCCTCATTGCAGTCATTCCGCCACTTTTGGTCTTGGCTTTCACCCACGGCGTCGGAATCCTCATCAAAGCCATCGGCACCGCCCACACCGAGTACACCGCGGTCGTCCGAGACACCCGCGACCGCGAACAGCGGGACGGTGAGGACATCACGACCGATTACCCGACGATGGCGGCTGAGTCGATGCCGGCATCCGAACGGAACGTCGGCCATATTGCGGCCCTCGTTGCCCCGAGCATTGCGCCGGATCCCGATGTTGCACGCGACTTCGACGTTGCACAGGACCCGAACGTTGCGTCGCGCATTGCTCAGGCCGTTGCGCAGGACGGCAACGTTGCGCAGGACCGCAACGTTGCACAGGACCCGAACGTTGCGTCGCGCATTGCTCAGGCCGTTGCGCAGTTCGCCGACGCTGCAACGGCAGACGACTCCTCGGCACCCGACGACAGCCGTGAAGCCGCCGCGCCCGGACCCGAGAATCACACTGGCGTTGCGGATGCCGCGCAACCAACCGAGGCGAACCCAGATGACGTCACCGACGTTGCGACCCTCACCGAGGAGCACGTTGCGCCCAGCGCACTGGACAAGCGCAATGCCGATGCCCTGATGGTCGGCAATGCGCAGGAGGACTCGCAAGAGCCATTCGTGTTGCCGGACGAGGCCCAGACCATCGAGAACCTCCTCGACTTCATCGACACGTGCGCCGACTTCGAGCCTGTAGTGAAAGAGACGGCCCGACTGCGAATCATCGAACAGCACAGTTACGCGGAAATCGCCACGCTCACGCGGGCCAAGGCCGCAAGCACCGCAATGCGCCGATTCGACAAGGTTGCGCAACGCGCGGTCGACGCCGGGTTTCGGACGCCCCCGTTGCCGGAGCTCGAGGAGATGGCGGACGGACGCAATGCGGCAACGCTCGATCCGCAGTACACATTGGTCGGGGCACCGTGATCACCCGCCCTGGCAACGCGGCGACGGCCAGTTCGTACTCTCCTCGGCTCGACCGGGGAGACGACCCGACCAACAGAACGAGGCGTGCCCCACCCAGCAAATTCCGAACCTCCGCAACAGCCAGCGCCTCTGACCGCAACACAGCCCGACGTTGCAGACCTACCAGATGAGGTTGGCAACGCAACGCCTGGTTGCGGAAACGCAACGCCGACAGTGTGAGGTTTGCAACGCGGGCGCCCGATTCGGATGCAACAGGCAATCGGGCGTGTGGACCGCAATGCGGATGCAACACCATCATCACAACGCAGGCGATCATCTGCGCATTGCAGGTGGGCGGGCGCTGCGTTGCATTCTGGAGGCCGGTGACCCATACAGTTCACTCGAGAAGAGTGGATGAGGGAGCGGTTGTGGAGTGGTTCGTGTCGTTTTTGGATCTGGAGACGCAGCGGACATCGGTGCGCGCAGGGGAAGCGTCCGATCGCGATGACGCCATGGCTCAGGTCATCGCCGCTGGGCGCGACCTGGCTTGCCGTGTCGACGGATCGGTGGTCAATAAGTCTGCCCACATCCGCATCGGAACCGAGCTGGCGGTGGTGACCGGGTTCGACAATCCACGCCTGGACGACGAAAACCTGCGCTGCCGTGTCGAGACTGCCATCGCCGCGAAGGAACAACACCCCCGCGCGATGCAGCAACGTGTATCCGGCGAGCTGCAGCCCGCCGCAGGCGCACATACCCCGCTACTCGATCCCGAAGCGGGCGAGTAGATGGGTGGTGATCGATCCCGACGGGTAACCGCGATCGATCGCGCCGCGAAAGTCGAGTGCGGGTCCCGCCAAATGCCATCGCGGCGGCTCAAGTCGTTCGACGGTGCCGCGGGGCACATCAAGTGCGGGTATCGACGCGGGTGCGTTCCGTGGCTGAACGGTTGGCGAACCCATATCGTGCGTCTCTTCCGGCAGGGGAGAGCAGGCACAATTTCATGACGGTGACGTAACTGCCCGAGCCTGGTCGGTTGTCCACTTTTCGCCGGCGACCAGATGGCCAGCCGCGGATCGCCATCATGTGCGGTGGTGGCTGCGCACAGGGCTCAGATCGGACCGGTGCGGCACTATCGATCGTGCGCCGAAAAGGCCGCGACCGTAGCCGCACGGCGACGATAGCTAACGTCGCTATGCTAGCTAGCGTCATAGTTGGGGTGCGTGTTGTGCAACGCACGGCACACCGCTGATCTCTCAGATTGTGCGTGGGACCCTGACCGGCGGGGTCGACAACTACGGAACGGCGTCCGTCATCGACCTGGGCGCCGACCCGGCGAGATGGGCCACGCTGCGCTCGAGCAACGGGCGCGGGTGAAGCTTGCTATCGCCGAGGCGGCCGGTGTGGATCCGCACGTCGCCTGGGTCTGAACGCCGTGGGTCACCACCGACGAGGTAGATCGGAGCGGTCGTTGCGGCCGCCTGCGACGGGGAGTCGGCACCGATGCGCAGCGGCTGGGCTGTCAGCAGCGTGCGACCTGGTGGCCCGGAAGCCGGAATCAGGCGCCCGGCGACCCAACGTGCACAACACTGCACAAGGGAGCTAGGATGTGCATATGAGGTCGGTGGAGAGGGTGGATTCGCTCGACGCGCTGCTGGCCAAGCATCACGTCGACCTCTCCGCCCGTGAGATGCTTCGCGAACTCGACGCTGCACTCACCGCGGTACCCGCCGCGTCGGAGACGTTGTCGGCCGGAGAGATCGAGTTCCTCCGCGCGCACGCCGGCGAGGGCGTCGGCGAAGTCCTCGACCAGTGGTCGCCGGTGGCCGAGATCCGCGCTCGCGCGGTGGAGATCGCGCGGCACACCGTGACGGCGCTCGCGGATTCGCTGGACGTCAAGGAGGCAGCGGCGCTGCTCGGCATCGACAGGTCGGTGGTGTCCCGGCGGCTCACCGCGCGCACGCTGTGGGCGTTCGATCTGCACGGGCACCGCCGCATCCCACGATGGCAGTTCGTCGGTGACGATGTCTTGCCGGGACTCAGCGCTGTCGTGGCGGCCATCCCCTCGACCGCCAACCCCGTGTCGGTCGCCGCGCTCATGCACACCCCGCAACCCGACCTCGGCGACCGGACCCCGCTCGAGCATCTCGCTGCCGCGGCGGACCCCGCACCGGTGGCCGCGCTCCTGGAATCCCTCGACACCTGGTGAGCGGTCGGCACCCGAAGACTCCGCGGGCACCGCGGACGCCGCTCACCGTGAATCCGGAGGACATCCTGGCCTACGACGATGTGCTGTGGCGGATCCACCGCACCACCGGTCCACACGTGGTGTCCTGGCGGACTCTGCGCACCTACGGGCCGATCGCGTCCATGCGCTACGACCCGCACCCCGGCCCCGCCGCGGCAGCGACCACCATCGGAGTCCTTTACGCCGCCTGCGATGTCGCCACCGCGCTGGCCGAGGTGTACCAGGCGACACGAACGATCGACACCACGATCGGGGCGCCTGCCCTGACAGGGTGGCGCCCGACCCGTCCCCTGAATTTGCTGAATCTCACCGAAACCTGGCTGGTACGTCACCAAGCCTCGTACGCACTGCTGCACGGACCGCGTACCGTGTGCCGCACCTGGGCACACGACATCCACCTGGCATGGCCGCATCACGACGGTCTGTACGTATCGTCCACCATGACCGGCCGTCCGAACGTCGTCCTGTGGAACCCCGCCGCCGACTCGTTTCCCGCCGACCCCGAGTTCACTCGACCACTCGATCACCCGCGCGTGCGGCCGATCCTCCGCACCGCCGCACGCACCATCGGATACGCATCCACGGTCTAACTCTGTTGCGCCGTCCTCGGATTACCCGTTGTGCAGTCCGCAACCAGTGGTCCACGCAAATATGCATGCAAACTTGCAAAGCGAAGATACGTGCAAGAAGGCATGTAGTGGGTAGTGTGACCTCCGCGGAACTTCACGGGCGGCACTCGGAACAATAAGTGGGTGGGTATGGCGAAGGTGGGGAGTTCCGGCGGCGGTGCCCGCCGACCGACCGGGAGCGGACGCGGACGTGCCGCGGGGGCGGGGAAGCGCGGTCCTGGTGCCGGAGACCTCGGTGGCACGGGAACGCCGAGTCCGGAGTTAACGGCGAAGTTGGAACCGCGAAAGGGACCGACGAAGGTTCCGCTCAACACCCGGGTACTGGCCTCGACGGAGGCCCGGTTGACCTGGCTGGTGAACAATCGCCAATCCACGGTGACCAACGTCGTGGACGTGGCCCTGCAGGAGTTCTTCGATCGCTACAGCGTCCCTCCTGCAGATCATGACGGCCGGATCGCCGAGCAGCAGTCATGAGCGGTCCGTGGGAGCAGATTCCTCTGTTCGGACTGCCCGAGGTGACCCTGACGGCGTCTCCCGCTTCCCCCGATGACGTTGTCCCCGACGACGACTCTGCCTCGGTCGATGCTGGTGACTTCGTCGCAGCCGATCAGGCGGGCTCGGAGCCAGCCGTTGCTGAACACCCTGAATCGTCCGAGCAGTCGGATGTCGCCGAAGCCGACAACGCCCCGACCCCGCCGTCTCCCGAGGTGGACAGCGAAGAGGTGGCCGACGACGCGGTGGACGGCGATGACGAGCCCACCGAAATCGCACCGGCGGAAACAGCTACGTCAGAAGCCGCCACGGCGGAACCTACGACGCCCACTGATGCCCTGGATCTCCCCGCATCGGAGATCGAGCCGACGGCAACAGCCCGTACACCGGTGTGGGAGGGGTTGCCCGCCAGTGAGGAGGCCGATGGTCATGCGTTGATCGTGACCGCGGACGGGACGTACACGCCGTCCGGGCGGGAGTTGCCCGGCCCGGTCGACTCGGTCGAGAAGCTGGACAAACTGATCCGCTGGGCCGCGCTGACACCATTGGGAGCCCCCGCACAGATCTGGATCGTCGGACAGGGTGCGTGCGAGCTGCTCGGGTGGATCATCGACCCGGGCAGCGAAGACGACGTCGACGACATGGAAGCCCTCCGCAACCGCGCCGCCCAAGAACTGACCGCCGTCCTCCACGCCACCCTCACCCCACTGCTGAACGCCGGCTGGGAACTCCGCGGCGACCCCGGGCACGTGGTGCACCTGTCCCGCTCGATCGGGAACTTCACCTCCATGGTCGATGTAGTGATCGAACCATACGTGTGGACCTACTGGAACAAGGACTTCGGTTGGCACAACCGGGTCGGCGACATGGGCATCCTCGGCTCACCCACGGCCGGAACGTATCTCCCGGACGACGACCTCCCGGCAGCACGGGAACTCGGCCGCCGGCTGGCCTGGTGCGCCCAGCACCTGGGGGTGCTCCCGGGACCGACGCCGGCGCGGACCGGCGCCGCCCTCGTCGACAAGATCAAGCGTGAACGCACCCGCAGCGGCAAAGGCATCGTCGTCACCACACCCGGCTCGGTCCCACCCCTCGACGGCCCGCCGCGGGGAGATCTCGAACCTGCGGTCGGCTGGACACGCGTCCCCGACGCGCAGGATCTCGACGGGACGAGCCGGTTGGTCTCGATCGACCAACGCGCCGCCTACCTCGCCTCCGCGGGCATGCTCGAATTCGGCTACGGGCAACCCACCCACCTGACCGGGGACGCGGCGGCCACTGCGGCGGTGGGGGACAAGGGTGCACCGTTCGGGCTGTGGCGAATCACCCTGCCCGCTGGACAGACACTGTCGCTGCCCGAGAAGCTACCTCTGCCGCACCCCCACATGCTCGCGGACCAACCGGTGCAGACCTGGGTGACCACGGTCAGCCTCGACGGGCTGTGCTCACCCGTGGCAGACGGAGGAATCGGCGCCGAACTCGACGACCTCGACATCACCGAGGCCTGGGTCTACCCACAGCAGGGCCGGGCGCTGGACAAGTGGGCGAAGATCCTGCGCGAGGCCCGCAAGGCCGCGGTGGACACCGACGATGACGCGACGAAACGGTTCCTCGGCACCTGCTACAAGGGCTACATCGGGCGAATGGTCAACCCGGACATGTGGACTGCGAAGCAGATGCAACATCACCACCAACCGCTCTGGCGCGCGGCGATCATCGCGCACTGCCGGTGGCGCGGCCGCCGCGTCGCGATGCGGATCGCCCGCGAACACAATCGTTGGCCGGTCCGCACCGTCACCGACTCCTGGGTGTACCTCCTCGCTGACGGTGAGGACATCGCCGACGCAAGCGAGGCGCTGGGGAAGATGTCGGTCGAAAAGGACGTCGTCCTCACCGACACCCTCCTGTCCGCCTTCACCTCGGTGGAGGACGTTCACGACGTGAACCTCGCGATCAAGGCGGCGTTCGCCGAGGAAGAAGACGACTGATGGCCCTGCATCTCCCGAAGCCGCGCACCAAGAAGCCGGCACAGGAGGCGGTCGGCCTCGACGGCCTCAAGGTCTCCGTCGCCACCGCCGCCACCAGTGGTGTGGAGAAGTCGAAGCAGGTCAAGAGCGGGGGGCTGGCAGGGCTGACCAGCAAGGTCTCGGTCAAACAGCTGCGCACGGAGCTCGGCAACGAGGGCCTGCGTCAGGCGGCGATCGATGCCGGCCGCACACCGCCGTCGGCTCGTACGTTGCGCCGGTGGGCGCAGCAGGGCCGGATCCCACACCCGGATGTTCTCGAGCGTGCGCAGCGGCGTGCGGCGATCGAACGCCTCGGCGGCGTCGACGCCGTGGCCGCCAAGATCGGCCGGTCCCGCTCCGCGGTCTCCCGGTACCGGTCCGGGGAAACGAACGAGTTGCGTGCCGACGCCAGCAAGAAACTCCGCAACGTCAAGGCGCAGGACATCATGAAACGCGCCGGAGTGTTGCGCCCGGACGGAACCCCGAAAAGAGCGGTCATCCGGGTCAAGGGTGGCGTCATGGTCCGCAACGGTGCCGACGAGGGCTACGACTACCGGGTCCGCACCCTGGATTTCGCGAACTCGGACACCCCGTTCACAAGTGAAGAGTCCCGTGAACTGGCCGCCGCGCTGGCGAATGACGATCACGCCCGCGTCGTCGCGTTGCTCGAGCGGCACGCCACCCTCGACTACCCGGAGAACAAGGGCTTCGACAAGTACAGCGACCAGTTCGGATTCCACTTCGACCACATCGACTCCGTCCACATCGACTGGATCTAAAACGCTGGGAACCCCCCACCAGCCCGCCGCGGCACGGGTCGGGTGGCCCTTGTCGCATCGCACGTGAAAACCCCCCACTCCGACCCATTCTCGCCGGTCAGCGCCCTAAAAGGGAGCGGGGGCACCCCGACACCCCGTTGAGGGGAAACACCGAAATGGGTGAATGTAGGCATCAGTGTCCCTTCCGGTAATCGAGGTACCAATGCCCGCCAGACGTTCGAGAACCCGTCGCACGGTCGCACTGATCGCCACTGCGACCGTCGTCGTCGGCGTCGCTCTTACCGCACCCGAGATCGCCAACGCCGCCCCGACCAACTGTGCGGCGACCTTCAACCTGCTCATCCCCGGCACGTGGGAGACCAACGAGAACGCAGACCCGAACCAACCCGTAGGCATGCTCGCCCCGGTCGCGGCGGCAATCGAGGCACAGAATGGCGCCCGCGCACAGATATATACGCTGCCATACATGGCGCGCGCGTTCGACAACGGCCACACCTACGCCGACAGCAAGACCGACGCGGTCAGCAAGGCCACCGCCGTGTTGAAGTCCTACGCCGACAAGTGTCGGGGCGCGAAGATCACGATCACCGGATACTCCCAGGGTGCAGACGCTGCAGGCGATCTCGCGTCGGCGATCGGAAACGATCAGGGGCCGGTCGATGCGGACCAGGTCCTCGGTGTGGCGCTGATCGCCGATCCCGGTGCCGGCACGAAGGGCGCCGCGACGGTGGGGCCGACGACCTCCGGGGAGGGGATCGCCGGTCCCCGGTCGCAGGGCATGGGCACGCTGTCGGGGCGGGTCGCCTCGATCTGCGATCCGAACGACCTGTACTGCTCGATCCGCAAGGGCGCCAACCCGTTCCTCGGATCGCTCGGGTCGATCCTGTCGAAGACCCCCGGCGACACCGGTGCCAGTACCGGTGGAGGTGACGCGGCGGTCGCCACCGCGCTGACCTCGGATTTCACCGACGCAGACCTGCCCGGTCTCGGATCGACTGTCGACGCGCTCGGAAGGCAACTGTCCGGCAGCGACACCGGCGGCTCGATCGATGTAAACCAGATCGCCGACACCGCGACCTCGCTGAGCAAGACACTCAGCCCACTGGCCGACCTGCTGCAGTCCGGCGCCGCGAACACCGCCGCCACCGCGCGGCTGGCCGCAGCCCCAGTGGGCACACCGGAAAACGCGGCCGCACAGGTCCTCACCACAGCCAGCCACGCGGACCTGGCCGGTGCACTCGACTCGGTGGCCACGATCGCGAACACCGCAGCCAAACTCGCCAATAATGGCGCCACCACCCTGCCCGCCACCGCTGCCGAAATCTCTCAACTCGCGGGCACCGCCGCATCACTCGGTAGCCAAATCGCACCCGTCGCCGCCACCCCGGCAGATGCCCTCTCCTCCGCGTCGAGCGTGCTGTCGGTCCTCAAACCGAAGGTCGTCGTCGACCAGGCACTGAACGTCGTCACCGGCGTCACTGCCCTCGATATTCCGAAGATCCTGCACAACCTGATCGTGCTCCCGCAGAAGATCGCCGCCGGCGATGTCCGCGCCGCCCGCGATACCGCCCGAGAGCTGAACGTGCAGTTCGAGCCGCTGGTGAAGATGGTCGCCGGTGTCGACTTGAAGTGGGTCTCCCAGATCCTCGCGATCATCCCGGACCCGTCCGGGTACACCCAGATCGCAGCGTTGGTCACCAGCATTCTCGGCAACGTCGACGTGATCAAGCTGGCCAACATCGCCGGTCAAGCCCAGGAAATTGCGTGGGCCGCCGCGGACAAGCTCTTTCCCCCGCCCGGGGTACTGCCCGACCCGGTCGGTGCTGCGGCGCAGACCACGGCGTTGATCCCACTCGGCCTCGACCTCGCCTCGGTGGCCGCGAACATGCTCACCGGCACAGCCAGCAAGACCGACCCCGCGCTGCTCGGCAAGCAGACCGATCCCGTGGGGAACGCGATCACCACGCAGGCGCAGACCCTCGACCTCGCAGGACTCGCCGGGTCGGTGTCGACGATGGCGCAGTCGCAGGGGGCCGAGGATCTCGCCGCGGTCGTCGGGGAGGGCCTGACCGCGGCCAGCTTCTTCGCCTCCGGTGCACACCAGAGCTACCAGAACCTGGTCGTCGACAACGCCGGCCGCACCGCCATCCAGTGGGTCTCGGATTGGCTGAACCTGCAGATCGACCGCGCCGTCTGACGATCCGACCGCGTCCGAAGTCGAAGAGGAGCACCGGAAAATTGGCCGCTCGAGTACACCGCCCCACCTCCTGTTGGGTGACCTGCCCGCACTGCGACAAACGCACCTACTTCACACGCAGGGATGCCCGCGCAGCACGCACCCATCACGAAAAGCGTCAGGGCCTGTCGATCTACCCCTGCCCACACCAAGAAGGGGGCGGCGACCGCTTCCACGTCGGACTCCGGCCAGAGAGGTTGGGCCGCGGCGCCATCGACCGCGACACGCTCGCCGACAATCAGCGGACGGCACTCTCCGAAGGCAGGTTCGCAGCCGGAGGTGCGCGGTGACCCTGATGAACGCCAAGGGATCACCCACCACCCCGATCCCACTCGACCCCGGCGCCCGCATCCGCTTCGGCATCGAACCCCGCCGCCCCTACACCGTCCGCGCACTCTCGGAGCACTTCGTCCTCTGCACCCGCCAACGCGACTTCGCCACCACAGGTGAGCTCGTCTACACGGTCATCGACTGGCGGAACGGAATCCGCGGCCCGGTCAACGGGCAAAGCGCGGACGTGAGCACCGATGAGCAATGCCGCGACCTCCTTCACGACCTCGAAACCGACCGGTGGGAAATCAGCCACCACAACCGCGTCCAACTCGACATCCTCGATGCAGGCAAGCCCTGACCGAGCTCACACGAGAGAACTTATCGCGCCACGGATCTGGTCCCGGTCCTCCGGCCCCTGCCCGACGGTCACCGTGAGGCAATAATGCGCAACGTCATTGGGGCGCCCACGGTCAGATGTTCCGTAACACCGCGCTGATGGTGGCTACCGCCGGTTCGGTGCGCTGTCGCGGCAGGAGCTGGAGCGGGTCTGCTACGCCGAGTCAGGGGCTTGGCCGGCGACGTCCGGTTTCGCGGTCGAGCACCGCGCGTATCCGACTTTCAGGTCTTCTGGCGTCGGGAATCGGTGCCGGTTTCGCAGTATTTTCGGATGGACCGACATCTCACGTCGTTCATTATCCAGCGCGTCATACCGGAATTTTCAACCGAACATCTATACCGAACGGGTCGCGGCCGATTCACCAGCCACAGGTTCGCCGTGGAGCGCTGTCCTCGGGTGTTCCGGTACAGCGAAGGCCAAAACGGACCCTGGTAACCGCAGAACGGCACTCAGGGCGTTCCCTTCTCCTCAACATGGTCTGGATCGAATGACAGCGAGGTTGGCGAGTCGATCGAACATTTCGAGTCCGCCTGCCTCAGCTTCGCTGCAGGGCGCCGATCTCCGGTATGCCGGTATCGGCCGGCAGCCGAACACTCAGAAGGGTGTACAGGTGGTTTTAGGTTTGAGGTAGTCGGCCAGCTAAAGCGTTATTGCTGGTAGTTGGGGTGTGGAGCCTGGTTGCCGCCAGCGTCCGAGCCGCAGCGGCGCCTGCAGGTGAGTCCACTCAAGTGGTCAATATCGGTCTTCTCCCGAGACCATGACTTCACACAACGGTAGCCGCCGATGCTCCTCCACCCAGTTGGTTGTGGGTGGCACTGTAGCGGGGCTGTCAATTTCGATCACGATGGAGAGCATCTCTTTTCGTTGCGCTGCCTCCGCCGTAACGACCTGCAGAACTTGCCGTTGTTCCGTGCTGAGTTTGTCAATGAGGGGGTTTACCGAGGTCGCCAGATGGCTTTCGCGGTCGTGCAGGACCCAGTCGATCGAGCCGTCAGGCAGTGCCACGACGACCAGTAGAGCACGGTCCGGATTAGGTGGTTCATCGAGCCCTCGGCTCCGCTCAATTTCCCGGGACAAGGCAGCGCGCCACCTAACGAAGCGGGTCATCCACGCCTGTGGCGGTTCAGTTTCCATCACCCTCTTGGCCCCGACAGTAATGCGTCCTTCCTTCTCAAGCACAGGAACGCCTATGGCAGCCAGCGCCGTGTGCGGATATTTGTTGATCTTGCGGCGCAGCTGCTTGAAGGCGAACTTTTGGAGATCGTTCACGGCATCGATGGCGGACTTGGCCTCCGCGATAGTTGGAAGATATCCGGCATGAATTACCCGATCTCGGACACGGGCTACCCGCTCCTGCCATTCTTTGACGGGCCCATCTTTGTCTTTTTGCCACAGCCCGCCTAGCCGATCTGCCGTGTACCGAGCAGCTCTAGGCTGAGCAGTCGCCCGGACATCCGAAAAGACCTGCGTAGCCGCGTCCTCCGGACGCATCCCATCCTCCCAGAGGAGGTGGCGCAACAAGTCGTCGAGCAGCACCTCTGCGGCGGTCGCCGAAGCGAGTAGCGATGATCGGGCGTCGCCACGGTAGAGCAACGCGGTTTCCGCATCATGGTGCGACTCAAGGAAGCCTGAGAACACTCCGTCATCACGGTCCAGCATCATCGCCACCGAGTCAGTCCCGCCCTGGTCTAATACGGGGGAGGGAAGCAATGGGCGGAAATTGTGAAAGATCGTATAGGGTGCCAGCCCGGCATTGAGAACTGGCTTTTCACCACCGATTCGCCCCCGTCCAAAAGGAACGGTCGCCGGTAGCGTTTCGATCGTCAGGAGTCGGAGCGGCCACTGTGATACGAAACTGTATGCGAGCTGTAAGCGACGGATCTGTCTCACTGCATCCTCAAGGATGCAAGCGAATTGGGTGTCGGGTTGCTGTTGGTGGTCGTAGGTGATGTAACCGACCTCCGCGACCGTAAACGTACGTGCGTGGCTGGCGCCTGGAGACTCATTGACCAGATCTTGCTCCCCGTCGGGGAAGGCGCGCCTCGCCGCAGCGAATGCCGCGTCCTGCGGGGAGTGAACCGCATCGGACTCCTCGATTTGCCAAATGAAAAGCGATAGAACACTTTGCAAGTGCTGGAGCTGGGGTGCCGCGCTTACGAGATCCCTATTGGCAGCGGCGAAGGCATGTTGCTCAAGAGGCGACCGCAGGGTGGGGAACTTGTAGACGCTGCCATGAGGAACTCCCATGTGGTCTTCGAGCGGCAAGAACCAATACACGGCAGGAAAGGTCGGCTCGTCGCTGCCTATCTCTGGAGTCACAGGGGTCAGCCTCTCATGTTGTATTTGCACACACGAGTCGGCGATAGCGTGATGGCATTACCGCAGCCGATACGACCTCGAAATGGTGCAGCCCTCTGTTGATCAACTCGTCTCAGAAGAGCGCTGCACATCCGAGGACCAACCTGCTCACGGTGCACTCGACTCTCGAAACTGACAGGTTCGCCGTGGATGATGCCGGTCTCCGGTGTGCCGGTATAGCGAAGGCCAAACGGACCCGATTACCGCAGAACGGCGCTCAGCCCGTTTCGCCTGCATCGGCCCCGGTCGTGCCCGGTATAGCGATGGCCAAAACGAACCTCGAAAGCTGAGAACGGCGTACAGCCGGGTTTCTGCTAGATGGCGCCTGCTTACTTAGCGCAATGACACACTGATTGGTGACCCACAAGTGCGACTGCCAGCTCTGAACGCGGAGGAGTCAGCGATGCTGGAGGTAGTCGAACGGGGGTACTCGCAATGGGAGTGGCCCATCGTTGCTCTTCGTGCACGGCACGTGGCATGCAGCATGGTGTGGGATGAGCACTTCCTCGACTTCTTCGCTAGCAAGGGCCACCACGCCCTCGCGGTGAGCCTGCGCGGCCACGGCGGAAGTCCCAGCCCGAAGCCGCTTCGCTGGGTGACGATCGCAGACTACGTCGACGACGTGGCCGCGGTCGCCAATGAACTTCCATCGAGACCGGTGGTCATCGGCCACTCCATGGGTGGGTTCATCGTGCAGAAGTACTTGGAATCCCACAGTGCTCCGGCCGGCGTACTGCTGGGGTCCGCTCCTTCGGGCGGGATTTGGCGGTCGACGCTCAGAACGCTGCGGCGGCACCCACGCGCACTCCTCGCAGAATCACTCACACTCAGTCCGTACCGTCTCGTTGACACCCTGGAACTGGCTCGCGACCACATGTTTTCAGCACAGATGCCCGATGCCGATGTGGAGCGATACTTTGCCCTATTGCAGGAGGACAGTCACCGGGCAATGCTCGACATGCTGGTCCTCAATCTGCCAGAACCGAAGCGTGTGACAGCACCGATGCTCGTGCTCGGCGCCGATCAGGACCATGCCTTCTCGCTCAAGGAGGTGCGAGCAACAGCGCGCGCTTACGGCACCAAGGCTGAGATCTTTCCGAACATGCCGCACCACATGCTTCTCGAGCCGGGGTGGGAGAGGGTCGCCGAACGGATCGATGGCTGGCTCCGCCAGTTGCAGTCTGGGGCCCCGAAATCTCCCGAGTGAAACGAGCGGGTGACTCTCAAGGCCGGTCCAACCGTCCCGATCCGAACCTTGCGGAAGGTGGTGTGTGATGAGCCTCTATTACATGTTCCCGTGGGTCCAGCACTTCGACCCGATCTTTCGCTGGCTCATAGAAATGGGTCTGTGGTGACCGACATACAGGTGGACCTGGACACCGCCACCCGTGACGAACTGGTTGTCAGTTTCAGAAGTCGGCTGCACGTGATCGGCGCCGTGCGCTCGGCTGTCGAGAGTGGGCTCTGGTTGGTCGGGGTGGGCTTGCCGCCGCATGGAGGCCACGCTCGGTCCCATCTCTGGGTGTGTGGTGGTCAGGGTGTCGACGATCCGGAGTTGGATCGGGCGCCATGAAGGATCGGCGATGTCGACGAGTTGTGCGGCATCGGAGGCGGTCAGTGCATCGGCCTCGAGGCGGCGGCCGAGTTCGGTGGCGATCTCGTTGCGAAGCGGTCCGGCGGCTGCGGATTTGAGCACCTTGTGGAAGGTCCGGGCATCGAGAGCGGTGAGATCGCGTGCGGCCTCTTGGGCCACGATGCGTTGGTCGGTGTGTTTGAAACGGTTCTTCTTCGCCTCCCGCGCCTGTCGGGTGCGCCGGTTCAGGTCGGCGCCGAGGGCAGTGAGCTGCTCGCCGGTGTAGGGGGTGGGGGAGTGGTCGAGGTGGGCGAAGATGATCCGCTGGTTGATCAGGTCGGCCACCCGCCGCAGTGGTGAGGTGACGTGGGTGTAGGCGCTCAACCGTAATCCGTAATGGCCGTGCACCGTCCGGTCGTAGGTCGCGGCCCGCAGCGTGGACAGCAGGCGCCCACGCAGTTTCGCGAACAGGTCCGGGTCCCCGGCCGCGGCGGCGATCTCATGCATCAGCTCGTCGGTGCTGCCGGCGACCGGGTTGGGCCGGTGATTGCGGAACAGGATCGGCAACCCCTGCTCCACACACCAGAGGGCGACCGCCTCGTTGGTCGTGATCATCAGCTCTTGGACGATGACGTAGGCGACGGTCCGCAGTTCGGCGGCGATCGCCACGATGGCCCCGTCCTCGTTGCTCGCCCATCCACGGGTGAGGTCGTAGAACGCGAGGGCACCGCCGTCGCGGCGGGCGGTCAGCAGGACCTGCGCGGCCGCATCCGCCGCGGCCAACTGGGGGTGCAGCGGATGTGCCGCGTCGGTCAGGATGCCGGGCACCTCGGCGTGATCGACCGCCACACACCGGCCCGACGGAATCTCCCCGCGGCCGACGGTGACGTCGACGAACCGGCCGTCGGTGGTGATAGTGCCGGTGATCCGCAAGCTGGTCCGCTGGGAATCGGCGGTCAGGGTGGCAGCCTGCTCGGCAGTGTCGCCGAGCATCGGAATGGTGCGGCTGCGCAAATACCGCGTCTCTGCGCGCAGGAACGCCTGCTCGTCAGCGACCGACCCCAGTTCCACGACATCGGCGACACCGGCGATATGAACCTCGACCGCCCACCCGCGACCGCCGGCGAGGGGGATGACGGAGAAGGCGTCGTCCCGGTCCTCCGCTGACGCCGAGTCGATCATCAGCAGCGTCGACACGTCGGTGACTGTCGAAGATCTCATGGTCGCCGCACCCCCTTTGGTTCTACAGGCCACCGACGATAACCAATTTCACCAGGCCGCGTCAGCGACGCGCCCCCTGGAACAAAACCTGCGGGTCATTAAAACCGGCTTAAGGTACGGTCTGTTCGCCGCGGTGAACAGCCGACAAAACAGACATGTCTCGATGCCGCGGGCCCACGTATTTGACCCATCCGGGTGGCGTGCCGCCTCGAATCGCACGGTGTGCGTCCTGCGGCAAGTGCTGCGGCTCGAGAAGGTGAGATCGCTATGACTTCGGTTCCTGCCCCCACGCCCGACCCTGCGTAGTGAATCGAAGACTGTTGCCGCATCCGACCTGGGAATCAGTCTGGGCACGATCAACACCCACCTGATCCGGATCCGAGCGAAGTGCGCTGCCGCCGGCCGCCCCGTCGCCGACAAGTCCGGCTTGTCGATCCGGGCGCTGCAGGACGGACTGGTGTCCCTCGCTGAACTCTGACGCGGTTGGGCCCTGCATGCCCCAACGGGGCAGAGCGCTACAGAGGAACGACTTGTCGACCCTGGTTCACACTGTGGGGCCTTGGCCGGGCACTCTCAGCAGGGCTCCGGCGGCCGCGTCGCGACGACCGCGGACGGCGGGCGGCGGACAACAACGTTTCACCTGTTCGTCGTGCGGATTGGCTGGCGTGCGCGTGGTGTTAGCAGGCTCTCGGGTTCTCAGGGTGTCTTGGATTGCCGAGGCACAGGCTGGTCGCTGAGCCGTGCTGCCCGGGCATTCTCGTGGGCGACTATCGCTTCTTGCCAGTCATGATCGGTCAGAGCGGCGTGGTCGCGGGCGACTGGGGGTAGGACGCCGAGCTGCGCGGCGATCTGCGCCCACGACATGCCCGCCGCAAGGGCCTCGGTCACCGCCCTGGCGAGGAGGTCGTCGGTCCGATCGCCGCTGGCGGCAGCCTGGCTGTCAAAGTCCACCGGAAGGTCCAGCCTGGCCCGCTGGATGGGCGCGCATTGTTTGATCCATCCCCGTGACTGTATCGGCGTCCAGAAATCGATGACCAGGTCACCGATCGGTGGTCGGTCGTGTTCCGCGTGCTCACCCGCCTCTACGCTCGGAGTATGGCGCACAGAGGTGTGTTCGATCCGACTGACCGCGAGGTGTTCAACGAGCAGCGTCAACGCTTCGACTGGAGCCTTCTGCAGAACGGCAACGTGCACCGGTATGACACCGCGTTCCAACTTGACAGCGCTTGCGCCCGCCTCACCGATCTCGGCTACCTCGTACACCGCATCGACGCCCATCCATGGACCACCGTCGCGAACATGCACACCGCTTTCGCGAAGGCGATGTCCTTTCCCGCTTACTACGGCCGCAACCTCGACGCGTTCAACGACGTGCTCTCCGACGTCGCCAGGTTCGACTACGGCAGCGATCCCGCAAGCTCTGGGACCGTCCTCGCCATCGCCGGATACGACACTCTCGCAGGAATGGACCGGCGCACCGCCGGCATAGTTCTCGACATCTTCGCGGTCCAAGCGCGTTTAGCCGCTCTCTACGCGCACCCGATGCTATGTCTGGTCGAATCCACGGTCACCGACTATCCCGCGGTCGGTGGCCGCCCGGTCTACTTCGGCAGCGTCTGGGATCTCGGGCCGGATCCGCCTGCGCCGTTTCACGACGGGGATCTTGTCGAAAACGTGTTACAGATCTATGCGGACGAAGCCACCGCCTCCAAGTACGTCGCCGCACTGCACCCAGTCCTTGCCGACACCCTCGCAGCCTTCGGCCACTGGCAGATCCCTAATCCTGTGCTGGCCTCCGAGCGCACCGCAGCGTTTCACGCCAAGCATCGACCGAAACCACCTCCGCCGGGAACTCGACTGTGGGAGATCTTCATCGGTCTCCGAGGCGCCGGGGACCACACCATTCTCGGCGACCAACTCGTGCACGTCCTCTCGGACGCCGGAATGCATTTCGATCAGCTGATAACCAGGTTCTACACGGCCGGAACCGAGGAACGAAGGCAAGCTCTGAGTCGCTATCCCGACCTCCGACATCCAGACGATCCGATAGATGAACGCTGATCGGCCACGTTCCGGAAGCGGCGCCATTACCGGAAGCTGCTGACCTGCCCTTGTCCAGGACCTGGACTGTTCGGCCTAGAACGGTGATCGCAATCCCAGGGCGAACAGTCCGGTGTCGGTGGCGGTCTCGCCTCCTGCGCATCGGCCGGGTCCGCCCTCGCCCTTCGCCCGGGATGTGGTTTCGCTGCGCTCGCTACCCGAGAGCCAGTCACGGCGCGCTCGCGAGACATGCGGGTGGCCGGTCTTTAGAACACCAGGTCATGTGGGTCGTCGAGGAAGGTGACACGACAGAAGTCGATCAGTGCGCGAGCACGTCTGGTCAGCGTGTCCGACAGCCAGGCGAGGACGACTTCACGTTCAGCGGTGGGGTCCTCGATGGGGCGTGCCGCAACCGGCCGCCCCTCGTAGCTGACGTCGATCGGCCACTGCTGAACCCGGATCGAGTAACCGATGCCTCGGGCGACGAGGCTGCGGACGACCTCGATCTTGGAGCTGAAGTGGCGGATCCGGGCTGTGAGCCCCACCGATTCGAGTAGCTGGGCGGCGTTGCGCGCACTGGGAACGTCGAACATGATCGAGGGCTCGTCCGCTAAGTCGGCGAGTTTGATCTCACGCTGCACGGGCGAGCGGATGGTCCTCGGCGAGAATACGGCTTGCTCGTGGGGCGTCAGACGAACGACTGCGGGCGTCTTTGTGCAGGTCGGTGGAGATTGTCGGGTGGGCGTGTCATCCTTCGCGGCATGCCGAATGGACGCAATGCCGACCCTGACGTTGTCGCTGAGAAGATGACGCGTATTCGTGACCCACATGTGAGGCCGCTGAATGCCCTGGCGGATCGGGTCGCCGACTCCGCCGGACTTCCGCATGGGCACATCCCTTATGTCGACCCCGACCAGGGCGGTATCAAAGCCCGGGTGTTGGTATTGCTCGACAACCCGTCCACTAAGGCTGAGGCGGGAACTGGGTCTGGTCTGTTGAGCCTGGACAACAACGATCGCACTGCCCGAAATTGCCGAGAGGCATACGCGCGCCACGGTGTTGCCTGGTCCCAGGTGGTGCACTGGAACGTTGTTCCCTTCCCCGTGGCAGGAGTCAAGAACGGTGGATCGACTGCAGCGGAGAGGGCCAAGGCGGTTCCATGGACCCGCGAGTTCGTCGAACTATGCCCAGACCTCGAGATGGTGTTGCTGCTGGGTGCGGCAGCACGGGATGGCTGGGAACGTGCAGGAATTGGACGAGACGTATACGTCTTCCCGGGCAATATCCCACATTGTTCGGACCGCGGCTTGAACTCAGCCGGAGGAAGGGAGCGGTTCGAAGCAGCGATCCTGAATGTTGCCCGTTCGCTCGCTGGCTGAGCGCGCGACTCACAACCGCCGGGGCCGGTACGGCGAGGCTCCACCGGGCGCGAAGAGTGATGAAGCACCGCGCCTTCCCAACCTTTCGGACCGACGAGCGGCTTAATCGACGGTGGGCGAAGTGCGCCGGTCCTCCGAATGGAGGTCGCCGAGCGCTGTCTCCACCGCCATCTGTGTGGCCTTGGTGATGCCCTTGGCCATGAGCAGATTGCCGCTGGCGCCGATCGCCATTCCGATGCCGAACGGAGCCGCCTTCCCTATGACCAGGAGCCCTTGTCGGGTTCCCCATTTGGTGACGAAGTTGACCCCTAGGACGCGATTCACGGAACGGATGGTGGTTAGAGGGACCGACTTAGTGAGCAGCTTTCCGAGGTGGGCGCCTGTGCGCCCTGCTGCTTTGCCCATAAAGGTCGAGCCCCCGCCGCCTGCAAGGACGGTCAGGACGACTGCCTTTTGGTGTTCGAGGTCAGTGATCTCGATTCCGTGGACGCGTAGCACCGACAGCACATGCGCCGCGGCTGCCGTCATGAACCAGGAGGTGTCAACGCCCACAGACGCCACGACTGCGACAGTGCCGACACCGGGGACCGCGGCAGCCCCACCGGTGGCCGCTCCTGATGCAGTCACGCTGGAAAGGAAGCTGGTCTCCAGTTTTTTGACCAATTGCATGTCAGTTGCGTTCGGGTGCCGGTCTCGAAGCCTGAGGACGCGGCTCTCCACCAACTTGCCCGCCGAGACGAGAGATGAGTCGAAGAGCTTCATCACCCCCGTTGTCTCTTCCTCGGGCCGAGACTCAGTTCCTTCCGAGTCGGGGGTGGACTCCGCAACCATGGTCCCTCGTTCCTTCTTGCTCATTTCGATCCGGGCGACTGAGCGCATTTTCGCAGCATAAGCGGTGTGACTGACAGTCTGAGCGGCGACACTGTACCGCCGTTTGGCATCACCTTCGAATGTCATTCATTCAAACGACATTCGATTGAATGACAGTGAACTGGGCAGCCCGAGGCTGCGATTCAGCAATTCGAGGTGTGATTGATTTGCGGCGACCCCATGCCCGATGTCGTGGCGTACATCCGAACCTGCCAATGTCACAATGATCGCCATGCCGAACAGTCGAGCAACCCCCCGGCTACAGAACTTTCGCCTTGTGCGCGGGTCCTGATGGCCGAGTTCTCACCCGGGTGGTCTCGACTGGTTCCACGGCAGGACGGTCGAGGCGAACCAGAGGGACGAGCGATGGCAGAAGAGAGTGGTGTCGGGGCACGTTCACGGTTGGTCGCCGCGGCGATTGAGCAGTGGCGCAAGGACTTGATCGACGTCGGCAAACGCAACACACTGCTGTATTACCGGGACCTTAAGGCCGGAACACTGGATCTCGGCGATGCCCGTCCCGAGCCACTGACGGCGTTGTTGGCCGGGCGCGCGGTACAGATGTCAGCGTTGTACCCGGACGAGACCAGGCGACTGGAGGTCCTGAAGCGCCTGCGGACGATCCACAAAAAGATCAGGGAGCTCCACGAAGAACGTGGCATCAACGCCGGCTACCTCACCTCGGGCATGGCGACCTGGCACGAGCCGGAAACGCAGCGCGGAGCTGCAAAACCAGCGGCGCCTGTGATTCTGCGGCAGATCGTGATCAAGCCTCGGTCTGCAACCGAGGACGACTTCGAGCTGACGCTCAATGACGAGGTCGAGATCAACCCGGTGTTGTTGCATCGACTGTCCGACGAGTTCGGTATCGACATCGACGGTCAGGATCTGGTCGAGTTGATCCAACCGTCGGCACCTCTTGACACGCAACCGGTATTCGAGCGGCTGTGCAAGCAGGCCGGCCAGATGGCGGGCTTCGCGATCGAGAACCAGATGGTCATCGGGACGTTCACCTACGCCAAGCTTCCGATGGTGAACGACCTGCAAAAAGGTGTGGACCTGCTCGAGGCGCACGACGTTGTTGCCGCGCTGGCTGGCGACCGGGTCGCACAGCAGGCGATCCGTGGTGACGGCGGGGCAGGGATGGACGAGTCTCTGCCCGATCACACGCCGCCGCAGGATGAGTTCCTTGTCGCCGATGCCGACTCGTCCCAGAACTACGCCATCAACGCGGTCGTCGCCGGGAAGAACCTTGTCATCAAAGGACCGCCGGGCACCGGCAAGAGCCAGACCATTACTAACCTGGTGGCGACGCTCATCGCACGTGGATACCGGGTGCTGTTCGTTGCTGAGAAGCGGGCGGCGATCGACGCCGTACTGTCGCGGCTGCAGCGGGTCGACCTCGGCGGTCTGGTGATGGACCTGCACGATGGATCTCCGAACCGCCGCAAGGTCGCCCAGGATCTGGCTGCAACGCTCGACCGTGCAA
This sequence comes from Rhodococcus sp. G6(2025), assembly GCF_058628105.1. Taxonomy (NCBI): domain Bacteria; kingdom Bacillati; phylum Actinomycetota; class Actinomycetes; order Mycobacteriales; family Nocardiaceae; genus Rhodococcus; species Rhodococcus sp. G6(2025). The sequence goes on from NZ_CP179752.1 coordinate 82,962, forward strand.
GCCAGACGCCGCCGACCAACCTCGCTGACCAGCACCGCGATCTGGCAACGAACCGCGAGCGGGTGCTCGCACACACCCGCTGCCTGCATCAACGCCGGGCGCCGTGGGATATCAGCGTTTTCGACCTACAGGCGAGGTTGCTCGGTCTGCCGCGCCAGAACATCGACTTCCGGTTCCGCGGCGCGGATTTGCAGCGAGCAACTGAGACGTTCATCGGCACCGCTAGGGATGAGGTCGTCGAGTACGCCGAGCTCGGCGGACTGACGCGGTCGGAAAGTCCGTGGAACGGCGCGCCGATCACCACGCCCGAGCAGGTGCGCGTGGCCCTCGACTGTGTCACCCAGCTCCGCGGCCACACCCTCCCTCGTGCCGCGAACACGCTGACCGCGATAGTCGGTGAGACCGGTCTTGCGGAACCCCAGACTGTGAGCAACTGGCCCGATCTCTTACGGCTGCTCGACGGTGTGGCCGACATTCTCAAGTCCTTCACCCCCGAGGTGTTCGAACAGGATCTTTCCCCGCTCATCGCCGCCACCGCAAGCCGCGGGTGGCGCAAGCAACACGCGGTCACTCTCGGCTGGGGTGAGCGCCGTCGGCTCCGCAAGCAGGCACGCATCTACTGGCACGCGGGAACTCCCACGACCGCCGATCTGCACACGAAGCTGGTGGCCGTCCAAATGGTCGTTGTGCAGTGGCGTGAGGCCTGCAGAGACGGGCGCGGTCCGCGATTGCCTGCCGATCTTCCCGCAGTACATGGCGCGTTCGAGCAGCTCACAAACAATCTGGCGGCGTTGACGTCCCACCTCAACCAGCCCGTCGACCTCGAGACGCTGAGCATGGTGCAGCTGTCACGTCTGGTCGACGACCTCATCGCGGATCAGGCCACACTGCACCGGCTGCCACGCCGCCACCACCTCGAAACCCGGCTGCACGGCGCGGGCCTGGGCTCATTCCTCGACGAGTGCCGCCGCCTCCGCATCAATGCCGATCACGTCGCTGAGTTACTCGACAGCGCTTGGTTGCAGTCGATCCTCGATGAAATTTCCTTCACAGATCCCACCTATGGCGCCTTCCAGGGCTCGACCATGACTCGCACGGTGACGGCGTTCCAGCAGGCGGATACCCGGCATATCCGCACGACCTCCGCTCGGGTGCAACGCGCCTGCTCCGAGACACTGTTCCGGGTGCTCGATGCGTATCCTGACCAAACGACACTGCTGCGGGCCGAGGCGGGAAAGAAGACTCGGCACCGGTCGATGCGTGAGCTACTTGCCGGAGCCCCCGATGTGCTCATGGCCCTCAAACCCTGCTGGGCGATGTCACCGCTCGTCGTCAGCCAAGTGCTGCCCCTGCAGCAACTCTTCGACGTGGTGATCTTCGATGAGGCAAGCCAGATCCCGCCCGCCGACGCCATTCCCGCCATCGTTCGGGGCAAACGAATCGCTGTCGCCGGAGACGAGCGACAGCTTCCCCCCACCAACTTCTTCGGGGCTGCGTCCACCGACGACGATCAGCCAGAAACTGATTCCGACACCGTCGCCCTCACGTCCGGTTACGAGTCGGTCCTCGACGCGTTGACCGCGATCGTGCCGTTCCGAGGCCTTGCCTGGCACTACCGCAGCCAGGACGAACGTCTCATCGCCTTCAGCAACGCCCACATCTATGACAGGTCGTTGACGACGTTCCCCGGCTCACACACCGAGGGTGTTCTGCAACACGTCCAGGTGCCCTTCAGCGCGGATCCTGTCGCTACGGAGGAGTCCACCGCCGCCGAGGTTGACACGGTCGTCGCGCTGGTTCTCCAGCACGCGCAGGACCGGCCCGACGAATCGTTGGGTGTAATCACGATGGGCCTCAAGCACGCCGACCGCATCGAAGCGGCCCTGCGTGCCAAGCTCGGCGGAAGACCCGAGCTGAACGAGTTCTTCCTCGAAAGCCGGGATGAACGATTCTTTGTCAAGAACCTCGAGCGGGTGCAGGGCGATGAACGAGACGCCATCATCCTGTCCATCGGCTACGGCAAGAGCGCCGACGGACGCATGGTCTACCGCTTTGGGCCGCTCAACAACGACGGCGGCGAGCGACGACTCAATGTCGCCGTCAGCCGTGCCAAACGGCGGATGACGCTGGTCAGTTCGTTCGGTTCGACGGACCTGGACCCGAACCGGTTGCATGCCCGTGGAGCCCAGCTTCTCCGCGAGTACCTCGCCTTCATGGAATCCGGCGGCAAAGATCTCGGCTCCTCGACCCCGGTTCCCCCCGCTCTGAACCCCTTCGAGATCGACGTCCGTGACCGCCTCACCCGCGCCGGCATCCCGTTGACGGCCCAGTATGGGGTGGGCGGCTACCGCATCGACTTCGCCGCCCAACACCCCGAGCAGCGCGGGCGGATGGTGCTGGCCATCGAGGCCGACGGCGCCAGCTACCACTCATCGCACACCGCGCGCGACCGTGACCGTCTGCGGCAAGAACACCTAGAACGGCTGGGTTGGCGCTTCCACCGAATCTGGTCCACGGACTGGTTCCGTGATCCCGACACCGAAGTCGCCAAAGCCCTGACCGCTTACCAGATAGCAGTCAAGGACAGCGACTCCCATCAGCGCCCGCGCCACACCCCGGAACCGGCAACCCCCGAGTCCGAGTCGATGCCCGATCCTTTCCTTAGCGCCAGCAGAACCGGAATCAAACCCGCCATCTACCCAGGCGTCCCGATCACCGAGTACACCCAAAGCGACCTGGTCGCACTCATTAAATGGATCAAGAGCGACGGACTGCTACGCACCGAGGACGCGCTGGTACGCACTGCCATGGAGGAACTGGGATACCGGAGGAAAGGCGGACGCATTACCGTCGCACTCGAGAACGCAATCCGGTCTGCCCGCGACGGATAGATCGTTTCGAGTGGACGCTCACGTCACGTCGTCGAGGTGGACACAGGCGCTGACCTTGGGGGGCGCCACCGGTGTGGCGGTATGCGACAGTGACCCGCTGAAACTGCATTACAGCTGGTGCTTGGCAGCAGTGGGTGCGGAACCGGTCACGCGATTCGAGCACGAATTCGCCGCTGTCCGGCAGATGTTCGCCCAGCGTCGTCTCGGATTCGCTGATGTAGTGCTGCTGTCGATCCCCGATCCGCAGCAACTGGTGATGCAACGCAATGGCGACCGCACTCGCCGGCGCGGTCATTTCGATCTGCATGCCCGACTCTCCGATCCGCTGGCCGAGTGGTACGCAGTCCTAGATCGACTCGACCAGGGCCGCGTCGTCGCCGGCTACCCGTCTGAGCTCGGCATAGCGTCGCTCGCCCCACCTCGGCCAGACCGCCACGACATCGAGTTGCTGGAGAGTTTGGTCGCCGAGCTGCCTGCACTGTGACGCAAGACGTTACTCGGTCGCGAGTTTCTCTTTGTTCGCCGCATAGTCCCCCAGAGATGCGGTTATTGCTTGAGTAACCCCCCTATAGGGACTCGGTGTTGGTGACAGCATGGTCTCGACATACGCGTGCCCGCGGGAAGCGCCGCAGATGAACAGATTTTGCGGACTTACAGCTTCAAAGCAGAACCCGTCTACCGTTTGACCTGGCGGTTCGTACTCCCCGTACGCAGTTTCCCAACGGTCGAGTTGCGCGTTTCCTCTGGCAGTGGCTGCCTCAACGGTGGGGTAAACCTCAACTGATGCGTATACAGATAATTTGCCAGTAGGGTCCTCCATTGGCACTCGGACAGCGGCAAGTTTTTGGACCGCAGATGGATCTTTAATCCCGATGTCGTGTATCTCGCCGGCCTGTAGGGACGCAGGAAGTTTCTGGTCGAAGGGTCCAGTCGCGACGTAGGTTGCCAATTCTCGTGTGTCGACTTGTGGCTCGGGCGGACCTTTCTGGGGATTCACGAGAAAGACCGAGAGTGCAGAGGCCGCGGCAATGAAGACTGCGGTAGGAGGACCCAAGCGCTTGCGCCAATGTGTAGGCAAGACAAGCACTACCGCGGCAGCCATCAGACAGGCGCACGCGAAGAATAGGATCCGCAGTTTGTCGTCTGCTACCGCGAGGGCCAGCACTACCATCACAGCGATTGTCCCGGCGCTTAGGAGTATGGCTAGCAAGATTCGTGGCCACGTCCGCCTAGTGCTCTCAATCGGCAACTGCGTGTTGTAGCTGTTCGACGGTCCATCCTGTGTGTATTCCGGCGGCGAGCCCTCGCGCGGGGCTTGCGCGTAGTTTTGCGGTGGTGTCTCGCGCTGCTGGGATCCAGCTCTTGAGTAGCTCTGACGAGGTGGCTGTTGGTGTGACTGCGAAGGATGAGCTTGGGCCTGAACTGACGGGGAGACGAACTGCACGTCTGTCACCTGCCCACCGGGATCGCGGATGAGGACTTCACCGCCTCCCGCTTGCGCGACCTCGCCGCGTGCGACCTCAATGGCCTCTGAACAGCTGTTGTGCAATGAAGTCGGCAAAACTTGGGGTCGTACACGGACCGCCCATTTTCCGCGACCGACCGGATCGACTATTCGGTTTACTGACATATCGAGTCACATTCATCAGTCCATGCAGGGAGCGACCGGTCTGTTTAGTTTGCTCCAATGCTGGATGCCTGTCATTGATCGTTTGAAAGGGAAAAGAACCCACTCTGTGCAATGGACGGCAGCGACGGTAGCCCGTCCATGACGCAGCGTGGGCCACCGAAACATCACGTGGACTACGTGAAAGACAGCAGCGGAGCGACTAAAGATATCGGCCGTTACTGGGACACCAACTGGTGAGACACCGGAAGGGGATGGTGTCGTCGACGCTAGCGGAGGCCGCTCGGGATGTCGTCGTGCCGTGCATAGAGGCACTGAACTGCGGTGTCTCCGACGCCGACCCTTCCTCCTGGGCCCGAGCCGGATCGCCCGGCAAACTTCGTTCGACGATCACCTACTACAACCCTCGGGAATTGCATCAGACGGCATCGCGCAGAAGAGCCTGCCGGGATTCGCGATCACCGTGAGATTGGGAGAAATTGACCCTGGGGTGCGGTTCATCAGCCCTAGGGTTGGTGCTCGTCCCCGCAGATGCGGACAAGGGTTGTCGACATCCACGAGGGTGTTCCGCCAACCGAAGGGGTGCCCCGGACGATCAAAGAAGAATCCCATGTCCGATCCAGGAATACCCTGGGCAACAATCATCGAGAAACTGCGGTGGGGGCAGATGACCGTGGCCGAAGCGGCCGCAGCGGCGAACACCACCGTCGCGACCGTCGAGGCGGAGCTTGAGACAGCGGCATTCCTCGGAAAGCACGGCCCCGAAGCTGCGCAGATGGCCGAGAAATTCATCGAGATGCGCAAGTTCGTAGACGCTAAGAACGCCGCCCAGGCCGCCAAGAGCGTCCAGAAACTCAGTCAGGGCGCCCGGGCCGTCAATAGAGCCGCCCAGGCGGCCCGACCCTTCGGTGCTGTGAAGAGAGCTCGGGAGGCCCGGCTGCTTCTCGGCCTCAGTGGGCCCGCTCTGGTCCTCCTCGTAGTCGGCATCGCCGCGATCGGCCTGATCGGTGCCGTCTACGTGAACTACGGGAACACCCCGGTCCAGCCCGGCCCGAAGATGTTGAACCGCCCGGCCACCACCCAGGTCGAGGAACCTGCGTCGGGGGATGAGGGCATCGCTCCCGTCGAGCCCGCACCCGACCCGGGGGACCCCGGGCTCGTTCCGGCCGAGCCCGCACCCGACCCGGGGGACCCCGGGCTCGTTCCGGCCGAGCCCGTGTCCGATCCGGCGACGCCCGAACCGGTTCCGGCTCCGGCGCCGCCCGCTCCACCCGCTCTGGCTCCCGCGGATCCGGCTCCCGGGGATCCCGCTCCGGCCGACCCGGCTCCCGCTGATCCCGTACCTGTGGGCGCTCCCGCTCCGGCGGCGCCTGCACCCGCCGCGGCGGACCCCGTAGAGTCAGCCCACGCCCCGGCCATGCCTGCTCCGCCGGTAGAGCCAGCGTCGCCGCCGTCGATACCCGACGCCCATGACGGAAATGCACCCGCGCAATCCGCACCGGCAATGCCCGCACCCCAGGTCGAGGCTGCACCGGCGCCCCAAGCCCCTCCGATCGAAGCTGCGCCCGTGGCCCCGATGCCCGATTCTTCACATAGCGCTCCGCCTGACATCGGCGGATACGGGGCGGATCCCGGAACCTACACGGACCCGGGGGCGACGTACACCGATCCGGGGGCGACGTACACCGATCCGGGGACGACGTACACGGACCCGGGGGCGACGTACACCGATCCGGGGGCGACGTACACCGATCCGGGGGCGACGTACACGGACCCGGGGACGACGTACACCGATCCGGGGGCGACGTACACCGATCCGGGGGCGACGTACACGGACCCGGGGGCGACGTACACGGACCCGGGGACGACGTACACCGATCCGGGGACCTACACCGGAACCGACCAAGGCACATACAGATTGCCGCAAAACTGGTCGGCTGAAGACACTCCATGCGGCGCTTCGGAGTGCGCACCGGAGTACGGAGATAACCCAAAGGCAGCACAGAATTAGCTCTGCAACAGGCCCGATGTGCATATCTACCGGCCCCGCTCGGAGGGGCCGGTAGATTAGTTTCTGGTTCAGTCTGCGACAGCGCTCCTCTGCCTGCCTCCGCGAATGGTGATACCTCCTCTGCGGATCTGGTCGTACTGTGCGAGCATGGCACCCTCGAATTCCAGGACTGCTGCAATCTTCGAAGGTGATCGTCAGGGGATTGGGCACGCCGACCTCCGCGGTGATCGGACCCATCCGCTCCGCGCGGCAAACTTCTCGAAGCTCCTTGGACTCCCACACGTCGGTGACGCGGACACCGCCGCCGGTGTTGGTGACCCAATGGTCCGCCGAGTGGCTGTCGTTGGTAGAGGAACGAGCCCCTGGATAGTTATGCGCTGCTTTGGGTTGTCTCTCATCCGACCGCTACTGAGGCGCTGCTGCGTGAGACAGTGCTGCGCTAGTTCGCGTCTGATTAGGTACAGAAAACGCGACTGCTAGAGAGATCAGCCCGGGCACCACGATTCCTGAGAGCAGAGCGAGACCGACTACAAGCGAATTAGATGACACCGCTGTGCGAGTCAGAATGCCTGCGAAGACCGGACCAAATATCGCAAACCCAATAATTCCTCTCGTCGCCCATCGCATTGACTTGAGGGGGAGGGCAACGTTATCTGTTGGTATCGAGTCCACCATTTGTTTCGTTCTACGAATTGCCACACCGGCGCTCGTTGTGGTTAGCGTCAGGCCCACGACAATGACGAATATTACGACAGTCAAGTGCGGGCGTCCGTCAAACATAACGTCGAGGTAGTCGAGCGTCGTTGCAACAAGTAGAAGCGTCGTTGTTGTGATGGTCGCGATTGTCATCAGGCCACCCAGGAATCGCAGGTTCTTGTCCGCTGTAGCGGACGATATCGTGACATGGGACGAGAGAAGCCAGCCGATCCCGCCGACCAGCGCGGTTCCCCCAACGGCGAGCATTCCACTGGCTGGCATGCCCTGTGTCCACACTCGCATACATGCTTCCGTCACGACTTCGCCATCGCCAGTCTCCGGCCGGCTTCCCGTTATTAGACTGAACAAGTAGCTGTCTAGCCCTAATGCCAGGAGGGCAGCCGAGAACAGGCTGATTGTTTGGGAGTCTTCGATCTCAGGGCTGGGGCGGCCGAATAGCATCACGATGCCGGTGAACAAGAAACCTGCTAGCACCCCTGCCAGGGTCGAGTTGGTGGAGGCGGAGGCAACAATACTCCAGTGAAAGTCATCAGCGCCGCAGGTTTCGTCAAACATAGTTCAGGCTCCGTCTAATCATCTCGGCAATGTCTTTGAGTATTCGGTGGACCGGGTTTTCGCTGGAGATGTTTGACATGGCGAGAGTCCTTCTCTTAAGAGGCACCTCGGTAACAGAGAGACCGGTCGGTTCCTAATTTGATCGTGCTCCTCGCGACTGCGCGTGTCACTGCTGATTCGCGCTACTAACGACTGCGCTTGTTTGGTCGTTGTCACTGCAGTCGCTACAACGGATGAACAAGGGGGTGCTACTAGTAGGGGCACCTCCCGGTGACGAGCGAATCCGGAGGCTGTCTCGGTATCGGCCGTAGAGTTGCCTCATCGCACAAGCTTCGATTACGGCAGCGGCGTTGAAGCGGCAACCGGCTCTGCCCCCGATGCTGGAACGCGCTGAACTGAACCGGGTCCCGATAGCGCTGTCGAGTGAAGAAGCCTGACTCAGGCGAATAACGGGGCCTCGGCTGTTCTGCCTTGGATGGTTATGCGCTACTTCGGGTTGTCTCTCATTCGGTCCCTTCTGAGGCGCTGATTCGTGAGACAACTTCTGTTGGTAGGCGAGCGTCTACGGATAGAAGGACATGCGGATATACGGATTTACGGATCTTGCCCCGACGGGGTGGTCGTCTTGGTGCACTCTGGCGAGCTATCTCTATGTCCGTCGAATCCGGAACTGTCTCGGTACCGACCGTTATCGAGAGCCCGCCTCATGAGACACCGCAAGGGAAGCGCCGCCGATTCGGGATCGTAGGGTCCCTGGATAGGTAGGGTGTGCCGGTGATTGTCGCTGTCGAAGGGCCCAGTGCCGCCGGAAAAACCACGTGGTGCCGCGCAATCGGTGGTCAGTTCGTCGCCGAATACAGCCCGACAGGGCAGGAACCGGACGGATCCGATCTGGCAGAGCAGGCGACCTACTGGGCGCAGGTCTGCCCTGGATAGTTATGCGCTGTTTCGGGTTGTCTCTCATTCGGCCATTTCCAAGACGCGACGGGGCGGAAGACGCCACATCCATGCCAACGTCCGCCGAGAGTGTCGTCGTGGTGGGACACCGCCCCAGTCCCTCGCGCCGCGGTCACGGCTTGACAGAGGGGCCCGAGAGGCAGATCGCTGCGAATATGCCGAGCGGGAACAAGTATCCAAATAGCAGTATAATTCCCCAAGATGGTTGCAGTAGTGATAAAGACTGGGTCGTTGAAATCGCTGCCAATAATGAGGATGCAAACGCTAAAATTAGAATCGACAACACGGTCGGTTTCATGCGTCCGGCGTGCACGTCCTTGGGTTTTCTAAAATCAAATTTCTTCTTGAACCGTTTTGTTCGCACCCAAAGAGTGCTACCGCAGGCAGCGATTGTCATCGCTCCGGCGGCGACTAATCCTGGCCATCGCACCCACCCGGGTGGAGCACGATTTCCCCCCATCAACGATAAATAGTTGAAATAGTCATCTATCCTTTTTCCTAGCAAAATGGTAGCCGTCACTAGTGTTACCCCAATTATGCAGGCGCCCACTTCGACCAGAGACTTACCCGTTGCAGTTAATCTTCTTGGATAGGAAGATCCAACTTTTTTGGATTGTTTGCTAGTGGCGAAAGTAGCAAGAAGCCACCCAATTCCGGCAGCAAGGGCGGTACCCCCGACGGCCAACATTCCGCTCGCATATAGGCCTTGAGCCCAAATTTTCTGACAGACTTCCCTCTTCTGCTCTGCGAGGACGCGAAGCTGCTCGATTATTTGAGGATCGACATTCTCGACATTCTCGACATTCTCGATAATCGAGACATTCCCTATATTCTCTATAGCTTCGTCGAACGTGTTCAGTTGCGAACCGGTAATCATGCTGAATAGGTAGCTATCTAGTCCGAGAATAACAACCCCAGCAGCAAATAGGGCAATTGACTGCCCAACTAGTTCTGATCGACCCTTTGTCAGAAACAGAACGGTGATCGCAGTAATCATAAAGCCGCCCAGAACTCCGGCAAGGGTCGAATTTGTACCCGCAGAGGTAATAATGCTCCATGGGATTTTGGTCGTGGCGCACTGATCGTTTGGAACTGTACCGATAATTTCTGATATCGAGGAGTCAGCTAGCAGCGAGAGCAAGATCGTTCCCTCCTAAACTTGTTTCATTCAGGGCGAGTGCTCGCTAGTTTCTACAACCCGTTTCGTTAGCCACGCTCACTGAGATCGTGCAAATCTGGGAACCCTAATCGTCCGCTGCAGGTCAACGGAAGGTCAAGACTGGTTGGTCCTTTTTTGAGGACGGTTTGGAGAGCATAGGTGCCAGGCTTTTGCATAGTTATGCCTCAGATGCTTGGGGGGTGGTGGCAATCTCTTCCTGGATGGCAATACAGCCACCGGTGAGGTCGTTCTCAAGAGCGCCTCGTAGAGGGCGGAGTCAGGCGACCCGTTCGCTACGCGATCCCTCGTCGAGGACGTCACGCGTCATTGGAGATCGAGCAGCGGCGTCGTCGTCCCCGACGGCAAGGTCGGGGTGCGGCGCGGTGCCTCAGTAATGGCCGTTACTGAGACGGTCAGAGTTGAGACACCGGCCGGAATCGGGTGGTGCCGGCCGAGCATCGTCCTGGACGAGCCCGACGGCTGCTCGACAGACGTTCTGGTGCTGAATCGGCCGTTGGCGTTATCAAACTGTGACGTGTCTCAGAAACCCGTCTCACCCTCTCATCTGCCCACTGGAGGGTGTCAGACGTTTCTGGGACAGTCATCGCCTGTGAGCGCCGTATTCGGGTATCTGAGGGTAAGTGGCACCGATCAGGTGCTGGATTTGCAGAGGGACGCTCTGGCGGCCGCCGGGTGTTCGAGAGTCTGGGAGGAAGTGGCGAGCGGTGCCAAGAAGGACCGCCCCGAACTGCTGGACCTACTCGGGCATCTTCGCGCCGGCGACACCCTCGTAGTGTGGCGCCTGGACAGGCTCGGGCGATCGTTGAGCCATCTGATCGAGACGGTCGAAGGCCTCCAGGAACGCGGGGTGGCATTCAAATCGCTCACGGAGACGATCGACACTTCGTCTCCCGGGGGGATGCTTATCTTTCAAATCTTCGGCGCGCTAGCACAATTCGAAAGAGCGTTGATTCAGGAGCGGACGGTCGCCGGACTCGCTGCAGCACGGGCCAGGGGGAGGGTCGGTGGGCAGCCCAAGGCAATCGACGCAGCGAAGGCGCGTCATATTCGACAGATGATCGAGGCCGGGACCCCGAAGAGCGAAATCGCCTCAGTTCTGGGGATCGGCCGCGCGACGCTGTACCGGCATCTCTCGGCCACGTCGCCATGAGGCGCTGCCCCATGGCGACAGATGTTTGTGCACAGCACTTCTGACCACTGGGGATATCAGAAGCCCCTGACGGGGGAGCGTCAGTCGTTGGGATTACCCCCGCGTTCGCGGGGAGCACCTGATCACGGACGCGACGAACGGTTCAGTGCTGGAATCACCCCCGCGTTCGCGGGGAGCACGCGAGGACGCCAGCCACAGCCGCGTCGATCTTGGGATCACCCCCGCGTTCGCGGGGAGCACGGACAATCCACTCTCGCCGGCTGCGCTCGCTCGGGATCACCCCCGCGTTCGCGGGGAGCACGGGCGTGGATGGTTGTTCCATGCCGGCGATGCGGGATCACCCCCGCGTTCGCGGGGAGCGTCGACGTACGTGTAGCCGAGATCCTCCGCAATAGGATCACCCCCGCGTTCGCGGGGAGCACGCGCCCCGTAACGCGCTGGTCTCGTTCCACTACGGATCACCCCCGCGTTCGCGGGGAGCACCGCGCGATATTGCGCGCTGTTGTTGTTCGCGTTGGGATCATCCCCGCGTTCGCGGGGAGCACTGAACATGGCCGCGGACTTGCCGTGAGGCTCGTGTGCGCAGCAGAGAGCGCTTGGTTGACCGGCGAGCCTCCCGCGAAGTTTGTCGGGTCGTAATCACGCTTGGCCCATTCGACCCCGGTCCGGTTTGCCTGCGCGCGGTAGATCTTGCGGACCCGCGCACCCTCTCGCCCCCGAAGTTGTTGCATCGTCAGCCCGCCGACCTCCTCGCCCGGGAACCGCATCGCATACATCTCACGTGCCACCCGCAAGCGAGAGCGCGTGTTCGAGACCAACGCCGCCTGCGCCTCGAGCAACCGCGAGGACCGAGCCAGGGATCGCCCGTGGGCGTAATACCGCACGCCCTGCTCACCCACCCACACGGCGGTCGATCCGCTCTCGGCGAGCAGGACCATTGCTTGCTGGCTCACCGTGGTGCCTGGGCCGAGCAGTAACGCGCCCAACGTCGCTGCAGGTATGTGCACCGTCCCTCGCGCATCTCTGGCCGTGATGGCATTCGCATCGCGATGAATGATGCAGTGTTCGAGGTAGAGGAAGGTCAGACGGTCCTGTGCCCGCACCAACTGGGGAAGCGGCACTGGCGGTGCACCGGGGATCTTGGCCATCTAGCTCACCTTGGCCAAGGTCAATAACCCGCAGCCGTAACCTTTGGCGGGTCCGAGTCCGTGGGTGAGGACGTGCCGGAATGTGTCGGCGTCGACAACTTCGAGTTGACCGTCGAGCACGGCGGTACTGAGGGTGACCGTTCTGCCCTGACGGTTGAATCGGACGACCTCACGGCGGCGCACCTCGAGGGCAGGCTCACCGCTACCACCGGTGGGGATGGTGAATCCGTTCTTCTCGCAGCGCCCCAGCAACCAGTCCTGTTGTTGTCTGGCGGTCAGATGCCCGAATCGCTGCGTCTGCTCGGCGTCGGCGTCCTTGCGACCGCTGCGGGTGGGGTTGGCGGTCAGTCGGAACGCCCACCGGTCCCCGGCGCGCAGCGAGTCCAACAGGGGTTGGTAATCGCGGGTTTCCCACTCGGGACGGGTGGGCCATCCGGCCTGTTCGGCAAGGTGCGTCAGGTCCGGCCGGTTCCGGCTGACCACGAAGAGCAGGGCACGGTGCGCATCCTGGTCCACCCGCCAGAGCAGGCGCCCTTTCTCGTCGGGTTGCTCGGTGCCGCTGGGAAATCCGGCGAGCACCGCCGCATGCATCGCCTGCGGGGAGGACAACAACGTGCGGGTCCCGCGCCGGGCCGGGTTGATCTCGAATCGGGTCAGAAACATTCAGCGCCCCTCGAACGCGGTAAACGGGTCGTGGTCCTGTGCCGGTGCGGGTGGGATGGATGTGTTTGTCGCACCACGGTGGGACGGGTTGGGCACGGTGACGTGTCCGTGTTTGACCGATCGCCAGCCGTATTCGCGGCGGCGCGGGTCGAAGCTCAGCGGCTCGTCCCGCACGACGTCGCTGCCCGGCTCGCCGGGTGGGCAATCGATGATCGTGTCCAGGGTGACCTCGGGACCGCGCTGGCGGCGTTGTATCCAGGTTGATGCCCGCCATGGCTCGGACCGGAGCACCTCGGCCGCGTGGTCCTCGCGAACGCCGATGGCCATCGGGCCGGCGGGGGGACAGGATCGGCGGCCCAGGTACAGCGGAAAGGCCGGCTTGCGCAGGGCTTCGTGTATGCCGGTGATGAGTTCCGTCTGGCCCTCCACCGCGACGAGAAACACCGCGTCCGCCAGGTAGAACCGGTAGGACAGCGGCATCGAGTGCTGGCCGTCGCGGGTGCGGGCGGTCTGGAAGTCTCGCTCGATGCGGCCGGCTTGCTCGATGCGGACGCCGACGCGCAGCTCCAGCAGGTCGTCGAGGGGGTCCGTTCGGCGCCGCCCGTCGGCTGCGGCGAGTAGACCGATCACTCCGCTCTTGCTCGGTGCGCGGTCGGTGTTGCGGCGAGCGAAGCGGCTGGTGGTGCCCCAGGACTGCAGCGGGCCGGCGAGACGCAGTAGCAGCGTGGCCATCACGCGCCCCCTGATCGCTCGGCCACCAGCACCCCGAGCTGTTCCACCACGGTCGCGAGGTCGCTGCGCGGGCCGAGCCCGGTCAGCGGCGCCGCCCGCTCGCCCACCCCGATGGACCAGGACGCGACCGGGGTTTCCCCGAAGGCCTCGTGAACCTCGTTGCCGTAGTCCGCGAGACGGCGGCACGAGGCCGCGATGCGGCCACCGTCCGCGCCGTCGGCCACGGCGTCCTCGAAGGCCCCGACGAAGTTGATCGGCTGGGTGTCGCGCACGGTCACCACCACACCGTCCGGCAGGGTCCGGTTCGCGAAGGTGTTCTGTTTGCCGGTGGGCATGCTGCTGACGAATGATCGGACGAAGGCCTCGACGGCACGCCGGGTGGCGTCGGTATCGCCCAGGTTGTCGTGCAGCCGATCCACATCGATGGTGGCGTACCGGTAGAGCGTCGAGGAATTGAACTCGACGGTGCCGATCATCGCCGCGCCGGCGTCCTCGTCGCTGTCGGCTCGCTTGTGATCATCGACGGCGGTGAAGTAGTCATATTCGTTGTCCACCGCATGCACGCTCAGGGCGTGAGCCACCTGCGCGGCCGCGTCGACGTTGAGGTCGGTGACCTCGGCGACCATCCGACCGAACAGCGAAATGTCGATCGAGTGGTCACGGTTCGCCCGCTTCTTCGCCTCCGGCTTGTCGATGGTCACCGCCGCGTCCCCGGCCTCGGATGCCGCCGACACCGCGAGTTCGGCGAGGTTCTCGATCTGCCGCCGGCTGAGGAAGAGGAGGTAGCCGGACTCCGCCGGAACCGCGGCATCCTTCTTAGCTTTGCGGGGCGCCGTTGTTTTGATTCCCGCCGCCTTGAGGACTTCTTCCGCGAGGCCGTGCGATCGATCGGCGAGGGCCGGTTCTCGAGCGGCGATGGCGGCGCCGAGGAGTTCGACGACTCGTTTGGTGCGCACGCCGAGGTCGGCGCGGTCGAGTGTTGCGTCGAAGTCGACCCGGGTTGCGCGCTTCCATGCCTGGCTTGAGACGCGGGCGCGGCGCTTGCCCCCGTACACCGCGGTTTTTGGGCTGCCGGTGTCGTCACGGTTGAGGTTGCTCGGGGGGACGGTCTGGATGATGTGAATATCGACGATGGTGCGGGGCATGACGGTCTCCTCAGGTGTGCAGGGGTCAGGTGGTGGGGGTGGAACCTTGCTCGCGCGCCGCGTCGTCGCGAGCGTCGACCCGGTAGAAGTCGCGACCCCATTGCAGCCGGACACGACCGGCACCGGCCTCGGTTTGCCAGCTCGACAGCTGATCGGCGAACAGCCCGTAATCCAGTGGGATCGCGGCTGAGCGGAACTGCTGGACGAGGCCTCGCGCGTGGTGCACCACTTCTTCGAGTGAGTCGGCCGTGCCGATCGCCTGGAACCGTCGGCGCACCGGGTCCGTCTCGGCGTCCGGGGCCTTGAGTTGTTTGCGGAGCAAACGGGCGGAACGTCCGAGTCCGTACCCGCGTTGGTGCATGCGACCCTTCGCCGACTGCTGGTGCACCGCATACAGTGTCATCGCGATATGCGCTGCGGTCTCGGCCGCGGTCGGTGAATCTCCCGAGCCCGCGGGAACGAACTCATCCGCGAGCGTCACCTGCCAGATATCGGGGATGCTGCCGGGCTGCTTCCCGACCCCGCGGCGCAGTCGCGCGAGCGTGGCCACGCTCGCCGAGGTGTTTGCCAGCAACCCCTCCTGCAGCACGCGCAGCCTGGAGTCGACCACCGAACCGACGGTGCCCAGCGGTGCCCACCGCCCCTGGGAGGTATCCGCCGCTGCGCCTGCCGGCATGTCATCGGTTGTTGTGCTCATGCTGTCGCCTCACTGGGGTTCT
Source organism: Rhodococcus sp. G6(2025) (assembly GCF_058628105.1). Classification (NCBI taxonomy): domain Bacteria; kingdom Bacillati; phylum Actinomycetota; class Actinomycetes; order Mycobacteriales; family Nocardiaceae; genus Rhodococcus; species Rhodococcus sp. G6(2025). The sequence continues at coordinate 98,457 of NZ_CP179752.1, forward strand.
CACTGGTGGACTCGAGATAGGCCAAGGGGAAGGTCTTGCGAAGATCTGACCGGAACCACATGTCGGCGTGGGCGGTGGTGACCAATCGGCCGCGCACGGTGCGGCCGACCCAGGCCGCCGGGCCGGCGTCGGCCAGCAAACCGGTGCCGATGGTGCGAATGATCTTCTCGGCCCGCTGATGCCACTCGATCTGCACGTCGGTGGGGTCGCGGTCGCCGGTCAGCGACGCCACCCAGTGCCGGAACGGGCCATCGAGTTCGGCGTATCCCAGCTCGGCGGCACGAGACTTCGCACCTTCCGGATCACCCCCGGCCGCGTCGACGAGGTTGCCGGCCAGGGACCACAGCGCACGCGCACCGCCCTCGGCGGTCTTGGCGGTTTCGGTCGCGATCTGGGCGAGAGCGGGGTCGTCCTGGCGCAGTAGGGCGACGCTGATCGACATCGCGTCGTCGATGATCTCGTCGGTAACTGAACTTTGGACTCCGTAAATTGCCCCGATGGTGCGCAGCCGTATCGAGTAGCCGGGGGCAAGGAGCTGCTCGATTCGGAGGTGACCGATCCACTCGAGCACCAGCGGTGCGAGGGCCGCGGCACCGTCCGCGTGTTGGCTGCTGCCGGCCGCACCCGGCAGCAGCGACTGCAACCCCCGCCAGATGCTGCGTTCGGCATCGTGCTCACGGGGCATGTAGACCAGCGCTTCGCCGCGATTCTTTTCCTGCGCCGGGCTCCGCCGCCACGCCGTATGCGGCTCGAGTTTGTGGCAGTTCTGCGGGGTGAGCTTGTCTCCATTGCAAATGAGCACCGCGTCGACCCGACCCTCGCTGTGCTGCACACGGATTCGGCGGCTCTGCCAGGTGAACAGATCAAGGGGCCCGCGCGGGGCCTGGCCACCTGGCTGTTCTTCACCGGGGCCGTGCGGATCCCGCTCCCACACCGGGCTGTCCGTCGTTCGCCATTGCGCGTAGCTCCCGTAGTCCGCGCTGATCAGGTTCAGGAGCAGGGTTTCGCGCAGCGTCCGGCCTTCGGCGAGTACCCCTCCCAGATAGCCGGACCATCCGGTCCCGATGGGGTAGCCCTTCCCGCCCTTGACACGCGGATCCCCGACCGCCCCGGACTTGATTCCGGAGGGGTCGAACGCCTGGCAATGCACCACCCACCGGGCCGCCTCGGCCAGTGATATCGAGGACGTCCCGGATCCGAGCCGGGTCGTGAAGAAGGGATCGCCGTTGGGTACGTCGGCGATCAGCTTCGCCAGGCTCGACATCTCACCCTTGGCGGTGTGCAGGCCCGCGACCTGAAAGAACGGGGCCGCAGGGTGCAGCAGGTCGAATCGGGTCCGGTAGTGGTCCAGGTAGGCCCCGATCCGGGCCAGCGGCAGTTCCGGGGCCGTCCAGAGTTCTTCCCAGTGGTCGTCGTCGCGGGGGCCGTCCACGGCGCGGTGCAGCACGGCCAGAAGCAGCCGGGTGAGCGCGAAGGTTTGCGTCGCCACCTCTCCCACCACGCCGGTGAGATCGTTCGCCTGACCGAACACGTCGAGGAGGGACAGCTGCGCCACCGTGCCGTCGACCCGTTGCGCGAGGATCCAGGGCTCGTCGATGAGGTCGAAGCTCGGCAGGTCAGAGTCGCTCATGGATCAATCCTCGTCGTGGGTCGTAGGTGAGCTGAAAGTTCGCCCTGCCATGGCGGAGGGTGGCGGTGCGGTGCTCGTCGAGAACGAGCACCAACTCGCCCTTGAGCAGCGCAGACTGATGAAAGCTCATGATGTGGTCGGTCTCGAGGGCGGCGATCACGTCGTCGATCACCGTCGGATAACACAACGCCGGAGGCAGCCTCAGCGAGCAGGCCGCCACGATTCTGGCCTGCCATCCTTCGACCGGCAGGTCGGTCGGCAGCTGAACCCGGGAACCTTTCTCGATCCACGACGGGGTATGCAATCCCCCCTCGGCATCACGTTGGACCACCAGCACTTCCAGGCTGTCACCCCCATCGCGCACCTGCGCCGTGCCGCGGGGGCTGTCATCGACGTCGCCCACTCCCGCCCGGACCCAGTTGATCAGGGACTTGCCCGGGCGGAGTTCGTCGAGCCGGAATGAGTCCGCTCGTTCGGCGCGCACAGCGCTGTCTCGTCTCGACTTCTCCCGTGCCCTGGTCATCGCGGGCCGCCAGTCCGCCGGCCCGACCTCGTCGTCGCCGTACGCGGTCTGCACCAAAGGCGAAATATCTTCCGGCAAAACCACTTCGGTTCGAACTGAGGGGCCCAGCAGGGCGGCGCTACGCAACAGTGCGTAGTCGTCGTAGACCCGCCGTGACCCCGCCGTCGCGACCACCGGTACTGCGGCCCAATCCTCGACCCCCACCAGCGCGCACCGGGCCTGTTGCAGACCCGCCGGGCGGCCGCGCTCGCTCACACCTCGCCGGTGACGGTGCACACGGCCCATCCGCTGCAGGACCAGATCGACCGGGGCCAGGTCAGTGATCATCAGGTCGAAGTCCACATCCAGCGACTGCTCCACCACCTGGGAGGCGACAACAATGTGGGTGCGCGGCCTGTCGACGCCGTCGCCCGGAGGACCGAACCGCGCGAGCAGCGCGCGGTCGATGCGAGCGCGGTCGCAGCTGAGGAATCGGGCATGAGCGACGGTCACCGTGTCCTCGCCGAACACCCCCTCGAGCAGCAGCGCGGTCTCCTGCACGCGGGTGACCGTATTGCGGATTACCACCGCGCAGCCGCCGCCGGCGAGATGCTCACGCAGGTACGCCACCAGCGCCTCGGGGTCGTCCGACAGGTGATCGAGATGTATCGAGGTGGAGCGGGCGGAGGCCTCGACGCCGCGCACCGTGCGCGTGCAGGAACCCTCGGTCCCCAGCACCACCGGATACCCGCAGTGTTCCGACTGCGGGGCGGATGTTCCCGCGACGCCTCGGCCGCTGTCATAGGCGTCGAGCATCTGACTGCGGCGACCCGACGGCAGCGTTGCCGAGAGCAGCACCACCGGAACCCCGTAGCTGCCCAGCCAATGCAGGACCCGGTCGAGGTACTGCGACATGTAGATGTCGTAGGCGTGCACCTCGTCGATGATGACGACCTTGCCCGCCAGTGCGAGGTGTCGAAGAGCCAGGTGCCTGCTCTTCAACCCGGCGAAGAGCACCTGGTCGATGGTGCCCACCACGAACGACGCGAGCACACCCCTCTTGCGGCCGCTGAGCCACTGATGTGCAATGACCGATCCCGACTTCCGGTCACGGCCCGTCGTCTCGTCATCGCCCACCGAGATGAAACGGCCCGCCCGCACCAGACCGGCGAAGTCGTCGTTCAAGGTGGCCTTGCCGTGCGCCAGATTCACCGTCCGCGTGGCAGTCCCCGCATCATCGGGCAGCGCCCGCAGCCAGGTGAGAACCCGATCGAACATCGCGTTGGACGTCGCCTGCGTGGGCAGTGCGACGAAGATGCCTCCCGCACCGGATTTGTGGGCGAGTATCTCCGCGGCCAGCAACGCGGCTTCCGTCTTCCCCTCACCCATGGGTGCTTCGACGATCAGCATGCCTGGATGCGACTGCCCCCGCGCCACCTCGACCGCCGCCCGCTGAACCGGCCGCGCACATGCCCCGGAAATGCCAAATCTCTGTGCGACCAGATCGTCAAGATCCGATCCGACCGGCCGCGCAGACCAACCGGGCGGCAGCGCCAACTTCGACCACGCATCGTGGACACGCTCTCGGGTGATTCGCGCAGCCTGCTCCTCGTCGAGTTCGCCGACAGCGATCCTCGCCGTCTCGATGGATTCAACCGGGAACAGTTCCGTGTTGGAAGCAATCCAGTCCGCGACAATCACGATCGCGGTCAGGAGAACCTGGGAAGGCTGGCTGATCCGTGCGTCCCGATAAATCGCCAGCGATTCTCTGCCGCCCACCCGCTCCGCGGCCCGCTCGAGGAACTGTCGCCGCGTCTGCTGCCAGCGCCCGGTACCCCTGAGATCCCCCCGATCCTGGGTGACGATCAGCTGTCCGTCTTCCGGTGGAACCCCATGGTGACCGCCGACCACTACCGCCCACTGGTTTGCGCCCCTACGTGCCGTGAATCCGAGCTCGTCGACCAACCAGTCCCGGACCGCGAGGTGGCCCACGAGGGCATGCGAAACCGCGCTTCGCGCGGGGTCTTTCGCCAAACTCTGCTTGCTGACCAAACCCTGGTCCCGCATTCGGTCGGCGAGGGTGGGCACCTGGACCGCAAAGGCGGGGCTCGCCTTACCGACGTCGTGCACACCCGCCAGCCAACGGGCAAGCCGCCGCGCCCCGATCGGGCCATCGGGTAAGTCTTCCCCGATACGGGAGATCACCTGGTGTGGAAGCCAATGATCAAACAACATTCCCGCGACGGCCTCGGTGTCGTCGAGGTGTTGGTGCAGGGGCAACCAATGCGTTATCTGCCCGGTGGCGTCCGGGATCGACTTGGCCCACACCGACCGTGACGCCGAACTGAGCATTGCATTCCTCGTCCCGGAACCATCGACGTTCGATTGGAACGGACGCTACCCTGCGGCCGTTCTTCTTGGAAGCCCTTTACAAATCCAACTCATTCACCCTTAATGTTATTTGTCCTCGCCGGTGGCTGCGAGGGTGATCCCGGCGATTGAGTCGGATTGACCGTGATCCCTGCGTATGCAGGGAGCAAACTGCCCTATCCGTGCTGCTCGGGTGGCACTGATGTCGTCGAAATCGGTCACCCTGGGACTGGTACGGCGGTCGTTGAAACGACGGTCCAGAGGGGCAACTGAATGCGTTCTGGCATCGGCTAACCTAAAGCCGCTGATCAGCAAGAGTGCTCCCCGCGAACGCGGGGATGATCCCCGGAAAGGCTCATCATGAGCACCAACATTCTTGTGCTCCCCAGCGAACGGGGGGTGATCCCAACCAGTGGGCGACCGCCGCCAAAAAGTGGCTGTGCTCCCCGCGAACGCGGGGGTGATCCCTTCGTGTCGAATCCGTGAACGTCGACCAGCTCGTGCTCCCCGCGAACGCGGGGGTGATCCCATCCACCAGAACATCTCCTCGGGGTCGTCGAGGTGCTCCCCGCGAAGGCGGGGGTGATCCCCGCCGCAAAGTGGCCAAGCCGGGGCAGAAGTAGTGCTCCCCGCGAACGCGGGGGTGATCCCATCCACCAGAACATCTCCTCGGGGTCGTCGAGGTGCTCCCCGCGAAGGCGGGGGTGATCCCCGCCGCAAGGTGGCCAAGCCGGGGCAGAAGTAGTGCTCCCCGCGAACGCGGGGGTGATCCCGGTGGTAACGCCAAGTTCCTCGAGCGGCCCGCCGTGCTCCCCGCGAACGCGGGGTGATCCCTCTTTCTGGTATCCGCTCCTGATGGAGAATGGGTACTCCCCGCGAACGCGGGGGTGATCCCAACCTGGTCGCCATCCGTGTCGAGGCCGAGTTGTGCTCCCCGCGAACGCGGGGGTGATCCCATGAATAGCTACGCCGACGCCGGCGACATCAAGTGCTCCCGCCGAACGCGGGGGTGTGTGATCCCGGCACTCTCAAGGTCGGGAAAGATATCGAACCGTGCTCCCCGCGAATGCGGGGGTGATCCCGCCTCGAAGACCTATCTCAACTACGACACTTGCGTGCCACAGATTCTTTTCCGGTATGGACCGGATGACAGTACTGGCGGCATCCAGCGCTACGACACGCCCGACGTTCTGTCGTCTTTGTTAGGCTCAGCGATGCCGTACGGCATCGCTGCTGGTCAAGGCAGGCAAAAGCCTTCTCCGGGACTCTCGAGGTTTGGCTACCGTTCGCGGCCATGACGAACTTTCTCGCTCCCTTGGCATGGCACTGATGATTCTCGGTGCGATCGCCGCCGCAATCGGGTACGTCTCGACCACAGGTGTCATCGGCCGGATGAAGGTAAGCACTGAATTCCCGGTGCTGTTCGGCGGCCTGGGAGTCTTCCTCATAGGGTTCATGACCTTGCTGGCCTAGCGCTCCCATAGCGACTTAGGTTGCGTCGACGGCAATTCCGCGCAATTGATACAAGAGAGTATCTCTACCCATCGAGACCCAAGGGGGGGTATGCGTCTCAAAGATGAGCACCCAGAACTGTTTCGGCAACTACATCGGGCCCGCAATGCCGGGGTCGATCTCGATTCGACCACGGCCTCCTCGCACGAGATGCTGTGGTGGCGATGCCCCGTTGGTCACGAGTGGCGAGAAACGCCGCTGCAGCGCCGGTCACACGCGATGTGGAAGAACGGGGACGTCCACGCATGCCTGTACTGCGTAGCCCCGGGCTGTCTTGTCTACAGCTGCGGTCATCGCAGGTTTCGGCGCAGTGAAACCACCTTTCGTGTGCTGGCCCACCCGTGCGACAAGTGTGAGAGCACCGAGCACGCACAGCTGATTCTCGACGCGCTGGACGATTCGGCCGCGGCCGCGGTCCGCCTTCTCGATGAGAGTCCGTTTTACGCTCTGTTCTGCGGCAAGGCGGCCGAGACAGTCGAGTGGTGGGAAGAGATCTTCCCGCTGGTGGAGGCATATTTCGTTCGAATGGTCAGCGTGTACGTCGCTATCGCGAGCGTCGAGCATCGTCCCGCTTTGAGCGAGCCGACATCGACCGTGCTCGGCGCGTGCATGCTGCGCATCCTCGATGTGCTGCCGCAGGACTGTCGGGAGGAGATGCACTCGGCCGTGCCGGAAGACGCCGGACACATGCATTCCACGTATCTTCCCGGCCGGCACACTGTCGGGGTCGGATGGGCGTTGAAGAAGCTCGGCTTCGACATCCTCGACACACCCCTGCCGGACGATCTCGAGCGGCGCGTGCAGTTCTGCGAGCGACAACGCTTCTCCGCGACCGGTGAGCTGCCGCCGGTCAAACTCGCAGGTAGGCACTATCCCGCCTTCATCCACCTTCCTCGGGACCGCGAGAACGGGGCAGAGACCGAACTACAGCGATTCCGCCCGAAGCAGCTCCCACCACGGACTACGGCCCTACGGGTCAGGCTCGACGAATCCTCACCTGCCAATACCGGCGACCCACTCGGCCGAACGCACGTCGGCTACTCCCCGGATCTCACGCCGCAAGAACTGTGGGAGCGGGGACGCGGAGTGTGGAAGTTCCGTGCCGATCACGTCGCCGCATCGACGATCGTCCTCATGGTTCACGACAAGACTGTTGTCCTGGTGGGATCGATCACCGGACTGACCCTGCACCGCGGCGGCCTGGCGATTCTCGGTGAGCCGCTTACCGATCATCCCCTAATCGGCAAGCCTGACCCGCTGTACACACCGAATCCCCTTGCTTACGGCGTCATCAATTTCTGATCGATCGCCCCGTGAGAGTTGGCCGGCGCGTCGGAATACCACCCGCTCCGCCGCTGTTGAAAAGGCTGACGGTGGCGCTCATACCCCGGGTACCACACCAGAAAAGTCGCTACGAGCGACCACTTGCCGAGAGGCGATATGGCGTCACTGTCACCCCCGAGCCGGGTAAGACCTACATTGCGTAGCGTTCTCGACGTCGGGGATGAGGAGCCGCTGACGCCGGGGAAGGTGTCGGCGGCTTTCCTCTGGCCGGTCTACAGATCCTCCACACGAACCGATTGAAAATTGACGTCGAAGCGCCGGCCTTTCAGTGAGGGGTGCCTGAGCCCACCCGCCGTGTGAGCCCTGTAGGCGACGTCCACGACCAGCCGAGGATTCAGCCACTTGAACCCCAGGGAAGGTCTCCGCGGCCGCTGACGGGTCCGTGAGAGGGCTGCTAGGGCGTTCCAGCGGCCGGAAGTCCTCTCGGAGCTGTTGGCGCATCGGCACCGTGAGTCCGGCAGAAACGGAACCCACCTGGACCAGACGGTTCTCAGCGTCGTACGCTCCGAGGATCAGCGCCGCGACAGATCGGCTCGAGCCGACGAAGCCGATGACCAAAATCGAACTGCGAGTGCGGATTGCGTGTTTGATCCAGGATCGGTTCCGCTGGCCCGGAAGGTAGATCGATGTCGATCTTTTGGCCAGAATCCCCTCCATTCCAGCACTTTTCGCCGCATTCAGCATGATTTTGCTGCTCTGATTTTCCCAGTGCGGAGGGGCAGTGATGGGCAAACCTCCGACGCCCTGGATGATCGAATCCAGCTCAGCCAGCTCCGCCCGCCGATCCAGGTACGACGAGCTCATGAGGTCCACGTCGTCGAGCACCAGGACGTCAAAGGGTAAGAAAGTCACGGGTATTCGCCGTTGCAGCGGCTTCGTCGCATGGGCAACGCCCATGCGCCGCTGGAGCAGTCCGAACGAGGGCTTGCCCTTATCCAGTACGACGACTTCCCCGTCGAGAACGATGCGCCCGCGGCCGCCGAACGCCGCCGTCAAGGCCTCGGCGACCTCGGGATACGAGGGTGTCACCACGTTCATGGCGCGGGTCCACAGCACCGGCTCGCGGCCGCCGCCCACCGAGGCCAGCATCCGGCACCCGTCGTACTTCATCTCGAAACGCCACGGACGTTCCGCCGTGTCGTCCGGGAGTGCGCCGGCCGTGGCCAGCATGGGCGCGATCAGCCGCATACGCCCGATTGTGCCCGTGACCTGGGAGCTACGCAGGTAGAAGGCTCAGGACAGCGCGTCGCCGGCGGCGGGCGATAGGTACTGGGTCAGTGCCAGGAGTTCCACCAGAGAACGATGGGCGCCAGCCAGGGTGTCCACACCATCCAGCTGCCACCCAACCCGTACGGGGGGATCGGAATCACCGTTATCACCTCCGGGGTTAGTTGAATGGAAGCGAATGCCACCACATTGATATGGCCACGAGGGCATTGGTGAACTCAGGGAAGGCAGAGAAAAATCCCAGGTCTAACATGACGAACTCCTTGATCGGAAACGGGCTCAGTTGAATGGAAGCGCACCCCTCCTGCGCTGTGTATCGACCGCCGGAGGCGGATCGGTACAGCTACCCAATCGAGTGGGCCCGTAGGTGCAGGCCGAATGATGGCGGATTCACCCCAGATCGCAAAGAGAAACAGGCCGCCACGCACCTGCCAATCCGCGGAACACCGCAGATCAGGACCGTGATCAGATCACCGGTCTGGGCAGTGAGTGGCGACCTGTTGCTCGTCGCGGTTGTCAGAGTAGATCGTCACTCCGACAGCGAATCAGGACTGCGCCGGGACGAGAAACTTCACCGCGACGCTGAAGGCGTATTTTCCTGGGCTGTCCAGTAAGGACTCGATGAGTGCATGGCCATCCTCATCGATACTGAGGATTTTGAACTTCGAGACCCCTTGAGGGTGGAGCATCACCGTGTCGCCAGTTGTGAAAAGCGTGCGAGTTCCGCGATTCCCGGTCACACGCCATGATGAACTCGTACGGGTTCGGTGTGCAAGCCGCAGATATTCGCCGGGTTCGATCGATCGTGCTCCGACTGCCGCATCAGGGCGCCACAGCGCTGTGCCGATAGCCGATGGTTTTGCGGGACCGCACGCGGACGCCTCGAATGGTGTGGTCTGGGCTGATGCGGACTGTTCGTTCTCGCAAAGATCCGAGGTGAGGTCGCCGAGCGGATGGGCGGCTTCCGCGGAATGGACCTCGACTGGTGTTCCGAAGGGGCTGGGGTGTTTCAGCCGGATGTGGGGCCGGGCTGATCCGACTTGGGGCGGTGGGTGTGCTGGAGTTCAGCGTTGATGCGTCGGGCCTCGGCGAGTTGGTCTTCGAGGATGATGATGCGGCACGCGGAATCGAGCGCGGTGCCCTGGTCGATCAGTTCGCGGGCTCGGGCGGCGAGACGCAGCTGGTATCGGGAGTAGCGGCGGTGGCCGCCCTCCGAGCGCCCGGGGGTGAGCAGCTTCGCGGCGTCGAGGCTGCGCAGGAATGCCTGTGTCACGCCGAGGATCTCGGCGGCGTGACCCATGCTGTATGCCGGGTAGTCCTCGTCGTCGAGCTTCCCGGCCGCGCGTCGGTCGGGCGAATCTTCCGAAATGGGGTGACACCTTTCAAACGGACAGGGCCCCCGGCGCCGTGAGGCACCGGGGGCCGGAGCGGGTTTCACTTCCTTATTCACTGCACTTCATCCGGCTGTCAGGCCTTCGTGCCACCCGACCGCCGCCGGATATGCCGGGGCCTTACACACTCACATCAACCCTTGCCCGGCACATCCTGGTCTTGCGTTACTTCTCTGCGGGCAGTTCATTCCCTCCCGCACCTCGTGAACTCTTTCCTTGCGACGAGAGGAACTCTACAACGACAACCCCGCAATGTCTACAGTCACCACTACAGAAATTCTGGACGGTTGACGAGCGATTTCACACCCGGCAGCCGACTTTTCTGTCCACGGCGGCGGCTGATCGCTCGACGGACCGGCTCACGTTGATCGATGACCGGTCAGCGATCGCGAACGGGACGCGGTCGTGAGTCCGGTCTGGTGAACTACCGAAGTGACTTCACGCGGCCGATCGGTAGGCAACTCGCGCTTGATCTGGGCGTTGGCCAGCTATGGCGCCTTCTTGGGTGTGCTTGCGTCGTTGGCGTGGAGGTGGATCGGCCCGCCGACATTCGGGCCGCCGGGCCCGATACGTGCGATTGCCAGATTCTCCGCCGAGCCACCGGTCCCATCCTGGACGCCGACGTGGCCCTGGATGGCCGCCGCACTGGTCGTGCCCACAGCCGCAATTCTCGCGGCTGTGGGGTATGTGCTGGCCGGTTCTCGATGGTCCTGGGTGCGTGATGAGCGTGGCAGCCCACGCCCGCTGATCACGCTGCTGATGGTGCTTGGATTCGGCGCGGGTGCTTTCGCGGCGCTCACCATAGTGGTTGTTCCGCAGGGCGTTGCGATCAAGCATGTCGGTGGCCGACTGTCGAAGCTGACTCGGATGACACTGTCCGACGCCGACCTGATGTGGTGGTTGATCGCACCAGTCGGCGCCCTCTTCGGAGCAACCGTCGGGATGGTCATGACCACGTACGACTGGAGACTCCGGCGTGAGTGGATGCCGGGCAGGTGACCGGTTTCGGCAGGTTTCAGTGACGGATCGGTGAGCGGTCACGGCGTTCGTTCTACGACCCCGCTATGTCGATAGCAAGCCGCGGCGGATCCGACAGCGTGGTGACGGTGAACGGTGGCCTCTCGACCTGCATTCCGATAAACGACTGCGTGATCCCCGAGGAGCTCGGTGTGAAGTACACCGTGGACACGACGTCGGCGCCCGATTCGATCAGTGGACTCGTTGGCTGGAACGCGACGACGGTGTCGTCGGGAGTGTCCTCGGTGCCGGAAAAGTCGGCTTGCAGAATCGAACGAGCCGGGAGTTTGATGATGTCGCTGGTTCCGTACTGGACCGCTTCGGCGACGTACTCGATCTTCCAGGTCGCGATCCCATGGCCACCAAACGCATAAATCACCCGGTCAAACTTGTCGTGCTTCTCAACATGTACGTCAGTCACCACGGCGCTTCCCGACGATGCTGGCGGCGGCGGTGGGTATTCCGGGGGAAGCTGCAAGCTCGAGGGCAGTGGTGTTAGTGCGATCGTCGGGTCAACTGTGGGAGGCCGGTCAGAGGAGGGTGCCGGCGGAGCCGGTGTGGGATCGACAGCAATTGCCCCGGTCTTCGCAGCAGGATCATCAAACGGTGGTTCGAGAGCGACCCTCGATGAGGTGGGATCGCCACCCCCGGCTCCTGCGGTCTCCGTTTCGTTGCTGCCGCTGCAACCGCTCAGAGCCACCATGCACAGGAGGGTCACGACCAATGACCTCAGCATTTCCCGACGCTAACACCGAGTCCGTTGCGCAGGTGGCGAACGCGCTCTTCGCCAGACGATTGGGACTGCGACGTTGCAAAACAAGATTTGCAGACGCACCGCCAGCCGGCGACGTGTTGACCGGTCAGCGATCGCTATACGATACCGCCAGCAGGTCGAACCAAATCTCCCGTGAACCGGTCCCGGTACTGGATGAGTCTCCGCGGAGCAGGGGCCTGCGGCCAGATCTGGAGTTGGAGGTGTACCAGTGGCTGCTCAGATTTGGGCGGGTACGAGTCCCAATATTCAGTGCGGCCACGGGCGAGCACGCGGATCCGGTAGCTGCCCGGTCCAGCAGTATCCATCGGACCGATGATGCTCCCAGTCAGGCCGTCGCAGCAGATCTCGTCATCCTCGGTGGTGAACGACGCCTCACCGATGTCCTCCCACTCATCGAGCAACGAGTCCGTGATAGGAGGAGCCAACGAGATGCGGGCGAGCGACGCTCCCGTATGGGTCGTGGGTGGCGGAAAGACCGCGATGGATGCCGCTGACACTGATCACGGAATACCCCGGTCGCGAAGTGAACCTTGTCGCAGGTTCAGGAACATTCTTTTCGAACCGCGACCGTCTATTCCCTGTCGGCGGCCGACGATGGTGGGGCGGCGCAATGGTCACCGGCATTTTCATAGAACTGGGTCGGCGCTTCGACGGGACAAACGAGACCGATGTCGCGACCTGGTTACGCGATACCTACGGCACCTGGTTGACCCCTACTACAGGAAACTACCTGCTGGGCTTGCTATCCGAGTCGGAGAACAAGACGATCGCCACCGGCCTGAACGAGGTGATCATGGATCACGTCGTGGATGCCGTCGACCGCAACGGCGAGACCGACTTGGTATTCGGCAGCGGATCAGCGAAGACGATCCAACCGGGCAGCTGGATGGTGAACTGCACCGGATACATGCTGCGCGGCGACCACCCCTACGAGCCCTACGTGTTCGACACCGGTGCGGTCGTCACGGTGCAGCCGCGCTCTGCCACACTCCATCTGACCTCATACATGGGTTACTTCTTGACCCACCTACTGTTCTTGGACAAGCTCAGGGACATCCCGCTGTATGAACTCGACGCGCCGGATCTACGGAAGAAGCCGAATGCGGTATTTCCGTACACGCTCGGATCGCTCGCCATGCACAATCTCAGCAGCGGTGCTCCGGTGCGCGTACCAGGCCCTCGAACCCGGAGCGGGAGCGGCCATCACCCGGTCCGCCAGGCGTTCGAGCAGCATTCCGCCTTCTGCTCAGCAGTTCCGCCGCATGGGCAATCGCCGAACTCTGTCACCACCCGGCCCAGCAGAAAGGTCCACCCATGGCAGTGGCAGCACTCATTGCAATCCGGGCGCTACTGATCTGGGCATTCGGATCTCCCGGCCCGCCTCGTCGGCGCCCCAGCATCTTCGAAGGATTGCTCCGCATCGGATTCACCGGCGCCGGCCCCCTCCCGGTCGCGATCCTCGCTACCGGAATCGCCGCATGGCTCCTCGGACAGTGACTCTGGGCATACAAACACAAAACCTGGCGCACCCGACTCGCCCTCACCGCCTACAGCCTCCCAGGACTCCACCACCTCGCACCCATCGGAACCAACCGCGCCCCGCACTCCACCGTCAAGTCGCCATCCCAGCGATGACCGTCCAGGTCGCACGCCCACGAACACGGAGCGGATCTAGGGAGGGCAGGGGTCGAACTTCCACTTGTCGCCCTCATGGATCATTCTTTCGGGGGCCGGACCAGATGATTCAGTCGCCGAAGCGGTCCACAGGACCGTAGCGGCAATTCCGCCAAGACCGGTTTCCAGGGCCCCCACCGTGTATTTCGGCGCATCAGAGTCTAATTCGCCGACACGTGCGGCCACGTCGTCGATCCACTTCGGGAGGCCATCCCACTGAGCACATCTGGCAGAGAGGGCTAGCCTGGCAGCCCCTTCTCTATCGCCGTTCTCAAGGTGGTCGACAACACTCTGCACGTCCCTCTCAAGGGTCTTACGCGTGGGGCAACTTCTATCTCGTGCGGGTGGTGGGGTGAAACCGAGTGGCCACACCGTGGTGTCGTCGTAGCAGATGTCAGTGAGATTGGTGCCGTCTAGGTTTGCGTCGGGTAAGAACAAATGGCTCAGTCTGGTGCGGTCGAATGCCGTGCTTCCTAGGATTGCACCGTTCAGACGGGCGCCAGTAAGGTCCGCGCCGGACAAGTCGGCGCCTCTGAGATCGGCGTTCCACAGAGTCGCACCGCGCAGATCGACGCACCAGGTGTGGACCGGATTCTCCCAATTACTCGGGTTCGATTCCTCTTCGCAATCAAATTGCGCCTCTTGAGCATTCACCGATCCCAATTTTGTCTCACGCATGTTTGCTCCGCCGAGGTCAGCGCCGATAAGTGTTGCTTTCCACATGTCGGCGCCCTGGAAGCTTGCGCGGTGAAGGTCCGCACCGATCAGCTTCGTCAGCCTTAACTTCGTGTCAGTGTCTTTATCGCACTCGCGATCCCCGTGGTGGGCATCATCTACCGGTAGAGGGCAACCCAGCTCCGCTTTCGTGAGGTCCACACCATTGAGCGAGGCTCCGTCGAGCGTTGCGCCAATCAGGGTGGATCCCTGCATCTGCGCACCATCGAGATCAGCCAACGTGAGATCCGCTCCGCTCAGGACCGCGTTTCGAAGAATGGCGTTACCAAGATCCGACTCGATCAGAATCGCGCCAGGAAGTGCAATCCCTGCCAGGTTCATACCCTGCATCGCAGTGTAAGACCGGTCAAAAGGTGGAGCTGGCGGTGCCATGTCGGATCCAGCAGGTGCCGATCCTGATTGGCTTTCTTTGGTGGCTTCTCGAAATGATTGTTCCGCCTCTACGCGGTTACTCGCCCTCTCCCGGCCGTCGTTGACATAGCTTTGGAACGAAAAAATCAGCAATCCCACTATGACGACGAATACACCATCTTTGAACCACCAAGCGGGCGGCGGGCCCACCTGCTTCGGCACCCACGTGGATGGCTTCCGCCATGAGAACACCCTCGGCGGAACCGCAAGAGGTGCCGCCGAAGGTTCCTGATCCGCGCCCGACGGCGGTCCCGTCATAGAACTCATGATCCTCGCTCGGATGGACCGTTCGTTGGCATTCGGCAAAATAACAGGACCGGCCGGTTTCAAGTCAGGATCGTGGGGTAGGCCGTGCGTAAGTAGCCCAAGGTTTGGATCGCCATGCCAGCTCAGCCGCCTCAACAGCCACATGAACCAGTCCCACCCCCGGGAGGTCAGTATCCGCAGGGTGGGCCGCCGCCGGGGTACTCGGGTGGGCCGCCGCCGGGGTACTCGGGTGGGCCGCCGCCGGGGTGGTATCCGCAGGGTGGCTATCAGGGCGATGACGAGCAGCGACCAAAAAAAGAAAAGCGAAAATTATGGTTGAGGCCACTATTTTGGATGGCGGGAATCATTGTCACGGCATTGGGCGTAGTAATCACGGGAATTTTCGTTCGTATTTTCGAAGGACTTCCACCGGAGATGGGCGACCCAGTAGACATCCTAAACGTCGAAACTTATTGGTCTCCGAAAACTGGTCATTCCGTTGCCTTGCCTGACCAGCCGCAGCTTACAAACACGCAGATCGCGCAGCTCAACGAAATTAATGGGGAAGAGGCGAAAGCGGACTGGTTGGTTGAGCATGGGGGCGCAGCATTGGAGACTGTATACATTCGTCTCACGGTCGCCGGGAACCGTGAGAACGCAGTGCGAATCCTTGATATTCGACCGATCTCAGACTGTGATTCCTCCTACGATGGAGCTCTATTCCTGCAACCCCCATCGGGTGCGGAGCGATCGACCTTGCTCAACTTCAACTTGGATGATCAACCCGACCCCGAGGCGACGTATCGGAACGAATCAAATGATGTAGTCGCCTTCTTTCCCGAAAATACAGTCTCTCTCACGGCGGATGAGCAGCATGTTTTCAACGTTTCTGCGACGACCAGAAAATTCGCATGTGATTTTGATTTGGAATTTACGATATTGGAGGGGGACAGGGTATTCGAGAAGACGGTATCGGATGGCGAGAAACCATTTCAGGTAACTGCACGAACGAACTATTCGCTCTATCGCGATGTATACCCTGGAGGGGTGATCTGCGGGAAGTTCGTTCGCGCGCCTGAGTCGTATTCAGTCGGCGATTCGTGTCCCCGGTAAAAGGTATCCGACTCCGAGCGAGTCTCAGGGATCGTTAGGTCATCGGCGGCGCAGCCCGGTCGGATCGTTGTCGATCGCTCAGCCCCTTGGCAGCGCCTCGCATGAGGTTTCGTCGACGAGGTGTTTATGATCCAAACGGGTAGCCGAGCGGAAGGCGCAGACCGATGCCCGAGAAGAAGGATCACAGTCCGAAACCCGAACCCGGTCCACTCGGCGCGGGCGCGCGGGTACTGGTGCGCCGGCCGTCCGAACCGGCGCAGACCGGTCGGATCATCGAGGACTACGCCGAGCTGACCGACACGGAGGAGCGCGGGCACGCCTGGGCGCCGGTGCACCGGTGGGCTGTCGCCCTCGACGACGGGCGCCTGGTCTTCGCCGACACCGACGACCTCACCGCCGACCTGAGCACGTAAGGATCCGACGGGTAGACCGACCCGGCCGATGGAAGTACCAGCCAGAGACCGTGCCCCCGGGGACCGACTGAATTGGGTTACTTCACCGCCACGCTGCCGGTGAAGAAGAACGGCGCCGTGCCGCCGAAGCAGAAGACGGTCGCGTTTCCCTTCGCGAAAACGCTGAGCTTTTCCGCAACCCCGGGCCCGAAGGCACCGGTCTTGACGTTGAAGCCCGAGTCGAATCCGAAGCAGGTCCAGCTCTCACCGGCGGGGCCCTCACCGTCACTTCCCCGGTCCCCGGCGCTCAGCGCCGGTACCGCGGCGGCGGTACCGCCCGCGAAGACCATCGCAGGGGCGATGACCGCCGACGCGATGGCGGTGCGTACCGCGATCTTCTACTTCACGATGCTCACCTCGTTCTGAGAGTCCCCGACTCTTGCAGCGAACGGGTGGCGAAACAGCCCCACAGCATTTGGGTGCCGATTCGGGCACCTGTTCTTGTGAACGCGTCAGCATTGCCCCGATAAACAGCAGGTGAAATGACGGCGACTGCTGACGGTGTCGGGCCGTGCGATTCGTCAGCTGGTCGGACGCGATCGCATACGATCCGCGGACGCAGAGGCTTCCCGCGGATGTGCGCCGTGGACAGCTCATCGAGGCCGCGCTCGTGCTCGCCGCGCGACAGGGTGTCACCGCGCTGACTGTCCGCCGCGTGGCTGAGGACGCCGGTGTGTCGCTCGAAGTGGTGCACGACGACGGTCGAGGACCAGGAGGAACTCCTCGCCGAGATGGCGGACAGCCTGATCCCCGCCAACAGAGAGTCGATGCGCGCGGCGTTCACCCGCATTCTCGGAACCGCGGAAATGCGCGGCATCGAGGGACCTCGTGCACTTCTGCGTGCCGGAATCGGGGGCTGTGGTCCATCGTCTATCGGACCGCACCGACCACCACTCACATCGCCGACGGGCGATGAACAGGAAGGACACTCACCAGATGGCTAACCCACATCGAGCGACCCCCGATCAGGTCATCGATCTGATCAAGGCGGAAAACGGTACCGAGCTGTCGACTTGGACTCCATCCGCGGAAGTTCGCTCACCTGCACCGGAAGGCCGGGCCACACTACGCCAGCGGAGCCCCTGCACGGGGGAGTGGCGATGGCACAGGCACGGGTGGACGCATGAGGTTGCGGCAGCCCTACGTGTAACCCGCCCGACAGATTCCGTTGATCCGCACGTGTAGGTCCGAGAGTGCTTCTGCAGTTTCATCGTCGGTCGTCGGTCGTGGGCGACCGACGGGGCGGCGTGGACGACCCGCTCGAATTACATCACTGTGACGAAAGTGACGAGGGTTGTCTCCTGCGTTGGGATCGTGTGGTGAAAGCCGGTTAGCGCCGTTAAGGAGGTTCCTCGAAGGATTCCGTCGGCGGCCGCTCACATCAGGGTGCTGTATACGACTCTGATCGGCGGCATTTGGCGCGCTGCAACTCTAGCTAGAGTAGCTAGCATAGCTACCATTAATGTGTCGTACGGAGCACTCGAAAGTCGTTTTCGTGGTGAGTAAGGCCGTGGTGTAACTGGTCGATGCCAGATCGTGTCCGTCGATGCGGCCGAGAACATCAGTGGCGCGGTCGAGTGCGACCGGTTTCAGGGGCGAGGACGTCAGCGAGTTCCGCGAAATCCTCAACACATCGTGGAGGTGGGGCGGGGTCGTGAGCATCGCTACTCCGGTGGCCGCATCGGCGCCGAGATCGTGCGAAACCCACGGCGTCCGCTGCTCCGGGATTGCAGATCCCGGGGGTCGGCGACGGACCGAGCGGCGCCGACTGAGGTCTGCCGTGGTCGGTGCCGAGCCAGTGTTCGGGTGTATGAATGTTGTCAGGACCGGTGTCCGGGACTCTGCTTCGTCGGCGGGCTGTGCCATCCTGGTGCCACGGTTCGGATTCGGTGACGTCGCGAGGGGACTGTGCAAGTGATCCAATCCAGCGGACACAATGGGTGGGCGGTGCGGTGCGATCTGTGTGAGCACCGATTCGATGCCGCGGTCGCCGGACAAACAGCGGCGGTGGCCTTCGCCCGGATCAACGGGTGGGTCGTCGGCGAGACCACCCGATGCCCGATGTGCGCGACTGCCCGAGTCGGCTAAGTGCGGCGCGGTACGGGGCAGTTCCTTAACCAGGAACGTCAACAGCCGCTGAACATTCGGCTCGGCGATCACAGTCGGACACCGTCACCGACGGGCATCGGACCCGAAGGTGGTGGGGAAGGGGCTGGGGCCGAGCGTGAGGGTGACCGAGGTGGGGTGGAGTCCGACCTGGGGCCAGCTGGTGGTGACGGTCAGCGATCCGGTGGTCGGATAGGTGCTGATCCAGTACTGCGGCGTGGTTCGGTACGGCCCGGATCCCTTCGAGTCGGTATCGGGGACCGGGTGGAACGGATCGGCGAGCCCGCCGAGGTCATCGGCAATGATGCGCACGGCCAGATAGGACCACTGCGCAGACCAGTCGTGGGGGTCGGTCAGGGGCCGGGTTTCGTAGCGCACGAAGTCGGCGCGGACACCGGTGACGTACAGCGCGAACCGCAGCAACAGTCCGGACGCGAACGCGGTCGCGGCGGACAGTTCGAGGGTCAGGTCGTTCTCGGCCACGACCGGCATGCCCGCGTGCACGGTGATCCCTCCGGTGGTGGGCGGCGCGAGGGCCGGCCAACGATGGCGGCGCATGCTTCATCGTCGCATCACTCGGCCACACGGTGTCTGTGAATTTCCTGAGAGTCCCTCCCGGCCAGAACGATTCGAGTACAGACCTACAGTCCGGTAACTGAGTCAGGGTGCCGGCCCCAGTGGAAGTGTGCTGTCGTCGAGGGGAGCTGTGCTGCTCGGGGTCCACCGCGGCACGACGAACGCTGGACGGGGGTGACACCGCGCCACCACCGGAACACGCACGGCGGGCGGGGCATGCAGGCAGTGTCAGAGGGCGGCGGTGATCATGCCGCACTCGAGTCGCGCGCAATGTGTCGCGGTATCTAGCGCTGTCTAGCGTTTCATCGGTCGGGTTCGTCGGTTCTGTGCAGCTGACTTTCGCCCTGACACAGGCTCGGGGAGGGCTCAGAGGTCCCACAGTTCCAGCAGCGCGGTCCGGAGGGTGGGGGAGCGGACGTAGTGGTCGGTCCGTAGCCGTGAGCCAGGGTGCCCGAGGTCGGTGAGCGCGTTCTCGGCGTCGGTGAGGGGCAGGGGTGGCAGGTCGGTGCGGGTGCGCAGGAAGAACAGCACCGCTCCGCCCGATCGAGGGATCCGCATCGGATCGGAGATCACAATGGCCGGCGGGTGGATCCACTCGTCGTCGGAGACGAAGACGATCACGTCGTCACGCCGAACGGTGCTGGGTTTGTCGAGGCGGAGCGATTCGAGCTGGTACTTCACCGCCGGACCGCCGGCTGTGGAGTGCCGGCCGCGCTTGTTGTCGAGGACCTGTTGTTCGGTGTGGGTGGGTTCGTAGTCGATGGCGTGTTTGACGAACATCCGGGTGACCGGTGCGGGCAGGAAGTCTGTCTCGATGCGGACGCGGCCAGTGACCCCGGGCAGTGGGACGGCGCGGCCGATCTCCCATTGCCGGAGTGCGTCGTCGAGGAACACCTCATCGACTTCGGTGATCTCGTCGAGGCTGTCGATGAACTTCCGCACGGAGGCGATGATGTCGGGGTCGTCGGTGATGATCACGGCGTCGTCGGCGAGGGTGGAGTTTTCGGACGCGTTCGCCGACCCGATCACGGCCCGGGTGTTGGTCGCGATCACCTTGGCGTGCAGGGTCGGTGACGACAGCACCCGTACCCCCTTGTTCACGTAGTACGCGAGGGCGGCGGGGGAGGTGGCGTGCGCCCGGATCGCGGCCTTGGAGGCGTTGACGACCAACAGGTCCCCGGCGCGCAGCGGGAGCAGCTCGGGTGCGTCCTGTCCGAGGTAGCCGATCGCGGCGTACCGGGCGCCCCGGGTGCGGATCGCGCGGGTGATGTGTGGCCACGGGCTCGGCCCGTGGAAGGTGGTCCCCATACCGACAGACGGTAACCGCCCGCCCGGCCCGGGCGGGCGATGGTCCCTGGCCCCTGCCCGCTCAGGATCGGAGGCCGATGCTGTGCGGCAGCTCGGTAGAGTGATGTTTGCCCGGTGGAGACGCCGGCAACACGCACGCCGAATGTGTTGATGGTTTGGTCACCAGAGGATGCACGTTCGCCGTGGTACCCATCCGTGAGTGGGTCCGGGCGTGGCAGATGGGGTCCTAGGGCTCGTCTGCCACGCTTCGTCGTATCCACAGGTGTGGGCCGAGTCGGGGATCCGATCGGGGGTTGGCGTACACCATCAACCCGGACGCGCCGGGCGACCCCGCTGGACCCCGAGGCCGACATCAGCACCACCCCGCCGCCAAGCCCGCCGGCGAGATCTAGGCCTTGGGGAGCCCGAGTCGCCGCGGAGCGTGCGGTGGGTGCCGGGCGCAAAACAGTACCCTGTCTGTACCGAGAACATCGAGGAGTGGAATCTGTGGCACGCAAGGTCGTGGTAGAGCTGGTCGACGACATCGACGGGACCGAGTTCGGTGCGGACGGCGAGAGCATCGGCTACACATTCGACGGAGTCGAGTACCAGATCGATCTGAAAGACGAGCACGCCAAGGAGTTCCGCGAGACGCTCGAGTACTACATCGCCCACTCCACTCGCATCGGCGGCCGCAAACACCGCTCGGACCGGCCGGTCAACCCCGGAGCCGCGAAGCGGCAGCCAGGTGAAATGAAGAAGATCCGCGCCTGGGCGATCGAGCAGGGCTACGAGCTCGCCTCCCGCGGCCGCATCTCCGGGGAGATCGAGCAAGCCTTCCGCGACGCTCACTGACATGCCTCGTCCAGCCCGGTGGCAGGACGTTTTCGCGGCCGCAGGGGCGGCGAAACTCCCCGGCGGCGGCGGCGGCGGCGACCTGACCTGACCGTCCCGGCTGATGACAGGTCGCCCGTCGGCGTCGTGGGCTCGGGGATCCGAGTGCCGCTGCTGACCGGCTGCGCGCCCCCAGTCTCGGATGGCGCCATGTTCGAGTTGATGTACGCGATAGCGTCGGGACCTGGACCGATGGTCGAGGACGCCGAGTTCACCGCGCGCGGGTGAGCCGGAGCGGGATCGGAAACGCTACCCAACCCTAAAGAAGCTAAAAAAGACTAAAAACACTAAAAGAAGCTAAAGGTGCTGGTAGCGTCCTGCTTCATGAGGAATCCGTTCACCCCGTCGTTCGGGGCGCCGCCCCCATCCCTGGTGGGCCGCGCCGACCTCGTCGCAGACTTCGGCGACGCCCTCGACGACGGTCCCGGCGCTCCCGGTCGCGCGACGATCTACACCGGGGCGCGTGGGGTCGGGAAGACGGTCATGCTCAACGAAGCGGAGGCACAGGCCCGCAGCCGTGGCTGGCTCGTCGTATCCGAGACCGCCACACCCGGATTGGTCGACCGGCTCACCGGAGAACACCTGCCCCGGCTGCTCCGCGAACACGGCGAAAACGGGGGAACGAAGCGACGCCTCTCGGGGATCACTGCCGCCGGGATCGGGGGTGTCAACTGGACCACCACCGACTCACCGCCGCCGGCGGTGAGCCTGCGTCACCAAATCGAAGAACTCACCGACGCCCTTGCCGAACACGAAACCGGCCTGTTGATCACCGTCGACGAGATCCACCGCAAACTCACCGACGACCTGCGTGCACTCGGCGCGATCGTCCAGCACGCCTTCCGCGAAGAGCGGGAACTGGCCTTCGTCGCCGCCGGCCTGCCCGCCTCGATCAGCGACCTCCTCAACGACGACGTCCTGACCTTCCTACGACGCGCCGACCGACATTCCCTGGGCGCCGTGCCCCTCGACGAGGTCGCCCAGGCCATCCGTGAGCCGATCGAGGGAACCGGACGCTCGATCACCGACGCCGACTGCCGCACCGCAGCGGAGGCCACGAACGGCTATCCGTTCCTGATTCAACTTGTCGGATACCACATCTGGAGGCAGAACCGGACCGAGTCGGTGGTCTCAACCGGCGATGTCACAGTCGGTGTTGCCGCGGCGCGTCGCCGGATCGGATCGTTGGTCCTCGAGCCCAGCCTCGCGGGGATCTCCGATGTCGATCGCAGCTTCCTCGTCGCGATGTCGCAGGACGACGGCCCGAGCCGGATCGGTCAGATCGCCGTCCGGCTCGGCGTCGACGGAACCTATGCGAGCCAGTATCGGTTGCGTCTGATCGACGCCGAGCTGATTACGTCGGTCGGTCACGGGATGCTCGACTTCACCATGCCGTATCTGCGCGAGTATCTGCGCGAGCATGCCGCCGCACTGGGGCTGCCGAGGCATTCCTAAACTCTTAGGTGTCGTCGGCGTCGGACTTCTCTCAAGCGGGCGCGGGTCAACGCGGCAGATCTCGCGGCGGCCGTCGAGGCGACCACCACAACCGTCGGCCCGGCGCTCTTACGCTGTGAACATCACGACACCAGCGAGAGAAGGATCATGAGTTACGAAGCGATCTACGACGGGGTCCGTTATCCGCTCGCCGATGCAGCCGCCGCCCACGGCCTCGAGGAGGCTATCAGAGGCATCTTCGCAGACAACGGCAACGGCGGTTTCGTCGGCTTTGTCAGCCAGAATTCCACGGTGCGCCTCCTGATTACTTCGGCGACTCCGGTCGCGATTCGAGGCAGTGACGAGCCGAACCCGAGCGTCGTCTACCACTGGTAGCCCCGCCCGCAGCCGATGCCCCCTCGGGCCGCGACGGTGTGTCCGTCCTTGCCGAGGACGGGATGTCAGCGAGACTTTCGGCAACGATCCATCGTCAGCAAGGAGGGCATGGTGCCCAGCCTCATATTCAACGGCGTCACCTACGACATCAGCCACACCAGATTCGAGGCCACCCGCGAGCTGCTCGCACGGTTCGCCGAGGGACACACCACGGGAGTGGCCATGTCCCTCACCCATGGCGGCGCTCGACACCACCTGTACATCACGCCCGGGGTGCCCATCACACTGGTGGAATGACGAGTCCGACCGGATCGCCGTCTCCGGCTTCGCGAGGGAACCGCGGTGATCACGGAACCGTGCGGCCGCCCATCGGAACCGACCGCAGCAAGCGAGTGCATTCAGCCAAGGGGGGCACCGAATCCGGGGCGTCGGGGTCATGACGGTCTCCCCAGCTTGACGTGCCCGAGCAGTTCAACAATGCACGGGTACGGCAGAGGTAGTCCCCGTCGCAGGCGCACTCCCACCGCGGAGTGGGCGCGCGTCAGCACCTGGTTCTCGAGTCTGCACACCGAGTGCATCAATCGGGAACGAAGCCGAGACGTCGCAGTCGGTCTTCCCGCGGCGAGACACCTCATGTCGAGGTGTGTCCGGTGATGTCGCCACCAGTGGTGTCAATGCCCTCGGCCGCAACTGTCCGCACCAAATTCTGCGCGCAAACTACTGCGATAAACAACGGATAAAATCGACATCAAAGTCTCAGTGCTGCGCGAAGAGTGCCTCGACGAGCGCGGTGGCCGATGCGGTCTTCGCCGATGTCTTCGTGGTGTCGGTAGCGGTGGCGGTGTGGCCGGCGAGGTGCACGGTGGCGGTGAATTGGGGTGCGTGCGGGGGCCCGTCGGTGTGGAACTCCCACTCGGGCGGGGCCTGATTGTTGTTCTGGGCGAAGCTCATCAGCCAGGCGGTGGGGTTGGCGAGTGCCTTGGACTTCTTTGCCCCGTCCAGGTTCAGTGCGGCCGGAGCAGTCGTACAGTGCGGTTCCGCGGAAATGTCGGAATCGGGATCATGCCACGCCGGTGGGGGAGTCGCCGGCTCCGGAGGTTGCGGCGTGGTCGGCCAGTCCGGTTCCGTGTCGGGATGGTCGGTGCCGGTCAGCTGCGCGCGCACTGCCGCCCAGAGGGCGGCCTGTTCGGCCGGCTTCTTCGCGGTTGCGGTGGCCCACGGCCCGCGAATGCTGCGGTGGGTGGCGCGGGCGGCGAACAGTGGGTTGTGGTCGGCGCCATTGCGCCGGATCTCGAGGTCGGTGGGCGGTTGATCGGGGTGGGCTTGCCGCCACACCGACGCCACGCTGGGGCCCATCTCCGGATGGGTCTCGGCCAGGGTATCCAGGACGCGGAGTTGAAGGGGAAGCCAGCTGGGGTCGGCGTCGATCAGGACCGCGACGTCCGGGGCGGTCATCAGGTCGGCGTCGACGCGGCGCGCGAGCTCGGAGGCGAGTTCGGCCCGAAGCGGCCCGGCGGCCGCGGCTTTGAGCACCTTGTGGAAGGTGCGGGCATCGAGGGCGGTGAGATCGCGTGCGGCCTCTTGGGCGACGATGCGTTGGTCGGCGTGTTTGAAGTGATTCTTCTTCGCCTCCCGGGCGGCGCGGGTGCGCCGGTTCAGGTCGGCGCCGAGGGCGGCGAGCTGCTCGCCGGTGTAGGGGGCGGGGGAGTGGTCGAGGTGGGCGAAGATGATCCGCTGGTTGATCAGGTCGGCCACCCGCCGCAGCGGTGAGGTGACGTGAGTGTAGGCGCTCAACCGTAACCCGTAGTGACCGTGCACCGTCCGGTCGTACGTCGCGGCCCGCAGCGTCGACAGCAGCCGCCCCCGCAGTTTCGCGAACAGGTCCGGGTCCCCGGCCGCGGCGGCGATCTCATGCATCAGCTCGTCGGTGCTGCCGGCGACCGGGTTGGAGCGGTGGTTGCGGAACAGGATCGGTAACCCCCGCTCCACACACCACAACGCCACCGCCTCGTTGGTGGCGATCATCAGCTCCTGCACGATGACGTAGGCGACGGTCCGCATCTCGGCGGCGATCGCCACGATCGCCCCGTCCTCATTGGCTGCCCAGCCGCGGGTGAGGTCGTAGAACGCGAGGGCGCCGCCGTCACGCCTGACACCCAGAAGGACCTGCGCGGCAGCATCCGCCGCGGCCAACGGGGTGTGCAGCGGATGTGCCGGGTCGGTCAGGATGCCGGGCACCTCGGCGTGATCGACCGCCGCGCACCGCCCCGACGGGATCTGCCCTCGGCCGACGGTGACGTCGACCAACAGCCCGTCGGTGGTGATAGTGCCGGTGACCCGCAGACTGGTCCGCCGAGAGTCGGTGGTCAGGGTGGCGGCCTGTTCGGCAGTGTCGCCGAGCATCGGAATGGTGCGGCTGCGCAGGTACCGGGTCTCCGCCCGCAGGAACGCCTGCTCGTCAGCGACCGTCGCGAGACCGACGACGTCGGCGACCCCGGCGATGTGAACCTCCACCGCCCACCCGCGGCCGTCGGGGAGGGGGATGACGGAGAAGGCGTCGTCCCGATCCCGCGCAAACGTGGAGTCGATCATCAGCAGCGTCGACACGTCGGTGACTGTCGAAGATGTCATGGTCGCCGGTCCCCCTTGGTTCTACAGGCCTCCGACGATAACCAATTTCACCAGGGCGCGTCGGCGACGCGCCCCTGGAACATCACCTGCAGGTCCTTAAAACCGGCGTCAGGTACGGTTTGTTCACCGCGGTGAACAGCCGACAAAACCGACATGTCTCAGTGTCGCGGGCCCGCGTAGTGACCCATCCGGGTGGCGTGCCGCACCGAATCACACAGTGTGCGTCCTGCGGCAAGCGCTGCGGCTCGAGAAGGTGAGATCGGTATGACTTCTGTTCCTGCCCCCACATCCGGCGCTGTCGAGGGACCGCAACGGCGGCCCACGTTGACACCGCGCGAGCTGGAGATCCTCCGCCTGTGGCTGCGGAGTGAATCGAAGACCGTTGCCGCAGCCGACCTGGGAATCAGTCTGGGCACGATCAACACCCACCTGATCCGGATCCGCGCGAAGTACGCTGCCGCCGGGCGTCCCGTTGCCGACAAGTCCGGCTTGTTGATCCGGGCGCTGCAGGACGGATTGGTGTCTCTCGCTGAGCTCTGACGCGGCTGGTCCCTGCAAGCCCCAACGGGGCAGAGCGCTACAAAGGGACGTCCTGACGACCCTGGTTCACGGTGTTGTGGGGCGGTGGCCGGGAACTCTCAGTAGGGCTCTGGCGGCCGCGTCGCGACGACCGCGGACAACGAAGTTCCACCTGTTCGTCGTGCGGATCGGCTGGCGAGCGCGTGGTGTTTAGCAGGCTCTCGGGTTGTCAGGGTGTTTAGGATTGCTGAGGCACACTCTGGTCGTTGAGCCGTGCTGCTCGGGCATTCTCGTGGGCGACTATCGCTTCCTGCCAGTCATGATCGGTCGCCGCGGCGTGGGCGCGGGCGACTGGGGGTGGGACACCGAGCTGCGCGGCGATCTGCGCCCATGACATGCCCGCCGCGAGTGCCTCAGTCACCGCCCTGGTGAGGAGATCGTCGGTCCGGTCGCCACCGGAGATGGCAGCGTGACTGTCAGAGTCCACCGGAATTCCCGACCTGGCCCACTTGATGGGCGCGAATTGATTCTTTCATCCCCATGGAATTGATTCTTCCATCATCATGACTGTATCGGGGCGTCGAGGGATCGATGATCGGTCACCGATCGATGTCGTCAATCCGCATGCGGGTGGATCGGTGACCCCCACGCTAAGGTCAGAATCCTGATGATGGGCGCCCGGGCAACGGGTGATGGTGTCAGCGTTGGTGAGTACCTGGTCGGCGGTCGCGGGGAGTGCTCAGGGCCGGTGAGAAAGAAACAACCCGTCGACTCACCGAGGTACGTCGTCATGAGGTCGATGTCGGTCGCCACGCACTGTTGGTGATCATCGGGCCAGATAGGTGCGCGTTCATCCCCAGCACGCTGTCGCCGAACTGAGGGTCCGCGAGATCGAAATCTGCTCAGTGTGAGCTTTCGTCGTGTGGCGCGCGCCGTAGCAGGCGGGATAGGAGAATGCTTCCCAAAGAGGAGCGGGGAGAAAAGTGTGAAGATCATCTTGGTCGCGATTATTGCCGCGCTCGCAGTGATGCTCAGTGTCGCCCCGGCGGCGCAGGCGGGACCGACCATCCATGTCGGGCCGGGTACTGCCTACACCCCGTACCCGGATGCCGAGGGGTACTGCACGATCGGCGCGGTCGGCACCGACCACGCGGGCCGCTTGGTTGCGCTGACTGTCGGTCACTGCCACCAGGGCGCGGGCAAAGCCGTCTATAAGGTTGGTGACGCTGCCAACGGGCCGATCGGGTGGGAGACCGACGTGTACTCGCGCAACACGGACGGTACGTTCACGGCGCTCGATTATGCGGTGATCCGGCTGAACCCGGATGTTGTTGTGCCGAGCAAGTACAGCGACACCACTGACGTCGTCGTTTCGACTGTCGGCGATGCCTCGCTGTCGAACATGGGGTGCAACCACGGGGCAACCACCGGCAAGAATTGCGGGATCATCGGCAAGGTAGACGGTATTCACCTCCAGAACTGGGCGGTGATGTGGCAAGGCGATTCAGGTGGTCCGATCGTGGTGGGGGAGAAGCTCGTCGGTCTCAACATCGGCATGGACTTCGGAACCCAGCCGACGACGTTCTATGGGGCAATCACCCCGATTCTCGCGGATATCAATGCAAAAGGTAGCTATGGTGTTGGCTTCACGTTGGTGCAGTAACTACCGGTTCCACCGCATACCCTGAGACATCGCGAACACCACCATGTTGTGGCAGATGAGGCTGCGCGGCTCGGCATAAACGCCGGCTTACACGGTGAAGGTGCAGCCGTTCTTGATCGACCTCACGGCAGTTGTAACCTAGCGGGGTCCGGAAGTTTCCGTGGTGGCCGAATTCGGTTCGGCCGCCACGGAATGGTCTTGCCTAGAGCAGACCTGCCGACCTGAAGGACTCAAGGACGACTGGCGCGATCCGTCGGGAATACTCGGGCGTGGTGTGCGCCTTGTCGAGCTTCGTGGGGATCGTTCCGGCGAATGCCGGGCAGTAGCCGCCTGCACAGAACCAGTCCGTGGTTTGGAGGAACTCCACATTCTCGAATTTGGCGGAGACTTCCTCGTAGATGGCCTGGTAGTTCGCCCATTCGCTAGTGATCTGCGAGACGCAATCACTGGGCACACTTCTAGGGGTGTAGCAATCGTCCAGATTCGCATCGGTTGGGGTGGCGGGAAGGAGTACTACTCGCGAGGCGTGCGGAGCGATTTCGGTTATGGACGAAATCAGTGCTTGCCGCGTGTCGGCGAGACTGAGTGGCTGTCCAGTGTCAGCGAGCTTGCGTTCGATATAGCGATTGGAGACGACGACAAGATCAGGTTTGTCGTCGCGGATGAAGTCGATTGCGCGTTGTAACCGCGAAGGGCAGACCGCAGTCGCGTCGGCGTTCGGGGCTTCAAGTTTTCCGGCCATGAACGGACATCCAGTTACTGCGAGCAGCTGCAGCTTCCATTGTCCGGAGCTCTGTTCGGCGATGGTTTTGAATGCCTCGGTGTAGGCGAGAGCTGTCGAGTCGCCGACCAGAGCTATCGTCTTCGGCGCGGCGGGGCTTCCCCAGGCGCACTCCGACAACGCGGTCGTCGCCAGCCCCCCGCACGTACGGATGTCGAGCGAGTTCGGGGGATTCGTCATTACCTCGTCGATGGTCGGTGAGAGTGCAGGCCACTCCCACGCGGCGACAGCCGCTGCGAGCTCGTCCGTAAGCTTCCTCTGTTCGGGTCCAGCGTTGTCGGCCACTTGCGATGATTGCTTAGTGGTTACTGCAGCGAGCGGCGGAGTAGCTGGCGGGGATACCGGCGTGAGTGCGAACGCGACCAGGCCGGCCGTAAGGAGTGCGAGCGCACCGATTCCGATTCCCTGATGGCGCTCACTCATGGACGGCAGACGCCATCTCGACACGTCGAGGAACTTGCGATCAACTCGTTCTGCGTCGTTCATCAGCCACTTCGACCGCCGGATCGGATCCTCGAAGAAGTGGTAGGCAGCGATCGACGAACCGAACATCAGGAACAGTGCTGAGATGTAGTAGTAAGGGCCGACGTCCATCAGCACCCCGAGCAGGATGATTACCGGCCAATGCCAGAGGTACAGCGAGTATGAGATATCCCCGATGTAGGTGCTCGCACGGTTGGTCAGAATCCTGAGGTAGGCGTGATTTCCGCGCACACCTGCGGCGATGACGAGCGCGGCGCCGAAGACAGGGACAGCCGCCCATGGCGCCGGGAACCCGCCGCCAGTATCGGTGATTATGAAGGCGCCGACTGTGATCATTGCCAAGCCAGTCCACGCGACGATGGGGCGGACGCGATCTGGAATCCGCTCACAGTAGCTGATCGTAATCGCGAGCAGCGCCCCCACGCCGAGTTCCCAAGCTCGGGTCAACGCGGAGAAGTAGGCCCACGTCGGGTCCGAATCTGTGTTCACCCACGAAAACGCGAACGAGCCAAAGACTGCGATCCCCATCACGGCAGCGGTCAGCGTCAGTCGCGCCTTGGTCGTCCACGCCTTGCGGAGTGCAACAAGGCTGATCCCCAGCAGGACGACTGGCCATACGAAATAGAACTGCTCCTCGACGCTCAGAGACCAATAATGCTGCAACGGAGAGACTGCAGCGTCGCTGGCGAAGTAGTCCGTACCTTTAATCGCGAAGCGCCAGTTGGAGACGAACAGAAAAGCCGACAACGCATCGAGTGCGGTCGAATCGAATCTGGCTTTCGAGACAATGAAGTACGACGCGACCAGTGTCACGACCAGGACGAGCGTCGCGGCTGGGACGATGCGCCGAATGCGTCGGCGGTAGAAACTCGAGAATGAGATGCGGCCTGTCTTCTCCATGGTGTGCAGCAGCGACCCGGTGATGAGGAACCCGGAGATTACGAAGAACACATCGACGCCAACGAACCCACCCCGGGGCCAGCCGAAGAGGTGCGAGAACACGACCAACATGACCGCGACCATCCGTAGACCTTGAATGTCGAGTCGCTGTGTCACGTTCGGCTTTGCCTTGCCCAGTTTCCGGCGCGACGACTTAGACCCGGCGATGGTTGCCACGGAGTTCCCCTCAGAATCTCTCAGCCCCCGTTAAGGATGGGGGTGGGGACAATATAGACCGGACGGTACATACCCGCCGGTTATGTCATTCGGCCAAATGACACTGGTAGACCGCCCAAAATGTTCGCGTCGACACGATTAGCTCCGCGAACGCCTCGCAACTCTTGGACTGTGCGCCGGCCACGACGCCCACACCGCGATGAGAACGGCACCCACAGCGAGCAAGTCCGACACGGTTACACCGTGCGTACGGGTGATCTCGAACAGGATTCCGCCCTCGAGAGGGCCGTTGCCGAAGACCCAGAAGACCGCCGCGACAATAGTGGCGGCGGACGAAACCCGAGTGGGTGCCGCCAAGCACCAGGACGACGTCGCGAATAGCAGGTTCATGAAGATGAGTGGATAGAAGAGTGTCGCTGGGTCAAACCGCATTCGACCATCCTGCCGTGAAGCCCGCAGTCCGTCGCGCTCACCCCAAGACGAGCCGGGCTTGCCGAGCAAGAGACTGCCCCGTCCGGCGCGGTCACCTCTTGAATCGTGAACGGGATCGACTCGACCGGTTCGCCATCGAGGGTGACGTCGATCGTGAATCGGCCGCCCTAGAGGAAAACGGGGTTAAGTTGGACCGTGAACAGTAGCGGCATCACTCCGGCTTCATGGTGAGCGTGCCCACTCTCAATGATCACGCCCGTGTCCACCGACCCGCCGCCCCGCCTCACGGGCTTGCGGTGGTCGCCGATCGCCGGCACCTGGGCGGATAATCGATGCTCGATGCCTACGTCCCTCGCCCGCCAGTGCATTCGGTCTGCCACGAAGAACTGGGGAGCCCATGGATAGCTCTTCGGAGCGATCGTCACGCTCGTGATTCCGTGTTGTAGGTGGTCTCGAACCACTCGGCGGCCTCGTTGATCGTGGCGTCGGGATCGTGGTCGGACTTCCAGCCGTCGAGCGCGGCGGCGGAGAGATGAACGCCTCGGCCTCGATGTCTGAGACGCGGGGCAGGATGATCCCGCTAGCTCGAAGGAACATCGTGGCGGCGAACCAAGCGGTGCGCTTGTTTCCGTCCGTCATTAGCCGCCCTCGAGGTTCAGGAGCGAAGGTATGACGCGACGGGACGACTGGATCGAATCCGGCCACATGACCAGAGCCGTCGATATAGCAGCGGAGGTAGTGAACTCGGATCTCTACACCCGTTCGGCCCGCCAGTCTGACGCACGCCGACTCGTGCGAATAGATGAATCGTCGGAGTGGCTGGGCGGGCGGAACTGGCTCCGAAGCTGTCCCGGATCGAGGATCGCCGCCGCACAGGTCGAGAACCGCGCCGCCGCGCGTCCGAGTCCCTTCTGCACGCGCCAGAGGTGCGCCGTTGCCGGCCGTCGAATGAGCGGTCGTGGCCGGCTTTTCCGCAAACCCCACTCCCCAGATCAGAAGTGGTTTAAGAAACAGGTTCATCGGTGTCGAAACGAGCGGGAGTGCGCAAGTCCGATGCTTCAAGCTACGGTTGATCTGGTTTGTGGTCACCTTTCCGGGTTCAGGTTGGATTTCGGTAGGTCGTGTATTATGTTGGCCTACTTGGGGATTGATGTGAATAGCTGAAACAGCAATTCGAATGTGATCAGCCTCCATGCCCCCATCACGGAGGAGGGGTCGGATCGCGAGAGAAACTTCGTGCCCGCGGCTCCTCTGCTGTTGCAAAGTCTTTCAACTCGTGTACAAAGAACGAGTGCCCGGCAGGGGTACGGATCGAGATTCTGACCACATCGCCTCGGCAGGAGTGAAATATGTCTGTAGATTTCGCCAGCATCACGGAATTGATCAACTTCTTTGCTTCGTTCCTGACCTTCGGCTCGGAGGGTGGGTCCACCGGAGTGTAAGTCCGCCACCGATCTGAAACTGGGGCACGCAGGAACACTGTGTGCCCCAGTTTTCATGCGTTGACATTCGGTGTCGGGCCAGCCCAGTGATCGGACGTGTCGCCAATCCGTGGAAGGGTGATTCACCGCGAGGGCCCCGATTGGCGGACGGAGCGGCCGAGGTTCTTTGCGTAACCGGGGCTACGCGGCGGTCTGGTCGGGCGGCCCGCCAGTCCGGCGCTTGCGCCGGCGGGGCCACTTTTCACGCCGATCCTTCTCCCGGGCTGCTCTCCCGATCAGTATTGCGAGTGGTATCGACAACACCCCCCACGCAACGATCCCGATTGTCCACCACCACACGGACACCAGTATGCCGCCCCTGAGAGGGCGTCAAGCCTAGCGTCCTCGGGATGCGTACCTGCGAAAATGCTGAGAATTTTCAGGTCGCTCGCTGAGAATGTTGATTAGTGATCAGGATCCCGTCCGCGAGCGAAATGCGATGGGCACGGTACCTGCTCGCCGGCGAGTTCGCCAGCGTTTCGTGTGACCTCCGGTATCAGATGCCCCGCACGGCAGTGTCATTCGCTCGATATACACACATGCTGACCTGCGATAGAAGGGCTGCATCACCCCCTTTAGGCGGATGCTGTGAAGCTGATCACTTGATGTCTCAACTCGGGGGTCCGCGTGCGAATATCGACGCGGCAGCAAACATCAGGCGATCGTCGTCTTCGCAATGTCGTGAGAACACACGAGCTCGCCAGTCAGGATGGCTCGAGCTCGGAAGGCGAACGGTGACTGCATTCGATGTTTCACCCGAACCGTCTCGGACTCCGGAGAACGCAGCGGCGCTCGCGGGGAAAGAGAGTGGGCCGTACAGTCGCCGCGAGTGGCAGGCCGCCTACATCCGACGTCTGCTGATCTCGGACACGCTGATCGTGATCTCCGCGGTCGCCGTCGCACAGTGGGTGCGGTTCGGCGACAGCGGCATCCTAACCACGAGTGGAATCGGGCACGACCTCAGCTACACGCTCGTCTCCGCTCTGTTGGTCGTAGCGTGGTTGACCACCCTGACGATCTTCCGGACTCGTACGGTGCGGGTGATCGGGAGTGGGCCGGACGAGTATCGACGGATCTTCGTCTCGACCGTGCGACTGTTCGGGTTCATCGCGATGCTGGCGCTGTTGTTCCGCCTCGATTTGGCTAGGCTCTACCTCGCCATCGCGTTTCCCGTCGGACTGGTGGTCCTGATGGTGAGCCGCTGGATGTGGCGTCAGATCATTGCTCGTAAGCGGTCAGGCGGAGAGTTTCAGACGTCGGTCCTGGTCGTTGGTAACGAACGCGCCGTCCGGATTCTCGCGGAATCATTTGCCCGAGGTACGGCCGACGGATATCGCGTGGTGGGTGTCTGCATTCCGGGACACTCAGGCGAGCATCGCGACAAGATCACCGTCGCCGGTCGCGACATTCCCGTGCTCGGCAGCGAGGGGGACGTGATCGATTCGCTGGGGTTCTGTCGCGCCGACACCGTCGCCGTCACGGCCACCGAGCATCTCGGGCACGAGGGGATGCGCGCCCTCGCCTGGGACCTTGAGCCGCACGACGTCGACCTGGTGGTTTCACCTGGAATGATGGATGTGTCCGGTCCGCGTCTGTCGATGCGGCCGGTGGCGGGACTCCCTCTGATTCATGTAGAGAAGCCGCAATATCACGGCGCGCAGAAGTTTTCGAAGCTCGCGTTCGACATGATCTTCGCGGCATCGGCGCTCGTCCTGACGAGCCCGGTGATGATTCTCGCCGCGCTCATGATCAAAGTGACCAGCAAGGGCCCGGTGTTCTACAAGTCGGAGCGCATTGGCCTGGACGGTCGTCCATTCCCGATGCTCAAGTTCCGCAGCATGGTCGTGGACGCCGACAAACAGGTCGCGGCGCTGATGAGGGCGAACGAGGGTGCCGGCGTCCTCTTCAAAATCCGTGAGGATCCGCGGGTCACACGCGTGGGCGGAGTTCTGCGCAAGTACAGCCTCGACGAGCTTCCACAGTTCCTCAACGTTCTTCGGCGGGAGATGAGCGTGGTAGGCCCGCGCCCGCCTCTGCGCCGAGAAGTCGAGGCCTATGACGGCACCGTCCGTCGCCGACTGCTGGTGAAGCCGGGTATCACGGGCCTGTGGCAGGTGAGTGGTAGATCGGACCTCTCATGGGAAGAGACTGTGCGGCTCGATCTCTCGTACGTGGAGAACTGGTCGATGATGGGAGACGTCCTCATCATCGGCAAGACGGTGCGGGCTGTGGTGGCCGGTGATGGGGCGTATTAGGACATCGAGTGGCCGGTGAGGGGCCTTGCCGTCGAACACATTGAGTTTCAGTGCAAATCAACGTGCCAGTGCGTCACAGATAGCTGATGATCACGCCGCCAACCGGGCCGAAGTCGAGTGGCGCGCGAACCGCGATCGGGTTTCAATCATTTCACCGTATTCGGGCATGAAGGGGGGATGTCGGACATGAGGATCGATACTGCGCCGGACGCGGTCATTCTGGTCGGCGGTATGGGCACCCGGCTGCGTCCGTTGACTCTGTCTGTGCCGAAACCGATGCTGCCGACTGCGGGGGTGCCCTTCCTGACTCACCTGCTGTCCCGCATCAAAGACGCGGGACTCTCCCATGTGGTGCTCGGGACGTCGTTCAAAGCGGAAGTCTTCGAACAGCATTTCGGCACGGGTGAAGAGCTCGGGCTGGAGATCGAGTACGTCACCGAGGATGAGCCGCTCGGTACCGGGGGCGCTATCCGGAATGTCCTGCCGCATCTTCGTGCCGACACCGTAGTGGTGTTCAACGGGGACGTCCTCGGCGGAACCGATGTGCGGGCTGTTCTCCAGACGCACGCCGACGCAGATGCCGACGTGACGCTGCACTTGGTGCGGGTGAGCGATCCGCGCCCGTTCGGCTGCGTGCAGACGGACTCGAATGGCCGGGTAAACGCGTTTCTCGAGAAGACGCAGGATCCACCGACCGACCAAATCAACGCCGGCTGTTACGTCTTCCAGCGGGAGTGGATCGAGAAGATCCCATCCGACCGCCCCGTGTCCGTGGAACGCGAAGTGTTTCCCGCATTGGTGTCCGGCGGGACGCGGGTGTTCGGCCACATCGATTCCGCCTACTGGCGAGACATGGGGACGGTCGACGATTTCGTCGCCGGATCGGCGGATCTGGTTCGCGGAATAGCGCCGTCGCCAGCGCTGAGCGGTACGCGCGGCGAATCGCTCGTCCATCCGACTGCCACGGTGGCCCCGGGCACGGTGTTGATCGGCGGCACGGTGCTCGGTGCACGGGTAACCGTCGGTGCGGGTGCGCGTCTGGACGGAGCCGTGGTGTTCGACGGCGCCCATGTGGAAGCCGGTGCGGTGATCGAACGATCGATTCTCGGATACGACTGCCGGATCGGGCCGCGCGCACTTGTACGCGATTCGGTGGTGGGAAACGGCGCTGACGTGGGCGCTCGATGCGAGCTATTGCGCGGAGCCCGTGTCTGGCCCGATGTGAGGTTGCCAGATGGTGGCGTCCGATTCTCGACGAATGTCTGATCGATGAAACGCCTTCACGGAGCAATCCGGTCGTATGAGTGGGGCTCCCGCACCGTGCTGGCGGAGCTCACTGGACGACCCTCGCCGTCCGATCGGCCCGAAGCTGAACTCTGGCTCGGTGCGCATCCGGCAGACCCGGCTCGCGTGGACGACGCGGGCTCCGGCGTCTCACTCCTCGACGTGATTTCGGCCGACCCGCACGGGCAACTGGGGGCGACCAACGCGGAGCGATTCCGAGGTCGCCTTCCGTTTCTGCTCAAGGTGCTCGCCGCGGAGGAACCACTGTCGTTGCAGGCGCACCCGAACTCCGTGCAGGCACGTGAAGGATTCGAACGCGAAGATGCAAACGGTGTGCCGCTGGACTCGCCTGCCCGCAATTACAAAGACGACAACCACAAGCCGGAACTTGTGGTTGCGCTGACGAAATTCGAGGCGCTCGCCGGTTTCCGCGACGTGTGGCGAACCGTCGCGTTGCTGCGAGCGCTGGGTGTTGCGGAGTTGGACCGGTGTGCGGAGCAATTGGCAGCTCAGACCGACTCCTCGGGTATGCGCGCGCTGTTCACGCAGTGGATCACGGGCGATAAACACCCGGCGGCCCTGATCGGTGGTGTGGTCGAGGCCTGCCGGCGGTACCTGTCGACCATGTGCGACGGAGCGGAGGGGGAGTTCGCGGCGGAGGCGCAGACCGCGCTCGACCTGGGGAGCAGGTATCCGAATGACCCTGGTGTCCTCATCTCGCTGCTGCTCAATCGGATCACGCTCGAACCGGGGGAGGGCCTGTTTCTCGCGGCCGGAAATCTGCACGCATACCTTCGAGGCGCGGCCGTCGAGATCATGGCCAACTCGGACAATGTGCTGCGTGGCGGTTTGACCCCCAAGCACGTTGACGTGCCCGAGCTGCTGAAAGTTCTCGATTTTCGGCCGGCGTCCATGCCGGTTCTACGTGCGGACGGCGATGATCGTGACAACAGACGCCTATACCGCACACCCGAGACAGAATTCGAGCTCACCCGACTGCACCTCGACACGAGCACGAGTGGAGCGGCACCATCCACAGCGACTCTCGCCGCCGGAAACCCACGGATCGTTCTCTGCACGGCGGGATCGACCGTCCTCTCGTCCCACGGTGACTCGCTCGAGCTGAGTGCGGGAGAGGCAGCGTGGTTGCCGGCA
Source organism: Rhodococcus sp. G6(2025) (assembly GCF_058628105.1). NCBI lineage: Bacteria > Bacillati > Actinomycetota > Actinomycetes > Mycobacteriales > Nocardiaceae > Rhodococcus > Rhodococcus sp. G6(2025). Next base: position 135,349 of record NZ_CP179752.1, read on the forward strand.
TCGAACCCGGCGGTGACCCTCGCACCGGCACAGCAGCATGCCCAGCTCTTCGTCGCCACGATCGGTTTCGGGTGATGCGGACTCTCCTCGCCGCCAACGGGTCTGCTCTCACGCGCATCCGATAGACCTGGACAACTGACCAGTTCGACCGTCGGCTCACGCGCAAAAGTCGTGACACTGCAGCACATTGGTTCTTCGAGAAAGGCATAACCGTGGGGGAATTGGATTCGACTGGATTTCGGACGGCTGTGGTACCCGCCGCGGGAATGGGAACGCGATTTCTGCCGGCGACAAAGACGGTCCCCAAGGAGCTACTTCCTGTGGTGGACACGCCCGGGATCGAGTTGGTGGCCTGCGAGGCTGCCGAGTCGGGTGCAGAGCGGCTGATCATCGTGACGGCACCGGGCAAGGATGGCGTCGTGGCGCACTTCGTCGAAGACCTGGTGTTGGAAAATCACCTTGCTGCCAGGGGAAAACACACTCTGCTGGAGAAGGTCCGCAGGGCGCCGGGCCTCCTCTCGGTGGAGTCGGTAGTCCAGCAACAACCGCTGGGGCTCGGCGACGCGGTTGGTTGCGCTGAAGCGGTGCTGGGCGATGACGAGGACGCGATCGCGGTACTGCTGCCGGACGACTTGGTACTTCCGAACGGCGTGCTCGACGTCATGTCGAGCGTGCGAGCCAAGCGTGGAGGAACGGTGTTGTGTGCCATCGACGTCCCCAAAGAGGAGGTGAGCGCATATGGAGTCTTCGACGTCGAGGCGGTCCCCGATGCTACGAACCCGAAGGTACTGAGGGTGAAAGGAATGGTGGAGAAGCCGAAACTCCAGGACGCACCGTCGACACTCGCAGCCGCAGGCCGTTACCTCTTGGACCGGGAAATCTTTGATGCACTCCGACGTATCCGCCCGGGAGCGGGCGGCGAGTTGCAGTTGACCGACGCGATCGCGCTGCTCATCAGGGAGGGGCATCCCGTGCATGTCGTGGTTCATCGCGGGCCCAGGCACGACCTCGGCAATCCCGGCGGGTTTCTCCGCGCATCCGTGGACTTGGCGCTGAGTCGTCCTGAATATGGAGCGGACCTGCGGACGTGGCTGGAGCAGAGGGTGAAGGACTAGGCGACGGTTCCGTTCGTTCGCCGTAACCTTCGGGCGGACCTGCCCTGGTCAGAGCAACGTTACCGCGTTGTTACTGTCCAGTGCAAAGCGCGCAAAATACTCGAAGGTCGGCAACGGTGCCAGCAGTCGGGGTTAAGGTCTGCCTGCGGACTGGTCCCCGAGCGCGTCACTCTAAGTGCAGATCCCTTGGTTAACCAGGGTCGAAAGTCCCTCTCTCTGAAGAAAAACCGGCGATGTGAGTCGCGTCACTCCGGGCCGTCCTAAGTGTAACGAGGCGACCCCAAGTGCGATTATTAACTGGCAGCAAAACCCCGGGGGGCGGACTTCCTCTACCGCCACGCAGGTCGCGAGACAGTGACGCTCGCCGACTCATTGGTCCTAGTTGGAAGGCTCAGATGGTGACGTCGTTCGGTGTTTCGCTCGACTCGACAACCCCTGATGGGAGGACCACGCCAACTTCGAGACTCGACGGCCGGCTTACCGGCAGGCGGGCGTGGCAGGCCGCGTACATTCGCCGTTTGTGGGTCTCGGACACGGTGATCGTGATCGCCGCTGTAGCCCTCGCACAGTGGGTGCGGTTCGGCGACAGCGGCGTCTTGCAGACCGCGGCCTTCCCCCAAACACTCAGCTACGCGCTCGTGTCTGCGCTGCTCGTAGTGTCGTGGCTCGCCACGCTCATTATCTTCAGGACTCGCACGGTCCGCGTGATCGGGAGCGGACCGGACGAATATCGGCGAATCTTCGTCTCGACGGTCAGACTCTTCGGATTGATCGGCATCGCCTCCCTTCTGTTTCGTCTTGACCTCGCTCGCCTGTATCTCGCGATCGCCTTCCCCGTGGGGCTTGCCGGTCTTCTGGTCAGCCGGTGGGTGTGGCGTCGAGTGATCGCAGCCAAGCGATCCCGCGGCGAGTTCCAGACCTCCGTACTCGTGGTAGGCGGTGAACGCTCGGTGCGAAGTTTGGCGGAATCATTCGAGCGTGGCACGGCCGACGGTTACAAAGTGGTCGGTATGTGCATCCCAGGACACACCGGCGCACGCAACGACAAGATCGTTATCGGAGAGCGTGATATCCCCGTGTTCGGCGACGAGCATGACGTGGTTCGTGCGTTGGGTTTCTGCCGCGCGGACACCGTCGCTGTGACAGCCACAGAGCACCTCGGGCACGAGGGAATGCGTTCCCTTGCATGGGACCTCGAGCCACATCATGTGGATCTGGTGGTTTCTCCCGGAATGATGGATGTGTCAGGTCCGCGCCTGTCGATGCGGCCGGTCGCAGGCTTTCCGCTCATACATGTAGAGAAGCCCCGCTACCACGGCGCTCAGAAGTTCTCGAAACTCTCCTTCGACTTCGTATTCGCCACCTTAGCGCTTGTTCTCACCAGCCCGGTGATGGTTGCTGCTGCACTTGCGATCAAGCTGACGAGCACAGGTCCGGTGTTCTACAAATCGGAGCGTATGGGCCTGGACGGCAGGCCTTTTCCAATGCTCAAGTTCCGCAGCATGATCGTCGATGCGGACAAGCAGGTGGCCTCGTTGATGAACGCCAACGAGGGCGCCGGCGTGCTGTTCAAGATGCGAGAGGATCCCCGAGTGACCAAGGTAGGGAAGTTCCTCCGCAAGTACAGCCTCGACGAATTACCGCAATTCGTGAACGTACTGCGCCGCGAAATGAGTGTGGTGGGGCCGCGCCCGCCCCTGCGTCGCGAGGTCGAGGCATATGACGGAACTGTGCGCCGCCGCCTGCTAGTAAAGCCGGGCATTACCGGTCTCTGGCAAGTTAGCGGCCGCTCCGATCTGTCCTGGGAGGAAACTGTGCGGCTCGATCTCTCATACGTGGAGAATTGGTCGATGGTGGGTGATGCTCTGATTGTCGCGAAGACAATGAGAGCCGTCCTGGTAGGAGAAGGGGCTTACTGACGATGAGAGACGGAGTAGCACGCAGGAAATTTACGTGTAGACAACACGAATTGCCGACGCGTCGTAGCGGCGATGGAATCCAAATGGTTTCTGGTTCTGATCGGCCGTGGTCACACCCCTCATGAATTGGCCTTTCGACAGTATCGAAATAGTCCTACTAGCTGTAGCCGGCACCCTAGGTTTTCAGTTCTTTCTTGCGCGGAAGATGGAGACGACGACAGGAACTTTGATACGCATTCAAGCGATATTCTGGTTCTCGGCATTCGTCCTTAGGCCCTTCTATCTGGCTTCAGTTGAGCCGGGAAGAGGAGAGCTTCTGGTCGACTACCGACTGATCGCGCTCGGGTATGACACTACCCTTGTGAAGTTGCTCAATATCGTATTGGTGTGTCAGGTTGGCTTCGTCATAACTCAGCTTATTTGGATTAAAACCGTCCGCAACAAATCCTATACGCTGAATTTAGCCGGAGACCGCCGGCTAAATTCAGTTATCGGAGTATTTCTTCTACTCGGATGGATTGGAAGAGCATCTCAATTGGCAGGGTATGTGAGCGTCTCCAGAGCGCTCGTGGCCTTCGCTGCCATCGGTTCATGTTTGGCAATCGTTTATCTGAGGCCAGTTGCACGCACGGAATACTTCGCTATCGCGATAGTGAGTTTGAGTGAGGTCGCTTGGGCACTCCTGAGCGCGTCGAAGACTCCTATCCTCGCGATAACCACGGCGTACGTCATCCGGTTCATGTACACCCTGAACAAGCAGCAGAAGCGCAAAGCTTTGCCAGTCTTGCTTATCTTGGTCGCCACCACATTCTCCGTAATTCAGCCATTGAAGGGTATCAGTACCGAGTCCATAGTGGCCGAAAACACCACCGGTCCATTCGCGCGCGTTGAAGGCGTAGGAATCTCAGTCATTCAAAGGACTGATATGCTATCGTCCGTAACGGACGGCTACCTTTATGCGGACAAACCTTGGATAAAAACAGATGATTACATTCAAGACCTTGTTCTTGCAGCGATACCCAAGGGTCCCTACCTTCCATACGAGAATCAAGGGATACGATGGACCCGTGAAGTCAGAAGCCACACCTTTTCGAATCAGTACCAAGATGTCTCACTAGCATCCGGACCGATTGCCGAAGGCCTCGCTCAAGGGGGCGTTTGGAACGCGGTACTCGGATTGGCAATCCTGATGATAATTACCGCACTTGTGGGTCGTGGCCTTCTGTCTAGGTCACTTCCTATCGTGATCTTTGCCGCAACAATTGCATTCGACTCGTCGTTGTACGAAAGTGGAATTCTTGGGAATGCCGAGAGCCTCTCCAAAGCCTTTCAGCTCACGATAGTTGGCGTTCTTGTGAGTGAACTATTTGGGACTCGACAGAAAGTCGCATCACCCCAAACGAAACAGGCCCGGGCATGACCCATCGCGCCACGGTCGGAAAATCACATCACTCTCGCGTGAGACGGGCGCATTCCCTGACAATAAACCTTCTCACCACCGTCGCCGCTGGATTTGCGATACCATTCGCGACGATTGCGGTGGCGCCGGTCCTGGCACATTCGCTCGGACCGGATGGGCGCGGGGAGGTCGCAGCCTCGACTGCAGTACTGATCCTATTGACCGCCATCTCGTCGTTCGGGATCCCAGAGTCGGCAACATACTGGAGCGCAAAACAGCGGGGAGAGCACCGTGTGCTCACAGGGTTCGCTTGTGGGGCACTCCTTGTTGCGGGTGTTGTTTCAACGATCGCCGCAAGTGTGTTCGCTTCTCCCTTGGCGTCCGGAGACCCAGGACTGTCTCGCTTGATATTGATCAGCGTGTGTTTCCTTACACCAACGATTGTCGTGGCTGGGGTACGAGGTGTATGCGCAGGCCACGAGAATTGGGGATTGGTAAATTCGGAGAAATGCGTAACTGCGGGCGTGCGAATTCTGGGAATCTACGGCGCATATCTACTAGATGACTTGACCCCTGCCGTTGCAGCTATCGTCCTGTCCGGGGCGCCACTCGTTGGTGGGCTGGTGTATCTTCGGTTCATTTTCACTCGATACACACCGCCGAAAGTTGGTGCGGCGACTCTAAATTTCCGATCGATGTTGTCGTATGGTGCCAGAGTGTGGATCGGCATCGCTGGCGGCGCAGTACTCGCCCGAGTTGCGCAGGTGCTGCTGGCCCCTCTTTCCTCTGTCGAGCAGCTTGGATTTTATGCGGTGGCAGTAAACGTTGCCGATGCGACACTAATCGTGAGCTTGGCAATTCGTGACGTACTCTTCTCGTCCGCATCTCACGATCTGGATGTTGACCGACTAACTCTGATGGCTCGTATTTCTCTACTTGCGTCCGCCATCATTTCGGTCATTCTGTCAGCAAGCGCTGTCTTTTGGTTTCCAGTCGTCTTTGGTTCGGAATTCACTCCCGCCATTCCCGTGCTACTGATACTCCTGCTGTCTTCGACGTTAGGCGCATCCGGCTCAATTGCAGGAGCAGGGCTCAGCGGCATTGGCAAGCCGGAAATTCGTAGCTGGATTGTAATTGTCTCGGCAGCGACAACGATCGCACTTCTGTTCTTAATCGTCCCCTCCATGGGTGCTACGGGAGCTGCGGTGGGAACAATGGTGGGAAGTATCCTCTGTGCAAATCTAGTTATCATTTTTCTAAATCGACAAATTGGAACTCGGCTCCGAGACTATTACTTGATCCGATTCAACGATATTCGGATCCTCTCGGCGCGAATTCGGCACCTTATCGTAGGCGTCGCGGGTGGAATACTTCGGAGAACTCAAGAAGCAGAAAGGCCCCGTCCATGAGGAGAGTGCTGCGGGTAGTTACGCTTGCTAGCAAGTCCGGCCTTTATGGCGGACCATTTGATACTGCTCGCGAGCAGTGTGATGCACTTCGTGCTGAGGGCTACGAAGCGGTTCTCATCGCTGCATCATTGAAGGGCGACAGACCGGAGATACGGGAAAATGAAGACGCTCAATTCCCTGTTGCGCGTCCGCTCATCCCCGGTTCAAGGTTTTTGACGCTGCTAAGCTGGACGCTGGCGAAGGAACTGTACAGAGAGGTGTCCAGATCCGATGTTGTGCATGTGAGTTTTTCGCGAGAGATAGTTCCAATGCTCGCATGCATATTTTCGATAATGCTCCGAAAATCCTTTATTGTTCAGCCCCATGGAATGGTTACTGCCAAGTGCGCTTGGTATGCACGACTGTTTGACCTAATTATTACGCGCCCGCTTGTTTGTCGCGCCTCCTATGCAATAGCGCTTACTGAAAAGGAACGATCAGATTTACAAGCGTTTGGTATAAATGGAGAAACGGTAGTTATTGGTAATCCAGTAAGGCGCGAATTTCGCTCGCATTCCCCGCTGGTTCAAAGAGTGCAAGACGATCGTCGGGATTCCGCTCTATTCGTTGCGCGGCTACATAGTCGTAAGAATCCGGAAATGTTCTGTGAAGCAGCTAAGTTCGCCCGTTCGAGCGGCCTTCGTGGGTCGTACGTCATTGTTGGTCCCGACGATGGCATGAAGAATGTGCTTGTTCGAAAGTACGGCGACGCCGGTGTCGTCGATATTTTAGAAGCAGTTGAAGCCCGACTCGTCCCGAGTGTGATTTCGGGGTGCTCCGTTTTCGTGCTGTGCTCCAGGGATGAGCCGTGGGGAAACTCTCTCTTGGGCGCGTTGGCCCTCGGTAAGCCCGTTGTTGTGAGTAGGTCGTCGGCTTTGGCCGGCGAGATCGAGCGACTTGGCGCTGGCATCGTTGTTGAAGATGACGATGCGACCGGCCTCGCGTTCTCCGTCGATTCGCTTCTTTCAGACTCGGAGCGCTATCAGCGGTTTTCCGAACGGGCCCGCGAAGCCGCCGTACTTATCGGATCTCCCGAGATTCTCCACAGTAGGCTCGCTCAGGTACTTAATGAAGCATAGTTCGCCCGAGTCTTAACCTAGTGTTTACCGTTCGGATCTAAAAGTGTTGATGTTCGCGAAAGGGATGCAACGACTATGAGAAGTATCCGCAAGCTGGTGGTTCTATTCGCAGGCCTACTTCCATCCGGTCGAGTTAAGTTTCGAGTGCTATCGGTGCTGGGCTTCAATATCGCAAAGTCGGCGCGGATTTCGCCATCAATACTCTGGCACATTGACGGCGTCTCGCTTGGTGAAGGTGCAGCTATCGGATTCGGAAACGTCATCCGAGACGTTGGCCATCTGAGCCTTGGAGAGTTCAGCAAAATAGGTCAGTGGAACTGGATCTCGGCGTCGCGGGCGCTAGTGCGTGTTTCGGACTCGCCAGCTGCGGGTTGTCTTGAAATCGGTCGGCATAGCGCAATTACGAGCCGGCACTACATCGACCTTTCTGGTGGAGTAACGATCGGTGATTATTCCACCATTGCAGGTATGCGCTCCACTTTTATTACACACGGCATTGATGTTTCCAGAGGGGGGCAAGCGACCGCAGCGATCTCAATAGGACACTACGCACTTGTAGGTAGTAACGTCTCCGTTGTTCCGGGTGCCGTAGTGCCAGATCGTTGCCTTTTCGCCATGGGTTCAGTAGTTATTAAGGGGCTAACCGAAAGTGGTGGCCTTTACGCTGGAAATCCTGCAGGCTGGCGGAGACCAATCTCAGGAGAATATTTTGAACGTACGGTTGGGCGCGTAGAGCCGCTCAGTTAGAATTGGGAGACGAGTGTGGTGAATGTAAGAATGAGATGGGTCGTTCGTTTGGGGTCGTCTCTAATTCTCTCTATTTGTAGCCTGGTTTCGCGGCTGCTAACTTCTGTCGATAGACGAATTCGGTCTGTGTTCTGGATGGCGGTTCTCCGGGTCAGAAATACTTATTCTACCTCCTCGCTGCTGGGAGATTCAGACACGGTTGTGTCGCTGACCTCTCATGGAAGTCGTATATCGAAGGTGTTTTATACCATTGAGAGTATTGGGTTTGGTAAGGCTAGGCCGTCACGCATTATTCTCTGGCTCGATGATCGGTTTGAAGTGCCAACCATGCGTAAATCGCTCCAGCGCCTCGAAAAACGGGGTCTCGAGATCAGATTAAGTAGTAACTATGGTCCGCATACGAAGTACTATCCGTACATCATGAGCGAAGATATACATGTTGTCGGTCTAGTGACCGCCGATGACGACTTGCTCTATCCTCGATATTGGTTGGATAACCTATTGTCTGCCCGCGCTCGCTACGACGACAAGACCATTCTCTGTTATCGAGCAAAAGTCATTGGAGTTCGGGAAGGAATAGTTATCCCTTACCTTGAGTGGGAGTATTGCCAGACAACACGGGCTAGTATCACGAATTTTGCCACAGGTGTTTCGGGAGTATTCTATCCGGCTGATTTTCTCCAACGGCTCCGTGGGTATGGTGACACATTCGCGTCGACGTGCCCGCGCGCGGACGATATATGGCTTCATCGAATTGCCCTACGTGAAGGATACGACGTAGCGCAGATTGGGAATCGCGCGCGACTATTTCCGTTTGTGCGTGGCACACAAGAGACGGCGTTGGTGCTTACGAACGGTTTCGAAGGTGAGAACGACGTTCAAATTCTTGCTACATACGATGAGGCTGATTTGGACATGTTGCTTATCGGCGGCGCATAGAATCTGCAAATCGCGTCCGAGTACGCCCGACGAAGCGCTTGTCCGGGATACCTGGCAAGCCACGGACCCTATCGATAGAACTGCTCGGGTTGTCGATGCCTCTCGGCTTCGGGGCGGAGAGGCGGGGTGGCGCGGGATGTCCTTGAAGTCTTCCAGGACAAGGCGCGTCGAGAACGGCTTCCAGCAATTCCGGTTCAGGTGCACCTTCGTCGCTCGGTTGCTAAAGGATTCGATGCGCGTTGTACCGCAGAGCCGTTCCCAAACGATGGGTGAAATTTTAGTTTCAGCCTTAAGTAACGAATCTTTTTACGTCTTCAGTCGCCTAGGTCCGTTGGACCCCACACGGGCCAATGTCTACAAATGCTCTGATCTACTCGTCAACGATCGGGTTCATGGGTCGTCGCGGCGTTCCCGACGACGATAGCGTCATTGGGAACGTCATGCACGATTAGAGATACCGCCCCGATTGTAGAGTTCTTTCCTATAGTCACGCCGCGGAGGATTGTTGCGCGGGCGGCGACCCATGCTCCGTCGTGGATCGTTATAGGTCGATTGTCGAATTCGAATGTTGGTGACCGTCGATCATGACTTCCTGTACAAATCATCGCCTCTTGCGATATGCAGACATCGCGTCCAATAGTTACTGGCTCGAGATTTAGAATCCACACTCCCTCCCCAATCCAAGAATCGCGGCCGACTGAAAGTTTCCACGGCCAATGGATTCGCACGTTATGTCTGATCAACACTCCGGGCTCGATGTCAGCTCCGAAGAGTCGTAATATTCTGATCCGTAACGAGTTGGGGAGCCACCACCTCGACGTGATGGACCCGGATATGAGAAGCCATAGAACTTGGACTGGAAAGGGGCGTCCCTTGTCGTATCCTTGACCGCTGAACTTTGCTAGGCTTCGCCTACTTGCGGGTTGTTTGAACGAGCCACCGAGTTGTTCCCTCATCGTAATTCCCTCGTCCTGTCCTGTGCGAGCTTTCCCAGCCACGCCTCGAAGTGGTCGATGGCCGATGACTCGTTGAGCTCTGAGTGAAAAAAGTCGACTCCCGCTCGGCCAAGTTCGGAAGCAAGTTGGGGATTTGCTGCAATGTGAGCTACTGCTTCGACAAGACGCCGCGGGGATCCTGCTGGAACCTGTATTCCTGCCTTTGCCGTTGCAATTTCGTCGGCGGTGGTGCTCCCGTTGTCCGTAGCGGCGAGCACGGGCTTGCCGGTTGCGAAGTACGTAGTGAGTTTGCTCGGGACCGCCATTTCTGTTACCCCTGGCATCTCATTCACGAGTAGGACGTCTGCCGCGTCTAGCGCCGAACGGAAATCATAGTCGTCCATCGGCTTGAGGAACTGCAGGTTGATCTCTGGCGGGGACAGTGCCTCTAGTCGCGCTCTTTGGTTGCCGTCGCCGAGCAGAACGAATCGAATAGCTGGATGAGTCTGAGCGGCCAGTTTCGCTGACTCGATTACGTTTTCGAGTCCTTGTTTGGCGCCCATATTGCCAGCGTGCAGCACGACCGTCTCTTCTGGTCTCCACCCGTGCAAAGTGCGCGTTGCTTCTCGTGATCTGGTCGCCCCATTTTTTACGTGCGTCCAGTTTCGAATAACTTCGATCTTCGAATCATCCACTCTGAGGGTCTTCTGTGTATAGCGGCGGAACCGTTCGTGGATGACTACAACACCATCTGCAGCACGCAGGGTCTGCGACTCGAACTCGACTGCGGCTCGGGCGGTCCGGTCCCCCGCCACCCCGGTTTCGATGAGCCCGCGACTGTAGAGGTCCTGGACCCAAATACCAATCGCCGGTCGGCTCTTCTGCAGTCGCGTGCGTGCTAGTGCGATAGCAGTCGCGATCAGCGCCGGCGTAACGCAGACGACGACGTCCGGATTGTGCCATTTTTGCGCGGTGGCTTCGACTCCAAAAGATGCTTCAAGAAGGACTCTATTGGCGTTGTTCAACATCTTGGGTGTGTATTGCCGGACTCGTCGTACGTCGACTCCATCGATGACCTGGTCCATGTGCCGGCCCTTGTAGCCATTGTCGACCTTCCAGGATGGGTAGTGAGGGTAGCCAGTAACCACATGGACTGTGTGTCCTCGCTCACTCAATCCGCGGGCTAAAGCTGCTGTGTAGGGTGCAATTCCGGTCACCTCCGGCGCATAGTTGAGGCCTACGATCGTTACGCGGAGTGGGCTCAGGGTCACAACTAGTGATACTAGAGCGACACCATGACGAGGGTGCGTTCGGCGTCCATGAACGTGTGGTGGCTGGAATCCATCTCTGGCGGGCGAGACGAGATGGTTTCGCGACGTTTGTGCAGGGCAGGTGGGGACGGCGTGTCTTAGTCAAAGGTTGGCTGTGGTGTAGCTACGTGTCGAGGATGCCCCGCCGAGGAACTAGGCTGTGGGCCAGCGTGAATGTTGAGTCAGAACGGAGCTGGAATGAAGCGTGCGTTGATCACCGGGATCACGGGCCAGGATGGTTCGTATCTTGCAGAATTGCTGCTGAAGAAGGGGTATGAGGTTCACGGCCTGATCCGCCGCTCGTCTACCTTCAACACAACTCGGATCGAGCACCTTTACGTGGATCCGCATGACCCAGAAGCAAAGCTGTTCCTTCATTACGGAGACCTGAGCGACGGTGCCCGCCTCGTCACTCTTCTGTCGAGCATCAGGCCCGACGAGGTGTACAACCTTGCTGCCCAATCGCATGTTCGCGTGAGCTTCGACGAGCCCGAACACACTGGAAACACGACCGGAATCGGGTCTGTTCGGCTTCTTGAAGCGGTTCGACTCACGGGCCTGGATTGCAAGTTCTATCAGGCATCAAGCTCAGAGATGTTTGGTGCCACACCGCCTCCCCAGAATGAGGAGACCCCCTTCTACCCACGGTCTCCATACGGCGCTGCGAAGGTGTACTCCTACTGGGTCACAAAGAATTATCGCGAGGCATACGGCATTTTTGCAGTCAATGGCATCCTCTTCAATCACGAGTCTCCGCGCCGGGGTGAGACCTTCGTGACGCGCAAGATCACGCGGGCCGTTGCGCGAATCAAGGCCGGAGTGGAGGACCACCTCTACATGGGCAACCTCGATGCGGTCCGTGACTGGGGCTACGCACCCGAGTACGTCGAGGGGATGTGGCGAATGTTGCAGGCGGACGAACCGGATGACTACTGTCTGGCGACTGGCGGAAACTACTCAGTTCGAGACTTCTTGACGGTGGCGTTCGACCACGCGGGTCTCAAATGGGAGGACCATGTGCGCTTCGATGAGCGTTACCTCCGTCCCACAGAGGTCGACGCGTTGATCGGAGATGCGAGCAAGGCTGAGGTGAAGCTGGGTTGGAAGGCTGAGGTGCACACGCCCGAGCTCGCCAGAATCATGGTCGATGCCGACATCGAAGCGCTCAAACACGAAGGCAAACCCTGGATTGATTCGCCAGCGCATCCTGACTGGGAGATCTTGTGATGCCAGAGACCTTCATGCCACAAAGGTTGGATCGAACGATGCCGTTCTACGTGGCAGGTCACCGGGGGCTGGTCGGCTCAGCTATCTGGCGTGCCCTCCAGACGAATGGCTTCGAGAACCTGATCGGGCGTCCATCCGATGAGCTTGATCTGCGCGATAGGGATGCGGTCTTTCGCTTCTTCGCGGACGAGAAGCCCCGCAACGTCGTCCTGGCCGCAGCCAAAGTCGGCGGAATCATGGCAAACAACACCTATCCGGTTGACTTCCTGTCGGAGAACCTGCGGATTCAGGTGAACGTACTCGATGCGGCGCTGGAGCACGGCGTTGAGCGCCTGCTCTTCCTCGGATCGTCGTGCATCTACCCAAAGCTTGCGCCTCAGCCGATCAAGGAGGAGTACCTCCTGACCGGCCATCTCGAACCTACAAACGATGCCTACGCCATCGCCAAGATTGCTGGCATTCTGCAGATCCAGGCTGTACGGCGCCAATATGGACTGCCGTGGATATCCGCCATGCCGACGAACCTGTACGGACAAGGTGACAACTTCTCGCTACAAGGGTCGCACGTGCTTCCTGCGCTCATTCGTCGCTACGACGAAGCGCGTCGCGGCGGAGCCGAGTCCGTCACCAACTGGGGCACCGGCTCACCGCGCCGCGAATTCTTGCATGTCGACGACATGGCATCGGCCTGCCTCCACCTGCTCGAGAACTATGACGGACCTGACCAGGTGAACGTAGGCACCGGGCGAGACTCGACGATCAAAGAGATTGCACAGATCGTTGCCGAAGAAGTTGGATATACAGGCCGAATCGAATGGGATACGTCCAAGCCTGACGGTACGCCCCGGAAGCTTCTCGACACCACCAAGCTGCGCGAGTCCGGCTGGGAACCCAGCATCGGTCTCCGCGAGGGGATCGCCTCGACGATTGCGTGGTACCGAGACCACGTGAGCGTTGTGCGCAGCTGAATGAGTTCTGATCGTAGGCCAATTCCCCTGAATGTGAGATCATAGTGACCACACGCATTGCTGTCTTTGGGACCGGTTACCTCGGGGCCACCCACGCCGCCTGCATGGCAGAACTCGGGCACGACGTCCTCGGCGTGGACGTCGACCCGGCAAAATTGGCCAAACTCGAGTCCGGCGAGGTGCCCTTCTACGAGCCCGGTCTTGAAGAAGTGTTGCAACGCAACATCGCTGCAGGACGGTTGCGTTTCACCTCCTCATACGAGGACGCTGCGGCTTTTGCAGACGTCCACTTTCTCGGAGTCGGCACCCCACAGAAGAAGGGGGAATTCGCCGCCGACCTGAAGTACGTCGACGCCGTTATCACCACCCTCGCTCCGCTGATCACCGGTCCGGCGGTGATCTTCGGTAAGTCCACCGTTCCCGTGGGCACAGCTGAGCGTCTGGCTGTACTGGCGCGCGAGCTGTCGCCGGCTGGCGAGAACCTCGAGGTGGCATGGAATCCTGAATTTCTCCGCGAAGGGTTCGCCGTCCAAGACACGCTGCACCCAGACCGTCTAGTCCTCGGAGTCGACCGCGACCGCCCCGGTCGCGCCGAGGAGGTTGCGCGCGACGTCTATTCAAAACTTCTCGACGAAGACATTCCATTTCTCGTCACCGATCTGGCGACAGCTGAACTCGTAAAGACATCTGCAAACGCCTTTCTCGCCACCAAGATTTCGTTCATCAACGCGATATCCGAGGTATGCGAGGCAGCAGGAGCAGACGTGACCGTGTTGGCCGACGCGATCGGCCACGACGCTCGTATCGGTCGCCGCTTCCTAAATGCAGGGGTCGGTTTCGGCGGAGGCTGTCTACCGAAGGACATCCGCGCCTTCATGGCACGGGCTGGCGAACTCGGAGCAGATCAGGCTCTCACCTTCCTGCGCGAGGTCGACAACATCAACATGCGGCGGCGCACTCGCATGGTCGAGCTGGCGCGGGAAGCCTGCGGGTCACTGCTCGGCGCACGCGTCGCAGTACTCGGAGCCGCGTTCAAGCCCGACTCCGATGACGTGCGCGATTCGCCAGCTCTCAACGTTGCGGGACAGATTCAGCTGCAAGGCGCTGCAGTGACGGTATACGACCCCAAAGCGATGGAAAATTCGCGGGCGCTGTTTCCGACGCTCGGATACGCGACGACCGCATTCGATGCCTGCGAGGGCGCCGATGTGATCCTTGTGCTGACAGAATGGCCCGAATTCACAAAGCTTCAACCCGAAGATCTCGATGCGGTGGTGCGCAATCGCGCGCTCATCGACGGCCGGAATTGTCTTGATCCGCAACAGTGGCGTGACGCGGGATGGACGTATCGTGGGCTGGGACGCCCCTAGGTAACTGCGGTGTCCCTTATCTGTCGTTGCCGTTGAGGGGCCTGCTCAGCGGCAGGCGGCGAATTAGGCTAGCCCGTGCGGAAATTGGTCACGTTGCTGTGGTCGCGCTTAGTGAGTTCCTCATCCTCGTTGGTGGCATAGGGGTTGGGGGCTACTTTGGCTACATCAAGTCACAGGTTGACCCCGTACAACAAGTGGACGCGATTACCGTGTGCTCGGCGGTGAACAAGATGTCCGCGAAGAGTATGGAATACGCCTTGCGTGCCGACAGACAAACCGAACAGAAAGCACCCCACCATATTGAGGGCGAATGTGGTGAACGGAATGTGCGTTGCGTCGTCCGGCCACCACCGTCACATCTGGGATCGGCACGCACCGCCCACCGCACCGCCCGCCGCCACGGCCAGCGCCATGGCGGCGGTGCGAGAGCTGCCCGAGAACATTCCGAATCAGGCGTCGCAGTTCGGCACGTTCACCGTGACGATCGGATCATCCACCAGCGGCTGTACCGGAACTCGCGCCTCGCCGGGGGTGGTGGGCTCGGTCAGTTGGTACTTGATTTCCGTCGTCTGGCCCTGCCTGACGGGGACCAGGACGTCAAACAACGGGTGGCCCTTTTCCTTACCTGTCAGGAACACGGCCGGATTGCCGTCCACCGTCACGTTCCGTAGCTGCGCGCCCTGTGTCGCGAGAAGCGATACGGCCGACACATTGGTGCCCTTGGGGACGCCAAGGGTGTTGATGAACGTACCCGCGACGTAATCGGGGAAGTCGCCAGCAGGTGTGTTGTTCGTCAGCTTCACCGTCACCGTCGAGCGGCGGGTGTCGCCGGCGCAACTCTCAGCCGTATAGTCGATCTCACGCGTCGTGTGGTAGTCGAGCTTGCCACCAGCCTGGTTGTTGATGACCACGCCGGCGAATGGTGCCTCATCGTCGGGAACGGTGTGACCAAGGAGGGTCCCGGTCAGAACTTCCTGTGCGTCAGGGTGCGAGCTCCACACTGCGATACGGCGCTCCCCGGCTGCGCGGCCGAGTGCGTCGAGAAGCTTTTGAGGGGATTTGATCTCGCCGGTCATCTTGTCGATCACGCGGGCGGCAACTGTCTGCAGATACTGCTTACGAGCGTTGTTGTCGTCCGCAAACCGGACGTAGGCAGTCGACTCCGTTAGTTCCACCACGTTGTCGGCGTTGATCACCTCTCCGTCCGGCATCTTGACCGGACCGATGGCGCCGAGCACATAGCTGAGGGCGATCGGGTCGGTGGCAATCGCACCGTCCACCTGCTCGCCTGATTCCTGGGCCCACATCGATTTCCAGATCTGCGCTGCATAGGGAAAGTGTGAACTCAAGTTACTGTTACGAATGTCTGTGGTTGGTCGGCTCTGCCCGTATTGGGCGGCGAATTCCGGACCCAGGTCCAACGGCGTGGGTGCGCCGGCAAGGTCCGAGTTCCGCCCTAGCGTGTCTACCCGCGCCACGCCATCATTCACGCGAATGACACCGTAGCCGCCTAGCAGGCCGCCCGTTCCGCGCGCCTCGGCGTTGGTTTGGAAGGCCATGAAGTAGTTGCGTGGGCCGTCTGCGCCCAACATCGTGGGTGCCAGCTTCGCGGCAATTGCGGTATTCCCCAACAGGTTCGACAGCTCCGATAGCTGGTCCTGTAGTTGTGTACGAGCATCGGAAACCGACGCCAGGTATGTCGGCTCGTCGATAGCCTGTGCCCGATCATTCCAACGCTGCGCTGCGACCGCAGTCTGATCCAGTACGGGTGCTGCGTCCTGCAGGGGCTGCAAATTCACCTTGCCACCGGAAGCGATGAGTTGGTTTGGCGCCAGGGAAGTTCCGGCTGCCACCGCGGGAGTGAGCACTTCCGACGTCAGGCCGCGCACCACTTCGGAGATCTGCTGCGATGTCTCGAGCGGGCTGCCCAGCCACGGAATGGCGGAAGCGACGCTCCACGGGACGTTGTGCGTGTAGTCGTACGCCTGGTTCGCGTACTTGTCGGCGTCGGCGGATGACCGCTCTGCGGCTTCTGTATTACCGTCCAGTAACGCGTCTTTCGCGAGCTGTGCGTGGTTGCGTGCCTCGTACAGATTTGCGCGTGCTTCCCTGGCCGAATAGCCGAGCCACAGAGCCAGTGCCACCACTACGAGCGAGGCCGCAAAACCGCCCGTGATCAGGGCGCGCTTGCGTTTGTAAGACTTGCTACGGACATTGGTGCGCTTGCGGATGCGACGAACCGAGGGCTCGCCCGCGGAAGTGCCAGACGCATCTGGTTTCTCGGCATCACCGCGGGAATGATCGTTCACGGATCGTGGCTCCTGTCATCGTGGTTGCGTGGAGGGCTTGTGACGTGCGTCGCAGTTTGACCCCCGCGTGGTAAGCAACGCGCTTGCTCATTATTGTCTGAGTAGCGAATTTCGCGAACCGGGAATCTCCAGGTTCAGGCCCATCTGGACAGAGGCGGGCCAAATCACAGTAACGAAGCGGCGTGCGGGCCCGACTTCTGTTCGGATCGGGAAACATGGACGGGGGACAACCACTGTGAGTGAGTTCCCTCTGTCCAAAGCACAACATGGAATCTGGTTCGCCCAGCAACTCGATCCGAGCGTGCCCCTCAACGTCGCCCAGTATGTGGAAATTCGGGGAAATGTCGATGTGGGGTTCCTGGTGGATGCCACCGACCGCGCATCCCGCGAGCTTCAGTCGGCCTGTGTCAGCCTCGTAGACAAGGGCGACGAGGTTCTGCAGATGGTGGATGTCGAGATCGACGATGCGATCTCCTACTGCGACCTACGCGGCGTCGAAAATGCCATCGCCGAGGCACACCGTTGGATGACCGCGGAGTACAGCCGCCCGCTGAATGTGCTGAAAGACCGGCTGATCGTCGCCACATTGCTGCATGTCGGCGAGGACCATTACTTCTGGTTCTCTCGCGTCCACCACATCGTGATCGACGGTCACGGCGGCATGGTGCTCACCAACCGTGTGGCCGAGATCTACAGCCACCTCGTGAACGGCACCGAGCTCCCGGCGTCCAAGGCGCTGAGCCTGCGCGAGCTGTACGACGCCGAAGACGCCTACCGATCCACGAGCAGGTTCGAGACGGACGGAAACTATTGGGCCGAGCGCATCGCCGGCCTGCCCGACCCCGCCCGTCTCACAGACCGCGAAGCCTCACCCGTCGCACCCTCGCTTCTCGTCGGCGGCACCATCGCCGACGGCATTTCCCAGAGTATCGGCGACGTTGCCCGACGCTGGAATTCGTCCGACGTCCCCGTCGTCGTCGCCGCGTTCGCCGCCTACCTCGCACGAATGACCGGCACCACCGACATCGTGCTGAGCCTGCCCGTCTCCGCCCGCACCACCGCGGCCACACGACGCTCGGCCGGCATGGTGTCGAACATCGTCCCGCTGCGCGTGCAGGTGGACGCGGAAGTGAGCGGTGCGGAGCTCGTCCGACGGGTGCAGCTCGAGCTCACCGGGGCGCTGCGGCACCAGCGGTACCGCTACGAAGACATGCGACGCGATCTCCCCGACGGCGGTGCGCGGCGCGGCGGCTTCGGTCCCACCGTGAACTTGATGATCTACCACCAGGAGATCGTGCTCGGAGACGTCGTCGGCGTCTTCCATCCACTTACCAGCGGTCCGGTGGACGACCTCGCACTCAATCTTTACCCATCGGTAACTGGGCGGGGTACGCGCATCGACTTCGAGGCCAATCCCACGCTTTACGAAGAAGCCGAGCTCCGAACTCAGTACCGCCGGTTCCTGAACTTCCTCGAGACGTTGGTTGGCGCGGAGGACGACACCCCGGTCGGGGCACTGCCAATTCTCGACGAGACCGAGCAAGCGGTACTGGTGCCCTGCTCCGGGTCGCCCACCGTTCCGCCGGCGACGCTGCCCGAACTGTTCGACGCCGGACTGCGCGACCCCGACGCAATCGCGGTGCGGCACGCGGGCGTCGACCTCTCCTACGGAGAGTTGGACGCATGGTCGAACAGTCTTGCCCGTCGGTTGATCGAGCGCGGTATTGGTCCCGAGGACGTGGTGGCCGTGATGCTGCCGCGCTCACCCGAATCGGTGGTGGCTCTGTGGGCCGTCGCCCGTGCGGGGGCGGCATACCTGCCCGTCGACCCCAGCTACCCGGCTGAGCGGATCGCGTTCATGCTCGCCGACTCCGGGGCCACGGTGACATTGGCCGCAAACGCCTCGGTGGTGCCCGCCGGAATCGACTGGGTGGAGGTGGCAGACCAGCCCGGCGACTCGTCACCGGTTGCCGACGCGGATCGGGTTCGCCCGCTGCGCCTCGACCACCCCGCGTACGTGCTCTACACGTCCGGCTCGACCGGCACGCCTAAGGGGGTGTCGGTGACGCACCGGGGTCTGGCCGGCCTCGCCTCCGCGCGTGACGGTCTCTACGACGTCGACGACTCCGCCCGTGTCGCGCACTTCGCGTCCCCGTCGTTCGACATCTCCCTCGACGAACTGCTGCTTGCGTTCACCGCCGGAGCCACGCTGGTGATCGTGCCGCCCGATGTCTTCGGCGGCGAGCTGCTGACGGAGCTGCTGCGCACGGAGCGTGTGACGCACGCCGTACTCACCCCTGCGGTCGTGGCCACCCTGGTGCCGACGGATCTACCCGACCTCCGCGTCCTCGACGTCGGCGGCGAGGCTCTGGCCGGCGCACTGGTCGAGGAGTGGGCGCCCGGCCGCCTGATGGTCAACGGCTACGGGCCCACCGAGGCCACCGTCACCACCCTGTTCAGCCCACCTCTGGTACCGGGAGAGCCGGTCACGATCGGCCGTCCCGTGCCGGGCACCGACGCACTCGTGCTCGATGGCCGACTCCGTCCGGTCCCCGTCGGCGTGGTCGGGGAGCTGTATCTGGCGGGGGAGAGCCTGGCCCGGGGATATCACCGGCGCACCCGGCTGACAGCCGAGCGATTCGTCGCCTACCCGCACGGCGCCGGGTCGCGGATGTACCGCACCGGTGACCGGGTGCGGTGGACTCCCGACCACCAGCTCGAGTTCGTCGGCCGCACCGATACCCAGGTGAAGATCCGCGGGTTCCGGGTGGAACTCGGCGAGATCGACGCCGTGCTCACCGCCGCGCCCGGCGTCGACCACGCCGTCACCGTCATACACGGTGCCGGAATGTCCTCGGGCACAGTGGTGTCGTACGTCAGCGGCGCGACCGACCCAGCGACAGTGCTCGACTTCGCCGCCGCCCGGCTTCCGCACTACATGGTGCCGGCCTCGGTGACCGTGCTCGAGCAGATGCCGCTCACCCCCAGTGGCAAGGTCGACCGCGCGGACCTCCCCGAACCGGTCGTGTCACCGTCCCGCGCGCCGCACGGCGAGGTCGAAGAACTCCTGGCTGCGGTGATCGCCGACGTTCTCGGACTGCACTCCGTCGGAGCCGACGCCGACTTCTTCGCGCTGGGCGGAAATTCGCTCTCCGCAACGCAGGTCGCTGCCCGGCTCTCCGCCCGGGGACACGCGGTCGGGGTGCGCGACATCTTCGAGGCACCCACCGTCGCGCTGCTGGCCGCCAGAATGGGCGCTTCGCGTTCGCGCGTGGCCACACCGCCGCTGCGCCCCTCCGGCGAGGACGGGGGCGCGGCGTCACTAGCACCGGCGCAACAGCGACTGTGGCTCCTGGCGCAGGCTGCGCCCGAATCGCCCGCCTACAACGTGCCGTTCGTCATCGAACTCGACGGTGCGCTGGATGCGTCGAGTGTGGCTGCGGCGGTGCACGACGTCCTCGACCGGCACGCGGTGCTGCGCACCGTCTACCCCGACACCGACAACGGTCCCGTGCAGGTGGTCACCCCGAGCGTCGTGGATCTGACACCCATTCCGCTCGAGCTCGAGGCACTCGACGCCGCCGTGGCCGAACTCGCAGGCCGCGGCTTCGACGTCACCACCGAGACGCCGGTGCGCATCCGCCTCTACCGGCTCGCCCCCACCCGCCACGCCCTCGTCGTGATCGCGCATCACATCGCGATGGACGGCCTGTCGTTCGCGCCGCTCACCCGTGACGTGATCACCGCCTACGAGGCACGTCGTGCCGGCATCGCGCCGAGCTGGCCCGAGCTCGATGTGCAGTACACCGATTACGCCCGATGGCATCGTGGCATCGTGGACGCCGCCGCCCCCGGCGACATCGACTACTGGACCACCCAACTCGACGGTGCGCCCGAGTTGCTGCCACTGCCCACCGACCGGCCCCGCCTCGCGTCAGGGTTGCACCCGGCGGGATCAATACCGCTGGCGTTCGACGCCGATCTACACCGGTCGGTGGAAGAACTCGCGCGGACGCATGATTCGACGCCCTTCATGGTGGTGCACGCCGCACTGGCCGTCACATTGAGCGCGCTGGCGGGCACCGACGACATCGCCATCGGGACAGCGGTATCGGGGCGCACCCATCCCTCGCTCGACGCGCTGGTCGGCATGTTCGTGAGCAACGTCGTGCTCCGCACCCGGGTATCCGCGCACCAGACCTTTGCCGACGTGCTGTCGGACGTTCGCCGCACCGACCTGGACGCCTTCGCGCATTCCGAGACACCGTTCGACCAGGTGGCCGACGCCGTGACGGGTGGGGTATCGGCGCCGCATCATCCGCTGTTCCAGGTCGCGCTGGCATTCGAGAACGCCGCCACCGAACCCGAACTGAACCTCCCCGGTCTCACCGTGCGCCCGTACGCCGTCCCCGCGCCGGTCGCACGCTTCGATCTGGAACTGGCATTGGCCGAGCAGCAGTCTCCGGACGGCAATGCGGCCGGGCTGCTCGGGACCGTCACCTATTCCCGCGCACTGTTCGACGACACCACCGTGTTCCGCTGGACTCGACTGCTCGAACGGGTGCTGCGGACCATGGTGGCGCACCCCGAAACCCCGGTGCGCACGGTGGAGCTGCTCGACCCCGACGACCGGGCCGCGCTGGTCCCGCAACACGGACCCGCCGCCGCATCGGCCGTCACCCTGCCCGCGCTGCTGGGCGCCGGCATCGCGGTGGTCAGCGGTTCCGGCGGGCTCACCCCCGCGGAACTCGACGATCGGGCCAACCGGCTGGCACACCAACTGATCGAGCGCGGCCTCGGCCCCGGCGACGTGGTGGCCGTGCAACTGCCGCGCTCCGTCGAATGGGTGACCGCGTTGTGGGCGGTCACCCGGACCGGTGCGGCGTTTGTGCCCATCGATCCCACCTACCCCGAATCGCGTGTGGCGCACATCCTCGCCGACTCCGGGGCGCGCGCTGTACTCACCGACAGCGACATGCAGCACCTCGGCGACAATCCGTCCCCGGTCACCGACGCCGATCGGGTGCGTCCGCTGCGGGTGGACGATCCCGCGTACGTCATCTACACCTCCGGATCGACCGGAACTCCCAAGGGTGTCGTCGTCACCCATCGGGGGCTGTCGAGTCACGCTGCGGCCCTGCGGAAGTCCTACGCCGTGGACAGCGGGTCGCGGATACTGGCGTTCGCGTCGCCGAGCGTCGACGCGTCCGTCCACGAACTGCTGTCGGCGTGCGGTGCGACGCTGGTCCTCGCGCCCACCGACGTCTACGGCGGTGACGAACTGACGGAACTCCTGCAGCGTGAGCGCATCACCCACTGGACCACCACCCCGGCCGTCCTCGCTCTCACCAAGCCCGACGGTCTCGACCGTCTGCGCGTCGTCGCGGTGGCCGGGGACGTGTGCCCACCGGAACTGGTGTCGCGGTGGGCGCCCGGTCGCGCCCTGCTCAACCTGTACGGGCCCACCGAGGTCACCATCTGGGCCACCGGCACGGGACCACTGGCCGCGGATGACTCGGTGACCATCGGCAGTCCCATCGACGGCATGTCGGTGCTGGTGCTCGACGCGGCGCTGTGCCCGGTACCCGTCGGCGCGGTGGGAGAGCTGTACCTCTCCGGACCGGGCCTCGCCCGTGGATACGTCGGCAGACCCGGGTGGACGGCGGAACGCTTCGTCGCCAACCCGCACGGCGACGGTCGCATGTACCGCACCGGGGACCTTGTCCGCTGGACCGCCTCGCGCCACCTCGACTTCGCCGGACGCGCAGACGATCAGTTGAAGATTCGTGGTTTCCGAGTGGAACTCGGCGAGATCGATGCGGTCCTGGGGGCGGCTCCCGGCGTCGACACGACGGTGACGATCGCGCGCGACGGCGCCCTGCACTCCTATGTTCACGGAGCCGACGTGGATACCGACGCCGTACTGGCCTTCGCGTCGCAGCACGTGCCCCGGCACCTGATTCCGGCATCGGTGACCGTACTCGAGCACCTGCCGTTGACGCGTGGCGGGAAAGTTGACCGGGCGGCACTGCCCGATCCCGTGATCCGGGCAGCATCGAGCCGGGAAGCGCGCACCGCGACGCAGGAACTGGTGGCCGTCGCGTTCGCTACCGAAATCGGGACCGAAGGCATCGGTCTCGACGACAGTTTCTTCGATCTCGGCGGAAACTCACTGGGAGCAACACGCCTCGCCGCCCGTGTGGGGTCGGTGCTGGGACGCCGGGTCTCGGTGCGCGACATCTTCGAGCACCCCACCGTGGCCGAACTGGCTGCCCACGTGACGGGGGCCGCCGACCGTCCCGCGCTCGTGTCACGCGAGACGTCGGGACCGGTGCCGCTGTCGGTGCAGCAGCAGGGACTGTGGCTGGTCAACCAGCGCGACCCCGCCACCGATCCCTACGCCATGGGATTCGAGGTGGACCTCGACGGCACCCTCGATGTGGAGGCTCTGCGGGCCGCTGTCCGGGATGTGCAACACCGGCATCGGATTCTGCGCACGGTGTTCCCCTCGCTGGACGAGCAAGTGGTGCTCGAGGAGGCGGACTGCGTTCTGGCGGACGCCGCCGTCGGCGGTATCGACCTCACCCGTGACATTCCAATTCGGGTGACCCTGTCGCAGCGTGCCTCCGACCGGCACACCGTTGCCATCCTGCTGCACCACATCGCCGTCGACGGACTGTCCCTGCGGCCGCTGCTGCGCGACCTCACCGTCGCCTACGCTGCGCGCACCGCCGGCCGCGTTCCCGACTGGGCGCCACTGCCGGTGGAGTACTCGAGCTACGTGCTGTGGCAGCGAGAGGTACTCGGAGACGCGGACGATCCCGCTACCCTCGCCGCCCGCCAACTGGCCTATTGGGCAGAGGCATTGGACGGACTTCCGGCGGTGTTGCCGTTGCCGCTGGACCGACCGCGGCCCGCCGGCGCGCTCACGCTGGGACACACAACCTTCGCCGTTGGTGCCGAACAGCACCGTGCTCTGGTCCGGTTGGCGCGCGAGCACGACGTGACCCCCTTCATGGTGCTGCACGCAGCCCTCGCGGTGCTGCTGCGTGCCCTGACCGGCACTGACGACATTGCCGTCGGCACGTCCACGGGTGGTCGCGGGGATCCGGCACTCGACGATCTGGTCGGCATGTTCGTCGGCACCCTGGCGCTACGCACCCGGATCGACCCCGCCGCGCGCTTCGCGGACCTCCTCGAGGCAGTGCGGACAGCGGACCTCGGGGCCTTCGCGAATACCGACGTGCCCTTCGAACAGGTCGTGCGACAGCACGGTACGGAATCCGGCCAGCTCGAGCACCCGCTGTTCCAGGTGATGTTCGCGTACGAGAACTTCGGCGCAGCCGAGGTGACACTGCACGGTCTGACAGCACGGGTCCGGGACGTCCAGACCCACGCTCGACCGTTCGACCTGGACCTGACCGTACGCGAGCGACGCTCGGACGACGGCACCCCCGAAGGACTGCACGCGGACGTGAACTTCCCGCGTGAACTCTTCGACACCGAGACCATCGACCGGTGGATGACGTTGCTGCAGCGAATACTCCTCGCCGCAACATCGGATCCGTCGGTGACGGTCGGGAATCTGGACCTGCTCGAGCCGGACGAACTTGCCGCACTGGTACCGCGCGTCGGTCCGGTCGCCATTCCGGCCGCGACTTTGCCCGAACTCTTCGACGGCAGCCACGACGCGGTAGCGGTGCGGTGCGCCGGCGTCGAGGTCACCTACCGCGAGCTGGATGCCCGGGCGAACAGGTTGGCCCGGCGGCTGATCGCGCGCGGGATCGGACCCGAGGATCTGTTGGCCTTGATGCTGCCGCGGTCCGTCGAGTCGATCGTCGCCGTGTGGGCCGTCACGCGCAGCGGCGCCGCGTTCCTCCCGGTGGATCCGGGATATCCGGCGGAGCGGATTGCTTTCTTGCTCCACGACTCCGGTGCCACGGTGGCACTGGCGGCCGACGCGTCGCACGTGCCCGAGGGCGTCGAGTGGATCGACGTCGCCGACGGCCCGGGCGATGCGGCCGCGGTCACCGACGGTGACCGCGTTCGTCCGCTGCGGGTCGACCATCCGGCATACGTGCTCTACACGTCCGGTTCCACCGGCACGCCCAAGGGTGTCGTCGTGACCCACCGCGGGCTGGCGCCGCTCGCCGACGCCAACGCCAAACTCGGACTGCTCGATTCGGACGCACGGGTCGCGCACATCGCGTCGCCGTCATTCGACCTCTCCATCAACGAGATGCTGCTCGCCTTCACCGCAGGTGCGACCCTGGTGATCGTGCCGCCAGGGGTCCTCGCCGGCGACGAACTCGCCGACGTGCTGCGCCGCGAACAGGTCACCCACGTGATGGTGACACCGAGTGTGCTGGCGTCACTGGAGCCGTCGTCGGTACCGGACCTGCGGGTGATCGACCTGGCCGGCGAAGAACTGCCGTGGGAACTCGCTCAGCGATGGGCGCCCGGACGCATCGTCGTCAACGGGTACGGGCCGACCGAAACCACCATCGTCAACTTCATGAGCGACCCCCTCACGCCGGGCGGTCCGCTGACCATCGGCGGCCCCATCGAGGGAACCGAAGTGCTGGTGCTCGATTCGCGGCTGCGTCCGGTTCCGGTCGGTGTCACCGGCGAGGTGTACCTGGCGGGGGAGAGCCTCGGCCGGGGATACCACGGCAGACCGGGCCTGACGGCCGAGCGGTTCATTGCCTACCCGTCCGGCAACGGCACGCGGATGTACCGTTCCGGCGACCTGGCCCGGTGGACGCCCACGCACGAACTCGTGATCGTCGGGCGCGCCGACAACCAGGTGAAGATCCGCGGATTCCGGGTGGAACTGGGCGAGGTGGACGCTGCACTGCGAGCGGCACCCGGCGTCGAGAGCGCCGTGACGCTGGTGCACGGCACCACGCTGGCGTCGTACGTCACCGGATCTGTGGAACCGGCTGCAGTGCAGGCGTTCACGGCCGACAATCTGCCTCACTATATGGTGCCCGGTTCGGTTACGGTGCTCGACTCGATGCCGCTGACCACCAACGGCAAGGTGGATCGGGCCGCTCTACCCGAACCCGGGGCGTCCGTGGTGCGGTCACGGAAGCCGCGCGGCGCCACCGAAGAGGTCGTGGCCCGGGTGATCGCCGACGTGCTCGGCCTGCAGTCGATCGATGCCGAGACGGACTTCTTCGCGGTCGGCGCCAGTTCCCTGACCGCCACCACCCTCGCGTCGAGGGTCGGGCATGCCCTCGACCGGCAAGTGAGTGTGCGCGACGTCTTCGAAGCTCCCACCGTGGCGGCGCTGACATCCAGGCTGCTCCGCAGCCCGTCCGTGCGCGAGGAGTCTCTCCACTCGTCGTCGACCACGCACGGGCGCGAAGCGCCTCTCGCGCCGGCGCAGGACCGCCTGTGGCTGCTGGACCGGATGAACCCCGGCGCCGCCGACTACGTCGTCCCGTTCGCGATGGACCTGAGCGGCGCCGTCGACGTCGACGCACTGGCCGCCGCCGTGCGGGACGTGGTGGACCGCCATGAGCCGCTGCGCACAGTGTTCCGGGACAGCGAGACCGGAGCGGTGCAACGGGTATCCGAGGCGGCACTCGATCTCACCCCGGTCGCGGTCGACGAACACCGACTCGGCGAGGCGATCACCGCACTGACAACCGCCGGGTTCGATCTCACCCGGGATACGCCGGTTCGCGTCCGGCTCTTCGACCGCGGAACCCCCGGTTACACCGTGGCCGTCGCCGCCCATCACATCGTCTTCGACGGACTCTCGGCCGCCCCACTCGCCCGCGACCTGATGGCCGCCTACCGCGCGCGCCGGGACGGCCACGCTCCCGATTGGGACGGCCTACCGGTCCGGTACGGCGACTACGCCCGCTGGCACCGCCGGATAGTGGAGGAAGACGCCAACGGCGACCTCGCGTTCTGGAAGGCCACCCTCGACGGACTGTCGGAACGGCTGCAGCTACCCACCGATCGGCCGCGTCCGGCGACGGCAACCACCCCGGATCGCGTCCCGTTCACGGTGGACGCGAGTACCCACCGTGCCGTGGAGGAACTGGCCAGACGATGCAGCGCCACCCCGTTCATGGTGGTGCACAGTGCCCTGGCGGCCACCCTGGCCGTCCTCACCGGAGCCGACGACATCGCCGTCGGCACGCCGGTGTCCGGTCGCAGCGATCCCGTCCTGGACGATCTGGTGGGCATGTTCGTCGGCACCGTCGTTCTGCGCACCCGGGTGGATCCGAGAATCCCGTTCGCCGATCTCGTCTCCTCCACCCGCGTCGCGGATCTGGCGGCATTCGCGCACAGCGAGCAACCGTTCGACCGGGTTGTCGACGCCGTCGCGCCGACCCGCTCCGCCACGCATCACCCGCTGTTCCAGGTGATGCTCGCCTACCAGAACTTCACCGAACCCGAGATTCGATTCGACGACGTCACCGTACGCAGTCGCGACACCCCGAGCAGCGTCAGCCGCTACGACCTGGAGATCGAGATTCGGGAACGCCGCGCCGAGGACGGCGCGGCCGCCGGACTCGACGGCGTGATCGCCTATCCGACAGAACTGTTCGACCGTGCCACCATCGTCCGGTGGTCGAGACTGCTGCAGCGGGTGCTGCAGTCGGCCGTGATGGACCCGTCGGTGGCGGTCGGCGATCTCGACCTGCTCGAGCCGTCCGAGGCCGCCGACCTGGTCCCCGCCCACGGGGAGGTGGCACTCTCGCCGATCACGCTTCCCGAGCTGCTCCGTGGCAACTCCACACAGATTGCGGTGCGGTGCGGCGCCGACGAACTGACCTACCGTGAGCTGGACGAGCGAGCGAACCGGCTGGCGCGCAAGCTGATCGGACTGGGCATCGGACCCGAGGACGCGGTAGCGCTGCTGCTGCCCCGCTCGATCGACTCGGTGACAGCGGTGTGGGCCGTTGCCCGGGCCGGTGCCGCGTCGCTGCCGATCGACCTGGACCATCCGGCCGAACGTACCGCCCGCATCCTCACCGCCGCTGGAGTGCGCGTCGCGATCGCGCACGACGCGCAGCTCGTTCCCGACGGCATCGTGTGGATCGACGCGCGCGACCAGCAGGGGGATTCGGAACCGATCGGCGACGCCGAGCGCGTCCGGCCGCTCTCGGCGGATCATCCCGCGTATGTGGTCTTCACCTCCGGGTCGACCGGTGCGCCCAAGGGGGTCGTGGTGACTCACCGTGGCTTCGCGAACCACGCCGCCGAGGTCCGTGCCCGCTACCGAGTGGGACCGGACGCCCGTGTCCTGCACTTCGCGGCCCCCAGCTTCGACGGCGCCTTCCACGAAATTCTCGTAGCCGCTATCGGCGGCGCCACCCTGGTGATCGCCCCACCCGGCGTGGGGGGCGGCGACGAGTTGAAGGAGCTGCTCGTCCGCGACCGCGTCACCCACTGGACCACCACCCCCTCGGTGCCCGCGCTGATGGATCCGGAAGGGCTGGACTCACTCGAGTTCCTGGCGGTGGTGGGGGAGGCGTGCCCACCGGAGGTGCTCGAGCGCTGGGCCGCCGGACACCGGACCGTCGTGGATCTGTACGGACCCACCGAGCACACCGTGTGGGCCACGGGAAGCCGCGAGTTGCAGCCCGGCGACCTGATCACCATCGGCCGTCCGATCCGTGGTGCGTCCGCTGTGGTGCTCGACGCCCGTCTTCGGCCGGTGCCGGTGGGTGTGCTCGGTGAGTTGTACCTGTCGGGTCCGGCGCTGGCCCGCGGCTACCTCGGTGCACCCGCCCTCACGGCGGAACGATTCGTCGCGAACCCCTACGGATCCGGTCGCATGTATCGGTCCGGCGACCTGGTGCGCTGGACGGCCGACCACACCCTCGAGTTCGTCGGCCGCACTGACAGTCAACTCAAGATCCGCGGATTCCGCGTGGAACTCGGCGAGATCGACGCGGCACTGTGGTCGGCGCCGGGCGTCGACACCGCCGTCACCGTGCTGCACGACAACATCCTCGCCGCCTATGTCCACGGCCATGGCGAGCTCGACCCCGCAGCGTTGCGCGCGTACCTGGCCGAGCGACTGCCGCACTATATGGTGCCCGCCACCGTGACCGTGCTGGACGCCGTGCCGCTCACGGTGAACGGCAAGGTGAACCGTGACGCTCTGCCCGCACCCGAACTGCCGGCATCCATCCGACGCCCGCAGACCCCCGTCGAGCAGACGGTGGCGGACGCGGTGGCAGCCGTCCTCGGGATCCCCGACATCGGCGCCGACGCGGATTTCTTTGCTCTGGGCGGAAATTCGCTCTCGGCCACCCAGGTGGCGTCGCGACTGGCAGCGGTGTCCGGACTGCGCATCGGGGTGCGCGACCTGTTCGACCGGCCCACCGTCGCCGCGCTGGCCGCCCTGATCGAGGAGGGCGGTGACCAGCGTCCACCGCTCGTTGCCGAGAACACGGACCAGCCGGCGCCGCTCGCCTATGCGCAGCAACGGCTGTGGTTGCTCAACCGGGTCGACCCCCAGTCGCCCGCCTACAACGTCCCGTTCGCCGTCGACCTCGACGGTGACCTCGACGTCGCCGCACTGTCCGCCGCCCTGCACGACGTGGTGGACCGGCACTCCGTGCTGCGCACCGTCTTCCCCGACACCGAAACAGGACCCGTCCAGAAGGTCGTCCCCGCCGCCGTCGACCTCACGCCCACCGAGGACGAGGCCACCTTCGCCGTCCGCGGGTTCGACCTCACCACCGAGCCGCCGCTGCGCGCCGCCCTGTTCGAGGTTGCGCCGCATCGCCACACCCTCGTCGTGGTGCTGCACCACATCGCCGTCGACGGATTGTCGTTCGGTCCGCTGATCCGGGACGTGGCCAGCGCCTATCACGCGAGGACGTCCGGCCGTGCCCCCGACTGGGCACCGCTTTCCATCGCCTACACCGACTACGCCCGGTGGCAGCGCCGCGTCCTCGGAGACATCGCCGACCCCGACAGCCGGATGCGACGCGAACTCGACTACTGGACCTCCGCCCTCGACGGCCTGCCCTCCCTGCTGCCGCTGCCCACCGACCGGCCACGGCCCGGCACCGACCGGCTGACCGCCCGACACGTCCCGTTCTCGGTGCCCGCCGAGTTGCACCACCGGTTGGAAACAGTGGCCCGGGAGCAGAACGCGACGCCGTTCATGGTGCTGCACGCCGCACTCGCCGTCCTGCTGTCCAAGCTGACCGGTGCCCACGACCTCGCCGTCGGAACACCGACGTCGGGGCGCACCCACCCGGCGCTCGACGACGTGGTCGGCATGTTCGTCGGCACCGTCGCCCTGCGCAGCCGCATCGACCCACGCGGCGGGTTCGACGCCCTCCTTGCCACCATTCGGGAAACGGACCTGGCCGCGTTCGCCCATTCCGAGGTGCCGTTCGAACTGGTGGTGGATGCGGTCGCGCCTACCCGCTCCACCACGCATCACCCGCTGTTCCAGGTGATGCTGGCATTCGACAACTTCGCGTCCGTCCCGGACGTCGCGCTGCCGGGGCTGGATGTTCACGGCCGTGAACTCGGCACCGGCACCAGTCGCTTCGACATCGAGGTGTCCGTCCGCGAACAGCGCGGCGAGAATGGTGAACCCGTCGGTCTCGACGGCGTCTTCGTCTACCCGGCAGAGCTGTTCGATTCCGAGACGGTCGAGCGGTGGGCGGAACGCCTACTGAGGGTGTTGCGTGCCGTGACCACCGACGTGCAGGTGTGTGTCGGATCGATCGACGTACTGAGCGAGTCCGAACGCGCCGCGAGTGTCTCGGGTGTCGACGGTGCACCATCGGAAGAGTCGTCGTTGGCGGAACTGTTCGAGCGGCGCGCCGCCGAGAATCCCGACGCGGTGGCGATCACGTTCGGTGACACCACGGTGACCTACGGCGAACTGGATCACCGCTCCGCGGAGATGGCCGAGAACCTGCGGGCGTCCGGCGTGGGAGCCGAAGACCTGGTGGCCATCGTCCTGCCCCGCTCGGTCGATCTGCTCGTGGCGATACTCGCCGTGACCCGCGCCGGTGCCGCATACCTGCCCATCGACGTCGACTACCCCGCCGACCGCATCCGATACCTACTCGACGACGCCGCTCCGGCGGTGGTGATCTCCGAAATGCCGCAGGCGAGTCACACCGTGCCCTTTGACGCGCCTCGCTGCGCACCCGGGGGAGCGGCGTACGTGATCTACACGTCGGGCTCCACCGGGCAGCCGAAGGGCGTGCAGGTCACCCACGCCAACGTACTGGCGCTGCTCGCCAACACCCGCGAGGAATTCGGCTTCGGCCCGGGCGACGTGTGGACGATGTTCCACTCACACGCCTTCGACTTCTCGGTCTGGGAGATGTGGGGCGCCCTCACCACCGGCGGACGGCTCGTGCTGGTCGACCGCTACCTGGCCCGCTCACCCCGTGAATTCGCCGAAATGCTGGTACGCGAAGGTGTCACCGTCCTCAACCAGACGCCGTCCGCCTTCGGTCAACTCGTCGAGCACATTCACACCTCCTCGCTGCGGCTGCTGATCTTCGGCGGTGAGGCCCTCGAGCCTGGCGTGGTCGTGCCGTGGCTCGAGCATCACCCGAACGTGCGTGCGGTCAACATGTTCGGCATCACCGAAACCACGGTGCACGTCACCCGCCACGACCTGACGCCGGGAGACGGCCGCCGGTCCGTGGGCATAGCGCTGCCGGGACTGCGGGCGTACGTCCTGGACGCGTCGCTGCATCCCGTGCCGCCGGGGACGGTCGGCGAACTGTACGTCTCCGGCGCACAGGTGGCGCGGGGTTACCTCGGTCGGCCCACCCTCACCGCCGAACGGTTCGTCGCCGACCCCTTCACCCCCGGCACCCGCATGTACCGGACGGGCGATCTCGTCCGCGTCCACACTGGCGGTGGACTCGAACACATCGGCCGCGCCGACACCCAGGTGGCGGTGCGCGGCTACCGCATCGAGCCCGGCGAGATCGAGGCGGCACTTCTGCGGCGTCCCGACGTCGAGCACGCCGCAGTGATGGTGCGGGGCAGCGCCGTCGGCGACCAACTGGTGGCCTACGTGGTGAGCACCTCTGACTCGCGCACCCTCCTCGATTACCTGCGATCGGTGTTGCCCGAATATCTCGTACCGGGTGCAGTGGTGCCCGTCCCGACCTTCCCGCTGACTCCCCACGGGAAATTGGACCGTCAGGCTCTGCCGGAACCGACCCTCCACGCTGCCGACTCCCACGCACCCCACGGGCCCATCGAGGAGGTGGTGGCCGGTGTGTTCACCGAGCTTCTCGGTGGCATCGAGGTAGGCGCCCGGCAGAGCTTCTTCGACCTGGGCGGCAACTCGTTGATCGCCACCCGGGTGGCCGCCCGGCTCAGCGCCGTCTTCGACACGGACGTGACGGTCCGCGACCTCTTCGAGGCAGCCACCGTCGCGGAACTGGCGGCGCGGGTGCAGGAGCGGGCCGGGGACGGCCGCCGCCGACCGCCACTGGTGCCGGTCGCCGCGGGTGAACAGCTTCCGCTCTCGCCGGCGCAGGAACGCATGTGGATCCTCAACCAGTTCGACACGGGAGCGGCCGGGTACAACATCCCGCTCATCGTCCGACTCGACGGCGACCTCGACGTGGAGGCACTGGCCGCGGCCGCGCGCGACGTCGTGCACCGCCACCGCACCCTGCGCACCGTGTACCCGCGGACCTCCGACGGTGTGCAGCAGCTGGTGCTCGAGGCCGCCGAGATCCCACTGGACCTCACTGCGATCGCCATTCCCGCCGACGCCGTCGCCGCCCACGTCCGGGCCCTCACCGGTGACGGTTTTGACGTGGCCGCAGAGCCGCCGCTGCGGGTGCGCCTCTACCGGACCGCCGCAACCACCCACGTGCTCGCCCTGGTGGTCCACCACATCGCCGCCGATGCATGGTCGCTGACCCCGCTGATCCGGGACACCCTGGTGGCGTATCAGGCCCGGCTCGCCGGCGCCGGCCCCGAATGGCCTGTGCTGCCGGTGCAATACAGCGACTACAGCATCTGGCAGCGTCGCATGCTGGCCGAGGACAGCGCGAACACCGACAGCGCACTGTCGAATTACTGGCTGGGTGCCCTTGCCGGGCTACCCGAACTGGTGACACTCCCGCCCGACCGCCCCCGCCCCGCCATCCCGTCGGGGGAGGGAGCCGCGCATTCGGTGGTGGTGG
Organism: Rhodococcus sp. G6(2025); assembly: GCF_058628105.1. NCBI lineage: Bacteria > Bacillati > Actinomycetota > Actinomycetes > Mycobacteriales > Nocardiaceae > Rhodococcus > Rhodococcus sp. G6(2025). The sequence goes on from NZ_CP179752.1 coordinate 168,280, forward strand.
ACGCAGCGTTGCACAAGTCCCTGGCCGCACTGGCCCGCACCGGCCGGGCCACGACGTTCATGGTGTTGCACGCCGCACTCGCCGCGCTGCTCGCCCGGTACAGCGGTAGCCAGGATGTTCCCATCGGCACCGCTGTCGCCGGCCGCACCGACCCGCAACTCGACGACGTCGTCGGCATGTTCGCGGGCACCCTGGTATTGCGGGCCACCGTCGACGCGACCGCCAGCTTCACCGAACTGCTCGCCCAGGTGCACGAACGTGACATCGCGGCCTACACCCACGCCGACATGCCGTTCGAGTCGCTGGTGGAATTGCTCAACCCGCCGCGATCGGCGTCGCACCACCCGCTGTTTCAAGTGGCACTGTCTATGCAGCGACACCGCTCCGGCCCCCTCACCCTGCCTGGGCTCACGGTGACCCCGGTGATCCCGGACATCGAATTCGCCAACTTCGATCTGCAGCTCACCGTCGCCGAGCCCGGGCCCGGCGAGCCGATGACGCTCCACTTCGGCTACAACCCAGAGCTTTACGACCACGGCACCGTGGCCGAATTCGCTGCGCAGCTGGTGCGGTTCCTCGAGGCGGTCACCGCGAACCCCGACGTCTCGGTGGGCGATGTGGACCTGCTGAGCGCGGCCGAACGGTCCGCCCTGGTCCCGGCAACCGGGCCCCGCGCATCGGGCTCGGTGACGTTGCGGGCCATGATCACGCGTGGCGCCCACGTAGCGCCGGACGCCGTGGCGGTCCGCGACTCCCACACCCAGCTGACGTACCGGGAACTCGACGCCCGTTCCGACGCCATCGCCCGCGAACTCGTCGAATCAGGTGTGCGGCCGGGCGAGGCCGTCGTCTGGTCGGCGCCTCGTTCGACCGAATCCGTGGTGAGGTTGTGGGCGATCGCGAAAGCAGGCGCAGCACCCGTCCTGATAGACCCGGCGCTGCCCGAAGCTCGGGTAGCGGCTATGCGGGGCGTCGCCGACAGCCTGCCGCGGGCGACGGGCACGGCGTACGTGGTGTTCACGTCCGGGACCACGGGCACCCCCAAGGCCGTGGTGGTCACAGACTCCGGCCTCGCCGCGCTGGACGCCGACGTGGCGTCGAGATTCGGCGCCGCACCGGGCTCACGGGTACTGCACCGCGCCGCGGCCGGGTTCGACATGACCCTGCTCGAGGTCCTGATCGCAGGTGCATCCGGGGCCACACTGGTGATCGCGTCCGACACCGAATTCGCCGGTCCGGCACTGGGCGAGCTCCTTCGCCGCGAACGGATCACCCACGCCTGTCTCACGCCCACCGTCCTCGCGACACTCGGAGACACCGTACTGCCCGACCTGGAAGTACTGATGGTGGGCGGAGAACGACTCGGACCCGAGCTGGTCGACCGCTGGGCACCGGGGCGCCGGCTGGTCAACGGCTACGGCCCCGCCGAGACGACGATGTACACCATCGCGACCCGCCCCCTGTCGCCCGGAACGCCGGTGACCATCGGTACACCGATCCGCGGCGTCACCGCCCTCGTGCTCGACGACCGGCTGCGCCCGGTACCCGTAGGCGTGCCCGGTGAGCTGTACCTGTCAGGCGGCGCGCTGGCCCGCGGCTACGCCGGACAACCCGGGCTCACGGCGGAACGCTTCGTCGCCGGCTCCGACGGCGCACGCTACTACCGCACCGGGGACCTGGTGCGTTGGCGGAACGACTACGAATTGGAGTACCTGGGCCGCAACGACAGCCAGGTCAAGATCCGCGGCGTCCGCGTCGAACCGGGTGAGATCGACGCCGCCATCGCCCGCGTCGCCGACGTCGACTTCGCGGCCACCATCGTGCGCCCCACCCCGACCGGTTCCGACTCGCTCGTCTCCTATGTGCTGCCGCACCACACGCACTTCGACGCGGATGGACTACGGCGTCGCCTGGCCGAACTGCTGCCGTCGTACCTCGTGCCGACGGCCGTCGTGGTGCTCGATTCGCCGCCGCAGACGGTCAACGGCAAGCTCGATCTGCGTTCCCTGCCCACACCCGAACTCGGTGTGGGCGTGTACGAACCGCCCGTCACCGATACCGAACGCGCGGTGGCCGCCGTCTTCGCCGAGGTCCTCGAACTGCCCGAGGCCGGCCGTGGGGCACATTTCTTCGATGCCGGTGGTAACTCGCTGCTGGCAACCCAGCTGACCGCGCGGCTCGCCGAGGCCGTGGGCCACCCGGTGTCGTTGCGCAGCCTCTTCGCCCATCCCACGGTCGCGGAACTGGCCACCGCCCTCGACGACGTCGTCCCCGAACCGGATCTGCGCCCCACGCTCATCCGACGACCGCGTCCGGATCGAATTCCCCTGTCGCGCAGTCAGTACCGGATGTGGGTGCTCAACCGCCGCGACCCGTCGTCCGCGGTCTACAACCAGCCCGCAACACTGCGCCTGGACGGGCCGCTCGACGTGCCTGCACTGTCGGCGGCCCTCACGGACGTCGTTGCCCGGCACGAAGTGCTGCGAACCCAGTACCCGGCCGCAGCTGGGGAGTTGCCCCACCAGCAGATCATCCCGGCCCCCGAACTGGACCTCACACCCCGGGCCACACACCCGGAGACTCTGGGCCCCGTGGTCGCCGCATTCGCGGCCGAAGGTTTCGACCTCACCCGCGAAATGCCCCTGCGTGTCCGGTTGCTGCAGATCGGCCCCGACTCGTACGTGCTGGCTGTGGTGCTCCACCACATCGCCGCCGACGGCTGGTCCCTCACCCCCTTGGTGGCCGACGTGCTCACCGCCTACCAAGCGCGTCGCGCCGGACACACACCCGACTGGGCGCCGCTGCCCATCCACTTCGCCGACTACGCGCTCTGGGAGCAGGAATTGCTGCGCAGCGGGTACGCGACACGCAGAATCGAGCACTGGCGACGCGCACTCGACGGTGCGGAGTCGGGTGCCGCACTCGTCCCGGACCGGCCACGGACCACCGATACCACGGGCGCCACCGCGGGGGCGGTGACCTTCAAGGTCCCCGCCGACGTCCAGCGAGCCGTCCACCGGTTGGCCCGCGACCACCGTGCCACCCCGTTCATGGTGCTGCACGCGGCCCTGTCGGCGCTCCTGTCGCGGCTCGGCGCGCACCGCGACGTCACCGTGGCCACCGCGGTCGCCGGCCGCGGCGACCGCATCCTCGACCCGCTGGTCGGAATGTTCGTCAACACCCTCGCGCTGCGGGCGCAGGTCCAGCCGGACATGCCGTTCACCGGACTGCTGGCCCAGGTGCGCGATTTCGACGTGGATGCGTTCGAGCACGCCGACGTGCCCTTCGAATCGATCGCCGACCTGCTCGGGGGACGCACACCACAAGTCGCGCTGGCAGTGGAGAACCTCGACCTACCTGCCGTCGACGTGGCCGGCCTTCGCGTCGAAGTCCGGGAAGTCGATACCCACACAGCAAAATTCGATCTCCATCTCACAGTTCGCGAGCGATGGGACGGTGAGGAGCCCGCAGGGATGGACGGCGCCGTCGCCTACTCCGCCGACCTGTTCGATTCCGCCACCGCAGCCTCGCTGGCAGCCCTGCTGGGGCAGGTGCTCGAGGCCGTCGCACGCGATCCGCAGGTGACGGTGGGGGAGATCGCGCTGACGCCGGCACCTCCGCTCACCGGCGGACCCGCTGACGACATCCGCACCCTCACCGACATCTTCCTGTCGACCGCCGCCGCGCACCCCGACCGTCCGGCTCTCACCGACGGCATCCGGACACTGTCCTACCGGGAACTGGCCGAGGTATCGGAACAGCGGGCTGGTCAGCTTCGCGACGCCGGCGCCGGTCCCGGAACGGTCGTGGAGATCTGCCTGCCGCGCTCGATCGACTTCGTGGTCGAACTCTGGGCCGTCACCCGGACCGGGGCCACCTTCCTGCCGCTCGACCCCACCCACCCCGCCGAACGCCGGGACGCGATGGTGGCGCAGGCGCAGACGTCGGCCCAACCGGCGGTCGCGTACATCATCTACACGTCCGGATCGACCGGCGCCCCGAAGGGCGTGGCCGTCACACACCGCGGACTGGGCGCCCTCGCCGACGAAGCCGTCCGCCGGTACCGAGTACACCCGCAGGCGCGGGTTCTGCACGGCTACAACCCCACCTTCGACGCGGCGCTGCTCGAGATGCTGCTGGCCTTCCGGTCGGGCGCCTGCCTCGTGGTGGCACCTGCCGACGTCTACGGCGGCGCCGAACTGCAGCACCTGCTCACCGAGCAGAACGTGACGCACTACCTCTCCACACCCTCCGTCCTCGCCACCCTCGAGCCGCGGAAACTGGAGACCCTGCAGGTGGTCGCCGTGGGCGGCGAGGCTCTGAGCCCGGAGCAGGCCGCAGCCTGGAGCGAAGGGCGGCTGATGCTCAACGCCTACGGGCCCACCGAGTCCACAGTGGTGGCCACCCTGGCCGAGGTGGACGCCGACGTCACCATCGGCACACCCGTCCCCGGCACGACAGCGACGGTCCTGGACGACCGGCTGCGTCCGGTACCACTCGGGGGTGTCGGCGAACTGTACCTGGAGGGACTGGGACTGGCCCTCGGGTACGTGGCGGCCCCAGCGCTGACGGCCGCGAACTTCATTGCCGGACACGGCGGAATGCGGCGCTATCGCACCGGCGACGTGGTGCACCGCCGCGCCGACGGTGCCCTGTCCTACATTGGCCGCGCAGACCGTCAGTTGAAGGTGCGCGGCATGCGCATCGAGCCCGCCGAGGTGGAGGCCGCCCTGCTGGCGCTGCCCGGTGTCACCCAGGCAGTGGTGCTGCTGCTGCGCCACGGTCGGCTGGTCGCCTTCGTCACAGGTGCGGGAGTGGCGGCCGAATCGCTCCGCGCGGAGTTGACCCGGCAACTTCCGTCCCACCTCGTACCGCAGCGCATCAGGGTTCGCGACAGCCTGCCGCTCACCTCCAACGGCAAGCTCGACACCCAGGCACTCGAGGCGAGCGACATCGACACCGACTCCTCGACCCCACCGCGGACCGTGACCGGGGAACTGGTAGCAGGGGTATTCGCCGAAGTGCTCGGAGGCGCGAGCGTCGGTGGCCACAGCGACTTCTTCGACATCGGCGGCGACTCCTTGTCTGCCACCGCGGTGACGGGGCGACTGTCGGCGGCGTTCGGCGTGGACGTTCCCGTCAGGGCGCTGTTCGATCAGCCCACCGCCGCCGGCATGGCCGTGTGGCTCGACCAGCGCCACGCGGCCGCGACACGCATTCCACTGGTGCGACGGAACCCGGACACCCGGATTCCGTTGTCCCCGCCGCAGCAACGGCTGTGGCTGCTTCACCGCATCGATCCCAGCGCCTCGATGCACCACCTCGTGTTCGTGCAACGGCTCGGCAGCGACACCGACCTGGACGTACTGCGATGCGCACTCGCCGACGTGGTCGACCGGCACGCCGTGCTACGCACAGTCTTTCCCATCGATGACAGCGGCCCGCACCAGGTGATCGTTCCGGCGGACATCGACCTGCATCCCGTCACAGCCGCCGATGTGCCGGCCGAGGTCGCGGAATTCGTGCGGCGACCCTTCCAGCTGGAGTCGGAAACCCCGCTACGCGTGGAACTGTGGTCCGAAGGCGGCGGCAACCACGTGCTCGCCGCCGTCGTCCACCACATCGTGCTGGACGGCGGATCCATGGGCCGGTTGGTCACCGACCTCGAGGCCGCCTACACCGCTCGCAGCGGAGGACGCGAACCACAGTGGGCGCCGCTTCCCATCGATTACGCGGACTACAGCGTGTGGCTGCGCGCGGTGCTCGGCGACCCCGCCGACCCCGACAGCGTCGCCCATGCTCAGCTCGACTACTGGACCCGGACACTCGACGGCGTCGACGCCCCGATCGCGTTGCCCACCGACCGTCCGCGACCCGCCCAATCGAGCCACGCAGGCACCACCGTCGAGTGGACACTGGACCCCGACGTGCGTCAACGATTGTCCGACGTCGCCCGTAGTCAGGGCGTCACGGTGTTCATGGTGCTGCACGCCTCGCTCGCCGTTCTGCTGTCGCGCGAAGGGGGGCACCCGGACGTCGTGATCGGCACCGCCGTTGCCGGACGACCCGACCCCGCCCTCGACGCGGTGGTGGGGATGTTCGTCGGCACCGTCGCCTTGCGCACCGACGTGAACTCCGCCGCAACCTTTGCCGCGCTCCTCGAGCAGGTGCGGGCGGTGGACCTCGACGCGTTCGCCCACGCCGACGTGCCGTTCGACGACGTGGTCGCCCACGTGGCACCCCACCGCTCCACCTCGTACAACCCGCTGTTCCAGGTAATGCTCACCTACCAGCACGCAGCGCCGCAGCCGGGCGGTCTGCCCGGAACCGAGGTCAATGCCGTCGGAGCTACCAGTGCCACGGCTGAATTCGACCTGGTGTGGGACTTCACGGAATCGGTGGGGGAGCTGACGCTGCGGCTGTTGTACGCCACGGACCTGTTCGACGACTCCACCGCCCGGGCGCTGGCACAGCGCTTCGAGCGCATCCTCGACGCAGCCCTGACCGATCCGTCCGGGGTGGTCGGCGACATCGACATCCTCGAGGCGAGCGAACGTGCGGCCCTCGTCAGTGGCCCTACACGGAACTATCAACCGAAGACTCTCGCCGCGATCTTCGAGACCCAGGTCCGGGCCACCCCGCACGCCATTGCCGTCGAAGACGGCGGCGTGCAGTGGACCTACGAAGAACTGGACGACGTGGCGGAACGGTGGGCCGGGGCGCTCTCGGACCGTGGCGTCGGATCCGAGGATGTGGTCGCGGTCGCCACCGGTCGTGGCCGGCACTGGGTGGCCGCGGTGTGGGCTGTGGCGAAAGCGGGCGCGGTCTGGCTGTCATTGGACCTGTCGCATCCCACCGAGCGTCTGGAATGGATGCTCGCCGACTCCGGTGCCGTGGTCGGGCTGACCGTGCCCGAGCGCGTCGCCGAGCTCCCGTCCAGCGTCGCGTGGCTCCCACCCGTCAGTACCTATCTATCGCCCGCGGTGAACAACTACCCACGGGTGGAGAGTGCCGCGTACCTGATTTACACATCCGGTACCACCGGAACACCCAAGGGCGTCGTGGTGCCGCATCGCGGCCTGGTGAATGTGGTTGCCGCGCAAGCACCCGTGCTCGACGTCGACGGTGACGTGCGGGTGCTCCAGCTGGCGTCCCCCACCTTCGACGCCTCACTCTTCGAGATGCTCTACGCGCTGTCGTCCGGCGGCACTCTCGTGGTCGCACCGGACTTCAGCTACGCCGGCGATCAGCTGGCCGACGTGGTGCGCCAGGAGCGCATCACCCACCTCATCGCGACACCCACCGTGCTGGCCACCCTCGATGCCGACAGCCTGGGCGACGAAGGACCACGTACCGTGGTGTCGGTCGGCGAACGCCTACCGTCCGCATTGGCGGCGACCTGGGCATCACATCACCGGCTCTTCAACGCCTACGGCCCGACGGAATTCACAATCCTGGCATCGGTCGCAGGACCGCTCACACCAGCCGACATCGATGACGGCGTCGACATCGGAGACGTGATCGACGCGGCCGCCGCCCTCGTGCTCGACCCGCGGCTGCACCCGGTTCCCGACGGCGTGACAGGCGAGCTCTACCTGTCCGGAACCAGCGTCGCCCGTGGCTACCTCGGGCAAGGTGGTCTCACCGCCACGCAGTTCGTCCCGAACCCGTACGGGAAACCCGGCGACCGGATGTACCGCACCGGAGACCTCGTGCACCGCAACGCACACGGAGCCCTGGACTACCTGGGACGCAATGACGCGCAGGTCCAGCTGCACGGCATCCGCGTCGAACCCGCCGAGGTAGACGCCGCCCTGGCCCGCCATCCCGACATCCGGTTCGCGATCACCACACCGGTGACGGCTCCCGGCGGACAGCCCGTCCTCGTCTCCTACCTCGTGGCCGAACCGGACTCCACGCTCACCACACACACAGTCCTCGACTTCGCCCGGACGGTCCTGCCACGCCATCTGGTGCCGTCCGCCATCGTCATGCTAGATAGCCTGCCGGTACTACCATCGGGCAAAGTCGACCGATCCGCGCTTCCCGAGCCGGAATTCGATCCGGACACGCCGCTGACACCGCCGACCGGATATCTCGAGACCGTGGTCGCCGAGTTAATGGCCAACGCCATCGGAACGGACTCCATCGGCGCGGATCAAGATTTCTTCGCCCTCGGCGGCACCTCCATGGGCGCGGTGGCCGTCGCCGATGAACTGCGCACCAGGCTGGACCGGGACGTGCCCCTGCAATGGCTCTTCACCGACCCCACCGCCGCGCGACTCGCCAAGCGCATCGAATTCGGCAGCGATTCGCCCGAAGATCCGTTCGCCGCCGTGGTGCGCCTCGGCGGAGACGGCGACGGTCCACCACTGTTCTGCATCCACCCCGCGGCGGGAATCGCCTGGTGCTACAACGGACTCGCGGAACATCTCCCCGAACGCGTGCTGTACGGAGTGCAGGCAACCGGTGACACGGACCTGCCCTCGTCCATTACCGAGCTGGCCAGCCGCCACATCGACGCCATCCGCACGGTGCAGCCGACCGGCCCGTACCACCTGCTCGGCTGGTCCCTCGGCGGCACCGTGGCACAGGAGATGGCCGTGCAACTACACGAAGCAGGCCAGGAAGTGGCCACCCTCGCCATGCTCGACACCCTGCTGCCCGAACACCGTGCCGCGCTCGTGAACCCCGGCGACAACCAGCCCCAGCTGGGCCTACCCCCAGAGCTTGGAGAGGCGGTGTCGCCCGATCGGGTCCAGTCGCTCGGCGAGCTACTCATCCGTCTCGAACAGATCGCATCGACACATCAGCCCCGACACTTCGACGGTGACGCCGTGTTCTTCACCGCTGCACATGATCTCGACCGTCATCCGGAACTAGTCCCGGACTGGCGGCGACACTTCGGCGGAGCCGTCACCGAACACCGCATCGATGCTGTTCACGCAGACATGGTCGGGCGTGGACCGGTGGCCATGATCGGACGAAGACTACGGGGATCGGGAGGCCACTCCGGACCGTGAAGCACCCCGCCGCCCCTGACCGCGGCCATCACTACGATGCAGAGGTTCAGTCGGGTCGAAACAAAGTAGATGACAGCACGATCACGCAAGCCCCCGAGCGTGAAGTCGATGGGAGACTCGATAATGGAAATACAGGACTACCTGCGAATTCTGCAGTCACGATGGAAGATCATCGCGATCACCACCGTGGTCGCTATTCTCGGCGCGCTGGGAGCATCACTGCTCACCACGCCGATGTACGAGGCGTCGACCCGCATGTTCGTCTCCACCTCGTCCGGGGCATCAGTCAACGAGATATACCAGGGAAACCTGTTCTCGCAGCAGCGAGTGACGTCCTACACCAAACTGCTCACCGGTGAAAATCTCGCGCAGCGAACCATCGACAAGCTAGGCCTCGACATGACGGCGCCCGCACTCGCATCGCAAGTGAAGGCCAGCTCCGCGCCCGACACCGTGCTGATCGACGTCAAGGTGCAGGATCCGTCGCCGGAACGCGCCCGCGACATCGCCAACGCCCTGTCCGACGAATTCGTCGTCATGGCACGAGAATTGGAAACACCCGAGCGTGGCGGCGCCCCGGCGGCGCGCGTCGTCGTCGAGCAGCAGGCACAGACGCCGACGGTGGCGGTCTCCCCGAAGACCATGCGCAACCTGGCGCTGGGTGCAGCGGTGGGATTGCTCCTCGGGATCGCGCTGGCAGTCCTGCGTGATCGCCTCGACAACACGGTCAAGGACCGGCGCACCGTCGAGGAGCTGGCCGGATCCGCACTGATCGGCACCATCCCGTTCGACAAGGACCGGCAGACGCAGCAGGCCATCAACTTCGCCGAAGGCCACTCGTCGAGCGCCGAGTCCTACCGAGAACTGCGCACCAACCTGCAGTTCCTCGAGGTCGACAACCCGCCGCGGGTCATCGTCGTCACCAGTTCGCTGCCCACCGAGGGCAAAACCACCACCGCCATCAACATCGCGCTCGTGCTGGCGGAGGGCGGCCAGAACGTGTGCCTGGTCGAGGGCGACCTCCGTAAGCCGCGGGTGTCGAAGTACCTCGGCGTCGTCGGTTCCGTCGGCCTCAGCAGCGTCCTGGCAGGCAAGGCCGACCTCGACGCCGTGCTCCAGCCGACGCAGTACTCGGGTCTCACGGTCCTGGCGTCCGGACCGATCCCGCCGAACCCGAGTGAGCTCCTCGGAACGGAGACCGCCCGCCAGGTGCTGGCCGACCTGCGGGGGCGTTTCGACTACGTGATCGTCGACGCGTCACCGCTGCTGCCCGTCACTGACGCGACCGTGCTGACCGCGATGTCGGACGGCGCGCTGGTCATCGCGCGGCACGCCGAAACCAAACGGGATCAGCTGTCGCGGGCCGTAGGCAACCTGCACAGTGTGGGGGCAACCATCCTCGGAACGATCATCACGATGACACCGAGCCGCGGACGGGGCGTCTACGAGTACAAGTACTACTACGAGACCGACAAGTCTCTGCCGCAGATGCAGCAGGCCACCCCCGCGCAGCCTGCCGTGCAGCAGCACCCTCAGCATCAGGCACCGCAGCCGCCGGCACCGCAGCCGCCGGCACCGCAGCAGCCGGCCCCGTACGTTCGCGACGAGTACCCGCCGCACCAGTACGGTCCGAACGGGGGAGATCCGCAGGAAATGCCCGCCTATCAGGGTGCCCCGGCCTACCAGGGCGACCAGAGTCAGCAGTGGAACGGCGGTCCCGACCACTACGGCAACGAGCAGCAGGCGGGCGCACCGGTACCTACCGCACCGAAACGCACCCGCCGCTACCGCGACGACCAGGAAGCCTGGTCCGAGGCGGACACTCCGCGCGACCACACCCAGTAGATCGGCGATCTCGGACCACCTGAGGGCAATGCAGGTCTGCTCGTTCTTCTCGGTCGAGTCCGCGATTTCCTCAGGACCGTCCGAGGCCCGGTGCCGCGGAAACACGGCGGCGAGGTCTGCGACGGTGCAGGCGCCACAGGCGTCTACACCGTCGTTTACCTCCTGTGTGGTGGCACAGGAGGTAAACGAGCAACCCACAACGGGCCACGGCCACCAACTTGCATTACCTCCCCGCCCTGATCACCTAGGGGATTTGGCTGCCGGTGTGGATCATCCACGCCGGGCATCGCCGACCCTCGCCCGGCAGGGTTGGTGACGGTGGAAGGTGCTCTCTGACAGGCGGCTCTCGCTGAGCCTGTTGGTAGCTATCGGATCCCAACTGGGCTGGAGAATTCGATGCCTGGACCGATTCAGGAAGTTTCAACGCTTCCAATCGATCCGGACGAATTCCGGATCGAAAGCTTTTCGTCCGCGGGGTGACGGAAGTATGGTCACCGTCATCAGCAGTGCAATTACCGTGCCGCGCCGGTCCGCGCTGATCTTCTCCCAGCGTGCGCGGAGATCGCCGGCACCGATCTTCTCCCAACGTGCGCGGAGATCGTCGGCGCCGATCGACTTGGCCAGCCGGTCCCAATGCGTCTGGACGGTGAGAGCGGTGTCGATCCGAGCCAGGTCGTACCTGATCTGTGCGGGATGCGCTGCTACTTGGTGTCCGTCGACCTCACGAGTCGCGAATACCTGCGCCAACGCTTCGAGCCGTCTCTGCAGCCCTCCCCGCTTTCCTTGGAGGGCTGGGACGTCGACCCCGTCGTCTGACTTGTCGAGGAGAAGTGCGTCCTCCGCGGTGAGTCGGTCGATCACCAGCGTGTCGATGTAAGCATCGAGGGTGTCCTGCCGCCTCCACAGATGGGCTGATTCCTTGCAGACGTAGAAGTTCGTGTCCCGGCTCGTCGTGACGTGTGTTGTGCTCCCGCACTTTCCGCAGAGGTAGACGCCCGAACCCTGCCAGCGCCGATCCCGTGCCACCGTACGTCGACCATCGAGGATTTCGACTACTGCTCGGTGCGTGTGCTCGTCGATGATGGCGGGCCACTGGCCGGCACCGACAATCTGACCCTTGTATGTGGATAGCGCGGCATATGTCGGGTTCCGCAGCACGGCAACCACTTTTTTGCTGGTGAACGGATTCCCCTCGCGAGTCGTTAGCCCGCCCGTGTTCCACCTGCGGGAAATTTCTCCGGTGGACAATCCGGACAACAGCGATTGCGCACCCTCCCGTATCGCCGCTGCCTCGGCCTCCACGACCGCCGCACCGTGTGCGGTGTACCCGAACATCGGAATTCGGGTGCGCCACTCCCCGTCCAATGCAGCCTGCTCACTCGCCCCAGTCATCCGCTCCTGCGCGCCTTCAATCTCATGCCCGTCTTGACGTCGTTCATTATTCGCCGGTTGTCCTTTATTGCGGTCGAGTGGTCGCGGACGCGGACCCACGAGACTCCGTAGCCCAGTGACGCTGCCGACTGGCGGCAGCCTGGCGCGACCCGCCGAGCCTCTCGCACCGATGATCCGCCGACACCCGCGCACGGATCCTGCTTGCGTACTGCTCACCGCCCAACCCCTGCTTCATGAGGATCATACGGTTCAGTCCGACGGCGCGACCTTCGCCTTTGCCCATGTGGATGTCGCGCACCACGGCATGACTCGTGTCATATCAGCAGTCCTGTCATCCCGGTGGCAAGCGGCTCCGATCCGGCGCGCACCTGGCTACCGCTGCCGGGATCTCAGCGAGCGGTTGTTGGGGTCGGCAGCGAGCATGCTGCGGCGTTCATCTGCAGCGATGAGGTCAATGTCCTCACTCGACCGTCGATTGTGGAGGTGTGTTCGGGCCGACCTCTCTGGTTGACGTGGTTGACCCAATGCGGCATCATTGTGGTTGACAAGGTTGACGCTGGAGGGTGGGTAGTGGTGATGACGTCGCTGGTGGAGCAGGAGAAGCAATTGATGGAGGAGCTCTCGCAGCGTGTGCACCGCACGTTCGCCGCGGCGGCTGCGGCCGGTGTGCCCACCGACGCGTTCGCGGACGTGCAGGCGATCGCTGATGCGATGTCGGCTGCGCTTCCCACCCATCATGTCTATGACCAGGTCGTGGGCCCGTTCTACGACACGGCCGGGCTGACTCGGTGGTGGAATGTCAGCCGACAGGCGGTGAGCAAGAAGGTCGCTACCAACGCGGTGATCGCCTGCCAGCTCGAGGAGGGGCAATGGGTCTATCCGGTGTGGCAGTTCACCAGCAGCGGCACCGTGGACCCGGCGCTGGTGCAGGTGTGGCGTGTCCTGCGGGCGGGGGCGGACCCGTGGACGTGTGCGCTGTGGCTGCGGGCACCGCAGGATGCGTTCGGCGGTAAGACCGCGGTGGGCTGGTTGGCCGAGGGTGGCCGGGTCGATCCGGTCCTGGCGGCGGCCCGCGCGGACGTGCAGCGGTGGGCGGCGTGACCCGGGAGGATGTTGCGCTGCGGGCGCCCGGATCGCGCGCGCTGACCGGGTTTCCTGGTTGGCGGTTGACCGGGAGGAGGCAGGTCAAGCGGGGTCACCGGGTCTCGAATGGGCCGTGGTGGTTCTCCTCGTCCGGTGGTGGACGATTCGATCTGTCCGCGCCGAGGGGTACGTGCTATGTCGCATTCGATGAGGCGACGGCGATCCGGGAGACGGTGGGGGAGGCGTTGGCATCGCTCGGGGTGGTCGCCCACGACTTCGCGGCCGAGCGGGCACTGTCGACGCTGCGGGTGCCGGGCACCCATGACCTCGCGGACACCTGTACTGACGCGGCTGCCGCGTTCGGGCTCACCCGGGAGTTGTGTTCGATGACTCCGTACGACGTTCCCCGGGCGTGGGCGGCGGCGTTCGATGTCGAGTTCGACGGTCTCCGGTATCAGACGCGCTTCACCACGGGCCCGGCGGCGAATGCGGCAGCCGTGTTCGGTCCGTCCGGTGAGATGTCCTGGCCTGTGGACCCCCGCCCGGAGTCGTTCGCGGCGGCGGCGAGGCGTTGCGGTATTGCGGTACAGCCGCTTCCGCGGTCGGTCCGGGTCCTCGACCCGCCGACCTGACGATCGCCGCCGGCGCTCGCCAGGTCGATGTGTCGTGCGTCGAAGGCCGGACGCGCCAACCGTTTGTAGAAGCGCCGCGTCCAGCGTGCCCGTGAGGTTGGGAGGCGCCAGTGAGTCCGAGTGAGCCGGGACCGGACTGACTCTCCGGGCAGTGGGAGTTGCATGGTCACCGTGGGGTCGATGACACGCGATGACGGGCCCAACGCGCACCGTTGAGCGCTTCGATGTCGAACGGTGCGTCTACCCATTTCTACGGTGAGCAGTACCCGACGGTCGCGGTCATTGGCCCCATTAGCTGCTACCGAGGCGGACTGAGGTCCATCGACTGGCTGTGAGGTCTGGGATGATCAACCTCGCAAAGATGAACCACGTTCGGACCACCGCCACCCTGGTCAACCAAATTACTCGATCGCTATTGTCTCGTCGTCAAACAGCGTTCGCTCAGCGTGCCCGCCAAGGGCGAATTCCTGTCATCGGTGAGGGCCGCCGACCGGGCCGCCATGATGCCCACCGGCCGGCGGTTCTACACCCCGCCGAGGGCGACTCGGAAGGGGAGTCTCTACATAACCCACCGCAACTCAATCTATCGAACACTTTCCAAACCGAACACGAAATCGACTGCGCATTAATATGTCCCGGCCAAACACCATGCCTGAAACGATCGATGCCGGGCGAAAAGACCTGTCAGCGAATGACTCAGAGTGTAGACGTTCCTCGTCAGGTTGAACAAAGTCCCAGCACGAGGTAGCGGAAGCCCGCCATCCGTCGGCACGGACAGCGGGTCCCCAATCGACGGTCCCGAGTCGGGTCAGTCGGACCGCCGAAGCATGGAAGACCCCGGCAGCCACTGGGGGTTTGGCTGCCGGGGTCGGTGCACCAGCCCGCGCTGAAATGGGCAGCGAGTAGGTGCGCGGCAAATTCTATGGTGCATGGCAGGTTGTTCTACAGATTGTGATGCAGTAAACACAAGGGAACTTCGGCGGGCTGACGCATGTCGTGGCAGCGGTGCGCGGCCAGCCGTCTGCCTCTCCTGGCCGCCGAATGTCGTTCACGCAAAAGACAGAAGCCCAGCCCAGAACCTCTCGTTCATGTGCCACTCGTCGGACCATCTGGCATAGATGCCGACGAGGGTGCCCAGCGACGGACGCGATCCAGGGCAGTGCATCGCGAGTGCGGATCATGGGTCCCCTTGGCGTTCTGGACTATGGTCCGTGGCGTTCGTCGATCCGGAAAACCCGCCAGCCCCTACTGGGACGTGAGGGCTGGCGGGCCCTGCCTCCTAGAACCAGGAAGAATCCTCCACCCGTCATCGACGGAGATACCCCGAGTTGGAGAGGCGCAGCAACTACATCATGTGGTACATGCGTACCACAAGGGGGCTGGTGCAATTTGTTGGGCCCCTGTCAGCAGACTGGCGAAACCCCGCCCAACGTCGGGGGAAGGCGGGGGGTTCCGGCGCCGGTGATCAGGGGTTGGGTCCTGCCGGCGCGAGTTGATCGTAATCGAACAAATTACCGATCCGCCAGTTGAACCGAGCTGTGTATATCGCGTGAATGACGCAGGATGTGAACCGGTTCCGGTCGAATTGCTTGCTAGGCCCACCACACGTCCGAAGTCGATGAGAACGCCGCGGGTTCAGGCAGAGAAAGACCCTGCCGACGGCACTGGAGGTGTCGGCAGGGTCGGTGCCGCCCAGGGTTGGGTGGCGCAAGAACAATAAATCGAGCCCGGTTGACGCGCTACCGATGTCAAACCACTGGGTTCCACAAAATGGCGCAGTGTCAATCGTTCGAATGACACTGCACCCGTGCGCGATGCGCAGACATGTATCCCGCTAATTAGCTGTCGCAGGATCAATTGCGCAATCGATATGAGACCGCCGAGAGTTGACGTCGCGATCCTGGGCGCATGCGCCATTCCACGCCCGAAGGCGGCCACTATGCCCGCAGCGAAGGACCCCACCGGCTGAACGTGTGAGGAGCTGCCCGTGGGGCCCCGTGCCGCGTGTCCCTCATGAAACGCGGTAGGCAAAGCCCCGCCAGGCTACGGATGGGGGCTCGGCGGGGCTTCTACACCGGAGAATCGAGTAGGGAATCGACCCGGTGCGTGCTCAGACTATCTGCGGCAGTCCGCCACCGCCACAGCTACGCTCACCGTTCAGCCATCGACTACATCACAAACGATCTGCACCTCCCTACTCCAATGCGGCGAGGGATGCTGTCTGCATTTGATCGACTCCGGCCACGCGCCTTGGGGCCGGGGTCTAGCGGTCACGTCACCCAGAAGGAGACACACGGTGACTATCAATGCGCGATCCGGACGAACCCCTCAAGACCGGCCGGAGCGCACAAGCTGGACCATACGCCTCGGATTGGGGTTGGGGTTGGGGTGAACGAACCCCGCCAGCCCGTGGGTAGGGCTGGCGAGGTCGGCGTACCACCCACATGCGGGGGACGACGGAGCGCGCCCAACGCCATGATGCGCAGAAGTCCGGACTTGCCGCGCAGAGGACGACTCCGACTACCGTGCCGGAACCGGCACGGTAGTCGAGCACGGAGCCCAACGCCTGGGTCTACCGAGGAAGTTCAGCTCGGAGCAACTCTTCTCGGGGCTTCGAGATCGATGATGCCGGACCGGTACGCCGCGGCCTCCGCTTCTGCCGCACGCAGGAAGCTGGGCGTGTTCGACGCACAGGCGAGACAGATCGCCTGGTGGTCGGCCGACGGATCCCGATCCATCTCGTAGGCGATGTACGAGTCACCGCAGCGATGACACTGAACGCGCGCCTCCCAGGGGTCGGCGACCTCGTCGCGCGGATCGAACGGGCGATCGAGCGTGAACCAGGAAGGCTTCGAGAATCGGAGGGCGATCCCGTACAGGGCTGCCGCGAGCACACAGCTCGCGGGCGGTGCCCAGACGGCGCCTGTGGTTCCCCCGAATGCGACCATGGCGATGCCCGTCAGAGATGAAGCACCCCAGGCGAACACCCCCGCGGGATTCACCGATGGGACGCGTCCTGGCCGGAACTCCGCCGCCGCGGCGTCCGGTCCCTTAGTTCGCGACGAGACAAGGATGTGCGTGAGGGCGATCGCCACCCAGCTCACGATGATCACGCCCTGGTAGCTCAGCGCCTGCAGGATCCACGTCAGGACGTTCGTCAGCATCATCATGTAGACGATCACGGCAACGATCGCCAGCCAGAACACCCGAGGGAGGGTGAGTTTGAAGGCCCGCGCGAAAAAGTTCTGCAGGTTCGTCGAGGCGAGGTAGAAGTTCCCGGTGTTGACCCGCGTCTGGCTGACGACGACCCACAACAGTCCCCAGAACCCCATCATCGCGACGATCCCGAGAATCGCCGACTCCTCGCTCAGCGCTCCCTCGATGGCGATTGTGTGCGCCAGGAACATCCCCACTACCGCATTCACGAGAAGTGTCATCACGTAGAACGGCGTTCCGAAGGTTACGCGCCCGTTGAACGTCGCGTCCTCGGGGCGACCGAACCGGGCGAAGTCCCACGCCATCATGGTGACGACCCAAACACCCATGTACACGGTGTACGCGAACCACCAGCCCGGCACACCGAGATCGGCTGCGCCGTCGGGTTCGTAGGTGAGCCAGTCGTTGCTGTACCCGTAGCCGACGATGGTCCAGACGACCGAGCCGACGAGGCCGACGAGGTAGAGCGGAAGGAGCACCCCGTTGATCTTGTCCAGCCATGTGGTCACGCCGCGCATCGCCAGGGGTGCCTGGTACACGACGACGATCAGACAGCACAGTGCAATCGGGAGGGCGGGGATGTAGGCGTGCAGGGCGCTGGCAACGATGGCGCCTTCTGCGACGACGTAGTAAGTGATGGTGACTCCGAAGAGGGCAGCCGCGAATGCTGAGCCGGCTCGTCCGAACAGGGCGCGGGAGAAGAGGGACACGCTCGTTCCCGTTTTGGCGGCGTACCTGGCAGCCACTGAGTTGATCGCGCCATAGCTCACGGCCGACAGTGCGATACCGATCAGGGTGTCGACCGTACCCACGGCAAGCGTGACCGTACTTCCCACCACGACCCAGAACATCGCGCTCATCAGCCCGAGCCACGCCATCGAGACGGACAGGCGCCCGCTGCGCCACGACAAGGGAACGATGTGCAGTGAATAGTCCTCGGCAGCAGCGTGTTCGAGAACCTTTGGATCGTCATGTGATGACACGACGAGTGCGGGGACTTTGTTCGCACTCAACTCCGGCGATAGTGACATGGTTCTTCCTTTCGATGACGGTTTCTGGCGCCGTTGCCATCTGGATCCTGAAATTGGAGGTGCGCCTTGCCCGGGTGCCCCACGACCGCGATGAGGCACCCGAGCAGGTAGGAGCGGACGTGGCTCAGACTGCCGCGGTCTCGGAGATCGAGAGCGTCCCCTTGATGTAGTCGACGCCGGGATCATCGGTCCAGTGGACGATCGTGCGTCGCTTCAGCATCGCGCGGAACTGGTCGGAGGTGTTGGGCAGCACCTCGCCGCTGCCCCAATCCAGGATCACTCCGTACTGGCGAACGCAGTCCATCTCGTTGATCAAACCGGACCGGTACTCCGCCGATACCGCCTGTGGATCACGCTCCATCCAGGCATGCCGGTTGTTCCGGATGTACTCGCGGGCCTTGTCCGTGGCGCCGGCATCCACCTCGTAGTCGAAGACCTCCGGGTCGATCTCCTTGATGACGACTCCGTAGTCCTTTTCGGCGCGTTCGATCGTGACGTAGCCGTCGATGACGTCTTCGAGCACGGCGTCGACGGCACGCTGCAGCGGATCGCCCAGGCCGCCGCCGCCGGCGGAAGGGCGGGTGAACTCGTCGCCGGACTTGATCGGTACTGCCGCGAAGATCGAGCCCAGGTACTGCTCGTTGTCGGTTCCCTTGTTGAGCCAGACACCGTGTGGAATCGAGGGCAATCCGCCCCATAGCCCCCAGGTGACCGAGCGCTCCCGGTCACAGCAATAGGACATCACGGTGTTGCTGCTGGCCCATAGTCGGCCGCCCTTCTCGGCACCGAGTCCGCCGCGGTACTTTCCCGGGCCTCCGGAATCGGGCACCAGATCATGACACGAGGTGAGCACCGGGGCCAGGCGCTCCTGGCCCTCGAAAGGTTGAGTGCCGTACTGGACACCGAACACGGCAGCCGAAGCGTTGTAGCCGTCGGCACCGTTCCGGGCGCCCCAGCCTCCCATCATCCAGTCGTACCACATGAAGTTGGGGTTGCCGTTTTCGCGCCCGTCGCGCCCACCCACCAGTAGGTACTCAAGGTTGAAGGTGCAGGCCATGGCGCGTTCGGGCTGGATATCGGACCAGATCTCGAACACCGAGCTCATGATCTTCTCGAACGGCCCGGAGCAGAATCCGGCACACGGCGACGGCCAGTCCGCGTTGACCACCGAACCGAGCGGGCCGAGATCCGCTGTTACGACACGGTAGAAGCCCGAATTGAGGGGGATGTCCGGGAACTGCATCTTGGTGCCGGCGACGATTCCGGCGAACGAACCACCGAACCCGGCGTTGAGCATCGAGGAGATGGACGCATGTGACTCGCTGAGATCGTAGTGGACGGAGTCGCCTTTGATGGTCATCTTCATGGTGACCGGGATCAGGCCCTCGCCCAGTGCCGGATCCTGGTCGATGTAGTCCTCGGTGTACCACACGCCGTCGGGCAGGGCGGCGATCTTGGCGCGGGTGAGATCTTCGACGTAATCCTGGACCTCGGCCATGGCCGTCTTGATCGTGTCGACACCGTATTTGTCGCACAGACGCTGTATTTCGCGTTCGGCGACGCGAGTGGCCTCGGCCTGCGCCTGCATGTCGCCGATGATGTCGCGAGGGTTCCGGGTGTTCTTTGCTATGAGGTATGCGACGTCCTCGAGGAACTGATCTTTGCTCCAAAGCCGGGTCGGCGGAATTCGCAGGCCCTCGCCCATGTGGTCGAGTGCCTTGACGTTGAACGAGCCCGGGGTCGCGCCGCCGACGTCCGCCCAATGGCCGTTGGCCTGCGCGTAGCCGAGCAGTTCGCCGTCGTAGTAGATCGGCCGGATGATGCGGGTGTCGTTGAAGTGGCTTCCTCCTTCGTACACGTCGTTGATGACGAAGACGTCCCCGGGATGGATGTCGCCCTCGAATTGGCGGATCACGGCCTTTGCGGTGTAGTGGAGGGTGCCGACGTGCGCTGCGATGTCACCCGTGCCCTGCATGACGGTGTTGCCCTCGGGGTCGCAGATCGCCGAGGAAAAGTCACGCGAGTAGATGACGAACGAATAACAGGTCCGCAGGATCTGTTCTGCCATCTGATCGACAGTGTTGATGAAGGCGTTCTTGAGAACTTCGAATGTCACCGGGTCCAGTGATGTAGCCATGATTTCAATGCCTCTTCCGAATTCGATTGCAGCCGATAGCTATTTACGCTGAGTGCTCGAGGATGAGATTGCCCCACTCGTCGACCCGGGCGGTTGTCCGAGGCGGAACGACGGTGGTCGAATCCAGCTGGTCCACGATGCAGGGACCGGACAGGATCGCCCCCGAGGGAAGGCCGGCGCGGTCGAACACCGGAGTGTCGAGGCGAGCCACCTCGTCCGGGAACAGGACGTGCCGTACCTCGGTCGGAACCGGCACGAAGTCCGTGGGGTCGATCAGTTTCGCAGGCTTGACCTCGGTCCTCGGAGTGAGACCGATAGCGCGGACCAGGATTCGATAGATCTCCACGCCCGCGTCGTCGGCGGCAAAATTGTGCTCCCTGAGATGGGTGGCGTGGAACGTGGCAACCACGTCGTCGAGGTTCGCCAGGGGCACGGTCACGGGCACGGCGATGGCACGCCACTGGCCGAGGTACCGCATGTCGAGGTAGTACTCGAAGATCATGTCCGCGTCGTCGACGTGCTCCGCAGCCAGGCGTTCGCGTCCCTGCGCCTCGAGCTCGCGGAACGACTCTGCGAGGTGGCCGAGGTCGGCCTCGGCCGCATCAGCAAGATACATCTTGGTGAGGTCGTGCTGGATGTCGACGAGCATGCAGCCCATCGCCGAGGTCACTCCCGGGTGCGGCGGGATGATCACCGCGGGGATGCCCAGGTCCTTGGCCAGGTAGGCGGCATGCAGCGGCCCGGCCCCACCGAATCCGACGAGGGCGAAGTCGCGCGGATCGTGACCCTTGCGGATCGAGATCAGTCGAATGGCGTCCGCCATGTTCGCATTGGCCACCTTGATGATCGACTGCGCGGCCGTTTCCACGTCCAGGCCGAGTGGTCGGGCGACCTTCTCGACTGCAGTGCGCGCGAGCGACTCGTCGAGCTCCTTGACTCCGCCGGCCAGCTTCTTGCCCACGGTGCCCAGGATCAGGTTGGCGTCGGTGTTGGTCACCAACTCGCCCCCGCCGCCGTAGCAGGCGGGCCCGGGCTCCGATCCTGCCGACTGTGGTCCGTTGCGAAGTGAGCCGGCGTCGTCCAGCCATGCGATCGAGCCGCCACCGGCGCCGATGGTGAGGACCTCGATGCTCGGGAAGCAGATCGGGTAGCCGAACTCGACACTCCACATGTTCGTCGTCCCCAGCACCCCGTTGTCCGTGAGGGAGACGTCGGTGGAGGTGCCACCCATGTCGAACCCGATCGAGTTCTCGTATCCGCACATTCGCGCGATGTGACGACTGGCGATCGCGCCCGCGGCGATTCCTGAGGCTGCCAGGCGCGCCCCGTACTTTTCCGCCATGGTGGGGGTCATCATGCCGCCACCGGAGTGTAGAAGCAGGACGTCGTTGGCGTATCCGTTCTCTGCGAGCCGCCCCTCCAGGGTGCGCGCGTATGGCCCGATGATCGGTACCAGTGCAGCATTGGCGACGGTGGTCGAAAACCGTTCGTACTCGAAGATTTCGGGAAGAACATCGCTCGACGTCGTGATCGCGACACCCGGCAATTCCTCTGCCAGGATCTCCGCCATCTGGTTCTCGTGCTCGGGGTTGGTGAACGAATTGACAAAGCACACGGCCACGGTCTCGACCGCACGACGCTTGAGGATCCGCGCGACGTCACGCGCCTGATTTTCGTCCAACGGCTCGAGAACCGTGCCGTCGTAACCGATGCGCTCGCGGACCGTCAGGCGGTGACGGCGCGGCACGAAGGGCTCGGCGACTTCTTGATAGGGATCCCAGGTTTCGCGGTCTCCTCGGCGAATCTCGATGACGTCGCGGAATCCTTCGGTCGTGACGAGCGCGATCCGGGGGAACTTGCGAGTGATGAGGGCGTTGGTCGCGATCGTCGTTCCGTGCGAGAAGAACTCGACATCCTCCCAGCTCACACCCGCCTGCTTCATCCCGGCCAGCACGCCCTCGATCGGGTCGGCCTGGGTCGGGTACTTCGCGGTAATGATCTGCCCGTCCTCACGCTGCACGAACACGTCGGTGAAGGTGCCTCCGATGTCGACCGCGGTGCGGATCTTCTCCGGCCTACTGATGGCTTCGGTCATGTTGCCCTCCTCGGGATGTGTCGCTGACCTCCGTCACCCAACGCTTCGCCGCCGGAACCGGCAATTGGCCCATCAACCAATCGGACGCCCGCCGGTACTGGAGATTGACACAGGTCGACTACCCCGAGATCGCTGCTACCTGCAGAAACGAGTGGACGAGTCGCGTAACATCCAGGTATCCGACATCCCGGCGAAACCGATGGTCACCGGATTGCAACACGCTCCGCTTCGGGTGCGGAGCACCTCTTGTCTCGCCGTGTGGCGCACCCCGAGTGCCCGTAGAGTGGCATTCGACCGCCACCGAGGTGGCCCCCTCCCGCGAGAGGAGCGAACGAGTGAAGATCGGCATGCTGTACTCACTCAGCGGCGCGCAGGCAGAAATGGAGAAGTCCATACTCGACGGTGCCGCGGTCGCGGTTCACGAGATCAACGCAAGCGGTGGAGTACTCGGCGAGGAACTGACAGTCGCGGTGTTCGACGATCGCTCGGAAGTCGCATCGACGGCACGCGGAATCGACCATCTGTGCCGTGACGAGTCCGTCGACGTCATCGTCGGCGGGTATACCTCCGCCAGCAGGGTTGCCATGCGGCCGGCCATCCACGCCAATCGATCATTGCTGATGTATCCGACATACTTCGAGGGTGAAGAGAGCGATTCGCGTGTATTCTACTGCGGCGCAGCACCAAACCAGTACCTCACTGATTATCTCGGCTGGATTGCGAGCACTCTCGGGCGACGCGTCTACATCGTCGGATCCGACTACATTTACCCTAGGGTCCTCGGCGAGGCGATACGCCGACTCGGAGCGCATTGGGACGTCGAGACCGTCGGCGACTGGTACGCACCGCTCGGCGAAACCTCCTTCGCGGCGGTCCTCGACGACATCAGGCGTAAACGTCCGTCGGTGATTATCTGCAACCTCGTCGGGCGAGACTCGACTACGGCGTTCTACACCCAATTTCACCGTGCCGGCTTCACGTCGGATTCACTTCCCATCGCCGCGACGGCCACCACCGCGATCGATCTAGGTCACATACCGCCGGAAGTCAGCGACGGCCATTTCATGGTCGCCACCTACTTCTCCAGGATCGAGTCGGACGTCAACGCGTCGTACCGGCAATCCCTGATCGACATCTGCGGACAACGCCGCACACACGCGGCGCAGGTCGGCGCGTACAACGCAGTGCACGCACTGCGTCTCGCCGCTGAGCAATCCCGATCACTGGACCCGGTCGATCTCTCCGAGGCCCTGCTTTGTGTTCGATTCGACGGCAACCCGGAGGGTTTGCCCTTCTTCTTCCGAAACGATCACTACAGCGCCCATCCGTCCTACGTCGGGCGGGCGGCTGACGGCGACTACGACGTCATCGAGGAGTTCCCACCCAGGCTTCCCGAACCCTGGTGGTCGGGGAGCATTCCGCTATCCGCGTCGAGCTGATTCCCTCAGGGTGAGAGCGAGATAGAAGTCCGCACGATCGGCGGTGGCGTGGATCCCGCGCCCGGTCAAGCGCTCGATGCGGGTGAGTCGGTATCGGAGTGTGTTGATGTGGATGCCCAGCTCGGCAGCCGTCGCACCCCAGTGTCCGTCCAGCGCGAGGAAGGTCCGCAGGGTCGCGAGGTAGGCGGAACCCTTCTGTTCGTCGTAGTCGACGACCGGTTTCAGCAGCGCCTGGTAGAGGACGCTCGCCAGCCTCGGCTCGGTCGCGAGCAGTGTCGCCGCCAGGGGCGCCGGAAGCGGAACTGGCTGTCCGCCGGAGCACGAGGACCGGGCGTGACGATCTGCCAGTTGCCGAGCGCTGATCAATCCTCGCACCAGGTCGTCGCTGCTTCGGAGGACACAGGAGCTCGTGCCGATGGATGGCGTGCAGCCGTGTCGTTGGGCGAACAGTCTCGTCAGGACGTCGAGGTGATGATCGAATCCGGTGCCGTCGGCGGCACTGTCGGAAGCACCCCCACCGTCGATCGTGATCAGGGTGTACGCCCCGTCCTCGTAGGCACCGCACACGCACGTACCACCGCTGCGCAGCCCGAGATCTTGCAGGCCGGCAACAACCTGCTCAATCGGTGTGGCCGCGCTCTCCGGCACGACGACCGAGACCGCCCGGATTCGGGTCCCCGGTTCCAGCCCCAGGGATCGCGCCCACGGATCGAGCGCCGCGGAGGCGACATTCGCTCCGATCAGCTCCCGGATCAACGCACTCTCGGACTGGTGTCGAGCCGCCCTTGTCACCTCGATGGCGTGAGCCTGGGCGTCGATCTCTTCGACAAGCTGCGTCACCCGTCTCAGATTCCATGAAATGCGATTCGGATTCGTCAGAACGAGAGCGTGGCCGGATCCAGGAAGTGTCGCGTGGATGGCAGCGGCAGTGCTCGAGATTCGCTCCAATGGAACCGGATTGCGCGCCAGGATTTTCGTCAGAAGGTCGATGTCGGGTGGGTTGGATCCGGAGAGGACGCACCCCTGCATCACCAGCGAGCCTCTGACACCACTCCTTCCGACGAACCCGTCGATGAGGTCACTAATCGCTTCGGGGCCGGACTCCCGCTTCTGCTTGCTCGGGGAACCATCCGGTTGCGGCAGGAGTGCGGCACCGAGCTGATCGAATGGCATGGTCTTCGGCAGCAGGAAGACCGGGATGGATTGGCGCACGCACTCGGTCAGGAATTCCGGCGGAAGACTGCAGTCGTCATTATCGATGACTACCGCAATCCCTCCCTCCGATCGCAAGGCGGAGAGAAGCGATTCGGGTCCCGGCAGCGAGGACCAGACCGTTGACGGGAAGTAGACCAGGCTGCCCTCCGGGGGATCGATCGGCGACGCGGGGTCGATCTCGTAGAGAGCATTCACCGGATCATGCCGCGTTTTCTCCACGGCGCCGGGTGTGAGGGATCGCAGGCCCGCATGATCGACAAGATCGCCTACCGTCGCCAACGCGCGCCTCCTTCCGGACTCCGGTCGTGCGCCGATTATCACGCCATACAGGGGTTTTCTCGACCGGTAGAACGCGCGCGCATGCTCGAGGCCGACTGTGTCCTTCGACACCGGCCACCCACCAGTAGCGATAACACCAACGCGAAGCCCTAAGACATCGCAGGTCAGTTCACCTCCGGTCCGTTAACAGCACCCAGAAGCCGGAATTTTTGGGTGGCGCGTGCTCTGGTGTCCGACCGACCGACCGACCGGCCGACGCCGACTCGACGACTGTCGATGGAGTCGTGGAGTGCCGTTGCCGAACAGAATGGATCAGTTGATCGCCGCCGCGAAGGATTTTCCCGAACTCCCATACCCGGACGCCGAGGTCGTGGCTTGCTCACCCGATACATGGAAAGCGCTCCCGCCTTTTCGCGGCACCAGCTGGGCACCACCGTCGCGTCGGAAGCTGTGGAGACTACCTCTCGGATGGACCGCCGAAGAGTACCTCCGCCATGATTTCCGACGCGATGCGCCGTTCAACGCGCCATGTGATTAGGACCTCAGATATGTTGCCCTACTCGCGGTCTTGATGTATGTTTCTCGATGAAACGTAGCTACACCGACATTTGACTAACATCAGCGAGTCGGAGTGGTCTGCGTTTTTTGCGTTCAGCCATTAAGTGACTTCCTGGTCTGGGTCAAATGTCCGAACCGCAAGGAAAACGATGGCAAACACCCCGAACTCGCAACGCTTCCCACTTTTTGGGCCCTGGCGTTGGTAGTCGCCATTGCGATCATATTCGCGATGGGGACTGGAATTGTGACTGTACTGGTTGGGCTGACTCCGGCCAACGCCGTCCTGTCCGGAGGCGCGGGATTCGCGTCGTCGATGATGGTGGGCCTGGCAGTGCTCAGGTTGGTGAAGGAGCAGCCATAGGCAGGTGTCAATGCAACGCAATCCGCGGCAAGAGAGCCCGTTGGCTGCGGTGTCGATGGTCAGGGCGGAGCCGAAGTTTGTTCCGCCGCACTGGATGTGGTTCCGGAAGACGGGTCAGGACTGCAACCCGGCGCCACCTACGAGATGGGCGGGGAGCGGGCCTACGTCTCGGTCACTCTGTCCCGGCGGGCGCAGGCGATCGGCTATCATCACCGCGCCACCGGTCGCCCCGCAGTGACTCCCATCCGCTCCTTGCGAGAGTGCTTTGCGCCCAGCTCACTGGCTCCCAATTTCCCGTGTCACGTGACCAACCCTCGAGCGGACGATAAGCATCAATGCCGACCGAATGGTCTCTTTCTTTGAGATGGCCGCACGCCTCGAAGTCGTTCCGTGGAAACGGTGCCCGTGTCAGCGAGAACGCGTGAGGACTACCACGATGGTCGCGGTCGTCCGGTCCGCGACTCTCGCTGAGCACTGGTAGCGTTCGTCCAGCTGATCGGGGGTGGGTAGATTCGTTAGTCGTTTTCTCGCTCGTGGGGGCAGGGAAGGTGTGGGTAGTGGCTCAACAGGCCAGGGCTGTGGCGACCAGAGCGCAAATCGTTCGTGGAGCGGCGGAGACGTTCGAGAAGCAAGGCTACCTCGGAGCCAGCCTCGGAACGATCATCGAGAACGCCGGACTCACGAAGGGCGCGTTGTACTTCCATTTCAGGTCGAAAGAAGAGCTGGCGCGGTGCATCGTCGCCGAGCAGCACGCCACCTCCATCGCCTCGGTCGAGGCGATCGGCCGGGAACAGGCTCCGGCGATCGACCAGATCGTGATGCTCTGCCATGAGATGGCCCGGCAGATCGTGCACGACCCGATCGTGCGCGCCGGCATCCGGATCACCCTCGAGCTGAGCGCCGACGAGCAGGGCCCCACCGATCCTTACCTGGATTGGATCAACACCTGCGAGCAGCTGGCGGGCAGTGCCATCGTCCAGGGCGACCTCACGCCTGACATCGATCCGCCGCGGTTCGCGCGGTTCGTGATCAGTGCCTTCACCGGGGTCCAGACCGTTTCGCAAGTGCTCGCGCAACGCACCGACCTGGAACAGCGGGTCGACGACATGTGGATGTTCCTGCTGCCCGGGATCATGCCCATAGACCGGCATCCGGACATCGATCGGATCCGCAAGGCCCGCAGCGTCGGCGCACCCCTCGCACGGGTCGATGCGCAGCTGCCGCCGCGGGGCTGAGTAGCTCAGAGGCGGGCAAGCCGTACCTGTCCCGTCACGACATCGGCACCGG
Organism: Rhodococcus sp. G6(2025); assembly: GCF_058628105.1. Classification (NCBI taxonomy): domain Bacteria; kingdom Bacillati; phylum Actinomycetota; class Actinomycetes; order Mycobacteriales; family Nocardiaceae; genus Rhodococcus; species Rhodococcus sp. G6(2025). The sequence goes on from NZ_CP179752.1 coordinate 195,873, forward strand.
CCTGTCGGATCGCAGCTCTGACCGACAGTGGATCCTCGTCGAGGATCCGGACACGGACGGTGGCGCGTTGATCGAGCTCGGCGAAGCGGTGGAACACCGCGTCGATCGACTCCAGGTGTGCGTTCGGGACCTCGAGTGCCGCGAACGCCCCCTGTCGCAGTACCTCGAGGAGCAGCATTCCCGGGAGGTGATCGAGCGGGTGGTCGAACAACACTGGGTGTGTCACGTCGACACGCAACTCCCACTCGCCCCGAACGGTCGGCAGGCCGAGCACCACGTCTCGTTCGTCGACTTGTCCCACCAGGGCGGGCGGTGTGGCGGTGCCGCACCTCGCCGGGCCGGGGACACGTGCGCCGGCGGTGCCCCAGCGTGCCGTCCTGTAGGCGGACGGCGGGAGGGCCACGGCGACACCGGATGCCGATCCGATCTCCCGGCCTGCTAGCGAGAACCGCAGCTCTATGCGGAAACTCGTCAGCATCTCACCGCGGTACACCAGACTCGACAGCGTGGTGTCCGCCGTCACGTCCGCGGCTGACATCCCGACCCGTAGCGCGTCGAGGTGAGCGCGAACGTGCATGTTCTGCATGATGAATCGCCGGTTCAGTGGTGCCCGGTATCGGGTGTGGGCGAGGTAGATCGCGGCCTGTCGCAACGTTTCTGCCAGCAGCATCGGGTCGTATCGATCGTCCTTTGCGCGGTAGAAGCTGTGACTTCGTGGCCACTGCGCCGCGATGGCGAAGCGGTTGGGCTCAGGGAGCTGGACGCCATCGGTGAGGAAGACCTCGGCGAGCGACTGCCGGTGCACGTAGCGGCGGGCGACGGTCCGCTCGAACGAGAGGGCGGGGAATACCTCACGTACCGGTTGGCAAGCTCGTGTCACGTACCCCTCCACAGAAACCGACCGGTCCTATATGCCGGGAAGCCGAACTATAGAGAGGGACTCGGACATGTGACCAGTCGGGGTCATCGGCAAGGCCTCGAGTGGGGGGCACCGCGAGTCTTAGACGCCCGGAAATTGCTATCCGCCTTGCTCACCCGGTCTCCAGCCGCTCGCGCGACCTCGGCAATTTCATGGTCTGGAAGGGCGACCAGGGATTTTAGCAGGGCGGACGCCAGTAGCAAGTAGTCCTCCCTCCCCATTGCTGGCGCCCCGCGGCCACGGTAGGAGTGTTCCGCATGGATCTCGACCAGTTCGGAACGATCGGCCCACCCGCGTTAACGGCGATACCCTCACCGCCAGCGATCCAGATCGTGGTACGCCGACTCCTCGGCGAGGTGACGTGTGGCCAATACTCCGCGGGATCAACGTGGTCATTCGGATCGCCTCTGAAGAGGCAGATAGTGGTTTCGACTTGCCCGTTCTGGGTGGTGACACCTTCTTCCACGTCGCACAACTGACGGTCCCGATCTGTCTCGGGGCGGGTGGTTACGCGAGGCCGACGTACTTGGTCTTGAGGTACTCCTCGATGCCCTCGGTGCCGCCTTCGCTGCCGAGGCCGGACTGCTTGACTCCACCCAACGGCGCGGCGACGTCGGAGATCACTCCGCGGTTGACGCCGACCATGCCGCTCTCGAGCTTGTCGGCGACGCGGAACGCGCGGTCGACGTAGTCCGCGTCCGGTCTATCGACGATCCCGCTACGGCAAGGCTCGTCAGGGAGTGCGACCTGACCACTCCTTAACGAGCTCGGAGCGGTGTGAGGCAGCGATATCGACATGAGTTGTTGGTTGGCTGCCGTCATCGGCCTCGCCTCCGAGCGTTGCGCTGAGGTTGCCGAGCAGTGCGATCAACCGCGATTCGAGCTGCATGGCGCCGATCAGGTCACCCTTCGCAATAGCGTGCTTCAGCAGCGCCGCCATGTCGTAGAGCTGGTCGGGGAGCGACTGCATTCCGAACCTCCTGAGCGCGTTTCTCCCAGCGAATGCCAAAGGGGAATGTGGCGCCAGACCACGTTGTGTGGCGCGATCTGTGTGGCGCGGCGCCTCACAGTCAGCTTGTTCAATGAGGCGAGCCAATCACGCGCAAGTCGGCTCCCTCAAGCGTTCGCGTAAAATTGTGACCTACGACTAGGTCACATCTCTGACTGGGATCCGTTCGCGGGATAAAGTGACCCCGCTTAGCTTTCGGAGGAAGGTGGGGCCTCTACACAGTTCGATGTCGGGTCTGATGGTGCGCGCTGAGCGTGTGCACGGCAGCGAGAAGTAGTTAGGTCTCTCTAGAAATTTTGGACGTGTCCTGCGGCACGGAGCTGCCGGCAACGCCATGACAGTCACCCACCCGGAATTGCTCAGTGTGGCCCCAGCTCTTCCTGGTCGCCGAGGTCAGGGACCCGTCCGAGCACGATGCCTACTCCGGTCGACATTGCAATCCATACGGCCGCCGCAGACAAAATCCACCAAACCATACCGTGAGTATGATCTGAGGCGCTGATGGCTGTTCAGTGATTGGTGGTTTTGGTCGGCTTGGCGACTCATTTGGTACTTAGCTCCGTCCTCCACCTCGGAGGGCGGTGCCGTGCGTAGGCGGGCGAGTCGATTTCCGAGAGTTCAGTACCGCAATATCATTCACGTAACCGACACGGGATCCGCCCAGGATGGGGACGGAAAGCGAAGCCCCGCCGTACCCGCGGGTTCAATCGGCGGGGCTTCTACACCGGTCCTCTCGGCCGACGTCCACCGCCGGTGCGCGGCTCAGATTATCCGCACCGAAGCGCCACCGCCACAGATGTGTTCATATACCGAACGCCGACTGCGTCACAGTGTTTGTTCGTTTGAGATCTTCACAAGGCCAGGGACCCCGCCGGTGCGAACCAAGGCTGAAGCGACCGGCGGGGCGCCACTGAAACCGATCCGAACCCTGCTCGCGTCACACGAAAAACCCCCAACTCCATTCCGAGAGTGGGGGCGTTTCGTCGTCGTGGCAAACCTCCGGCTCCCGTCGACTGCTGCCCGACAGAAATGGCGCGGCAGATTAGGTGAGGCCCCGCCGCCGCCAGCTTTTGCGAATGCCCCGGCGGGGCCTCTGCACCGACCAGAGTGGGAGGTCGGAATCGGTGCGCGCCCAGACTATCCGCGGCGAATCGTCACCACCAGAAAGGCGTCCACAATTCAACCTTCGACTACGTCACAACAGAAGTATCCGCTTAATGTCAGCGGGTGTGTCATCTTTGGTCAATGCCGCCCACGTGGCCCCGCTCCTCACCAGCCACCTCGACCCCCTTTCGATGGACCGCGGGGACGGTGTTAGCGCGCCTCACGCTAATGATCGGGGCGGTCGTCGGCGAACATGGCCTCGATCCGGGTCTTGATTTCCTCGGTGCTGATCGCGGTGTCGTGCGCGATACCGCGCACACCTTCGACGCCCCAGTCGCCGGCCGACGTCACCAAGAACGGTCGGCCCTCTATCTCATGCCGAACCACGCCCGGGGTTCTCTCGATGAGCGGATCCGGCTTGAGACCGCCCACCGCCACGGGATCTTTCACCGCGACGTCAAGCCCGGGATAACATCCTGCTCACCGAATACGGCGGGCCTGCCCTGACGTATTTCGGCATCGCCCGTATCTCCGGCGGGTTCGAAACCACCGCCCGCATCGTGACTGGCTCGCCGGCGTTCCCGCGCCCGAGGGGCGTCTCTGGCCTCGGCGTATGCCATGTGACGAGCCACAGTTCGAGGGAGTTCGGCCCATCGGTCGGGGTCCCCGCCCAATGTTGGGGAAGGCGGGTGCCGACGATCGGGGTGGGGGTCCTGCCGGCTCGAGCTGATGGTAAACGAACAAATAGGACCCGCCAGCTGGCGCGAGTTATGTATATCCCTCGAATGACGCGGGGTGTGAACCGTTTCCGGTCGAACTGCTCACTCTGCCTTGCCAAACGTCCGAAGTCGGTGAGAACGCCGCGGGTTCAGGCAGAGAAGGACCCTGCCGACGGCACTGGAGGTCTCGACAGGGTCGGCGCTGCCCAGGGTTGGGTGGCGCATGAATAATAAGCCGAACCCGGTTGACGCGCTACCGATGTCAAACCGCCGGGTTCCACAATATGTCGAAGTTCATCGTTCGAATGACACTGCACCCACACGTAAATGCGTAAACACATATCCGCAAATTGGCGGTCGCAGGTTCAATTATGCAAACGACACAAGACAGCCACGAGTTGGAATCGTGATCCTATGCGCATGTGCGAATCTACGCAGCCTAAAGCGGCACCATGTGCGCAGCGAAGGACCCCACCGGCTGACGTGTGAGGAGCTGCCGGTGGGGCCCCGTGCCGCGTAGCCCTCATGAAACGCGGTAGGCAAAGCCCCGCCGGGCTACGGATGGGGGCTCGGCGGGACTTCTACACCGGAGAATCGAGTAGGGAATCGACCCGGTGCGCGTTCAGATTATCCACGGCAGTCCGCCACCGCCACCGCTACAGCTACGCTCACGTTCAGCCATCGAATGCATCAAACACCAGGGGCACTCCTCTCCTCCTGTGAGGAGAGGAGTGCTTTCTGCGTTTGGTCGACCCCAGCCACGTGCCTTGGGGTCGGGGTCTTGCCGTCACGTCACCGGAAGGCGACACGTGGTGACTATCAATGCGCGATTCGGACGAACCCCTCGAGACAGCCCGAGCGCACAAGCGGGACCATGCGCCTCGGATTGGGGATTGGGGATTGGGGATTGGGTCGAGATGAACAACCCCCGCCCACCATTTGGGTCGGTGCCCTAACCAACTGCGGGGGAGGACCGCGTGCAACCAACCTTATGCCGTGCAGGCCCCAAGTCCATAGAGTCTGATGCGGGCAACATGGAGTTTTCCCGCATGGCGAGTCCAAAGGTGCCGTGCCGGAGCCGACGGCGGGGCGTCCAATCCGACCGGTTGCGATCCCCGGGGGATTGCTCGCTGGAGCACCCCTGGACCGGTCTTACGGCACCATTGGCGGCTCACCGGGAGAATTCGTTCAGCGCGAACGGTGAGGCGCCGTCATTCGTCCATTGGTGGGCGACCGGGCCCAGTGCAGAACTGTTGCACACTTCCTGAGCGCGGTGCGCCGAAATTAGGCGTGACCGGAACCCCAACTTCTGCACGTGTTTTGGGCCACATCGGATCAAGAACTTGAGGGAGATGGAACAGAATCGTTCGACTTAGGCATCGTGCACGTCGCGGACATCCACCACGCCCACGATCTGTATCCACGAGGACACTGCATGAATGAGGATCGGCATGACAACGCTGGTCGATGCACAGCGACGACCAACACCACTGTGCGTGACGGCTTCGGGGCGATCGTCAGGCACGTAAGTCGGCGATGCGTGCTCGACGTACATGCTAACGGCGCCCACCAGATCGAGTTGGTCGATGGACGCCAGGTCAAGCTGCCGAGGGCGAAGAAGACGCCCAAACCATTTCTGTGACACACCCTCGTCGGCTCGTCCGGTTGGGGAAAGAGGTGAATCCGCGCCTCGAAGAGCCGCCTTCGCTCCGGTCGCCGACGACGTGAATGTGACACCGGACGACGACCTCATCAACCATCTCGTCGCGGACTGCCCGTGTACCGACACCACCGATCTGGTACCCAGATCGGACGGCAGCACCAGCTGGCTCATCACACACCAGAGCCTCGACGGACGCGAGCAACATGACTGAGGGTGGTGCTCGCGTGCCATCACTGCTCAACCAGTTGCACGACACGCCAGCCAAGCCTACCCACACACAAGCGGAGGGCGATCTCGTCGGCGTCGTGCAACTCGAATCGCAGATGAACACCCCTGGCCGACAGTCTGAGCCCATCACACCATCGAACGAAGCCGAGCTTGAAGCTTGGCGTCACCAACTCGGACACGCCCACTGTTGCTCAGAATGCCCCGGCGGGGACGGGGACACGCCAGCCGCCCGCTCCGGACAGCAGGTTGGCTAGTCGGCGGTCCCGATTCACGTTGGTCAGACCCGCGAGATGTGAAAGCCCCGCCAACCATTGGGAGGGCTGGAAGGGCGATGCGGCGGCCTCGAGGTGAACCGTGCCGACGCTGGAGAACCTCACCACGCCGAGGGACCGGGGCAAGAGTTTCCGCTGGAGAGTGCGTCCGGTCAATTCCATCGTCAGAAGACGCGCTACGTCCGTAGCCGCGACACTGTCGACCCGCTAAATATGGAGGCGATTCGTCGTTGGCGGGCTGGGACACCTGCCAGCTCCCGCTTGGGGTGACAGGCCGGCGAGGGTCCCTGCCTCCGCCGGTTCCGGGGGAGCAGCAACGGAGAGTGCCGACCCCGGTGGGAGGCGAGAACTGGATCACCATCCAGAAGTCAACTGAAGCAAGCGTTCGCGAAAGAATCCGGCATATGATCCGGTCAGGCCTATTGCCGAGAGTCGTTCGGGGGCATGATGAAACCCGCCCAACTTTCGGAGGGGGCGGGTCTCTACACTGGCTTGATGTCGGGTCGGACGGTGCGTGTTGAGCGCATCCACGGCGGCGTGAAGTAGCTATACCTCCCGAAATTTTCGTTACGTGTCCTGGGCCACAGAGTGTCAGCACTGCCGCGCCGGATGCGCTGTCCAAAGTTGCTCACCCGGAGGGGGGTTCTCTGCCGGCAGGACCGCTTACGCTTGGCGCTCCAACGGGCCTCCATCAGATTCCCGGTCATATACCCCCGCCCAGAATCGCTGAGTCACGCTTCACTGCGAGACGTAAGGGGTGGACTCCTGCAGGGTCAATGGCTGCTTGCGTAAATCCCGACGAGGACGCCAAAGCCGATAATGGACAGCGCGGCAATCCAGGGTGCCGCTTGGCGGCAGGTTCATAGAGTGCCTCGCTCCCGTTCGGCGGTGGACGCCGTCGTTCCAACGACGACGTGCAGGTGGTTGCTGGGAAGAGCGGGATAGAGTCGTGACATCGTATGCCGACGACCTGGTTACCGGCGCGTAGTAAACGCCCTGCATGGCGATGGATGGCCGACCAGGTCGATCTCGGCGAACCCCGTTTCGCGTCGTCGCAGTCCGTCCAGGGCCGCATCGGAATCTGCGATTTGAGCAGCTAACCCGGGTTCGTGTGGCTGCGGCCCTTCAACTCGCTGCTTGCGACGTTCCGGCGGCAGGCGGCGATCGATCGTGGCCGCAGACATCCCTACGAGGTTCTTTCTATCGCTCGCGGCACGAACCCTGAGAGCAAGGAGGAGAGCTAATTCGTGGCCGCCGATTTGAGAGTCGGTTATGGCGAATATTGCTATGTCAATCGCCGCGTCTAATTCGTCGGCCGGTCCGGTGGATAGCGCGAGGATGCCATCATCTCGCGCGGGCAGTACAGTCGACCGGTAAAGAAAATTAAGGAGTGGTCATGGCGCGCCAAATAGTGGTCGAACACGTCGACGACATCGACGGAACTTCCATCGACGACGGAAAAGGCGAGACGATCGCCTTCTCCGTGGGCGGCATCGATTACGAGATTGATCTATCAGCGAAGAATGCGACAGAGTTCCACAAGAAGCTCGATTACTACATTGAGCATGCGACAAGGGTGGGCGGCCGCAAGAACCGGACAGCAGGCACCCTCCACTCCGGCGGTAGCCCGACGAAGTCGACACGGCGAGACCGCGACCACGTGAGAGCCATCCGCGAATGGGCGCACGAGCAGGGCTACGAGGTTGGGGACCGTGGGCGGATGCCCACGGATATCGTGGAAGCGTACAACGCAGCTCACTGACGCCCTGTCATGTCCTTGCAGCGCACCGATCACTTCGCGGCAGCGTCGACAAGGGCCTTCCGCTGATTCGGCCCCAGACCACCGATCCGACGCGAATCGGGAATCGACAGCTCCTCCAGCAGTTGAGCGGCCTTAATCGGACCCACGCCAGGGAGTGACTTGACGAGGGCCGACACCTTCGTCTTCTTCACGATTTCGTCGGACTCGGCCTTTTCGAAAACAGCACTCACGGTGAGGTCCCCCGACTTCACAGCCGAGAGAAGTTCGCTTCGCAGCTTCCGTGCCTGAGCTGCCTTCGCCAAGGCTGCCGCTCGCTGTTCCGGTGTCAAAGTGGGCAATGCCATGAGAATTCCTCCGAGTATCCGCCACAAAAATGCCGCCGGATGGAACTGCGTGTGCAGTAAACGGCAACAGGAACGGCCATCGCTCCATCGCTCCATCAATCGTAACAATCCAAGGAAACGAACTAAACCGGATCGCACCGCAAACCGAATTGTCGACTGACCAATTTAGGCTTCGATCACCGCGGAATATGGCACGAGTGAGTCGATATCATGGGTCAGGATCGACACCGCGAAACCCGGTAGGTTCGGACCCATGCGGGTGGCTGCGACCCTTAGGTCCGGCACCACACGAGAAGCTATGCCGCCGTGCGAGGACCCCGCGGACGGGACGCCGGTGACACGCCTAGCAATGCTAGCGGTGCTCGCTCCTCGTCCGGCAGGTTATGCGCGCGCCACTTCTTCACAGCCCGATACAGCCACTGCCCCAACTGCTCGCCATCATCGGTGACGTAGTTGGCGGGTACCAGAGCGTCACCGTGCTCTTCGCGGTATGCGGCGATCGCCGTCAACATGCGCCGACGCTTCGAATCCGTCCTCGCGACCGCCGGGAGGGGCTGCCCCTTCTCGCACCATACGAAACCAATCGCGTCGAGCTCGCTGATCCGGCTAGCCGGCAGCGTTCCAAGCATCCGGGCGACACGCTGACGGGTCTGCCACCGCCCGAGGTGGTATCCGTTGTCGGTGACGTGGTCTTCCGGGACCGGAGAGTGCGGGTGCGTGTGACGGAACGCTGCGTACATCCGCAGTGGCGACAGTGATGCTCTGACATGCGCTGGTCGCATCGAAATCGGTCCTTCCGCGTCGATCATGAGCTCCAGTAGTCCAATCGTAGTTCTTTCAAGTATGTCCACATATATAGCAGCACCCGCCCTCGCAATCGTGATGCAGCGCTTGCCTCGGGGGACGGACACGCCTAACGGCGTGGTATGAACCACGGCTACGCCGGAAATCGTTCCGCAGGCCTACCGTGGAAGAAATTCAGGAGTCTTCCGCTCCCGCAACCGGATTGAGACGAAACCTGAAGTGGAGAAGGAGACGCCTTGAGGTGTCAGATCGGCGATACAACCTCCGCGTGCTCGCATCCTGGTGCGCTACGCGCCGTCAACTGCTCGCTCGCGGCGACATTCACTACCGTCGCACTTCCCCCGCTGTGGTACGTAGCCGGGGTGTCGCCCGAACACGACAGAACGCATCCAGCTTCTGCTGGGCTCGTTCGACGGTGAGATCGTCGGACAGTGTGCGCCACCAGCGCTGGGCGGCAGTAAGATACCGCGCACTCCGTTGCGCCAGGGCGAGGATCGCGACCAGGGTCTCGGCGACCATCAGCTGTGCGGATAGGCATCTTCGCCCCCGCCCGATAATGGCGGAGACCGACAATGGTGCAGTCGCCAACCCCCGTGATACCAACTCCGCGAACGGAGGGTTGGTCAAGATTCGCTGCTTCGCGCTCCCGCGCACCCTGCTCACGTGTGCATCGTGCCGCCAGACACCAACAGCCCCTGAAAGTCACAAATTAAAAGCACCGAATTCGACCTCGAGGTGACCGACTTGAGGTGCAAGGTCCGCCGAGGCAAGCAGCAGGGTTCCGTAATCAAACAGCAATAGAAAAAACGAAGTGACACTCTGGCCAGGAGAAGGAGCGCGCATCCCGTGTGATGCTCTCGATGAGGCGTCCAGATCTGCATGTTCAGATGTCACGCCGATCTCACCTTCCTGAAATGGGTGCGACGCACCGGACTCGTACGCTCGGTGTTCATCCGCCACATCAATCCGATGGGTCGCCGCTCATGAGTACCAACAAGACATCCCGGACATCACCGCCCAAGCCAGGGCGACCGCGCACGGCTTCGGCCGGTCAACTCTCTCCCCAGGATCTCGCCGGTGTCGTCGAAGCGCTCACCGGCCAACGTGTCCTCCCGCGCCAGGGCGTGGGTGAGTCCCGCGAAAAGTAGCACCAGTAAACGGCATCCTTGCAGTTAGAAGCCCGGCTGTCTCACAAGACCAATGCCCCGAAATGGCGGTTGTAGACCGGCGCTGAGGAATGTAGATGGCACGTCGTAGAGACTCGACGGGTAGAGGCTCCCTTTGCAGCGATTTGCGGAATATCGGATGTGTCGAGTCGGGTGCTTGACGAGGTGCCCGTAGGCGGTGGTGCGGGGCACGTTCAGCATGGTCGCGATCTGGGCGACGGTGCGTTCGCCGGCGTCGTAGAGCTGTTGGGCGAGCTGGATTTGATCCGGGTTGAATTTCGGGCGGCATCGAGGGTTCGAGCGATTGGGAACAGTTCGTCACGGCGGTGTCGGAAACCGACGGACGGGGAATCCCGCGGCCGCGTATGCACGCTTGCTGGCCGATCCGGACACTGGGTGCGGGAGGCGGCGGCGTTGAGGTGGTGCGGGTGGGAGGGCACGCAGCGTCTCGCTGATGCCGTGATGGCGTCCGAGCCCGCCTATGACCTTCCGGCCTACCTCGTTATTGGAACTACCAGCGGGATGAGTTCTGTCGGCGGTGAAGCGGCGGGCGGCCGTTCCCGCAAGCGGATCCCTGAGTGGTCGAGCCAGGGATCGCCCTGTTGGTCGGCAGCCGTGTGGGTACACCAGGATGATGGCCATGCGGACGAAGTTTCAGGAGCAACTCGACGCGCTGACCGATCGGTTGGCGTCGATGTGTCACCTGGCAAAACAGGCCATCGAGTCGGCCACCGACGCCCTGACTCATGTCGACTTACCCGTGGCCGAGCGAGTCTTCGACCTCAACGAGCAGATCGAGGCGTTACGAGGGCCGTGCGAGGAGCAGGCGATGGCGCTGCTGGCGTTACAGGCTCCGGTCGCCCGCGACCTGCGCCAAGTTGTCACCGGCGTGCACCTGGTGGCGGATCTGAGCCGTATGGGCGGGTTGGCGCAGCATGTGGCCGAAAGCGTGCGCCGCCGGCACCCAAACCACATCGCCTCCGGACAGGCTGAACAACTCCTCGGGCGAATGGGCCGGTTGGCAGGAGAGCTGGCGGGCCTGGCTGAACAGGTTCTCCGTACACGAGATCCCGAGCTGGCTGCGGAATTGGATCGACGAGATGACGAACTCGACAGCCTGCATCACCAGCTCTTGGATCTGATTCAGGATCCCGCGTGGACCGACAGCATCACTGCGGCGGTCGACGTGACCCTGCTCGGCCGGTTCTACGAACGCTTCGGTGACCACACGGTCGTGGTCGGCCGCCGGGTGATCTTTCTGGTTACTGGAAAACAGCTGTCGCAGTAGCTATTCCCTGCCACCCGAAGGTTCGCGCGAATTCCGTGCCTGGGAAGCGGGCGGTCGGTAGACCTTTCCGGTCAGGCGGCGAAGCCGGGTCGGTTGGCCATGGCGTCGGCCGAAACCGCGATATTCAGGACCGGACTGGATCGTGGCTTCCAATGAGGTCGAGGAAGCGTGGGATCGTCTGTTCCGATTTGCCGACAGCAGATCGTGCCCGATGCCCGGATAGATTTCGACCTCGACCGACTGGGTGTGTTTCCGGGCGCGGTCCGCTCCGAGCTCGGGTTCGCTGACGGCCGTTTCGACGCCGAAAAGCACCAGACTTGAGGCGGTGATGGCGGCCAGCTGTTCGTTGGTGAACGGTCGGTCCCAGGGCATAGCCATTCGGAACTTCACGGCCGCTGTGGCGACTGCGAACTCCTCATGGGGCGACTCTGGCCCGGGCATCAGCGACTTGTTGAGCATGCCCATCCGCTGGAGGTCTGGCCCACCGCATCCTCACCGAGCAGCACCGTGTTTCGATCACGCTGGCGGCGATCATCGGTGCCCGGCGGGCGCCCGGCTGTGGAGAGGATGGTGATACTCAGCCACGACATGGCGAGGCAGATCCTCCGATCCGATCCGATCCGATCGTGCGGGCCGGCGGCCGCATCACCGTCGAACTCAGCACGCAAGACCAGGGCCCGACCCGCCCGTATGTGGGGTGCCGGGCCGCCTCAGTCGTGACCGTGCGATGTCCGACGGACCCCTGCGAGGTCCGCGATCGGCGAGGGAGCGCGGTCGATCAGATCGTGGAGGCGAGGTGGCGTTGTAGTGCGCCAGGATCCGTTCGACGAGAACGAGGCCCGCGGAGGCTGCGGCGATGTCGAGAGCGGGATGAGTGGGGTTGGCCGGGTCGGTGGTGAGCATCCAGGCGAAGTGGTCCTCGTTGTGGCGGCACCGGTACACCAGTCTGTCGGCGGCGGGGGCTGCGGTGAAGAGGGCTCGGGCCCAAGTTCGGGTGCGTAGGTAGTCGGAGGGATCGGAGATGGTGAGCCAGGTGTCCTGGCCGACCGTGGCCGGGTGCGGTCTGTGCAGGGCGATCACGGTGACGTCGGTGGTGACGGTGAGCCGGCTGAGCCCGCCGCCGGCGATCCGGGCGCGCGGCACCAGCCGGGTGCTGCCGGTCACGGCGAGGTCCCGGCACAGGGTTTCCGCGACCGCCGCCTCGAGTGAGTCCCCAAGGTAGGTGTAGGCGTAGTCGCCGGTGAGGCTGTCGAAGCGGGCGCCGCCGGGGAACGGTGGGCTGCGCGGTCGGATTCACCCCGTTGGCCGCATAGGTTCCGTGGTGGATCCGCCACAGTTCGGTGCGTCGCGGGGCAGTGAGACGAGGACGGGATTCCGGTCAGGTCGGGTGGGGGGTGGTGCCGCGGGCACCGCCTCAGTCCGCCAACAGGCCGCGGGCGATGGCCCGGACCTCCTCGTCGTCCCCCTCCAAAGTGGCGAGGTCAGCGGGCGACGGCCCCTCGGTGAGCCACCCGGACGGACTGAGCCACCAGGAGCTGACACCCCACGGGTCGTGCTTCGCATCGAGGAGGTGGGTGATTTCCGCGACGAGCGGTCGGACCTTCGAGGTCGCCGCGTCGAATTAGAAACTGAGGTAGAGGTAGCGGCCGCCCATCTCGTATCCGACGATGTCTCCGCGTTCGCGAAACCGGCTGGCGGGGCTGCGTCGGTTTCTGTCGCGCGAACGCAGCACGTCGGCGACATCTGCCGCTACGAGATGGGGATGTTCGAAGATCGCCTGCCGGGCCGCGGTCTCGATCCGGGCCCGCGCGATCGATGCGGTCACTGCGTGGGCGGGCACTGCGGCGGTGAAGGAGGCGCTGAGGGTGGGGCCGGAGGCGACCAGCGAGAGCAGGGCTTCACGCACCGAGCTCATCGATTCCCGGTTCGTGACTTCTCGGGCGAGGACATGAAGAACTCGCCATCGGGCAGGGCGCGTAGCTCCGCGCCGATACTGAGCACTGCTCATGACAGCTCCTCCGTGGCGACAGCAATGACAGTTACGCGGTCGTCGTTTCTGTCGCACGACGAGTCAGTGTCGCCCGCATCAGCGTGGCCACCGACAGTGTCAAGCCAGCAGCCGCTGCGGCAGCCTTCCGTGCGCGGACGGTGTTCGTGCAGGTCGGGTCGTGTACCTGGCCGGGGTGGTGCATATGCTCGACCCCGGAGTTCGCCGAGCGAAGAGGTGCATCAACATGGCCAGAAACAACGGCAACCGGCCGGTAGGTGGCCCGGAGTTGACGATCGGCGTCAGGGTGCTGGTCCGCAGGAACACCGAGGCCGACGTCACCGGTGAGATCGGCGAGGACTACGCGGAATTGACCGACCCCGGCGGCCGTGGGCACGAGTGGGCGCCGGTGCATCGGTGGGCGATCGCGCTCGACGACGGGCGACTGATCTTCGCCGACACCGAAGATCTGACCATCGATCCCAGCACCCACCGCTCCGGCCCGGATCCGGTAGTGCGCACACCCGGCAGACACAGGGGAGACTGATCGGCAGCAGACTCGGGTCCTGTCCACATCATTGACCGAGTTGGCCGAGTGGTGCGGCCGCCCTGGCCCTGAAGACCTTCGTTCATGTCAGGACAAAAGCCTAGAGCGCGGTGGCGCCGGTCTCCCGCTGTCGGGGGCGCATCTTGGGTCAGTGTTCACCACGCCGTCGCCCTGTTGCCCGCCGGCGCCCGATGGTGCACGATCGAGCCCGTGCGCAGATCCCGCTGGCCAGCGATCGCACCGCCGCCGTGTGGTGGTGTCTCGGTGCACGGCCGGCAGCTGCTGTCGGCTCACCCTCAAGTGACGTTCGATCTGGTACGCATCGTCGCCTTCGAGTGCGGTCTGAGCGTGCACCTGGCCGTGACGGCCACCGGTAGACGGGCCGAGCTGGCGCGGTATCAGACCCGGCGGTTGACCGACCCGCGCGATCACTCGGCTCGATGGTCGTATCTCGCTGTGCAGGCGGGGACCGACTGCCTGACCGTCGCGGACGCGTATCTCGCCCGCCCGGATCTACAGGCCTGCGCCGACGGGATCTGCACGTACCGCACCCATCCGCAGTACTGGCTCGGCACCGGGCCGCCGTCGGAGACGGTGACGATCGCAGCCCAGTGGCCACAGATCGGCCTGGCACCGATCACGACGACCGTGTCCCTCGCACCGCTCGACCAGGCATGGACGTGTGCCTACGGGGTGCGTCCGTCGCGCGGCGTTGAATCGGGGCAAGAACCGACCGTGGAGGGGTGAGCTGTGTGCGGACGGTACGCCAGCACCACCACTGAGAAGGAGCTGCGCTCGATATTCAACGTCGACGAGGTCATCGGCGACGAGCTGCGTCCGTCCTACAACATCGCCCCGACCCAGCAGATCCGGGCAGTGCTCGAACGGGCGCCACGGGAGGAGCCGGACGCGGCACCGGTCACGCAGCTGCGGACGCTCACGTGGGGATTGGTGCCGTCGTGGTCGAAGGAAGCCAAGCTCGGCCGCCTGATCAACGCCCGCTCCGAGTCGGTGACCGAGCGCCCCTCGTTCCGAACGGCCGCCTCGAAACGGCGCTGTCTGATGCCCGCGGATGGTTACTTCGAGTGGGAGAAACGCGACGGCAAGAAAATCCCGCACTTCCTGCACAGTGAGGGAGTGCTCGCGATGGCCGGCCTCTACGAGCTCTGGCGTGATCGTGAGCTTCCGGAGGACGACCAGAACGCCTGGCTGTGGACGGCAACCATCTTGACCCGGCCCGCCACCGATCCGCTGGGTCACATCCATGACCGCTGTCCGGTGGTGCTGCCGGAGACGTTCCAGCAGCACTGGCTCGACCCGACCCTCACCGACAAGGACGACGTCCAGGCCCTGCTCGCATCGGTGCCCGACCCTGGTCTATACCCGTACGAGGTAAGCACCGCGGTGAACTCTCCGCGCAACAACTCTCCGGATTTGCTCGAACCCGTGTCCTGACGCAGCGTTTCGACCGCCCGACGGAATCGGAATCTTGCGGGCCAGCGCTAGAACGCCAGGCGGGACGCCTCAGTTGATCCGGACCCCGTAAAAGTCACGGTGAATCCCGCGGTGCCCACGCGTGGGTGCCGTGTGCCATGCTGGAGGCACAGTTGACGAAGTCGCGGGGGTGACATGACTGTTCATGTATTGGTGCGGTCCACGGGAAGACGTGGATGGACGGTGCGGTGTGACCTGTGCGAACGCAGCTTCGATACCGCGGTCGACGGTCAGTCCGACGCGGTGGCCTTTGCCCGAACGAACGGGTGGATCATCGGTGAGGTGACGTGGTGCCCGATGTGCGCGGCCTCCCACACCCGCCGCACCGCCTGAATGCCAGGATGTACGCCAGATCAAAGGGGCATGAAGGGACTTGGTGTGATGGGGGAGTGGGGCCGTGCGAGTACGGTGCACGGGATGGGGCCATCTCTGGTAGATCCGAGGTGATGTGCTCGCGAATCATTTGTTGGGGGCAGATCCTAACCCGCAGGCTGTGTGGATGTCGTCATCACCGATCCGCAGTCGATCGATGACCGGCCCACTCCAATCAAGTACATGCGGAGGTTCGCCGAGGCGTGGCCCGACCAGGAGGCAATCGGTCAACGACCCGTTGGCCAATTGCCCTGGGGCCATGTCAATTCGCCCGATTCCTCGACTTCGCCGCCTTCACCTGTTTCGAGAAGACTCCCCACGCGCGACTAGCTCTGACTAGCCGTGATGAAACGCGGCGACGCCACCGACGCCCTATCTCTCCATCGACCGCGCCCAGAACAGTTAACACCGACACTTGGGTGGGCACGTGCACCGATCAGATCTGAGCACTTTCGCTGAGCGTCATCACCCCGCCACCGAACACCGTAGTCCGACAAATTTCAACTCGCCATTCGCTCGACCGAAATGGCGTCCAGCCCTTCGCGTTGAGCACACCGGCCGTTGGACTGACCCAAATCACCCGTCGACAGCGGTCGAGACTTCTTGCGTCGCCGGCAAGCGTGCGGACTTCCCCTGCCGACGTCGTGCACCCCGCTGCGAACCAGCGGCACTCCTTGATTCGCCGGTCCGTGGCACATGACTGATGCTGTCAGTCATCGCAGCGATTGGCTCAAGATAGGCGCTGACTACGTCACTGAGAGCGCCGGGCACACGACGGTCGGACCAATCCGCCATCGCTTGCACTACTGCAACGGCCAGGAACGAACGCACCAAGCGAACCATCGGGTCGGTGGCCGCGATACCCAGTCGCCGAGCCAGTTCGCCGGTCATCTTGTCCGCGGCGTGTCCGCTGATGCCGCCTAAGTACTCACCCCTAATAGCGGGTACCTGGTCGAACAGTTTGACGAGATGGCTCACGTCATCACGATCGCGTTCTATCTCTTCGAGGATGCCCTGGAGAGCCGTACGGTAAGCGTCGAGAAACGGCACGCTCAGCGGCACCTGCTCCATCTCCTGCGGTATTCGCTCCGACCATTCCGCCATGCGCGAGGCCAGGATTTGGTCCTTGTTCTTAAAGTGCCGGAACAACGTGCGGAGGGAGATGCCGGCCTCCTCGCAGATCCCTTTCAGCGTGGTGGCCTCGTAGCCCTGCTCCACGAACTGACGAAGTGCGATTCGCTGAACGTCGACGACCAACTGTTCGCGTCGCCGCGAACGGATATCGCCCGCATTCCTTTTCGCAGATTCGCCAACCACCAGTTTCTCCTTACTTAGCAGACCTGTCCGGACTCAGCAGACGTGTCCGGGCCGACTCGACGCACTCATGCTTGCCAGTGTATGCCATATCGCCTGCTGGTGCCGCAACGGACGTCAGCGGTTCGAGAACCCGTCATCCTCGCGATAGCCGGGAAACACTAGGATTCAGCCTTAGGCCTCACAGACAGGATGTCGCGGCTATTGAGTAAGACTGTACGCAATTGTCCTGTTGTTGCAGACCCTTCTACAACACGCTTCTGTCGGTTCAGCTCGTATCGGCGCCCGGAAATGAGGGGTTCATCGGCCACGAAGGGCGGGATACACGCAGGCTCGGAAACCGAGACAGTGAAGGCCGTGCCCCGAGGATCGTCATACAGATTCACCAACAACGTCTATCTACCGATCCAACCCCGGAAGCTGACGTCTATCTACCGATCCAACCCCGGAAGCTGAACTCAGCCCACCGGAAAGCGACACTCCCCTGAGCCTGCCTGCCCTCCATCGTCACCCCCTGTATGGATTCGGATGCTCCGCCGGCAGCATCACGATCGACCACGGATGGGCAACTGCGAAGATTCGCGAAGGCGTCATCTCGTTTACCACCCACATGGCCCCGCAGCGGACAACGCAGATCGAATCGACAACGGTCCCCGGCCGGGAAGTCCCCGGCCACTCATCGAGCCAAGGTGTCCTCGCGGATCACGTATTTGTCGAGGGCCCCGTTTCTCGGCACTGACCGACGGTGAGACTCCCAATCAGACACACCCGCACCATTGGACACTCCGACGGCATTGGATGAGGCATTGGTACGCAACACGCCACTCCACCAAGCTATCTGGATCTTGCCCTCTATCGGCGGGCCGGAGGGACCTCATTAGGACGTTCGACAAGGTCGCCCTGCTCTGACGACGCCAACCGACCGGGCGAGCTGTCACTGGCGCACATATCATGGATCGCAGAGGCGCCACGCGAATGCGGCTTGCCGCTGCCACTCACAAGCTTCCAACTGCGCCCCGGGGCAAACCAAGTGGTGGCCGTTCGTGTTATTGCGAGAAAATCCAGCTTGGAATTGCCGGGGCAGGGCGGCCCGTATAGGGAGTGGCCCGACTCGTCGGCCTCCGGTGTGTGATTGAACCAGCGAGCCGGGCCCCGCCGCCCGGACATACGGGTGGCCGCTGGTCATCGTAACTGACACACGAACAGGCCTCCGTAACCGCTGCATAAAACATACAGCTCCCCAGACAAATCCGATAACACCGGTTCCGCAGCGCCCGTGTCGTCAGCAGATCGGCCGTTCCCGCTATGGATGTCGGGTATCTGATCACCGCGGTCTGCTCAGCGTACTGGCCGGAAGAATCGTCATTCATTTCGAGATCGGCGGCCACATCCGACTGAGAACCACTGTGCCCGCACCGGAGGCCCGGCACGACTCGCGCGAAGTTCCGGAAAACCACCGCGACAAACGGCGATAGACGATCGCCGTGGGATGAGCAAGCGCACCCAGCGCCGATCCAGAATTTGGACTTCTTGGGCATCGAAATGCTCTGAGGGCTAGTGCTACTGAACGTAGTTGGCACCGGACGCCGGAGAGATTTCGTTCGACGCGAACTAGTTCGCCGAAGGCCGCCGGCCGGGCCGCCATGATGCCCACCGGCCGGCGGTTCGGCACCCATCCAGCTCCAGAATCCGGATGAGAGCGTAGGTGGACACGCCTTACGCCCACCCGAGCAGAGGCGTGTCGCGGAACTCCAATTCGGCCTTCCGTGGTAGCCACGAAAGACGAAGGGAATCGAAACGACCAACGGATCCATCGGGCACGGTGTGCTTGCCAACCTCAACTTCACTACTAGATCAGGCCGACCGCACACTGCCATACCATCTAAGGGCCGGTGTGATGTGACTGTTGTTGTCGACAAACACTTTTGATCAGCCACTGTAGATTCCCGACCAGAATACTCACCTGCCCTGGCGAAGCGAGGTTGCAGCACGGGAAGCGGACGTGATGCGATCACCACTTCGGTTCCGGCGCCGAGCGTCCCCCGCCCGTGACCAGCCTCTATCAACGCCTGCGCAGACGCCGGGTTAAGTCGGCGGTTCGCAGGGTGGCGCAATCACAACGAGAGCCACACATTCTTAGACCGGCTGAATTCTTCCACGCCAGCTCGCCCGCCGAGCTTGCCGACGCCGCTGCGTTTGACGCCTCCGAAGGGCAACGAAGGCGGCAGACCCCCGGTGCCGTTCACCCACACCATGCCGACGTCGAGACTCGCGGCCATGCGATGAGCCCGAGCCAAATTCTGTGTCTGGACATATGCGGCCAAACCGTATGGGGTGTCGTTTGCGAGCCGGAGCGCTTCCTCCTCAGATGAAAAGCGGAACACAGAGAGGACTGGCCCGAAGATCTCCTTCTGTGCAATTTCGGAGGCTGGGTCGACATCGGTGAACAAGGCCGGCTCGATGAAATAGCCGTCAGCCAGGTCGCCGCCGCACCGCCGACCCCCGGTGACTAGTTGACCGTGCTTGTGCTGGACTGCGTCGTCTATGGTTGCGAGGATGCGGTCGCACGCTCGTTCGTCGATAACAGGTCCGACGACAGTGGCCTCGTCGGTGGGATCACCGATGCGGACTTGAGACAGCCTCGCACGACACCGCTCGACGAACTCGTCATGAACTGCGTCCTCGACCAATACCCTTGTGCCGTTGATGCATCCTTGACCGGACAGGTCGAGTACTGCTGAGAGCGCCTGGCTGACGGCTATGTCGAAGTCAGCGTCAGCGAACACGATGTTCGGTGACTTTCCACCTAGCTCGAGCCCGACCGGCACCAGCGTCGTGGAAGCGGCAGCCAGAATCCGCGTTGCCGTCTGCTCGCTTCCCGTGAAGTGGATCTTGTCGATTCCAGAGTGCCCTGACAGGGCGGCGCCTGCCTCCGCTCCGCCGGGAAGAACGTTGAGGACGCCGGGTGGCAGACCGACCTCGAGCGCCAACTCGGCGAACCGGGCTGCGGTGAACGGAGTGCATTCCGGTGGCTTGACGACGACGCAATTCCCTGCCGCGAGCGCGGGCGCGATCACAGAACCAAGTGTGTACAGAGGACTGTTCCACGGAATGATTACGGCAACGACACCCAGCGGCTCCCGTAAAGAGTAATCGAGCGCCGGTACTGGCCAAACCGGATGCACCTCGCCGCCATGCTTGTCGGTCCAGCCTGCGTAGTACTCCAGGCTGTCCACGACGGAATAGGCCGAATAGGTGGCAATTGCGATTGGCGTGCCGTTCTCAAGAACCTGCAGCTTGGTCAGTTCGTCCGCGTGGCGGCTGACCTCCGCTGCCAAATCAAGCAGCAGTCGACGGCGGGCAGCGCTGTTGAAGGCTCGCCATGCTGGAAATGCGCGACGGGCTGCGGCGACCGCTTCGTCCACTTCGGCTTTTCCGGCGACCGGCACCGCGACGGTAGGTCGCCCGGTAGCGGGATATATATGATCACGGACGCCCGCGGATGTGGTGGTCAGTCGGCGGTCCCCGATGAGTGGTGCCGGATCGCACAACTGCGCCGTGTCGGCTTGTGCTAGGGGCATCGTTGCCTCCCTTCTAAATCAAGCGCTGATATCGCAGTTCCAGGGAGCGTTGGGCAACGCCCTCATTCCTCGACATGAATGACGCGCGCCGGACATGCGGCGGCTGCCTCTTGAACCTTGCCGTGGAGTTCCAGTGGCGGCTTAGCGTCGCGGACAATCACGGCGCCATTCTCGTCGTTCTGGTCGAAGACTTCAGGTGCGATCAACGCACAGTTCCCCGCGGCGATACATTGTTCTTCGTCGACACCGATCTTCACTGGAAGCGCTCCTCTCAGGTGTTCGGGACCGCAGCGCGGTAGAAATCGATCATTTCTCGTAGCCCCTCTTCAAGCGTGTACGTTGGGGTAAAGCCCAGTTCTTTGGTTGCGCGGGTACCGTCCATGACCGGCGGCGGCGCAGTCACATGCGCAGGTAGTTGTTCGGAGTGAACATCCGCACCGGGTTGCAGTCTCTTCAGAATTGAGACCACCTCTTCGCCAGTGTAAGTCGCCTCAACCGGCGTGTTGAACAGATGGTGCTCCGTGCGCGGTGCGAGGGTCGCTGCGACGAACAGGGCGGCCATATCACGGTTGTAGATGGGGGAGTGTGGCACCTCGTCAAATGCAATCACAACTGCCGGTTCACCGATTGCAACCTTGCGAACTGCGTCGTTGAACAACCCTGTACCACCGGTGAGACGGCCGAGCCCGTACGCTAGCGATGGCCGGATGCCGATGACGTCCAGGCCGCGTTGTTCTCGATAGACGCCCGCCATGACCTCAGTTGCGTACTTCGCGGCTCCATATGCGGTCACCGGTGAGCAGCGGTAGTCCTCATCGACCGGTTGCCGGTCGTAGTTCGGTGGGATGCCGACGGCATTGACTGTGCTCGCCCAGCAGACTCGCTCGACGTCGAGGGCAAGTGCCGCGTCGAAGACTGCAGCAGAACCCGAGATATTGACTTCGAACGACTTGACCGGGCTGTTGTGCGATTCGTGGGCGATGAACGCAGCGAGGTGAAGCACACGATCAATGCGGTGGTCCTTCA
Organism: Rhodococcus sp. G6(2025); assembly: GCF_058628105.1. NCBI lineage: Bacteria > Bacillati > Actinomycetota > Actinomycetes > Mycobacteriales > Nocardiaceae > Rhodococcus > Rhodococcus sp. G6(2025). The sequence continues at coordinate 217,472 of NZ_CP179752.1, forward strand.
TGACCGAGAGCAGATGCGGAAGATCTGTGACGTCGCCGGCCACTACGTCGATCCGGTCCCGCACCCCCGCAAGGTTGTCGTAGTTCGGCTTCAAGTCGAACACCACCACCTTATGGCCCTGCGCCACGAGTTGCTCGACGGCGCGCCAGCCGATCAGCCCGGAACCACCGGTCACCATGACGTTCGCCATATCAGTTACCTCCAACCGTAGAGAGCCGCGCCGAGGCGGGCACGTTATTCGCCGATTCTGATGATGTAACCGCGAATCGGGTACGGAGTTCGTCGACCGCGTTGACAGCCCAGGTGCTGACGTGCATCAGATCCATCCCGTGGACGAGCGCGCCTGCCTGCCCGGGGGTGAGGCCGGGAACATTATCGGTCGTCATCACCCGCTTACCGGCCTTCGCTGCGAGGTCTACGACACGGTGCCATGCCTGGGCGACCTCGGGAGCATCCATCGAGACACCGATCGACACCGAGTAGTCACCCAAACCGAAGAAGACATAGTCGATTCCGTCGACCGCCAGGATGGACTCCAGGTTCTTGACCGCGGTCGCCGATTCGATGATCGGAATGACCAGCACATTGTCCACCGAGTGCGCGGCATATCGGTCCCAGTACGCCATCGAATACCCGGAGGCATGATTCGTCGGACACATGCTGCGCACTCCGTCGGGCGCGAAGCGGGTTGCCGCGACAGCTGCGGCGGCCTGTTCAGCGGTGTCCACATGCGGAACCACAATGCCCTCGGCGCCCGTGTCGAGAAACCTCTGGATCAGTGGTCGGGAATTCTCCCACACGCGAACGATCGGAATCAGGCCGGACACGTCGGCGGCGCGGATGTGTCCAAGGAACTCTGCCGGGCCGAGGTGAGAGTGCTCCGCATCGAGAATTGCGAAGTCGTAGCCAGATCTTCCCAAGATCTCTACGATCGCGGGATCCTCACAGGCCACGAACATTCCGAGGGGAATGGATCCCTGCTCGTGAAGGGCCTGGAAGCGGGTCTTTGCGCCGTTACCGATCACTGTTGACCTTCCTTGTCATGGTTGACGGCCGACGTGCTTTCGAACGCATTCGGCGGTTTCGTCGCTTGGGTAGTCGATCTGTCCCCAAAAGCCTCACCACGTGACTTGGATCGATTTGGGACCGCGCAACAGGGTCTGTTCACGCCAGTTCGGCGTTGGGTCGACGGCTTCGAAGCGAGCGAAGCGTTTTAGGACTCCGCGAACTGCGACGTCGATCTCGACGCGCGCAAGCTGTGAACCGACGCAGGCGTGCGCACCGTAGCCGAAGGCCACGTGGGCGCGCGCCCCCTTGTCGAGGTCGAGTTCGCCGGCATCCTCGAATGCGCTGTCGTCGAAATTGGCGGCGTGAACAATCGGCAACACAGCCTCGCCCGCGCGAATGGTGACGCCGCCAAGGGTGACGTCTTCCATGGCAATTCGTGACCGGGTGCCAGCGAGACCAGCAGGCAAGAACCGTACGAACTCCTCGAAAGCACCGGGTAAGAGATCCGGGTTATCCCGCAGCCGGTGGTAGGTATCGGGCTCGTGGGCCAGCCATCGGAGGATTCCGCCGAGGATCGCCGACGTGGCATCGTGTCCGGCTATGAACAGCACGACACCGACTCCGTAAAGCTCCTCGATCGTCCAAAGCCCATTCACATCGGTGTCCTGCACAAGGGCGCTCAGCAGGTCATCCGCAGGATCGCGACGTTTGCGTTCAACAAGCTCACCGAAATAGTCCATAAGCGCGGCGAAGTGACGCTCAGCCTCCGCCGGGTCCGTCACTCGCGAGTTGGCCACCGGCGCGGCGTCCTCCAGGAAGCGATCACGTTCCTCCAGTGGGATACCAAGCAGTGCGCACAGGACTCGAACCGGAATTTCCTGCGCGAAGTGAACGCCGAAATCGGTCGGGGCACCAAGCTGCTGAATGTGATCGAGCTGTTCGTCGACCAGCTTCTCGATCGTTGGGCGCAGTGCGCGAACGCGTTTGACGGTGAAGTGCTTCATCAATACGCCTCGCCGCTTAGTGTGCTCCGGCGGATCGAACTGGACGAATGAATGCGGGAATGGAGGCCCGCCCTCGGTGATCCGGATACGCGGATAGCCGCCCCGCATCGCCTCGGCAAGGCTGAAGCGGGGGTCCTTCAGGACAGTCTTGACTTCTTCGTACCCAAGTGCGATCCAGCCCTCACCACCAAAAGGGAACGCCGCCCGGACAATTGGTCCATGCTCCCGAAGTTCGGCGAAGTCGTGTTCGAGAACCGACGCGAGTACTTCGTCTTGGCGAATGGGGAGCGGGTACGGAACTGAAACGGTCATCTAGACCCCACCTCTTCCGGAATAGAACTAGGCCAAATGCTACGACAAGTCGCCTATTGATGTCAACATGCCTATTAGTGCCACCACTGCTGCGGGGTCGAGTGTTCGGGAGGCGTACCGGTTCGCGACGCGATCAAGATTGCCGGATCGGGATCGTTGAAGAGGCTGCTGCGAGTCGGCGGCCCACGAGGCCGCGCCGAGTCAGCCTACGGCCGTACCGGGCCCAGCAGAAGCGCGTGGACCGTCAGTGCGGCAAAGGGTTGGCCGAGAACTGTTTTGCAGTGCTGTGTGGAATAGAACGCGCGTCGTATCGAACACAGCCGGCCTGAACGTTGCGCCGCCTTCACTAGGAGTCTCGACGCTCGACGGGGCAACGCCTGTCCAGCCGGGTCGTGTGCGTTGGATCAGAGCGGCACGCTTACCGCCCGAGCATCTTCGATCTCCTCGATGCGTGAGGCATACTGTCCGTAAAGCGAAGCGGGAGAATACCTTCCGAGACCGGCCCATGTCTCTGTGCTCCGCGGGCGTTGACACCGTGAACCTCGCCGCAATACGATCAATGTATCCTGGATGCAATTGCATGCTGGTGTTGAGGACCCAGAGGAGAGGCGCGCATGCCGGAAGCGTTCACCCCGCAACTGTTGATCGACGGCAGGTTGGTTCCCGCTCGTTCAGGCAAGACCTTTGCCAACATTGATCCGTATCGAGAGACGGAGATCGGGCAAACGCCGGACGCCGACGCCGAGGATGTGGAAGCAGCTGTTGCCGCGGCTCGGCGTGCCTTCGACGGCACCTCATGGTCCAAGGACCACGCCTTCCGCGCGCGTTGCATCGGGCAGCTCCGCGAGGCGCTGCACCGCCACCTCGAGGAGCTGCGGGAAATCCTGGTAGCCGAGGTGGGCTGCCCAGTATCCATGACGAAGAAACTCCAGCTGGAATCACCAGTCGACGAGCTCACCGACTGGATCGAGTTGGCCGAGAGCTACCACTTCGAGCAAATCCTGCGACCACACCCGGCAATGACACCCCAGTCGTCGCGGCTGTTGATCCGTGAGCCGTGGGGTGTCGTCGCACTGATCACGCCGTACAACTACCCGATACAACAGCTCTGCCTGAAGGTTGGTCCCGCGCTAGCGGCAGGCAACACCGTCGTGCTGAAGCCATCGCCACTGACGCCGTGGACCGCGAACCTTGTGGGTCAGCTAGTCGTTGAAGAGACCGACATTCCGCCGGGCGTGTTCAACGTCATCACCAGCTCGGACACGGCGACGAGTGAGGCGTTGGTGAGCCACCCGGCGGTCGAGATGATCTCCTTCACCGGATCGACGCCGGTCGGCAGGCGGATCATGGCCACGGCCGCGGAGCGTGTGAAGAAGGTCGCACTCGAGCTCGGCGGCAAGTCCGCCAGCATTGTGCTCGAGGACGCCGACGTCGAAGCTGTCGTGCGGTCCAGCGTGCCGCGAATCGCGCGCCACTCCGGACAGGCCTGCACGAACCAAACGCGCCTACTCCTGCCGAGGGCGAAGTACGAGTTCGGTCTGGAGGTCGCTGCCGATGTAGGTCCGCAGGTTGTCTGGGGGGATCCACGTAACCCGGATACCGAGATGGGCCCTCAGATCAGTCGCGCGAACCAGCAGCGGGTGCTGCAGTACATCGAGAAGGCGCGCGGCGAGGGTGGACGTGTCGTCACCGGTGGCAGTGTGCCGAATGATGCCGGGACTGGCTATTTCGTCGAGGCCACCGTGATCGCCGACGTGCATCCGAACGCGACGATCGCACAGGAAGAGATCTTCGGCCCTGTCCTTGCGGTGATCCCCTACGACACCGAGGAGGAAGCCGTAGCGATTGCGAACAACTCTGTGTACGGGCTATCCGGGGCGGTGTGGTCGGAATCGGACGAGCGGGCGATGGCAGTGGCAAAGCAGGTGCGTACGGGAACCATGGAAGTCAACGGCGCGACATGGGTCGCCCGAGACTCCCCGTTCGGCGGAATGAAGCAAAGCGGTCTCGGTCGAGAATGGGGTCTGACCGGCTTCGAAGAATACCTTGACGTCCGCGTGATCGGTTATCCGCTGCAGCCCTGATCATTCCAATCAAATTTTCTCGCCATACAGGAGTCAACTAGCCGATGAAGGTATTTGAAGGTATCCGCGTGGTCGAGCTGGCCTCCTATGTGTTCGTTCCCTCAGCGGGAGCGATCCTCGCGGACTGGGGTGCGGACGTCATTAAGATCGAGCTCCCGGAACGGCCCGACCCGCAGCGTGAGCTCGTGGTCACAGATTTGAGCGTCGGCGATGAGCCGTTTGCGCCGCTGATGCAGCAGACCAACCGTGGAAAGCGCAGTATCGGCCTCGACGGCAGCACGGACAAAGGTTACGCTCTCCTCTGCCGGCTTGTGGCGACGGCGGATGTGTTTCTGACGAACCTGTTGCCTGAAAGCCGTAAACGGCTCCATGTGGACGTCGACGACATCCGGAGCATGAACCCGTCAATCGTCTACGCGCGGGGAAGCGGCTACGGTCCCGCAGGAGATGACCGGAACGTGCCTGGATTCGATGGCACTTCCTTCTGGGCACGAGGAGGCGCGGCCGACAACCTCACGCCAGGTGGTGCCGCACAGCCAACGCCGATGCGCCCTGCGCTGGGTGATCTGCCGGCAGCCGTCACTTTCGCAGGCGCGATTGCGGCTGGTCTACTACATCGCGAGCGGACCGGGAATGCGCCGGTGGTGGACGTGTCGCTGTTGAACGTTGCTGTCTGGAACAACTCTCCCGCCATTATCGCCGCAGCTCAGCGCGGCGGGCCGCTTCACAAGACGTTGCGAGAGGACAACTCGAACCCAGTGTCACTGGCTTACCGCACGCAAGATGACAGGTTCGTCAAGCTGTCCTTGCTGCAGTCGGACCGCCACTTTGGTCAGCTGTGTGAGTGTCTCGGGATCCCGGAACTTGCCGTGGACCCTCGCTTTGTCGATTCCTCGGCGCGGGCAGCGAACCGTCGTGAATGCACCGCGGCCTTGGACGCAGTATTCGGCCGGGTGACATTGGAAGAGGTTCGGGTCCAACTTGCAGATTTCGGCGGACCGTGGTCGACCGTTCAGAACACTTACGAAGTCAGCAAGGACTCACAGGTGCTGGCCAACGGCTACCTCACCGAGGTGGACGACGGGTCGCGCAAAATGACGATCGCGGCGTCACCGTGGCAGTTCGAGGAGACTTCCTACCCGCTCTCCCCGGCGCCCGAGCACGGCGCCGATACCGACGAAATCCTTCTTGAACTCGGTCTCGCTTACGACGACATCATCGAGCACAAGGTTGCGGGTGTTGTCCTCTAAATAGTTGAGCTCCACTTGATTTGAGGCACACAAATGTCCGCGTCGGACTTCACCGTACACACAGGTCGGCTGTAGCTCGTTATTACATGCTTCCGAGGAAGCGAGCCGTGAAGGAGCACACATGATCGAGACCGAGATCGGCCAAACTACAACTGCGCGAATCACAGTTCGTGGTTACGACCTGGCCGATGATCTGATCGGCCACGTCGACTTCATCGACATGATGATGTTGACGTCTTGCGGCCGAGCACCAACTGATTCAGAGAAGACCATGCTCAATGCCCTCATGGTCTCAGTTATGGACCACGGCTTCACGCCTAGCTCCATTGCCGCTCGGCTAACCTACCTGGGGGCACCAGAGGCGCCACAGGCCGCGGTCGCGGCAGGGTTGCTGGGCGCAGGTTCGGTGTTCCTCGGTGCGATGCAGGACGCCGGACAGATGTTGATCGAAGCCTCTACCGACCTGCCCGAGTACCCGACACAGACGATGATCTCCGAAACCGCCAGAACGTTGGTGAATCACAGGAGACGAGATGGTCAGGTCCTTTACGGCTTGGGCCACAACATTCATCACAACGGCGATCCGCGGGTTGGACGGTTACGTGAACTTGCCCGGCAGCTGGGGTACTACGACCGGCACTGGCAGCTGCTGGATGCCATTGAGCACGAAACAAGACATGAGTCCGGCCGACTTCTACCGATCAACGCTGCGGGGGCTGTCGGAGCCTCGATCGCGGCGATGGGACTCCCGCTGGCCATGGCCAGGGGCATCACTCTGGTCTCGCGCACAGCCGGCCTCGTTGCCCATCTCCTGGAAGAGAAAGACAAGCCGGTCGGGAAGGACATCTGGAAAACTGTACTTCAGCAGGATATTAGGAACGAGCTGTGAAACTCGCAGGACGCCACCGACAGCTCTAGAAGCATCCTTGGGAAATTGATCGAGGCGGTGGGCAGCCTGGAAACATGGGCACCGCAATACCCAGGCGCTTCGCGATGCACGACCCCTTGGCACGCTAGGTGAGGAAAGTCCACAATCGTCAATCGATCGATTCCGGTCGACTCGCAAAGCGGAGATCAGGCGGGAGAAGGCGACTACACCCGATGTCACCCCGGTGCACATGGCTGCAGTCCACAGCCATTGCGGTCCGGGTGGTGGCGCCGAGGCGCACAACCAGCTTGTCCGGCGAACATCTGTCACGGAGCAGTCGTAGCTCGAGTGTTCTCAACTATCGCGTCGAGTCGGACGTGCCACTGGGGGAGGCCGGCCCCATTCGGACAACCTGCCCCAGACCCATATTGACGCATGAGATCTGAGCGGAATGCTATCCGCAAGGGCAGGGTCAGGTTTCATGTCGAATTCTTCGAGCCGCGGATGACCGCCGTGAGCGCAACATGAACTGCCGCCCGTCCTCAGGACGGTGACCAACCGTGTTTGGCAACACGATCGAGAACTGGCAGAGGGACGAAAGAGGTTACCAGTGACGAAGTACAGAACCAACGCAGTAAACATGTCAGTTTACCTGCGGCAGGTGGCGAGGAGGTATCCATCTCGCACAGCCATCATCTCTGGGCCGGAGTCCCTCACCTGGCAAGAGTTTGACAACCGGGTGGACAGAATCGCTCGGGAACTTGCTGCCCGGGGGCTCCGGTCCGGGGATCCGGTACTTGTGCAGTCGCCGAACAGTATTCAGCAGGTCCAAGTGATGTATGCGGTGTGGCGTGCTGGCGGCGTGCTTGTCCCGATCAACTTCCGCAGCAGTCCCGCTGAAGTGGTGACCATGGCGCAGACATCCAGGCCGGTGATAATGGTAGCCCACCGTGACTTCGCCGAGCACGTCACCGCTGTGCAGGCCACTGGTCTCCTCTCGCTAGGACACCTGGTTATCGACGGCGACGGGTCGACGGACGACGTTGGCGTCATCGAGAGGCGCGGCGGTGCTCCGTTCCCGGACGCGACTGTGTCCCAGGACCAGGCTGCATGGTACTTCTTCACGTCCGGAACCAGTGGCAGCCCGAAGGCAGCGGTACTCACACACCACTCCCTGGGCTACATCATCACCAACCGACTGGCGGATTTGGTCCCGGCCACTACGCAACACGACGTGTCGCTGGTGATCGCACCTCTGTCGCACGGCGCTGGAACCCACCTGTTGTGCCAAACTGCGCGTGGGGCGACCACCGTACTGGCAAATTCACATCCGATGGACCCTGCGGACGTGTGGAATCTCGTGGAGCGACATTCGGTGACGAACATGTTCACCGTGCCCACGATCCTGAAACGCCTGACTGAATCCGAGGCGGCCCGCAACAACGACCACTCGTCTCTGAAGTACGTCCTCTACGGCGGTGCTCCCATCACAATGAAAGATCGTGAACACGCGCAGGAGGTAATCGGCAACAAACTGGTTCAGTACTACGGGATGGCAGAGGTAACCGGGTGTATGACCGTGTTGACGCCGGAGGACCACGACTCTGAACCAGCCGGGCAGACAGGATTTGGCCCCGCCGGGTACCCCCGAACCGGTGTCGAACTATCCATCCAAGATGACGACGGCAATCTTCTCCCGCCGACCGCGCAGGGACAGATTTGCGCAGCGGGCCTACCCGTCTTCGCGGGGTACCTCAACAATGACGTTGCCAACAATGCGTCGTTCCGGAACGGATGGTTCCTCACGGGCGACATCGGGTATTTCAACGAGCGCGGCTGCCTGTATGTAACCGGCCGCGCGTCGGACATGTACATCTCCGGCGGGCACAATATCTACCCGCGAGAGGTCGAAGAACAGCTGGTACAGCACCCACAATTGCACGAGGTCGCGATCGTCGGAATTCCGGACGAGCAGTGGGGGGAAATCGGCGTCGCGGTTTGCGTTGCCTTGCCGGGGCACAGTCCCGCTGCCGAGCAGGTTGCCGAATGGCTATCAAAACACGTCGCTAAGTACAAACTTCCGCGGAAGTATCTCTTCTGGTCCGAACTTCCCAAGTCGGAGTACGGGAAGGTCTCCAAGAAGGTGTTGCGAGAACTTGTTCGCTGAACCCTACTCCTCATGGCCCTTCTGAGCCTTGCGGAGTTGGCCGACTCCCGCGGCCGCTTAGTGGCCTGTGCTGGAGGTCTTCTGGCGGTCTGCCTGGTTTAGGATGCGGCCTTCTGATCACCCGTTCTCAACGTATCCGAGGTCCCGGCTCGGCACCTCGCTGCAGACCTAGGAGCTCTCCAAATGCCGTTGCTCATCCTTCATGCGGCGGTCGCGTGCGCCCATCTGGTCACACGCCGCACCATTTGGATCCAAAGGATCCTTACGAATATCGCAGTCGCACGAGCCGATACAAAATGGTTAGCCGCTGTAGCGAGAGCACAAGAGTCCTCCAGCCTTGGTTCGTAGCATGACGAACTGGCCGAGACGAAGTGCGAAAACCATTGGTCCAGCGGCAAACCGGGTCGGAGGCTCTGGTCGACCTCCGCCGATTTCCAAAAGGTAATTTCGGCGTGCCCAAGACGAGCGTCCGCCCCTCCCGCCACGAGGAGTACGAGCAAGCCAAGTTCGTCGATCAGCCTTGTCCAGATCCGGCGCAGTGCGTGCTTCTGCACCCGCCGGGGCGACCAAGTCGGCGACGAGCAAGCATCGCGTCGATCACGTCTTGACCTGAACCGCTCAAGCTCGCCGAGATCCGCCCCGGCCTCATGCACGCCGGCGGGGACCGGCGACTCCAGTACTGCCCGCGCCGTTTGGCAGTGCACACTATTCCGGCGGTCAAGGCTGTGATCGAAGTCCGAATCCTCGAACAAGTGCCCCCGCGACTCCAACTTGAAACCCCTGACGGAGATGGTGCGGTTCACGACCGATCATCGCGCCACACCCAGTCGGCAGTGAACCTCTGCAATGTGTACTCGAGCATACCTTCAGACCTTGATCTGATTTCGTGGGAATCCAACTCCCAGTACAGAAACGGTGCTACCTCATTGGTGAATCGAGGTTATGCAAGCTCAAAGGTCGAGCACCAGGACTGGGCTGAGTGATCGCGACACACACGGCAAGATCTGGCTGCCGGATTGTCGCTCGGACTCGGTGAGAATGGAGTCGCAGTGGTCCGGTGTCCCCTCGATTACCGGAACCATGCACGTGCCGCAGGTGCCTTCCCCGCAGGAGGACAGGACATCGGCGCCAGCTTGCTCGACAGCGTCAAGTATGGACTGGTTTGCGTCAACAGTCACCGTCTTGCCCGTGCGGCGGAGCTCGACCTCGAAGGTCGAAGTCGGCTTGGGCGCCGTAGGTGCTGCGTGGAACCTCTCGACATGGAGCGCGTCACGTGGCCAACTCGCGCATGCGGCTTCGACGGCGGCGAGCAGCGGCTGCGGCCCGCAGCTGTATACCGCGGTATCCGCACGTGCCGTGCCCAGGAAAGCATTGATGTCAAGAAGTCCGTACTCGTCCTGCGGGCAGATGTGCACGAGTCCTTTCTCGACATCAGCGCCCAACTCGTCGAGAAATGCCATCGATCTGCGGGTGCGTCCTCCGTAGAGGAGCTTCCATTCGGCTCCCGCCGCGTGCGCTGCGGTGAGCATTGCCCGGATTGGTGTGATCCCGATTCCTCCGGCAATGAACAGATAGCGTTCGGCCTCGACGAGGGTAAAGTTGTTGCGAGGTCCTCGAACTCGCACATGCTGACCCTCGTCGAGGTGGTCGTGAACATAATGCGAGCCCCCTCGGCTTTGTGGTTCCCGCAAGATGGCAATCTGCCAGTTCCGAGAGTCGTCGGGCGAGCCACACAAGGAGTACTGGCGGATCATCCTGCCGTCTAGAACCAAGTCGACGTGAGCGCCCGGTAGCCACCGAGGCAGTGGACCGCCGTCGGGAGCGCGCAAAGTTAGCAGGACCACATCATCTGCGACCGTCCGCCGATCGGAGACTACGAGTTCTTGATCCAATTCCGGGGCACCGGGACGGCGATGAGAAGCATTCAGGTCGGTCTTCATTGGTGATCTTTCCTCGATCAAGACGGCAAGCGAAGGGAGCCGAAAAAGGAGCGGATCTCGGCTGTTAATGCATCGGGTTGCTCCAGCGCAGCAAAGTGACCACCGCGCGGCAGGTGACTCCAGCGACGGATATCGAGATAGTGGCGCTCAGCCCAGCGGCGCGAAGGCCGGTAAAGCTCGCGTGGGAATAGTGCACATCCGGTTGGCACAGTTACAGGAGTGTCCGAGGGGCCGCCCACGCCGGCGTGCAGCGATTCGTAGTAGATCCGCGCCGATGAGCCGATGGTGCGGGTAAGCCAGTAAGTGGTGATAGCACCGAGTATTTGGTCGCGGTCCAGAACAGACTCGAGATCTCCGTCGCAATCGGTCCACGCACGGAACTTTTCGACCATCCAACCGGCAAGTCCGGCCGGTGAGTCGGTAAGCCCATAGGCGAGGCTCTGCGGCTTGGTGCTCTGAATGGCGATGTAGCCGGTTTCAGACGCGTTGAAGGCGGCGGCCTCTTCAAGTAGCTCAGCTTCCTCGGCGCTCAGCTCGCCGTCTTCAGGGCGAGGCCCGCCAGTGACCACTAGGTTGATATGCAGGCCAACGATTCGATCGGGCATCAGAGTTGCCAAATGGGTGCCGATCGTTGCTCCCCAATCGCCGCCCTGTACGCCATACCGCGGATAACCGAGCTCCTCCATCAGCGTCGCCACGGCTGCGGCCATCCGGCCGACGTGCCACCCGGGCTCTGTGGTGGGCCCGCTGAACGCAAATCCTGGCAGCGAGGGGCAGACGACATCGAAGGCGTCCTCCGGTCGCCCGCCATACCGGACGGGATCGGTGAGCGGGCCTAGGAGATCGATGAACTCCAATACAGATCCGGGCCACCCATGTAGCAGCAGCAGCGGAGTGGCCCCTTGCTCACGCGAACGGATGTGAAGGAAGTGGACCTGTTGCCCGTCGATCGTCGTGACGAACTGGGGCCATTCATTCAATCGATCCTCGGTCTTGCGCCAGTCGAACGTGTTCTGCCAGTACGAACACAGCTCGCGCAGGTACTGCAGGTCCGTGCCATAAGTCCAACCGGAGCCCGGAATCTGGTCGGGCCACCGGGTACGGGACAGTCGGTCTTTGAGGTCAGATAGCTCGTGCTCAGGAACCGCGACTTTGAACGGGCTAGATTTCATGGCGGTCTCCGAATACCTGTCCTGAGGTGGCGAGTACTGCGGTCATGACAAGATCAGCTTCCCGAGCTCGTCCCAGTTCTCCTTGATTGCCGAGACGACCGCCTCGCTCTGTAGCCATTCTGGCGAGCGAACCAACTGGGTGGTCTCCATGAACTTGCGATAAAGCGTCGGATCCGTGGAGACATAGGCGAGCAGCCTGTCGGAGAAGTCGGCTTCATCGACCGAAACCTCCTGCAGCACACCGTCGCGTAGGACCTCCACGCCAGGGACGCGGTAGTCCTGCGTTGTCGATGCGGACCAGCAGTAGTTGACTGTCGCATCGAGCTGCTTTTGGAATCGCTCCGCGAAGCCGGCGAGTTCCCGGCCTGTCCCGAGACTGAGAGTTGCGAGTTCAGTCTGCAGGGTCGAAGCGCTCAGCGCCGCAACCGTCATACCCTGGCCGTAGACAGGATTGAAGGCTGCTGCGGCGTCGCCGATGACCACGAAGTTCTCCGGGCGTCGCGACAGATTCGCATAGTCTCGCAGCCGATTCGTCGTGTCCCGCCACGCCTGCACGGGGCCGAGAAAGGTGAACTTCGCAAGTGCAGCGTCGACCTCGGGCACGCCGATGGTCGCGATGTACTCTCGCAGTTCCTGCTCGCTGCGAGGTGGGTAGTCGCCGGCCGACCCTTGAACGGTGAAGATCCAGCGATCTTCGCCCTCCTGAACCCACATCGCGCATCCTCGGGTCGCCGCCCCGCCCTCTGGCGCGCCATGGCCCAACGGCGGACAGTAAAGTGCCTTGAACCCGGGCGCCCAATCCGAGGGGACGCGCACGAAGACGCTGGCGTATCCCCAGCGCGCATTCACGGTCGTCTCGGAGGGACGTGGGTAGCCCATCGCTTCGAACCAATCAGGCGCCTTGGATCGGCGACCGCATGCGTCGACTACCAAGTCGGCGTCCAGCTCGAACTCGGTTTCGCTGCCGAGGAGCCGTGCGCCCACGCCGGTCACCTGACCGTCTGACTCCCGCAGGCGGACAACCTCGGTTCCTTCGCGGTAGTCGACGTTGTCAAGCGCGGAGGCGAGGGATCGGATCGTCCACTCAATGAGTGGTCGACTTCCTAGGACCACTTCAAGGTCGCTCTCTGACTGAGGCATCCAGCCGCAGCGTTGCCGAAACCGGATGTCGGATGTAACCGACACCTTGTGCGCACCGAGGCGGAGCATCTCGTGTGAGAACCCCGGCAACAACTTGTCGATCGCCTGACGACCGGCTGCCAGCAAGGCATGGAAGTGATGTCCCTGCGGTACTCCTTTGCGCTGGGCAGGTGTTCCAGGGAACGAATCCCGATCGAGCACGACCACGTCATCGAAGTGTGGGGAAAGCGCGGCGGCGGCGAGGGAGCCAGCGACGCTACCTCCGATCACGACGGCACGACGCCGCGGACCGGTAGCCGTGCGGTTGGATTGTGGAGACGATGCTTGTTCAGGCATGAGTCCGCCCTTCTGAGTCTGACGAGGAGTTCCGATTACTTGACACTGGCTCCGAGATCGACGGGCAGACTTATTCCTGTGACGTACCGGGCCTCGTCCGAGGCAAGCCAGAGCACGGCATTGGAAATATCGATTGGCTCCACCCAAGGCATTGGCCAGATATTCATGGAACTGTAGCCATCTTTGGCGTCCTCGAATGTCGGGTTCTCCAAATCAGGCCGGAATATCCGATACATGCCCTCGTTGTCGAGCATTGGAGTATGCACGTTTGTTGGATGTACCGTGTTGGCCCTAATCTTGTGTGGTGCCAATTCATGCGCAAGCACCTGTGCGATGCCGACGACGCCGAACTTGGCCGCAGAGTAGCTCACACAATTGGGAAATCCTTTAAGCCCGACGAGGGAGCTGGTAATCACGATAGATCCACCGTTACCGGCCTCAATCATGGCGGGAATGGCCGCCTTGGCGGTGTGCCACACGCCCTTGAGATTGACATCGATCATGGTGTCCCATTGCAACTCGGTCTGTTCTACGACGGAGCCGTGGGTGGCGATGCCGGCATTGGCGATGACGATGTCGAGTCGGCCGAGCTCGGCGACTCCGCTGCGGACCGCAGTCTGAAGGGCGTCGATGTCACGCACATCGGCCTGGGTGGCAATGATGCGGCGGCCGAGCTTCTCGACGAGCTTTACAGTATCGGCGAGGTCGTCGAGCGTCGGCGCGGGATAGTCCACCGTCTCGATCGGGGCGCAAGCATCGATAGCGATAATGTCTGCGCCTTCCTCGGCGAGGCGGACCGCATGCGAACGACCTTGGCCGCGTGCTGCGCCAGTGATCAGGGCTACTTTGCCCTCCACGCGTCCTGACATTATTTCTCCCTTTCCAAAAGGTGGATCACAGGATTACGCACTTCGACTTCAGTCTTATTTTGCGCAATACCGGAATTCGGTTGAATTTGTAGGTCATTCGGACGTTTCACCATGTGACCGAAATCTATCGGGGGTGCACGAATTGCGGATGCGTCTCGACTCATGACAATTCCGACCAAGGTGTGCTCGCACTTGTGGACGCGGTCATCTGTCGAGGTCGAAATCATCGACGCCATTACATGCGCGGCCCTGGAGTTGAGGATGGGTGATTTGGAGCTGCGACCTCGTCTGGTCATATGGTCACCTTGTTGGTGAGACCTCCTCTACGGCCATGCGTGGGTCGATGTTGGCTCCACCCGATTGGATCGCACGGCCGCACCGCGGCGAGGCCGCTCCAGGGGTCGACGTGAGCTCTTCAGAACCCCACCTCCTTTGGCCGAGCTGAGCTCTCTCGAGGCTAGGACAAGTTGCATATAAGTGTCAACTAGCCTATGTGTGCCATTTTTTGGTGGCAGTGCCACGGGAATCGCCTGGTTGTGCAGGCGGGCGCCGCCGTCAGGTTGCACAGGCGGGGCGCCGGTGCTGGTGTGGTGACCGATTCTGATGCGATGTCCACAGTCTGATCTCGCCCCATTGCGTGTGGGCTGGCCGTGTATGCGGTGAGTCATCGCGGAAGGTTGTTCGCCTCGAGCGATACAGATGCACCCATTGGTGCTGTTGTGTCACAAACGGACTCGGGGTTGATCATGGCGAGTATCCGCGAAGGATGCGGGTAATTCTCGGGAGTCCTGATGCCTCACGGGGTGCAAGGGGGCGGTAGGTAGACGGTGGGGCGGATGCGTGGAGGAGCTCTCATGCGAGAGCCGCGCATTTTGCGGGGCATTCGTCATGCCCGGGGCGGCGCCAGGCGGTGGAACCGAGCATATGCGGCGCGGGAGTGGACCCGCCGGATCGTCTTCTTTGTTGAAATATACAGTGCAGCAACTATGTTTAGTCCTTGTGCTGTGTATTGAATGCGTCCAGCCCCCTTCCGGTGGTACCAAGCGTTGCCGGCATCGCTTGGTCGAGTCGGGGAGTGGGTGAGCGTGAGCGCCGTGGCCGACTCGATGTGTCAGGCGCGACTTGCGGACGAGAACGGGGCGGTACGGAGGGTTAGTCAAGCAGAGCGAGCGGCGCCGAGTTTGAAGGATCGGCCCACGTCTTGCTGCTACGTGAATTCACGGCTACTGGGGGAGTTGTAAACAGGGTGGTGGTGCCCCAACTTCCCGCCGAAGAGGACAAAACCGGCTGATGGCGATAGTGCGTCGGCGTCTGCTCGCTGCGGAAGTGGACGCGATCAAATCGCCCCAGCCACCGTCTTGCAGGTCGCGGCCGCAGGCCGTGACCTGCTATGCGGAATTCCACGCCGGAAGAAAAGTGGCATCTATAGGCTACTTGACGCGCATGTGCACCTGGCCTAACCTCCAGGGAGCTTACTCGAGAGGGTGGTGTAGTGGGGCTGTTTCAGTTCTGTGCCTGCTCCGCTCCACAAGTATTCGGGTCAGCTCGGAATGTGGCGTGGCGAAGTTTCGGATTGCGGGTCGATAGTGCAGGCGGTGTCATTTTGTTGATCGGCAGGGCGGCCGCCGCAGCACCTCGGTGCCGACGTCGCGAACCATCATGACGTCTACTCCGAATGTTCTGTACAACAGCGAACCCCGGAACGTGCGAGAGGTGAGCAGCAGTGTTCGTTCTCGAAAGAAGGCATCTACTTGACACGTCCGGCTGATATGGGAAACGGGCGAAACACAACGTTCCCATTCCAGCTGGACGGCGCACCGGTGGCAGCCTGCACCTGTGAAGGTCGCTTTGAGAACGCCAGGGTTCTTTCCTACGCGTCCGCGGGACCCACCACGCCTAGGTCGTGCTACCCGAAAACGACGGGCCAACTCAGACATCCAACTCACGGCTTTACTGCACGCTGGGTCCGAACGCCCGCGACACGGGCTTGAGTGCCCCGCATTAAGGAATCCGAGGCGCCATGATGCAACCACACGCAACCACTATCCCGGAGCTGGCGCCACGCCGCTGGTACGTGATCATTCCACTGCTTGGTATGGGGATGTTCATGCTGAACCTGGACCGGACGAACATCTCGCTGCTGCTTCGCCCGATCTCGAAGGACCTCGGCCTCACCCTCTCCGATGCGGGCCTGATTAGTAGCATCATCTTTATCGGTGCTGTCGTCTTCCAGATCCCGCTCGTCATTCTTGTCTCTCGGTTCGGGGGGCGATGGGTCCTGGCCACATGCCTTCTTGTCTGGGGCGCGGCTTCGTCCCTGGGCGGCTTCGCGACCAGTGAGGGACAGTTGCTCATAGCGAGGTTCATAGTTGGTATGGGGGAGTCCGCATTCCATCCGCTCATGTACGTGCTGATCGCCCGCTGGTTCCTCGAGCGTGAGCGTGGTCGGGCGAATACGCGCTTCTTCGTTTTCAGCTTCGCCGCGAGCGTTCTAACCGCACCCATAACCGGGCTGATGCTCCAATTTATGTCGTGGCGAACAGTGCTGCTAATTCAGGGCTTGCCAGCCGTGGTCCTGGGAGTGCTCTGGCTGCTGTTCTACAACGACCGACCCAGTAAGGTCTTTTGGCTGCCCACACGGCAGGGCAATGAATTCGAGAAGGCGCTCACCGCGGAACGGAACCGCAACCCTGTTGACGAACCAGTGAGCTTCATGCGGGCCTTGTTCAACCGCCGGATCCTGTTGCTGATGCTTATCTATGGTCTGGTTGGTGGTGGAACCAGCGCGATCCCGCTCTGGCTCCCGACCGTCGTTCAGAGCTTCGATGCTCGGAACGGCCCTCTAGTGGTGGGCCTACTGTCCAGCATCCCCTTCGTCGTCGGCGGGATTGCCGGGGTGATTCTGGGGGGTCTCGCCGATCGCACTGGTAGATTTCGCACGCTCTTGGTCATACTACTGGCCGTCGCGGCTCTCGCACTCTTGGTCGGCCCGGTCGCTACTGGACGACCCGCTGCCCAGTTGATCCTGCTCTGTATCGTTGTCGCCGGCGCGCAGAGTGCCGTCCCGCTCTTCTACGCGTTCCCAAGCTGGATGGTCGCGGCGTCCGTGCTGACGGTTGGCATCGGGTTCATCAATATGACCGGCGCACTGTCCGGGTTCTTCGCGACCTATGTGGTCGGCTGGATCAGCGACCTCACAAGCCCGGAGATCGGATTCTCCTGCCTAGGCCTCATGCTTGGTGTAGCCGCGGTTATAGCGGCTGTCGTGCTCCAGGATCCCCCTGCCAAGGTGAGCTCGTCGAAAGTTGATTCACGGCAACTTGATTCGGCATGACCCTGTGGCGCGTCTCTTGTAGCGACCGGCCCAGCATTGGGTTGGGTGTATCCGCAGCGATCCTCTGAATCCCCTCCCGCGGCCCTCTGCATGGATCGGCCGCTCGGTGGTTCAACTCTGCGTGCATTTTCGGGAACCGGAGACGCCGTAGTTCTCGGCGTGCACGCGTTGAATCTCGTGATGCGGTTTCCGTCTCGCGGACCCGCCTCCGGGAGGTTGGGGTTGGGAGTTGGCGGGGTAGTAGGTCGACGGGGCGATCTACACCTCGGCCCGAACGGGACCAGGAGACCGGGTCCCGTAATCGAGGTCGTGTTCGTCGATGCGGACGACTTCACCGCAGTTTGCACTCGAGCTCTGCTGCTTCGTAGATCGTCTACGCCGTCTTCAGGGCTCGATTTGACTGCTTGGGGTCGGTGCGTCGGTGTCATTTCTGAGACGACGCGTGGATCCGATTTCCTCGAAATGCCTTTGCGGACCCCTCATCTTGAGTGCCCGCGGAGGTTGACTCTTGCGGGTCGGCATCCTGGATGCAAGAATCATGGAGACGCCCGTCACATCGCGTGCGAAGCCGTTCAAGGGTCTCAGCAGGCGGCGCGCCACCGGTCGTGGAGGGCTGCGGTCGATTCGCGGATCAACCTGATCGTCCCGGCGTAGCAGGGCTCCATGCCAACTACACGCCCCGGCCGGCGGTTCGGTGTCGTCCGCGTAAAGCGAGTTGCCTCAAAGACGTCGCCAACTCGGAGCAGTCTGCCATTCGTAGTTGAAAGAAAGGGCATATGGATGACCAACAAAGAGGAAATCGCTCAGAAGTACGCCGAGGAGCGTGCCAAGCGGATCCGTGCGGAGGGCATGGCCCAGTATCTTCGAGTCGAGATCGGGTCAGACCTTGAGGCGGACCCATTCGTCCACGAGGTAACACCGCGCGACCCGATCACGACGGAGACCGAGGTCGCCATTATTGGTGCGGGGTGGTCGGGGCAACTAACGGCCGTTCGCCTGCGTCAGGAGGGCGTCGACGATTTCGCGATTATCGACAAGGCCTCGGACTTCGGGGGCACGTGGTACTGGAACCGTTATCCCGGGGTCGCCTGCGACACCGAGTCCTATGTGTACATGCCTCTCCTGGAAGAGACGGGCTACATGCCGTCGATTCGGTACGCGCCGGGTGAGGAAATCCTCGACTACGCCCGATCGATCGGCAAGCGCTGGAATCTCTACGAGAAAGCCATCTTCCAGACCATCGTCAAGGACGTGACCTGGAATGAGGAGGAACTGCGCTGGATCGTCACGACCAACCGCGGTGACGAGATCCGTGCTCGCTTCGTCGTCCTCGGGGCCGGTGGAGTTCTACACCGACCCAAGCTGCCGGGCATTCCAGGGATCGAGAAGTTCGAAGGTCACTGGTTCCACTCGAGCCGCTGGGACTACGACTACACGGGCGGCGACTCCAAGGGTAATCTCGCCAATCTCAACGACAAGCGCGTTGCGCTCATCGGAACTGGACCGACGGCTTTGCAGGCCTTCCCGCACCTGGCTGAGAGTTCCGCTGAGACCTTTCTTTTCCAACGCACTCCAACGATCGTCGGGCCGCGTGGCAACGGGCCGACGGACGAGGAGTGGTATACCCGCCAGGAACCAGGTTGGCAGCAGCGCCGCGCTGACAACTTTGAAGCCCAGTTGATGGGCCTCCCGGTCGAGAAGATCGTCAAGGACGCCTGGACCGAGGTCTGGAGTATCCCGCCGTTGGAGAAGCCCGACGACGGATCCACCCCCGACATGGCCGCCTATAGGGCTAAGGTCGAGGACAACGACATCGTGCAAATGGAGCGCATCCGGGCTCGCGTCGACGAGCTGGTGGAGGACAGCGAGCTGGCAGATGCGCTGAAGCCGTGGTACGCCACGCACTGTAAGCGTCCAGGTTTCCACGATGCATATCTGCAGTCGTTCAACAAGCCGAATGTGCATCTGGTCGACACGCAGGGCCGCGGAGTGGACGAGGTGACCGCCAACGGCCTGGTCTTCGACGGCAAGGAATATGAAGTCGACCTGATCATCTACGCGACCGGCTTCGAGACAGGTGTCTCGCCCGGCCAGTCGGGCGGCTTCGACGTAACCGGTGTTGGCGGTGTGACCCTGGCCGAGGCATGGGCTGGGCGAGTCCGCACCGTGCACGGTATGCAGGCCCACGGCTTCCCGAACATGTATGTCGTCGGGGCGCTGCGGCAATCCGCAATTTCGGTTAACCTGCTCAACGTCTACGGCGACCAGGCCAAGCACGCCGCCAAAAACATCAAGCAATTGCTCGATGACGATGTCATCAAACTCGATATCACTGAGGCCGCGGTGCAGGAGTGGTGCGACGAGATGGATGCCACCAACGACCTCGTATACAACGTCGAGGCGGTCAACGCCTGCACGCCTGGCTATTTCAATAACGAAGGCGACATCGACACCGAAGGCAAGTATGAGAACGGCCGGCCAATCTGGGCCGACGCGTATGGCCGCGGGCCGTTCGAGTACCGGCAGTTGCTCGAGAAGTGGCGTGAGTCCAAGGAATACGAGAATAAGGCAATCATCGTGCGGGGTGGAAACCAGTAAGGCGAGACGGCAGCTGCGGGGCCGTCGCTGGTCCGTAGGAAACCGGCCCAGTGCTGCCGCGCTTTGGGCTCGGGGCTGTTCCGCGACCGGACCGTGACTCCACCGCAGTAGAGCGTGATTGTGGTGGAACCGGCTCAGGGGCCGGCAAGCTCGGAGAGATATGGGAGATGCGGTGATCAGCCGTTACGACAGCCATTGGGACGCGTGCGCGACTACCCGGATCGGCGTTGCCGCGGTCTCCCAAAAGACCAGGCACAGTATCCCTCCGCCGGTCGAGGAGGCCAGCGACTCCGATATCGCCGACGTCGGCCTCGCGCACCCGACAACCGACTCGGTGAGACGGGTGGACCACGACACGGTGCAGCATGTCGACGTCCGACCTTGGCAAGGCTCGACCGGTTCGAAGTCCTGCGACATGAATCTGACCGCGGGCTCAGTGCTCGTCGGGCCAAATCGAGCAGGTGGAGGCGGCCATCATGTCCGGTCGAACGACGTTCTCGTCGAGCATGCACTGAACGGCCGGCCCGGGCTGCGCGTCGGCCAGGAGATGGCGATCCATCGCGCGGCCGGCGCGCGGCTTCGGAGGGAACGACACGCATGTCGAGGTCGTCTTTCCACACGGCGTGATGGCGCCGGCACCCGGCCAGCTCCACCCGACGAGCGCCTGTCCACACGCGATCGACTACGGCATCGCGTCGGACCATCAGGGTGTCTGTCGTGAAAAATATGGTTACTCAACGTATATGGTTGCCATCGCTGGACGCCGGCGGCAGGATAGCCGAGCCGGTCGAAGTCGTCGAACTCGACCGTGCGAGTTCTGTCCTTCCGCCGGCCGACCGGGTGCGGATTGGCGTCGCCACCCGGCCGCTCGGTGTGACTGCACGTGAACTCTCCGCAGTCCTGGACATCACGTTCGTCCCTCTGGACGCCGCCGGCGACCGATGGCTCGCGGGTTCTGCGGATCCGATGGCCGACTCGGGGCAGCTGTGCGCGGCCACGCAGGCCAATCCGCAAGCGGCGCTGGTGCTAGCACAGCTACTGCGCATTCCGGCCATGGACGTTGCACCTGCTCTCGACGTCGAGTCGTTCGCCTACTCATCACTGTTGGGCGGAGCAGAATTCGCACGCTGGCTAGACATGCGCGGCCCACGCGCGCTGCCACCGCCGCCGCCGGAGCCGCCGGTGCTCGTGGAACGTACAGGGGACGAGCTGCTGCTGACGCTGAACCGGCCGGAGCGGCGCAACGCCTACGGCCGTGAGGTGCGCGACGAGCTGGTGGAGGCGCTTCGGATCGCCGCCGCCGATGAGACGATCGCGCGCGTGGTGCTGTCCGGGGCGGGACCCTCGTTCTGCGCCGGCGGAGATCTCGCTGAATTCGGCACGGCATCGGACCTCACGACCGCACACTTCGTCCGCACGTTGGCGGGCGCCGGACGGCTGCTGCACCAGCTCGAATCCCGAGTGGTCGTCCGCGCGCACGGCGCGTGTATCGGCGCGGGTATCGAACTGTCCGCCTTCGCGGGGACGGTGATCGCCGCACCAGGCACGGTGTTCCGGCTCCCCGAGGTGCGGATGGGGTTGATTCCAGGCGCGGGCGGCACGGTCAGCATCCGGCGCCGCATCGGCCGTTGGCGGACATTCCTGCTCGCACTATCGGGCAAGGCGCTAGACGCGCCGACCGCACTCGAGTGGGGGCTTCTCGACGCAATCGGGCCGGACGTATGAACGTGGCTTGCCGACCATACCGGTGTCGGTCCACCTCGGTGGCCGCATGATGTGGCAGGACCCACCTGTGTTGGTGGCGATGGTCAACCGCATCGCCAACCAGTCTTGCCATTACGGCACCACATTCGAGACGGCGCAAGCGCTGGACGTGGCATCGCATGCGGTCGATGAGTGCGTAGATCTGCTGAACGACACATCCGCGCGCGAGCGCGGGGGCATCAGGAAGGCTGGTCGCGGTGCGTCCCCGCAGACGCTTCCGCACGGTTCAGCTACCCGCTCTGATCAACAACGTGGATCTAGCGAATTCCCTACCTCACCAGCAAATCGCTCGTAGACACGACTAAGGGAGCAAGTGAATCATGAAGGCTATCGGAGTAATTGAGTTTGGTGGACCCGAGGTGCTGGAGGTTCTGGATCTCCCGGAACCGCAGGCCGGCCCCGGTGAGGTAAGGATCCGGGTGCATGCGGCAGCCGTAAATCCGAGCGATACGCTGCTCCGTTCCGGCAGGAGACAGACTGGGAGCCGCCGGCCCCCGTACGTGCCGGGAATGGACGCCGCGGGAGTGATCGACGCACTCGGCCCTGACGTTGACGACCGGCTCCACATCGGTCAACGCGTCGTAGCCCTGGTGGTGCCGGAATGGATCGTTCCGAACGGGTCGCACGGCGCCTACGCCGAGCAGGTCGTGGTGCCCGCTGCGTCGGTCGTGCCCGCGCCCGCCGGTATTGACTTTCCCATAGCGTCCACCCTGCTGATGAACGCTATGACGGCTCGCCTCGCCCTTGACGCGCTTGCACTGTCCGGAAGCGACACGGTAGCCGTGACCGGCGCCGCAGGAGTCGTCGGCGGCTACGTAATCCAGTTGGCCAAGGCCGACGGGCTTCGCGTAATCGCCGATGCCAAATCCGCAGATGCGGACCTGGTACGTGCATTCGGGGCTGACGACATAGTGGAGCGTGGAAGTGACGTCGCCGAACGCATCCGGGAACTCGTGCCGGACGGTGTTCCCGGCCTGGTCGATGGTGCGCTGCTGAACGAGCGCATCGTCGATGCAATCGCCGACGGCGGCAGGTTGGCAACGGTTCGGGGCTGGAACGGTCCCGCCGAGCGTGGAATCAAGGTCCATCCGATTTTAGTGCGGCATGGCGCCACCGACACAGCGGGGCTGGATCGACTGGCGCGCCAGGCCGAGAGCGGTGTCCTCACCCCACGTGTCGCGTCAGTCTTGCCGGCCGAGCAGGCGGCCGAAGCGCATCGGCTGCTGGAAGCCGGCGGTGTGCGTGGTCGAGTGGTACTCGACTTCAGTGGGCAGCAGACAGGCATGTAATCGATTACGTCGGAGGGCTATTGAATCCTGCTGTCAGTGGCAGCGTCCATGCTGACGGCGTATCGAGAAACCGGGTCGGGGTCACATCTTTTGAATTGCCCGCCCCGGCTACCGGTGGGTCATCGATGTCGACCTCATATGCAGTCCGCGCTCGTGTCCCAGCGGAGCACGACCTGCGCTGGCATCCTGCCGTACCTGGTCCTCCACGGCTTCGCGGTGCACGGCAGTCCCGCGGCATCGTCAGGTCCGCGGTCCAGTCTCGGCCTGCATGGTCTTGGGCGTCGTTCCGTTTGAGGTTGTTTGGTGATCTGCCGTCACAATCCACATCCGAAAGTTCGCTGGGTGGGTGTTGCCGCGTTCGTCTCCGGCGTGTTCTCTCGGCGGGTCGGCGGTGGCAGTTGTCCACGAAGCTGCCGACCGATCTCGGTTCGCGGTCTCCAGTATCGGGCGGTCCGCTACACCCAACGCCTCGCGGACGCCGGAGTCGCCGCCTCGTTTGGCAGCGGCGGCGACTCCTACCAAATTCCCCGGCCGAGGCCTTGAATTCGCTGGTCAGGACCGAAGTGATCCAGAACAAAGGGTCACGGAAGTCGATCGAGGACCTCGAGTTCGCTGTCGCCGAGTACATCGCTCGGGTCAATCGCCGACTCAAACGGTCAGATCGAGATGGATCCCACCCACCCAACCCGGACTGGCCCACTACCACTGACACAACCCCGCTGGAACCAACGATCGGGTCATTGCGACCCTCTACTGAAGTCGGAGTGCAACAGTTAATCGGCCGCCGAACTCTGCGGTCGCCGCCAGAACACGCTGAGCTGAAACGCTGCTGCGGCCAGGCCTAACCCGGCAGCGAGTGCGGCCGCGCCCGACCCACGCGAGCATTTGGTGAAACCTAAGGCTCGATCCACGCTGAGTGGGCCGGCGCCGAGCCCAGCGAGGGCCACTGAGGCGGCGGCCAGATTCACCACGTACTCCCAACCCTCTGCGGTGATGAAGAAGCCGTTGGGCTGGTGCACGGACCGGGCCGCGACCGCCATCGTCCCCACCGCAGCTGCGGCGGCAAGCGGCGTGCCAGCGCCGGCGATCAGGGCAGTGCCCGCACCGATCTCGACCACGGCGCTGGCTCGCGCCTGGAGCCTCGGCTTGTGGAATCCAATGGATCGAAACCAGGTTGCGGTTCCATCGAGAGACCGGCCATGCTTAACACCATGCGCAACCAGAGTCCCACCGACAGCCGCGCGCAGCAGCAGCTGAGCAACCGCCGATCCTCTTATGTTGCGACGCCGTTCCCTCAGTTGTTTCATTTGTTGCACATACCCGCGTCGACCGGCAGCGTTATGCCGGTGACGTAGCGAGCGGCGTCCGAAACGAGCCAAGCGATCGCATTGCTCACGTCGAGCGGCTCGATTCGCGCGACCGGCATCGGGTTGCCGAGCCCCTCGGTCAGTGCAGGGTTCGCAGCAGCAGCAGACTGATCGAAGCCGACCAGCATCGGGGTGTCCACACCCGTCGGATGCACGGTATTGACCCGGATACTCTGCGGCGCAAGATAATTTGCGTACATCCGCATCAACCCGACGACGCCGTGCTTGGCTGCAGCGTAGCCGAAGTTGCCACCGTTCGTGCCGGCGACCATCCCCTTGAGCCCGTTCACCGAACTGGTGATGACGATGGCCCCACCGTCGCCCTGCTCAAGCAGAGTCGGTAGCGACGCTTGGATCGTGTTCCACACTCCGACGAGCATCACATCGACCGCGTCCCGGAATGCCTCGTCGTCTCGGCCTGCAGCCAATCCCTGGAACATGATGCCAGCATTGGCCAACACGATGTCGAGCCGTCCGAGTGACTCCACACCCTCCGCGACAGCGGCCTTGAGCGCGCCAGCATCGCGCACATCGACGACGTGGGAGTCCATCCGCCGACCAAGCTTCTCAACCATCGCGACAGTTTCTGCGAGATCCTCGCGTGTCGCCATTGGGTAAGTGACGGTTCCAATCTGATCACATATGTCGACGCCGATTATATCTGCGCCCTCTTCGGCGAGCCGGATCGCGTGCGACCGCCCCTGCCCTCGGGCCGCTCCCGTGATCAATGCGACCTTACCGTCAAGCGTTCCCATGAGATTCTCCTTCGATTGCTCTTCGGGAATTGGACGCGTTGCCATTCTCGTCCTGTTCCCACTGCGGAATAGTGACACCGGGCTCGATGTCTTCGAACCTGACCCGCATCGGCATCCCTGCGTACAACTCGGGGGCTCCGTCGAGGTGCCCAACGAACCGCACAGCAGGGTCCTCGTCCAGCTGTACAAGGACCACTGTGCACGGCGCGGGGAACGCTTGATGGATCGAGTGATGGAGGACCGTCCACGTGACGAGGGAACCGGTTGGCTCCACGTCGCGCCAGCGAACGTCCCATGATCCACAGGTATGGCAGTACGACTTTGGCAGGTGCAGGTTCGCCGAGCACACGTTACAGGTGCGCACGACGAGTCGGTGCTGAGCCGCCGCTTGCCAGAACCCGCCGGTTTCTTCGTCGTCGGTGACCGGTAGCGGCCGTCCCGTCACCATCACGCTGCCCTCAATATGAGCGCACTGGTCAGAGTGGGGGCTCCGGATGTCACTAGACAGATCTGCGCGCCCTCGACCTGCGACGTTGACTGTCCCCGCATCTGGCGCACTCCTTCAAGCACATGTGTCATACCGTGGATGTATCCCTCGGACAGGTTGCCACCTGCCGTGTTGATCGGAACGGAACCATCGATGTCGATCGCGCCGCTGGATGCGAACGCACCGCCCTCGCCCTGTCCGCAGAAGCCGTAGTCCTCCAACTGGAGCAGCACTGTGATGGTGAAGGCGTCGTAGATCTGGGCAACGTCGACGTCGTGGGGCCCCAACCCGGCGCGGCGGTAGAGTTCATCGGCGACGTACTTCGAGGGGTTTGTCAACAGGGACGGTCGCATGAGAGCCGGAAATACCTTGCCGCCCTGCATTTCCGGCACGGTTCCCTGTGCCACTGCCCTGATCAGCACGGCAGGGTGCGGGCTGTCAGCCGCACGATCCGCTGCGGTGACTACGACGGCGCACGCGCCGTCGGTCTCGAGGCAGTAGTCCAGAAGCCGCAGGGGATCGGCGATCATGCGTGACTCGAAGTAGTCCGACAACGACATCGTCCGGGAATACATCAGCGAAGCCGGGTTGGCGTTCGCCCGGTTGCGGATGGTCATCGCGATATTTGCCAGGTCATCCGGCGTGGACCCATAGTCGATCATGTGACGGCGCGCGTACATGGCGTAGAGCTGCCCGGGCGCCATGAGCCCGTAGGGCAGGAAGAACTCGTCGAGCGTGCCGCCGCCCCCGACGTAGTGGGCTTGTCCCGACTGCTGGATCGCGGTGCCTTTCCCGAATCGAAGCCCGGAGCGGCCATTGAGTGCCCGATAGACCAGCACATTTGTCGCCTGACCGGACATGATCGCTGCGACGGCCTGGC
Organism: Rhodococcus sp. G6(2025); assembly: GCF_058628105.1. Lineage (NCBI taxonomy): Bacteria > Bacillati > Actinomycetota > Actinomycetes > Mycobacteriales > Nocardiaceae > Rhodococcus > Rhodococcus sp. G6(2025). Next base: position 244,096 of record NZ_CP179752.1, read on the forward strand.
CAATCATTCCGCAGGGCGCCGATCCCGCGGTGCCAGTCATACCCCAGTACGTCAGGTTCTCCAGGCCCAGCCAGTGGCCGATGTCATTGTGGTGCACCGTATCGTAATCCGAGCGCACCACACCATCGATATCCGCCGGTGTCAGGCCCGCGTCGGCGATTGCGGCCAGACTCGCTTCAGCGGCGAGTGAAGCCACGCTCCGCCCGGACTTTCGAGAGTATTCGGTCGCACCGATGCCGACGATCGCGCATGTATCTCTATGCTGTTGTTTGGCGGTTTTCACGTCGCTCTCTCCGAATATTCACGATCCGCAATCTCACGATTGACCCGGGATTGGCACGCACTGATGCGTTGCGCTTCCGCCGAGTCTTGCATCCAGGATTCTTCCTGCGCAAGCCCCCGCCTCGGCTCACTTGCCATGTTTCGGCGGTTTAGCTGGGGCAAGCCCGTCTTTCGCGCCGGGTTGCGGTCGGAAGATTGCGCGAGCCCGGTAATTTCAGATGCAGTAACGTGTTGGCGTGCGCTGGATCACGTTGTATCCTGGATGCAATGGATCGCGTTGTGCCGTCGAGGCATAACGGACGACCGCTCAGGGTTTGACAGCCGCATCGGGAGTGATGAAATAATGCCATTGACAGACGACATGCAGCTCATTTCGGTGGACGACCACCTGGTCGAGCGGCCAACGGTGTGGTCTGACCGACTGCCGAAAAGACTTGTCGAGCAAGGTCCCCGCGTCATCGAAGCAACCGGCGAGGAGACTGACCAGTACGGATTCGGCCAGAAGGCACCCAAGGGCAGCCAGGTCTGGGTGCTCGAAGGGGTGGTGTACGCCCAGCTGGGACTCAACGCCGTAGCGGGTAAGCCCCGAGAAGAGATCGGCACTGAGCCGCTGCGCTTCGACGACATGATCCCCGGTTGCTATGACCCATCCGCACGAGTCGAGGATATGGACATCGACGGCGTACAGGCCGAGCTTCTGTTCCCTTCCTTTCCGAAGTTCGCCGGGACAATGTTCCAAAATGTCAAGGACCCCGAGCTCGCACTTCTGTGCACCAAGGCCTGGAACGACTACGTCCACGAGGAGTGGGTGACGCCCTACCAGGACCGGTTCATTCCGGTCGGCATCCTGCCATACTGGGACATTGACGCTGCCATCGTGGAGCTGCGCCGTCTGACCGATCGCGGAGTTCGCGCGATCTCGTTCCCGGAGAACCCCGTCCCGCTGGGGCACCCGTCCTTCCACACCGAACATTGGGACCGTTTGTTCGACGTCTTCGAGGAGACCGAGGCCGTAATCTGCACACACTTCGGTACCAGTGGCCAGGTTCGCCTCACCGCCCCCGACGCTCCGATGGCCGTGATGACCACCCTCATGGGAACCAACTCCATGAACGCGGTATGCGATCTGCTGTTCTCTCCAGTCTTCCACCGCCATCCGAAGCTCAAAGTCTCTGTCGCTGAAGGAGGTATCGGATGGATGCCGTGGCTGCTAGAAAGGGCTGACTACACGTGGGAACGCCATCGCTTTTACCAGAACATCCACCAGACGGTGCGTCCCTCAGAGCTGTTCGCCAAGCACATTTGGGGCTGCTTTATCACCGACCAGTACGGCATCGACAACCGCCACCGGATCGGCATCGACCGCATCACGTGGGAGGCGGACTACCCGCACTCCGACTCCTACTGGCCCAATAGCCGTAAGGTCGCGACGGAAGCGTTCGTCGACGTACCCGACGACGAGGTCCGCCAAATCGTCGAGACGAACGCCCGCACCCTCTACCGCTTTCCTCGGGCCTGAGTCACCTGCGGGACTACAACGTGAACAGGTGGGTTCCTAGGTGTCACACTGTAACTGAAGTGATTCCAACGAGGTGCGAGGGACTGTCCGTTCCGATAGTTGGTTGATCTGGTTCTGGCCGACACGTGAATGAGAGCGCAATCGAGGCAATCGATCCCATCGATCAATCGAAGATCGTTCACCAGGAGTTGGCGCAACGACTATTGGCGCAGGCCAACGCCGACAGTGTCGAGCTGGTCGGACCGACGGGGCTCTTGAATCAGCTGACCGCACCGGTGCTCGGATCCACTCTTTAGAAGGCAGAGATGGACGAGTGCCTGGATACGAAAATATAGGGTGGCGGACCGCAACGGTGGGACTTCACGCAACGGTCGGCGTTAGAAACGTGTTCGCCGAGTCCCAGCGCCTACTGCGAGTTAGCCAAGCGTCCCCGTCGCCCTCCGCTGTTCCAGTACGTACCCGGGCTTGAGCTTCGGCTGGTATCCGGCGTTCGCTCCGGATGCACGCATCCGACAGGGCTTGTTGAGTCAAGGCAGCTTCCTGCGGGTGACGGGTGCCACCGTACTCTTCGGAGGAAAGGCGGCAGTTCATATGCATACTAATTCCCCTACCGAAGAGGTGTCGATGTCCTCCGAAGCTGTTGCCGCATCCCCGGCGGTGGAAAGAGCAGTGGCTAAGATCTTCAAACGCGTTGTGCCGCTGTTCGTCGTGATGTTGGTCTGCAACCAGCTGAACCGATCGAACATCGGCTACGCGCAGACTCACCTCGAGGCGGATGTGGGTATCGGCGCCGCGGCGTACGGCTTCGGTGCGGGTGTCTTCTTCATCGCCTATGCGATCTTCGAACTGCCGTCGAACGTGCTCATGGAGAAGTTCGGCGCCAAGGTGTGGCTCACCCGCATCATGATCTCGTGGGGCCTCGTGTCCGCGGCGATGGCGTTCGTCAACGGCCCGGAGATGTTCTACGCCCTGCGGTTCCTCCTCGGTGTCGCCGAGGCCGGCTTCTTCCCGGCCATCATCTTCTACTTCACCCGCTGGCTGCCGAACAACCACCGCAGCCGCGCGACCGCACTGTTCATCGCCGGATCCTCGATCGCCGCCGCGATCTCCGGACCGCTGTCCGGACCGCTGCTGTCCCTCGACGGACTCGGCGGACATCACGGCTGGCAGTGGATGTTCGCGCTGGAAGGCCTGCTGTCCGTCGTCGTCGGGTGCATCGCCTACCGCCTGCTCGACTCGAAGATCGACGACGCGAAGTGGCTGACGTCCGACGAGAAGCGTGGCCTGCAGGCAACAATCGCACTCGAAGACGGGCTGCGCGTCGCCCGTTCTGATCCCAAGAAGGCTGGAACATCGCGCTGGAGGCTCCTCCTCGAACCTCGAATCTTAGTGTGCTCCGGTATCGTGTTTGTCATTTCGATGGCGATCTACGCCAACACTTTCTGGCTGCCGTCCATAGTCCGTGGTATTTCCGGCACCACAGATGTGACCGTCGGCCTGCTTTCCTCCTTACCCTGGATATTCGCGGTCATTGCGATGTACATCTGTACTCGGTCCGCCGACCGCACCGGACGTCACAAGCCCTACCTCGTGATCACGCTGATCGTTGGAGCTATCGGAACCATGCTCGCAGCGTTCGCCAGCCCATGGCTCGCGCTGCCGTTGCTCTGTGTTGCAACCATGGGTTTCAAGAGCGCAGCCCCGCTACTTTGGTCCATCCCGCAGCGGACATTGCACCCTGTTGTCCTTGCACCGGCCATCGCCGTCATCAACTCTCTGGCTAACCTTGGCGGTTTCGTTGCCCCGTTCGGCTTCGGCATCATCAAGGAGCAGACAGGCTCGGTTGCGATGGGACTCGTAATTCTTTCAGTGTTCGGCCTCGTTGCGGCAGCGTCGGTGGCCTACTTCCGCCGCGACGCACTGGATTCCGAACTTATTGTCGCAAAGGGAATTGTCCGGAAGGACACCGGGTCCGACGACGGAAACGTCACTACCGCCGAACGGTCGCGATGACTACTTCGTGTCTCCATCGTGGACTGGTGCAATCCTGTTTAGTCAGAACACTCGCGGCGTTGGTCGTGTGAAGCATCTGCACTGGCCGATCTAGAGATCACCTCTACTCAGAGGTGGCCGAATTCGCATCGACTCAGGCGAATGTCGGAGCCTGATTGTCTGCGCGCCAACGGATATCCGGACTTGTCAGCCCGGACGCACAACATCTGTCGAAGGGTGGTGGCAAATGGTTACGCATAACCCCGGGGGAGATCAGGGTGCGGGATCCGCCCGTGCACAAGGTTCGGATCCGACGAACAATGAGGCAACGGATGCCGAATGGGTGAGCCGGAGCCATCGGGGGTGGCCAGGGCGCAGAAAGGACGCCGCACTGGGACGGACCGGGCAACCCCGTGCAACCAAGAAGGACGCGGACGAGATCATTGACTACGCCCGTGTGTGGGCCGCGTTCGGTGGCCTGCCGGCGGAGGAGACGTTCGTCAGGTTCGGGATGTCAAGGACGAGATTCGTAGAACAACTCTGGCATGTCATCGACGAGTTCGGCTGTGACGCGGACACGGCTCGCCGATTCAGAAAGGCTTTTTCCAGCTACGGTTCTCGCCCGTTTTCAGACTAAGTGCCTGTTTGCCAACCGGGAGGCAATGGTGCTGGGGCGGTCAGCGTGGTGAAAGCCCAGCGAGCTGGCCAACTATGACTCCAGGTTGGCAAACAGCCACTTGGCGACCCACCAGGCATAGACAAGGAATCGAGTTGGTCGCCGATGCCATACGCCTGGGTGTGCCACTGATCATGTTCGATAGGGGAGCTGCAGTTGGACGACGACACCCCGCCGCGGCTCGGAAGTCTCTACGGCTGATGTTCTCGTTGTGGGCGGATGGTGAGGATCTGTTGGGCGCTTCCGATGGGTCCTCGGGTGTCATGCAGGACGGTGGTGGTCAGGCCCTGTCCTACGTGATCGAAGACGACGCTGGTGTCCAGGCCGGTCCACAGGTCCAGGTTGGGGAACATCCATTGGTGGGTTCTTGCCGGACGGCGATACCGTTGGCGGTGTCGACCAGGGCGATATAGGACGTGAGGGCACTCGCACGTTCCCCCGCCACCAGGTCCCGCGGTGTCGAGATCCACGCGGCGGTGCGTCCGGGTTGGGGCATTCCGGCGGGCGGGTGTGGCGGGAGGTGACGTATCCGCCAGGCCATACGCCCCGCGAGTGCTGACCTGCGGGGTGGGCATACCTGACGGAATCTCAGACGCGAATCTACAGGTCAGGTCCTCAGCATCAGCGGCGGCCAAGACCATGGCTGCCGACCAGCACATCACGAAAGGCGACAACCTTTGTCCGAGATACTGAACGAACGCGTGGAATGGACGCTGGCGAACCGCGTCGCCCGCATCACCCTGATCCGTGAAACCGGTAACGCACTGGATATGGCCGCGGCGCACGCGATCCGGGAAGCCGCTGAACGGACCGCCCGAGGGGCCGCTGAAGACACCATCCGGGTAGCCGTGATCGCTGCCCGCGGCACAACCTTCTGCGTGGGCGGCGACCTGCGAGACTTCACCGAAGCCGCCGACCCCGGACCGCACATGGCGGCGGTCGCGGCCGAACTGCATCAGGCGATCCTGACCTTGCGTGAGGTGCCGATCCCCGTCGTGAGCATCGTGCACGGCACCGTGGCCGGCGGCGGCATCGGACTCGCGCTCGCCGCGGACATCGTGCTCATGGCGTCTGAAGCGGCCATGCGCCTGGCTTATACCGCGGTCGGGATCTCCCCGGACTGCGGGGCCACTTGGACGCTTTCGCGCCGCCTCGGTGCCGCGCGCGCCCTGGACCTCGCGCTGACCAACCGCCCCCTGACCGGAACTGAAGCCGCCGAATGGGGCCTGATCAGCCGAGCCATCCCGGCGGAGAATCTCACCCAAACAGCCGATGACATGATCGCCGAATTGGCGAAGGGGTCAGCCCCCGCCTACGCCGATACCAAACGGCTCATCACTGAAGCCGTCGCCCGTGACCTCGCCGCCCAACTCGAGGACGAAGCGGCAACAATCGCGAAACTCTTCGCCGGCCCAGATGGAGCCGAGGGCACAACCGCGTTCCTCAACAAGCGAACCCCGGCCTTCCGATGATCCGACTGGTGTACTCAATCCCCGCACCCCACCTGAGCACTCCGGAACGTCTACGTAAATCTCATTCATACTCCGGCAGCCACTCATAGTGGCGCACCGTGCGACGGGCGTGTGACAACCACGCCAAGCTGCGCTCGACGGCCCAGCGCCGAGGCAAGATCACGAACCCTCGGGCACCCCGGCGGTCTGGAGACGACTTCGATCCGGAACCGCAGCTGCTGCGCCGCCCATGGCACCAGGGCCGCGGTAGGCGCCATCGGCCCAGATCGTCGGCAGCACCGGATGCTCGGCGCGCAGTCGGGCCAGCAGCTCTCGGGCGATGTCGCGGTCCTGGGCGCTGGCACCGGTGACCAGCGTAGTCAGCAGCATTCCGCCGATCCACTGCGATGCTGTGCTTGCGGCTGTTGACCCTTCTTCGCCGCGTGGTCTGTGCGAAGTATGGCAAGTGACGGGCATTGCCCGCAGACTTCCCGCCGTGGCGGACCGTATACGGGTTGTTCGCCCGTTGGCATCGTGCTGGTGTGCTAGCTCGGATCCGTGACGAGTTGCTGCGCATGGTCCGGGTGGTGGCTGAATACTGCCCGTTGCCGGTGGCCGCGGTGATCGACTCCCAGACCGTGCGTGCAGCGGAGACGGTGTCGCGGTCCTCGCGCGGATGCGAACCTGGTCTTCAACCGCCCGCCGATCAGCGGTCGGGAAGCGCGTCTGATATCTGTGACTGCCCCGAAGCCGTCGTTGTTATGTCGGGCTTCGGCTGGCGGTCGGCGATACCCTTGGGGTACACGCTCGAAAGGTGGGCGTGTGCAGTTTCGGCACTGGACCCGGTGAATCGATGTAGCCCGTGAACGACGATCCATTCGCGACACAACGCGACGTGTCCGGTTCGGTCGCGTCGGAGCTGGCTGCGGTCGGATTCAGGGACGCTCAGGAGATCGGCCATGGCGGTTTCGGCGTCGTCTACCGCTGCACGCAGGTGTGGTTGGACCGTGTGGTGGCGGTCAAGGTTCTCACCGCCGACCTCGACGAGGAAAACCAGGCTCGGTTCCTTCGCGAGGAGCGCGCGGCGGGCAGGCTGACCGGGCACCCCAATATCGTCAATGTCCTTCACGTCGACGTCACCGATAACGGTCGACCTTTCATTGTCATGCCGTACCACGCCCAGGGTTCCCTCGACGCGTGGATCCGCCGCCACGGGCCCCTCCCGCTGGACGAGACGCTGCGGCTGGGGGTGAAGATTGCTGGCGCCTTGGAAACCGCGCACCGTCGGGGGATTCTTCATCGCGACGTCAAGCCGGGGAACATCCTCCTGACCGACTACGGCGAGCCGGCACTGTCGGATTTCGGTATCGCCCACATCACCGGCGGGTTCGAGACCACCGCCGGGATCCTGACGGGCTCGCCGGCATACACCGCCCCCGAGATTATCGCTGGCAACCCTGCGAGTCCCGCTGCGGATGTCTACGGACTGGGGGCGACGTTGTTCGCTGTGATCACTGGGCACGCCGCGTTCGAACGCCGCAGCGGCGAGCAGCTGGTGGCCCAGTTCCTGAGGATCAGTGCTGAGCCTGCTCCGAACCCGCGTGAGCACGGCATTCCGGAAGATGTCAGTGCCATCGTCGAAGGTTCCATGGCCAGCGACCCGGAGAGCCGTCCCACAGTCGCAGAACTGGGCCGACAACTCCGCAAATCCCAGCTTCACCATGGATTCCCGGTCGCCGAAATGGCCCTATACACAGAACCGGGAGCGACGGAGAAGCACGGAGGCACGCCCGCCGTGCGCGCGACTTCTTCCTTCGGACGTGCGTCGGACGGTCGCCGGCCGTCAGGGCGACCGTTGGATGGCGGGCGAACGGGTGGTCTTCCGCTGGAGCTAACCAGTTTCGTCGGCCGACACACGGAGCTGGCCGAGGCGAAAAACTTGCTGTCGAGCTCACGGCTGGTGACCTTGACCGGGATCGGCGGGGTCGGCAAGACCCGCCTAGCACTGCGGGTCGCTACCAAAGTGCAACGCCAGTATCCCGACGGTGTGACGCTGGTCGAGCTGGGCGAGCTGCGGCGCGAGTCGCTATTGGCGGGTGTGGTGGCGGGTGCGCTGGGGTTACGAGACCACTCGGCGAGACCCCTGCACGAGGTGCTCGTCGAGTTCCTCGCCGACCGCGAACTGCTCCTGGTGCTGGACAATTGCGAGCAGATGGTCGATGCGGTCGCCAAGCTCGCTGAAACACTGCTGCACGGATGCGCTCAGCTGCGGATTCTCGCGACAAGTCGCGAACCACTCGATGTCGGTGGGGAAGCGATGCTGCTTGTTCCCCCACTAGAGGTCCCCGATCCCGATCGCCTACCGAAGGGGCGGCCCCACAACGACGCGATGGCATTGTTCGTCGAACGGGGCGCCGCCGCCGTCCAGGGGTTCGAGCTCACCGAGGACAACAAGGTCACCATCGCTCGGATCTGCCACCGGCTTGACGGGTTGCCGTTACCGATCGAGTTGGCGGCGTCCCGGCTGCGGGCGATGTCACCCGAACAGATCCTGCAGCGGCTGACCGACCGCTACGCCCTGCTGACCCGCGGCAACAGGGACCTACCGTCGCGGCAGCAGACGTTGCGAATGTGCATCGACTGGAGCCACGAGCTGTGCACACCGCAGGAACAACAGCTATGGGCTCAACTGTCGTTGTTCGCCGGCAGCTTCGAACTCGATGCCGCAGAAAAGGTCTGCGACCTGACCCCGGAAGACCTACTCGATACCGTGGCCTTCCTCATCGACAAGTCAATCCTCACCCGAGAAGCCTCGGGTGCCGCGGTGCGGTTCCGCATGCTCGAGACCTTGCGCGACTACGGCCGACAGAAGGCACAGGAGACCGGCCAGTATCCCGAGCTTCGCCGCCGCCACTGTGACTGGTACGAGCAGTTGGCGCTCGAGGCGGAAGCCGACTGGATCAGTTCCCGGCAGCTCGAGTGGATCGCCAGACTCGAGCGGGAGCAGCCGAATCTGCGACAGGCGTTAGAATTCTGCGTGTCCGACAGTCCCGAAGTCGGACTTCGGATCGGCGCCGCCCTCTTCCCATTCTGGCTCTCCGGGGGTTTGCTCAGCGAAGGGCGTCGTTGGCTCGACCGCTTCTTGACCTGTCAGACCGGCCCGCTTACCGTTCATCGGGCCAAGGCGCTCTACGCAAGCAGCATCCTGGCCGGACTGCAGGGCGACCTTCGAGTATCGGCCGCCCTGGTGGAGGAGGGACGCGCGCTCGCGGGCCAGACGACCGACCCGGTTATGCGTGCACACATCGACCACGCTGCCGGATATCTGGCACTGTTCGAGGAGAATCTTCCCGACGCACGGTCGCATCTTGAGAATTCCGTCCAGGTGTACACCGCGCGCGGCGATCTACTATTCCAGGTCGTAGCTCTCGTGGGTCTCGGCATGACCGATGACCTGCTGGGCGATGCGGAGCGGGCCATCGAATGCCATAAGCGGGTACTCACGATCACCGAGGCTCGGGGCGAATCCGTATATCGGTCGTATTCGCTGTGGGCGCTTGCTGTTGCGGTGTGGCGGCAAGGTAATCGCAGGCAGGCGGTGCGGCTGCTCGGGCAAGCGCTGCAGGTAGGCCGCAGGGTGAACGACCGCCTGAACGCCAGCATCTGTCTGCAAGCACTGGCTTGGATCGCCGCCGAGGAGCGGAACGCCAAGCGCGCGGTCGTATTGATGGGGGCTGCGGAGGAGCTGAGCCGATCGGTGGGGAGTTCAACGGTGTTGGTGCCCGAGCTACTGGTGTGCCAGGAGGAGTGCGAACGCGAGACTCGACAGGCGCTGAGTGAGAAGGCCTTTGCCGCGGCCCGACGGGAGGGCGGTGCGCTCAGCTTCGGCGCAGCCGTTGCCTACGCGCTGGGCGAGCAAGCCTCGCCTCCGCCGGCACCTGCTGCTGGCTCGTCGGCGAACCTGACCAAGCGCGAGCATGAGGTCGCCGAACTGATCGCAGTGGGGATGACCAGCAAGGAGATCGCCGCTCGCCTGGTGATCTCGCCACGCACCGTGCACGGACACGTCGAACACCTCCTGGCCAAGCTGGGGTTCACCTCACGCGCACAGATTGCGGCGTGGGTCGTGACATCGCGGAACATGCGTTCCTCAGACGCTGACCTCAATTCCTGATATCGGTGTAGAAAGACATACGTGACAAAGAGGAAAAATGCTAGTACACAATGGCCTTCGGCTTGTTGTCCTGGTATGTCGCCGAGCGCTGGACTGGTCCACGGTCGAGGCAATCTCGAAGAGCCACTGCTGAACTATCTCGGCAAGACCAAGGTCGACCATGTAGGCCCTCGAGATGATCGCAGACCCGTGAGGATCCCGCCGGAGATGACCCCCGCGGATCGGAGTCTTCGACAGGCGACCTTTGTGCGGTGATGAATTGGGACACTGCGGAACGCCGATCTCCGCAGCATCACCGCCGGAACCTCAAATCGCGGCATAGGTCCCGCTGTTGATCACGCTTCGGGTCGGTGCGGTGACATCACCAGTGCCGGTGTGGCATCCTGCGACGGGTCGTCACCCGAGAGCGTCACCGGCGCCCGAAAGTGGTGAACCTACGATCCATGATTCGCATCTGCGTAGGACGAACACCCCGAACGGCTCTCAGACTGACGCCGGAGCTCACAGTCGTTGTGTTGGCGAGGTAGCCGAGTTCGGTTTCCAGATCGGCAGGCCGGGGTTCCAGCAACAACGCTTGCCGTGGATAGGCGTGCAACGCCGGACGGCGCAACGGCGTTCGGTATTTGTGCTGGGCTGGATTCGCAGCTGCGCGAATCGACATCGATGTCGGTGCTGCTGCAGACCCCGCGCTCTTGCAATTGCTCCGGAGCAGCGCGGGGTGTGAGCATTTCGAGTTGGCGTGGGCGAGCGACAATGCCAACTTGGGTGGTCCGTAGCACCTGCATCGCCTTCGCGGTCGCTGCGACAACGCAGTTGCATGAGATGTCGCAGCGACAAGGAGTATCGCACGGTTGACCTCGACCACCCCGCTCCGGTACCCAGCAGAGGCTGCGGTGGTTATCGCTGACGAGCTGTATCCGGGTGCCGTTGGCGTGAAGTTTCACCGTGGTAGGAATACGTGCCCGGCGTAAGAGCTGTGGAACATGGTCATGAGCGGGTAGCCATGCCCAGTATGGGAAGGATCGCTTGTCATGGCGCTATCAGAACGATCTTGCCAGCTGTTTCCCCGCTGGTCATCGACGCGAAAGCCTCCCGGGCGCGGTCCATCGGAAGTTCCTGGCCGATCTGTGGCTCGATACCAGCGCTTGCGACGAAGGCCAGCAAGTCGATGAGCTCCTGGCGAGTGCCCATGGTTGAGCCCTCTACCCGAATCTGTAAGTAGAACAATCGCTGGAGGTCTGCGCCGGGGTTGGGGCCGCTGGTCGAGCCGCAGCAGATGATGGCGCCGCCTGGGCGCAATGCACGCATGGAGTGGCTCCACGTGGCGTCTCCAACTGACTCGAACACTGCGTCGACCTTGTCGGGGAGTCTCGCGCCGGACTCGAAGACTGCGTGCGCCCCGAGCTTCGCGGCGAGGTTGCGCTTCTCCTCGGTCCGGCCCGTGGCCCAGACCGTCATTCCAGCTGCACGGCCGAGTTGGACCAGCGCCGTCGATACGCCGCCGGATGCGCCCTGCACCAGCATGGTTTGACCGGGTCGAAGGCCCGACTTGGTAAACAGCATCCGGTAGGCGGTGAGCCAGGCGGTGCTCATGACGGAGGCGCTGACGGGGGAAATCCCGTCGGGCAGCGGGATGGCGTTGTGGGTCGGAACCACGACTTGCTCGGCGAAGGTCCCCGGATACTTCTCGGTGAGCAGTGTGCGGCGCGGATCGAGAGTCTCATCGCCGGACCAGGTTGGGTCGCCGACAATTGGATAGATGACCACGGGAGTCCCATCGTCGAGCGTGCCAGCCGCATCGCTGCCGAGGATCATCGGGTACTGGTCCGGCTTCAGCCCGACCCCGCGCAGCGTCCACAGGTCGTGCATGTTCAGGCCCGCGGCTGTGGGATGCACGGACACCCAGCCCTCGGGCACCTCTGGCTCGGGGCGCTCACCGACGACCAGCCCGTCCAACGGGGCGTCGGGCTTTGGTTCGGAGGCATACACGGCGAACATTGGTGCTCCCTTCTGAAACCGCTCTTCCGGTCTCGATAATCGATGCTCGAGCCGTCATGGACGACTTATGCCGGAACGGCAATTGCTCGGTCGGCCTGTTGATTCCGTTTGTTGTCGGTGCTGTGCTCGGGGCACTTATCCGATCGCGGTGGTGATCATGTGCTGAAGATATGCTCGGGCTCGGGCACATGCACCCCGATGCTGCCGCCCGAGACGAGACTGTCAATTGGCCGGACGCTGAATACGTTGGCCGATAGGCTCGCCTCGCGATTCCGAACAGGGCTAAAGGATGGCTCTCGCGCGGCGTCCATCGGTATCATCTTTCACCGATGTCAGCGAACTGGTCACGCAGCCTGCGGCGTACGAGTTTTCCGTTGTCGTTATACGGCAGCGTCTCGACAACCTGCACCATGGACGGGGCCTTGCTTGAGCGGAGGTGCGAGCGTACCCAGTCCTGGAGCGACACCGGATCGGGCCTGCAGCCGGGTGCCGCGACAACTGCTGCCGCGATACGTTCGCCCCAGTCGTCGTCCGGAAGGCCGACCACACCAGCGTCTGCGACATCCGGATGGGTGAGCAGTACGTCCTCAACTTCTCCGGGGGAGACATTCTCTCCACCACGGACAATGACGTCGTCGAGGCGGCCCTCGAGGAAGACGAACCCCTCCTTGTCAATGCGAGCGGCGTCTTTCGTGCGGAACCACCCACGATCGTCCCGCTCGGAGTCGATCCCGACGTAGCGGCCAGAGACCTGCTCTCCACGCACCCACAGCTCGCCCATCTTTCCCATGGCGACTGGCTCACCCTGAGTGTCGCGCACAGACAGCTCGACGGTGGGCAGGGGCCGACCGACGGAACCGAGCCTGGCCCGGACCGCAGGATCCTGCGAGGCCGCCGCCGCCCGGTGGTCGTCCGGGCCGAGCACCGTGATGCTTGAGCTGGTCTCGGTGAGTCCATACCCGTTAACGAACCCAACCTCGGGCAGCAACCGCATGGCCTCCTCGAGCACGGGCAGCGGCATCCGACCACCGCCGTAGGAGAGATGGCGCAAGCTCGACAACTTGCCCACCGGGTCCTGAGCCAGGAGGGTGACGATCCGGGCAAGCATGGTTGGAACAACCGTGGCGTGGGTGACCTTCTGCGTACTGACGGTTTCGATCCACTCCGCCGGGTCAAACGCCTCCATCTGCACGATCCGCCGCCCGCTGTACAACGTGCTTAGCAGGTTCGCGATACCGCCGATGTGATACGGAGGCAGGCTGAGGAGTTGCGTTTCGGAGTTCTGCGCAGACATCAGCTCGACGGTTCCGAGGATGTAAGAGGCAAGGTTCACGTGCTCTAGAACAGCGATCTTGGGCGCGCCCGATGTACCACTGGTGAAAAGAAGCACCGCCGGCCGCTCCGGCGGAGCTCCCGTTGCCTCGACGGGTTCGCTAGCGTCGACTTCCGCCAGGAAGCGGTCACGTCCGATGACCTCAATTCCGTCCTCATAAACCAAATCCGCGAAGCGAGGCAAGATCTCGTCGTCGACAATGACTACAACCGAGCCGAGCCTGCGGATCGCGGCATCAAGATCGGTAACAGTCCACCGGTAGTTCAGTGGGCTAAACGAGCGATCGGCGAGCGCCGCGCCGAACAGCGCGGTGGGCAACAGCGGCGAGTTCACGCCCACCATTGCGACGTTGTCAACCATGTGTCCGCCAAGCCAGCCCGCGGCTCGGCGCGCCCGGTCCCACAGGCTCATGTAGGTGTCGCCATCGGCGTCGCCGAAGGCGACACCCTCCCCGCCCGCTTCAGCGGCGATCTCGGCGATCATCGCGATATTCATTGCGGTGCAGCCTCCACTTCCTGTGCATCCACTTCTGTCGGTCGGCTCATGGTCAGTCCGATGCAGGCAACGGTTTCGCCGACTTGAGCGGCAGCGGTTCGTCGCCGAGGTACAGGCTCGCGGAACCGGCTTTGGTGCAGAGCAACTCAAGGCCCGAAGCGGGGTCAGCGTATCGCTTCCCTATCAGGGTTCCCCCGTTGCGCCCGGGGAGCATCGTGAGTTCGGTTTCGGGATCCGCGTCGACAGGTACCAGTGCGTGTCCGCCGCAGGTGACGTCTAGGTCACCCTCTGACGCCCGGATCACCACGACCTGGGTATCGTCCACCGCGCTTCGCAGCCGCAAGCCCACCGTGAACCGCATAAGAATCCCTCCAAAGCTAGTAAACGAACCTCTCTGCATCCAGGATACAATGCCTCCGACTGGCAGTCTAGCCGCCGGCAATCGCCTCAGTAAGTCCTCGAGTCAGGACACCGAATGTCTTGTCGTGCGGCGCGCACGACAGCACGCCCGGTGAATCACTCGAGAACTCGGCCCATCCACCGGTCGGCCGGGCTGAGTACCGGCGGCCGGGGAACATTACGTCCGTGCAGAAACAGACCCGGCAGCGAAAACTCTGGGGCGCATCGGAACACGGCGCAGTGTTGGCGCCACGGTCAGTGACAATGCCCCGGCCGGCCGGCCGGTACGCAAATCTCGTTTGCGCACGGGTCAGACCATCTAGTCGACGTCGCACCCACGGCTGGCATGGGGCTAGGACGGGCCAGGAATCCGGCCCTGCGGATACGCGACCACAGCTGCTACTTAAGGACGATCGGGTTGACAGGAGACCCCACAGCGCCTGTGACCCGCAGGGGCGGTGCAATCACCTGAAACTCGTAAACGCCGTCCTCGGCGCAGTCGTCGGCGAGCTCGGCGAGATCCCAAAATTCGCCGAGCATCATGCCCATGTCGCGCAGGCACAGGGCGTGTAGCGGCATGAACATGCCCTCGACCTCGGACTCGAAGTCCTCAACCATGACGTTGTCTGCGGCGACGGCCGCAACCTCGAGGTCGTGCAACCACCGCGCGCAGCTCCAATGCAACCCCGCAACCGGTTCCATCCCGTTTCCAGTCTCCCGAAACTTCGTCCACCAGCCCGTTCGTATGAGGACGATGTCGCCGCGCCCAATCGCCACCTTCTGGACGCGTGCCACCTCGTCGAGTTCCTCCGGGGTGATCTGTCCTTCCGGCGCAAGGTATTTGTCGGCCCCACGGTGTCGGACGACATCGAGAAGGACACCCCGGGATGTGATGCCCTTCCCATCGACCTTGTCGATACCGCAATGGAACGCTCCAGCGCTCGTGACCGACGAGGCCGGAAATCCGTTGTACAGCTTGTCGTCGTAGTACACATGAGAAAGCGCGTCCCACTGCGTCGCCGCCTGCAGCGGCATGATGATCATGTCATCGTTGAACCGAGTCGGGCTCATGTCGAATGATTTGCCGAGCTGCTGCGCGAGCGGATTGGCCGGCCACTTCCGAGCGTAATCCGCGAGCTGGTGAGCATCGCCGCCATCGACGGTCATGATGTGAAGCGGATTGCCCCGGAAATGGAAGTAGCCCTGCGGGCCGTTCGACCCGAAATCGACGCCGAGAGGGAACACGCGTCCCTTTCTGACGAGGGCGGCGGCTTGCCTGACTTTCTCCTCGGTAATGAGGTTGAGCGTGCCCAACTCGTCCGCGTCGCTCCAGCGACCCCAGTTCCGCACATCGTCCGCCACGCGCCGGAACTCATTCATCGTGCTCATGATGATCTATCCCTCTTCAATCGAAATAGAGAACGAAATGGCGCGGTCACGAGTCGACGACGCGCTGTCACCGCGAGCTAGTTTCGCATCCAGGATGCAGATTCACAACAGTTCTTCCTTCAGCTTTTAAGCGGTGGAGGCCGGACGGCGCCGCTGTGGCGAGCCGAACCACGTGGCCCCCGGCCGGAGGGTCGTACTCGGTAGTGGCAAAACGCCGCATCTCACGTGATCTCCGGCGGGTGGCGGTCCTCGAAAGCTTGAAGAACGCCCCCACTGATGTCTCGGGCTCCACTGGTGGGTGACGGCAGCGCCTGGGCCCGCACGCCCTATGAGTAATCCTCGTCTCCACGTTGGGGTGGAGCGGTCAAAAGGGGTCTCGCCCGGCCAAATGGCCAGCGAGAATCGTTTGCTGACGATTAACGGCATACGCGGTTGGCTCGCGGGCCGCGAGTAAGGCCGTCACCGCGATCCCAAATGATCCAGGATCGACATTAGGCGTGACTGTAACGATGGCTGGAGTACCTTATCCTGGATGCATGTCAGCCACGCAGGGCGCGCGTTCCCGTTCGAGTACTAAAACGTCGAGGAAGCAAACCCCCTCTGGGCGACTTGTGGACGACGTCACACAAGAGTTGCGCGAGATGATCCTCAAGCGCGAGATTGCACCAGGCACGGTCATGCTCCAGACCGAGTGGGCGGAGCGCCTGAAAATCAGTCGGACACCGCTGCGGGAGGCATTTCGGATCCTGGAGCAGCAGGGTCTCGTGCGGGTTTCCAACGGCAACCGGACTGTCCGGGTAGCGCAGTTCTCGGGTGACGAGTTGCGCGATCTCTTCGAGGTCCGCGAAGTAATTGATGGCCTCGCCGCGCGACTGCTGGCTAGCCGTGGTCTACCGGAAGAGCTCGGCGAGGAGCTTGCCGCGCTACTTGCGGTGATGGACGAGTCGTCTCACCCATTTAGGCCGACCGTTTGGTTTCCGGCGCATATGGATTATCACTCACGGATTGCGGAGGCATGCGGGAATGGACGCCTTCGTCAGCAACTGGACTTGATCCAAATTACGAGTTTGTGCCTGCATGACCGTCTCGCGGAACTGTCCGAGGAGGAACAGCATCAGGTTTTGGAGGTGGCGGGGAGGCAGCATCACGCCATCTACGACGCGCTACGCAGCGGCAGTGGCGACCTCGCGGAGATGGCAGCCTGTATGCATATTCGAACGACGCTCCGATCCGGCTCCGGCATCGTCGCAGCCGCCACGGAGGACAGCAGTGGGCGGGTTGGATGATTTCGTTTGTCGTGGCACTGTCATCGGCAAGTTCTACTTCAGCTAGCTGAAGGTTCGGCGGCGCCGGCGTCCGTGACCTCCGAGAGGTAGTGGTCGCCCGTCGATGGTTGAGCCGCCTCGAGTCACGATGCCTTCCTGGAGCCGGACCAGTATGGGGAGTTGCTGTAGTTTGCCGTCGGCGCAATTGGCTATGCCGACTGCGAGCCTCGGTTTAAAAGGGGAACATGCACTCCGGATGTCGGAGTGCACCCGAGACCTACCGATGCACGCGCCAGTGTCGCTCGGCTGACCAGCGTTGGAACGCGCCCCCCGCCCGAGTCGAGGCGCGAGCCTCCGGGCCTCACCCATCCGGCCCGGCGGACGCCGATGACCCGCAAAGTGCTGCCCTTCTACGACGGCTTGCAGCAACGTAATTCGGGGGAAGGCGACAAGGCTGCCGAATGGATGAGTGTCCACAAGCAAACAGAGGCACGGCCAACGGTGCCCACCAAGAAGGGGATGGGCATGAGAAAGAATCCGGGATACATTGTAGTCGGCTCTATAGCAAAGATTCTTCGACTGGGCTGAGTCTCGGTAGTTCGCTCGGAGTTGGCCGGCCAATGGACAAGGAGTACGAGGGATGAGTGAATTTCGCTACCTGGGGGAGTCGGACTGGGAAGACGAGGACCTCCTGACGCACGAGGAGGCGGGGACGCGGCTCCGGGAGGAGGTTGACGCGGAGCTTGCGGTCATCGAGGCGGTCGAGAGAGAGGGAGCGTCGGCCGCTATGCACCGGACACGACTTGCGGCCATGCGCCGACGCCTCGAACACATCGATTCCGAGCTCCAGAGAGGGGTCGGAACGGTGCGCAGGCTCGGCACTGGATGATCCGCCGGCGCACTCCGCACGTCATCCGAAGTGTGGCAGCAGGCGTAGGGTGCGCTGGATGTGGCGCCGCGCGGCCCCTTCCGCATCGTCAGGGTCGTGCGACACGATTGCCTTGAGGATCTCTCGGTGCTGAACGTGGGCTTGATCGAGGACATCCTTGTAGGAACTACCGGGGATCGCGGTAACCACGCTGGCGGCCGCGCTCTCGCGCCTGGGCGGGAGATACAAGATTGCGGAGCTGGTGCGGATTAGCGGGATGAACGAGCGTACCTTCGCGTTGTTCGAGGCGCGGGCAATCAGCTCGTGGAACTCCGCGTGCGCGCGATGCCGCTGGACCGGGTCGTACGGCTCTGACGATTCGGCCATCTCGTCCAGCAGTTCCCACGCGCGCTCCTCGTCAGCGTCGGTGAGCCCCTTCTTGGCGGCAAGCCGCGCGGCAAGACCATCGATCACCTCACGGAGCTGGTACATGTCACGCAGGTCCTCCGCACTGATGGGGACGACCTCAACAGTCCGGTTGCCGGCCGTGCGTAGAAGTCCTTCCTCCTCCAGCACGCGCAGTGCCTCGCGCAGTGGAGTGCGGCTCACGCCAAGCTCTTCGGCGAGTGCGGTCTGAAGGAGGGGGGTCCCCGCTGGCAAGCCTCCGTCGACGATGCTGTCCCGTAGCCGAGACACGACCTCGTCGACTAGACGCGGCATTCGCGGAAGGAACTGTCCCTGGGGTCGCTCCATCATCGTTTAACCTCCTAGATATCCGGCACTCATGCCGCGGTGGCACAACAGAGCCAGTCGCCACGATCATAACCGCGCGTACGACCCCGGCCTCGCACAGCTGGGACCAACCACCTTGCGACGAGGACAGTTTCTGATCGTCTGATTCTCCATCGCTCAGCGCCGAATCGCCATGCTGACACTGCCTGAGCGCTTGCGTTGGTCGAGGAGTGACCTCGCATCGGACCGCTCGGGGTTTCCGAAGAATTTGATGTGCCCTGGGTCCGGTGGAGTCGCGAAATTGGGGTTCTGGCTACGATCTCGTCCGAAGGAGGCGGATCTGTGCCGAATAGGTACCCGCCGGAGCTGTGTGAGCGGGCAGTTGCGGATGGTCGCCGAGATCCGTCACGAACACGGCTCGGAATGGGCTGCGATCGGCTCCGTCGCGGACAAACTCAGCATCGGGACTGCTCAGACGCTGCACAACTGGATCCGCAAAGCCCAAGTTGATTCGGGGCGGCGCCGGTGTGACAACCGACGCCGCCGCCGAGCTACGCACGTTGAGGGCGGAGAATGGAGAACTAAAGCGGGCCAACGAAAGTCTGAAGTCTGCGCCGACTTTCTTCGTGGCGGAGCTCGACCGCCCACGCAAGCGATGGTCGACTACATCGACAACCACAAGGAGGAGTTCGGCGTCGAGCCGATCTGCAGTGTGCTCGCTCAGCACGGCTGCAAGGTCTCGTCGAGCCCTAGTACGACGCCCCCACCAGACGGCCGTCGAGACGCGCGGTTCGGGACGAAGAGCTGAAATCGGAGATCGCCAGGTGCACAGGGCGAACTACTCCGTCTACGGCGCCCGGAAGGTGTGTCGCTGCAATGCCGCCGTGAGGGCATCGAGGTGGCCGCCGTCGAGCTGCTGGATGGGTGTACTCGGTCTCGAGGGCGCGCGACGCGGCAAGAGGACCACTGTTGCTGATCCGCAATCCGATCGTGCGGCGGATTTGGTGCAGCGTCATCCGCTGGCGCATCGAACACTACAACCACAAGCTGAAAATTGTTCTCGGACTAGTGCCGGCCGACGATTCGCCCGATCTGCAGCAACGCAAGACCGGTCCCGCGCGCAGGTCCGAGCCACCCTGGTTACCGCCGCTCACCTGTTCCTCACCACCCTGCGGCTGGCCGGCTCAATAGCGACTGGGCAGGACTGACCCTCTACGGAATCGTGCGCGAACTCCAATGCGCACTTACCCGTTGGATCGGTTCCAGCTCACTGTGCCACCGCGCCTTCCTCACCTAGCAAAGTCCTACTAGGGAGCGTAGGCCTCTGCAGCGTCCATGGTGCATTTGCATTTCGCTCACCAAAGTGTGATCTCCGTCGCATTGCATCATTGAATGTGTGCTGCGCCACGTAGTTTCAGTCTCGCGCCGACACAACATGTGCAGAGAACACGCCGACCTTTGAGCGAGAGGGACCTGATGAGCGGGAGAACGGAATGGACGTCGCGGGTGGGAATGCGCCCGTACCAAATTGCGACCGTGTTCTTCTGCATGTTCGTGAACATGCTGGACGGCTACGACCTCCTGGTGATGGGGTTTGCGATGCCGCACCTGCCGGAAGGCTTCGCTACGAATCCTCAAAAGGGCTACCTGGTCAGCGCCGCGCTCGCTGGAATGGCGGTGGGCGCGATCGGCCTCGCCCGCTTCGCGGACGTCTTCGGCAGGCGCGGCGTCCTCTTGGCCGGCCTCGCGGTCAACACCCTCGGATTGGCTGCCTCGGCGCTCTCGGCGGACTTCGAGACGCTCCTCGTGACCCGCTTCGTCACGGGCATCGCGATCGGGACCATCACCGTCGTCATCGTCGTCCTAGGTCAGGAGGCCGCCCCGGTCCATCGGCGAAGTGTGGCGCTCGGACTGGTCTTGATCGGTTATCCGCTCGGCACGATGCTTGCCGGTTTCGCCAGTGCGGGGCTCGTCTCCATGGTGGGTGGGGCATGGCAGGGCATGTTCTGGATCGGCGCCGCGTTGGGGGTCCTGTCGTTCGTCGTGACCGCAGCCTTCCTCCGCGAATCTGGCGACTACCTCGCGCGCAAAGACGCGAATGACGGGCTTGACCAGGTGGTGGCCGATCCGCAGGTCGAAACCCGACTCCTCAGCCGTGAATTGCGTGCTCGCACATTCCTCCTGGCGTTCGGATTCTCGATGCTCACCGCCGCGTTCTACTTCGTGAGCACCTGGACACCGCAGCTCATCAAGGATTCCAGCGATGACGCGGGGAACGGCGCGCTCGCGGGCATCATGATCAGCTTCGGTGCGGTGGTCGGGGGAAGCCTCTTCGGCGTCTTCGGACTGAGGTTCCCGGCGGCGCGGATCGCGGTCGTTACATCTCTCGTGTCGGCCGTGGCGATCGCAGCTTTCGCGGTCACCCTCCAGGGCCCGTTCGCGATGGCAATGGCCGCAGTGATCGGCGGCGGTACCTTCGCGGCGCTCTCCGGGTACACCTCGACCTCGACTGCCGTGTACCCGGTGCTCGCGCGGGCTAAAGGGTACGGCGCCATGATGGGCGTCGCGCGGGGTGGAGCGATCCTGTCGCCGATCATCGCGGGATACGCGCTCAATGTGATGACACCGCGCGCGATGTATCTAGCGGTCGTCGTGCCCCTCGTACTCGCCGCGCTCGCGGCGATCGCGCTCGTGCGCATCACCATGCCGGCCGCGGCGGTGGCGCAACAGAGCCAATCGACACGATCGTAACCGCGCGCACGACCCCGGCCTCGCATAGCTGGGACCAACTACCCTGCAACGAGGACAGTTTCTGATCGTCTGCGGCTCCCCATCGCTCAGCGCCGAATCGCCATGCAGAAACTACCTGAGCGCTTGCGCGGGTAGACGAGTGACCTCGCACAGCCTGGTGGCAAAGTGCAAAATTCAAGCTCCACCGAAATGCGTCAGTAGGTCGACACCGGGGGGATCGGTCCTATGGCTCACGAAATCTCATCATCACGACAGAGGAGGGAAGAATGAAGACACACGCAATGACCACTTTTTCCAGCGGACACCAGTTTCTCGAAGCGCCCCGCTGGCATGACGGACATCTATGGGCAAGCGATTTCCTCGCCAAACACGTACTCCGATTCAACAGCACCGGCGAACACGAGGTTGTCGCCGAGATCGGAGGTGTGCCCGCGGGACTTGGATTCCTGTCCGACGGATCCGCGCTTGTCGTTTCGCAAGTAGACGCGAAGGTGCTCCGTATCTCACCAACTGGACGGGTTACCGAATACGCCGACTTCAGCGCCATTGCGACCGGATTAGGCAACGACATGGTCGTCTCGCCAACCGGACACGCATACGTTGGTAACCATGGCTTCGTCATCGGCGCCGAGGAACCCAAGCCCACCAATCTCGCCCACATCAGTCCATCCGGCAAGGTTCAGCGAGTTCGGGGGGATGTCGCCTTCCCCAATGGCGGAGCGCTCACACCCGACGGCAAGCTCCTGCTGGCCGAGACCTTCGCCCACCGCATCAGTGTCTTTGACATCAAAGATGATGGCTCCCTTGAAAACCTCCGCACCTGGGCAGAGCTGCCCGACTCTTACCATCCAGATGGCATTGCGCTCGATAGCGACGGAGGTGTGTGGTTCGGAAACGTGTTGACGACCGGTGACGACAACGGGTTCTACCGCGTGGTGGAAGGCGGTGAGATCACCGACAAAGTGTCCGTTCAAGGCGCATGGTCGATTGCTTGCGCCTTC
Organism: Rhodococcus sp. G6(2025); assembly: GCF_058628105.1. Taxonomy (NCBI): domain Bacteria; kingdom Bacillati; phylum Actinomycetota; class Actinomycetes; order Mycobacteriales; family Nocardiaceae; genus Rhodococcus; species Rhodococcus sp. G6(2025). The sequence goes on from NZ_CP179752.1 coordinate 266,421, forward strand.
GGAGGCCCACGTCTCGACACACTGTATCTCGCATGCAACACCACCACGATCGAGGACTTCTACGAGGGCCAATCGGCGGGGTTCATCGCGGTTGCGTCGGTTGGACGTAGTGGCGATCCCTCGCAGGCGATCTCCTGAAGCAGGACTACCAGATTTCGGTCGGAACAATCGCATCGGCGACAGGGGCATTCTCGGTTGTACGACGGCGGGAGCGTATTTCCCGGGCAATGACCTGCTGGCTGCCCGCTAGCTCGAGCGCTATCTGGCGTAGACGGGTTGCCGTTTCGGGGTGCTTCTCGGGCCGACGCCGGTGGTTGTGCTCACGCGGAAACGAGCTCTGTCCGATGTGGGGATTAACTCACCCGGAATTGATCCAGAGGACGACAAACCGATACCGCCGGTCTTGCGCCGCATGTCGAAAATGTGGCGCTAAAGATGTTGTTACACAGTAGATGGCATGATGCGATAGTACCGCTGTGAGCGTGTATGTCCCAAGCGATGCCACTGTGCCGTCGGGATGCGGTGGTGACGCTTTCGTCACATTGCCCAATTTCCAAGGTTCGTGGAGATACTCGAGCCACGCTTCCGTCGAATTGATCACGTCGCGGATCGGTGCCAGGCCGAACAAGAGGGCCGTGGATCGTTGAGCGTTCTGCGGCCACTACCTTCGGTATTCTCCCGTCTTTTAGTGTTGTGAGATAGAGACTTCCAAACGGAGTGGCTGACGTCGATCGGGGCCCAGGCCTTGTATGGGTGGTGATGCGGAGAAGAGGCGATGGGACGGGTATTGCCGATTCACGGGACAACGGTGACGGGCCGCCGGCCGACCTTGACCAGGCGTACGGCGACCGAGCCGTAGATACGGCGTCCGACGCTGATCGACGCGACGACGACGGTGTTGCGTTTCGCGCCCTGATCGATCTGGAGAAGGAGCTGACCTGCCCCTGCCGACTTTCAGCAGCATTGCCGTGTGCCTAAATCTGGAACGGTCGGACGTGCCTTTGCACGGACTCAGCGTTGAGATAGGGGGGGTACCAGTGAGGGACAAGGACAGGTTCCGGTCGCGCCTACGTGCATTCGGGCTCTTCATTGCGATCACCTCCGGGTGTGGCGTTGTCATCGGTCTTGCGCACAATGAGTCGCCACTTGTCGTGGCCACGATGACTTCTCTGGTGGTCGTGATCGGCGCTCACCTAGTCATGACATCGGGAAGAGACAAACCTGGCGATGATCGCTAGGCCGTGTTGATCAATTGGTTTCAGCGTCGGGTCGGTGAGTCTTGAGGGATGTCGCGTCGCGAGGTCTCTGACGAGGTGTGGGCCGGAGCCGCTGATGCCGACGGTGACGGTGACGGGGCGGTCTCGGCCGTGGACGGATCATCGTCTCGCGATTGAGGGCATGGCATGGAAGTTCCGCAGCGACGCGCCGTGGCGGGATGTCCCGGACGGTTCGGGAAGTGGAACTCGATCTACAAGCGGCTCAACCGGTGGGCGGAGGACGGCACTGGGAGAAGCTGGGCGAGGTGCAGTAGCAGGTCAACGCGGTCGGCAGGATCGACTGGGTCAAGTCGATTGACTCGACGATCGCACGCGTGCATCAGCACGGAGCCACCCTTGCCAGGGACAGAGGGGGCTCTGCCGAATCACGAGAACCCGCAGGCCGAGCCGCCTGATCACGCGATCGGCCGCGGCCATCATCGTGGTGTTGTTCACGTTCACTCTGGTGATGACCGTGCCCTGGAAGATCCGGTCACACCCAGTGACGTGCGGGCCGCCGACTCGGGGGGAGGGTATACGCTCGCTAAAATGCGTATCTCGTCTTGGGCGCAGTTCGATTCAGGGATGACCTGCCACAATCGCTCGATGAACCGGCGCATTGTCATTCCGAAGTGCACAAGGATTTCCTCCTCGGTAGCGCCCCCGAATGGTGCCCACTTTCTGGCGAACTCAATGAGGAGCTCCGCCTCGGTGTCAGGATGGTTCCGATTGCGGCTGGCTTCGATCCAGGCCCGGCGCCTTTGGCGCCACTGGCGATACTCACGAGAGTTCATGGGAATTCACACATCCAATAGTCGGGACAGCCGTAGCCTTGGAAGGTTTGAGACCCTCGCCGCAGCGAGGGAAATGCGCAGAGTTCCAGTCGCTCTCGACTATCAGATTACTTATGCCACGCCGCACTAGTTCAAAGCTGTGATCACATCGCGGATGTGGCCGCGCTGCTCGGCGTTGAGATGACGAACCCGGGCGTCTTGGGTGATCCCGAGAATGACCGTTACCCCGGATGGGCCAATTTTCGAGCCGCGCATGTACACGGCGAGCACGTCCTCGACGCGGAGGTCTCCGGCGACCCGATCGCGGGTGCGGCCGAACAGCGCAGCGATGGGAAACTTGCCTGAGAGCAGGTCATCAGCTCGCTTGCGGCGAGCCGCGTCCAAGCTGATGACCTGTGGATTGGATTTGTGCGTCGACATAATTCTCCTCTCTGTCTGCGGGTGCCAGATGACGCACCGGCACTGGCGGTGGGGATCAACCGTGAGATCGGCCATCGCAACAGCCACGAGCGAAACCGCGGATCCCGGCCGCCATCGGGATCCGCGGCGTACTAACGGATGTGGACTCAGAAGCGGATGACCCCGCGCAGGTTCTTGCCTGAGTGCATATCCGCGTAACCCTGGTTGATTTCCTCGAGGTCGTATTCCTGGGTAATCATGGAGGTGACATCGATCTCACCGGCACGGACGAGGTTGAGCAGGCGGCCGATGTCGGCGCGTGTGCACTGGCCGTAGATGTTCCCGACCAGCGACTTCCCGGACAGCAGAAAGGCGTTCAATGGGAGCGTGACGGTGTTCTCGGCGAAGTGAGCGACCGAGGTGAGCACAATCCTTCCTGCCTTGGCGGTGATGGAGTCAGCTTCTCCGACGAGTTCTCCGGTCAACACACCGACCGTAACGATCACCGCGTCGGCCATCACCCCCCTGGTGAGGTCGGCGACGAGAGAGCGCGCGGCATCGATCGATTCGGCGGTATGGGTGGCTCCGAACTTAAGCGCGGCGTCCCGCTTCATCTCGACTGGGTCGACCGCCACGATCGTCGATGCCCCCGCGTGCCGTGCCCCCTGTACCGCGCTCATTCCCACGCCGCCGGTGCCAACAACGACGATGGTGTCACCAGAGCGGACTTCGGCGCATTTGACCGCAGCACCCCAGCCGGTGATCACCCCGCAACTGATCAGTGCAGCGACCGCCGGGGTGATGGACTCGTCGAAGGGCACCAACTGCGTCTGATTGATCAAGGCATACTCGGAAAAGGTTCCCAGCTGGGCGAACGTACCCACACCGCGTCCGTCCTCGGCGTGCAAGCGGGCCGTTCCATCGGGGCGCCTGCCGGCCATTACGTGGGCGTTCGCATCACACACCCAGCCGCGGCCGTCGAGACAGAATTGGCACACCCCGCATGCCGGGGCGGCGGTGACGAAGACTGAGTCGCTGACGCGGACACGGTCGACTCCGTCTCCGACTGCGATGACCGTCCCAGCCCCTTCGTGACCGCCCACCACAGGCAGAGCTGGGGGAAAGTCCCCGGTGATTGCGTGATCATCCGAGTGGCACAATCCCGCGTACTGAAGCTTGATCAGTGCCTCTCCCGGTTCGGGTTCGGACAGCTCGAGATCCTCAATAGCCCATGGTTTTTGGGACTCCCAGCAGACTGCGGCTTGAGTTTTCATGCTTCTCCTCCTCGGTGGTGATACCGGACCCGCCGAAGGCGGGATGTACTCGCATCGGTGATGCACGTAAGACTCCGAATCCGAAACGACCCTTTCGTGACCGCATCCGCTCGACGCGATGGAAATGAACGGGCTGTCGCAGTACTGAGTTCGTGTTGACTCCGATCCGCCCTGTGCCGGGTCGTCCACCACCTGGATGCGGGTGGAAGAGTCCGGTTGCGTGGGCGTAGGCGGCCGGTCCTTCCGCGGGCCTGGTCGGGAGAACCATGGATCGTCGATAGGGAGGTGAGGCGATGCGCCTCTTGTCGTCTAGATTCGCCACCTGCGCTTGAACTTCAGCGTTCCGCTGTCCGGTCCGCGGTCGGAGTCAGCACCCTCAGTGAGCTGGTGATCGACCTGATTGTCCGGACCGGTAAGAACGTCATGGAATCCGACTTGTCGTTTTGTCTGGCTGTTTTGTGGGTGTTTCGGTGCTATCTGTGTTCTGGTTAGGCGAGGGTGGTGAGGTCGGCGGGGGTGAAGTGGGTCAGTTCGTCGAGGTGTCCGGTGCGGATTTTCTCGGTCCATTCTGGGTCTGAGATCAAGGCTCGGCCGATGGCGATGAGGTCGAACTCGTCGTTGCCGAGTCGGTCGAGGAGTTGGTCGATGCCGGTGGGTGAGGGCGTTTCACCAGCGAAGCTGGCAATGAATTCGCCGTCGAGGCCGACTGATCCGACGGAGATGCTGGGGCGGCCGGTGATTTTCTTGGTCCATCCGGCCAGGTTCAGCGTGGAGCCTTCGAATTCGGGCTGCCAGTAGCGGCGTGTGGAGGCGTGGAAGGCGTCGACGCCTGCTTCAGCGAGTGGTGTGAGGATGGCTTCGAGTTCGTGGGGGGTTTCGGCGAGGCGGGCGTCGTAGGCGTCGGACTTCCACTGTGACATGCGGAGCAGGATGGGGAAGTCTGGGCTGGTGGCTCGGCGGACGGCGGTGATGATTTCCTGGGCTAGTCGTGTTCGGGCGACGATGTCGCCGCCGTAGGCGTCGGTGCGCCGATTGGTGTTGGCCCATAGGAAGCTGTCGATGAGGAAGCCGTGTGCGCCGTGAAGTTCGATGCCGTCGAAGCCGAGGCGTTGAGCGGCAGCCGCGGCGTCGGCGAACGATTCGATGATGCCGAGCAGGTCGCGTTCGGTGGGAATGGGGCCCGATTCGCCGAGCGGGGTGCCGTCGAGGGCGAGTCCGGACGGTGAGATGACGGGTGCGTCAGGGAAGGGTTGGTTTCCGGGCTGGCGGGTGGGGCCGGCATGCCACAACTGGGGCATGATTCGTCCGCCGGCTGCGTGCACCGTCTCGACGACGTGTGCCCACCCGGCCAGGGCGTCTTCACCGTAGAAGTGTGGGACGCGGGCGAGGCCGGCGGCGCTGGGATGGCCGACGAATGTGCCTTCGGTGATGATCAGCCCGACACCGCCCGCCGCGCGGCGCGCGTAATACTCTGCGACGTCGGGCCCGGGAATGCCACCGGGGGAGAACTGGCGGGTCATCGGTGCCATGACGACGCGGTTGGGCACGGTCACGGGACCGATATCGAAGGGGCGGAAGAGCGGTGCGGCGAAAGTGTCGGTGTCAATCTGGGTGGGGGTGATGGTCATAGCGAATTCTCTGATCCTGTATCGAATGGGACTTCGGGCGCGCCTCCGGCGAGTTCGTCGACGAACCCATCGGGCTGTCAGTGGCCGCTCCCTGTCAGCGCGGCTGTCTTCGCAGCTATCGAGTGGGTGATGTCCCGGCTTGTTGAGGCAGCAGTGCGCCGTCCGGAAAGCTAACTCCGGTGAGGCGCTCGGAGACCGACCACAGCTTCTTCGCCACAACCAGGTTGCCGGCCTCGGCGGAGCGGCCGACGCGTGTGGGGTAGCCGCGCATCTCGTTGTATCCATCCGGTCCGACGTAGCTGTTGCCGGGTAGGTCTTTGCTTGCCGCGAACAGGATGGTGCGTGCGCCCGCCTCGGCGTCCTGCGACATCGGATTGCTGCCGATCTGCGGGTTGGTCGCGGCCCAGCCCGGATGGGCGCTCAATGCGCGGACTGGGGATCCGGTCTCGTCGAATCGCCGCTGTAGTTCGAGGCTGAACAACAGGCTGGCGAGTTTGGATTGGCCGTAGGCTGCCAGCGGGTCGTAGCTGCGCAACTCCCAGTTGAGGTCGTCAAAGTTGATCGTGCCCCGGTAGTGCGCCAGCGAGGACAGTGACACGACACGGTCGGTGATGTGCGGCAGCAGTAGGTTTGTCAGCAGGAAGTGACCGAGATGGTTTGTGCCGATCTGGGTCTCGAAACCATCCCGGGTGCGGCCCTCGGGAGCCACCATCACCCCGGCGTTGTTGACAAGGATATCGAGGCTGCCGTCCCAGTCGCCGGCGAAGCGGCGTACGGAGGTCAGGTCGGCGAGATCGAGCGCGCGCACCTCGGTGTCGCCGGTGATCGTGGTGGCAACCTCGGCGCCGCGCCGAACATCGCGAACGGCCAGCACCACGCGGGCGCCTACGCGGGCGAGTTCGCGGGCGGTCACCAGGCCGAGGCCGCGGCTGGCGCCGGTGACGACCACAGTCTTACCTTCGAACGAGGGAAGGTCCGCGGAAGTCCATTCAGAGTTCGTCATGCGAAGGACTAATCGGCCGAAGTAGGCTGCAACGCTGTGTGCACGGGCTGTTTGTCTACGTAGACGACCTGCCGATCGAAGAATGTGCGCAGACCCTCTGGCCCGTTCTCGACGCCGAGCCCGCTCCACTTCGAGCCGCTGAACGGCTGATCATGACCACCGACGGCGTGGGTGTTGATCCAGACGTTGCCAGATTCGAGCCGCGACGCAACCTTACGCGCCCGGTCGAGATCGCTTGACCACACCGAGCCACCGAGGCCATACATCGTGGCGTTTGCTTGCGCGAGTACCTCCTCGGTGTCGCGGAACGACATGACGGGCAGGGCCGGACCGAACTGTTCCTCGTCGACCAGGCGCATGCCGGGCTCGACCCCAGTCATGATGGTCGGTTCGTAGAAGTAGCCGGCCCGGTCAATAGGTTTGCCACCGGCGACGGGCCGGGCACCACGACTGACCGCTTCAGAGACCAGCGCGCTCACTCGATCGAACTGTGCCCGGTTCTGCAACGGACCCAGTTGCGTGGTCGGCAACATACCGTCGCCCACAACGGTGGAGCGCGCTATCTCTGCCAGGGCATCGACAAGGTCGGAGAAGATGTTCTCATGGACGTACAGTCGCTTGACCAGTGCGCAGATCTGCCCGTTGTTCCGGAATGCTGACCAGAACAGCCTCGGGGCCACCTCCGCGACATCGACGTCATCGTAGACGATGCATGCGTCATTGCCTCCTAGTTCGAGGGTGACCCTCTTGAGGTCCGCGGCGCCTGACACATTGACGCTCTTGCCCCCATTGATGGACCCGGTGAACGAGAGCTTTCGGGGGATGTCGTGGCGACTGACCCACCGCCCGAGATCGTCACCTCCGCTGAGCATATTGAGAACACCGGACGGGAAGACGTCCCCAAGTGTCTGACCAATCTGAAGCATCGCCAGGGGAGTGAGCGGAGAGGGTTTCACTACAACCGTGTCGCCGGCGAGCAGAGCGGGAGCGATCTTCCAAGTCGACAGCAGAACTGGGACGTTCCATGGGCTGATCGCTCCGACGACTCCGAGCGGCCTCCAGCCCTGCACCACCAGCCGGTTGTCGTCCTCACGGATAGTCTCGGGTGTTGGTAGGTCAAGCTCTGAGTAGTAGTCGAAAACATCTGCAGACAACAGGATTTCGCGTCGTGCATCCACCAGCGGTTTGCCCTGCTCGGCGGTCAGTGTAGGCGCGACTTCGTCCACCGTGGACCGCAACGCATCGGCGGCCTGCTGCAAGGCCGAACGTCGTGCCGACTCGTCCTGTCGCCACTGCTGAAAGGCCACGGCAGCTGATTGCATCGCAGTGTCGAGCTGGTCCTTGGTGCATTCTGGCGCCTGGGCAAAGACTTCTCCCGTCGCCGGATTGACTACGTCAAACACTCCATCCGAGGAACAGCCCTTTCCGTCGATCGTCATCGTCCAGTCCGTGATGTTCACAGTCTCTCCCTTGCGTCGAAAAATGACGTGGCCGAACCCGTTCGACAGTCGTGCCCTGGCCCCGCTGATTGGATACAGTTCTGTGCTCGCGGGCGTTTACCAACGAGGTCGCTACTCGTCGGCAAACGCAAACCGAACCCCGTTGCAGGATCCCGCGGAGCCCGGGCACCTCAAATGCACGGTTGTCACCTGAACTGGGTCCTCTCGTCCTACCGGATACGCTACCCCAAATACTCTATTTAGCAACTATCTATAAATAGATCTCTTCCCGGATGGCCTCCATCCCGCTGCATCAGCCGCTATCTCGGCACGCCTCAGATTTGCAACGTGCTCCAGCACTCCCGTAGTCCGTTCCGGTATCCCGTTCGCGATGATCACACCAGTCGACGGACAGTGGAGCAGACACGCGATCCTCTGGCCTGTTCACGTCGCCGCGGCATCGTGGTCGTACATTTTCCATCGACCCGGATCGGTGGCCAAAAATACAAGTGGCACTGCTCAGCAATGTCTTTCGAGTGTCCTGTCGGGAGTGCTGCCGCTAGCAGGCCCGGGCGAGGTTGTCTTTGGGGATTGAGCGACGATTGCCTGAAGGGCACGACAGTGTCGATTCGTGACCGAGCGGCAATCGTGGGGGTGTTGTCGTGGATTGATGGCGGAGCGACTTGCGCAGCCGATTCCGCTCCCGCCGCATCAGGGGATCGTTGGTATCAGGCTCGGCTGGTGATCGGCACCCCTGTTGAACAATTGGTTTGACAGTTGCTGACCGGCGACGAGCCCCTTGTGGGTCCGCCGCAATGTCCTGTAGGAAATCGACGGACCGATCTGAGCGGCTGACCTAATGTGTCGAGCTGTTCTCGTCGACGAGTTCGTCGTGCAGGTAACGACGGCTGGGGGGATCTTGTTGTGCGCTCGCTACCATGGCTAACCACCTTGCGTTGGCTCGTGCGACGGCGATGTTCGTGAGGATTTGTTGGATCGACGTGGAGGCGCGGCGGAGTGGAATCAGACTGGCGCACGCAGTCGCAGCGCGAAGGATGAGCACCGGCAGGAGGATGAGCAGTGGCAAGGAAGACCTCCTAGGTCTGGGATGAGGGCCCAGCCGGGGCATCGGTGACTTCGTGAACGGAGGATTTGAGGGCCGCGCCCTGAATCCGGCCAGGCCGTCAGAAGACCTTTAGCAATGGCTGCCAGGACGCTGCATGGCTGCAGACGGGTTCTGGTTGCAGCGGCCACGACCTCCCCCGCCCTAGCGTGAGGGTCCGGTGCAATCCGAGCGCGTGTGATTGCGCCGGTGCTCGGTCTGTGAACGGCTGCATCTGGCGTGATGCGATCGCCCAGTCCGTACGCCATTGGTCGATGACGATGGTAGTCGGCGCGAACGTTGGCTCCGCTGGTGCACGTCACGACCGCCGATTCGAACAGGGAATGAGCGAGCAGTTGCTCGTACTCGATGAATGGTGTCGTCACGAGTGCAGCTTGGTCGTGCGGTTGCGCCGCTCGTTCTGAAGGTATTCGTCGGTAGGACATCACTGGCCGCTCGTTTGCTCATCTGTGAGGACGATAAACACAGACAAATGTGAATCTATTGTCAGTGCCGGGGTGTACATGACCCGGACCGCCCCGTCCGATGTTGTGGGCACCTCGCCTGCGATCCAAGAGTAGAGCCAAGGGCCATCGTCGAGCGCGATGATGGCAATGGAGCACGATCCGAATTGTCCTGCATAGGAACCACTGTCAGGTTCCACTACTTTGGAGGACACAATCGAGCCGATACCGCTTGAGAGGGTAGGCATGAGGCTGTTCTCGTGGCATTCAGAACACACATGAATCAATGGTGCGTGTAGTGCTCCACAGGTTGTGCACCGTTGAATCATCAATGTGCGTGTCGCATCGGATATGGCGGGCTCGTCACTCGGTGACTGCTCGGGCGGTGCTGCGCGGGATGCTCCCGTTGCCGTTCTTCGTTGGTGTTCGGCTGTCGTATTCGGTGGGAAGAATGGTGACCGTGGCTGCAGGTGGGACTGTTCGCGTGGGGTGGTGGTGCGTGTGCTCGTAATTAAGGACATCGAACTGCCTATGTGTGACGAGGTCAGTCGAGGGGAAACGAATCCACAAGGGCAGCAAGGAGCAACGAACGGGGAACGTCACGTCTAGTCGAGTGACCGCGATGAAATTTGACCCGGGGGAGGGCGTTCACCTGTGGTTGGGTGGTGGAGGCCAGTTAGAGGCAGGAAAGGGGGGTCGGCCGCTCTCCTGAGGTGTGCCGTGAACTCGGGCACAGCGAGTGTGTTCTGTCCTTTGCGTCCGTGTCTGATTTTTGGTCTCGTGGTTCCTTCCGTGGGTTGTCAGGCGCCGATTGCCTCGGCCACCGAAAGCCTCAGGGCGGCGGGGCCGCCGGAAAGCTCGAGGTTTGACCAGGAGCGTCGGTAGTACAGGTGGGCGTCGTGCTCCCAGGTGAAGCCGAGGCCTCCGAGAATGTGAATGGCGGTCTCTGTCACCTCGCGGTAGGCGAGTCCGTTGCGCAACGCAGCGACGCGGAGCGACGCGTCGGAGTCGCGCTGGTCCGAGGTCGCGGCGGCCGCGGCGTATCGGGACGCTGCATGCGCGAAGTTGGCGTCACGGAGCATGTCGACACACGCGTGTGCGACCGCCTGGAAAGTCCCGATCGGATGGGAGAACTGTTTACGTGTCTTTGCGTGTTCCACACAGGTATCGAGGCACCATCGCAGGCCGCCACTCGCCTCGGCGGCCATGGCGAGCAGGAAGGAACGTCGAACGGCGGTCGATGGTGAGGGCTCGTCATCCCGGGGTGACAGCACCCAGGCGGGCGCTTGGTCGAGAGTGATTCGTGAGATGCGACGGGTGAGATCCAGTCCGTTCAGAGTTTGGGGGTGGATGGTGTCCTGCTGTCGTTCGACGAGGAACAGCTCGTTGCCGTCTGTGGTGGACGCAGGAATCATCAGGACGTCGGCGACGTCGCCGTAGGGAACGTAGGGAGCATGTCCGGTGAGCCGCCAGCTGCCGTCGCGTCGTTCTGCGCGAACCGTGGGGCCTTGCGCTGCGTGGCGAGGGGTGAGGGCGACCGTGCCCAAAGCCTCACCGGACGCGATCGCTGCGAGCCAGCTGGCGCGTTGGTCTGACGGCGCGGCCGAGACTAGCGCCGACGTCGCTAAGTGTGCTCCGAGGGCGGGACCGGAATAGAGCACTCGGCCGAGCTCTTCGTGGGCCGCTGCCCAGTCCGATTCGGTGAGGCCCAGTCCGCCGTACTCTTCGGGGACGCTGATCGCGGCCAGGCCCAGTCCTGCGGCCAGGGTTTTCCAGACCGCGGTGTCGAAGCCGGTATCGAATTCGACCGACTTGCGGCGCGCGTCGCGGTCGTAGACGTCGCCGAGCAGGTCGCGAAGACCGTTCTGCAGGTCACGTCGTTCGGCGGTGATTGCTAGGGGATCAGTGGGCATTGTCTCTCAGTCCTTTCACATCGCCCGGGGAAGGCCGAGGACGCGCTGGGCGATGGTGTTCTTCAACACCTCGTCGGTCCCTCCTCCCAGGCGGTAGCCAGGGGCGCCGAGTACGACCGAGGTCCAGGCGAAGGTTCCCCATTCGTCGGTGTCGACAACGAGGGAGGGGCCGAGTACGTCGGCGACGAAGTCGCCTAGTCGCTTCATGTTGTCCGACAGTGCAATTTTGTTCAGGGCGGCCTCGGGGCCGGGGACATTGCCGGCGCGGGCGTCGGCAGCCATCACGTCCTGCATGTACTTTGCGACGCGGAGGTGGGAGATCAGCTCACCGATGGACTCGCGGACGTGGGTGTCCTCGGTCGCGCCGCTGGCGGCGACGAGTGCGAGCAACCGTTCTGTCGACAGGATTCCGGCTCCGCCGAAGGAGCTGTGGCCCATGGCCGTGCGTTCGAAACCGAGGGTCGACAGCGCGACGTTCCATCCACCGCCCACATCACCGAGGACTTGATCATCCTGCACGACGACGTCGTCGAGGAACACCTCGTTGAAGGCGGCGCCGCCGGTCATCTGTCGAAGTGGTCGCACGGTGACCCCGGGGGCGTGCATGTCGACGAGAAAGGCGGTGAGATTCTTGTGCCGTGGTCCATCGGAGGTGCGGCAGATGATTTCGCCGATATCGGCCAAGTGCGCGCCGGACGTCCAGACCTTTTGACCCGAGATTCGCCACGCCTGGCCATCGTGGACGGCGCGCGTTGAGACCGATGCCAGATCCGATCCCGCGTCCGGTTCACTGAAAAGTTGGCAGGCGATCTTCTGCCCGCTGAACATCCGGGGTAACCAGTGCTTCTTTTGCGGCTCGGATCCGTGCCGAAGAATGGTTGGTGCGATCATGCCTAGGCTGATGGTTAGCGCCGAATCTCCAGCGACATCGTACTCTCGGGCCAACCGCTCGAACGCACGTTGGTAGCTGGTGGGCAACCCGGCCCCGCCGTATTCTGCCGGTCCGGCGATCCAGCCGTATCCGCTGTCCCAGAGCTGTTGTCGCCACTGACGGATGGCTGGCAACGCATCGGCTTCCTCGACCGGATCCGGTTCTTGGAACACGCGCACTTCATCGCTGCCCACGCCCCACTCAAATCTCTTGCGTTCGGCTTGCACGCGGCGCGGATAGCGCGAGTCCAGCCAGTTCCGTGCACCTTCGAGGAAGGAGTCGAGGTCGGTGGTCATGATCGTGAGCGGCTGCGTCGCGCGGCCGGCGACTCGCCGTGGGTGTGGGAGGGGACGGCTACCACTGCGGAACCTGGCATGACGATCTCGCCTCGCTGGTTGACCGCCTTGGTTTCGATATCGACGACATGTTCACCGTCTGCGTCGATGCGCTTGTCCACGACTTCCCCGCGAAGCTGGACGACGTCGGAGAGGTACACAAACTTGCGGTACTGGGCCCGAACCTCCTTGATCCATGCGTGATCGCCCGCCCAGTGGGTGAGGTGATGGATCTGCCAGCATTGCCGCTGGAAGCCGACGTCGTACTGGAATGCGACGCCCATCGCTCGTGCGGCTTGGTAGTTGTAGTGGACGGAGTAGATGGGTTCCTGTGCGCCGGTCGTCGGGTCACGAAATGCCCAGGCGGGGTGCGCCTGGTAGTCGTGTAGTGCCGCGGCATGCGCCTTGAGACGAGGGATCGGAGTGCCCCCGCCGGCGACGAAAGCAATTTCGTCGGTGAGTCCGATCGGCCCCTTCGTGACTACGTCGAGTGCATCGCCAACGTGAATGTCTTCCCACCAACGCTGCTGTGGGCCGCGCGGGCGTTCGGCGAGAATGCCGGTTTCGATCTCTTTCAGTTCCTGTTCATCCCAGCGGTGTGGCACCTCAAGCTTGGTTTCCTGAGACTTGCGTCTGGACAACGCATTTGCGCGCTCGTAATTGATGACGTCCCACTCGATGGTGGCGATCGACTCGTCGCGCTGGTTGGTGTAGCTGTTCGAGAAATGGTCGGTGACTGACCGGCCGGCGAAACTGCTGGGAGCGGGGCCGTCGAAGCCCCGGTAGAGGCACGACGACTCCACGGTGTCGCCCCGGTACACCGGCCTCTCGAAGGTGATGTGCGACTGGGAGTGGAAAGCTCCGAGACCTGGCCATCCGAACTGAATTCCGGAGAAACAACCGATTACGAAGGACGGAGGCGCCACGGCGGCTCCGTACGGTGACGTGGTGGCATACTCCGTATCGGTCCAGAGTGGATTGATGTCGCCGATCCCGCCGCAGAAGCGCGCTACGGCAAGCCGTGAGGCCACCTCATTGTTGATCGAGTGGTCGATTCTCAGCTGAGTACCGACCTTCTTCTGCATCCCGGCGATCATGTCTTCGTCGATGACCACTTGCGGCATGACAGCTTCGCGTTCTTCTGTCTTCATGGCTACAACTCTATTACTAAATAGTCGAATAGTCGAGTATTGATTTCTAGAGTTAGCTTGAGTGGTCCACTCGAGCGATGCCGCGGTCGAGAACAGTGTGTTCCCCGACCCGAGCCCGGAATGTCAGCGCCTCGTTGTCCTGCCAGATCTCCACGCTCAGTTCATCACCGGGGAATACTGGGCGACTGAATCTCGCCGACATCGATCGCAGGTTGGCGCGTTCTGCGCCACCGGATGCGTCGAGCAATGCACGAGCGACCACCCCATAGCTGCACAGACCGTGCAGGATCGGCCGTTCGAAGCCGGCCCGCCGGGCGAAGGACGGATCCGAGTGGAGCGGGTTACGGTCTCCGCTCAGCCGGTAAATCAACGCCTGCTCGGGTCGTGTCGGCATGACCCGGACATGGTCGGGGTTGCGTTGCGGCAACGACCATTCAACTGTCGACGGACGTGTTTGCCCGAGCCCGCCCATGCCACGGACGAACAGCGACGAGGTCGCCGTGGCAAGTATTTCGCCGGTGTCGGTGTCGTGGGCGGTGCCTTCAGCGACGATGAGGGCACCAGAGCCGCGATCGTAGACGCCGACGATCCGGGACCGGGTCTGCGCCGACCCTGCGACCGGAAGGTCTCGGTGCAGCTCGATCTGCTGCTCGGCATGGACGACCTTGGTCGTGTCGACGCCCTTGAGAGAGTTCAGGACGGTCGGCCACGCGACGAGTACGGCGAAGGTGGGAACCACGCGCTGGTCGACTCCGCGCGAATTTTCGGTGGTAAAGGCGAGTTCCGACGCAGGATCCCCCAGACCAGCTCCCACTCCCAAGGCGTACAAGAGGCAGTCTTTCGAGCTCCAGGAGAACTGGCCGGCTGTCTCGGCGGAGAGAAGCTCCTCCACCACGTCCGCCGTCGACGACGCGATATCGGTCATTGGGTTACCTCCGTGTGCTGGTTGGGTGAGAAGCTCGTTGAAGGCTTCAGCCCGAGGGTTTCGACGAGCGCTCGTGACGCGCTCGCAGGTGTTCGTCCGGTTGGTGAGCGTTGCCGTCTGCGCCATGTCATGGAATCGGCATCGCCGACAATCCGGACGAAACATCCTCGTTCAGTGCGGTCGTGCCATGTGCCTGGAGTCGGGCCGTCGCTGCTGATACGGCAACAAGCTCAGGTCGGTGGGGTGACAGGCGAAGCCCTGATCATTGCGGAAACGCCCCACCGAGTGTCCGTTCGGACGCCGCCGCAACGATCTCACGGACGACGTTCCAGGATGTGCACGCCGCAGGCCGACCCGAGCCCGATGACGTGTGCGAGGCCGACCCGGGCACCGTCGATCTGACGGTCGCCGGCCTCGTCCCGCAGATGAGTGACCACCTCGAACACCCCAGCGACTCCGGTCGCCCCGATCGGGTGCCCTTTGGATATGAGTCCTCCAGAGACGTTCACCGGTGTGCTCCCGTCTCGCCAGGGCGCACGCCGGTCGATGAACTCCCCGGCCCCACCTTCTTCGCACAGACGGAGGTTGTCGTAGTGAACGAGTTCCGCGGTGGCGAAACAGTCGTGAAGCTCCACCAGGTCTAAGTCCTCGGGGCCAACGCCTGCACTTGCATATGCCTCGTCGGCTGCTCGGCGGGTCAGGGTGTTGATGTCGGGCTGGGCCGCCCCGGTGGGGGTCCAGGGGTCAGTGGTGAGGACCGACGCCGACATCTTCACACCGCGGCGGCGCTGGTCGGGATCGAGTTTGCGGAATCCGGCCTCTGACGCCAGCACGAGTGCAGCAGCCCCGTCGCTGGTGGGCGTGCACATGAGGACAGTGTTCGGGTAGCCGATCATCTCGGCTTCCATCACTTCCTCGAGGGTGAACTCTTTGCGATACTGGGCAAGGGGATTGAGCGTCGAGTGGGCGTGATTCTTCACCGCGATCTTGGCGAACTGCTCGAAGCCGACGCCCTCATGTTGCGCGGCATACTCGGTGCCAGCGGTGGCGAACACGCCCGGCATCAGGCCCGTGCCTAACACGCCCTCGGTGCTCATCACGGAGCCGTAGCGCCCGCTCGGCGTGAACGTACGGCGAGAATCCTTGTTCTTCGCCGCGCTTCCGAGCAGTCCCTGCTTGCCCATCTTTTCGACACCGACGACGAGCGCGAAGTCCGCCTCGCCGGCCTTGATAGCCATCACCGCGGTTCGGACGGCAGTCGCCCCAGTGGCGCAGGCGTTAGCGACGTTATAGATGGGGACGCCGGTCTGACCGATCTGCTTGACCAGTCGCTGGCCGATGTTGTTGTTGACGTCCTGGGCGCTGCCGACGGCAACCACATTGATCCGGTTCATGGGTACCTGGGCGTCCGCAAGGGCATCCAACGCGGCGCCGGCGGCCAGGTCGACGACGTCCATCTCCGCAAAGCGGCCGAACCTCGTCATCGACGCCCCGATTACCCAGGGGTTGTCGGTGCTCATTGGTCCTCCTCGGGTTTGAAAGCGAATGCGATGGCTCGCGTGCCGTCGTCGTCGACCCCCGCGACGTGGGTGACCATGGCGACGCGCAGGTTCGGGGTGATTCGAGAGGGGTCGTTGTCGACGCCGAGTAGGTTGGCCTTGACCGTTCCCCCGCCGTCGAGATCGACGACTACCGATGTGTACGGGCTGGGAACGCCCCGAGCGCCACGGTGGATCACCGTGAACGCGCGGACCACACCCGTGGTTGCCAGCTCCCGCTGCTGGAAGGACTGCCCGCCACAGGAAGCGCAGGCGTTGCGTCGGTCGAAGAACAGTGCGGAGCAGACGCTGCACTGGCTGGCCGTGAGCCTGGGCTCGGGTGTCAGTCGTAGATAGTCGACGATCGGTAGTTGCGTCGCGGTGTCGGCCTGAGCGTGCACGGCGGTGTCCATTAGTTGACCGGTCCGCCGGCGACGTAGAGGACCTGACCGGAGACGAATCCGGCACCGTCGCTGACGAAGTAGGAGACGGCGTTCGCGATGTCGGTGACCTGGCCAACTCGGCGGACGGCCAGCTTACGCGCCGCGGCTGCCTGGTAATCCTCGAACGACATCCCGACCCGCTCGGCGGTGGCAGCAGTCATGTCGGTGGCGATGAAGCCTGGAGCGACGGTATTTGCGGTGACTCCGAACTTGCCGAGTTCGAGGGCGACGGCTTTGGTGAAACCCTGCAGACCTGCTTTGGCGGCGGAGTAATTGGCCTGGCCGCGGTTTCCGAGGGCGGACTGGGAAGAGATGTTGACGACTCGACCCCAACCCGCTTCGGTCATGTATTTCTGCGCTGCTCGCGTGACGAGGAAGGCGCCCTTGAGGTGGACGTTCATCACCAGATCCCAGTCCTGCTCAGGCATTTTGAACAACAGGTTGTCGCGTGTGATCCCGGCGTTGTTGACGACCACGACCGGGGGACCGAGCTCGTCGGCGACGCGGTCGACAGCGGCGGCGACAGCGTCGGCGTCGGAGACGTCGGCCGCGACCCCGACCGATCGGCCCCCGCCCCGGTTGATCCCGTCGGCGGTCTCCTTCGCGCCGCGTTCGTCGATGTCGAGGATGGCCACCGCGAATCCGTCCTCGGCCAGCCGGTGGGCTGTAGCGGCACCGAGGCCCCGTGCCGCGCCGGTCACGATCGCGACCTTCTTGTTGTCGTTGGTCATGGCTTCCTTCTCTCGTTGAGGTATCGATGGGTTGTTCGTGAGGGGTTACTCAGAGGAGTTCGAAGATGGTCGCGTTGGCCATGCCGCCGCCTTCGCACATGGTCTGCAAGCCGTACCGGATCTCGTTGTCGCGCATGTGATTGATCAGTCGTGTGGTCAGGACAGCCCCGGATGCTCCGAGCGGGTGCCCGACGGCGATAGCGCCGCCCAAAGGATTGACGAGTGTGTCATCGGCGCCGGTCTCGCGCAGCCAGGCGAGAGTCACTGCGGCGAATGCCTCGTTCACCTCGAACGCTCCGATGTCCGAGATCGACAGGCCCGCCTTCTTCAGTACCTGGGCGGTCGCCGGGATCGGACCGGTCAACATGATGACAGGATCCGATCCGACGACGACCGACGTGTGCACGCGCACCAGGGGTCGAAGACCGAGCTGTGCGGCGCGCTCGGAGGTGGTCACCAGGAGCGCGGCTGCTCCATCGGAGATCTGCGACGAATTCCCGGCTGTGACCATGCCCTCCTCGGCAAACGAAGGGCGCAGTGCCGACAGCTTCTCCAGCGACGAGTCCCGGCGCACAGCTTCGTCGGTCACGACCTGGGCACCGTTGACCTCCACAGCGGTGATCTGGGAGTCGAGGACGCCCGCGTCGATCGCCGCTGCCGCCCGCGCGTGTGATCGCAGAGCGTGCTCGTCCAGCTGAGTCCTGGACAGATTCCATTGCGCCGCGATCATCTCCGCACCCCGGCCCTGATTGAACCGGGCGCCGTCGTACCGAGCGGCTAGAAGAGGTGACGCCGGACGTCCCGGGCCCGCCTTGATGGGGGAGCCCATCGGCACACGCGACATCGATTCGACACCGCCCGCGACTGACAGCTCGGAAAACCCGGCGAGCACACCGCCCGCTGCGACATGGAGGGCTTGCTGGGCGGAGCCGCATTGCCGGTCGACCGTGGTACCGGGCACCGACTCCGGCCAGCCGGCGGCCAACACGCAGTGGCGCGCGATGTTGGCCGATTGTTCGCCGATCTGGCTTACGCATCCCCAGACCACGTCATCGACCTCCGCCGCGTCAACGCCAGCCCGAGTTACGAGCTCACGCAGGACATGGGCACCGAGATCGACCGGGTGGATCTCGCTCAGTCCGCCGTTGCGGCGCCCCACAGGGGTCCGGACGGCTTCGACGATGACTGCGTCTCTCACGAGTAACACTCCTAAGCTGTTAGGTGGGGCTCAGAGGCCGAGGTGCTCTTTGAGCCGGTCGGACTGCAGCGCGGTCGGCCCGAACATGAGCTGGGCCGTCTTCGCGCGCTTGTAATACAGGTGGCTGGTGTGCTCCCAGGTGAAGCCGATCCCCCCGTGAAGCAGCAGTGCCCTTTGGGCGAGTTCGGCGAAGTGTTCACCCACGAAGACTTCTGCGGTCGCTGCGGCGACCGCAGCTTCGTCCGGGTCGTTGTCGATAGACCAGTTGGCGTGACGGACCAGCGGCTCGGCCTGCTCGATCAGGATGTACAGCTCCGCGAGCTGGTGTTTGACAGCCTGGAACGACCCGACCACGCGACCGAACTGCACGCGCACCTTGAGGTAGTCGACCAGTTGGGTGAAGCACGCCCGCATTCCTCCGAGCTGCTCTGCCGCGAGCGCACTTACTGCGCGCACCAGCAGCTGCTCCAGCGCGTCGGCCACGGAGTCGGTGCGCACCTGCGTGGCGGGAGTCTCGTCGAACACGATCGTCGACTGCGATCGGGTGAGATCGATCGCAGCGAGTGGGGTGCGGGTAACTCCCTTCGGTTGGTCCACGACGAACAGCCCTAGACCGTCCGTCGTGCGCGCCACGACGACGAAGACCGTCGCTTCCTCGCCCGACAGGACTCGGAAGGCGGTTCCGCTCAGGGTGACTGCGCCGTCGCTCTGAGCGGCGATGACGCCGGTTGCGGCGGGATTCCACGCTCCCGTCGCGGTCTGAGCCCCGGCGAGGGCGCCCACGGCGGCACCGGTCGACAACGTGGGCAGGAAGCGATCTCTCACCTCCTCGTCATCGGCCAAGAGCAACAGCGAGGACGCAAGCACCACCGAGGAGAAGAACGGAACCGGTGTCAGGGCCGCGCCCAGCTCCTCACAGGCAAGAGCGACCTCGACCTGGCCCAGCCCCAAACCCCCGAACCGCTCGGGTACGGCCAACCCAGCCAGACCGAGCTGATTATTGAGCTGCTGCCATGGCGTCCGCCAGACATCGCGGTCGGTTCCCAGAACCGTGGGGAGCTCGTTGACTGGCGCGAGTGTTTGGAGGGCGTCGCGAAGCGTCGACGCAATGGCTTCCTGCTCGGAATCCCATATCAGCGTCATCGCAGGCTCCCCGCCGGTTCGTTCTGGGCAACGTCGTTGAACGCGACTGCGCGATCGATCGATGTCTCGCGCGGAAGGCCGAGGACCCGTTCGCTGATGATGTTCAGCATGATCTCGTTCGTGCCGCCACCGAGAGACATCGCAGGGGCGAACATCCACGACGAGGCGCGCCGTCGGGCGTCGATGCTGTCGACGTAGGCAGTGACGTCGCCCCGCAGTTCGGCCATGACGTCGCTGCGGAACAGGGTCAGTCTGGCGTTGAGGATTTTGGCCACCGAGGCACTCGCTCCCAGTTGTCGCCCTGCTCGTGTCAGCTCGAGCTGGCGTGAGTTGAGCAGCGCCAGTGCGCGCTCCTTCACGTACAGCTGGGCGAGTAGGTCGGTCACGCCGGGATCTCTGAGCTCTCCGTTCGAGCGGACGTTTTCGGTGAGGGCACTGAACGACGCCGGATTGTGCGCCTGGGCGCTCCCCTGCCCGATGGAGCTGCGCTCATACCCGAGCATGATCTGAGCTACTGCCCATCCCTTGCCCAGCCCGCCGACGACAGCATCTTCGGCAACTTCGGCGGAATCGAAGAACACTTCGTTGAAGTGCGCCATTCCCGTCATGTCGCGAAGTGGGCGCACCTGGACTCCCGGCTGGGCCATGTCGATGACGAACATGGTCAATCCCTGGTGCTTGGGCACTGTGGAATCGGTCCGGGCCAAGAGCAGACCCAGGTCGGCGTCGTGGGCTCCGGAGGTCCAGACCTTCTGCCCGTTGATGAGCCAGCGTTGCCCGTCGTGTGTGGCCCTGGTCTGCAGGCCCGCGACATCGGAGCCTGCGCCGGGCTCCGAAAAGAGCTGGCACCAGATTTCCTCGCCGCGAAGAATGGGACCGATGTAGCGGTGCTTCTGGTCTTCGGTTCCGGCGGCGAGTAGTGTCGGTCCGCACATCCCGACGCCGACCGAGAATCGGGCCGTCGGCAGGTCGAAGTTCTTTGCGAGCCGGGAGAACTCCCGTTCCTCCGCTACGGATCGGCCCTGGCCGCCGTATTCAGTTGGCCAGGAAATTCCCGAGTAGCCGGCGTTGTAGAGCTTGGCCATAAACGCCCGCGCACGGTCGGTTGCGCTCCCCGCTTCTCCCTCGCGACCGAGTACCGGTTTGTTGTGTGACAGCCATGAGTTGGCCGCGCGTATGAACTCATCCATAGGACGCCCGTCTTCCGAGACACTGAGATAGTCTAGCGCTATACTATTGAATACTAGATAGAACCGTCAAACGGTGAGGATTGATTGATCCCCTTCCTCCCTCTAGAACTCGCAGAATGGACCGGCAATGCAGGTT
This sequence comes from Rhodococcus sp. G6(2025), assembly GCF_058628105.1. Classification (NCBI taxonomy): domain Bacteria; kingdom Bacillati; phylum Actinomycetota; class Actinomycetes; order Mycobacteriales; family Nocardiaceae; genus Rhodococcus; species Rhodococcus sp. G6(2025). Next base: position 287,414 of record NZ_CP179752.1, read on the forward strand.
TGGGTGCGCAATACATCTCTCGCCTGGGAGGTGCCCGATGTCGCCGTGCGACTCGAAGATCTCGGCTTCCAGGGGATCGGCTACGTCGATACGCAGAATCTGAGAGGCGACTATGTGGCGGCGTTGGCGGCAGCCGCGGAACGAACGACCACCCTCGGACTCGGGCCCGCGGTGACGAATCCGGTCACCCGCCACCCGGCGGTGACCGCCGCCGCCGCGGTCACATTGCAGAACTTGAGTGGCGGACGCATGAACCTGGCGATCGGAAGGGGTGACTCGGCGTTGGCTCTCATTGGCAAGGCGCCGGCCGCGGTGGCTGTCTTCGACCGCTACGTTGCTGCCCTGCAGGCGTACCTGCGGGGGGAGGCCGTCCCGTTCGAGGCGCTGCCGCAGATCGGAGGCAGGCCGGTCAGCGACCTGGATCTCGGCGGCGAACACGCCCAGAGCGAAATGGAGTTCATGAAGCTCAGCACGGCGCCCAAGGTGCCGGTCGAAATCGCCGCAAGCGGTACCCAGGTCATCGAACTCGCAGCCCGACGAGCCGATCGAATTCTCTTCTCCGTCGGAGCGCATCCCGAGCGCATCCGGTGGGCGATCGAGCATGCTGAGGCTGCCCGCACCGCGGCCGGCCGAACAACCGGCGAGCTCACGTTTGGTGCCGTGGTCAATGTGATTGTGGACGACGACGTGGATCGTGCGGTCCGGCTGGGTCGCGGCAGTCTCGCGACGCAGTCGCGCTTCAGTGTGTTGCATGGGAGGCTGTCAGGGCCGGTCAGCGAGTCCGACGGTCAGGCACTTCGGCGGCTCGCGCAGACATATGACATGCGTTCGCACGGCGCCGCCGCGGCACCTCACGCCCTCCTCAGCCCCGATTTCGTTGCCAGGCACGGAATCTTCGGTCCGGCCGGCCATTGCATCGACCGTTTGGCACAGCTCGAAGAACTAGGGGTTTCGAAGATCCTTCTCTGCGGGCCCTCAACCGATGTGGACGTTTCCATCCGGCGCGCGGCTGAAGAGCAGTTCGCTCGTGAGGTACTGCCGTCTCTGGGCTGAGGAGCCGGAACCTGCGTCGCTGCGATGTCAGTCCGAGGGTCGTACTACACTCTAATTGGTTGGAGAATAGATAGTCGATGATGAGACTTTCAATTTTGAGGGAGAACCGTGACAGGACCTTCACCAGATTCGATCCAGTGGATGCGTGACAAGTGGGAAAGCGGTGGGGAATTGCGCCCGGCTCAGTTCGCGGCCGCCATGTCGGTGCTTCGCACGAGCGCACTGGTGTCGATCGAAATGGACAAACTACTGAAGCAGTTCGAGCTCAATCGGACCGCCTACCTGGTGCTGGTCACGCTGCAGATGTCCCCTGAGCGCACCCGCCCACTGGGGCAGTTGAGCAAGTCGCTCATCGTGCACCCCACAACGGTCACCGTGGTGGTCGACTCACTCGACGAGGCGGGTTTCGTCGAGCGGAAGCGGCACGCCACCGACCGGCGCACCGTCCTGGCGCGGCTCACCGAGGAAGGTATGGCACTCGTCAAGAAGGTGAACATTGCCATGTCCGAGATCGGCTACGGGCTCGGAAGCACCAGTGACACGGACGCCGAGAAAATCACAGAAGCCTCCAGAGAAGCCCGTAAGAACATCAGGCACCTGTCGAACTGAGCCTGGATGTACCCAGGTAAGCGCCGACCCCAGCCCGCGACTGCGAAAATGGGCAGATCGCGCAGAAGGTGGAGTGATCAGACCGGCCAATGACCAGGGAGTCGGCTGGCTCTTGACGATGCGTCTGCGACGACGGTGACCGTGCCGCGGACCGCCGAGTTGTTGAATTGACCGTGCCGCGCGGCAACTGGCGTGAACGATTCGTGCTGGCCGAACCAGGCATTCTGCTGGAACCGTGACCGCCGCTATTGCTATTCGGTTGGCGCGCGCCCGGACCAGCGGTCACCTACGGCCGGGTGAGAGGTCTAGCTCGTCCATCTGTTCGGCAGTCAAATTCGATGCCGTCGGCGGCGACGGTCGCTCGGCGCGCGATTCGATTTGGTGCCCGAGATCGGCGCAATGTCGCCGCCTGTCGTAACTAGCAGGGCCGATGCGACCTCCTCCGGTCGCACCATGCTGGGAGGGCGATGGCCGCTACCTCGTCGGCGATGTGCAGGTTGCACTGGCAGTTTTCGCCGGTGAAGCGTGGGTTGGTCTTGGGCCAGTCGTCGTCGGCGAACTGCTCGGTATAGCGGATCGTCAGTCGTGGAAGACGGCTTGGCCGCGACGTCCGCCGCGGCCAAGCCGGTCCCCCCGATCACCGCGCTGCAGTCGGAGTACTCCCTGCGGAGTCCAACTTGCTGCCGGTGACGCGGGAACTTCAGCATCCCGACCGGTCAAGCGAGCCGGATGGTGCCTTGAGTGTCGAGTTGCTGCAGCCTCTGATTTGTCAGCCCCAACTCGTTGGAGAGAACAGACGCTGTGTCTTGGCCGAGTGAGGGGAGGCTGTCGGCCATCGGGCCGTTCTGTCCACCGAACTTGATCGGGGTTCCGGCGACCAGCGCCGGCGGCCCTTCTTGCCGGGCGACGTGGACGAACATTTCGTGGCTGGATACGTGTTCGTCGTCGACGAGGTCATCCATCGTATTGACAGGGCCGGCGGGGACTCCAGCAGCGCTAAGGATGCGAACGACTTCTGCGCGCGTTTTGTCGCGTGCCCATGCCTCCACGCCAGGCCGGATGATGTCAGGGCACCGCGCTTCCCAATCTGTGCGGGACGCGAGCCTGGCGTCACCGACCCATTCCGGATGTCCGACGACTTCAGCGAGAGGGTGAAATTGGTGCTCGCGAGGTGCGGCGACGACGAAGAATCCGTCCTTGGCGGCGAACGCGGTGAAGAGGCCGACGCCGCGGCCGGTCGCGAGACGTGTTGGCGCGCCCATTGAATGCAGGGTTGCGTACGCCTCGTTTAGTGCGAGCGCGCTGTCAAACAGCGAGACGTCAACCAACTCTCCGTGGCCCGTCACGTCACGACGACGCAGCGCGGCCAGCGCCCCGACAACGGCGTAGAACCCGGCGAACAGATCTGCGATGAACGTCGTCTGTCCTACCTCGGGGCGCTCGCCCGGCTCGGCGCCCAGCGAGTAGAGGCCGGCCATCGCCTCGACGACCGGACCGTACGCGGGACGGTCGAGGTAGGGGCTGGGGAGGGTGTGCCCGAAGCCGGACACGGCGACATAGACCAATTGAGCGTTCACAGCACTGAGTTCTTCGTAACCGAGACCCAGGCGTTTCATCGCGCCGCCGCGCATGTTCTCGACGACAAGGTCGAAATTGGGAACGAGGTCGAGTACGAGTTGGCGGCCCTCAGGAGTCTTCAAATCGATAGCGACGCTGGATTTTCCGAGACTGTTGCGTGCAAAGGTCCACGAGACATCGTGTCCGCGGGCGTCGGTGAACACCGGTTGCGCGAACCTTCCGAGCTCACCGGTGAGCGGTTCGATCTTGACTACTTCGGCTCCCATCCGTTGCAGGAGCTGGGTGGCAAACGGTGCGGCGAGTACCTGCTCGAGGGCGAGGACACGGACGCCACGCAGTGGCTGGGTGGACGATGGGGTCGGGGTGTCGGTGCGCATCGCTGCTTCCTGTCGGGTTACTTGGCTCGGAAATCGGGTGGGCGCCGTTGGGACATCGCTTTCACACCCTCACGGAAATCGTTCGTGCTCATCAACCGCTCCTGCTCGGCCCTCTCGCGCCGGAGAATCCGCTCGACTTCATCTGGGAGCGTTCCGCGCAGGGTGGTGCGGATGCTGCGGACGGCGAGGGGGGCCGACTGTGCGATCTCCCGGGCCATCTCGAGGGCGACGGCATCGAGGTCGTCGTCTGGCGCGATCCGGTCGATGAGGCCGATGGAGTGTGCGTGTTCGCCGTCGATTCGAGTCCCGGCGTAGAGCAGAGCTGCCGCGTGCTGGAGTCCCACGACGAGGGGCAGGGTGTGACTGATACCAAAGCCTGGGTGGAAACCGAGTCGCGCGAAGTTCGCGGCGAATCGACTCCCGGGGGAGCCGACGCGAAAGTCGGCGGCAAGAGCCAAACCCAGTCCGCCTCCGATCGTGCTGCCCTGGCAGACCGCGACGATGGGAGTTGCCGTGTGGAAGATGCGGAGGGCTTCGTCGTAGATGTGACCGGGCGGTTCGGCCTCGGCTCGCCGGTCGAGGCGTGCGCCAGCGCAGAAGTTCTTACCCTCCGACCTCAGCACGACCGCACGGCATCTGGTCGGGTCGTCGAGATACTCCAGGGCGTCGGCCACCGATGCGAGTAGCGCACGGTCGAAGTAATTGTCCGGGGGGCGACCCAAGGTGACCCTGGCGACGTGATCGGATGTCCAATCGACTGTGACGTCGCCGAAATGTTGTTGGGATTGGCCTTGCTCAGCAGATGCCACGATTACGCAACTCCTGGATCGTGTTCGATTGGTATCCGAGTTCTGCGAGGACCTCGACGGTGTGTTCGCCCAGGGTCGCGGGGGTTCGCCGCATGCGCAGCGGTGTCTGTGTCAGACGGACGGCCGGGTGGGGCACGCGGGTAGTGGGTGGGACGCCTGGGTATCGAAGCTCTGGAAGCATGTCGGTGGCGGTGACGTGCATGTCGTCGAGGACCTGACGAGGCGAGTAGACCGGGGCGCACGGGATGCCGGCCTTCCGCAATTGCTCCAAAGCCTCGTCGGTCGTTTTCTCCGTGCACCACGAAGTGAGGCGCTCGGCCAGCATTTCGGCATGTTCGAGCCGGGACGCCTCGGTGGCGAACCGTGGATCGTCGAGCCACTCGACGTCACCCATCAGCTGGACCCACCGTCTGAAGAGGGAGTCACCGGCCAATTGGACAATTATCGCGCCGTCTCTCGTGTTGCAGACATCGGCGAGTGCGGCGACGTGAGTTCGGTTCCCGATCGGTTCCCAGTCGGACTGGTGCGCGGACTGCTCGACGAGAAGTCCGCCGGTCGCTGTGATCGCTGACGCCAACAACGAGGCGTGGACGTGCTGTCCTTGGCCGGTCATATCCTTCCACCGCAGCGCGGTCATGGTCGCGAACGCCGCATGGGTGGCAGTGAGATAGTCAACCCACGGCGACGCGGATTTGGCGGGATGACCGTTGGACCCGGACATGTAGGCCGCCCCGGACATTGCCTGGGCGATCCCGTCGAAGCCGACGTTGTTGCTGTAGGGCCCGCCGGGTCCGAACGTGTCGCAGGTGGTGAGAATGACGTCTGGTTTGAGCTTGCATAGTGACTCATAGTCCAACCCGAGCTTCTCGAGGACCGGCAACGGCATGTTCGCGACCACGACGTCGGCGGTGGCAACGAGCTGGTGCAGCACCTCGAGGCCGTCCGGGGTGGAGAAATTCAGGGTGAGGTTGCGCTTGTTTCGGTTCACGGCGAGATACGTGGATCCCGAGCCGTCGTCGGATACCGGACCAAGAAGCCGGTCGTCTCCGCCGTCGATGCGCTCGACCCGGACGACATCTGCGCCCAGGTCTGCGAGCAACGTCGCGCAATAGGGACCTGCAACGTAACGGCCCAGGTCGATCACCCGGATCGAAGACAGTGCCTCCTGGGCACAATTGACATGCGACGACATGACCCTCCCTGATTATGTGACGGAAAAATGAGCTGCGTCACTCTGACGCACCGATGATACTCTTGTCACCAACAATCTAAAAGTAGATTAAATCAGCCGCGGCATTCGAAGGAGCCAACGGTGGAGTACACACAGAACGATGAGCAGTCGGCCGGACCGTTGGCCGGTGTTCGGGTGGTCGATTTCAGCGAAAACCTGCCTGGCCCGTTCGCCAGCCTGATGCTGCACCAGCTTGGTGCGGAGGTAATAAAGATCGAAAAGCCTGGGGGTGACCCGGGCCGCAGGCACCCGCTCTTTCCCTTTCTGACGGCGGGCAAACGGAGTGTCGAACTCGACTTGAAAGCCGCTGAGGGGGTTGCTCTCGCCCGGGAACTGATCGAGCTCGCGGATGTGGTCATCGAAGGATTCCGGCCCGGCGTGGCCGCACGGCTGGGTATCGGATTCTCCGACGCAAGCACGATCAACCACTCGTTGGTCTACTGTTCCCTGTCGGGCTACGGGCAGCACGGGACGGCGACCGCCCGCGCCGGGCACGACCTGAACTATCTGGCCGCGGGGGGATTGCTCTTCGAAAACCGCGATCTGAACGGTGCACAGATCATGGCTCCGCCACCTGGCCACGTCGCGGACTACACCGCCGGACTCCTTGCCGCAGTCGCGATACTCGGCCATCTCCAGCCACGCGACGAGCGGCGGGCGGTGCACCTCGATCTCGCTCTCGCCGACGCCGCGGCTCTACCGACGCTTGCGTCGATCGCGCACGTCGTGGGCGGACTGAAGGAATCGGTCGGTGCACGGGCCTACCCGCACTACCGCCTCTACGAGACCGCGGACAATCGGCATATCGCACTCGGTATCACCCCGTTCGAGCAGAGCTTCTGGGATACCCTCGCGCGAGCACTGGAGCTGAACGATCTGATAGGTCTCGACGAGCGGCAACGCAAGCGCGACGGCGAGGCAATTGCAGAAGCGTTGTCCGACGTCTTCAGTACTCGTTCGCTGGCGGAATGGCGTGAGGTCCTCGACGACGTCGATGTGCCGTGGTCGGCGGTCCTGCGGCCCGATGAGGTCGTCGATGCAATGCGTATCGCGGACCGGCCTGTCGTGAATGTCGACTCGCTCAGCCTGGACTTCCTGCACACCGGTCGAGCCGGGGCGGTGCCCGCATTGGGTGAGGCAAACGACCACGTGCGACTGTTGGCCGGTGCGCAGTGAGCGAGGTGACGCAACCGACCGCGGAACCGGTCGATGTCCAGGTCGTCGACTCCGTGGGCCTGGTTACGTTGAACCGCCCTCAGGTGCTCAATGCCATGAACATGGAAATGGTCAGGGCCCTCGACGAGGCCCTGCGCCAGCTCGATGCCGACGACACCGTCCGCGTAATCGTGATCACCGGGAACGGAAAGGCGTTCTGTGCGGGAGCCGACCTCGCCAAACGTGAGCCAAACCAGAATGAGCCCTACAGCGGTAGCAGGCTGGCGATGCGTGTGTTCGAAAGCCGCAAGATCGTCATCGGTGCGATCAACGGCGCAGCCGTTGGCATCGGCGCGACCCTGACGCTGCCCATGGACATCAGGATCGTCGGCGAGACAGCCAAGTTCGGGTTCTTGTTCGCCAGAAGAGGTCTCATCCCCGATGGCGCTTCGAGTTGGTTCCTGCCACGAGTGGTCGGGATCTCGAAAGCCATGGAATGGTGTGCACGCGGTACACCGATCAGCGCAGCCGAGGCCGCTGATGCGGGACTGGTCTCCGCAGTTCATGACGACGCCGAGCTTCTGCCGGCCGCGATGAATCTTGCCTCCGAGATCGCGTCGAACTCCTCGATGGTCTCACTCGCCCTGACGCGCCAGCTGATGTGGCGCGGGCTCGGCGAAAGCGACCCCTACCGGGCCTTACACCTCGAACTGGAACTAGGTGACGAGGTCAGGCGCTCGCCGGACGCACGCGAGGGCATCCGCGCCTTCCTGCGTAAGCGTCCACCGGTCTTCACGGGAACGCTGAGCGCCGATCTACCGACGGACTTTCCCTGGTGGGAAACCGGTTCGGTTCTTGCCAACGACGACAGGAGAAAGTAATGAGCAACATCGAGTCCCTGGTCCTACAGAGTCCGTGGCCGTGGAAAATGTCAGAGATCGCCCCCCTTATCGAGGATATGGGTTTCAGCGGCCTGGTGATGAGCGACTCGCAGAACATGCGAGGCGAGGTTATCGTCGCGATGACCGCCGCAGTCATGTCTACGAGCACGCTGCGGGTCGGTACCGGCGTTACCAACCCTTACACCCGACACCCGGCCGTCCTGGCGGCCGCGTTCGCCAGCCTGCAGCAACTGTCAGGCGGACGGATGACTTTGCAGATCGGACGCGGTGATTCCGCGCTGGCGTACCTCGGCCTGGCACCGGCGCCGCCCGCGAAGCTCAACGTTGTCCTCGACGCTCTGCAGAAGTACCTTCGCGGCGAGGAGGTGCCGTTCGAGCTGCTTCCCGACGCCACAGTTCCGTCGATGGACACGCTCGCGATCGGTGAAACACCCGCGGCAAGCCGGTTGAAGTGGCTTCGCGATGACGTCCCCAAGGTCCCGGTCGGCGTCGCAGCTTCGGGACCGAAGGTGATCTCGGGCGCAGCAGTCCGCGCTGACCAGATCAACTTCGGTATCGGTGCGGACCCAACCAGATTGGCATGGGGCATCGGAGTGGCCCGGCAAGCCCGCATCGACGCCGGCCTGGACCCCGACGGCATCGAATTCGGTGCATGGGTGAATGTCGTGGTCAACGAGGACCGTGACGCCGCCCGCCGCATCGGCGGCGGCCGCCTGTCCGGGGCGATTCGCTTCGGCAACCTCCACGGTAAGGCCAACGGTCCTGCCAGCGAAGCCGACCGTAAGGTGATGGAGGCAGTTCCGCGGTCGTACTCGATGAGTCGCCACACGGAAGCGGGAACCGCCGCCGACGCCGCAGTCACCGACGATTTCGCGCACAAGTTCGGCATCTTCGGGCCCGCGAGCTATTGCGCCGACCGGCTGCACGAGCTCGCTGAACTCGGGCTCAACCGCTTCGTCCTGATTCCTCCGGGCGACGACGCCGACCCCGATGGCTCCGAACTGCGCGCCATCGGTCAGATGGTCCAAAAATATCTGTAGATCCAATTATTGATTACTAGAGTAATTCTCGGTAGGGTGAGTGTCGTGAAGAAGTCAAGCCGATGAGCGTTCGTGTTGAAGTAGACGGCCGCGTCATGTACGTGACGCTCGACCGTCCTGAGGTCCGTAACGCCTTGGACTGGGATGCCTGGGGCACGCTCAGCGAGGCCTGGCAACGGCTGGACAAGGACGACTCGCTGTGGCTGGGTGTAGTGACAGGTACCGGCGATCAATCCTTCTGTGCCGGAGCGGATCTGAAGACCTTGCCAGCGGAGATGAAGCGCCGACGGGAGGCTAACCTCCCGTCGGATCCGCCACGCGCCTTCATCGACGACTACTGCCGCAAACCCGTGCTCTGCGCGGTCAATGGACATGCACTCGGGCTAGGCCTGGAGATTGCGCTCGCGTGCGATGTGCGCATCGCTGCGGATCACGCAACGTTCGGACTGCCTGAGAGCACATTCGGAGGACTGCCCGGGGCGGGTGGCACACAGCGACTGCCCCGTGTGGTCGGGCCCGGTCGCGCCCTCGAGCTGATGCTGACCAACCGGACGCTCTCGGCCCACGAAGCTCTGCAGATCGGGCTCGTGTCCTCGGTGGTGCCCGCGGCCGACCTCACGGAGGAGATTCAGCGTTACGTGGGCCGCATGACTGCAATCGCGCCGCTGTCCGCGCAGGCGATCAAGCGCGCAGTGGCCGACGGACTGGAAGTCTCACTCGCCGAAGGAATTCGGTTGGAGAAGTCGCTGTCGGCGACATTGAAGGCAAGCGAGGACCAGGTGGCCGGACTCGCCGCTCGAAAGAACAAGCAGCCTATTGTTTGGAGGGGCCGATGAGCCAGAAATCCCTGCCTGCCAGCTTCGACTCACGCATCCTGGTCGTCCACGACCAGGAAGTGCGACTGGTGTGCTCCCGTTGCGTCGCCTGTGGTCGACGATCCTTCCCACCGAACGTCGAATGTCCATACTGCGGTGGGGATGTCGACGCGGCAGAGCTCCCCGCGGTCGGCGCGGTGTTCTCACACACGACACTGCTCGCACAGCTCACGGTGCATCCGGTTCCGACCACCATCGTTCAGGTAGAGCTGGCGGATGGTGTCCTCGCAACAGGGCCGCTCCTGGAGGGAGAGCCCGAGATCGGATCGTTCGCACGGCTTGTGCCGAACGTCATAGACCAGGCAGATGACGAACGAGGTCCGTACACGGGCTTTGCCTGGGTGAGAGAAGGTGCCACCACCAATGCGTGAAGTCTTTGTCGTCGGGGTTGGAATGACCCGAATCGGAAAATACCCGGACAAGGCGGGGTACGAGCTCGGAGCCGAGGCGCTCCGTGAGGCCATCGCCGATGCACAGATTCCGTGGCAGCGGATCCAAAACCTCGTCGTCGGCCACACCGACTCCGGCGGACACTCCGCCTTGAACCTCCTGCATGAATTCTCCTGGACCGGAATCCCGGTGCACACGGTCTCCAACCAGTCCGCGACCGGAACTCAGGCCTTTGTCAACGCCTACCAGTCGGTGGCCTCCGGCCAGGTCGATGTCGCGGCGGCGGTCGGGCTCGAGCGATCCCTTTCCGGCGGAATTGCCAAGCAGTTGATGCAGCAGGAACGCCGCAATCTCGTAGAGGCCAGCGGATATACGCCACTGACGATCTTCGGCTTGCTCAAGACTCGACGCATGCATGACTACGGTGACCCGCCGGAAGCGTTCGCCGAGGTGGTAGTCAAGAACTATGCCAACGGCTACCTCAACCCGAAGGCGCAGCGTCAGAAGCTCGTCACGGTGGACGACGTACTGAATTCGCCGATGGTTGCAGCGCCGATCCATCGACTGGAGAGCTGCCCGGTAGGCGACGGCGGCGCCGCGGTCATCGTGTGCTCGCGTGAGGCACTGGGCGAGGCGGCAAGCCGAGCGGTCCGTGTGGCCGCGAGCGTAAGCCTCTCCGACAGCTATCATCCGCGCGCCCGGTTCGGCGTCGACTACGAGAATTCGACACGGCGTGCTGCGACAGCGGCATACGAGCAGGCCGGCGTGTCGCCCGAGGACCTCGATGTCGTAGAGACCCATGATGCGTTCGCCGTCGAAGAACTCATCTATTACGAGGAATTGGGTCTGTGTCCGCGCGGCGATGCCGCCAAACTCGTTGCCGAGGGAACGACCCGGATCGGCGGAAAGGTCGCCGTGAGCCCAAGCGGTGGGCTGATCGCCCGTGGTCATCCGATGGGACCGACAGGAACGGCGCAGATCGTGGAGTTGACCCAGCAGCTGCGAGGGGAGGCCGGCGCGCGCCAGCAACCGGACGCGAAGGTCGGACTGGCACACATGCTGGGAGGCCAAGGCATGTGGTTCGTCAACATCTTTACCCGCTGATTTCACAGGAGAGCGCAAATGCACGTCGACTACTCACCCACCCATCGCGCCTGGCTTGAAGCGGTCCAGGATTGGTCCAAGAAGGTACTCGTCCCCAAGCTTGCCGAGATCGATCTCGAGTCCGTCCCCTCGCGCGAGCAGTGGGACGACTTCGAGAAAAAGTTGCTCGGTTACGGAATCGTGGACGAGTACCCGAGGACCGATGAGGGCGAGCCCGACCTCATGGCATTCGGGATCCTCACCGAAGAGCTGGCCCGGGCTCATGGATCGTTGCCCTGGTACTTCTGGCACCGGTTGCAGAACGGTTTGTTCTTCGGCGAGGGGTTCACCGAGGAACAGAAGGGCCGCTACGCTCACCTGCTCGACGGGTCAGCACACATCTGCGCCTGCGTAAGTGAACCGGGCGCGGGATCGGATCCCTCCGCCATCCGCACCACCGCGCGGCGCGTCGGGGACGGCTACGTCATCAACGGGCACAAGATTTGGACCTCGGGCGGCACACACGCCGACGTTCTTCTCGTCTTCTGCAAGGTTGTCAACAAAGACGGCACCCCCGACGGCTTCGGACTCTTCCTCGTCGAAAAGGGCCAGGGCTTCACGGCCAAAGAGATCTCGACGATGGGATTGAAAGGACATGCCCTGTGCGAGGTGCTGTTCGAGGACGTCGAGGTTGAAGAGGTGGCCCGACTCGGCGGCAGCAGTGCGCAGGGAGAGATCTACAGCAACATCGGTCGCGCGCGCATCATGACGTCTCTGGTGGCCGTGGGCATTGCCCAGTCGGCACTCGACCTGGCTGTTCCCTACACCACCGTGCGCGAACAGTTCGGCAAGCCAATCGGCGGTTTCCAGCTGGTCCAGCAGATGCTCGCAGAAATGGCCACAGGAGTGCTGGCCAGCAGGCTCATGGCATACCGCGCGCTCACAACCCTTGTGACGCGAGGAGACCGAGCTGCTCGCATGGAAGCGTCGATGGCCAAGGCGTTCTGTACCGAGACCGCCGTCAAGGTCGCCTCCCTCGGCATCCAGGTGCACGGGGGGATCGGAGTGACCACCGAGCTGGCCGCCGAGCGCATCTTCCGGGACGCACGGATGCTGACCATCCCAGACGGCACGACACAGATTCAGCAGCTCATCATCGGCCGCGAGTTGACCGGAATTTCGGCGCTGCGATGACGGAAACGGCGGAACCACGAGGAGACGACACGATGGCGACGGGTAGCAACCTGCAGACCGAGACGAACCAGGAATGGGTTGAACCCACGATCGCGCAGATCCTGGACGAACTCGACCTCCCCAATGGCCCCTCGTACCCGGAACTGCTGCGACGGCTTCGATCGTTCGATCCGGCGGGAGTCGCGGTCGAGTTCGAGGACGAGGTCATCGACCGACGTGAGCTGCTCAGCCGCGTGGCCGGGGCTGCGACCTGGCTCGAGCAGCATGGGGTGACGCGCGGCACGCACGTCGCCTACATGTTCCTGGGGCATCCGCAGGCATTGGTGACGCAACTCGCGGTACATCTGGTCGGCGCCATCCTCGTCCCGGTCTATCCCGAGTTCACCGGCTCGGTCCTGCGCGGTGTTCTGACCCGGCTGGACGTCAGCTACATCGTGGTGCACCCGGAGCGGTTGAACGCCGTGCGCGAGGCGGCGGGCGACGTGTCCGGCCTGACAATCGTCGAAGGAATCGACTCGGAGTACGACAAGGCGGCGCTGGCCGGCGCGGACATCGACCCCTTCCTTGCGCGCAACTACCCGACCGCCGACGACGACGCGTTGATCATGTCCACCTCCGGTACCACCGGCCTGCCGAAGGGCGTGCTTCTCAAACACTCCTTCGCTGCCGGCGGATACATCAATGCCCGCAAACTGCAGATCCCGCTTCCGGTCAAGGATTACCTGGCCAGCTCGTGGGGCCACGGCGGACCTCTGGTGCAGTCGTCGATGTCGTTCTGGTCCGGCGGCTCGGTGGTGATAGCCCGCAAATTCAGCGCGTCACACTTCTGGGACGACATTCGTCGATATCGCTGCACCCACTTCAACCTCTTCGGCACCATGCCCCAGATGCTGCTCGCGCAGCCACCGCGGGACAACGATCGTGAGCACCACGTCGAAGACGCGACCGTCGCCGGAATGTCGCAGGAGGTGTGGTCGGCATTCAGCGAACGGTTCGGCGTGCGTGTCTGCGTGCCCCTCAGCGCAATTGACTCCGGAGGTATGTACGTCGGCAACCCCGGCCGTTACCCGGTCGGGTCGTGTGGACGGCCCTGGGTGGACTTCGACGCGCGGCTGATCGACGACAACGGCAACGATGTGCCCGTCGGCACGCCCGGCGAGCTCCTCATGCGCCCGAAAAACGGTGCCCCAGTAGTCCGCTACTACAACGATCCCGAGTCCTCCGCGGAGAAGACTCGGGGTGGCTGGACACATTTCGGTGACGTGCTCAAGCAGGACGACGACGGCAACTTCTGGTTTGTCGACCGCAAGCGCGACGTCATCCGCCGCCGAGGGGTCAACATTGCGCCCGCAGCCATCGAGGAGGCGCTCAAGTCGATCGACGCGGTCGAGGAGGCGGCGGCCGTGGCCGTGCCCTCCGAACTGGGGGAGGACGACGTCAAAATCGTCGTCGTGCTGGCCGCCGACCATGCCGCCGAGCCCCACGACATCGTCACTGCCGGCCTGGACGTGCTGCCGCCGCACATGCGGCCACGCTACGTCGAGCTGGCGGCCTCCCTGCCGAAGACGCCGACCGCGCGGGTCAAGCGATACGAGCTGCGTACGGGGTGGCGCACCGCCGCCACCTGGGACAGCCAGACCGAGGAATTCTTGAAGGAGCAGCTATGAGTTCACAGCGCACCGCGCTTGTCACCGGAGCAGGAGCGGGGATCGGCCGTGAGATCGCGATCCGGCTGGTGCGCGATGAGCGGGTAGGCCGGGTGGTGATCAACGACCTCGACCAGTCCCGGGCCGACGTCGTCGCGGACGAGATCCGGGCGCTCGGGGCGGAGGCCATTGGCGTCGCGGCCGACATCTCCGACTGGGACTCTGTGGCCCGCATGTTCGCTTCCCTCGGCGACTGGAATGTGGACATCGTCGTCAACAACGCCGGCCTGCCACTGAGCGCCCGTCGCCGTCTCAAGTTTCACGAGACCGAACACGCCGACTGGGCCCCATGGCTGGCGATCAATGTCACCGGTGTCATGAACGTAACCCGAGCCGCGCTGGACGGAATGATCGAGCGCGAATGGGGGAGGGTCCTGGTGATCTCATCGGATGCCGGGCGCAGCGGAGAGGCCGGATCCGTTGCCTACAGCGCCAGCAAAGCAGGTGGACTCGGCTTCATGCGGGCACTCGGCAAAGAGGTCGGCAAGTTCGGCATCACCTCTAACGCGGTGTCCCTCGGGGCCATGCAGCACGGCGTCACAGCCGCGGCGGCCAAGGTCACGGAGGAGCAGATCGCCAAGATCGCCCGCGCCTACCCGATGCGGCGTCTGGGGGAGAACTCCGACGCCGCCGCCGCGGTGAGCTTCTTGGCGAGCGACGACGCGTCGTGGATCACCAGCCAGACGATCTCCGTCAACGGCGGATACCTCTCGAGCTAGGAGACGAGCCATGAACACACAGAATGGATCAACAGCAGGGGAGCACCCGGGAGACACGGTCGGCGGTCCCTTGCACGGTGTCCGTGTGGTCGACCTGACCAGTGTCATCATGGGACCGCTCGCCACCCAGGTCCTGGGTGACCTGGGCGCTGACGTGATCACGTTCGAGGCGGCGGGCGGCGAGACGAACCGCTTCATGAGCGCGGGCCCGCATCCGCAGTTGTCGGGCATCGCGCTCAACATCCTGCGGAACAAGCGGAATGTGAGCGTCAACCTGAAGGACCCCGCCGGCCGGGAGGTTCTGCTCCGGATCGCCAGTACAGCAGACGTTTTCGTGACGAACCTGCGGCCCGGCCCCCTCCAGCGGCTCGGGCTCGACTACGAGGCGCTGCGCGCCGTGCGCCCCGACATCGTCTTCTGCCGGGCCGCGGGCTACCCGTCGGACTCGCCGGAGGCGGAGGAGCCCGCCTATGACGACGTGATCCAGGCGGCCACCGGCATCGCCGACGCGGCGCGCCTCCAGACCGGAGCGCCGACGCTGGCGCCCACGATCCTTGCGGACAAGGTCTGTGGCTACGTGATGGCCTACTCGATCATCGCCGCACTCTTCGCCCGTGAACGCACCGGCCAGGGGCAGCAGATCGAGCTGCCGATGGTGGACGCGATGTCGGCATTCACCCTGGTCGAGCACGGCGCTGCCGCGATCTCCGAGACCACTCGCGGTCCGGCGGGCTACCCGCGAATCCTGACCCCCAACCGGCGCCCACAGCGCACAGCGGACGGCTGGATCCACATCCTGCCCTATTCAGAGCGCCACTACGACGACCTGTTCAACTACGGCGGGCGCAGTGAACTCGTCGGCGACCCACGTTATCGCGACGGGCGGAGCCGGATTGCCAACGCGGACTTCCTCTATGCGGAGGTCCATGCGATGGCGCCCAACCGGACGACAGCCGAGTGGCTACAACTCTGCCGTGAGCACAAGATCCCCGCGACCGAGGTGGCGACCTTGGACGACCTGGTCCAACGCCTGCCCGTCGACGAGCATCCGGTTGCCGGAAAATACCGGAGCATCCCGTCGCCAGCCCGGTTCTCCGGCACGCCGACGAGCGTGCGACGACAGGCGCCGATGATGGGCGAGCACAACACCGAGGTGCTCCGCGAGGCCGGCTACACCATCGACGAGATCGAATCCTTGGAGGCCAGCGGCACACTCCGTGGGAAGTACGGCGTCTCCGCGCAGGAGGTGGGGGCGTGACGCACAAACAGTGTGTACCGCAATACGACGCTCCCAGCCTGCTCGACGCCGACCGCTCACGCTGGTCTCAGGCTGGACCTGAAGAAGTCTCATCCGGTATCTGGCGGGTTCCCCTCCCGATGCCGAGTGACGGACTCGTGGCGGTCAACGTCTACCTCATCGACACCCCGAATGGGCTGACGATGGTCGACGGTGGCTGGGCGGTCGACGAGGCGCGGACGGCATTGGACGCCGCGCTCCACGAGTTGGACGGCTCCGTCGCAGATGTCAGCCAGATCCTGGTCACGCACGCGCACCGGGACCATTACACCGGGGCCGTCACACTGCGCCGCGACAACCAGGCTCGCGTGTACCTCGGCGAGAACGAGCGCGCCACACTTCATTGGGCGGCAAAACCCGCCTCGCGCTCCTTCGAGAACTACGTACCTCTGATGGAACAGCACGGCGCCTCGCGCCTGGCACGCGAGGTGGCCGCTATAGATGACGACGGCCGAGATTCGACGGTCTGGGAAGATCCGGACGTCTGGCTGGTCGACGAGACGACCATCGAAGTGGGCGACCGTGCCTTGACTGCCGTCCCCACGCCCGGCCACACCAGCGGGCACTTCGTATTCGTGGACGAAGCATCTGACCTACTCTTCTCCGGCGATCACGTCCTTCCGTTCATCACTCCCTCGATCGGGTTCGAGCCCGACCCACCCGTGAACCCGCTGCGGGAATACCTTGCATCGTTGAAGCTACTGAGGGAGCGCCCGGATCGGTTGCTCCTCCCCGCGCATGGACCGGTGACGGCGAGCGCGCATGCACGCATCGATGAGCTGCTCGAGCATCATGCCACCAGGTTGAACCAGACTCTCGAAGCGGCGGGGAAGCGAGGGACCCGCGCGTTCGAGATCGCGGACAAGCTGCGGTGGACCCGACACGAGAAGCACCTCGATCAGCTCGACACCTTCAGCCAGATGCTCGCGGTCGCGGAGACGGTCGCCCACCTAAACCTGCTCGTCGAGCAAGGAGATGCGACCTGCCACTCGGCGAACGGGGGGGCGCAGCTGACCTACGCCGCTCGATAACCGAGCAGCGTGGCCAACGAAGTCCCGGCAAAGGAAGCAACAAATCCAACGAGTTGGACTATGGCTGGTCGTTTTCGACTACAAGCGGGGCTGTACGACAACTCGGAGGTAGCTCACCTCTCTCGAGGCGAACGTCGCGGGCAGCGGCTTTCTCCGCGGCGAAGTCTCTAACGATCAACCCAAAGCGCCGTCGCTGATCGCGCGGTGCGGTAGGAGCAGGCACATGCGCACACGTATCACGGAGCTTTTCGGTATCGACCATCCCGTTGTACAAGGAGGGATGCAGTGGGTCGGTCGAGCCCCCCTCGTCGCGGCGGTCGCGAATGCAGGCGGATTGGGATTCATCACAGCGCTGACACAGCCGACCCCTGAGGACCTACGGGCGGAGATCCGACGGTGCCGGCAGATGACGGACAAGCCGTTCGGCGTCAATCTGACTATTCTGCCGACCATTGAGCCGCCGCCCTATGCCGAGTACCGGCAGGTCATCATTGACGAGGATGTCCCGTTCGTCGAAACGGCTGGTGCGAACCCGGTGGAACACCTCGAGCATTTCCACGCACACGGCATCAAGGTGATCCACAAATGCACCAGCGTCCGGCATGGCCTCAAGGCGCAGGAGCTGGGTGTCGACGCGCTGAGCATCGACGGCTTCGAATGTGCCGGCCACCCGGGTGAAGACGACATCCCGGGTCTCGTTCTCCTCCCCGCAGCGGCAGACGCTATCGATATTCCGTTTCTTGCCTCCGGCGGATTCGCTGACGCTCGCGGTCTCGTTGCTGCGCTGGCACTCGGAGCGGAGGGCATCAACATGGGCACGAGGTTCATGTGCACCGTGGAGTCTGAGATTCATCAGAACGTCAAGGAGCGGATCGTCGCGGCGGGGGAGAGGGACACGCAGCTGATCTTCCGTCAGCTCCGCAACACGGCGAGAGTTGCGGACAACGCGGTGTCGCGACAGGTCGTGTCGCAGCTTTCCCAAGGCGCCGCTTTCGCCGATATCAAGGACCTTGTGTCCGGAGCGCGCGGTGTCAAGGTCTACGAGACCGGCGACCTCGACTACGGCATTTGGTCGGTTGGCATGGTGCAGGGCCTCATTCGCGATATCCCGACCTGTGAAGCGTTGATTGCGCGGATCGTGCGCGAGGCCGAAGAGATCGTTACCAGTCGACTTGTGGGGTCCTTCGACTCTCGAATCCCGTCGGCGGTCGGCGAGCACTGACCCTCATGCCCGGCGCGGGAGTGGCGTCGACGCATCCGACGGACCGTTCCACCATCCGAAGTTGGTCGTCGTGCGCTCCAATTGTATTGGAACTAATCGAGAACGCGGGAACAAATGTCCGACCAGGATTACCGCGTAATCGTGCGGTGATGTCCCCTCGGATCGTCGTGAGCGCGTGGATCCGAGGGTTGGCCTCCGTCGCTCGAATAGCTCTTTCCAGATCGAGCGCCGGCAGAGCGGGCTATGGCAGTTCCTTGTTCCCCAACGTGACTCCGCCGAATACCGCATCGGAAGTGCCCAATCCGAGATTTCTGGTGTCCGTGAGGTGGCTGGGACAGCCCGTGAATCTGGTGTGTGAGAATCCCGCATCGTTCAAATTGCTGGAGGGAGCGCCCGGATCGGTTGCTCCCTTCAGCGCACGGACGGTGACGTCGAGTTCGCAAGCACGATGACGTGCTCGCCCATGATGCCATCCTGTTGCACCCGTCTGTCGGGCGATCGGCCGAGAGACTCGTGAGCTTTCAGTCAGAGGCTCGGGGACGCGGAAGGGTTGCCCACCTGGACTTGCCCGTCGAGGAAGCAGGCGCTTAGGCGCTCGACGCGGGGACGGACCTGATGTTTACCCGCTCGGAGCTGAGCGCGAATACCTACTCCGAGGCCAACCAGTCACAAATCCAAAAATCAATAGTTGTGTTCTAGATAGTTTATCTCTAGAGTCTGTCGTGTCATACATCACACCTTGCAGTAAGGAACACAGGATGGCCACGGCAGTTTCCACAACGCGAGAAACGCCACGACGCGGCGTCGCCTTGCGAAGCAGTACCCGCGCGCAGTTGCCCGGCGTGGCCCTCACGGTCGTGGTGCTGGCTCTCGTTCTCGCGCCATTGCTTCCGCTCGAGTATCAGGCTCTCGGCAATGGAGCCGCGGGCCTACGCGAACTCATGGTCTACGACCGATCCGCCGAAATATTCATGCACACCGCGATTTTGGGTATCGGATCAGTCGCAACCGCGCTGCTGTGCGGCACCGTGTTGGCGTTGTGTGTCCACTCGATGTCTCCGCGCTGGGCCCGGATAGCGTCTATCGCGCCCATGCTGCCGATGCTGATTCCCGGCGTCGCCCACGTCGTCGGATTCATATTCTTGTTCTCGCCCGAGAACGGCTACGTCAACCGGTTGCTACGCGAAACCCCTCTCTTCGACCAGCTGCAATCCGGACCGATCAACGTGTACACCGGTCTGTGGATTGTGGTCTACACCGGACTCCACCTCACCTCGTTCGTGTTCCTCTTTGTGCTGACCGGCCTTCGAGACATGGGCAGCGACTACGCGTTGGCTTCCCGTGTGAATGGCGCCGGTCCGATCAGGACCCTGCTGAGAGTGACTCTGCCGCAGTTGAAGCCAACCTTCTTGTATGCCGGCGCAGTCGTGCTCCTCTTGGCGCTAGGCCAGTTCACCGGGCCACTCATGCTCGGCCGCCGCGAGGGCTGGGACGTGATGACCACCGACATATATGCCCTCGTCAACGAGCCGCCGGTCAACTTCCCCCTAGGCGCCGCATTCGGACTGCCTCTGCTGGTTCTCGCGGTCGTACTCGTCTGGGGTCAGCGACGTGTGCTCAACAACAAGCACAAATTCGTCGGGCGCGGAAACTCAAGCCTTCTGGCGCCACAACGAAGCATGTCAGCGAACCTGGCAGCGGGTTCTGTCGTCGCGGTCTTCACGATCATCTCAGCCGTCCTGCCTCTCCTCGCTCTTATACATGTGGGGATGTCGAAGTACTGGACCGGTGAGTTGTCGTTCGACGGACTCAGCACCGCAAACTTCACCACCGTGCTGCAGGACCCGAATGTTGAACAGGCCATTTGGACAAGCCTGACGATTTCGATCGCGGCGGTGGTCATCGTGACGGTGATCGGAATGCTAGTCGCCTATACGCTATCCAACCGCGACGCGGTCCACCCATGGATCGCGGCAATCCTCGATCTCGCGTCGAGCCTGCCGCTGAGCGTCCCAGCAGCTCTGTTCGGGTTCGGCTTCCTTTTCGCCTACGCCAAGATTCCCGGACTCTACGGATCCCCGCTCGGGCTGGTAGCGGCATACGTAACCATCATGATCCCCTTCGCCCTGCGGTACCAACTCGCCAGCCTGGTCGCATGCGGAAACGAATCCATCGAGGCATCCAGAGCAAACGGTGGAGGCGTGATACGGACCTTCGCTCAAGTAATTCTGCCGCTCACTCGACGGGGAATCGTTGCGGGAGTCGCGATCGTGTTCGTTCTACTGATCCACGAGTTCGGCGCCTCCCTCATGCTGCGAGCACCGGGAACCACGGTGATGTCGGTCGCCCTGTTCGACTACTTCACGGGCGGACTCTATCCCGCCGTCGCGGTCATGGGCCTGGTGATGACTGCGATCACGGCCATCGGGGTGATCGTGGCCCTCGCATTCGGCGGCAGCAAGGCAATCAAGTGACCACAGCACTACAGCCACGAAAGATAGGCATTCCGATGAGCGCATCCGCGGCCCGGCCGCAGGTCTCGATCAAGAACGTGACGAAAACTTTCAAACGACGGCGTCGCGAAACAGTGCATGCCTTGCGCGAGGTCAACCTCGACGTCGAACAAGGTGAGCTGCTGGTACTGCTCGGGCCTAGCGGCTGCGGCAAGACCACCCTCTTGCGCACCATAGTCGGCCTCGAGCAACCCACGACGGGGCAGATCACCCTAACCGGTGAGGTGGTTAGCAACGCCGCGGAGAGAATCTTCGTACAACCAAACCGCCGCGACGTCGGCATGGTGTTCCAGAACTACGCGCTATGGCCGCACATGACGGTGCGTAACAACGTCGCCTACCCGTTACGCGCCCGCAGACGCTCCGCTGAGATCGCATCGGGCCGCGTCGAAGATGTGCTCGAAATCGTCCAGTGCGGACACCTCGCCGACCGGTATCCGCCGGAACTGAGTGGCGGCCAGCAGCAGCGTGTCTCACTGGCGCGAGCCATGGCCGCCAAGCCCGCGCTGATGCTGCTGGACGAGCCGCTGAGCAACCTCGACGCCCTGCTACGCGTCGATCTTCGGGCGCAACTCAGGCTGATGCACCGCGAGATCGGCTTCACCGGAATCTACGTCACCCACGACCAGGAGGAGGCGCTGACACTTGGCAGCCGGATCGCCGTCATGGAAGCCGGCCGAATCAGCCAACTCGGTACGCCACAAGAGATCTACGACTATCCGGCCAACGAATACGTTGCCCAATTCCTCGGTGTCCGTAACAGACTCGAGATCGAGGTCGATCGCGAAGGTCACGTCGTCCTCGACGGTGCAGTGCTGCACGGCTTCAGCGCTAAGGGCGCCGCAGGACAGTATGCCTTGCGGGCCCGCCCCAATGGTCTGCGGATTCGACGCCCTTCGGCCGAGAATCCGGCAGACGGGCTCGCCTGGGTCGCCGGCGCAAAGGTAGTCGAGGTACTCCCTGGTGGAGACACTCTCGAGTACATGATCCAACTCGCTAGCACGGTCATCTACGTACAGATGCCGAGAGACGTCCGCCCCCTGTCTCCCGGCGAACACGTGGACCTCGGGATTGATCCCCGATCGGCGGTACTTTACGACCAGGCCGGGCTCCGAGTGCCGCGCTGAGGGAATCGAAAGTCCGCAGCTCAGCAACATTCGACTCCAATAAAGTTGTATTACCAACTTTATTAAACGCGACTATGCAATACCAGACCAACTAGCGCTTGCCCGGACAAGCTCAGGCACGCAAGCAGATAGGAGACATCATGTCGAGCTCGAGGAAGAGAGTCGGAAGGGGGGTGCTCGCCATTGTCCTGACCGCCGTCGGATTGGCGGCCTGCGGTGGCAACCCAGGAACCGGCACCGGCACCGGCCCGGTCACCGGTAGCTGGGATCAGGTTGTCGACGCTGCCAACCAAGAGGGCTCTGTCAACATCTATCACGTGGCTGCTCCTCAACAGATGGAGGCCGTGATCAAGGAGTTCAACAAGGAGTACCCCAACATCAGGGTCGTCCAGACGCGTGGTGGGGCAGAGCTGTACGCCAGGATGGAGTCCGAGATCAAGGGTGGCCTCAACGGAGGTGATGTGTTCATACGGCCCGAGTCCCAATGGTTCGAGACGTACGCAGACAAATGGGCAACCATCGATGGACCTAACACCACGAAGGTGACGGGCGACCTTCCTCCGATCGACAACAAGGCCTTCGCCGCGACGGTCGCGCCCCAGGGTTCAATCGTATGGAATACAAACACCTTTCCCAAAGGCTTCACCACCTGGACCGATATCCCGAAGGCCGCGAAATCCGGCGAATACGGAATCCGCGACACGGGCAAGATGACCGTGTCCACGGCTGGTTACTACGCTTTTCTCAAGGACAAATTCGGCGAGGGACTTCTGAAGGACCTCGGAGATCTGGAGCCGAAGTTCTATCCCTCGTCCATCCCGACGGTCCAGGCCATCGCATCCGGCGAGATCGGAGTCGCCGACGGATTGTCTCCATCCCAGGCAGACGAGCTGATTGCACAGGGCGCCCCGATCAAGTACGTGAGCCCCCCCGGTGGCTACGCCTCAGCGTTCTACGCCTCAGCAGTCAAGAATTCGCAGCGCGTCAACGCCGCCCGGGTATTCATGGACTTTCTCATGTCGCCGACCGGGCAGATCGCCATGAACGGACACGGTCTGGCGGGGAGCGCCTTGGGGGCACAGATCGGTGGAGGTGTACTGGACCTCACCGGCTACACCATGTTCGATTCGTCACGATTCCCGCCCGACGTAGTTGCCGAGTGGGACGCGACATTCTCGAAGTATTTCCGCCGATGAAGAACTCGACGGAGCGACGCCAACCCTGAGAACACGCATGGGTGCGAACGGATGGCGGTCCCATCGTGTCCGCGGGTGAGAATTGCATGAAATGGCTCCGAGCCGGAGTCGGATCTACGAGCAACCATTAGCTCATCGGGCTCGGCGCAACATACCTGATCGACCGGCCGCCGGAGCCGATCTCGCGAGACGCTCCGGTCGATCGGGTGTTATCCATTACACGCCGTTCAACGCCCTGTTCTCCAGAGCGGGCAGGCATGCCCGCCGGTCCAATACCCAAGAAGAGCAAAAAGCGGTGGCGACACACACAATGTCAAGAATAAAGCAGCGCAGATTGTTCACGATATGCAGCGGCAACCGATGACCGAAGGGTGGAGACCGCTGGAAATGTATGTACCTGCCCAACTATCCCGCAGCTCCACCGACGCGTACATCCGCGAGGCCGTCGCGCTCCGGGCCAATGACGCGGGCGACTTCGTAGGGGAGGTGCAGATAGTTAAGGTCAAGTGGCACTCCGAACGCTGGAACCACGTATCTGTGGCGTACCTGCCGGGACCTCCGGGAGCGCCGGTCGCAACGGCTGGAATCTGACCCGGATCGGAACCGGAGGCAGACTCTTCGTCACGAGCTCAACTGTGAACTGTGAGCGTGAGACAACGGGCCGGTGTGGCCGAACGAATCTTGATCGGTGGAGCGCGGTATGGCAGTCGATAGTTCAAGCTCGAGCTTCCCGGGCGATCAGGCCACGAGCGTGTTCAATGCCGGAAGCAATCACTGCTCGAGCGAATGCCATCGGAGTGTTTCGGGGACCACGTCCTGCTCGCCACGGTCACCGCCGACGCGATCAAGTTCGCGATCGACTACTCCGACCGTCGACGTCCAAGGCAGACCGAGGATTCGACTGGAGGGACCTGTCCGACATGGACCAACGAAGAGCCACTATAACGCAGAGCACTCTGCGACCCCGAGGCTGGTGAAGTAGCGAGGCCCGCCAGCGCGCAGTGCACTTCCCTCAATGTTCGCATCAAACCGTGCCGAATCAGACACCTACCGAACCGTGACAATCGCCCCGTGAGATGCGCGGGCAATTGCAGGGCTTCATCAACAAGGAGTCTGAAACGACTTATCGGAACACCCTGAGCCAGTTCCGAGATCTCGATCCGCGGTCACGTAGATGCTCTCGCCAAGCCATACTCCTGTTCTACACTTCCAGAAACGAGTCAGTCCCAACATGACAATTCGCAAACCCGCCGTCACCGCTATTCTTGCGATCGCGGCACTTAGCGTCACTGCGAACACTGCCCAAGCCACACCCATGGCAATCGATGCTCCCGCGAGCATCCAAACTGTCCAGCAAGGGGTGGGCTGGACCGTCAACCGCGACGGAAACCGCGTTATCGTCCAGACCGCCTCCGGAAGATTGGCCGCCGAAGGCAACCACCTCGTCGTCCGCAACAACCAAGGAGACATACTCGAAACCGTACCGCTGGCACTCGCCGTCGACGGCACGGCCCACCCCGTCTCAGCGCAGGTCTCCGGCAACACCGCGGTCCTGACCACAAACACCGATCCTGCCGCCGCGACACCGGTGCCCAACTACCGTGGCCTCCACGACGTCGACCTTCCCGCCGCAGTCGGCGCCGTGCAACCACCCATCATGTTGACCTCCGCGATCGGGGGCTTCCTCGGTGCCGCAGCAGGTCTCGTCGGTGGCTGCGTGCTCGGAGCCATCGCCGGTGGTATCGTCTCCGCACCGGCAGCCATGCTCTTCGGAGCAGGCCCGATCGCCGGGTGCATCGGCGGCGCGCTCCTCCTCGGCGCGGGCACCGGGCTGGCCGGCACCGCAATCGGAGGACTTGGATCCGCTCTGGCGAATGCGCCGCAGTTCATGCAGCTGCTGAACGCGCCGCCGGCGCCCAAGAAGTAGCACATCACCGACCCCAGAAGTCAATGGCCCGTCGCCAGAAAGGCACGGGCCATTGGCATGTCGTCATTCGGCTTGACGGACAACCGCCATTTCAGACGGATGACTGCTATGTCGGCTAATCGGCGGCGACGTACGATCCCAGAGGTGCTCATCAAGGAGTGGCGGCTACGAAGGTAGCCGACAACCCGCTAATGGATTGCATCACTCCGCAATCACATCAGCGACCATCGACTGCCAGCAGGGCAGTGCCGTTGCCGTGGGCGGGGAAGCGAAACTCGAATGACCACCAATCTTGAGTTCTCGTCCGGAGAATGACGAGAAGTGCCAGGTTCTCCACTCTATCCCTTGGCCCGACCCTGAACCAGAACGGGGACGCCCGTCGACAACCAGGCCATGCCGAAACACTTAGTACAGTCGGTAAACACAATGGCGGGGAATCGGATGCGTCTCAGGCCGCCCAGCACGATCGAGTGCGCCGAGTGTTTTCACTCGATCGTGCTGTGATTATTCGGTGTATCCCGATTCCCCGGCGGAGGGCTACGCCAGGGCACGCAGCCGCGGTGCGAGGTCGCGCTCAAACAGAGTGAGAAATCGCCGCTGGTCATGGCCGGGCGCATGAAACACTAGGTGGTTCAGCCCAGCGTCGACATACGCCTTGACCTGCGCCACGGCCTCATCCGGATCCGAGGCGACGATCCAGCGCTTGGCGATTTGCTCTATCGGCAACTCATCCGCGGCGCGTTCCATCTCGATCGGATCGTCGATTGAGTGCTTCTGCTCGGCCGTAAGTGACAGCGGCGCCCAGAACCGGGTGTTTTCCAGGGCCTGCTCCGGATCGGTGTCGTACGAAATTTTGATCTCGATCATCTTGTCGATTTGGTTCACATCCCGCCCGGCCTTCGCTGCACCCTCGGCTACTGCCGGCATCAGCTTCTCGGTGTAGAGGTCCATGCCCTTGCCGGAGGTGCAGATAAACCCGTCCCCGGCCCGGCCCGCATACCGCGCCACCACCGGACCGCCGGCTGCGATGTATACCGGGATGCCGTCGGCGGGCACGTCGTAGATCGATGCGCCAACGGTTCGGTAGTACTCGCCCTCGAAGTCGGTTCGCTCGCCACTCCACAAAGCGCGTATCAGTTGCACCGCCTCGCGCAACCTAGCGAAACGCTCCTTGAAATCCGGCCAGCTGCCGCGGTATCCGGTGGCGATCTCGTTGAGGGCTTCACCGGTTCCGACGCCCAGCATGATCCGGCCCGGGTAGAGCTGGCCCATCGTCGCGAACGCCTGGGCGATTACCGCGGGACTGTATCGGAACGTCGGGGTCATCACTGACGTTCCCAACTGCAGCGTGGTGGTGCGCTCGCCGACTGCGGTCATCCACGCCAACGAGAACGGCGCGTGCCCACCCGTGTGTCGCCACGGTTGAAAATGGTCGCTGACCGTGGCGGAGTCCATCCCGTGCGCCTCTGCCAGCACCGCTAATTCCACTAACTCCCGCGGGCCGAACTGCTCAGCTGAGGCCTTGTAGCCCAACCTGATACTCATGCGTGGAGTCCCTCTCGTCTGAACTGGCGGTAGCGTGACATCAGCGTGCTAGTCGAGCTATCCAACCCTGGGTCAACGGCCGCGGTGGTAGAACGCAATTGATCGAAAATCTGGCTGGCCAGGGTTTTACCTAGTTCGACGCCCCACTGATCGAACGAGTCGATACCCCAGATCCAGCCCTGAGTGAAGACCTTGTGTTCGTACAAAGCGATCATCTGGCCCAGTGCATAGGGTGTGAGCCGCTCGATCAGGATCGTAGAGGATGGACGATTGCCGGGAAACGTTCGGTGAGGAACCTGTTCGCGAGCGACACCGTCGTGACAAGTTTGCTCTGCTGTTTTGCCGAAGGCCAGCGCTTGTGTTTGTGCAAAGAGATTCGCCATCAAGAGATCCTGGTGGGTATCTAAATCATGTGCAGGTTCGAGTGTTCCAATGAAGTCGCACGGAACGAGGGTGGTGCCCTGGTGCAAGAGTTGGAAGAACGCGTGTTGGCCGTTGGTGCCGGGCGCACCCCACACGATGGGTGCTGTGTCGACGGGAACCGGTTTGCCGTATCCGTCGACCGACTTTCCGTTACTTTCCATTTCCAGCTGCTGGAGGTAAGCGGGGAACGTGGCCAGCCGGTGATCGTAGGGCAATACTGCGTGAGTCTGCGCCCCGAGGAAATTTCGGTTCCAAATGCCCAACAAGCCTAGGAGGGCTGGCAGGTTGTTGCGAATCGGAGTACTACGGAAGTGCCGATCCATGGAATGCGCACCAGCGAGCATGTCGCGGAAGTGCTGCGGGCCAATCGCGACCATCAATGACAGCCCTATCGAGGAATGAACGGAAAAGCGCCCGCCGACCCAGTCCCAGAACTCGAACATGTTCTCTCTGGCGATTCCGAATGCCTCTACCGCGGCTGCATTGGTAGATACCGCCACGAAGTGGTCACGGACCGCAGAGGAGTCGCTCAACGATTCAAGCAGCCAGCGACGGGCGGTCTCCGCATTGGTGAGCGTCTCGATCGTGCTGAACGTCTTCGACGAGACGACGAACAGCGTTTCCTGGGGGTCGAGCCCGCGCAACGCGGTCGTGATGTCAGCTCCGTCGACATTCGATATGAACCGCACCTCGAGGCGAGGATCGGCGACGTGACGGAGGGCACTACAGGCCATGGCGGGTCCGAGATCGGAACCTCCGATACCGATGTTGATCACGGTGCGAATGCGGTGGCCGGTAAATCCGCGCCAGTCTCCGAGCCGCACTTGCTGTGCGAACACGCTCATCCGGTCGAGGACCGCGTGCACCCCCGGTATCACGTCATGCCCGTCGACGGGGAGGAAGGAACCGGCCGGGCTACGCAGCGCAGTGTGCAAGACCGGCCGACGTTCGGTGACGTTGATCGATTTGCCGGCGAACATCGCGTCGATCGCCTCGCCGAGCCCAGCTGCATCTGCCAGCCTCGCCAGTAGATTCAGGGTCTCGGGGGTGATCCGCTGTTTCGAGTAGTCGAGGTAGAGACCGTCGTGCTCGGCGCTGAGTTTCGTCCCCCGCTGGGAATCGGCGTCAAACAGTTCACGCAGGTGCACCGTGTCGATCGAACGATGATGCTCCTGAAGCGCCCGCCATTCCGGCGTCGACGTGAGCATCATCGGCTGGTCGCTTTCTCCTGATGGCCGCCGAACGCATGGCGCATCGCGGAAAGTGCCCTGTCGCCGTACTCGCCCTCGCGACGCGAGCTGAACCGCTCGTACAGTGCAGCGGTGAGCACATAGGCAGGTACGCCTTCGTCGACGGCAGCCTGGACGACCCAGCGTCCCTCACCGGAATCGGAGACTCGACCGGAGTACCCGGACAGCTCGGGATCAGTTCGGAGCGCGGCGGCGGTGAGATCCAGCAACCAGGAACCGATTACGCTGCCGCGGCGCCACAGCTCGGCGATCTCTGCGACGTTTAGGTCGTATCGGTAGGCCGCGGCGTCGGCCAGAGGCGCGGTCTCCGCATCGGCCTCCCTCGATACAGCCCCGATGTTGGCACCGCGCAGAATCGCGAGCCCCTCCGCCAGCGCTGCCATCTGACCGTACTCAATTCCATTGTGCACCATCTTCACGAAGTGCCCCGCGCCTGCCGGCCCGCAATGCAGGTAGCCGCATTCGGCTGCACTCGTCATGCCCTCCGCACCCAGCGTCCGCGTCGCCGCATCGACGCCAGGCGCAAGCGCCTGAAAGACCGGGTCCAGACGCTTAACCGCGATCTCGTCGCCGCCGATCATCAGACAGTAGCCGCGCTCAAGGCCGTGCACTCCGCCACTGGTACCCACGTCCAGAAAGTGGATGCCCCGTTCGGCGAGCGCGCCGGCCTGCAGCACACCATCGCGGTAGTGGGAATTCCCACCATCGACGATCACGTCGTCGACATCCATTGCGGCCGCGACCTCATCGACCACGGACCCGGTCGCCGCCGCGGGCACCATCACCCACACGGCGCGCGGCGGCTCGAGCCGGGCAATCAAATCCATGAGCGACCTCGCGGTGACCGAGCCCTCGGTCTCCAAGTTCGCAACCGCAGCTCGATCGCTGTCGTACATCACAACCTGGTGCCCGGCACGCAGCAACCTGCGGGCCAGATTTGCGCCCATCCTGCCTGCCCCAACCATCCCGAGCTGCATGTCAGAGTTCCTCTCCATCGCAATATAATTCGTGACCACGGAGCGGCGTGAGTATGCTTCTGACCTCATCGAGCAGGGCACGCCATGAGTCTTGAAATTTCGTGATTCCCTCGCGCTCGAGAACGGTGACCACGTCGGTGTATTCGACCCCTATTGAGGCCAGCTCCTTGAAGACCCGACGTGCCTCGGCGTACGTGCCGCTCACTCGGTTCCCACGAACCTCCCCGTGGTCAGCAACGGCCTTCAGCGTCGCCTCGGGCATGGTGTTCACAGTGCCCGGCGCCACAAGGTCGGTTACGTACCGTGTGTCGTCATAGGAAGGATCCTTCACACCGGTCGATGCCCACAGGGGCCGCTGAGGCCTTGCTCCGGCCTCGGACAGCATTTGCCATCGCTGCGAGGAGAACATCCGCTCGTGACGCTCGTAGGCCAGGCGCGCGTTCGCGATCGCGGCGTGACCGCGGAGCGCGCGCGCCTTCTTCGTGCCCAGCAAATCCAGGCGCTGATCGACCTCGCCGTCCACCCGGCTGATGAAGAACGACGCCACCGACGCGATTTCATGGAGATCGAGTCCGGCGTTACGGGCCTGTTCGATGCCGTCGATGTATGCCTGCATCACCGCCTCGTACCGCTCCACCGAAAAGATCAAGGTCACGTTGACGCTGATCCCCTCCGCTAGGCACGCAGTGACGGCTGGCAAACATTCCACGGTGCCTGGGATCTTGATCATCACATTTGGTCGATCGACCATCCACCTCAGTAGACGCGCCTCCGCCGCACTACCCACTGCGTCATACGCCAGACGCGGATCCACCTCGATCGACACCCAACCATCGAGCCCGTCAGATTCGTCGTGAACCCGCCGCAACACGTCGCACGCCGCCCGCACGTCCTGGCACGTGATCAGCCGCACCGCTTCCGTCGGAAGCATTCGGAATCGAGTCAGCTCGGCAAGAAGATCGTCATACGAAGCTCCGCCGGTAATTGCCGAGTGAAAGATCGATGGATTGGTGGTCACCCCTCGCACACCCTGGCCGCGCACCAACTCCGCGAGGTTGCCCGACTCCAACCGCGACCGACTTAAGTCGTCCAACCATACGGCGACACCCTCATCGGCCAGCTGCTGTAGCGAGTTATTCATAGAATCCTTTCCAATTTGCGGAAGGGTGGAAGTCGCGAAGCCGCAACACGTTGCATGCAATGCTGCATCTCCGATCCGTTGATATCCACGCCAGCAACAGCTTTGTGGTCTCATCTGATTTCGCCCCCTTCATGTGTGGCTTGCGTGTGGGCACGGATTCACACCAGGAGACCGGACGCGCGCGTTCGACTGAACGACGGCACGATGCGCTAGGTAAGTGCGGCCAGATCGGCGTCGACATCTGACCGTGTCGCTGCAGTCCGGACGCCTTGAAGGCGCTGGGAAATTCACTGCACCTATGGCTGCAAGGTAGCCCCGTAGCCGCACGGATTCTGGCGTCCAGGCGAACACAATCGGCGCTTACCGCAACGGGGCAGGGATGAGAAGACGACATGGTCGCCAGGTTCAAGCCGAGGTGTGTCCGGACCGCCATTCTTCATCTCAGCGCCCTCGTGCCCGCCGAGCTAGGGGAAAGGCAGCCCGCTACCAAATCCTGTTCTGCATGATGGTCAGAGTGGCATGGCCCCGACGTGGCCATCTTCACGAGCAATTTGCCCCGTCGGGGATCGTCGACGGCAAGCCCAACGACGTCGTATCGACCTGGCGCCTCGGATAGTACCGCTCGTGTGCGCATCAATCCTCTCCGCTTCCAGCAGCTGTCTGCATATCGAGCCTTTTCGCGTAGTGAATCTTGTTTTGTTCGCGGTCGCAGGCAGGGGGCCGCGGGATGCACTACTGGCAAGTTAGTCTAAAGAGCAAATATCGGATGGTCAACTACTGCGCGTGGTGCGCAGGGGAGGCCCGAGGGGTGGATACGGTTTGTGCGGGCTGTGTGCCGCAGGCGTTGACTACGCACGAGCGAGTTCGTCGTCGATGTCGAGTCCGTTCAACGCCCGGGCGGATCGACCCTGTTCGCGGGATACCGCCGGCGGCCGAAGTATGCGCCTCAGTCACACTCTTCGTGACTAATTCTCTTCTGCACCTTAGTGTAAGGCGGTGCTTGCTCAGCTTTGAGTCCGCGCGTGCATGGCGATGGGTGTGAGGCTGGCCGTCGTTGCATCATCTCCGTCATGCCGTATCCTGGATGGGATGCGGCCGATTGCGGCTGCCTCCCGTCCTCGTGGTGACGAGGCTTCGCGTGTTGACGGTTTGTCGGTGCCCGCGGCCATCGTCCGTTTCGTCCCAATTCTGCACCCAAAAAAACGCCGTATAGACTATTGATTGTTAGACTATTGGTGGCATTTTAGGGTGTCGTAACGTCGTGTAACCGAGGAAGGTAGTAAGGCTTTGGCTGTCGGTTCCCGTAGGCAGTTGTCCGGTTACGTTCGTGGCCCTGTCACATAGTGGTCCTTGAGTGCCGACGTGAACGAGCGACGCGGTGCCCGCGGATTTCGTTTCGGTGGATTCAAGCAATTTTGGCGGGGCGCGAGTGGGCGGCCGGGGGAGGTCTCCCTCCGTACCTGGATCCGGAGGTGGGTGACTCCTGGTGAATCCGGACCCTAACGGGAGGCTGCCGTTCGCGTGATGGTCGGTCGGATTTATCAGCGACGAGCAGCGGACAACCGTGATTCGGCGATGCGAGACGATTGGGGCGGACACGGGTAGATGAGCCCGTCGAACTGGTTTCTACACGCGGGCCGAAAGCCACGCATCGCCAGTTCTTTGCCGACAGTCCGGCAGCGTGCTGTAGAGCGCAGGATGATCCGGAGCGGAGTGCGGTAGCGGGCTTGAGACCGCCATGGCTGAAACTGATCAGTTGGTAACGGGGCCCGGCGCTCTCTGCGGACCCGCGGTGGCGCTGTCGCCCTCGTTCACGGTCTCGCCCAGACTGCCTGTCGTAGGTGCCGCCTGGGTTCGAGTTGGGATCGTCGACAAGCTCCGCCGTCAGGTACTTGAATGACTCGATAGACGGCGGGAGTTGGACTGGTTACCAGCGATCCCCGACGTGGGCGCGCTTGCGAAAGCGGATCGCTGGCAGTGCTGAGTCCTGGTCGACCCGCCAACGGCATCTGGGCCTTGGCTGCTTCAGGCGGGCGGGATTGTGATACTTGGACCTGGCGCCATACTGTGGTCCGTCCTTCATGTGCCGTCGAGACTGCAGCAAGCAGTGGGCGGAGATCTATCGCCTCTCGGAGGCGAGCGGCATCCCTCTGGTTGCCCGGTCTCCGCCGGCCAACGGTGGCGTCTTCGCTGTCGGGATTACCGTCGACTCCGCGTTTGGTCGGCCGACCGGACGTCGATCGGATTGGCGACATCGCTTGTACGTACTTTCGGGTGACCAGCGATACTCTGGAAGTCATGACGGGAGGGCAGCGGATGTAGCAACAGTCGGGGAGGCGGAGCGGAGATAGCGCATAACTGATGGCAGGCAGTGATCCACTAGAGACGCAGCAGGATGTAACCCGCGAGATCACGGCAGAGCTGAGAGCGGTCGGATTCGATGACGCTAGCGAGATCGGTCGTGGCGGTTTCGGGGTCGTCTTCCGCTGCTTGCAGACCTCCTTGGACCGCCAGGTTGCCGTCAAGGTGCTTACCTCAGACCTGGATGAGGACAACACCGCTCGCTTCATTCGTGAACAAAGGGCAATGGGCCGACTGACTGGACACCCGAATATCGTCGGTGTCCTCCACGCCGGTACCACCGCAACCGGCCGTCCATACATTGTGATGCAATATCACGCCAAGGGCTCCTTGGATGCCCGAATCCGCCGCCAGGGTCCGCTCGCGTTGGACGAGGTATTTCGACTCGGTATCAAAGTGTCGGGTGCACTCGAGACCGCACACAACATCGGTATCGTGCATCGCGACGTCAAACCTGCCAACATCCTATTCACCGATTACGGCGAGCCAGCGATAACCGACTTCGGTATCGCGCACATCTCCGGAGGATTTGAGACAGCCACTGGCACGATCACCGGTTCACCA
Source organism: Rhodococcus sp. G6(2025) (assembly GCF_058628105.1). Lineage (NCBI taxonomy): Bacteria > Bacillati > Actinomycetota > Actinomycetes > Mycobacteriales > Nocardiaceae > Rhodococcus > Rhodococcus sp. G6(2025). The sequence continues at coordinate 320,709 of NZ_CP179752.1, forward strand.
GCCTTCACCGCCCCGGAGGTACTGCAAGGTCAGGAAACCAGTGTCGCGTCGGACATGTACGGTCTCGGCGCGACGCTGTTCTGCGCACTCACTGGCCACGCCGCCTTCGAACGCCACAGCGGTGAACGTCTCGTTGCGCAGTTCGTCCGAATCACCACTCAATCAGTTCCCGACCTGCGCGAAACAGGACTACCCGACGACCTCTGCACGATCGTCGAACGAACGATGTCCAGGAACCCGGAAGACCGCCCCAACAGTGCGGCTGCGTTAGGCGCTGAACTCCGGCGACTTGAGCTTCTGCACGGTCTCCCCGTCGACGAAATGGCTCTGCACGTACACGACGGCGGTGCGCGAGCCTCCTCTGATCCGCCCCGGTCGGAAGAATTCGTGCCAAGTGGACCGCACCGACCAGCGGCTCGCGCACCACGAGGCCCCAAGGGAAATCTTCCCATAGAACTCACCAGCTTCGTCGGGCGCCGAACAGAACTCACCGAAGCGAAGAGTCGACTGTCCACCTCGCGGCTGGTGACCTTGACTGGAATCGGTGGTGTCGGCAAGACGCGTCTGGCTTGTCGGGTCGCCAACAGCGTGCGGAAGGCATTCAGAGACGGAGTGTGGCTGGTCGAGCTGGGTGACCTACGCGATGAAGCGCTACTGGCGGACGTGGTGGCCACCGGCCTGGGGCTACGGACCCAGTCCGTCAGACCCACACCCGATTTACTGGTGGAGTTCCTTGCCGCAAGTCGACTTCTGTTGGTGCTCGACAACTGTGAGCACGTGGTTGATGCGGCTGCCAAACTGGCCGAGACACTATTGCAAACCTGCCCAGAACTACGGATTCTGACCACGAGCCGGGAACCTCTCAATATCGGCGGGGAGGCAGTGCTGCGCGTTCCCCCGTTGGCGGTCCCTGACCCGGACCGCCAACTGCCGATCGAGGGGATGCCTCGCTATGACGCGGTCACATTGTTCGCGCAGCGAGCTGCCGAGGCCGTTCCTACATTCGATATCACGGAGGCGAACCAGGTCGCGGTTGCTCGGATCTGTCACCGACTCGAAGGCTTGCCACTTCCGATCGAACTGGCGGCGGCGCGGCTCCGGGCGATGTCAGCCGAGCAGGTCCTGCAGCGTTTGACCGATCGCTACCGACTCCTGACCCATGGCAGTAGGGTCGCGCCGACCAGGCAGCAGACCCTCCAGTTTTGCATCGACTGGAGCTATGAGCTGTGCACTCCGAAGGAACAACAGGTGTGGGGCCTTCTGTCGGTTTTCGCGGGGACGTTCGAAATCGATGCAGCAGAGTGCATCTGCGACCCAGACCTTGTTCCCGATCTGTCCGACATCGTGGAATCGCTGGTTGACAAATCGATACTGATCCGCGAGGAACCCGGCACTGTTGTGCGTTTCCGGCTGCTTGAAACATTGCGTGAGTACGGGCGGGACAAGATTCAACAGGCTGGTCAGTACTCGAAACTGCGCCGCCAGCATCGAGATTGGTATCAGGCTCTGGCGCTTGAGGCAGAAGCTGAGTGGATCAGCCCACGCCAGCTGGAGTTGATCGCACGTCTGGAGCGCGAGCTACCCAACTTTCGTGAGGCGATGGGTTTCAGCCTGACTGAACCGGATGATTCCGATGTCGGGGTTGGACTCGAAATCGCGACGGCGCTCTTTCCATTCTGGCATTCGCGAGGTCTGTACCGCGAGGGTCGGCGTTGGCTCGACCGGCTCCTGGCGCGTCCCACGGATCAGCCCACTCGAGTTCTGGTCCGAGCCCTATATGCCGACAGCGTGCTGGCCGGAAGGCAAGGTGATGCTTCGGCGGGCATTGCCCTTATGGAGCAAGGGCGCTTGATCGCCGACGAACGGGGAAGTAGTTTCGAACGTGCACTTATCGCATACGCAGACGGGTACATGGCTCTATACAGCGATAACCCTGCTCGGGCAGTCGACGTTCTGCCGCGGGCACTCGAGGTTTTCCATCACGAGGGCGCCCTCATGGAGCAAATCGCAACGCTCCATGGGCTCGGGCTGGCCAGCGAACTTCTCGGTAGAACAACGCAGGCCGTTGGCTACCACGAGCAAGCAATCCGTATCGCGAAGCAGCACGGTGATTCGGTCTATCAAGGACGATCATCACTGACGCTGGGCCTGGCATTATGGCGTCAGGGTGACGGGACCCGTGCGGTGCCGCTTCTGCATGACGGACTTCGCTTGGCACGGAAAGCGGACGATCCAGTTGGATCCGCCTGGTGTCTGGAAATACTGGCCTGGACCGCTGCTGAGAATCGGAACCATCACCGCGCCGCTGTATTGATGGGTGCGGCAGCGGTACTACGCCAAAGGGTCGGAAACCTGGTTGTGCATATCCCCGGGTTGAAGGCTTATCACGACGAATGTGAGCGAGTCACGCGCCGCTCACTTGGTGAACGAGAGTTCGGGAAGGCCCGCAATCAAGGTGAGAACTCCGATCTCCACGAGATCGTTCGATACGCCTTGGGTGAAACGCCAAAAGGTGGGACGTCAACTACCGATTCCCCTAGGGCCCTCTCTAAACGCCCACCAGGGGGCCTCACTAGACGCGAGAGACAGGTCGCTGACCTCGTTGCGGAGGGCATGACCAACAAGGCGATCGCAAATCGGCTCGTGATCTCACAACGCACCGCACAGGGACATGTCGAGCATATTCTTGTGAAACTCGGATTCACATCGCGGGCACAGATCGCAGCCTGGGTCGCCGAGGGTGCTCAGGAAGGGATGCAGGAGTGATCGGTATTGGGCGTCGCTGTTCATAGGACGGATCAGTTGCCGCCGCGCAGAGCTTGGTCGTTGCCGCTGCTGAGAACTGGCTCCGGAGGCATGTGTACGAGGTATGTATCAGGTAGTCCGGGCTGATGCGGCGACTGCTCTATCGAGCCTGCCCGGAACGTCTAACACAGTGGGCCGACTCTGCTGGGTGGTTCTCTTGTCAGACACCGAGGAGGACGAGTACGAACGTGGAATGCGCGAATGCCGCGGCGTGGGCGCCCCGTTGCCGAACGTTGAGGCGGCGACGGCGCATCTCTCCGGCGCGCCGAACAGCTTGGATGCGCTTGGCAGTTCAGGGGGCTGGGCCTTTCGCTGCTAATTCTTGAAAACAGGTGAGGCGTAGTTACCAGGTTCAACCGGTGGAAGCAACACCTCGATCATGGAGGTGGGGGATAGGACGACCACCAGGGTGGGCGGCAGCATCGACTGGCGCGTGCGGTGATGCGGTCAGCAGGACGTCCTCCGGTGCGCATGGACTTCGAGGCGATATTTCACCACACCCCGTGGGTCCTGAAGAGATGACAGCCGGAGATGCTTGAGCCGCGTCTTCCGTCGAGATCACGTCGCGGATCGGCGCCGGGCCGAACAAGAGGGCCGTGAAGCGTTGAGCGATTTGCAGCCGCTACCTTCGGTATTCTCTATTATTTCATGTTGTGGGATAAAGCCTTCCACACGGATTGGCTGACGTCGACGGGGCCCTGGCTTTGTATTGGTGCTAATTCGGAGAAACGTCGACGGGATGGTATTGCAGATTCACGGGACAACGGTGACGGGCCGCCGGCTGACCTTGACCAGGCGTACGGCGACCGAACCATAGATACGACGTCTGGCGCTCGTGGAGGCGCCCACCACGATGGCGTCGGCCCGCAGCTCGTCGGCCACGTTGATCAAACCGTTGGCCGGGTCACCGCGGAAGGTGCGGAATTCCCACTGAACCTGCTCCCTTTCTCCAAGACTTGCGGTGGATCGTCGAATGTATGAGAGCAGTTCTCCGGCGACCTCCTCGCCCGCATCGAAGATCGCTCCACCCATGTCGGCGAAGGTCGAGGGGATGGGCTGGACATAGACAGCGACCAGCAGTGATCGCTGCCTGCGGGCGAGACCTGCGGCGTATGCGGCGGCGCGCCAGGATGAATCCGAACCATCGACACCCACGACGATGAGTGTGGAGCCGTCCATTTCGTGATCGAGCCGGTCCATGTGCGCTGAGTCCTCCACGAGCCGGGCGTAGACGGGCGGCGAAGGTTCACGGATCGCGGCCGGATTCGCTTCGCGGCGGGCAGGGGCATTGTCTGGGACGAACCTATGTTGAGTCGAGATAAATGGTGCATCGATACGCAAAACGTCGAGGCCGGACGGAAAGAGCTGTCCGCGAATGACAAAGGGTGTATACCGTTTCTGGTCGAGTTGAACAAGGGTCCAGTGTGAGGCGGCGGAAAACCGCCACCCGTCGGCACGGACAGCGGGTCCCCAATCGACGGTCCCGAGTCGGGTCAGTCGGACCGCCGAAGCATGGAAGACCCCGTCAGCCACTGGGGGTTTGGCTGCCGGGGTCGGAGCACCAACCCACGCCGAAATGGGCAGCGAGCAGGTGCGTGGCCAATTCTATGGCGCAAGGCACGTTGGTCCAGATATTGTGATGCAGCAAACACACGGACGTTCGTTGGGCGTTCACAAGTCGGGCAGCTGTAAGGCAACTGCCGCTCGTGGCCGCCGAAAATCATTCACGCAAACGACAGAAGCCCAACCCAGAATCTCTCATCCATGTGCCAATCGTCGGATCGTCTGGCATAGACGCCGACGAGGGCGCCCAGGCCGGCGATGGCGACGGGCGCAATCCAGGGCAATGCTTCGCGAGTGCGGATCATTGGCCCCAGGCGTTCTGCACGTATGGTCCGTGCGTTCGTCGATAGGAAAACCCGCCAGCCCCTACTGGGACGTGAGGGCTGGCGGATCCCACCTCCTTGTGCCAGGAATCCTCCAACCGTCATCGATGGAGATACCCCGAGCTGGAGGCCCAGCAACTACATCATGTGGTACGCACGTACCACAAGAGGCTTCTGCAAATTTGTTCGTCGCGAACAGCGGGGTATCGGCGGCACCTTCTGGGAGGTCCGGCGGGCTGATGATGGGGTGCGGGGTATCCACGGGATACAGGTTGCCAGCATAGGATCGACCGGTGCCGTTTCTTCCCGCGTTCTCGCGCCTCGCACCGGATCCGGTGCGGGACTGGGCCGAAAGCGGAGTGGTCGCCCTGACCGGTCGCGCCGACGGGCCGCCGGTCGTACCGCCCGGCCGGGCGGCCACCGTCGCGCGCGTGATGTCGTCGTGGATCTCGGATGTCAGTGTCCTCGGCGGTCGGCGCATCGACGTCGATGGTGCCCGGTTGCTCTCCGAGCGTGCCGCCTTCACCGGTTCCAGTCGGGGCGGCGACGTGTCGCCTGGCGGCAGTTGCCGCCTGCTCCCCACTGCAGACGGGTGGGCGGCCGTGTCCTGCGCCCGCGCCGACGACCCGGCGCTGCTGGGGGCGTTGGTGAGTGAGGCTGTCGACGAGGACGACCCCTGGCCTGTCGTCGCCGACTGGCTTCACCACCACAGGGGATCCGAGTTGGCCGCGCGGGCGGCGCTGCTCGGCGTCGCCGCCGGCCCGGTGTCGCGGGTGAGCACACCCCCGGCCGTTCCGGTGCCGCTGTATCCCCGGCCTGTCGACGGGCTCCTCGTCGTCGACTTCAGCGCGCTCTGGGCCGGCCCGCTGTGCGCCCATCTCCTCGGGCTCGCGGGCGCGCGCGTGGTGAAGGTCGAAACGCCCGATCGCCCCGACGGCGCCCGGCGCGGCAATCCGGACTTTTACGGGCTCCTGCACGGCGGTCACGAATCGGTGGTCCTCGACCCCACGACCACCGGGGGCCGAAGGGCGCTGGCCGCGCTCGTCGACGCCGCCGACATCGTCATCGAGGCCTCCCGCCCGCGCGCTCTCGTGCGCTTCGGGCTCGACGCCGGGGCCGCCGTCGCCCGCGGTGCCACCTGGGTGTCGATCACCGCGGCGGGACGCTCCTGCGACCGCATCGGCTTCGGCGACGACCTCGCCGCCGCGGCCGGACTCATCGCGAACGACTCCGACGCACACCCCTCTTCGTGGGGGACGCCCTCGCCGATCCGCTCACCGGGGTCACCGCCGCGGCCCTCGCGATGTCCGCGCCCGCCGACAGGTCCGGACACCTATGGGATCTGTCGATGTCGGACCTCGTCGCGTCGACCCTCACCAGCGAGCCGGTGCCGCACGTCTTCCGGCGCGGCGGCTGGGTGGTCGAGACCGCGTCCGGCGTCGTTCCCGTCGCCGAGCCATGGCCCCGCGTTCCGACAGGACGCGTCGCCGCATCCGGTGCGGACACCGCAGCCGTGCTGCGGTCGCTGGGGATCGCAGTCCCGTGACCGATCTCGTGATCCGCGGCGCGGAGGTCGACGGCGTCCCCGGTATCGACGTGGCGATCTCCGGGGGACGGATCACTGCGGTCGGGCCGAACCTGGTTGCGCCGACCGCCGAGGTGATCGACGCCGAAGGCGGTGCCCTGATCCCAGGTCTGCACGATCATCACCTGCACCTGCACGCGATGGCCGCCGATGCCGCCTCGGTACGCTGCGGGCCACCCGCCGTCCGCGACCCCGCAGCCCTCGCAGACGCGCTCGGCAGCGCCGCCGGCGACGACAACGGGTGGGTCCGCGGCGTCGGCTACATCGAGACCGTCGCAGGCGACCTCGACGCCCACGCCCTCGACCGCCTGCACTCGGCGCGCCCGGTCCGGATCCAGCACCGCAGCGGCGCGATGTGGATCCTCAACGGGGCGGCCGTCGCCGCCGCACGCCTGACCGACGCATCCCATCCGGGGGTCGAACGCGGCCCGGACGGCCACCCGACCGGACGAGTGTGGCGCGCCGACACCTGGCTCCGCGACCGGCTCCCGCCATCCCGGCCGCCGCGCCTCGACAAGGTCGGCGCCGCGCTCACCCGCTTCGGCGTCACCGGAGTCACCGACGCCACCCCCGACCTCACCCCGCAGTCACAGGCCGCGATCGCCGCAGCGATGTCCAGCGGCGAGTTGCCACAACGCGTGCATCTGCTCGGCGCGCATCCCGACGAATCCGCGTCTCCTACCGCACGTCTGACCATCGGCCCGTACAAGATCGTGCTCGCCGACTCCGGCCTCCCCGACCTCGACGACCTGGCAGGCCGGATCCGCAAGGTCCACAGCCAAGGACGGGCGGTCGCCGTGCACTGCGTCACCCGCGAGGCGCTGCTGATCCTGCTCGCGGTGCTCGACGAAGTCGGGATCCTGCCAGGCGACCGCGTCGAGCACGGCGCGATCATCCCCCGCGAGACCATCGACGGCCTCCACCGGCGCGGCCTCACAGTTGTCACCCAGCCCGGCTTCCTCGCCGACCGAGGCGACGACTACCTCCGCGACGTCGACGAGCGAGACCTACCCGACCTGTACCGGTGCCGGTCGCTGATCGACGCGCACGTCCCGGTCGCGTTGTCGAGTGACGCCCCGTACGGGCCACTCGACCCGTGGGCGGTGATGGCGACCGCAATGTCGCGACGCGCGCCGAACGGCAAGGTCGTGGGGCCCGGCGAACGCATCACCGCCGCACAGGCATTGGCGGCATATTTCGCGCCTCCGGACGCCCCTGGAGGACGCCCACGGACGGTCTCCGTAGGAGCGATCGCCGACCTCATTCTGTTGCACGCACCGTTGAACGACGTCTTCGCTGAACCTTTCTCAAATCCCGTCCACTTCACGATCATCGGCGGAGAAATGATGACGAGGCGCTGAGTGTGCTTGGTCTTGACCGAGGGGATCCACGCTGAGAGGACACATGGAGCGCGACTGCGTCGGGGTGAGCCGCTCGAGGCCGCCGACGCAGCTGGTTGGCGTATGCCTGCCCGAACTTGGCGCACTACCGCCGGATCGTCTCGTAGCTGGCCAGGACACCGCGTTCGAGCATCATCTCCTCGACTTCACGGAAGCTGAGCGGGAACCGGCGTTGGTGCCCTCGCCGACGATCATCAGCGGCGCGTCGCGGAAGTAACGCTCGACGTCGTACTCGGTGGAATAGCCGTAACCACCGTGGATGTGGACGGCATTGAGTGCGATGTCCATCGCCACCTCCGACCCGTACAGCTTCGCCATACCCGCCTCCATGTCGCACCGGTCGCCGCTGTCGTACTGCTCCGCCTCGTGCCAGGTCAGCTGGCGGGCCGCTGTCAGCTTGGTCGCCATGTCTGCCAGGTAGTTGCCGATCGACTGGTGCTTCCAGATCGGCTGACCGAAGCTCTCCCGTTGCTGGGCGTAGGCGAGGGAATCCTCGAGCGCCGCCGTGGCCGACGCCGAGTCGCCCGGCAGGCCACCTGGATGCGCCCGGTCGCGAGGCCCCTCATCATCTGACCGAACCCCTTGCCTGGGGTGCCCCCGAGGATCGCCGTGGCGGGGGTGCGGTAACCGTCGAACCACAGCTCGCACGTCTCGACGCCCCTGTCGCCGAGCTTGGGCAGATCCCGTGACACCGTCAGACCGGGACTATGTTCGACCAGGACGTACTCGTTGGCGTGCTCCACCGCCTGCACCATCTCGACCAGGTGCGACTCTTCCTCGCTCAGCCTGCCCATATGGCCCACCTTTCGAGTGATTACCAAGCTGGGTCCGCAAGCTGAATTCAGCGGGGATCTGCATATCTCCCAATGACGATGCACTCGGTTCGTTCACGTCACTGCCCTCGGCCTCGGTCGGTCTGGCGGAGAAGGCGATCACCGGCAGGATGGCGGTGCTGCTCGAGGGTGTGCCGACGCTGACGGACGGTCAGTTGGTCGCGTAGTGGTCTACGCCGACGAGTTCGGTTCGCGTCAGATGCCCTCGGGCGACGAGTACGTCCAAATGCGCGGCGATCTCAAGGATCGCGGTCATGCGGTGGATTTCGCTGCGATCTGTGAGTGTGTGTTCGTGTCGGGTCCAGATGAGCTTCTACGTCCGCCAGTGCGAATCCCAGGTCCGAGAGCGCCTCGGCGAGGGCTCGTTCGGTGGTGGTCGAGGCCCAGCCCGGATCCACGAGGGTCACGGAGTTGCCCGAAACCAGGGCGTAACAGTTGACGGACTTCAGGTCCCGCAGAGGCAAAGTGAGAGGGATTCGGTGCACACCCTCGGCTACGCGGTAGGTGCCCAGTGTGCTCCAGTCGTGGGACTTCTCGTCGAGTGTGGTCACGGTGTCGCAACCTCTTCCGCCGCGATGGCCACCCCGGGTAATGAGGTCATCCGCCTCGTCGGAACCCCAGTTCTTCAGCACCTCCCGCGACGCGCTCGCCAACCACCAACTTGGTCAAATCAATACCTGCGCAGCAGGTGTGGATGTCGACAATGAAGGCGCTTCGCCGATCGACACGGCCTTACGGATTGCGGCAATGATCTCGTTGCGGTGGTCGAGCTGGACAAGTGGTGGCCGATGGTCGAACCCCTTGTGTCAGCAACAGCACCCAGAACCCGGGACTGGGTCGTGGACAGGTCTATTGGTACCTCATGTCACCAATAGGCTCGACGCCACTATTGAACGGTCGTGCTCAATGAATGCCGTCGGCAGGTCGCCGCGGCCGACAAGGTGATCACCCGTGCTAACGGCCCTCCCGAACGTGCGTATCCGGATGACGAGATGTTGGATCTTCTCGGCCGTTACGTGTCGCCGCGTTCACGGGTTCGAGCTCTTGGGAATGGACCTTCTATGGACCGGGGGCAGCCGGTGGAGCTAGCGAGGGTGGTGGGCCGCCCGGTCGCCCTCCTTGGGAGACGACAACAGCGGGATTCTCAGTCCGGTCACGTTGCCGTAGACGTGTTACCGGGGCCATCCCGGGTGGATCACCAATCCCACACCCGACACATCCTCCTCGAGTGGGTGGGGCTCGGAGACGAACCGGCCGGCTTCGTTGTGGGGTACTGTCCCAACGTCGGTCCGGCGGTTGGGGCGGTGACCCGTGGTCGGCCTGACGGAGATCTCCGAGGGGCAGTGCGAACTCCGGAAAGCGCGTATCCAGCGCGGCGAGCGTCCGACCGCCGGCGAGGGATGCCGGCCGGGCTGATCCCGCCGCAGGTTCGCAGCGATGTCGTGGGCGGAGCACGTAGGGGACGCGCCGTTCCCACAGTTCACAGTGTGTACTGGACGCGTGGCAGTTCGGAGGCTCCAGAGTCGGAGCGGAGCGGCGCGGTCCGATAGGTGAGGGAGGCGACGCGGTGGTCGGTGTGCAGTTGGGGATTGAGGTGTCCGAGGTCGGCGAGCCGTGCCTGTGCGTCGGGCACCGCGATGGGGTCGAGGTCGATGTGGGGATCGCGATCGGGCCGGAGTCCACGGCCGCGGGCGGGTAGATCCATTCGTTGTGGGCGGTGACCTAGAGCAGGAGAAACCGGTGGAATTGCGTCGGATGCAACATTGCGCGCCAATCGGGTCCAGAGATCTGCGCTGCTCGAGGGAGCGTAGCGCGGTTCGGTACGAAGTGGGTCTGAGCGTTGAGCAGCGCGAATTCAGGTACGCATCATTGATGCATCTGATACAACAGACTGGTGAACGTGCCACTTGCGCCATCAACTTCTTGAGCTGGCTCGCCGATGAGGGGGCCTCAATCGGCACCCTGGGCCAGCACCACGTCGATACCTACATCGACACCGGCCCTCCAACACCAGAGCGTTGGGCACCTTCCTGGCCTGGATACAGGCACGGCACCTGATCACGGGGATCGAAGTTCCTCGCGAGAAGGACGGCCTCCCAAAGAGGTTCCAGGACCACGATGACCATGCCGAGCAACTACGGCGGTGCCTGACCGACGACGGACTGCCGCTCGAGGTTCGCATCGTCGGCACTCTGGTCCGGCTCTACGCCATACCGGTGGCCCGCATCGTCGAGCTGACCACTGACCGATTTCACCGCAACGACACCCACGCCTATCTGGTAATCGAGCAGAACCCGGTCGTCCTTCCCCCTCGCTGGCTGCCCTGGTCGAGGAACTGATCAGGGTGAGGCGATCCAGCGAGCGGGCGGCCTCGGGACCGGGAGTGCCGGCCTTCATGTTTCCCGGCAAGCCACCGAGTCGGCCCCGCAACCTCGGTGATCGCTCAGTCTAGTCGTGCCCGCGAATTTGTGACGCCACAACCCCGCGACTGAAAACTGAGCAGGCAACCCCGAAAGACGCGGAAGCCCTCTCATCCGAAGCGAGACATCGCCTCTGTCCCTGAATAGCGCACGAACTGAATACCTACGCTCCGCCAGCCGTCAGTCCGCTGGAGCCGTCGAGGGCCGCGGCCGCCGGGGAGGTCGAGGCGTAACCGTTCGAGCTGGCACTTTGGGGGGGGTGTCCCTATGGTTTTCGTCAAGCCGCTGAGGGGGTTGGATTCCGGTAGAGTTCCTTGTTCTTGAGCATGGCGTAGAGGACGTCGCAGCGGCGTCGGGCGAGGCAGATCAGGGCCGCGTTGTGTTTCTTCTTCTCGTCCCGTTTCTTGTCGTAGTAGGCGCGACTGGTGGGGTCGTGGAGGGCGGCGAAGGCGGACAGGAACAGGGCGCGTCCCAAGTTTCTTGTTGCCGGAGCGGGCGGGGTGCTCGCCACGGATGGAGGATCCCGATTTTCGGGTGACCGGTGCGATGCCGGCATAGGCCGCCAGGTGGGCGGCGGAGGGGAAGGCGGAGCCGTCGCCGACCTCGATCAGGATCCGAGCTGCTGCCGAAGACGCCGATGCCGGGCATCGAGGTCAGGACTGGGGAAAGAGGGTGGTCATCGAGGGCCCTCTCCACGTCCGCGGCGACCGCTTTGCGTTGTAACAGGGTCTCTTTCAGTGAATCCGCGAGTTTGGGGAGAACGGTTTCGGCGGCCGCGGTGCCGGGCACCACCACGGCCTGCTCGTCGAGGGCGGCAAGGATGTCGGTGGCCAACCTGGCGCCCATTCGGGGTGCGTGCTTGACCGCGATCGCGGTGAGCTTGCGCTTGCCGGCCTGCCGGATTCCGGCCGGCCCGCCGCAGCGGGAGAGGATCTCGAGCACCGCCGGATGGGTTATGCGGGGGCCGAGGACCCGCTCAAGGGCAGGGTGGATGGAGGTGAGCAGGCCTCGGATGCGGTTGCTGACCCGGGTGGCCTCACCGGCAAGGTCGTCGTCGAATCCGACGAGGACCTCAAGCTCGGCGAGGGCCTCGTCGCCGGTATCGACCCGGCGCAGGGTGTGCGGCATGGTGCGGGCAGTATCGGCGATGATGAACGCGTCTCGGGCGTCTGTTTTCGCCTGTCCGGGGTACAGGTCGGCGATGCGGCGCATCGCCAGTCCGGGCAGGTAGCCGACCTCGTGGCCGCCTACGCGGGCCACGGTGACCGGCAGGGCGCCGATCGTATTGGGTTGGTCGACGACCACCAGCACCGATCCGTGGCTGGCCAGGCGGTCGAAGACCGCCCGCAGCTTCGCTTCGTCGTTCGGCAACGCCTTGTCGTAGATCTTCTTTCCGGCGGCGGTCAGTCCGACGGCGTGGTGTTCGCCTTTGCCGACGTCGATGCCGCAGTACACCGCATAGTTCGAGTCCATTCAGGGGTCGTCCCTTGTGTCTCGGTCGGCCGGTCGCCGATCCGGCATCGACGCCCGGCACCCACGTTACAAAGAGACCTACCCAATTTCGGTTGGCCGTGTCCCTATCAGCGGTCCGTCGACGCCACCACACCCGGCGACACCACCCCCGGATCATGCGAGAGACAGGGGCAAGGAGTCATACCGGGTCTGGCGACCGTAGCCCTTCTGTGAAGGACCGTGAATAAGGTAACGGGGGGGTCGATCTGGTGGAAGCGGCGCGGCGGCACGTTCGTGTGCCTCTGCGGTACCGGTCGGGTAGTTGATGTTGTGCCAGAAGGACATTCGGCTTGCCTGGGTGGGGAGGAAATCGGGTTCGGAGCGCATTCGGCCGCCGATCCCGGGTAGGGGTACAGCTCGGCGATCTGCCAGATGGCAGTGGCGTTGTCGATGAAGACTTCCCGTCGATGGGAAATGCAAGAAGAACGTCCCATCAACGCAATGTGATGTGCGTCACGCACGCTTTCTTGTGTTGCAACCTGTCGAATCACCGGGTCACTTGAGTACGCTGACCGGAATCCCCACGACGGATCAAACGTGTTTGTCGGCAACGGCAGTCACTTCACCTCGGCTGTCTAGGCGAATGTAAAAATGCTCTCGGGCGCGGGACTCATGCAATCAGGCCTCGACTGAGCGGCTTTGAACGGCCGTAACAGGGTACCGGCGTCGTCGCTCGTGACACAAAAACATCAGCAGATGCGCGCTAACCCGCCCCTAAACCCACCGAAATCGGCCAACAGCGCATACGCCAGACTAGATGCCTGGGCGCACGTAACGCGATCCACCGGAATCGGGCTCGACCAAGGTAGTCACGATGTACCACCGATCCCCTCTGTACCCAAAAGGGTATCTCTACGACACCGTTCGAAATTGCGGTCGCACGCTCACGCTTCTGCCTATGAACCATCGACCACCCCCCGATTCGCTGGCGGCACGTCATTGCCAGCGGTCAATGCGTCACCTATGGCGTCGCCGGCGCTGGGCCCTGCGACGACTTTCGTGCACGGTTGGGGTCAACCCGCAGCTATCGGAGCGCGTTGTCCCGTTTAACCCACAATGGCATGAGCGTGTACGCGCCTCGTCTACCGAGACGCTCGACGGACCAGCCGCCTGGATCCATCAAGAGTCGCAATCGCGGACAGCACCGTCACGGAGTGTCAGGCAAGGTCGCTCGTCGGGGCAGAGATGTGCGTCGCATTGTCAAGGTGTGAACAGGATGTCGCGAGCAGGCGGCGACGCCTACGGCCACGGTGAGAAGAGGAATCTTCCAGTTCGTCTCGTCAGCTTCGCAGGCCTGCTCGGTCCACACCGCAATCGCAAGGGCATAGCTGAGTTTGGTGGTGGCAGCTGGTGGCGAGGTCTCCGAGAGGGCGGGTCCGTGAAGACGCGAAGAATCCGAAGACCGCGGTACGGCAACCACGAGCGATAGAACTACAGCGCACAGACGCTGAGCTGCTCGTTCAGCTGCTACCTCGCTCAGGTCAGGCGGCCGTAGCGCGGACTTTCTGCCGGACGCGGCACTGGCGGGGGCAGTCGCTGCTATGTGGTGTTCGCGCGAATCCGAGAATCATTCGGATGAATGACACTGAGGTCCAGGCTGGCTGACACATCACGTGGTCGGGGGTGTCTCCATTCGGGCGATCGCTTAGCTCGTTTGATGCTGTCCGCGTGCCACACTCGCGCGGACTACTTTGTCGCCGTATAGCTCGGCCTGATCAGTCTCGAGTCCGGAGTCGGTGAGTATCGTGTCGACCTCGTCGATCGCTGCAACCTTTGCAAGGGCACGGTGTCCGAACTTCGAACTATCCGCGACGACGGCAGTGCGGGTCGCCGCCGAGATGATTGCCCGTTTGAGTGGAACCTCGAGGGTGTTGGTGTTGGTGATGCCAGCAGTGGGGTCGATTGCGTCTGCGCCGAGAAAGGCCCAGTCTGCTGAATAGTCGGAGAGGAAGTCCACGGCGCGTTCACCAACGAGTGTGAAGACGGATCCGAGTAGTTCGCCACCGGTGACCAGTAGGCGTACGGCGGGGATGGTGGCCACATATTTTCCGATTCGAAGGTCGTTGGTGATGATTGTCAGATCCGACCTGTGACGGAGCTCCACCGCGACCTGGTATGTGGTTGAGCCGCTATCGAGAATGACGGTTTGCCCGTCCAGGACCTGCTGTGCCGCACGGTGTGCGATCGCGACCTTTTCTTGTCGGCGCTCGGTTTCCTTCACCGCATAGGGGATCTCGAATGCTGCACCGGTGATGGGACGGGCACCTCCGTGGGTCCGTTCGGCCCTGCCGGACCGAACCAATGAGTCGAGATCGCGGCGAATCGTGGATGCGTCGACGCCGAGTTCGCGCGACAAGACCTTGGCCTCGACGTAACCGTCGGCATGGATGCGGTGGAGTATCTCGTCCCGTCTTTCCTTTGCGGACAAGACGTCCTCCTCGGCGCTCGGCGGGTGAGACCCGGGTTGGCCTCGCGCGGATACTAGCTTCCTTTGCGCGGTTATTGACAATTTCGACACGAGAGCTGCATGATTGCATGCACGTGTGCGCGAAAACGTGCAGATGTTTCCCCGGAATCTGTGCCCGCGCCGATCGCAGCAGAATCTCAAGGAGTTTCCCGATGCAAATGGGTTTGGTAGGTCTGGGCCGGATGGGTGGGAACATGCGAGAGCGTGTTCGGGCTGCGGGCCACGAAGTCGTCGGATTCGATTCCGACCCGACTGTTCGGGATGTCGGATCGCTGGTTGAGCTGATAGCTCGGCTCAGTCGTCCAAGGGTGGTCTGGGTGATGGTTCCCGCCGGTAAGCCGACCCGCACCGTGATCGGGGAACTGAGTGAACTGCTTGCAGGCGGGGACCTCGTGATCGAGGGCGGCAACTCCCGCTTCTCCGATGACGAGTTGCACTCAGATGTCCTTCGGGAACGTGGAATCGGCTACTTGGACTGCGGCGTCTCCGGTGGAATCTGGGGACTGACGGAAGGCTACGGACTGATGGTAGGGGGTGAGGACGCGGATGTTGCCCGGGCGATGCCGCTCTTCGACGCGCTCAGACCTTCAGGAAAGCGGGATGAGAGCTTCGTTCATGCGGGCCCGGTCGGTGCCGGCCATTACGCGAAGATGGTGCACAACGGTATCGAGTACGGGTTGATGCAGGCGTACGCGGAGGGTTACGAACTCTTGGCCGCCGAACCCCGGATAACCGCCCCCGAGTCTGTGATGAGGGCGTGGCAGAAGGGCACCGTGGTGCGCTCCTGGCTGCTCGAACTCCTCGTCTCGGCGCTGCGGGAGGATCCGGGTTTGAGCTCGATCTCCGGGTTTACTGAGGACTCGGGTGAGGGCCGCTGGACCGTGGAGGAGGCCATCGCGCATGCGGTGCCGGTTCCTGTGATCTCGGCAGCTTTGTTCGCGCGATTTTCCTCTCGGCAACTGGATTCGCCGACGATGAAGGCGGTATCGGCGCTGCGTCAGCAGTTCGGGGGACATCAGGTCCGGACCATGGAAGCGGTGCAGTCGTGATCAGGCTCGGTTACAAGGCGTCCGCGGAGCAGTTCGGTCCGCGGGAGTTGGTGGAGCTGGGTGTCCTGGCGGAGGCGCACGGGATGGATTCGGCGACCGTGTCGGATCATTTCCAGCCGTGGCGGCACGAGGGCGGTCATGCACCGTTCTCGTTGGCGTGGATGACGGCGGTCGGGGAGCGCACGGAGCGGCTGCAGTTGGGGACGTCGGTGATGACGCCGACGTTCCGGTACAACCCGGCGGTGGTGGCGCAGGCGTTCGCGACGATGGGGTGTCTGTACCCGGGGCGGATCATGCTCGGCGTGGGTACCGGTGAGGCGCTCAACGAGATCGCGACAGGCTTTGCGGGGGAGTGGCCGGAGTTCAAGGAGCGGTTCGCGCGGCTGCGGGAGGCGGTCCGGTTGATGCGTGAGCTGTGGCTCGGCGACCGGGTCGACTTCGAGGGTGAGTACTTCAACACGAAGGGCGCGTCGATCTACGACGTGCCCGAGGGTGGGATTCCGGTGTACATCGCCGCCGGTGGTCCGGTGGTTGCCCGGTATGCCGGTCGGAGCGGCGACGGGTTCATCTGCACGTCCGGTAAGGGCATGGAGTTGTACACGGAGAAGTTGATGCCTGCGGTCGCGGAGGGGGCCGAGAAGGCGAACCGTGATGTGGCGGAGATCGACAAGATGATCGAGATCAAGATTTCGTACGACACGGATCCGGAGTTGGCGCTGGAGAACACGCGGTTCTGGGCGCCGTTGTCGTTGACGCCGGAGCAGAAGCATTCGATCGATGATCCGATCGAGATGGAGAAGGCGGCGGATGCGTTGCCGATCGAGCAGGTGGCGAAGCGGTGGATCGTGGCGTCGGATCCGGATGAGGCGGTGGCGCAGATCCGCCCGTATCTCGATGCCGGGTTGAACCACCTGGTGTTCCACGCTCCGGGCCACGATCAGAAGCGGTTCCTGGAACTCTTCGAGCGGGATCTTGCCCCGCGGCTGCGGGCGCTGTGATGCCCACATCCACCGACGTCACCCGAAACCCGCTGTGGCAGAAACTGTCCGATCACCAACAGGCGATCGCCGCCCTGCATCTGCGGGAGCTGTTCGACACCGATCCAGGCCGCGGCACTGACCTCACCGTCACCGCTGCCGACCTGTTCATCGACTACAGCAAACACCGGGTGACCCGCGAAACACTCGGACTCCTTCTCGATCTCGCACGCGCCGCCGGCGTGGAGGAACAGCGGGACGCGATGTTCGCCGGTGCCCACATCAACGTGTCCGAAGACCGCGCGGTACTACACACGGCGCTGCGTGAACGCCGGGATTCCACCCTGGTCGTGGACGGCCAGGACGTCATCGGCGATGTCCATCATGTCCTTGAGCGTATGGGTGCGTTTACCGATCGGATCCGATCCGGAGACTGGCGCGGAGCCACCGACGAACGCATCCGAACCGTGGTCAATATCGGCATCGGTGGCTCGGACCTTGGTCCTGCGATGGTCTACCGTGCCCTGCGCCACTACGTCGACGGACCCGAGGTGCGGTTCGTGTCGAATGTCGACCCCGCGGACCTGCTGTCTGTCTTGTCGGACCTCGATCCCGCCAGCACACTGTTCGTCGTTGTCTCCAAGACGTTCTCGACGCTGGAAACCATGACCAACGCGGCAGCGGCCCGCAGGTGGGTCACCGAGGCGCTCGGCGAAGAATCGGTCCCGCAGCACTTCGTCGCTGTCTCGACCGACGCCGATCGGGTTGCTGAGTTCAGCATCGACCCGGCGAACACCTTCGGATTCTGGGACTGGGTCGGGGGACGGTACTCGGTGGGATCGGCTGTCGGACTCGCGGTGATGGCCGCCATCGGACGAGAACGCTTTGCCGAATTCCTCGACGGATTCCACAGGATCGACGAGCATTTCCGCACGGCTCCTCTCGCGGAGAACGCGCCTGTCCTGCTGGGCCTGATGGGCGTCTGGTACGCCAGCTTCTTCGGCGCCGACTCACGCGCTGTGCTGCCCTACTCGAACGATCTCATACGGTTCCCGGCCTACCTGCAGCAGCTGACGATGGAATCGAACGGCAAGTCGATACGGGCAGACGGAAACCCCGTCGAAACCGCCACCGGCGAAGTCTTCTGGGGTGAACCCGGCACGAACGGTCAGCACGCCTTCCATCAACTCCTGCACCAGGGCACCCGGTTGATTCCCGTGGACTTCCTGGGGTTCGCGCAACCGATTGAAGACCTCCCGACACTCGATGGCGCGGGATCGATGCACGGTGTGCTGACGGCGAACATGCTCGCCCAGTCCAAGGTGCTGGCATTCGGAAAAACCGCTACCGAGGTCGTCGCAGACGGGACACCGCCCGAACTCGTACCGCACAAGGTGATGCCGGGAAACAGGCCGTCGACCACGATCCTTGGCACGAAGCTCACACCGTCGACCCTTGGGCAGCTGATCGCCCTGTACGAACACCAAGTATTCGTACAAGGAATCGTATGGGGCATCGACTCGTTCGACCAGTGGGGAGTCGAACTGGGCAAGACATCGGCTCTGGAACTGGGCCCTGCCCTCTGGGACGCAGACGGCGCCGCTTACGTTGGGGATAGCTCCACCGCCGGGTTGGTTCGCGTCTACCGGCTGGCGAGAGGGGAACGCAGTTGCCTGCATTAATGTTGCAGCTTCCGTCGCCGATCGCCGAGTCGTGGGATTGGCAATTGTCTGCCGCGTGCCGGGATGCCGACCCGTCGGTGTTCTTCTATGCCGACAACGAACGAGGTGATCCCCGTTCGGGTCGTGTCCGTGCTGCCAAACAGGTCTGCCGGGGGTGTCCCGTACGCGCACAGTGCCTCGACCACGCCCTGGAGGCACGCGAGAGTCACGGAATCTGGGGCGGTTACACCGAGGATGAGCGCAGGAGGCTCCCACGAATGCCGGACGTGGGAAGCCCACCAGCTTCCATCCGGCCGGGGAACCCTGGGTGTCAGGGTGAGTTGAGTCCAGTGGTTCACAGCAAACCCGCCTGCAGGGCGAGATACGGATCAACCCGCGATGACGATTTCCCCCACGGTTCTGGTCGAGGACAATGTCCGGATGGACCCCTCGCACCCACGCGCCGACGGCCCGCAGCGACGACGCGCCTTCAGCGCCGCTGACAAGCTCGCCCACCTGACCGCCTATGAACAGGCCTGCGAGAGCAACAGCGGAGGCGCGTACCTGCGCCGCGAAGGCCTGTACTCGTCCCTGATCAGCGAGTGGCGCAAACAACGCGATGCCGGCGTCCTCGACGGAAAGAAGCCCGGCGACAAGATCGGCAAACTCACCACCGAGCAGGCCGAGATCGCACGCCTCAAACGCGAGTTGGAGAGAGCGAACAAGCGACTGGCCACCACCGAGACTGCGCTGGAAATCATGGGAAAAGCACATTCGCTCTTGGAGCAACTCTCCGAGAGCGCGGATGTGGACGAGCAGCGCAAGAAACGTTGATGCGCACCCACCACGAACTCACCGATTCCGGTGTAACAACAAGGGATGCAACCAGACTGACGGGGATCATTCGATCCACCGCAGCACGAGACAAGGCCCGGCCCGCGGCACCGGATTCGACCGCCGCCGCAGTCACGCGCACCCCGGAGAACAAGCTCACCGACGCCGAACGCCGGACTGTCCTCGACGTTCTCGACAGTGACCGGTTCGTCGACCGAGCCCCGGCCGAGGTCTATGCCCAACTCCTCGACGAGGGCATCTACCTTTGCTCGGTCTCGACGATGTATCGGATACTGCGCGAAAACGCGCAGGTCACCGACCGTCGACGGCAGGCCCGCCACCCCGCCCGGGCCTGTCCGGAACTGGTGGCGATCGCACCGCGGGAGGTGTACTCGTGGGACATCACTAAACTTCCGGGCCCAGTCAAGGGCACGTATTTCGACGCGTACGTGATGATCGACATCTTCTCCCGCTACATCGTCGGCGCCCACGTCCAGACCCACGAGTCGGGGCTACTCGCTGCCGAGATGATGACCGAAACCTTTGCTGTGCACGGAATACCGAACGTCGTGCACGCTGACCGGGGAACCTCGATGACCAGCAAGACCGTCGCCACCCTGCTCGCCGATCTCGAGGTCACCCGCTCGCATTCTCGGCCGCGAGTATCCAACGACAACCCCTATTCGGAGTCACTGTTCAAGACCCTCAAGTACGGCCCGGCGTTCCCAGAGCGGTTCGGGTCCATCCGCGACGCACGAGAGTTCATGGACTCGTTCGTCCATTGGTACAACCACGAACATCGCCATACCGGCATAGGCCTGCACACCCCCGCCGACGTGCACTTCGGACTGGCCGCGCACAAGGCCGACGAACGCGCTGCGGTGCTTGCTGCGGCCCGGCTCGCGCATCCCGAGCGGTTCGGCACAACCGGTACCCCGAAGATCCTCGACCTGCCGACCGACGTCTGGATCAACCAGCCCGTCGCCGAGTCCGAGGCCGAACCCGACGCGGATCAGCCCGCCGCGTAACACCCGTTGGACTCAAACACCTTGACAAGTTCCGGAATGAAGACCGTGACCGGACGTTGCGGTCATCTGTGTGTGCAGGCACTTCTGCAACCCGGTAGCGATACCAGCCGGGGTGTGTGCGACTGAAGCAAGAGGGTCCCCTGTCATGAATGTGGATCGGCTGCCGTGTGATATGGGAGGGGGCTTCCCCCTTGAGTGAGGACATCCTGGACACTGGGTCGTGAAGACCCAGAGGAAGAGATGTCACTGATGGTGATGAAGTCGTACTCGGCGGAATTCAAGGCCGATGCCGTCGCGCAGTACCTGGCCGACCCGAGCCACACCTTCGACGGCATCGGCAACGACCTGGGAGTCAACCGCGAGACCCTCGACGCGCTCATCGCCCAATCGGAGACCTCATGAGCGAGAGCACCCTGGTCGGAGTCGAGCGGGTCTGCGCCGAACTCGCCACCACGGGACAGCCGATCACCTTCACCGCCGTAGCCGAACGGGCGCAGATCGGCCGGGCGACACTCTACTGCGATCAGCAACTGCGCGCCGTCGTCGACGAATATCGGACCCGACAAACCGGCACCGCTCCCTGAGCGGTCTTGCGACCGAAGTCGCGCACCCGTGCACCGTAGTCCCTTTAGGCCCAACGTCCACCGATCAGGGTGGCGTGTACCGCGTCGGCGGAGGGCGCAGCGAGTATGTCGGCGAGGGGCGCGCCGAGGAGGACTATGTCGGCGGTTGCACCCACGCGGATGTGGCGTTGGGTTCCGCCCGGTTTGTCAGCGGGAGTGAGGTATCGCGTCAATGCCTTTGCGGCGGTGATGCGTTCGCTGCTCCCCACGATCTCGCCGCTCGCGGCGCGGCGGTTCACTGCGGCGATGATCACCGCCCAGGGGTCGAGGGGACCGTAGGGGGCGTCGCTCGACAACGCGACCGCGACGCGCGCGTTGATCAGCGACCGGCACCGGTACAGGTCGGGTAGGTCTCGCTCATCAACGTCGCGGAGGTAGTCGTCGCCGCGGTCGGCGAGAAAGCCGGGCTGGGTGACAACTGTGAGTCCGCGCCGGTGGAGGCCGTCGATGGTCTCGCGGGGGATGATCGCGCCGTGCTCGACGCGGTCGCCGGGCAGGGTCCCGACTTCGTCGAGCACCGCGAGCAGGATCAGCAGCGCCTCGCGGGTGACGCAGTGCACGGCCACCGCCCGTCCTTGGTTGTGGACCTCGCGGATCCGGTCTGCCAGGTCGTCGAGGGCGGGGAGGCCGGAGTCTGCGAGCACGATCTTGTACGGGCCGATGGTCAGACGTGCGGTGGGAAACGGGGATTCGTCGGGCTGCGCGCCGAGCAGATGCACGCGCTGCGGCAACTCGCCGCTGGACATCGCCGCGGCGATCGCGGCCTGTGACTGCGGGCTGAGGTCGGGGGTGGCGTCGGTGACTCCGGTGACGCCGAAACGGGTGAGCGCGGCACCGACCGTGTCGAGGCGCGGCGGTCGGGATGGCGGAAGCCGGTCGCGGAGCCAGGAGTCGGCGCGCCACACCCGTCCGGTCGGGTGGCCGTCCGGGCCGCGTTCGACCCCCGGATGGGATGCGTCGGTCAGGCGTGCGGCGGCGACGGCCGCCGCGTTGAGGATCCACATGGCGCCGCTGCGGTGCTGAATGCGGACAGGCCGGGCCGAGTGCAGGCGGTCGAGACGGTCGGCGTCGAGATCACCTGCGACGGTTTCGATGTAGCCGACGCCGCGGACCCAGCCGTTGTCGTCACCGGCCGCTTTGCCGAGTGCGGTCGCGAGGGCGGCGGCGTCGCGGACGTGCGGTGGCCCGCAGCGCACCGAGGCGGCGTCGGCGGCCATCGCGTGCAGATGCAGGTGGTGATCGTGCAGACCGGGGATGAGGGCGCCGCCGTCGGCGTCGATCACCGCGGCAGTCGATGGTGCAACCAGGTTCGGCCCGACTGCCGTGATCCGGCCGCCGGTGATCGCCACGTCGACACCGGGAACGCCGTCGACCTCCGCGTCGCGGATCAGGAGGTCGGTCACGGCGCCGCGATCCCTAGCGAGGCCAGCACGGCGGCGGTGTCCGCACCGGAGGGGGCGGCGTTTCCGGCGGGTGTTCGGGGTCGCGGCTCGGCGACGGCAGCGGCGCCCGACGAGGTCTCGACTACCCACTTGCCATCGCGCAGAAGGGGTTGCGGGACCGGCTGATCGGTGAGGGTCGACGCGACCAGGTCGGACATCGACAGGTCCCAGAGCCTTCCGGATCCGTCGGCGGGCGCGGACATCGCGAGGGCCGCGGCGGTGACCCCGGTGAGCGGATCGGCGAGGGCGTCCCCCACGAAGAGGGGTGTGCCGTCGGAGTCGTTCGCGATGAGTCCGGCCGCGGCGGCGAGATCGTCGCCGAAACCGATGCGGCCCGAGGAGCGTCCCGCCGCGGTGATCGACACCCAGGTGGTGCCGCGGGCGACGGCGGCCCCGGCGTCGAGCCCGAAGCGCGCGAGGGCGCGGGGGCGGGAGGCCTCGACGACGATGTCGGCGGCGTCGACGAGGGCCGCCAGTGCCCGTCGTCCCGCACCGGTGGCGGGGTCGAGGACGACCGACTCGTGACCACCGTGCAGAAGCCGGTAGAAGTCGGGGTTGCCGCGCCGGGCGCCGTCGGGGCGGTCGGGGGTTTCGACCTTCACCACCCGCGCGCCCGCGAGCCCGAGCAGATGGGCGCACAGCGGGCCGGCCCAGAGCGAGCTGAAGTCGACGACGAGCAGCCCGTCGACAGGCCGGGGACGCAGCGGCACCGGAACGGGCGGGGGTGTGCTCACCCGCGACACCGGGCCGGCGGCGACGCCCAGCAGTTCCGCCCGCGCGGCCAACTCGGCGCCGGTGCGGGTGCGGATCCAGTCGGCGACGGCAGGCCAGGGATCGTCCTCGTCGACAGCCTCACTCACCAACGCCCCCAGCAGCGCCGGGTCGTCGGCGCGGGCGCACGACACGGCCGCCCACCCGTCGGCGGTCGGCAGCAGACGGCAACTGCCGCCCACCGACACCTCGCCGCGACGCTCACGTCCGGTGAAGGCCGCGCGCTCGGAGAGCAGGCGGGCACCGTCGACGTCGATCCGCCGACCGCCGAGGGCACTGACGTCGGAGATCCACGACGACATGGCGCGCGCGAGTGTGGCGGCGCTTCCGGGTGGAATCACCGGTGGTCCGTCTGGGCGGCCGGTGAGGGCGACGACTCCGCTTTCGGCCCAGTCCCGCACCGGATCCGGCGCCGGGGAGGTGGGCGGGGGAGTAGGTGACACCGGTTGATCCTATGCTGGCAAGCTGTCTGTCGTGGATACCGCGCAGCCCCTGATCACCCCGCAGGACCTTGCCGACGGGGTCGCCGATACCCCCCTGCTCGGCGAGGGCGCCGTCGTCGACACCCCGATGCTGGTCGTGGATCTCGACGCCACCTTAGACGCCGGCACCGCGGCCAGGGCCGCGGAGCGGGCGCTGCACGCAGACCGGCTGCTGGTCGGGGTGCGCCGCACCCCCGGACCGGTCCCGGAGGCGGTCGCGGACCTGGCCGCTCCGCTGGACACCACGATCGTCGCCGACGCAGCGTTCGCCGACCGCCGGATGGTCGGAGTAACCGATCCGGATGCCGCGGTCGCCGAACTACGCGACGTCGTGGCCGCCAATGTGCACGCCGCGATGGTGCTCGGACAGGTGCTGCGGCTGTCGGAGGGGCTGCCGGTGCCGCAGGCGATCGACGTCGAGTCCTTGGCCTACTCCACGCTGCTCGGAACCCCGGGTTTCCGGCGCTGGCTGCAGCAGCGGGGTCCGCGTCCATTGCCACCGCCGGCGCCGCAGGACCCGGTGCTGGTGCGGCGGGACGGCGAGCGGCTACACATCACTCTGAATCGGCCCGAGCGGCGCAACGCGTACGGGGCCGAGGTGCGGGACGGCCTGGTCGAGGCGCTGCGGCTGGCAATCATGGACGAGACGATCACGGCGATCGTGCTCGACGGTGCGGGCCCGGTGTTCTCCGCGGGTGGCGACCTGGACGAGTTCGGCACCACCCCTGACCTCGCGACCGCGCATTTGATCCGTACCCGCGCCGGCGCGGCTCGGCTGGTTTCGCAGTTGGCCGACCGAATGGAGGTCCGGGTGCACGGCAGCTGTGTCGGGGCCGGCATCGAGGTACCAGCGTTCGCGGGTCGGATCGTGGCAGCGCCGGGCACGGTGTTCCGGTTGCCGGAGGTGTCGATGGGATTGATCCCCGGGGCGGGTGGAACGGTGGGCGTGCCTCGGCGGATCGGGCGGTGGCGGGCGTTCTGGTTGTGTGCGACGGGTGCTGCCCTCGACGCCGGCACCGCGCTGGCGTGGGGTCTTGTGGACGAGGTCAGCGCAGGTCAGTGATTGAGCGTGCCTTTACGACCGCGAGGGGGAGACTCCCGTGTCGGAGCACGTAACAAAACATCATGATAATATCCGGTGTGATGTCCAGCACGTCCGCGTTCTAGGGTGCACCGCACGCCGTGAACGGTTGGTGCGTGGGTCCGGTACTCGAAGAGGATGGCGCGATGGTCGTACGCAGCGAAGGAACGCGCAAGCGCGAGACGCGCAAGCGCGAGACGAACGGTGACCGCCCGATTCCGATCGCGGCCGGCGGATCCTCGCTGCTCCGACCGCTCAAAGCGGCAGAAGTCATCGCACGAAACATTGTGGGCGACATCCGTGCCCAGAACCTCCGGCCGGGCGATGGACTGCCGTCGGAAGCGGCCATGCTGACGCAGTACGGTGTGAGCCGAGAATCGCTGAGGGAGGGACTGCGCCTACTCGAGGTGCAGGGAATGATCGCGATTCGACGCGGCCCCGGAGGCGGTCCCGTGGTCGGGTCTGTGGGCGCAGCACACCTCGGACGAGTCTCCGCGTTGTTCTTTCACATGTCGGGTGCCACCTACCAGGAACTTTTCGAGGCGTGGGTGTGGGGACAGGGAGAGCTGGCCGAGCGTGCGGCTCGGCATCCCGACGCCGACACGCGCGCCTCCACCATGGCGCCGTTCATGGACGGGCACCACCACGAATCCGACGAGCTCCTCGAGGGCTACCTCGAGGAGCATGCCGGGTTTCACGGGGCGGTTGCCTCGTTGGTTCGCAATCGGGTCCTCGAGTTGAGTCTCGAATCCTACGGCCAGATCGTCGCGCACCACGTCGCTATGGTCGACGACCCGCGCACTCTCCGAAGCGTTCTCGTCGATGATCATCACAAGATTGCCAGGGCGGTCGCTGCTGGGCAGCCCAAGCGCGCCCGCGATCTCATGGAAGAGCACTTGCGTGGCGTGGTCGACTATTGCCGGGATCGCTTGGGAGGATCGCTCGATTCTGCGATCGAGTGGTTGTGAGCTGACACCGAACTGGATACGCGCGCAACCGGCGCGCCCGGGTTGAGCCGAACACCGAACGCCGACTTCATGATGGAGGTCGGCGTGTTTCTCTGCGGCTGACATGCGCCGCAGCCACCGGGGAACTTATCTGCCCGAAATCTGTCGTACCCGAATCGAATTCGGGCGGCTGTGCACGATCCGCGGGCGCTTGTCTGTCCTGTCCTCTCTTTGTTGGTTCGCCGAGTCTCGAACGGCTCGAAATCGCGCTTGTGCTTTGCCGGGGTCTCGACACTATTCCTTAGGCTGTGGGCGGACACGTTGAACGTGCTGGTCAAGCCAATTTTGTCAAGCCGTAGAGGTGGTGCAGCGCAAAGTGAGACCACCCCTTGACATCGGAGTTCCTCATGAGCAATATTGATCTCATGTTGTCCGGGGTGTGACTGGATTAACAAGGCCCTACGAACCGGAGCTCGACAGCTTGCTGTGATGCGCTCCCGACATCTCTTCTTCTGCTTGGCGTCGCCGTTTATTCAAGTACCTGGCGTAACCGTCGAGACAGCTGCCAATAGGAGGCAATCAAGTGACACGGCTGGATGGCAAGATCGCGTTCATCACTGGTGCTGCACGCGGACAGGGGCGTACCCACGCCGTCCGGCTTGCGCAGGAAGGCGCCGACATCGTTGCGGTCGATCTGTGCAGGCAGCAGGCCAACCTCGATTACACGTCCGGCACTCCCGAGGATCTCGAGGAGACGGCGCGCCTGGTCGAAAAGGAAGGCCGCCGGATCATCGCGCGTGCCGCCGATGTGCGGGACCAGGCATCTTTGGATGTGGTTGTCGAAGAGGCGCTCCGTGAGTTCGGTGGGATCGACATCCTCGTCTCCAACGCAGGCATCTCGAACCAGGGATCTGTGGTCGGGCTCACCGACCAGCAGTGGGAAGACATTCTCGGTACTAACCTGGTCGGAGCCTGGCATTCGTGCCGCGCAGTTCTGCCCTCGATGATCGAGCGCGGCGCGGGTGGGTCCGTCATCTTCGTCAGCTCAACGGTCGGGTTGCGCGGTGCGCCCGGGCAGGCGCACTACAGCGCTTCCAAGCACGGCATGCAGGGTCTGATGCTGTCGCTGGCGAACGAGGTGGGTCAACACAACATCCGGGTCAACTCGGTCAATCCCGGCGCCGTCAACACCGAAATGGCGATCAACGAGAGCCTGCTGAAGATGTTCCTTCCCGATATCGAGAACCCGACTCCCGCGGACGCGGCAGACCTTTTCAGCAACCTCACGCTTCTCCCGATCCCGTGGGTAGAGCCCGAGGATGTGAGCAACGCGGTGCTGTGGCTCGCCTCGGATGAGGCCCGATTCGTCACTGGCGCAGCGATTCCCGTCGACGGCGGACAACTCGCCCGCGCCTGAGGTGCACCGGATGACATCGATTGGAGTCGAAATGACGAACAAGGTATCGGTAGATCAGGAATTCTGCCAGGCGCACGGTAGGTGCTACGCAATGTTCCCTGATCTGTTCGAACCCGACGACGAGGGCCGCGCACAGGTGAAGAACGACGGCGCGGTGCCGGAGTCGAACACGGTAGACGAGATCCTGGCCGTGTGCCCCGAAGCCGCTATTACCTCCGTGTGAGAGACAGGATTTGGAAATGACTGAACAGTTGCAGTCGGAGACGACCACGACCGGTCGATGCCCCGTCGATATGTGGTCGTCGGAGTTCAACGACAATTTCTGGCCCGAGATCAATCGCATGCAGAAACTCGACGAGCTCAGCGTCCATACCCAGGGCGATACCCCCTGCTACGTGGCCACCCGCTACGAGGACGTCTTCAAGAT
Organism: Rhodococcus sp. G6(2025); assembly: GCF_058628105.1. Lineage (NCBI taxonomy): Bacteria > Bacillati > Actinomycetota > Actinomycetes > Mycobacteriales > Nocardiaceae > Rhodococcus > Rhodococcus sp. G6(2025). Next base: position 348,356 of record NZ_CP179752.1, read on the forward strand.
CCTGCGTGACTGGAAGCGCTTCTCCTCGGAAGGGGGCGTCGCGATTCTCGGCCATGACAACCGGGCGGCGCCTCCGAAGAACGAGGGCCGGTTCCTGCCCGAGGATCTCGATCCGCCGGCACAGACGGACTGGCGTAAAATTCTCAATCCTGAACTGACGGAAGAGAAGATGAGAGTCTTCGCGCCGTCGATCACCGCCGAGATCGATACGCTCCTTGGCGCGGGGATCGAGCGTGGCCGGTTCAGCGTCATGGAAGACTTCCTGCGCCCGCTGCAGCTGCGGGCGGTCTTCAGCAATCTGCTCCAACTCGAGGGCGACAAGATCGACGACTGGATGCAGTGGGCTCACGATATCTTCGTCGGCGAGACGGCGGAGGCGTCGGAGAATGCGTTCGTCAGCCTGTACGCCGCCATCGAGGCCCTGGTGAAGGCGCGTATGGCCGATCCGATCGAGGACGACCTGGTCAGCCTGGTGTGCCAGGTCAAAGAGATCGACGGCCGCGAGCCCACCCTGTCCGAGCGCATTGCCGTCGTACTCCCGCTGTCGATCGCCGGCCTGGAATCGACCGGAACCATCCTCGGCGGCATCGTTCACCACCTCGCCACTCATCCCGACGACCTGACCGAACTGGTGGAGAACCCGGATCTGGTTCCCAACGCCGTCGAAGAAGGCCTTCGCATGTTCGCGAATGTCACTGCACTCCAGCGGACCACCACATGCCCCGTCACAGTCGGCCAGACCGATCTCGACGAGGGTGCCAAGGTATGGACGTCCTACAACGGGGCCAACCGTGACGAAACGAAGTTCCCGAACCCGCACCAGTGGGACCTGCACCGCAAGGACAAGAACCACATCGCCTTCAGCATCGGCCCGCACCGGTGCCTCGGATCCAACTTCGCGCGCGTGATGATGATTCTCGTACTCGAGCGGATCGTCACCAAGATGCCGAAGTTCACACTGGTGGAGGGACAGACCATCGGGTACCACTCGATGCCCACCCGCGGAATCCACGAGTTCGACATCGAAGTACTCACCGACTGACGACCCCCCACCCCATCCCTGGCCATCTCACCTAGAAGGACTGATTACACATGACCAACCCGGCTCCGGAAGAACTGTTGGCGCAGGCCCACAAGGTCGTCGATGCGTGGAACAACCTCGAACTCGACGTGCTCCACGACCTCGTGGACGAGAACATCGTGGTGGTGCATCAGAATCGGGGCGTCGCGGCAACCGGTCGCGACCTCATGATCGAGACGGTAAAACAGATGAAGCAGGTGTTCCCCGACCGCTCGATCGGTGAGACCACCCGCTGGGCAGTGACCGGCAACTCGGTCCTGCGCGAGACCACGTGGCAGGGCACCGCGACAGCGGATGTTCCCGGGTTCGGCAAGGCCGGCGAGTTCTGCAAGCTCAACGTCCTGTCGATCATGACGTTCGAGAATGGTCGGTTGACCGAGTGGTGCGATTACGGATAGGCCGCGGCGTTCCCTCGAAGCGGGTTGGTCCTGCTTCGAGGGAGTCGGCACCTTTCGACAAACTTCTGGGAAGTGAACATGAACCTCGATCTTCGCGTCGTCGAACGACGCACGGTCGCCGACGGCATCGTCGAACTGGCACTCGAAGCCGACAGCGGTGACGCACTTCCGCGCTGGGAACCCGGATCCCACATCGATCTTCACGTGGGCAATGGATTGATTCGCCAGTATTCGCTGACGGGTTTCGGCGTCGCCGACACCCGGTGGGTCATCTCGGTGCTCCGGGAGCCGAACAGTCGCGGCGGTTCGGTGTCCGTTCACGACTCGCTCGCGGAGCAGTCGTCGGTCACAGTCAGCACGCCCCGCAATCATTTCCCTCTCGCCGGTGGCGTCGCGGTTCAGTTCGTGGCCGGTGGGATCGGCATCACCCCCCTCATCCCCATGATCATGCAGCTCGAGCGTGAAGGCCGGGATTGGAAGTTGTTCTACGCCGGACGATCGCGGGCCAGCATGGCATACCTCCACGAGTTGGCCCAGTTCGGTGATCGGGTCCAGATCTGGCCGGACGACGAACGGGGGATGCCCGACATCGACGGGCTCGTCACCGCCACAGATCCGCAGACCATCATCTACTCCTGCGGTCCCGAAGGGCTGCTGGCCAAGTTGGAAGATCTCTGCACGGCCGGGCCGGTGAAGCGGACCCTGCGCACCGAGCGTTTTGTGGCAAAAGAGATCGAACTGGACGGACCCGATCACGACATCGACGTCGAGTTCGCGCAATCCGGTATCACGGTCACCGTTCCCGCAGATCGAACGATCCTGTCCGTGGCCGAGGAGAACGGAATCGACATTCTCTCTTCGTGCAACGAGGGAACCTGCGGAACCTGTGAAACTCCCGTCCTCGAGGGCATTCCAGACCACCGGGATTCGGTGTTGACCGACGATGAGCGTGAATGCGGTCAGACCATGATGCTGTGCGTGTCACGCGCGCGCTCGGTCTCACTGCGTCTCGACGCGTGATACATCCGTTGATTCGGACATCGGTAGTGGCGCTGAACCCGCAGTCGCGCAGCGGACAGAACACAAGGAGAGCGGTGTCGTGAGTCGAGAGAGCGTAAACCAGGGTGTGCTGGCCGGGCAGTACGTGCTCGTCACCGGTGCCAGCGAAGGCATCGGGCTCGGCATCGCGAAGGGAATGGTGGAAGCCGGCGCCGCCGTGATGATCGCGGCCCGTCGGCGACCACAACTGGAGCTGGCCCGTAAGGAACTGCTCGAGCTGGCCGCGCCCGGTCAGCAGGTCGAGATCGCGGAAGTGGACATCCGTGACCCCGAATCGGTCGGCGCGATGTTCGAACTCGCGGACCGCACCTTCCCTACGCTCAACATCTTCGTCGCCAACGCGGGCAGCGGGTCGATGGTCCCGTTCCTGGAGATGACGGAACAGGTGTGGACCAACACGATCGACTTGAATCTTACGGGCACCTTCCGCTGCTGTCACCAGGCCGCGACGCGGATGGCGGCACGTGAGGACAAGAGCGAGAACGCGGCGATTCTCGTGCTCTCGTCGGTCCGCGCACTGGGGACGCGGCCAGGCACGATCCACTACGCGACCACCAAGGCGGGACTCAATCAGTTCGTGCGCGTGGCAGCCTATGAGCTGGCCGAGCAGGGCGTCCGCGTCAACGCCCTCTCGCCCGGTATCACCGCAACCCCGATGGCGTTGGAGCGGAACCCGGAGGTCTTCGAGAGGATGGCCGCCACGGTTCCCTTGGGTCGAGCCGGCAGCGTCGAAGACATGGCCGCGGCCGCGGTGTTCGTGTGCAGTCCGAGCGCGAAGTTCATCACCGGCACCAACCAGATCGTCGACGGCGGAGAGTCGTTGTACTGAGCGCCGGCGCTTCCCGGCTGGCCGGGGCGCCTTTCGCCGCACAAATTTCGGAGGTTGTATGACCCTGTCAGAGTTTCGTGAACAGGCCGGGCAATGGCTGCGCGAGAACGTCGGCGCCGTCGCGGGCACCACGGAGCGGGACCCGTTCGATGTGGCGGTATTCCATTCACTGCCATTCGAGGCGGAACAGGCATTGCTCGAGGAACACAAGCGATGGCAGCGTATCAAGTTCGATGCCGGCTACGGTGCCCTCGACTGGCCGATCGAGGACGGCGGCGCCGGCTTGAGCGTCGAGCACGCCGATGTGTTCGCGAGGGAGGAGTCGACGCTGTTGCCGTTGGCGCCACACGAGTTGTTCTCGGTCACGATGCACTTGATCGCCCCGACCATTCGGATCCTCGGGACGCCGAGACAGAAAGAGACCTTCCTGCCCTCGATGCTCCGCGGCGAACTCCTGGCCTGCCAGTTGTTCTCCGAGCCCGGTGCCGGCTCGGACCTCGCCTCCCTCGGCACCCGCGCCGTCCGCCGCGGCGACGAATGGGTGATCAACGGACAGAAGGTGTGGACCTCGGGCGCGCAATTCGCCGAGTGGGGCGAACTCATCGCACGCACCGATCCCGACGTACCGAAACATGCGGGAATGACCGCGTTCCTCGTGCCGCTCGACGCACCGGGTGTGGAGGTACGCCAGATCCGGCAAATGTCCGGAGGTACCAGTTTCAACGAGGTCTTCTTCACCGACGTCCGTGTCCCGGATCGTCTGCGACTGGGCGAGGTGGGGGCAGGCTGGAATGTCGCGTTGACGACCCTGGCATTCGAACGAGGCGGAAACTCCAACACAGCGGGAGTCGGCGGACAGTTCAGCCAGCTCGTTGCCTCCGCACGCGCTGCCGGACGGATCGGTGATCCACAGATTCGGCAGCAGCTGGCCGAGGTCTACCTTCGCCAGACTCTGGCCGAGATCGACCTCCTCCGCGATCGCCAGGCACGGGCGGCGGGAGGCGCCCCCGGCGCGGTGGGATCGGTGCGCAAGGTCCAGTGGGTGGACAAGCTGAAGTTGGTGTCCGACACCGCCACTGCAATACTCGGACGGACGCTACTGGCCGACACGGGGCGACCGGGAACATACGCGTGGAACGAGCACGTTCTCGGGGCGCCCGGTTACCGCATTGCGGGCGGCTCCGACGAGATCCAGCGCAACATCATCGCCGAACGACTGCTGGGGCTCCCCGCAGAAGCGCGGGCCGACAAGGGCAAGTCGTGGCGTGAATCGACGTCGCGCTCGCGCGCCTGAACGAATCGAGGAACCATGAGTACCGATCGACACAATCTCGCCGGCAAGGTAGCCCTGATCACCGGCGGCAGCAGGGGTCTGGGAGCCTCGATGGCCTGGGCGTTCGCCGAAGAGGGCGCACACGTGGTCATCGCCAGCCGCAAGGTCGAGCCGTGCCGGGCACTCGCTGCGGACATCGAGGCCAAGACCGGGGTCAAGGCGCTCGGCGTGGCAGCGCACGTGGGGGACTGGGCGACTCTACCGACCCTGATCGACGAGGTGTACTCGACCTTCGGCAAGTTGGACGTGCTGGTCAACAATGCCGGCATCGCACCGCTCTATCCGAGTATCGAAGAAGTGAGCGAGGAACTGTTCGACAAGATCGTCGACGTGAACCTCAAGGGTCCCTTCCGGCTGAGCGCCCTCGCCGCGACGCGAATGACCGCAGCGGGCGGCGGATCGATCATCAACATCAGTAGCAACGCGTCCGAGCGGCCGGCCCCCGCCTACATCCCGTACGGCGCAGCCAAAGCCGGTCTCAACTCGCTGACCAAGGGACTCGCTTCCGCCTACGGACCCGGGGTCCGCGTCAACTGCGTGATGGCCGGCTCCTTCTTCACCGACATCAGCAAGGGGTGGGACATGGACGAATTCGACGATCTCGCTGGGGCCTGGCCCATCTCGCGTGGTGGCAGGCCGGAGGAGATCGTCGGAGCGGTGCTGTACTTCGCCGGCGATTCCTCGAGTTACACCACGGGGACGATCCTGCCGGTCGACGGTGGGCGAATGGCCGTCGGATAATCCGTTGCCGGTCCCCTGGCAGATCTCGCCTACTTGATTGGCTGCTGCGAACTTTCAGCGCCAATCCCGTCGAACCCCGCGCATTGCCCCCGGTGCGCGGGGTTCGCAGCTTGTGCGGGTATTTCCCTGCATCAAGCTCCTTGCCATATTTCCTCATGATAATTATGCTCGGTGCAGCGGGAGTGACCCGAGGCACACGAACTGCCGGTGAGTGAGCTGCCCGGCTGAAACCCCGACAACACGACGAGGATGGGAGGCACGTGGTGACGGCAATAGAGCACACGCGGCCAACGCAGACACACCTGGACAGTGGGCGCCTGCCCCAACAGCGCACGGGACCGCTTGCCGGTGTGCGGATCGCAGACTTCTGCTGGATGGGTGTCGGTGCTGTCGCCACCCGCCTGCTGGCAGATTTCGGCGCCGAGGTCATCAAGATCGAGGCACGTGATCGCCTGGACATGCCCAGGCGCCTGCCCATCTACAAGAATGAACTGCGTTCGTACGGAGACGAAGATCCGAATCCGGATCCGAACAAGGGCGGGCTGTTCAACAATTACAGCCGCAACAAGCTCGGCATCACCGTCAACATGAAAACCGAACGCGGCCAGCAGTTGGTGCGGCAGCTCATCGCCGCCAGTTCGGTCGTGACAGAAAACTTCGCACCCGGTGTCATGGAGAAGTGGGGACTGACCTACGACGACCTGCGTGAGATCAATCCCGAGATCATCTTCGCGCGGATGAGCGGATTCGGACACAGCGGGCCACACCACCGATTCAAGAGCTACGGCCCGGTGATCCAAGCGGTGTGCGGCCTGTCCTTCATCTCCGGTCTGCCGGATCGGGAGCCGTCCGGCTGGGGACTGTCCTACATGGACAACCAAGCCGCCTACTACAACTCGGTGGCCCTGTTGATGGCAATCATGCAGCGCAACGCCACCGGCAAGGGGCAGGAGATCGATGTTTCTGCCGTCGAGGCCGGCATCAATCTGATCGGCCCGGACCTGCTCGACGTGTCCGTGAACAAGGCCACCACCCGCAGACCCGGATACCCGAACGGAAACCGCCTGAACAACCCGCAGGCGGCCCCGCACGGTGTCTATCCAGCCGCGGGCGAGGACAAATGGCTCGCAATCGCGGTGTTCGACGACGCGGACTGGTCCCGGTTCGTCACAGCACTCGGCAATCCCGAATGGGCGTCATCACCGGAATTCGCGAATCAATCCTCGCGCTTCGCCCACCACGACCAGCTCGACGAACACATCTCCCGCTGGTCCGCCAGTCGGCCCGCACACGAGTCCATGGAGTTGCTGCAGACTGCCGGCGTGGCGGCCGGCGCCGTACGGAACTCGCAAGACCTCACCGAATCGGACCCCCAGATCGACCTACGCGGAACATTCTTCGAGTTGGATCACCCGGTCATCGGTACGGCGAAATTCGAAGGATCACCCATGCAGTTTTCCCGCACCGTCCAGGACAATTGGCGCAGCGCACCACTACTCGGAGAAGACAATCAGTATGTGTTCGGGGACATCCTCGGACTCGGCGCGGATGAGATTGCGACGCTTACCGCAGAGGGCGTGATCTGATGGAACTCGCATACAGTGGACTCATCGTCGTCGAACTCGCCGACGATCCGGCCGGCGAATATACCGGCAAGCTCCTTGCCGATCAGGGCGCCGACGTCATCAAGGTCGAGCCCCCCGGTGGCGCTGCGAGCCGACATATCGGACCCTACGCGGGTGGTGCTGTCGATCCGGACAAGAGCCTGAACTTCTGGACGTACAACACCTCGAAGCGTTCGGTCACCGCGGACACCGATCGCGAGGAGGGACGCGCTGCACTTGCCGATCTCATCGCCGGCGCGGACATTCTTCTGACCACCGGCCGGCCTGTGGATCTCGAGGCGCAGGGAGTGGACCTCGAACGGCTGTGCGCGGAGCAACCTCGGCTGATTGCACTGTCGGTCTCCCCGTTCGGATTGACCGGCCCGTGGGCGAACTACCGCAGCTCCGACCTGGTCGGTCTCGCGATGGGCGGGCTGCTCACCACGTGCGGGTACGACGATCATTCGATTCCGCCGATCCGTCCCGGCGGAAATCAGGGCTACATGACCGCCGCGAGCTTCGCGCTGTGCGGACTTCTTCTTGCACTCATCGAGCGCCAGAACACCGGACAGGGGCAATTGGTCGACGTGTCCATGCACGAATCGATCGCGGTCACGGGTGAGTTGGCAAACCCCTACTGGTTCTACCCGAAGGCGCTGGTGCAGAGGCAGACCTGCCGCCACGCCCAGCCGGAGCCGACGCAGCCGGCGTTGTTCCAGTGCGCGGACGGGGTGTGGGTGTACTTCGCTCTCATTCTCGCTGACCAGCATGCATGGAAGGCACTGACCTCGTGGATGGAATCGGCCGGCGTCGCGGCGGACCTCGTCGACGACGAGTACCTGTCGCTGGCGTATCGGCAGGAAAATTTCTCGCACATCCAGGAACTGCTCGAGGTCTTCTTCCTCATTCAGGATTCGGGAACCGTCTACCGCGAGGGCCAGGGGCGTGGTCTGCCGATCGGACCTCTGCGGGCCCCGGAAGAGTTGTTCGACGACGAGCACCTCGCCGAACGCGGGTTCTTCGTCCCCGTCGAGATGCACGACGGCTCCAGTGCGCTCTTTCCCGGCACCCCGTACCGATTCTCCGGTGGTGACGGCGCGCCGACCCGTCCACCACGACTCGGTGAGCACACGGAAGAGGTTCTGGCACATGACTGATCGATGGCAACGCGACGTCTGCGCAATCGCTGGGGTCGGGCAGAGCGCCTTCTCGAAGAACTCCGGTGTGAGCGTGACAGATCTGGCGGCGGACGCGGCGCTCGCTGCGCTGGCAGACGCAGGCATAGAGCCCGCCGATGTCGACGGCATCGTTCGCAACGACATGGATCTCGTGTCCTGCGCGGCTCTCGGCGATGCGATCGGCGCACGCAATCTGACCTACTACGGTGAGGCGGGTCCCGGTGGGTCGGGTCCCTGCGCGATGGTGGCACAGGCCGTCGCGGCGATCATGAGTGGACAGGCGGACACCGTGGTGGTCTTCCGCTCCCTCAACGGTCGCTCCGGCAACCGGTTCGGGCTCTCCGCCGAGCTGGATCTCGTCATCGGCGGCGCCGAGTCGTTCACAGAGTTCTTCGGCCCGTACGGGTTGCTCTCTCCGGGTATGTTCTTCGCGCTCATCGCGCAGCAGTACATGAACGAGACTGGGCTGAAGTCCGAGCAACTCGCGAACATCGCACTTGTTGCGCGCAAGCACGCCAACAACAATCCGGCGGCGCAAATGCATCACCGTCCGATGACGTTGGACGACTACATGGGCTCGCGCATGCTGTCCACACCATTGCGTCTCTTCGACTACTGCCTCGAAACCGATGGTGCCGCCGCGGTTGTCGTCACCACGACCGAACGCGCGAAGGACCTGCGGCAACCCCCCGTCGTGATCCGTGCCGCGGCCATGGCGAGCGGGCCTCGCCCGCAGCCGGGGCAGATGTATCCGGCACTGATGCGCGAGGATCCATTATCGATGCCGTCGCGGCAGTGCGCGGAGACGCTCTATGCGCGTGCAGGTCTCGGGCCCGAGGACATCGACTCCGCGCAGCTCTACGACTGCTTCTCCATCACTGCGCTGCTGCAGATCGAAGATTACGGCTTCTGCGCCCGAGGCGAGGCCGGCGCCTTCATCGAATCCGGTGAACTCGAGGTCGGCGGGGCGATGCCGTTCAACACGAGTGGAGGTCATATGTCCGAGGGTTACATCCACGGAATGAACCATGTCGTCGAAGGTGTTCGGCAGATTCGCGGACAGTCGTCGAACCAGGTGCAGGGGGCGTCGGTGTCCCTCGTGACGTCGGCACCACCGCCGTCCACCGCGGCGCTTATCCTGGTGTCGGCATGAGCGCCCGGCTGGCACCGCGGGTCGACGATCCGGCGAGTCGCGGTTTCTTCGAGTTGGCGGCGGAAGGAAAACTCGGTGTCCTCACCTGCACGGACTGCGGAGCCCGGGTCCATCTGCCCAGGCCCCGGTGTGTGGGATGCGGCGGAAACAATCTCGAATGGTCCGCCGTCGCCGGCCGCGGCCGGGCGAAGTCGTGGACCGTCGTGGAACACCAGGTCCATCCACTCTTTCCGGTGCCGTACACGGTGGTCCTGATCGACGTCCACGGCGAACAGAACGTCCGGATGATCGGCCATCTACCCGGCAGGGTGGACGTCGACGAGACCACCGAATTCGTCGTCGAATTCGAGGATCTCGGACCCGACCGTGAGGGCAACGCCAGGGTGCTTCCCAAATGGACCATTGCGAAGGAACGTGTGGGGGACAACCGCAGGATCTGACCTGGTCCAGGTCGCCCGCACAAAGGCGAGTTCGAGGCACGCCTCCACCGCTACATGAAAGGTGGGTTTGCAATTGCCGACAGGAGTTATCACCTGGCTGCCCTGGCAGTCCAGGGTATCTCGGAATCGCCGAGCAGTTGGATGGACGGAAACCGTCATCTACCGAACGCATACCGAGCCGCAGTGAGGCAGATTCGCAATTCCACTGGCCTGCCAGGCCCGAATAGATGTGTTGAATACCATGAACCCTGCAGAATATCGCCAATGGCGTCAAAGGCGTCGTGCCACGTGGATCAAAGTCAACCGCAAGCGTAAACATCCTGACAACGATGCGGAGCTCCTCATCGACTTCGCCAGGAGGTGGGCACCATACGGGGGCCCCACCGGGGAGGAGCTCCTTGTGAACTTCGGAATGACAACGCGCCGGTTCGTCGAGCGTCTGTGGCAGGTCATTCCTGAATCGAACTGCGACCAGGAAGAGATACGCATTCTGACGTGCGTGTATCCACAACCACCTGCGTCCGAGCGGTTCCTGACCCATTCGGTAAGTCACTCGCCGTTCGCGGATGGCCAGGCCACTGGCGGTCCGACAGCTCCTGAGAACTTCCACAAGCATTCGCAGTAAACTACTCAATCAGAAATATATGTCGGCCGGCGAATAGCTCGCTGCTCCAGTGCGTCACCCGATACCCGTCGGCGGCGAAGCCAGCATTGCGGTCACGATCGGGGCGTGGACGGCCGTCCGGAGCTGTCCTGATCTCAGTTCGCCCTCGAGCTCGGCGATCCCAACCTGATCGCGGCCAGAACGCTACAGGATCACCGTCACTGCGCGCGTGGATGATCGGACGACGAGGTGGATGGACGATCTTGCCGGCGCTCGGTCATCTCGGGCGTGGCCAAATTCGGAATGGTTCTCTGTACTTCCGCGGTGACGAGCCGAAGATACGTCTCGGGGCTCATTCTGCCGGTCCGTGACAGCCGGCCGGCCGCAGGGTTCCCTCCACTTCTCCTGGCTCGTGAAAACCGTATTGCGAAAGTTCCTCATGATAATTATGCTCGGCGTATCGGGAGTGACGCGAGGCACAGGACTGGTCGGTGGCGAGATACCTGACCGCGACCCGGGCGAAGAAAATCGGAGGTACGTCATGACTGCTGTCGAGCACATGCGATCGATCGGCGGGGGCCTCGAGGCACACGAGTCAGGAGTTCGAGAATGACGCCGACGCAGGCATCGTTGCCAGGTAAATCGATCGATAGCGAGGTGCTCCGGATCGATGATCGGGGCGTGGTTCTACTCGGCGGGCGGTGCGGCGACTGTGGGACCGTCACCTTTCCGGTGCAGGATACGTGTCCGCGATGCAGCGCCTCCTCGATGGTCAGCGTCGAACTTCCATCGGCCGGAACGTTGTGGTCGTACACCGTGCAGTCGTTCCGGCCGAAACGCCCGTTCCTCGGTCCGGAGGACTTCGTCCCGTTCGGTGTCGGATATATCGACCTGGGTCCGGTCATCGTGGAGGCCCGATTGACGGTCAATGACCCGGACCAACTCGAGATCGGCGATTCGATGACATTGACGACGATGGTCAACCACCGGGACGCCGACGGTTCCGAGGTCCTGACCTACGCGTTCGGCCCGAGCAGCACTGAGGAGACGAAATGAAGGTCGCGATCGTCGGAGTAGGCATCCACCAATTCGGGCGGACCGAGGGTGTGAGCGGCCGCGCTCAGGCCGTCTATGCCGCGCGACAGGCGCTCGAGGACGCCGGTGTCGAATGGTCCGATATTCAATTTGCTTACGGTGGCAGTGATTCCGCCGGAAACGCCGACACCCTCGTCTCCGAACTCGGACTGACCGGCCTGCCGTTCATCAACGTGTCCAATGGTTGCGCAACGGGCGGTAGCGCGTTGACGTCCGCGGTGAACACGATCGCGTCGGGCAAGCACGACCTGGGGATCGCCATCGGGTTCGACAAGCATCCCAAGGGCGCCTTCAATGCCGATCCCAAGGCGAATGGGCTGGGGCAGTGGTACGGCGAGACGGGCATGATGGTGACCACCCAGTTCTTCGCGATGAAGATTCAGCGGTACATGGCCGAACACGGTATCAGCGAGAACACACTCGCAAAGGTCGCGGTGAAGGCGTTCGGTAACGGGTCCCTGGCTCCTCATGCGTGGCGCCGGACTCCGATGACCGAGGAGCAGGTCTTGTCGTCGACGATGGTCAGTCATCCGTTGACGCAGTTCATGTTCTGCTCTCCCGCAGAGGGTGCCGTGGCGTTGATTCTTGCGCGTGCCGATCGGGCGAAGAAGTACACCGATACCCCGGTGTTTCTCGAGGCCGCGGAGTTGCGTTCACGTCAGTTCGGCTCGTTCGAGGTGTTCAGTCCGTGGGTCTCGCCCGAACGCGCCGACGGGCCCACGGTGACAGCTGCGCGCGCGGTCTTCGAGGCTGCTGGCGTGGACCCGGCCGATATCGACGTCGCGCAGATCCAGGACACCGAATCGGGTGCCGAAATCATGCATATGGCCGAGACCGGGCTCTGCAAACACGGGGAGCAGCAGGCGTTGATCGCGGCGGGGGAGACCGCCATCGGCGGGCGGATCCCGATCAATACCGACGGCGGCTGCATCGCGAATGGTGAACCGATCGGCGCGACGGGGCTTCGGCAGGTGTACGAGAACGTGGTGCAGTTGCGCGGCGCTGCCGGTGCCCGGCAGGTGCCGGGTGATCCGAAGCTGGCCTTCAGCCATGTCTACGGGGCACCGGGCATCAGCGCATGCACCGTGTTGTCCCGATAGCCCACGAACTTTCCTCTTTCACTACATATTCAAGGAGCATCCGATGAGCTGGGACTTTGAAACCGATCCCGAATTCCAGGCCCAGTTGGAGTGGGTGGAGGACTTCGTCCGCACCGAGGTCGAACCACTCGACCGGCTGATCGAGCACGCCTGGGACGTGACGGATCCGAAGCGTAACGAGCTCATCCGCCCGCTGCAGCAGCAGGTCCGTGAGCGGAACCTGTGGGCTTGCCATCTCACGCCCGACCTCGGTGGGCGAGGTTACGGACAGCTCAAGCTTGCCCTTCTCAACGAGATCCTCGGGCGAACCCACAGTGGTCCGGTGGTGTTCGGTTGTCAGGCGCCGGATTCGGGCAACGCGGAGGTGCTGGCGCATTTCGGCAGTGCCGATCTCAAGAGGCGCTACATGGAGCCGCTGATCGACGGTGACATCATGTCGGCCTACTCGATGACCGAGCCGGCCGGTGGTTCCGACCCGACGGGATTCATCACTCGTGCGGTACGAGACGGCGACGAGTACGTCATCAGCGGAGAGAAGTGGTTCTCGTCGCACGCCCGGTTCGCGACGTTCCTCATCGTCATGGCGGTCACCGACCCGGAGGCGGAACCGCACAAGCGAGCATCCATGTTCCTCGTACCGATCGACACCCCGGGTGTACAGATCGTCCGCAACGTCGGTGTGTCCGGCCATGAGGACCATGAGGCCACTCACGCCTACATGCGGTACACGAACGTGCGAATTCCCGCGGGCAACCGCCTCGGGGACGAGGGCCAGGGCTTCGAGGTCGCGCAAACCCGACTCGGAGGCGGCCGTATCCACCACGCGATGCGGACCGTCGGTCTAGTGAAGGCGTCGCTGGACATGATGCTCGAGCGCGCGGTGTCCCGCCATACGCGCGGGCAGCGGCTAGCGGACCTGCAAATGGTGCAGGCCATGATCGCCGAATCGTGGATTCAGTTGCAGCAGTTCCGTCTTCTGGTGCTGCAAACCGCGTGGAAGATCGACAAGTACAACGACTACAAGCGGGTCCTGGTCGATATTTCGGCGGTCAAGGCCGCGATGCCCAAGGTTCTCCTCGACGTGACCTCACGCGCAGCCCAGATCCACGGATCACTGGGCATTTCGACGGAATTGCCGTTCGGGCGCTGGATCATGGAGAGCTACCACATGGGGCTCGCCGACGGTGCCACCGAGTTGCACCTGCAGACCGTGGCAAAGCAATTGCTGCGCGGCGCAACCCCGGCACCGGGACTGTTTCCGACCCGCCATCTTCCTGCCCTGGAGGCGGCGGCACAGGAAAAGTATGCGCATCTCGATCTGGCAACACTGTCATGAGTACCGAGGTCAACGACGATCAGGCCGAGCTCGCACCGGTTCGTGCCGGTGAGGTACTCGACTGGGACCGGCTGGAAAGCTATCTGCGCGAGCAGCTCCCGGACCTCGAGGGCGACTTCTCGGTTCTGCAATTCCCCCGCGGATCAGCGAACCTGACATATCAGGTCACGTTCGGTGATCGGCAATTGGTGGTTCGCCGACCACCCTTCGGCACGATCGCCGCAGGCGCCCACGACATGGCCCGCGAGTACAAGGTTCTCTCACAGCTGCACACCGAGTTTCCCCGTGCGCCGCGCGCTCTATTGCACTGCGCCGACCAGTCGGTCATCGGCGCGGAGTTTTTCGTCAACGAGTACCGTGAGGGCATCGTCGTCTGGGACCGGGTACCTGACTCGATGTCCGGCTTCGACAATGCTGGCGAACGTATCGGGCTGGCAGTGATCGATGCCCTGGCGGACTTGCACGCGGTGGATCCGGGGAAGGCGGGGCTGTCCGACTTGGGCCGGCCCGAGGGCTACCTCGACCGCCAGCTCCGTGGTTGGCAACGGCGCTGGGCAGCTGTGGAACCGGAGGTCGACTCGCCGGAGACTGCGGCCGTCGTGCGGGAGGTCGCTGTCCGGCTCGTGAAGGGCCAGCCGCGAAGCCAGCGCAGTGGGATCGTGCACAACGACTACAAGATCGACAACTGCCAGTTCAGGCCGGGTGACCCGGACCGCGTGACGGCGGTTTTCGATTGGGACATGGCGACCACCGGTGACACGCTGTCGGATCTGGGTACGTTGTTGAATTACTGGCCGGACAGCACCCTCGATCCCGACTCGGATGCGGCGTTCATCGCGGTTCCGGGAATGCACGGACTCGGCCTGCCGTCCCGTGCCGCTGTCATCGACCGATACGGCAGGAGCAGCAGTCTCGATCTGTCCGACATCGCCTGGTACGAGGCACTCGGATGCTGGAAGACGTCGGTGATTCTCCAACAGCTCTACGCCCGCTTTGTTCGAGGTCAGACCACCGATGCCCGGATGGGGGAGCGTGGTGCACTGATTCCGCCGCTCGCTCGTCGCGCCCTCGGGTTGCTGTCCTGATATCGAAGTCCGCGATGAAATCACTGAGGAGTATGTAATGAAAACTGGTGCCAAAATGCGCAGCGCGGTCTGCAGCACCGAAGTCATGGTCATTCGCGCCGGTACCGGAGACGTCACCTTGTGCTGCGGTGGTGCACCGATGCTGGCACCGGACGAGTCGACCGAGGCGGTCGGCGCCCCTGCGGCCGGCTTCGATGCGGGCACCGTGCTGGGGAAAAGGTACATCGACACGGAGTCCGGCGTGGAAGTCCTGTGCGTCAAGCCGGGTGCCGGTTCCGTATCGGCCGATGACCGGCCACTCGAGTTGTCGGTGCCCAAGGCCCTTCCTTCCTCGGACTGATGGGTACGACCATGAATCTTTCGATGCTGTTGGAAATGGCCGCAGACGCGGACGGTGACCGAATCGCCGTCGGTACCCGAGGCGACGGACTGACCTACCGCGAACTGCTCGAACTGAGCCGTGGTTACGGTTCCCAGATCGGCAGGCTCGACGCGCAGGCGTTGGCGTATCTCGACCTGAACTCGCCGACGTGCATTGCGCTGCTGTTCGGGTGCAGCTACGCGGGTGTGCCGTTCGCTCCCATCAACTACCGGTGGACCGACCAGCAGGTCGGCCGCGCGCTCGAACGACTCGCACCGGTCGCGGTGGTCGCCGGCGCCGACTTCACCGCCCGAGTCGAGTCCAGCAACAGCGCCAGCGCCAGCGTGAGCATGCTCGATCTGTCGACATCGGACACCGGCGCCGACGAAGCAGTCGCGGCGCGGAACGAACACTCGCCAGCGGTGCTGCTTTTCACCAGCGGCACCAGTGGTGATCCGAAGGCCGCCGTTCTGCGAAGCAGCAATCTCGTGCCGTACGTGGTCAGTACCGTCGAGTTCTTCAATGCGGGTCCCGAGGAAGCGATCCTGGTTTCGGTCCCGCCGTACCACATTGCCTCGGTGAGCTCGGCGCTCACGTCGGTGTATTCGGGACGTCGTATTGTTCAGCTTCCTGCGTTCGACCCGGAATCCTGGGTGGATCTTGCCGCGGATGAGGACATCACGCATGCCATGGTGGTTCCGACGATGCTGGGGCGGATTCTCGATGTGCTCGAACGACGTGGCAAGCGGCTCGACGCGCTGCGGCATCTGTCGTACGGGGGTGGCCGGATGCCGGTGGAGACGGTCGAGCGTGCGCTCGCATTGCTACCCGGAGTGGATCTGGTCAATGCCTATGGGCTCACCGAGACCAGTTCGACCATCGCGGTTCTGGGGCCCGACGATCATCGGATCGCGGCGGCGAGCGAGGACCCGTCGGTTCGCGCGCGGCTCGGGTCCGTGGGCCGGCCGATCCCCTCTATCGAACTCGAGGTGCGGTCCGATGATGGATCAGTGCTACCGGCCGGTGCGGCGGGTGAAGTTTGGGTGCGCGGCGAACAAGTGTCAGGGGAGTACCTTTCGCACTCGGCAGTGGGGGAGGGAGGGTGGTACCCCACCCGCGATCATGGTCACCTCGACGCCGACGGTTACCTCTTCCTCCACGGCCGCGCGGACGATGTGATCGTCCGGGGGGGCGAGAACATCGCACCGGCGGAGATCGAGGACTGCTTGCGCAGCCATGAAGCCGTGGCCGACGTCGCTGTGGTCGGTGTGCCGGACGCGGAGTGGGGTGAGCGGGTCGAAGCTGTGATCGTGCTCGCTGCCGGCAAAGCCGCAGGCATCGAGGAACTGCAGGAATTGGTCCGTGTGACCCTGCGCTCGACCCGGGTTCCCGCCCTGATCCATTATCGTGACGAGTTGCCCTACAACGAGCTCGGGAAGCTGTTGCGTCGTGAGGTACGTACCGAACTGGCCGCCCCTCTCGAAGGAGCGCCTGCATGATCCTCGAATACTCCGAAGCCACCGAAGATCGTATACTGCTTCGCGAATCGATCATCGCGATGGTCCGCAAGGTCAATCCACCCGAAAATCTCCTCGAACGGGCCGAGAAGGCGTCGGCGGGCGGCACCGACACGGAGCTGTGGTCGGCACTCAGTGGAGATTTCGCGGCGCCTGCCCTGGCCGTTCCCGAGGCCCTGGGCGGGGTGGGGGCGACCTTCGCGGAGGCCGCTGTGGTCCTCGAGGAACTCGGAGCGACGTTGGCCACTGTGCCCTACCTGAGTACCTTCGTCGCCACCGAAGTTCTTCTCGCTGCAGCCGGTTGCGACATCTCGGACAAGTGGGTTCCCCGGCTTGCCGTGGGAGAGGCCACCGCCACCGTGATCTTCGATCCGGTCCTCATCGGTGACCACGCATTCGCCGAACAGTCCGCTCCCTTCACCGCCCAACAGACGCCCGACGGGTACACCCTGTCGGGGACAGCAGAGTTCGTGATCGACGGAGCAACAGCAGATCTCATTCTGATACCGGTCCGGGACGCCTCGGGGTGCACCCTCTTCGCCGTCGAAGGCAAACACCTGCGGCGGGACTCCATGCATACACTCGATCCGACGCGGCCGCTGGCCGTGATCACGGCCGAAAGTGTTCCTGCGGAGGTGGTCGGTACGCTCGGCGACGCCGGGCAGTTGACGTCCCGTGCCCGTGATCTCGCGTTGCTGGCGATCGGATGCGAACAGCTAGGACAGTCGAAGACTGTTCTGAATATGGCTGTCGAGTACGCACGTGAACGCATACAGTTCGGTAGGCCCATTGGTTCCTTCCAAGCGATCAAGCACAAGCTCGCCGAGGTGGCGGTCGCCGTGCAAAGCGCCGAGTCTGCAGTCGAGCACGGCATCTGGGCGGCCGCGAAGGGCACCGCCGACGAACTGTCGCGCGCGGCCGCGATGGCGGCAATGGCATGCGCTCCCGCCGCAGTTCTCGCTGCGGGCGAGTGTATTCAGGTCCACGGCGGTATCGGATTCACCTGGGAGCACCCTGCTCATCTCTATTATCGGCGGGCCCTGAGCAGTGAGGGGTTGCTGGGCAAGCCGCAGCATCATGCCGAGCGCCTTCTCGAACTCGCACTGAGTTGACGCATGGGGTCGGAACGCCCAGATGCCTCGGGAGATCACGAAAGGAAGGCCAGTGACGTCACTTGGATTGTCCGCGTTCGGCATGACAGGTCGCGACCTGTTGGAGTTGGCGATATCAGCGGACCAACTGGGATTCGATGCGCTATGGCTCGGTGAACACATCTTCCATCCGATCGGGTACGGAAGTGATCATCCGACCGACGGGACGCAGGCGCACAGTCACCATGCCGGCCCGATCGTGGACACCAACACCGAATTGACCGACCCCTGGGCGGTGCATGCGGCGATCGCCGCCTCGACGACACGGATCCGACTGGGTACCGCCGTGTACCTGGCCCCACTGCGCCATCCGTTGCTCACCGCGCGCACCACTATCACAGTTCAGGAACTGAGCGGGGGCCGAGTGTTACTCGGCGTCGGTGCCGGATGGTTGGAGGAAGAGTTCGCTGCACTCGGAGTGCCCTACAAGACGCGGACGTCGCGAACAGAGGAGTGCATCGAGGTGCTGAGGGCGGCGTGGTCCGGGAAACCGTTCGTGCACAATGGCAAACACTTCGACATCGGCTCGGTCCAGATGCATTCGCGAAAGGTGGACATCCCCGTCATACTGGGAGGAAACGGGCCCAAGGCACTGGCCCGCGCGGCGAGGCTCGGAGACGGCTGGTTCACGTCAGGCACGCCCTCGTTCGAGGGATCGCTGGAACTGGTCACTGAGATAGCACGGTGTCGTGAAAAGTACGGTAAAACAGGCGAATTCGTTTGCTATGTTCGTGTCGACGCAACGAGCGTGACCCAGCTACAGCGGTACCACGATCACGGCATGACCAACCTGGTCGTGTGGGCGGACTCGATCTGGAAGGGTGCGACCGTCGAAGAGCGGCGCGCCAATCTGGCGAAGGCCGCCGACGATCTGGGCGTGCGGCCGGCCGATCGCATTGCCGCGGGGTAAATCAGGCGTCTGAACATTTGTTCGGCACCATGGACGTCACAATCGAGAAGCTGGCGGATCTGCTCGAACGCCAAATCCCCTCCCGTGAACCGGATGCTGCGCCCCCCTGACGGCCTTCACGTTCGTCGATCGTCGCAGTGTGATTCCCGCCCACTCAAGGCAGGATGAGACCGTGGGCGATCGAACAGCAGTAGACCTCGCGTGTGAACTCGCCAACGTTCGCGACTGTTTCCGCGCGTCGGAGGACGAGGATTCCGCATCCCGACGACCACGTTCGACGTGGCTCTCCATGAGCTGAACAGTGTCGAACTATCACCATGTGATCCCACGTGATCTCCGGCGGTGCAGCACCCCGAGATGTGTTGGTCGCGATGGTGTCGCCCTTGGTCAGGGACGGTGGTGCCGGGGTGGTGTGGGTCAGGCAGGATGATGACCGCAAATGTGTGGGCCGAGTTCGCGGTTCACAGGTGCGCCAGCATGGGGAACAGGGCGATCGCGGAAACGGTGATACCCGCGGCGCCGGCAACGACGCCCAGCAGGGCTCGCAACGATGCCGCCTCGTCGTCGGCTACCGCGGACCGCGAGGTGGCGACGGCGCCGCAGACCACCGCGGCCACCCCAAAGAGGAAGCCGAGTCCGACCACCCAGAACGACGCCACGGACAGCGCCCCGAGGGCGATCGACACGGCGGGCAACCGCGACCCGTGCTGTTTCCGTATCTCGGTGTCGTCGAGGGAGGAACACATGCGGTGGTCGGCGCCGGGGCTGTGGGGGACGGCGGCGGGCATGATCCTCCTTCTCACGGTTGACGAGTCGGGTCGACGGGACGAATGGGTTTGGCGAGACCGGAAGCGTCGTCAAGAACTGTTCGGGCGCAACGGGAACGGTGTGCTCGAGGCCGTTTCGGTGGTCGAGGGTTGCGACTCGGTCGAGGGTCTGTCGCTTGTGACGTAGACCCCACACGAATTTAGCACTCGTATCACGTGAGTGCTAACTCTTTTTGCTAAGTAATTTCATGCGCGCATGCCGGTCGCTGAAGTGCATCGACCGCCGGACTCCGTGGCCGTGGATATTCGCCGAGGCCCGAAGGACGGACGGTGCTGACCTCGGCTATCGAGCGAAGGTTCGTTGTTGTCTGCGGGGCCGAGGCGGTTCGCGCGATGTCGGTGAGTGCGAATGCCGATCCATGCCGGCACGGCAGGGCGGGGCGCATGTTGCGGACCGACTGAGGGGCGCAGTATCGGCGAGAGGGCATCCGTGTCGAGTCCGTCCGGCCCGTCTTTCGTGACACGCATGGTACGCGGTACACTATTGGCACAACGTGGAGGTGGTGGACATGCTCGTCGACCGTGATCGTGCCCGCGACTCGATCCATGCCCTGTCGGATCCGGACCTCGTCGAGCTGCTGGTCGAGGAGTTCTCCCGCCGGCCGGCCCTGCGTCCTGTCCGTGACGATGTGACGGCGTTGCTGTCGATGAGCCCCGCGCTGGCACGGCAGCAGGAGCGGGCGGTCGCCAACCCGGCCGCGGCGGCGGTGGCCCGCACGCGGATCGTCGCGTCGGTGCTGAACTCGATCGTCGAGCAGCACGAGATGCTCGACTCCACCGCCGTCAGCCGTGTCCTGGGGAAGGCGGCTACCAGCCGGAACACCGCCAGCCGGTTGTCGGCGGCCGGCACGGTGATCGCGCTGCCGGTGTCGGGGCACAAGCTGTATCCCGCGTTCCAGTTCGACGCCGACCGTCGGCAGGTCCGCCCGATCGTCGCCGAGATCAACCGGGCCCTTGGCGCGAAGGGCGACCCGTGGGGGGTGGCGTCCTGGTGGCTCAGCCCGACCGACTTCGCCGACGACCCACGATCCCCGGCCGCCCTGGCCGCTGCGGGCGGTCACGAGCAGGATCTGCGGGACATGGCCGACGACCTGACGCAGGACTGAACCCGCGTGACCTACCCGGATCCACCCACACCGTTGCCCGCTGCCCTGATCACCACCATTCCCGCCGATACCTCGCTGTGGCGCATCCACAGCGCCACCCGCGGCGCCGCGGAGTTGAACCCCACCGCCCGGCCGAGGGCCCGGGTCGGGGGCCGGTTCGACAGTCTCGACGGCTCCTACGCGTACCTGTACCTCGGTGACAGTCCGGCCGCGGCGGTCGCCGAGACGCTCTGCCGCAACCTTCCTGTCGACCAGTCCCCGCGGCTGATCCCGCGGGCGAAGATCGCCGGCCGGGTCCTGAGTGAACTGGGGACCACCCGCACGGTGAAGGTCGTGGATCTGACCGGGACCGGGGCGTCCCGGATCAACGCCGGCGCCGACCCCTCCGGGTATCTGCACACCCGCCGGTGGGTCGCCGCGATCCTCGCCGCGAACCCCGATGTCGATGGCGTGCAATACCGGCCGCGGCACGACGAGAACACTCTCGCCTGGATGCTGGCCGACGACCCGGCCGCGCACACCCACCCCGCCGTCGCCGCCGTCGGAGGCGTAATCGCGCTCGACTCCGCCGACGGGCACTACCTGCTGGGTGCGATTCTCACCCCGCACAACGCCGCGCTCGGACCCTGATCCCGCGTGCCGGCAGGTAGCGGCACACCGAGGTCGCGACAGCGATGGAGCTGATTCGGGGCGGAGCGAAAGTGAGGTAGAGGCCGGCGACGCGGCCGCGTCAAAGAAGTACCTTCGAGTCGGGTTGTGCTGGGCGGCCGCCTGGTTCGGGCCGGCAGCAAAGGATCGTCGCATGCGTGATCGCCGGGCGGTGGGTGATCGCAGGGTGGTCAGTGCCGGTCGTTCTCGTCGACCCAGTAGGTGAAAGTGTACCGGCTGATCCCGGGCGAATCGGTGGTCAGGATCGTCTGCAGGGACAGATCGGACCAGGCGCGGCCGCCCTGGGCCCGCAACCATGCGACCGCCTCTTTCTCCGCGTCGTCACGGGCCGCGCCGGCCGGCAACTCCAGTGACATTCGTTCGATTCCCACCGGCAACACACTATGGCAGCGATCTGCGCGCACGTTCCTCGCCCGCCCCCCGCAGAACTGCATACACGCTGCGGCGCCGTGTGGGGATGTCAGTCGTGGGACTGGTTGTCGGTGTCAGCTCTGCGACGTGACAACCCGTAACGGGCCGACTAAGACTGGTGGACAACAGGGTTCGTCTACCAGTCGGAAGCGGTCTGCCGAGTTCAGGTTTCGTCGGTGGTCTGCGTCATACCCTCTCGGTAGAAGAGGCGGGGGAGGATGCGTGCACCGAAGTAGGCAAACGAGATGACAGCCAGGGGTGACTCCTTCGAGGAGACGTCAGCGTCGCCGCGTCGGAGGTGCCCGTGAGGGCGGCGTCCCGTCGGTTGATGTGTTGTGGCGCAGCCAAGCGCAGCCCCCGCCAACGATGTTTATCAGCTGGCAGGGGCGCTACACGGACAACCTGCACGTAGTAACGAGCAGCGCATCAATGATTTTCATGAGCCGGAGCAGGAAAGTCCATAGAGTGTGATCCAGGCCATTGTGCTATTTTCGCACCTCTGAATTACCGACCAGTAAGCTTCATTTGAAGCTGCTTACGCTGGGTGCGACCGGTGGCACTCTCACGGTCCAGGGTCGGCGCGAGCCTGCGACAGGGCCTGGTACTTGCCGGACCCGATGAGTTCTGCTTCGCCACAACAGTGCCGGCGGATTTCGGCATCGAGTGATCGAGCGACAAGCTTGTATCGTCCACTGGTTGTTCTGTGCTGCAGCGTGTCCGGCCGTATCCGTAGCTGTCTGTGCAATGCAATGGAGTATGTGCGGCGAACCGCTCACTTGCCGTTGACGCTGACGATCAACGGTCCGGTCGGTTCCCTTCAGGTGGGCTGGTTAGCGAACCTCGCACGATTTGTGCCGGTGTCGCGAAATGTTTGGGCGGACAGGGCCCGAACACGGGTGTGTGATGTAGAACACAGCTGAATTTGTGGGAGAAGCCTGGTGCTCGGGGGCGTTCGGTTGCAACGCTAGGTCGAGACCCAAAGCTCCAGACCCAATTTCGGGTATGGGTGTAGGTATTTCGGCCAATGTGCAGGTATCGAAGACGGTCCACAATGGCTGGAACGCGTCATCGACGCGGCAGCCGAGAGAATATCTGCACGTGAGAGAAGAGTTGTCATGGCACGGAACGCCGAAAACGTGGGTTTGAATCTGCTGAATATGTTGCGGGTCGGTGTGGTTGGCACTGTTCTGTATGCCGGTCTGATCATGGGCGTGGTTGTGGTGGCGGTGTGGAAGTTCCCGATGCCCGGCGTGTAGGCCCGCGGCGCCTCATAGTTCTGCGCCGATGCCGGTGAGTGAAACATCAGGGGGCAGTTCGGCGATAGAGCTGACAGGGGCGTGGTTGTGCCCGTGGCTCCGCGTGGCCGGTGATCAACGGGCGGCACCCGTGACGGGCCCTGTTTGCTGTGGAAGGGACGATGATGTTCGGGACGGGCGTAGGTCTCATGGTTGCTCTGCTGGTGGTGACGCTTTTGGTGGTGCCCGTCTCGTTCGGTGTGGCGGCGCGCGCGGACGCGAAGGTCCGCCGCCTTGCGCAGTCCCGGGCGTCCCATCCGAATCCGGTGGGCTCGGTCGCTGTCGCGGATGTGGACGAGCGGTGCGATCGGTGGCGGCAGCTGGCAACGCGGGCGTGGCTGATCTGCGGCGCCGCCTCGCTGGTCGCAGTAGCGGTCGTGGGCGTCCTGATCTGTGTCGGGTGAAAGCGACGAGGTAAGCCGCCGGGAGTGCGCGGGCGTCGGTACGGGACCAGCTGAGTCCAAGGCGTCGAGCCCGCGACTGCACTATCAATGGAAGCTGAAACCATCTCGGCCGCTCTGACCTACGCGCCAGAGGCTGCCCGAGACACGGTGAAGCCCTGGGTGAGCCGAAGCGGCCCGGTCGGAGTGGAGTCCCCTCCGGCCAGGCCTCGCCGGGACGTACAACTGGTACCCGCCGCGTCAAGCCTGACCTCGCAACGCTAGGCGGTGCGGCTCCGCGCTGGTGCGCCTGGGTGGTCGGCGTCGCTGATGGCACCTCGGATGCGCTGCGTGTGAAATTATCGACCGATCGACGGAATTCGGCGAGCGGTGTGTGCACCAATCGCCGCTGGCCAGTACAGGTTTGGCGTGCGTATTTGGTTTGGCGACCTGCTCCTTCGTGCTCCGGTGCGAGGAAATGGTAGATCCGCCGCCCGCCCCGATCGCCGAAGTGTGACCGAGGCCACATGACTTTCTCGGTGGGCTGTAATTGCGGACGGCGGCCGTCGGTGCAAGCTCGCCCGCGTCGGCGTCGCGCATTCGAGTGCGAGTGTTGTTTGTGCCGAGGTGGATTCGATGCCGGACCGATCGACTCGGCCGGTACCGATCCTCCCGAATTCCGCCCGCCCGGGCAAGGAGATCGCCGGTATGTGGTGTACAGCGCCCGGTGGTGGGTGCGGGTGTTCGAGGTCGGACTGGCCGGTCTGTTCCTCGTGTCAGTGCGGTGTGTTGCGGTTGAATGGGGACGTGGGGTCGCCGGTGGGTGAGCAGTTGTGGCAGACGTTGTCCGATTCCGGGTTGGCGTTGGTGTGCGTCCGCGGGCCGCAGTGCCGGTGGGCGGATCTGCACTTTCCTGGGGATGGGTCGGTGGGGGAGCTGACCTGGCTGGCGCGGGATGCCGACGAGCTCGCCGAGCAATATCGTCGCGACCACCGATAGCGACACACCGGAGCCGCGACGGCGCTGGCTGACCGGGCGGACCCACCCGAAGAAGCGGCACCGTGGTCTGTTTTCGGGTGAGCAGGTGACGGCGGCTGTGCAGGTGGACGCGGGTTTTATTCGGGGGTGAGGCGCACCGGTGCCAGTGGTAGCGTCGCGCAGGCTGCAAAGGGTGCGACCGAAAGTCACCGTGCTGCAGCGCGAAGGCATGGAAGGTGCGGTAGATGGTGCAACAGCAACGGGCGGCGGTGACCCGGGCGCAGATCGTCCGCGGGGCAGCGGAAATGTTCGACAAGTCCGGGTTCGAGGGCGCCAGTCTCGTCGAGATCCTGGAGGCGGCGGGCATGACGAAGGGGGCGTTGTATTTTCATTTCCGGTCCAAGGAGGATCTGGCCCGGCACATCATCGCCGAGCAGCACCGGATCTCCATCTCCGCGGTGCAGGCCATCGCCGCGCAGGAGGCGTCGGCGATCGAGCAGATCGTGATGCTCTGCCACGAGATGGCCCGGCAGATCGTGCAGGACCCGATCGTGCGGGCCGGGATCCGCATCACCCTCGAGCTCAGCGCCGACGACCGTGGCCCCGCGGGCCCCTATCTGGATTGGATCACCGCATGTCAGGCGTTGGCGGCCCGTGCGGTCGCCGAGGGTGATCTTGTCGAGAGCATCGACCCGCCGAGTTTCGCGCGGTTTGTCATCGGTGCGTTCACCGGGGTTCAGACCGTGTCTCAGGTTCTGACCCATCGCACCGATCTCGAGCAGCGCGTGGACGAGATGTGGGGGTTCCTGTTGCCGGGGATCATGCCGACCACCCGGCATCCCGGCATGATGCGGATCCGGGCGGCCCGCACCGATGTTCCCGTCACCGGATCGCCCGGCGGTCGGGATTAGTGCGCTCAGCGCGCCGACACACGACCTGTACATGCTCGCCGCAGACCGATAAGTGCGCCACCCGCACGACGCGGCGACCGAGATCGGAACAACAGCGGCATGAGTACGCCGGTGACCGGACCTGCTCCAGCGCGCACCGACCTGACCCCGGAAACCCTCGGCCCGCGCACGAACGTGCACTTCGACGACGACCTGCGCGGCCAGCTCGACGCCCTCGCCGGTCGGCTGGACTCCGACCGCGCCGAACTCATGCGGTTGGCCGCCCGCCAGCTCCTGGCGAACCCGCGCGACCTCGATCAGGCGGTGACCGAGGAGATCTACCGCGGGGACGCCATCCGGGACCTGCTGATCGCCCGGAACACCCGTCGGCAGACCGCGGCCGCCAACCAGGCCACCCACCCGCCTGCCGCTAGAAGGGTGCCGAGTCCGCAGGGGAACCCGTTCGGGAAACGGCATGTCTTCCGGCTCGATGAGGACACCAAACGCCGCCTGGAGGAGTTGGCGGACGAGTACGCGGATCTTCTCGGGGTGAGCCGGCCGACGTGCGCCGGTTGATCGATGTGGGGGAGTTGCCGGGGGAGAAGGTCGGCACCCGGCACCGGTTGTTGTTGCGGGATGTGCTCGAGTATCAGCAGCAGCGCCGGGCTCGTCAGGACGAGGCGCTCGCGCAGCCCGCGGTTCCGATCGACGACTAGGACGATCCGGCGGGGGTCGCGGAGCAGTTGAAGATCGCGCGGAAGGCGGTCGCGGAGCGGCGACGAGCCCGCAGCGGCAGCAGGTAAGGTTCCGACCGGGTGGGCGATAGACTGTCCGGATGTTCGCGGCGGTGCTCGACACGTGTCCTCTGGCCGAGCCCGCAACCCGCTCAGTGTCTGGGTTTAACACCGACACAGCCTGAAGGTCGAACCGGATTGAAGGCCGGCCGCGCAAGAGACGTGTGGAAGTCCTCAGCTTGGCCGGTTAGAACCTGGGCCCGCGCCCTTGACTTCTGTTGGAAGCATTCGGCCCGACCCGCGGCCCCGGGATCCGAGATGCTCGGCCAACCTCAACGCGGCCCCAGCCGGCATGGCTCGGACCGGGCGAGTTAATGCACGAGGCAGCCCATAGTCACCTCGCTGGCCCGCCGATCCGGCACAGCGTGTGAGTGTCTCCTGGTTCAGGGGAAGCCTGTTCTTGTCAATCAACTATAATTGACTCGTGGCGAATCCAAATGAGCCGAACGGCCATCAAGTCCGATCCGAGCGCTCGACGCGCCTGCTCATCCGTGCGGCCGGCGATCTCGTGGTCGAGTGCGGTTATCAGATGATGACATTGGCCGCTGTTGGTGAACGGGCCGGTTATAGCCGGAGTCTCGCGACGGCCAGATTTGGATCGAAGCCCAAACTCCTCGAAGTGCTCGTTGACGAGATTGAAGAGCACTGGAGTCTCGATACGGAGTTGTCGGACACGGACGGGCTGCACGGGCTCGAGACTCTACGGGTCCTACTCACAAAAATCCGGGATGCCTATGAACGCGACCCATGGTCACTGGCGGTTATGTACGCCCTGATGTTCGAGGCGCTCAGGCCGGTCCCGGACCTACGCGCGAGGTTCGAAAATTTCCACCGCGATTTCCGGTCTCAACTTGCATCGATTATCAGGACCGGAATCGAGGACGGTTCGATCGAGCCGGGAGTAGACCCTGAGCAGCAAGCAACGGCGATCATCGCGCACCTGCGCGGAGTCGGTTACTTGTGGCAGCTCGATCCTGAGGGCACCGACCCGATCGCCTTACTCACGCTTTTCATTGAGCAGTGCATGCAGCATCTCGGCCGCGGTCGTCGACGGAAGACACCGTCGAGCACAGGACAGCGGAAGACACCGTCGAGCGCAGGACAGCGGAAGACACCGTCGAGCGCAGGACAGCGGAAGACACCGTCGAGCGCAGGACAGCGGAAGACACCGTCGAGCGCAGGACAGCGGAAAAACCGTCCAGCGTAGGAGGTCAGGGATGGCGCACTGATTAAACTGCTCACGACGGAGTGGCCTTCCCTCGGAGCGGCTGCGTCGCCTCCTGGATATTGGGCTCGGCTTTCTCTGGTGCCTGTCAATAGCCGCCCAGCCAGCCAGCGAGACGGCCAATACTCGGTCCACGTTGCTTGTCAACGGGGGTATTGGCCCTGAAGAATTTGGTCAGCGTGCCGACGTACCGGGCGCATGCATCGGTTCCTCCGTAGACGATCGACCGAGGCCGTCCAAGCCCGAGCCCGGTCCAGGTCCGTAAATGCACCACATCTGGTAGCGGTGGCGCAGGCCGGTGCGCCTTTTCAAAGGGCAAGCTCGTCGGAACGCCCCGTCGAGATCACCTCGGAACCGCGCACCGGACACCCGTGACCGAGGTCGCCTGACGACCCTCGATCCACAGCATTTGGTTATCTCTCGTCGCCAGGGTGACCCGCCTCGTCGTGATGTCGGGCTCGTTCGGTGTCGAGGCGGCTGGCGCAGATCGCATTGAGTTCTGAGATCACACTCATATCGAGATCTGTGGGGCTTCGGAGAATCCTGAGCAGTCGCATGAAGTACTGCATGGGGGAGAGGCCGAAGTTTACGTAGATTTCCTCGTTGGAACCACCGCCGTATTGTTGCCATTGGAGCGCGAAACTGAGCATTCGCGTCTTTTCGGTGGGTCGAACGTTGTTCGTGCCGGGCATATTGTGTGTTCTCCCTACGTGGCCGGTGGGGTTCGTCCGATACGAGAACTAGACGGACGGTGCTGCGTTCGGCCCCGGTTGTTCGGCGACGAACCGGCGGCCACATACTGTCGGCCCCAGTGTTAGGTGTGGATAACGGATTAGTGCGCTCAGGAGCGCTTGCGATAGACGATCCTCCAGGGTTCTCGATCGTGATGGTGCGGCGATAGCGCAGCGCCTCGTGTCGCGATCGAGAGGCCACCCACTGCGAGTCCGAGGACGAAGAGCGCACTGATCAAGTCTTCGCTGGACAGAAATTATGGCAGACCAGCGCTCCACCCAGGGATGAGATCCTAGCGCGGGCTGGACCACATGTCCGTTCGCATGGTCGAGGTGCTCCCTCGATGAGAGTGCGTATCGCACGTCTACTGAGCGAAGTGGATGACGCCGCGGATGTTGCGCCCGCGACGCATGTCGTCGAAGCCTTGATTGATCTGGTCGAGGGTATAGGTGGCGGTGACCAGATCGTCGAGGATGAGCTTGCCGGCGCGGTACATGTCCAACAGCATCGGCATCGCCTGGCGCGGCGACTTCATGCCATACAGGGCGCCCTGGATGCGCTTCTGCGGCAGTGCCAGAGCGTTAGCGTTGAGACCTGGGATGACCGCCTCCTCGGATTCGCGGCCAATGCCCGTCACTACCAGGGTGCCGGCTTTGCGGACGGCCTCGTAACTCTCGCCGAGAAGGGCGTTGGTCACCACGCCCGGACAGAGAATCACGACATCCGCGCCCTGGCCGTTGGTCAGGTGCCAGATGCGCTCCATCGAGGCGGTGATGGAGTCATGTGACTCGGTCGCACCAAACTCGAGGGCCCATCGCTTCTTCTGCGCAACGGGATCCGCGGCGATAATGTGTGCTGCGCCGGCCGCGCGTGCGCCCTGAACCGCGTTCATTCCGATGCCACCGACTCCGACGACGAGAACCGTGTCGCCCGGCCTCACGGCACCCGCCTCCGAAGCGGATCCGAAACCAGTTTGGACACCACATGCCACAAGGCAGGCGATCTCGAGTGCAATATCCTTCTCGATCTTGATCACGGACTGCTGGTCGAAGACCTGGAACTCGGCAAAGGTGCCGAGTAACCCTGCCGTTCCGATGTCCCGGCCGTCGGAGGTGTGCATGCGGAAGGTTCCATCGAGCTGATGTCCCTGCATGATGAGCGCCCCACGATCGCACAGATTCTGCATTCCGCCGGCGCACCAACGGCATTGGCCGCACGCCGGGATGAAGGATGTCAGCACGTGGTCGCCGATCTCGAGCCCCTTCACTTCCGGTCCCAGTTCCCTGACGATGCCGGCACCCTCGTGTCCTGCCACGATCGGCAGATGAGTGGCCGGCATATCGCCCGTAGCGATGTGGTCGTCGCTGTGACACAAGCCGGTCGCCACCATTTCGACGAGGATCTCGCCTTCTTGCGGAGCATCGAGCAATACCTCCTCGACACTCCATGAGCCGGGTGATTCGTGCAGCACGGCTGCGCGTGTCCTCATAAGCGTGAGCCTCCCGTGGGCGTAGATGGACGGCGGCTGGGACTCCCATTCGCGCGTCAATATTGCTCGGAGCCAGCGGCACTGGCGAGATGCTGCCTACCCCAAGCCTCTTGGGGAGTGATTCCAGCCACGGGTATCAGTGTGTAGAAAGTTCGTAGATTGTCAAGCAACTATGATTTACCGCAGCATGTTCGTCGAGGTGAGGACGTAGCTGTGGCACGCCTGGATGCCTGGGAGCGGGCAGTTGACATTAATTGCTAGTTGAATAACAATAAAACCGCCTTCCGCCGCCCTAGTAGGTAGGTCGCACCCGCTCATCTCGGGCGAGCGCCTTCGAGGACGCTGGGTGCCGAGGTCACGCAACCCGAACTGCCGGTCGAGAGGAAACAAATCTGATGATCCCCGAGATTCGCCCCCGTCGTACTGCTCTTTATGTACCAGGCAATAACGCTCGCGCGCTGGATAAAGCTGCAGGTCTGGCTACCGACGTACTGATTCTCGATCTCGAAGACGCGGTGAACGATGACGCCAAGGTCGCTTCACGCGAGCGGGTGTGCGCAGCGGTCGACTCGGGCGTGTATCAACCGAGAGAAATCGTGGTGCGAATCAATGGTATAGGGTCCGAATGGCACCGGAGCGATGTCGCCGCAGTGGCGCAGACCGAGGCCGACGGGATCCTCGTGCCGAAAGTCGAATCGGCCGAGGAGGTTCGAATGCTGTCCGCCGATCTCGAAGCGGCAGGCGCATCACCCAGGTTGAAGCTGTGGGTCATGATCGAGACGCCGGCAGCCTTCCTACGAGCCGAAGAGATCGCTGCGGCCAGCGACCGCCTTGCCGTTCTCATCGTCGGTACGAATGACTTGATCAACGACTTGCATGCGATCAGCCGCCCCGGTCGCGCACCGGTGTCGACTGCGTTGTCTCTTGCTGTATTGGGTGCGCGGGCGGCAGGTAAAGTGATCTTGGACGGTGTTTTCAACGACATCGGCGACAAGGTGGGCTTTGCGGCCGAATCTCAACAGGGCCGCGATATGGGGTTCGATGGTAAGACCGTCGTTCATCCCTCCCAGATCGAGCCATCGAACGACGTATTCGGCCCCTCCGCGGCGGAAGTCGAGCATGCACACGTGGTGGTGTCGGCGTACGAACAGGCACTGGCCGCAGGCGAAAGTGTCATTGTCGTGGATGGGAAGATGATCGAGAGCTTGCACGTACGCGATGCTCAGCGAATTCTTGTGCTCGATGCGGCAATCCGCGATCTGAGCGATCCGAGTCTCGCTCGAACGTGAACCACGGCTACCGCCCCAGGTTGGGGAGACGGCGTTAATTGCGCGGTGGACGGCGTGTCGACTGCGGCCGAGGACCGGGGGGTGCGGGTGCTCGGGCAGAGGATCCAACGCCGACCGCATGATCGAATCACGGGTCACCGGAATGTTCGCGGCGGGGACAATCGCCGACCCCGCCCGGACTTGACACGGGCGAATGGGGACACTGTTCACCACCGCCGTCACCATTCGCGGCACAGTCGTCTCGGTGGCGGGGGAGTTGCATCCTGTTCGGAATCGGTCGCAAGGGCCAGTCCCGTCTTCGTATCTGGGCGATGCGGGTTTCGTCAGGCGCGCGGACCCCGGTCGATCGCTCGACCGCCGGACGCCGGTGGCCTCGACCTTCAATTCAGAGCGACCCGCGCCGGGACAATCGAACGGTCCTCGGCAGTCGTCCGGTCGAGCACCCACGGAAGTCCTCGGCGGCGTCGTGGGAGCTGATTGATTCGGCTGCTCCGATTCCGTGACTGATAGATCGGATTCTCTGTGCTGCAGTAAATGCCGTATCGGCGATGATTTACGGTCATGGGCTTCTCGGTGGTGACGGCGCTCGTGGGTTACAGGGGCTTCGAAACGGTGAATCATCATCCAAGACACGCCGTGCAGGACCATGGCAAGGGTCACCCTCGTGTCCGCCTGTTGGCGGAAGTTGATTCGAAGGGTGACCCTTGTGCCTCTTGCCACAGCTGAAATCAACGGATGCAGTTGACAACTTCATGGCCCCGCGCGTCCATCAAACTGCGCTGACGGTGTCTCGATCTGTTGAGGACTGTGTCCGGTCGGATGAATTTGTCGAACCGCGGGGTCCGGTCAGGCCGAAAATGAGGATGGCTAGCGCCCCGAGGGCCAAGGCCCCCGCGCCGGCGATCGTCGCCCAGAAGTAGCTGCCCGTCGAATCCCGGATAAAGCTGAATACGTAGGGATATGACACGCCTGCTATCCCGCTGAACGCCAGTGCGGTTGCGTACAACGACCCGAAATTGGTGCGGCCATATTCTTTCAAGAGGAAATACGCACCGAAGTCTGCCTCTGCCCCGGAACTTGCTGCAACCAACATGACTCCGATCGCAGTTATGGCAATTGGGACGGAGCCGGCGACAGTCATCGAAAGGGCGCCTAGAGCGGCGACGAGCAGAATCGTGACAGCTACCGCTACCTTGTGCTTGGGGAAGATGTCGAGCAACGCACCGCCGCCTAGACGGCCGATGACCATACCGACGCTGAACAGGGTTGTCACGGTTGTTGCTACCGCCAGGCTTACGCCCCCATCGAGGAGCATCGGCTGTAGGTTTGCGATGAACGCCGTTGTTGCCGCTGTCACCGCGACAATGCTGGACGAGAATACCCAGTAGCGAGGCGTGCGGAGTACCGCCTTCACGCTGAGGGGAGTGGACAGGTCCGCCGCGGACTCCGATCCGCGACTGACGGGGACGTCTTCTCCCTGATGAGGCCGCTCTTTTATTCCGAAGAGCACAGCCGGCATCGAAATCAGCAGCGCGAAACCCGCAAGAATCAAATACCCTGCCTGCCAGCCGATGTTATAAATTGCGAGCGTCACGAGCGGTATTGCGAGCAGTGGTGTGACAGCCGAACCCACTCCGACGAGGCCGAAGGCTTTTCCTGCGCCCTTATCGAACCAGGAGGCCACCGCGCGATTGAACGGGACCATATATGCAAATGACCCGACGATGCCGATTGCTACGGCCAGCCCATAGAAGGTGAATTTATTGATGGGCAATGTCGCGAAAAGCACCAGCATGACGATGTACGGGACGAGGCCGGTCACGATGGTGCGACGGGCGCCCCACTGGTCTGCTATACGTCCCGCAAGCGGCCCGCAGGCCGTCAACAGCAAGATGGCTATCGGCGAGACCAGGACTTCACTTGTGCTCCACCCTGTTGCTTGCATGGTGGGTTTGACGAATACGCTAGCGGTGAGGACGAAAAGTACTGCTGCGGATCCGTATCCGATAGCACTGAATAGGACTGTTCGTCCGCCTCTTCTCC
Organism: Rhodococcus sp. G6(2025); assembly: GCF_058628105.1. NCBI lineage: Bacteria > Bacillati > Actinomycetota > Actinomycetes > Mycobacteriales > Nocardiaceae > Rhodococcus > Rhodococcus sp. G6(2025). The sequence goes on from NZ_CP179752.1 coordinate 381,459, forward strand.
ATTCCGTACTCTCGCGGTCATCATCGGCAACGGTTTTCTTGACTGGGGACATGATCAACGACCAATCGTTGTAGAAGCGCAATGGTTCAGGTCTGCTATCTACGTTTCAGGGCACCACTCCATTTGCCTGGCGCTTCGGCCGGATCGGCTGCGCGTGTCTTCGTGTGGGGGTCTTTTGTTCGCACGCGGGCGTCATGGTGCTTCCCGACGCGGGATTCCTGGCGTGACGGCGTGGACGTGACGCTCTCCTCGACGTTATGTGCGTCACAACATTGTTTGCCGCTCAGTTAGGATTGTCAAGGTGTTCCGGCGCGTCAACGGAAGCGAAGTGGGATCTCGAATATCAAGCTGCCAAACAGCTCTCGCAAAGTAGGAGGTAGTTCCGTTTCATTGTGGTGACGAGAGGGATCATGCTGTGGTGCGTGCTGCGCAGCGATCGATCGGCTGTGTATCGGCCGAGCGGGTGTGGTGCACAACGCTTTACATGAGAGCGTGCGAGAACCTGCCCACCGAATTACCGAGGGGTTTGAGTGTGCGGTGACAACGCGGCCGCCAAGGGTCCGACAGTCTCCGCGTCGGCCAGATTTGACACTTCGGTCACGATGCGATGGGCAGCGTCAGCGCCGAGAGCCGGATCGACGAGCGAGTGGAATTTCGCGACCAACGAGTCCCAGCGTCCGCCCAGCCGATCCGCGGGAACAGGCCGATTGACGTCGACCTCGACGGCCTGTTCGCGACCCTCAACGTCGGTGAGCCGGACGACGGTGGATCGGCTCTCGTCGCTGCGGGCCTTGACGGTGACGCGGTTACGAAGGGTGACGACACGAGGGTCGGTCAACGTGGCGGGCGAGAAGGCTTGCTCGCTCAGGTCGCCGGTCGCAAGCGCCATGGCGGTAGTGAATCGCAAGCTGAACTTGCCCTCGAGCGGCGTCGTCGGCTCCTCGATGTTGCACACACTCAGGTGGCCGCTCGGGACCAGGAGTTCGATGGTCTCGACCTGCTCCGGCCGCACCCCGGCGTCTCGGAGCGCCAGTGCGCCCTCAATCGCCGAGTGCGTGAGGTAACACGCCGCGTGGTACTTGAACAGAACATCCGAAATGGCGAATCCCGTCCAGTCCCATGCCGCCGGCGTACCAGTCGCGTCCGATTGGGTGTCGAGGAAGCCCTGGCTTGTCCCGAGGACGTCCGGGTGCGCTGTCAGCCCGCGGGCAGCGAGCGTTGCGGCCCGCATACCGTTCTCCGCCGCCGCGCCGACCTGCAGCGGCTTCGTCATGGAGCCGAACATGGACTTGAGGCCGGCGGCTCGCGCACCCGCGATTCCGAACGCATGGGACCACTCGCCGGTATCGAGCCCGAGGGCGTGCGCGACCGCCGCCGCCGCACCGAAGGTGCCGACGGTGGCGGTCGCGTGGAAACCGCGAGCGTAGTGGGAGGGTTTCATCAGTTGGCCGACGAGGGCCTCGGTTTCGAAACCGGCGACGAAGGCCTCGATGAAGGCACGACCGCTGAGGGCGCTGTTCTCGGCTGTCGCCAACAGCGCGGGCAGCAGCGGGGCAGAGGGATGGCCGTCCATCCGAGAAACGACATCGTCGAAATCGATCGCGTGTGCTGCGGTGCCGTTGACCAGGGCCGCCTGGCTGCGAGAGACCCGCTCGCCGGTACCCCACAACGTTGCCAGCGGCCGACCGCCCTCCTCGAGCGCCTCGGCCCTAACGTGTATGGTCACGGGCTCGTGGATACCGCCAATCGCGACCCCGAGCGTGTCGAGAATGCAATGGCGAGCGCCGGCGACGACGTCGTCGGAGAGATGTCCGATGGTCCGGACCCTCGAGATGACCTCGTCAGTCAGGGTCGTCATACGGCAGCGGGCTGGGAAGCTCGACGCCGCATCAATGTCGACCGCTCGCCCTGGAAGACGACGTCGCCATTCTGGTTGCGCCCCCAGTGGCGGAACACGACTGTGCCCGGCGCGTCGGGTGCATCGCCCGGAGTGACTGACTGGACTTCGGTGAAGGCGCTGATCGTGTCGCCGTGGTGGACGGGTGCGCGAAACCGTAGTTGCGACCAGCCGAGCTCGGCGACGGCGTGCTCGGCCGTGTCCTGGGAGGCCAGTCCGTACACCAGGGACGCCGTTGCGAGGCCGAACACGAGGCGCTCGTCACCCATCGGCGACCCCTTCAAGAAATGATCGTTGAAATGCGCTTGCGCCGTGTTCATCACCTGTTTCGCCGGCCCGCTGCCCTCGAGCTCGCCGACGGTCGCCGCGCGTGAGTGCCGCATCTTCTGGCCGGGCCAGAAGTCCTCGAACCAGCCTTGGGCGCCGAGTATCGCGCTGTCCGCGTTGTGGTGCTCAGTCATGGCTTTCGTCTCCCTTTGTCGCCGACACCGACCCGTCCTGATAAGTCGCGGTCCATTCGGCGAGAACGGCGTCGGGTTTCTGCTCGCCCAACTTGGGGCCGCGACCCCGGACCGATGCCGGTGTCGAGCTGAACTTGAGTGGGCTGCCGGCAATCGTCACCGGCGTGGTGGACCCGGGCTGCTCGACCTCGACCAGCATCTTCCGGGTCCGAACGTGTTCGTCGGCGAAGATGTCGGCTGCAGTGTTGACTGGTCCGATCGGAACGCGACCACCGAGTGCGGCGACCACGTCCGCGGTCGGCCGTTCGGCGAGCCACTCGCCGAGGATCTTTCGCACCGCGACGACGTTGACCACGCGGGCGGTGTTGTCGGCGAACTGGGGGTCGTCGGCGAGTTCCGGGCATCCCATGGTTTCGGTGAGGATTCGCCAGTGCTTGTCGCTGGGTGCGGCGACCGCGATCCATCCGTCCTGCGTCGGCATGATGTCGAACGGTGCCAACAAGGGATGGCCGTTGCCCATGGGCTTCGGGTTTTCTCCGAGGTAGGAGTGCTGGTAGACGATGCGCTCGCAGAGGGCGAGGACGGCGTCATACATCGCGATATCCACGAATTGCCCCTCGCCGGTATGTTCTGCATGCCGGACGGCCGCCACGACGCCCAGCGCGAGCAGCGTGCCGGGGAAGATGTCCCCGATTCCCGGTCCGGCCTTGAGCGGCGCACCGTCCACGAGGCCGGTGATTCCGGCGAAGCCGCCCATGGCCTGTGCGACGACATCGAACGCCGGCCACGAGTCGTAAATGCTCTCACCGGAGCGGGCGTCGCCGAATCCGCGCAGCGCCGCGTAGACGATCCGGGGATTCACCTCGGCGAGGGCCTCGTATCCCAGACCCATCCGCTCCATGACGCCGGAGGAGAAGTTTTCGACGACCACATCGGCGACCCGGACCAGGTCGCGGAACCGCTCCGCTCCCTCGCTGCTCTTCAAATCGAGAACGATGCTGCGCTTCCCGCGGTTGACGGACTGGAAGTATCCGCCTAGTGCTTGTGCGGGATCGTCCTCTTCACGGAACGGTCCCACGCCGCGTGTCCGGTCACCGGTCAGCGGCTCGACTTTGACGACGTCGGCACCGAGGTCGGCGAGCAGCATCGTCGTGAACGGGCCGGCGAGCATCGAGGTGAGGTCGAGTACCTTGATCCCGCGCAGTGGACCGGTCGCGGCGGCAGTCATGCGACACCGCATTGCCGGGCCCGCTCCAGGACCGCAACGAAGATCCGAGTGGTCGCGGCGTCGATCATCATGCCCTCGAACGCTGCAGCGCCGAGTCCGGCTTGTTCGGCTTCTTCGACGGCGCGTACGGCCGCTGTGGCACGTTTGATTTCGGTGGGGGTGGGTGCGAACACCTGGTTCGCGATGGCAATCTGGCTGGGGTGGATGGCCCATTTGCCGACGCTGCCGAGGGTTGCGGCCCATGTGGCTTCGCGCTCGTAGCCGTCGGGGTTGGAGATCGCGCCGTAGGGGCCGTCGACGGCGTCGAGCCCGTGGGCACGTGCGGCGCCGATCATGCGGTTGCGGGCGTAGTGCCACACGTCGCCGGGGTAGCCGTACACGCCCTCGGCGGCGGCTCCGATGTGACCGAGCCGGATGCCTTGACTGGCGGACAGGTCGCCGACGCCGAGGATGAGGGCCTCGAGGCGAGGGGAGCAGGCAGCGATCTCCTCGACGCGGGAGAGGGCCTCGGTCTCCTCGATGAGGACCTCGAGTTTGATCCGTCCGACCTCGAGGCCGAGATGGGTCTCGAGTTGCGTCAGAAGGTCTTCGACGAACCAGACATCTCGGGGACCGAAGACCTTCGGGATGATGATGACGTCGAGATTGTTGCCGGCTGCGGTGACGATGTCGACGATGTCGCCGTGGCACCAGGGGGTGCTGACGGGATTGATGCGGACGGCGCGGGTTTTGGAACCCCAGTCGAGGGTGGTGAGACCTTCGATGATGTTCTGCCGCGACTCGATCTTCTTGGCGGCAACGACAGAATCCTCCAGGTCGAGGAAAACGAGGTCGGCGTCGCTCGCAGCGGCTTTGGCGATCATCTTGGGGCTGTGTCCGGGAGTGGACAGTTCGCTGCGGCGGAGTCGGCTAGTGGGCATGGTTTTCTCCTGCTTTCGAAGTCGGTGTTGTTGTCGGTGGCTTGGCGCGGGAGGCAACGAGGTTGGTGCGGACGAACTCCACGACGGGCTGGCCGTGCTGGTTCGTCGCGGTCGTGTGCCAGGTAACGATGCCGACGCCAGGCTTGCTGGCGGACGTGCGCATTCTCAACACCTGCGAACTCGCCGTGATGGTGTCACCCGGATACACGGGACTGCCGAAGACGCAGTCGTCGATACCGAGAAACGGGCCTCCACTCTCGCTGAGATCTTCCACGGACAGCCCGACCGCAGTGCACAGCACAAGCATCGGGTTCAGGACCGTGTCGGGATGACCCTGCGCCCGAGCATATTCGACGTTCAGATGCACCGGCAGCCACGCGCAGATCGCGGTCGAAAATGACACGTTGTCGGCCTGGGTCAGTGTCCTTCCCCAGTGGTGGGTCATCGACCGACCCACCTCGAAATCCTCGTACTTGTTTCCCTTGGGTACGAGCGGGAAGGAATCGAAGTCGGGGTCGCCCACGTCGTGCGATATGCGTGAGTCTGCCGACTCACCGGCGACGGTGGGAGACGGACCGGAAGTCCCGTTGGATGTCGAGTACATGGGTCAATCATGACGTGAAATTGAAGTTTGTCAACGAACAAGTTTTCTGCGGATCGAGTCCGGTCAGATAGTGGCGGCCTGGTGGGCGCGTGGCGAATGATGCAGCAGGGGCGAGTGGGACGGCCCAGGAAAAAGACTAGTTTGCTGATCAGTTATTTCTGTTATCGTCGTCGGAGTGGCGCCGATCACGCGGCCCATCGGGCACGGCAACCCGTGCACAGGAGAGGAGCTTGGTTTCGTGAAGTTGGATGCGTGTGTGGTCGGCGTGGGAACGAGCGAGTCCATCGGCAGACCGGGGCGAAGTGCCTTGCACCTGGAGTTCGAGTCGTTCCGAGCCGCGTTGGCGGATGCGAATCTGAAGAAGTCGGATGTCACGGGCATGGTCACCAATTGGGGCACCCCGCGTGGCGTGGACTACGACGAGTTCGCCGTGGCCGCCGGCCTGGACCTGACGTGGGTTTCGCAGCTGTGGACCCATGGCCGGTGGGCGGCCACGGCGGTCCAGCAGGCAGCCATGGCAGTGACGATGGGGCTGGCGGACGTGGTTGCCGTGATCAACAGTGCCGTCACGGCGACGGGGTATGCCCTCGAACTGCCTCCGATGAGTTCACCGCTCGGCGGCGTCGATGAGTCGTTCCGAGACGGAGGCGGGCCCTACGGCAACTGGACACTCCACGGCTCGCCCGGGGCCGGGGCCGGCGCCGCGCTGGTCATCGAGCAGTACATGGATCGGTACGGTGCGACATCTGCGGACATGGCGGCAATTCCCGTCACCATGCGCGCTTTCGGCCACCTCAACCCCATGGCCGTACGGCGCGAGGAACCACTCACGGTCGAGCAGTATCTGGAGGAGCCCGAGCTCATGGGCCATATGCGGTCCTCCGATATGTGTCTCGCGGTCGACGGCGCTACATGTCTGCTGGTGACCTCGACGCAGCGGGCGCGGGAGTTGGGTCGACCCATCGTGCATATCGCAGGGATGCAGGGGGTTCCGGCCACTCGGAACAGCTACGACTTCTTTTCCCGGCCGGGCATGGGATCAGGAGTGAGCCCGCGCTACGACTACGTGGCCCCGAAAACCTTCCCCGTGCTGGAGATGGCGGGTGTGGGACGCGACGACCTTGACGGCTTCTTCACCTACGACCCTTTCTCCCCCCTAGTGTTGATGGCGTTGGAGCGGTGGGGCTTCTGCGCAGCGGGCGAGGCCGCCGCGTATTGCCGCGACCAGGGCATCGGACTGGACTCGCCGCTCCCCATGAACACGCACGGCGGGAGCCTGGCGGAGGGGCACCTGTACGGCTACGGGCACATGATCGAAATGGTCCGCCAGCTTCGCGGTGAGGCCGGGAAGCGTCAGATCGACGATGCGAAGTCACTGCTGTGGGGCACTCCGTGGGGCGACGCCCTGGTCCTGACGAACGAGAAGGTGGCCTGACATGGCGGCAAGCCAGAGAAAAGGTGAAGTGGTCGAATTGGAGCGCGTGGACGCTGCACCGGGCCCTGCCCAGCACCAGCACCCCGACAACGCGGGTTTCTGGGAGTCTCTTCACGATGGGCACCTGTCCCTCCAGCGATGTGGCGAGTGTGAAACGTTGCGTTTCCCGATCGCAACGCACTGCTACGAGTGCCTGAGCGGTGAATATGCCTGGGAGTCAATCGATCCGCACGGAACTGTGGATGTGGCGATCCGTATTCACGAAGCCGCCGCAGAGCTTCCCGCGAGCGGCGCCAGCCTCCCCGAGCCGTGGCGAAGCATAGCGCCGTACCTGACGGGAGCGGTCGACCTGAAAGCCGGAGTGCGCCTGCCCGGTCGGATCATCTGCACCTGCGGCGAAGCGCTGACGCGCGGTACGCCCGTGCGCGCGGTACTGCTGCCGGCATCCGGCGGAGCGACCGTCTACGGGTTTGCTCACACCTGCGTCGGAACGGAGAAGTAAGTGGACAAGAAGGTAATAGTCGTCGGCGGCGCGAGCGGCGTAGGAGCGGCCTGTGTGCGTTCCCTCGCGAAGGAGGGTGCCTCCGTGGTCTCGCTTGACCGTTCGGAGGAACAAGGCCTCGGCGTCGCCGAACAGGCGGGACAACGTTTCCTCACGTGCGACGTCACCGATCGGGATCAGGTCTTCTCGGTGATCGACGAGGCGGCCGATCTTTTGGGTGGGGTGGACTCCCTGGTTCACGCCGCGGGGATCCTGCTGCAGGGTCCGGCCGAAGATGTCAACGACGAGGACTGGGCCCGCGTCATGGACATCAATGCGCGGGGGCCGATGCTGACGAACCAGGCAGCGCTGCCGCACCTGAAGAAGGGTGACAGAAGCAGCATCGCCAATTTCGCGTCCTCCTCAGCGCTGACCGCATATCCGAACGGCGCGGCCTACGCGGCGTCCAAGGGCGCCGTGACGGCGTGGACTCGGACGATCGCCGTCGAATGGGCTCGATACGGCATCCGGGCCAACGTCATTCACCCGTCGGCGAGGACTGCGATGCTCGAGGATCATCTCGCAAAGATGAACGACGAGGAACTTGCTGCGTACAAGGAGCTGCTTCTGCAGAAGGTGCCGCTCGGTGGTGAGTTCGGGGATCCGGATCGAGACATCGCGCCGGTCATCACGTTCCTGGTCAGCGACGGCGCTCGGTTCATGACGGGGCAGAACATCGCCGTGAACGGCGGCTACTACATCTAGAGCGGAATCCATTTCCTCGGAACGCAGGTGCAATCCCTGCGGCTGACAAAATACTAGTTGGTTGAACACTTATTAAATGTTATGATTCAGGTCACGCCGGCGCCGACTTACTCCGCCATCTGGGCGGACGCCGCCCGGATGGCGGACCCTCTGCGGATTGCGCCCATGACTGCATCGAACTGACAAGGAGAACTGATGGACGTCAAAGAGGTGCCGAACCAGGCACCAGGAGGTTTCTCGATCGGAATTGACGTCGGGGGAACCTTCACCGACCTCGCCTGTGGCAACGGGCAGTCGCTGTGGCGCGCCAAATCGCCGACCGACCGAAACAACTTCGGACGGGGAGTGCTCGGAGCTTGTCAGCTCGTCGCTGATCAAGTCGGCCTCGATCTCGAAACATTTCTCGGGAGGGTCGAACGCTTCGGACTGGGTACGACCGCGGTGACAAACGCGCTCGTCGAGAAGCACGGCGTTAGGGCCGGACTGCTCACCACGGCCGGTTTCGAGGACACCATTTCCATGGCCCGCTCGCGGCGCGTCTCGGAGGAGGGATTCCTCGTTCCGCCATGGAGCCCCATCGATCGATCGGCTGTCGTCGGTGTCGACGAACGCGTCGACCGCGACGGAAAGGTGCTGCAGGCCGTCGATATCGCGGCGGTTCGTTCGGCAGTGGCAAACCTGATCGAGACGCACCAGATCGAGGCACTCGCCGTCTCGTTCCTCTGGTCTTTCAAGAACGACGAGAACGAACTGGCCGTGGTCGAGTTCGTGCGGCAAGAGTTTCCCGACCTGCCCGTCTTCAGCGGCGTCGAGTTGCACCCCAGTATCCGCGAGTACGAGCGCACCCTGGTTGCGGCCGTGAATGCTGTCCTGTGTACCGCTCTCGACGGTATCGAGGCCCTCGCGCAGGAGCTCGCCGACACCGGCCTTCGAGTTCCGCTGCTGCTGCTCCAGACCAGCGGTGGAACCGTCACCCTCGCCGAGGCACGCCGCTCGCCGGTGATCCTGGTGGCGTCGGGCCCGGCTGCCGGCGTCATGGCTGCGGCCGAGGTGTGCTCGGACGAGGGGATTTCCGACGCGATCTGCGGCGACATGGGCGGTACGAGCTTCGACTTGGCGGTCATCGCCGATTCGCTCCCGCAGCGGTCCGAGCGAGGCGAGCTGCACGGGATGATCCTTGCTCAGCCGCGAATCGACACGCTCTCGATCGGCTCCGGCGGCGGCTCCATTGCCTGGGTCGACGCGCGCGGACTGCTGCGCGTGGGGCCGCGCTCCGCCCGGGCGTGGCCCGGACCGGCCTGCTACGGCAACGGCGGGACGGATGCAACGATCACCGACGCCCTGGTGGTCCTCGGCTACATCGACCCGGCCAGCTTCGTAGGCGGCACGCTTGACCGAGAAGCCTCCGTGCGGGTGTGTGCCACGCTGGGCGAGTCTCTCGGCCTCTCGGCCGAGGAGGCCGCGTGGGGAATTCGCGAGATTGCGCTCGCCGAGATGACCAAAGCGACTCGCCTGCACGCGGGCGCGAGTGGGCTCGACCCGCGCACCCTCACCCTGATCTCCTACGGCGGCAGCGGCGGACTGTTCACGGCGAGCATCGCGGCCGAGGCGAACATCCCCCGCGTTGTCGTGCCCCCCGCTGCGTCGGTGCTGTCCGCCTTCGGGGCGGCATCGGCCGATGTGCGGCGGCAACGGATCAAGTCGGCTGACGTGCTGCTCGATCGGGCCGACGCGGGCGCGATCGGAGCCGATCTCGAGCGGCTCGGCTCCGAGGTGGCACGGGCGGTCGGTAACGATGGGGTCCCTGAGCAGGCCCTGACTGTGAACTACGACGTCGGGGTTCGTTTCTTCAGGCAGACGTCCGAGGTGTCGATTGCGCTGCAGACCCCGGTCTTCGATGCCGAAGCAATCCGTGCGGCCTTCCTCGAACAGTACGCAGCCCGCTACGGGGTGGGTGCCGTCGGTCAGAAGGCACAGCTGGAGGTGACGTTCCTCCGCGCCGTCGCCATCGGCCGGCTTCCCCGAGCGACGTTCGCGATCGACACGTCCACGCGCACAGGGGGTGTGGTCGAACCGTCTTCCCACCGGGACGTGTATCTGACCCGGGCCGGCAGTGAGCAGGTTCCGTGCTACCGGACCCCCGACCTGGTCCCCGGAGACCGCATCGACGGGCCGGCTCTGGCCGACGACGTCGACACCACCGTCTTCGTCCCCCGCGGCGCCACGCTGGTGGTCGGCGAGCGCCGCTCTCTCCGATTGGATGTGAATTCCGATGCAGCTTGACAATATCGCGGTCGAGGTTCTGCGACACCAGTTCGAAGCGTTCTGTGGCGAGGGCGCCGCGACGATCAAACGCACTGCGGTGAGCCCGCTCGTGGTCGAGGGTGGTGACTACTCGTGCACCCTTCTCGACGCCAAGGGGAACCTGGTGACAGGTGGCGGTCATATCGCCTACCACTTCTACGCGGCGACCAACGCGATCGCGGGTGTGTTCATTGAGCACGGTGACGACATCCAGGACGGCGATGTCTTCCTGGCGAACGACCCGCACCGGGGCGGTGGCCTGCACGCGCAGGACATCTTCGTCATGAAGCCGGTGTTCGCCAGGAATGTCTTGGTGGGGTGGTTCGCAAATTCGTCGCATCTGGTGGACGTGGGCGGTATGCAGCCGGGGTCGTTCGCTCCCGAAGCGACCGACTGCTTCCAAGAGGCGGTCCGACTGCCCGCAGTGAAGATCATGAGGGCCGGCGTCGACCAGCGGGACCTCTGGAACATCTTGCTCAACAACGTCCGCATGGCCCACCTGGTCGAGATGGACATCCGTGGCCTGATGGCAGGCGTCGATGTCGGTGCTGCCAAGCTCCGGGAACTCGCTGAGCGGATCGGCCCGGACGCCTTGCAGAACGGGTTCGACGAGCTCAACCGACGGACCGAGGAAGCTGTCCGCGCCGAGATCGCGCTGCTCGAGGACGGCGTCTACCGGTCCACGAGTTGGACCGAGTGGAACGAGGAGAAGTTTCGGGTCCCCTGCACGACCACCGTCGAGGGCGATTCGATTCGTTTCGACTTCTCCGGGGCGGCACCACAGACGCAGCACTTCTTCAACACGAAGGAGTACATCGTCAAGGGCAAGATCGGTGTCGAGTTGCAGCGTCTGATCGGGCAGGACCTGCCCCTCAACCAGGGGTACTACGACGCGATTGCGGTGTACTGCCCGGTGGGCAGCATGCTCAACTGCACTCATCCAGCACCCGTCGGGGCTGCGCATCTCGCGGCGTCGCACGACGCCAGCGAGGCCGCGTTGCGCACTTTCCATCAGGCGGTGGCGGCTTCGCCCGACAGCGTCAGCCGTCCCTTCCTGTCGAGTTCGCAGACGATGTCCGGGAATTGCGTGGTCACTTTCTCGGGTAGGGGTCTGTCCGGCGCGACGGACTCGTGGATCATGATCGACGGCACCGCCCTCGGTTCGCCGGCCGGCAACGATCGCGACGGCACGGACTTCAACTTCTACCTGGTGGGGCGTCAGGCGGCCATTCAGACGAACGATGTGGAAGTCACCGAGTCCTGGTACCCGCTTCGCTTCAACTACCGGCGTCGGTCGCGTGACGCGTCGGGTGCGGGTCAGTTCCGCGGGGGACGCGGCGTCGACTTCGAATTCACCGTCGACGGCTCTCCGCTGTTGACCGGCAACAGCATCGGAGGGCACGGGCAGATTCCGATGCCCGGGTCGGCCGGCGCCGACCCGGGTCGGCCGAATGCGATCGAACTGCGTGACCCCGACGGCGGGTCGACGCCGATCGGGGTTCTGGCCCAGGGATTCACTCTCCCCGAAGGACACAGCTACGCCATTCGGGCTGCGGGCGGCGGGGGCTGGGGCGATCCTCTCGATCGTGATGTGGCAGCCGTGCTCGCCGATTTCCAGGACGGCCTCATTACCGCTGAGGACGCGAGTGATGTATACGGCGTTGATGTCTCCGACGGCACCACGACGAGCCGGAGCGAGTTGCTGCAGCAGCGTCTCGAGCGCGCCGACCCGGCTTTGATCGAACCGGTTCAGGTCGAGGTGAGCGAGACCGACTCGAGTCGAGCGTTGCCGATTGCGCCCGGTGTCGAGCAGCGCGGCGGGTTCGCGGTGAGCGTTCGCTCGGGTGCGGTCCTCGCGCAGGCCCCCGGACATTGGACCGATGGCTGCCCGGTTCTGGTCGAGCAGTTGGCCGGCGGGGTGGAGACGCGCAGATACCTCGATCCCGGCACCGGGCACGTCCTGCACACCGAGGTGGCGGTGACCGGTGAGCCCAGGACCTTCGAGTCCAGCCCCGCGCGTTGGTCCGCGTGGACGGGTGAACGGATCGGCTGAGCGGCGACGAGCAGCACCGATGAGGTGGTGCCGGGAATCCTTCCCGGCACCGCCTTTTTCGTTCCCAGTGACCTGAAGACCGAACTCGCGCAGATGACCAGGCCACCGTTCGGTGGCCTGGTCATCGAGCAGGGGTCCTACATCGGGAGGGTGTCGCTACTTTCCGCGTGCGCCGCGATGCTTCGTAGAGCCACCTCGGCAAGGTGTTCGCTCTCCTCGCCCAGCAGTAATCGATCGACCTTGGCGCGTCGCCAATACAGGTGCGCGTCGTGTTCCCAGGTGAAACCGAGCCCTCCGAGCACATGAACGAGCGTCTCGCACGCCGTCTCGAAGCTCGGGGCGCAGTACGCCTTCGCAGCAGACGAGGCAATCGGAAGCTGCTCCGGGGCGTTGTCGGCTGCCCACGCCGCCCACCACACCAGGGAGCGCAGTTGATTGACGGCGACCCAGTCGTCCACCAGGCGATGCTTGATCGCTTGGAACGAACCGATCTGCCGACCGAATGCCGTGCGGTCTCTGGCGTGCTCGATGCCGAGCTCGACCACACGCTCCGCGGCGCCCAGACCTTCGGCAGCAAGAACGACACAGGCGACCTGCCGGGCGCGGTCCCACAGGGCACGTGCGTCCCGGCGAATCACCTCAGACGACGTCAACGTGACGTAACCGAGACCGCGGGTGGCGTCGATCGGGTCGCCGGGCCTGACCTCACCGCTACCCAGGACGAGGTCATCGCCGTTCAGTGCGAGGAAGTGCGAGGCGCCGATAACGTCCATCGACGGGCTGTCCCCGGTGAGCGAGCCGTCGAGCACCGCGAGGGCCAGAGTTCCGTCGCTCAGCGCCTGGAGCCGGTCCGTGTCCCCTTCCAGGAGTACAGCACATCGGGCCGCGGTGGCGAGGGAAGGCCCGGCAAGTTGGCGGCCGGCCTGTTCGGCGACGATGGCCATGTCGAGCAGGCTGGCGCCTACACCGCCCGCCTCTTCGGGGATGGTGAGCGAGGAGAAACCCAGCTCGGCGAGAACCTCACGGCCGGGCACGATCCCGCCCGCGGTATCGAGGCTCTTGCGCGCGTATTCGGGTCCGGCCTGATCGGCAAAGAAGGAGCGAGCGTGGTCGGCGAAGTTCCGCTGGTCGTCATTGATGTCGAACTCCATGAGTTCCCTACCTGCTCTCGGATGCTGTGGGCTTGGGCGCGCGGTCCGACGGGAGCCCGAGGACTCGCTCGCCGAGAATGTTGCGGAGGATCTCGTCGGCTCCGCCGGCCAGGGCGACGCCAGGGGTGGATGCCGCCGAATTCGCCCAGCGCCAGTCTCCGTCCCGCGAGCGCGCCAGGACGGCGTCGTCGCCGAGCAGGCGTTGGCCGAGGTCCGCGGTGGCGTGCGCGACGCGAACCGCCGTGAGCTTTCCCGCGCTGGCCTCGGGTCCCGGGCGCTTACCGCGTTCCATGCTCGTCTGCATCCGGTATCCCGTGTAGCGGGCCGCGAGCGAATCGACCAGCACCTTCCCGAGCTCGTGTGTGGCCAGCACACGCTGGTTCGCAGCGAGCCGCGGAAGCCGTTCCGCGGCATGTGCGATCAAGGCATCACTCCGGACACCGAGTTCGCCGCCGCCCCCGCCGACTGCCATTCGCTCGTTCATCAGTGTGGTCAGGGCGACCTGCCATCCATCGTTGACGTCGCCGAGACGCTCGGAGTCGTCGATGACGACGTCGTCGAGGAAGACCTCATTGAAGCTCTGGTGCCCGTTCATCTGCCGCAGGGGTCGGACCGTGACGCCGGGTGCGTGCATATCGATCACGAACATCGTCAGCCCGCGATGCTTGGAGGCGTCAGGATCGGTGCGACACAGCACAATCCCGTACCGGCAGTGCTGTGCAAGTGTGGTCCACACCTTCTGTCCCTGCACGTGCCAGCCGTCGTCGTGGCGCACGGCCCGGGTGCGCAGTGCGGCGAGATCGCTGCCGCTGCCGGGCTCGCTGAAGAGCTGGCACCACAAATCGTCTCCGCGAAGCAGCCTCCGGATGTAGCGTTGCTTCTGGTCCTCGCTTCCGTGGCCCAATACCGTGGGTCCGCACATTCCGAGGCCGACGTGTCCGATCGGTCCCGCGATCCGTGCGCGGTGCAGCTCCTCGTTGACGACGGCCTGTTGGGCGTTCGTTCCGGCGCCGCCACCGTATTCCGTCGGCCAGGTCAAGCCGATCATCCCGGCGTCGAACAAGGTGGCCTGGGTCCGGCGGAGGGCTTGAACCCGGTCCGTGCCGGGCTCTTCCAGATAGGGGCCGTCTGCGTGCTCGAGTTCGTCCGCATGCTCGTCGAGGAACTGGCGCGTCTTACCCCGCAGGTGTGCTTGGTCGGGAGTGTCGTCGAAGTCCATGGGTGGCCTCTCGTTGGTTGGGCGTGGGCGAATGGCCGACCGCGGCGTCTGTGGCGACACCTCAGCCACGCCGGGCCGGGCGTCAACAAAAAATAGTCGGTGAACAAATCTTAGCGGAAGGAGTGTCTGGGGAGAAGACAATCCTTGTTGGTTGACAAATTAAGGTTATGAGGCATGCTGTTGTTATGAGCATCACTCGTTCGGAGTCAATCCCACCACCTCAGGGTCTCGTGAAGGCATACGGTCAGTGGATCGACGGCGCGGAGCGGTACACGCCCGGGGGCAAGCGCCTCACCACCAACTCCCGATGGACAGGTGGCGCAGTTGCCGAGATCGCCGCTGGGGGTCGCGCCGACGTCGAGGCGGCTGTCTCTGCCGCATCCTCCGCAGCAACCGGTTGGCGTGAACTCAAGTCGGGGGAGCGCGGCCGGTTGATGGCCGACATCGCTCACGGGATCCGCGCCGAACGGGAGCTCCTTGCCGAACTCGAGGGCGCCGAGGCCGGTAAGCCCGGTCCACAGGCATTGCGCGAAGTCGATTCCGCCGCAGATTATTTCGACTTCTACGCGGGGCTCGCCAACATCCCTTCGGGTGAGGTGATCGACCTCGGACCGGGTCGGCACGGCTACACGACCAACGAGCCGTACGGCGTCATCGGCGTGATCACCCCCTGGAACGCGCCGCTCAATCAAGCGGCCAGAGCGATTGCTCCAGCGATCCTCGCAGGGAACACAGCGGTGGTGAAGCCGTCCGAATTTACTTCCGCGACCACCCTCGAGCTTGCCCGCATCGCCACCGAAGCCGGCCTCCCCAACGGTGTTCTGAACGTCGTGACGGGCACCGGCGCGGCGGTGGGCCAACCACTGATCGAGCACGCAGACGTGCGGAAGGTGGCCTTCACCGGCTCGGTGCAGACCGGCCGTGCCATCGGACGGACAGCGGCGGACCGAGTGCTGCCGCTCACCCTCGAACTGGGTGGAAAGTCCGCGAATATTGTTTTCTCGGACGCGAACCTGCGGGCAGCCGCGGAAGGCGCGGTACGTGCCTTCACCGGCAATGCGGGTCAGATCTGCAGTGCCGGCACTCGCCTTCTCGTGGCCGACGAAATCTACGACGAATTCGTCTCTCTCCTTCTCGATCAGGTGCGCACGGTGAAGCCGGGTGAGTCCTATGGACACATCGTCACGGAGGAACAATTCACCAAGGTGCAGAAGTACTTCGACGTGGCCAAAGCGGACGGCGCGACCCTCGCGGCCGGCGGTGCCGCGACCGGAGACGGCTGGTTGATCGAGCCGACCGTCTACACCGACGTCACCAACCAGATGACGATCGCGCGTGAGGAAGTGTTCGGTCCTGTCCTGACCGTTCTCAGGTTCGGCACCGAGGACGAGGCTGTCGCGATCGCCAACGATTCCGAATTCGGACTCGCGGCGGGCGTGTGGACCGGAGACGTCGCGCGGGCCCACCGGGTCTCTGCCCGTCTCGAGGCCGGACAGGTCTATGTGAACGACTGGGTCGCCGGCCTCGTCGAGGGACCGTTCGGCGGAGTCAAGAACAGTGGATACGGCAGGGAGAAGGGCATGGAAGCACTACGTCATTACACTCAGACCAAGTTCGTGGTGGTGAAGCTGTGAGCGAGCGCTTCCCCATCCTCGAGCCCGAATACCGTGTGCTCCAGGCCCGTGCCCGCGACTTGGCCGATCGTTGCCTTCCACACGCCGATCGCGCGGACGAATCCGACTCCGTCGACGCCGAAGTGCTCGCCCTACTCAAGGACAGCGGCCTCGCGGCCGTGCAGGTCCCAGCCAAGTACGGCGGCGAGTTCGAGTCTCCCGACTCCCTCGCTGTGACGGTCGTCCGGGAACAACTCGCAGCGGCTTCGAGCCACGTCGACTCTCTTTTCGCCATGCAGGGCATCGGCAGCTATGCGATCGCCGTCGGCGGGACCGACGAGATCCGCGAGCAGTGGCTTCCGCGGGTGGCGCGTATGGAGGCGATCGCCGCGCTGGCTCTGACCGAACCCGAAGTCGGATCGGACCTCAAATCGCTGTCCACCACAATCGCCGAAGACGGCGACGACGTGATCATCCGTGGAACAAAGAGTTTCATCACCAACGGGGGCGACGCCGACTACTACTGCGTTCTGGGCAAGGAAGCTGTCAACGGCAGGTCCGGGTATTCCCTGGTGCTCGTGCCCGCGAACACTTCCGGTGTCAGAACCAGTCGTCCTTACCAGATCATGGCCCCCCACGTCCTGGGTGACATCGAGTTCGACAATGTCCGTGTTCCCAACACCCATCGCCTCGGTGAGCCCGGTAGGGGATTCGCGCTCGTACTGGCCACCCTGGCCACCTTCCGAGTTTCGGTCGCCGGCGCCGCCCTCGGCACCGCGCAGGCAGCGCTCGACGACGCCCTCGCGCACACCACGACCCGGAAACAATTCGACAGCCCGTTGGCGCGTCTCGGCCCGATTCCTCAGATGCTGGCGATGTCCTGGACCGAGATCGAGATGGCGCGGGCGTTCACGTACCAGGTAGCCCGCGCCGCCGCCTCCGATCCACGCGGCAGCCTGGACCTGTCGTCGATGGCGAAGATCGGCGCGACGGAGGTTACCGGTCGTGTCGTCGACCGCAGCGTGCAGATGATGGGCCGATTCGGTCTGGTCCGCGGATCCCGCATCGAACGCCTCTATCGAGCGGCCCGGCCGATGCGGGTGTACGAGGGCGCGACCGAAGTACTGCTCGACTCGTTGTCCAAGCAGCTTATCAAGGAGCACTCCCGATGATCATTGACGCACACTGTCACGTCTGGCCGGACGAGATCGCCCGCAAAGTGCTCGCCGACCGGCCCGTCGGCCTGGACCCGGTCCACGACGGCACCCTCGACGGGCTACGACGCACGATGGACAACGCCGGCATCGACATGGCAATGACTCTCGCGGTGGCAAATGCCGGTCGAACCGTCTGGCGCACAAACGAGTTCGTGGGGCGAGTCGACCGCTCCCGTTTCTTGCCGTTCGGTACGGTTCACCCCGATCTCTCGGTCGAGGACAACCTCGCCGCTCTCCGTGAGAACGGCATCATGGGCGTCAAGCTCCACCCGCTCTTCCAATCGGTCGCCTTCAGTGACACAAGGACGCGTGAGATCCTCACTGCCCTGGCCGAGAACGACGTCCCGGTGATCGCGCACGTCGGCTCCGGAGGTACCGAAGAGCAGAACGACCGGGGAGCGCCGCGCGATCTCAACGCGATGATGAAGCACATCCCCGGACTCCGGCTGATCGCCGCGCACTATGGCGGTTACCAAGTGCTGGATGAGGCCGAGCAGTGGTCGGTGGGGACCGGGGTGTACCTCGAGACCTCGTGGCCACCGAGCATGGGCACCCTCCCCGTCGAACGGATCAGGCGGATCATTCGAGAGCACGGCGCCGATCGCGTCGTGTACGGCTCGGACTGGCCGATGACCGACCCCGCAACGGAAATCGCGGCCATTCGTGCACTCGGGCTGAGCGCCGACGAGGAACGCGGCGTCCTGGGCGGCAACCTTGCCCGCCTGCTGCGACTGGAATTGCCGGCGAACACCTGACTCCTCGAACGCTGTTTCAGGAGAGGGCTACCCGGCCTGCACACCATTTACGACGCGATGTCGAACGGCGAAACCCGGCTCGACGCCGCCCCACGACTACCAGGAAGCTGACCATGACCTCCATCGACACCGCCGCAGAGGAGCCGGTGCTCGTCTCCGACGACCGCGGCGTGCGCATCATTACGTTGAATCGGCCCGCTGCGCGCAATGCGGTCAACCTCGAGATGGCCACCGCGATCGACGCGGCGCTCACCGAGTTCGACGAGCGCCGCGACCTCACGGTTGCCGTCCTGGCGGCGAACGGGCCGACCTTCTGCGCGGGCATGGACCTGAAAGGGTTTCTGCGCGGGGAGCGGCCGATCACACCGAGGCGAGGATTTGCGGGACTAGTACAGGAGCCCCCACGCAAGCCCCTCATCGCCGCGGTCGACGGTCCCGCGGTCGCGGGTGGCTTCGAAATCGTTCTGGCCTGCGACATGATCATCGCCGCGGAAAGTGCGTTCTTCGCTTTGCCCGAGGTGAAGCGGGGCCTCGTCGCCGCCGGAGGCGGCCTGCTGCGGCTGCCCGGGCGGCTGCCCTATCCATTGGCGATGGAGTTGGCACTCACCGGCAAAAATATGTCGGCACGCGAGGCCGCCGAGCGCGGCCTGGTCAACAGGATCGTCGAGCCCGGCACGGCGGTGGCCGCCGCGCTCGAACTCGCAACGGAGATTGCCGCCTGCGGTCCGCTGGCGGTCGCGGCGACCAAGCAGATCATCCAAGACAGCCCGAGCTGGCCAGCAGCCGAAGCGTTCGCACGGCAATCCGAGCTGACCGCGCCCGTGCGGTCGTCGGCAGACGCCATCGAGGGTGCGCGTGCCTTCACTGAGAAGCGTGCACCGGTGTGGACAGGCGCATGACACGCGGCGGTACGTGCGAATCGGAGAGGACGAAGATATGGATTTGAACCTGACAGGCCGCGGGGTCATTGTGACCGGGGCGAGCAAGGGGCTGGGCCGGGCTGCGGCCCGGACATTGGCGGCCGAGGGAGCGCATGTGCTCGCCGTGGCGAGGACAGAGGCCAGCTTGAACGAGTTGGCTGCGGAGCAATTCGCCGGCAAGATCGAGCCGCAGGTGTGCGATATGCGCGACCGGGAACAAGTGGCCGGTCTCGCGAAGATCGCGGTCGAGCGGCTGGGGCGTCTCGACGCGGTCGTCAACAACGCAGGCATCGCGCCCGCAGCTGACTTTCTCGAGATGGATATGTCGGTCTTCGATGAGGTCATGGAGGTCAACGTGACATCGTTGGCAGTCCTCTCGCAGGCCGCCGCGCGCCATTTCGTCGACTCGGGTTCTGGTGGCCGGATCATCAACGTGGTCTCGACATCGGGAATTCTCGGCAAGGCCACACTCGCCGCGTATTCGGCGTCGAAGGGTGCCGCTATCCAGATGACCAAGGCCCTCGCCGCCGAATGGGCCCGGCACGACATCCAGGTCAACGCCATTGCTCCCGGCGCCTTCGCCACCGAAGCGCAGTCGTATGTCACCGGCAACCCGGACGTACTGGCGAAGAGAGTGCGTAAGATCCCGGCGCGTCGTATGGCCGAGCCCGACGAGATCGGACCCCTGGTCTGCTATCTCGCGTCGGAGAGTTCGAAATTCGTGTCCGGCGCCGTCTACGTAATCGACGGCGGCGAGACTGCAAAGCAGTGACGTTCGGCCTCGACGTCTTGCGTCGAGGTAATGGCCGAGTTCCATAGGGCAAAATAGTTGTTGGCTAACAGACAATAATTCTTGGGAGTGACCATGCGAGATGCGGTAATCGTTGATGCCGTCCGTACACCGATCGGCAAGCGGAAGGGAGCGTTGGCGGACATCCACCCCGCGGTCATCTCCGCAACGGTCCTGCAAGCACTGACCGAGCGCAACAACATCGACCCGAACATCGTCGACGACGTTGTGTGGGGCTGTGTGAGCCAGGTGTCCGAGCAGGCGAGCAACGTCGGCCGAAACGCGGTGCTCACCGCGGGCTGGCCCGAGACCGTCCCGGCGACATCTGTCAACCGCGCGTGCGGATCAAGCCAGCAGGCCGTCAGCTTCGCGGCTGCTGGAATCATCGCCGGCCACTACGACTTCGCCGTGGCCGGCGGGGTCGAATCGATGACCCGAGTGCCGATGGGAAGTGCCGCCCAGGACGGTCAGCCGGCGCCCACCACTCTGCTGGAGCGCTACGGCGTCCAGGGCTTCAACCAGGGCATCGGTGCCGAGATGATCGCGGAGCGCTGGGGAATGTCCCGCGCAGCGCTCGACGAGTACTCGCTGCGGTCGCACCGGCTGGCGGCCGAGGCAACCGATGCGGGGGCATTCGCCTCACAGTTGGTACCGCTCGGCGGCCTTGACGCGGACGAGGGCATTCGCCGGGGCGGGACACTCGAGAGGCTCGCCACCCTGCCGACCCCCTTCAAGGAGGGCGGAGTGGTCTCGGCGGGAAACGCCTCACAGATTTCGGACGGCGCCGGCGCCCTGCTCCTGACGTCGTCGGAGGTTGCCGGCAGCAACGGCCTCACACCGATCGCGCGTATTCACACCGCGGTCGTGGCAGGTGACGATCCCGTGATCATGCTGACAGCCCCGATCCGGGCGACGGAACTGGCACTGAAGAAGTCCGGACTGTCGATCGACGAGATCGGTGTGTTCGAAGTCAACGAGGCGTTCGCGTCGGTCCCGCTGGCGTGGCTGGCCGAGACCGGAGCGAAGGAAGATCGGCTCAATCCTCTCGGCGGAGCCATCGCCGTCGGGCACCCGCTCGGAGGATCCGGTGCCATCCTGATGACCCGCCTCATAAATCACATGCGAGACAACGGTATTCGATATGGTCTCCAGACCATGTGTGAGGCCGGCGGCCTGGCCAACGCGACGATCCTCGAGCTGCTCTAGTCAACGAACCCACCCACGTTCGTTGAGCCCCAAAGATTTCGAAGAACAAGGAGAAGAACAATGCAGGTAAACGGATCCGTTTTCGCTATAACGGGCGGAGCGTCCGGCCTCGGGCTCGCCACTGCGAAGCGACTGCTCGACGGCGGCGCAAAGGTGGCACTCATCGACCTCCCCAATTCGGACGGCGAAACGCTGGCAAAGGAACTCGGTGACAACGCTCTTTTCGCAGCTGGAGACGTAACCGACGAGGTCTCGTTCGGCGATGCACTGGATGCAGCCGAGACTCTGGGGCCGCTCCGCGGACTGGTGCACTGCGCCGGCAGTGGTCGCCGGGTCCGAATCCTGGACAAGGAAGGCAACCCCGGGTCCCTCGCCGACTACGAGTTCGTCATCAAGCTCAACCTGATCGGCAGCTTCAACGCGCTCCGTCTGGCGGCCGCACGGATGGCCAAGCACGAGGCGATCGACGGCGAGCGCGGCGCGATCATCATGACGGCGTCCGTCGCGGCCTTCGAGGGCCAGATCGGTCAGATCAACTACTCCGCAGCGAAGGCAGGAGTCGTCGGCATGACGATCACCGGTGCACGCGATCTCGCCAGCAAGAACATTCGCGTGTGCACCATCGCCCCCGGCATCGTGGACACGCCGCTGCTGGGTCGGCTGCGCGAGGACATCCGTGACGGACTGGCGGCCAGCGTTCCCAATCCGTCCCGGCTCGGGTTGCCCGAAGAGTACGCGCACCTGGCTCTGAGCATTCTGGAGAACGGTTACCTCAACGGCGAGACGATCCGCCTCGACGGTGCTCTCCGCATGGCACCGCGCTAGGCATCGCACATGGCTGACTTGGAGTACACCGTCGAAGGCGGCGTGGGGACGATTCTGCTCAATCGCCCCCACGCGAAGAACGCCTTCACACTCGAGATGATCGACGCCTGGGCGGCTGCGCTCCGGTCGGCGCGCACGGATCCGGATGTACGGGTCGTCGTGGTCACCGGCGCCGGGGGAGCGTTCTGCTCAGGTATCGACCTGTCGGTGCTCGACGCCGTCGGTGCCGAACCGATGGCCTTAAAGACCATGCTGACAGAAGGAGTCCACCAGGTCGCCCGCGCCGCGGACGATCTGACCAAGCCTCTCATCGCCGCCGTGAACGGTGCCGCGGTGGGAGCCGGGCTGGATATGGCACTCATGTGCGATATTCGTATCCTCGCGGAGTCGGCCCGGCTGTCGGAGGCATACATCCGCGTCGGACTCGTACCAGGCGACGGCGGGTGCTACTACCTGCCGCGCCTGGTCGGCATGTCCAAAGCGCTCGAACTGTTGTGGACCGGCGACTTCGTGGACGCGGCCGAGGCCTTGCGAATCGGTCTGGCAAACGCCGTTCATCCCGACGACGAGTTCACCGACGGTTATCGGCGCTTCGCGGACAGACTCGCCGCACAACCACCGATCAACATCGCGATGATCAAACGAGCCGCCCAGCAATCCGTCCATTCCGATCTGCGGACCGCGCTCGATCTGATTTCCTCCCACCTGGCCGTCGTGCACGGGACGAGGGACTCTGCCGAGGCGCGCGCCGCGTTCGCCGAGCGGCGCACCCCCACGTTCGAAGGCAGATGATTCCGATGAACACAACGGAACCGGTAACACTCGACGCATCCGACGGCGTCACGACCATCACGCTGAACCGGCCCGAACGCAAGAACGCGATCGATACCGAGATGTGGCACACGCTCAGCGAGATGCTGCGGGAAATTCGCAACGACCCGGACACGCGTGTGGTGGTCCTGCAAGGCTCGGGCGACGCCTTCTGTGCGGGCGCAGATGTCGCCAAGAGCAAACATCAGGAGCATCCGATCCCGCGGCTGCGCCGTATCGGCGACGTAGCATCGTCGCTGTTCGAATTGCCAATGCCCGTTATCGCCAAGGTGGACGGGGTGGCAGCCGGTGCCGGGGCCAACATGGCGTTGGCCTGCGATCTCGTCGTCGCATCCAGCAGGGCGCGGTTCAGTCAGATCTTCGTGAAGCGGGGGCTCTCCCTCGACTTCGGTGGATCCTGGCTGCTCCCGCGAATCGTCGGGCTGCAGCAGGCGAAGCGCCTTGCGATGCTCGCCGAGGTGATCGACGTCGACGAGGCATACCGCCTGGGAATGGTGACCTGGGTTCGCCCGCCCGAAGAATTGGACGGCTTCGTCGCCGACCTCGCTGGACAGCTGGCAGCACTGCCTCCGATCGCCATGGCGCAGACCAAGAGCCTGCTCAACGAGGGCGTCGGGATCGACCTACCCGCCGCGATTCGGAACGAGGCCGCTGCACAGGCGGTCAATTTTGCCACCGACGACGCACCTGCCGCGTTTCGGTCGTTCCTCGACAGATCCGACCCACCGAGCTATACGGGCCGATGGTCCGTGCGGTGAGCGACACCCGCCACGCCCTGGAAGGGTACCGATGGAGTTCCTGAACCTTGCCGCCGTAAGAGAGCCCGAGCGGCTCGTCGAGTTGCGGCACCGAGTACGCGCATTTCTAGCCGACGAAATCTCGTCGGGTCGAATCACCCCACACAGCGACCAGTGGCTCGCCGGCTGGGACCCGGGTTTCAGCCGCCGGCTCGCCGAGCAGGGTTGGATCGGGATGGCCTTTCCTGCCAAGTACGGCGGGTCTGCCCAGGGCGCGCTGGCTCGTTTCGTCGTCACCGAGGAACTGCTGGCGGCAGGTGCACCGGTCGCTGCGCACTGGATCGCGGACCGTCAGTCGGGGCAGGCTCTCCTGTCATTCGGGTCCGAGGAGCAACGACAGGCGTTCCTGCCCGTCATCGCGCGGGGCGAGTGCTATTTCGCGATCGGCATGAGCGAACCGGACACCGGGTCGGATCTTGCCTCGGTGCGGACCCGCGGAGCCCGAGTGGATGGTGGCTGGAAGGTCTCAGGCACGAAGATCTGGACCAGTGGAGCGCATCATGCGCACGCGATGATCGCGTTGATCCGCACCGAGCCGCTCGGCGAGAAGCGCCACGCGGGGCTGACACAGGTCATCGTTGAGCTCCCTGATCCGAGCGTCGAAGTGCGACCGATCAAGCTGCTGACCGGAGAGCATCACTTCAACGAGGTCGTCTTCCACGACACCTTCGTGCCGGATTCGCGCGTCCTGGGCGAGCCGGGGGCGGGGTGGAAGCAAGTAACCAGTGAGCTCGCCTTCGAGCGAAGCGGTCCCGAGCGCATCCTGTCGACGTTCCCACTCCTCGTCGAGGCTCTCCGCGAGTCGAATCGGCTAGGGGAGACGGTGGATCGCGTTCGCTTGGGGGAGCTGATCTCGCGTCTGTGGGCCCTCCGACAGATGTCACTCGCGGTCGCCGGGCGACTCGAGCAAGGGGACGATCCGGCGGTCGCCGCGGCCATGGTCAAAGACCTCGGGACCACCCTCGAGGGGGACCTCATCGACAGTGTGCGGATGATGGTTGGCATCGAGCCGGACCCGGCCGCGTTGAGCCGATTGCCGCGGATGCTCGCGGAGGCGTTGCTGCACAGTCCCGGATTCACTCTGCGCGGCGGTACGAACGAAATTCTGCGCGGGGTCGTAGCGAAAGCGGTGAATGTGTCATGAGTGAGATCATCGAGGCACTGACGGAGGCGGTCGAGGACGCGTGTGTCCGGCATCCGTCGTCGGCGGGTACGAACTGGAACGCCGCACTGTGGTCGGCACTCGATCAGATCGGCATCACCCTGTTGTCGATCGACGAGGAGGAGGGCGGCTCGGGGGGTGACGTCTCCGCTGCCGCCGCTGTCCTGGAGGTCCTCGGAGAGTATTGCGCCGAGGTCCCCTTCGTGGAGACCGCGCTGCAGGGGGCATGGCTTCTCGCCTCCTGTCGTGCCGAGATCCCGGCCGGCCCGATGACTGCTGCGGTCGCAGGATCCGGCGTAACTCTGGCGGAGGAATCCGGCGCGTGGACGATCGACGGCGAGCTGACCCGAGTTCCGTGGGCTCGGATCGCAGAACACCTGGTGGTCTTGGCGGGGCGACACGTAGTGCTCCTCGGCCGCAACGACTTCGAGATCGAGGCCGGCACCAACGTGGCGGGGGAGCCGCGCGACCGGGTGACGATGCGCCGTGTGTCACTCCCGGCGAGCAGCGTCCATTCCGTTCCTGAAGACTCTGATGTGACCGAGGAGCTCTTCGTCGCACGTGGCGCCGTGGGTCGTATGGCGATGTCCTCAGGAGCGTCCCGCAGGGCACTTCGGATGTCGCTGGCGTACGCCTCGGAGCGAACACAGTTCGGGCGGCCCTTGGGTGCCTTCCAATCCGTGCAACACCAGATTGCGAGGATGGCCGGCGAGGTCATGCTCTGCAAGACGGTCTCCAAATTCTCGGCGATGGCGCTGGACGAGAAGGAGCCATCGTGGCAGTTCGAGGTCGCCGCGGCGCAGGTTTCCACGGGAGCAGCCGCGGGCACCGTTGCGAAAATCGCACACCAGGTTCATGGAGCGATCGGGTTCACCGAGGAGCACGATCTCCGGTTGTGCACCACCCGGATCTGGAGTTGGCGAGACGAATTCGGGGGTGCACGCCGGCGAGCCGAAGAAGTGGGAGCCCGCGCGCTGGACGCCGGCGCAGCCGGTCTCTGGCCATTGCTCGCTGGAAAATAGTGATCGCTGTGCGCGTCGGGTGAACGCGTCGTGACGAAACAGAACCTCCGCTCCGATCCCGGAGTGGAGGTTCTGTATTCGGGCCGGGAACGCTTAGGTGGCGTTCGCCTGGCTCCAATCCTCGAGTACGGTCGCCGCATCGATGGCGTGGGTCGGCATGGGCCGGGGAGCACCCGGTTCGGTTCGTGAGAATCGGGGGGCGGCGACGGGCTGAACGATGCCGTTCAATTCCTGCACGATGCCGCGCTGAACCATGTGATCGTGACGAGCGGCCTCGTCGAAGGAAAGCACGGGTGTCACACATGCATCGATCGAACCGAAGGCGTCGATCCAGTGCTGGCGTGGCCGGGCGCCGAAGGCCGTGGTGAGTCGCTCGCGTATCGCAGGCCACCCGGATCGGTCGTGCTGGTCCGGCAGGTCCTCTCCCTCCACGCCGACGGTTTCCAGCAGCCGCTGGTAGAACTGAGGTTCCACCGCCCCCACCGCCATGTAGCCGCCGTCGGCGCATTCGTAGGTGTCGTAGAAGGGTGCCCCGCCGTCCAAGAAGTTGGTGCCGCGTTCGGCGTTCCATGCGCCGCCGCCGTACATCGACCACAGCATGTGCGCGAGGCTGCTGGCCCCGTCGATCATGGCGGCGTCGATGACTTGGCCCGACCCGGATCTCTCGCGCTCCCACAACGCCGCCAGAACACCGACCAAAAGAAACATGGAGCCGCCACCGTAGTCGCCGATGAGGTTGAGCGGCGGCACCGGTCGTTCGCCGGTGCGGCCGACGCTGTTGAGGATGCCGGCGATGGAGAGATAATTGATGTCGTGCCCGGCCGCCTGCGCCAGCGGCCCGCTCTGCCCCCACCCGGTCATCCGGCCGTATACGAGGCGGGGGTTCACCTCGAGGCAGGCGTCGGGTCCGAGACCGAGACGTTCGGCTACACCGGGGCGATATCCCTCGATCAGTATGTCCGAGTGCTGCACCAACTCGAGGACGGTCGCGCGATCGGTAGCCGATTTGAGGTCGGCGGTAACGATCCGCCGACCGCGCAACTGCTCGTTGCGACCGTGTGTGCCCAGCCCGAACGGCGCGTCGGGACGCTCCACCCGGACCACGTCGGCACCCAGATCGGCAAGGATCATTCCAGCGTGCGGGCCTGGGCCGATGCTGGCCAGCTCGACCACTCGGATTCCTACCAGCGGTCCTGTCATGGGATGCCTCATTCCGCCCGCAGACGAAAACACGTCGCAGGTCGTTCGTATGCGTATTGAGTCCGATGTGTGCAAATGCGATGCGATCAGATAGTCAGGCCGGGCGGCGCTCCGGTCCGCCGCCGGCCGGCTCTGCGGCGAGATTGCTCATCACCTGATCGATGAAGGTGGTGAGCACGGCACCGGAATCGATTCCAGCTGTCTCCAGCTTCCACAGGTAGCCCACCCCGCGCAGTTGCGCGACGATCATCGCGGCCTGTTCATCGGGGTCGATGCCTTTGCGGATGGAACCGTCGTGCAACCCGTTCTTGATGTAGGCGGCGATCCGAGACCGCTGGTTTCGATGAAAGTCGATGAATCGCTCGCGCAATTCGGGGACCGGCCCCACCGCCTCGAAGATCAGGGCATAAAGAGTGGCCAGCGACCGCGGACTTTTCTGGTAGGCGTTCTTGATCTCGGTTAGCATGACCCGCAACGTGTCCAGACCCGTGAGGTCGTGCACCTCCGGCTCGACAGTCTCTACATCCCAGCGCACTACGATCTCTTCGACCAACGCCTCGAGGAGCTTGGCCTTCGATCCGAAGCGAGCGGTCGCGAGGCTGCGGCTGTAACCCGCCCGCTCGCCGACGGTAGCCAATGTCATCGACTGGTAGCCGCCGTCGGCGACAAGCTCTCCCGCGGCGCGGAGGAGGAGGCGGGTGGAGCGTTCCGAGCGGACCTGGTGGCCGTTGAGCGTCTGCTGGGCTCTCATAGCTAAAGATACTAGTTCAGCAACCAATTTTGTTCTACCCCCGTGAAACGCGGTGACGTCTTCTGCTCGGTAGCCGTGCAATAGCGCTCTGCGCTATCGAAAAGGTGTGGGCGGCAACAACCGATCGGAAACAAGACGCTGCATGATTTCGGAGGTACCTTCGAAGATCTTGGTGAGGCGAGCGTCCCGCCAGTAGCGTTCGATCGGGAAGTCCGTCGTGTAGCCGGCACCGCCGTGAATCTGCAGGGCCTCGGAGGTCACGCGTTCGGACATCTCGGCGGCGGCGTACTTCAGCATCGCGGCCCGCGCATCGGACGCCTCGCCGGCGTCGACATCGGCTGCCACCTCATACATCAGTGCGCGACAGAGCTCAATCTCTGTGGCCATGGTGGCGATCTTGAAACGGGTCGCCTGGAAATCGCCGATGGCGTGACCGAACTGTTCGCGTTCCTGCACGTACTTGATCGAGTCCTCGAGGGCACCGCGCGCGAGGCCGATGGAGCGTGCGGCGGTATGGATCCGCGGTGTCAACATTCCCGCAGCTACCCTCGCAAAGCCTTGGTCGGGCTTGCTCGGGTCCTGCTCGTACCCGAGCAGGGCATCCTCCGGAACGAAACAGTCGTCGAACGAGAGCTCGAACGTCTGCCACCCGTGATAGCCGATCTTCCGCACCGGTGTTCCCGTGCATCCGGCAGGGAATTCGCCGCGATTCTTGTACGTGATGAAACGGCGAATTCCCTTGTGCCGATGAGCAGCGTCGTACGGTTCCGTCCGTGCCACGACGACAATACCGTCGGACTGGTCGGCGAACGTGCACCACATCTTCTGTCCGTTGATCAACCACCCGCCGTCGACCTTGTCCGCACGGGTACGGATGGAGGCGATATCGGATCCCGCGCCGGGCTCGCTCATCGCGAACGCGCCGAGCCACTCACCGCGGGCGGCTCGGGGCAGAACTTCGGCGCGCTGGGAAGGGTCGAGTATCGCGGCGATGCCGGAGCGGGTGATGATGCTTGCAACGCTCATCCACGCACGGGCCAGCTCCTCGGTGATCAGCGCGTATTCGAATACGCCGAGACCGAGGCCACCGTTCTCTTCCGGAATCAAGATTCCGAAAAAACCGAGATCGCCCATCTTTGCGCGTAGAGAGTCGGGGATCAGGCCGTGTACGGGATCCAGCTCGTTCGCGATCGGGAGGACCTCCTGCATGGCGAAATCGCGAGCCATTTTCTGGATGGCCTGGCGCTCGTCGGTGTGATACGCGCGCGGAATGCTGGGTCGTGGATCGACAAGTGGACGGCTCATGAGATGCCCCGTTTCTTAGTTAGTTGACAAGCAATTTAGTGTACGTTAGTAGCTACCGATGCCGGCAGCAAGAGCCACCGCCGCAACGGGCGACCGGAATGGTGCCGCGCGATGACGCGCGAGACAAGGACCAACATGACGAAACGCACGGAGTTCTGGACCAATTTCACCTCGAGGGATCCACGCGAGGCCGCGACCGAAGCCGCACGACTCGAGGCCGATGGCTGGGACGGCGCGGTCATGGTCGATTCGCAGGCAATGTACCCCGAGGTGTGGACCTACCTTGCCACCTGCGCGCAGGCAACCAGTCGAATCACGTTGGCGACGGGTGTGACCAACCCGATCACGCGTCACCCTTCGGTGACTGCTGCGGCCGCGGCGTCTCTGCAGGTCATCTCGAACGGGCGTGCCGTACTGGGCATCGGTAGGGGAGACTCCGCGCTGGCCTACGTCGGTGCTTCACCCATGCCGATCGCACGCTTCGAGCACTATTTGGAGGTGTTGCAAACCTATCTGCGCGGCGAGATGGTGTCGATGGAGGACGCCGGTTCGATGCTCGTCGACGCCAGAATCGGCTTTCGTGATCTGGCCATCGAGTCGGGTCCGGCGGGCAGCAGCCTGAAGTGGTTGGCCGACTACGACGTCCCCAAGGTTCCGATCGAATCGTTCTCGACCGGCCCCAAAGCGATCGCTTCATCCGCCCGAGTCGCGGAGACCGTCGTTCTCGGGCTGGCAGCGGACATCAACCGCGTCGCCTGGGGTGTCGATCTCGCGAGAACTGCGGCCGCCGACGCAGGAAAGGAAGTCGGAGTGGGATGCGTCGTGATTGCGATGCCACAGGAGGACATCCGAATTGCGCGTGAAATCGTCAAGCCCACGGTGGCGACCATGGCCCGGTTCTCGGTGATGAACAACAAGGTAATCGGTCCGGCAACTGACGCTCAGGCGCAGATCATGCTGAAAATCGCCGAGGTGTACGACATGAACCGGCACGGCGAGCAGGCACCCCAGGCCCGGGTGGTTACCGACGAATTCGTCGACCAGTTCGCCATCGTCGGCAGCGTCGACACCTGCGTCGACCGGCTCAGCGAATTCATGGACCTGGGCCTGGCCCGCATGACTCTGGTGATGCCCTACACGCGGACTCCCGAAGTGGCGCATTCGTACAAGCTGTTGGTGAACGAGGTTCTGCCGCGCCTGCGCGCCTCCTGACGAGGAGACTCCCCGATCTGCGATGGCTTGCAAACTCGCAGACCATCAGGAACGGGGAGTCCCGCTTCCTACGCGCGTCCGTCTTCAGAGCGGAATTACCACTGTGCTTCGTAAATCGGATCGTCCGGATACAGACTACCGAACCGCGAGGTAGCCGGGATGCCACCGAACACATCCCCGAAGTCGGCGATCTCGTCGAAAACCTGCGCATAGTCGAAGACTACGGTGCGGCGCAGGACTTTCCACTCACCGTCCCGCTGTTCGCAGAAATCCCGATACCGGCCACCCATCATCTCGATACGATTCGCGGCCGGAAGCACCATCACGTACACCACCGCAGTCTCCCGCCGGGCAGTGCTGCCGTTCACGTTGATCAGCGTGTTGGTGATGTAGTGGTGGGAGCGGTGTTCGCTGCTCTTTTGACCACGGTAGGCCCATTCGCAGAACTCGTGAGCCGATCCGTCGAAGGCACCGTGGTTGTCCGTCGCTTCCGGCCAGAAGGTCGACTTCATCGTCTCGACGTCCTTTCGGTCCATGGCGCGGCAGTAGAGAGCCATGTTCTCGTACAGCTTCTGTTTATCGAGTAGATCGATGATTTCCTCGCTGGAGACCTGCCGAGCCGGGCTGGGCTCGGTGCTGATTGTGTTGTCCATCGTGCGGCCTTTCGTCGGATTCGCTTCTTCGATCGGGTTGAAGGGGAGCCAGATTGGCGCCGAGAATGCCGGTCGCTGCCAGGGCGGCGATGGCCACTCCACAGATGCGCCGCTCGATGCAGCGACAGGTTGGTGAGAAGGCTCTCGGCGAAGATGAGCAGACCACCTCGGTCTTTGTATGTCAACCAACTAACTTTGCTGGCCTCGCCGCGGCTACCGGAAGCAAGAAGCGCGACGGGAAATTCTCTAGCCGCACGGATTTGCGCGTAGGGCCCCATTCGCCGACGAACCGTCCGGCGCGGGATCTGATCCCGTCGGGGACGGTGACGGCATGGTCGACGACCGTCTCTGCAGAAAAAAATTGTGAGTTGACAAGCAAGTTAAAAAGGCAGATCGTATGTGTGACGGACAACACCATGGACACGCCGATGACGGGCGCAGCGGATCACCGCCGCCCATTCGGTGTCGATCCCCGTGTCTTCGCCTTCCGCCCACCGCCATCCACGGAGGACCACACGTGTCTCAGCGCCCCGAGCTCGACGTTCAACGAATAATCGACGACGCACCGTTCTCAACTCTCCAACGCACGTCGATAGCCATGGTGATGCTCATTTCCATGTTCATCGGGTTCGACGCACTGGTCATGGCGATCACAGCACCGTCGATCGCCGCAGACTGGGGAACCAGCACGGCCGGTCTCACGCCGGCGATCGTCGCGTCCCTGGTCGGCATGATCATCGGTAGTGCGCTGCTCGCTCCGCGAGCCGACCGGTATGGCAGGCGTCCCGTGTTGATCTGGGGAGTCGTCCTGTTCGGCATCATGACGCTTGCCGTGGTCGCCGTGAACGACCTCGAGCAGATGTTCGTATTGCGTTTCATTGCTGGTATCGGACTCGGTGCCGTGCTGCCCAGCACCTTCGCGTATGGCGCGGAGTTCGCGCCGAAACGTCGGCGCGCCACCGTCGTCACCATCGTCGGTGCCACGAGTGCCGGCGGTGGATTCCTCGGCAGCCTCCTGGCCACCGCGATCGAACCGGCGTTCGGCTGGCGATCGGTGTTCGTTCTCGGCGGAGCGCTCCCGCTCGTCCTCGTGCCGGCGTTCCTACGCTGGCTTCCGGAGACGATTCAATTCCTGACGCTCGCCGGCGAGGCAGACCGGGCGCGGACGATGTTGCGGTCCATCGATCCTCGGACAGTCAGCTCCGTAGACGGGGGACTCTTCATGAGTGATCACCGCGACGGCGGCAAGCCGTCGGTGAAACTCCTCTTCGCCAAGCAGCTCGCCCCGGTGACCGTTCTGCTCAGTATCGTCTTCTTCAGTGCAGTGTTGCTGATCCTATTCTTGATGTCCTGGATTCCGTCGGTGCTCACCGATGCCGGCATGTCGACCGGCCACGCCGTGGCAGCCTCGGCAGTCTGCAACCTGGGTGCGATGTTCGGCGGTATCACCATCGGCATGGCAGCAGATCGCAGCGAGCGCCCGTGGCGCATGTTGAGCGTCTGCTTCGCCACCGCCGCTGTCGCGATCGTGGTTACCGCGTTATCGCTCGGATCCGTTGTCGCTTTGATGATTTCCGTGTTCGTGGTGGGGGCGTTCGCCATCGGGACCCAGATCTGCGTCAACGCCGTAGCCGCGGCCTTCTACCCGAGCTGGCTGCGGGCGACCGGTATGGGTGTCCTGTCGGGATTCGACCGGGTCGGCTCCGTCGCAGGTCCCGCAATCGGCGGGGCGCTTCTCGCCGCTCACGTTCCGGCGAAGTCTATCTTCCTGTTGGCCGTCATTCCGGCGATCATCGCCTCCGTTGCCATCGGTTCGGTTGGCCTATACACCTCGCGGCGCCGCAGGCGAGAGGTCGCCGAGGTGCAGGCACCGCAACTCTCGGGCATCACCAACGGACCCACAGGGTAGCCGCTCCGCTCTCCGGCGTTCCGTCGATCTTCATTGAGCACAGAGTTGCAGACGCGCTGTTCCACTACCACCCCACCGGAGGAACCCGTGCAATCCTCACCATTGAACGTCCAACGCGTCATCGACGACGCACCGCTATCAGCACTTCAACGCAAGGCCGTCGGGGCAATCATGCTTGTGTCGCTGTTCGATGGGTTCGACGCCCTGCTCATGGCGATCACCTCCCCGTCGATCGCGCGGGAGTGGGGGGTCTCGACCGCGAGCCTCACTCCCGCAATTGTCGCGTCGCTGCTCGGCATGATCGTCGGTGGCGTCCTGCTGGCACCGCGCGCTGACCGTTACGGTCGGCGCCCCGTGCTGATCGGGGGAGTCGCACTCTTCGGCGCAATGACACTGTGTGTCGTCGTCGCGAAGAACCTCGAGCAGATGATTGCTCTGCGTTTCCTTGCCGGAATCGGACTCGGCGCAGTCCTCCCGAACACCTATGCGTACGCAGCGGAATTCGCCCCCACCCGGAAGCGCGCCACCTTCATCACAATCGCCGGTGCGAGCAGCGCCGGCGGCGGATTCCTGGGTGGGCTGTTGGCCAGCGCCATCATCCCCAACTCAGGGTGGCGATCGGTGTTCGTCATCGGTGGTCTGTTGCCGATCCTCCTGGTGCCCGCGCTGCTGCGATGGCTGCCTGAGACCGCACAGTTCCTGACGCTCTCCGGTCAGATGGACCGGGCGCGGAAAATGCTGCGGGAGATCGACCCCCGGGCCGTCAGCTCCTCGGACGTCCAACTGATCATGCTGGATGACCGTCAAGGGAGAAAGCCGTCGGTGAAGCGCCTCTTCTCCCGGCAATTGACGCCGGTAACATTGCTGTTGGGCGTGGTCTTCTTCAACGCAATCCTACTGATTCTGTTTCTGATGTCGTGGATACCGTCGGTGCTGACCGAGGCCGGTCTCCCGGAGGGCCGTGCGGTCGCCGCCTCCGCGGTATGTAATCTCGGCGCCATGCTGGGCGGTATCGGCATTGGTATGACTGCCGACCGCAGTGGGAATCCTCGCCGCTTGCTCAGTATCTGCTTTACGATCGCTGCCGTCGCAACAGTCGTGACCGCGCTCTCGATCAGTTCTACGGCCCTGTTAATGGGTTCCGTCTTCGTGGTCGGCGCATTCGCCATCGGAACGCAAATGGCCGTGAACTCCGTCGTGGCGACAATCTACCCGAGCTGGTTGCGGGCCACAGCCATGGGCGTGCTGTCGGGTGTTGGTAGAGTGGGCTCGGTTATCGGACCCGCCATCGGAGGGGTACTTCTGGCCGCGCATGTGCCGGCAAGGACGATTTTCCTGCTGGCCGTCGTCCCGGCAATCATTGCCTCGGTCGCCCTGGCCGCGGTCGGCCTGTTCGCAGCCGCCCGGCGGAACCCGTCGTCGGACGGCGAGCGCCCGACCCCGGAGCTGTCGGGCGCAGAGGGAGTATGAATGCCGTGTTCAGAGGCAGCCCACTGAGGGCACGTTTACCGAACGGCATCACGTTGCGCCGTCGTCATCGACGAAATCGATGAATATCCGTCGTGCTTCTCCGTCGATCCTCGCGAGACCTGCCGCTTCAATCGCGAGGCTCGATGCGTCGGACACGATATACCCGCAGAGTTCGACAAGAAAGGATTCGCTGTGAGAGCTGCAGTAATCAGGAAGACCGGCCAAGCGTTCACGGTTTCGGACGTGAGCGTTGCCGAGCCGATAGGACATGAAGTACTGGTCGAAGTGCGTGCGTCCGGGCTCTGCCACAGCGACATCTCCGTTGCGCAAACGGGGATGGGCGGTGACTGGCCGATGGT
Source organism: Rhodococcus sp. G6(2025) (assembly GCF_058628105.1). Lineage (NCBI taxonomy): Bacteria > Bacillati > Actinomycetota > Actinomycetes > Mycobacteriales > Nocardiaceae > Rhodococcus > Rhodococcus sp. G6(2025). Next base: position 415,974 of record NZ_CP179752.1, read on the forward strand.
TCTGGGGCACGAGATCGCCGGTGTCGTCGTGGCAGTCGGGCCGTCCGCCTCGCGAATCAAAGTCGGCGATCACGTCGTCGCAGCCGCCCTTCGTCCGTGCGGTCAGTGCCGCGCGTGCCTTAAGGGCGCCGTGTGGGCGTGCTCGCAGCCCGACGCGCTGGACAGGGGCCCAGACGAGAAGCCCCGTCTCGAGGACAAGCACGGCGCCATCGGCCAGATGACAGGTTTGGGCGGCTTCGCCGAAAAGGTTCTTGTGCACGAAAATCAGTTGGTGAGTATCGATCCGGCGATGCCTTTCGAGCAGGCCTCGATAATCGGATGCGCCGTGGCAACCGGTGGCGGCGTCGTTCTGAACGTCGCCAAAGTGCAGCCCGGTGAGTCGATCGCGGTCTTTGGTTGTGGCGGCGTTGGTCTCAACGCCATTCAGGTGGCAGCGCTGGCGGGAGCTACACGGATCATCGGTGTCGACATTCAGACCGACAAACTCGAGCTTGCGCAGAAGTTCGGTGCCACGGATGTCATCGATTCGACGAAGGTCGACGCAGTCGAGGCCATTCAGAAGCTGACCGAATCCGAAGGCGTCGATCATGCCTTCGTCATGGTGGGTGTCCCGCAGGTTACCCAAACTGCCCTCCAGATCCTCGGCCAGTCCGGCACGGTCTACCTCGTCGGCGGAATGTCTCCGGGTGCCGAGGTGCATCTGCACCCGTCTCCTGGAGACAGCTTGTTGCTTCCTTTTCAGCAAGGCATCAGAGGCACTTGGCTCGGTTCGTCGAACTTCTATCACGACATTCCGATGTACGTGGATCTTTACCTGCAGGGGCGGCTCAACCTCGATGACCTTGTCTCACAGACAATCTCCATCGACGACATCGACAAGGCCTACGAGGAACTGGAGCGCGGCGGAATCGCGCGCAGTGTGATCACATTCCCGGCTCAGTCTTGATCTTCGTCCGCATGTAGCGAGGAAAATGCCGTCGCGGACGGCATGCCCAGCGCGTTTCTGAGCGGGCGAGGACTCCGTCCGGTACCCGTCGCCAGCTGCGCTGGGCACAATCGCTCAAAAGAAACCTGGCCGTCGGAGATGGCGATTCCGACGGCCAGGAATTCTCGGTGGTTTTCCTACTTCTTGAAATGAACGATCTGGTCGGTCTTGCCGGTGTGGGTCTTGTTCACCCATTCAGGATCAGCAAGTAATGGGCGTCCGAGTGCAAGTAGGTCGAACTCGTCGCGTTCGAACTTTTCCACCACCAAGCGCAGCTTCTCGTCTCGGTCCTGGTCGTCGGCGGGGTCGTCCCCGACGAATGGGTGGTCTACTGCTACCGACCCGACCATGATCGCAGGTAGGCCCGTGATCTTCTTGGCCCATCCGGACAGTCCCATGTGCTGGTCGGCGGAGTTTTCCGAGGGGAAAGCAGGTAACCAGTGTCGACGTGTCGACAGGTGGAACATGTCGACACCCGCATCAGCAAGCGGGCACAGTATCTGCTCGAGTTCCGTGGGAGTCGACGCGACAGCCGCGTCGTACTGTCCCACTTTCCACTGCGAGAATCGATAAATGATCGGAAAGCCAGGTCCAAGCGCTTCCCGTACGGCGGAAATAGTCTCTATGGGGAACCTGACGCGGTTCCGGAGCGTGCCGCCGTATTCGTCTTCACGTCGATTCGTTTGTTCCCATATGAACGTATCGAGCACCATTCCGTGTCCTCCGTGGATTTCGACTCCGTCGAAGCCGAGGTCGGAAGCCAGCTTCGCTGATTCGACGTACGCGTCTTTGATTGCGTCCATGTCAGCACGAGTGAGGGCTCGTCCAAGGGGCTCACCGTCTACTCCGATGCCGGATGGTCCGACGGTGGGAACGTCCGGTTCGAATTCTGGTTCGCCGCCGCGCATCACGCCCATATGCATCAGTTGACTGACGATCGCCACATCTTCACCGTGAACAGCTTCCACGACCGAACGCCATCCCGCGGCGCTGTCCTTGCCGTACATGTGCGGCATACTCGCGCTGCTTCCGGCTGCGGGAGCTCGAACCAATGTTCCCTCGGTGATGATCATTCCGACCCCACCGGCCGCCCGCTTACGGTAATACTCCACATTGTCGTGGGTCGGAATGCCCCTCGGTGAGTTTTCCCTCGTCATGGGAGCCATCACGAAGCGATTGCGCAGCTTCAGCGATGACACCGAGAATTCGCTGTACAAAGGCTCCAACGCTGCGCTGTGTACTGGGGGGTTGTTCTGCTCGCCCATGGCGTTCTCGAATCCTTCTTGTCGTTGAACTTCGACAGTTGTGGGAGCGCCTGAACGCCAGGAGAACCCACTTACTAGTTTGGTCATAATCAGATCGCGTAGGCGCGACGTCAGAACCGGAATTGCCCTCGCTGAAGTCGTGCGATTACCCGCGGAGTTCGTCGTCCTCGGACGTCAAGTTGTACATGCGACGCCCCAGCGTCAGAATGTCCTCGTCGGTGTACTGGTCTCGCGCAGCGAATACCTTGTCAGCAACCAGGTCGCGCTTCTTGGTTGCTGTTGCTCGGTCCGCTCGCTGTAATGCGAGCTCGAGGTCTGCGGCGGAGAGATCGGTGCAGTAGGCAGGATTGCCAGGCTCCTGCCGCCACGACTCGTCCAGCGAGCCGGCGTCGATTGCATCGAAACCGGTCTCGTCCACCAGTTTCATGGTCGTTGCCCTACCCGCGCTGTCGTCACCCGACACCGGCAGGGCGATGCGGTCGTCTGCACCGTTCGGCAGCCCCTTGTCGGTGAGACTGCCGGCGAGGATGCTGTTCCACGCTTTGACCACAGAGCGTCCGAGTTGGGCACTAACCCAATGGCTTTCAGTCTGACTGTCAGCGAGGCACTCGGGTGTGCCATCACGGAAGGGAAAATAGTTGGAGGTATCGATCACAATCACTGAATCGTCGATTTCGGCGAAAAGGTTCTTCAGCCGCGGTAGCGCATTGAAGGGAACGGAAACAATGACAACTTGCGACCGGCGAACGGCGTCAGCCGCGTCCACCGCGGATGCCCCGGACGCGGCCGCGATCTCTCTAATTGTCTCCGGACCACGCGAATTCGCCACCAGAACCGTATGTCCCGCAGCGCTCAATTTGCGCGCCAGCGTTAACCCGATTTTTCCGGCTCCCACAATGCCGATCTGCATGTGCGCAATCCTTCCTGTTGTCGACGCGCGTCTCGGAACGTGTCGCGCTCTGAGTGGTTGAAGGGCTCGATCTGATGTCCGACGAAGACGAGTCGTAGGCACGGCGAGGAAGGCGACCGAAACGTCATCCGATGGCGGGTGTTGCCTCCCGGGCACGGGACCAGAGTGGCCGCAGCTGGTCCGGGGGTGGTCTAGCCGCGCACACGCTGATCGAGTGCGCCGGGTGCACGTGGGCAAGAAGGCCTGAATCTCGCCTTGATCCACGCACCCCGCGACGCGCGCCTACGATGCCCGGTGGATCAGCGCATACTCAGGCAGGTAATTGATCGATGCGTGTCGTGTACGACGACGGCGCTGGCGATACGCATCTTCGCGTCCTCGTGCTCACTTGGCTTGCGGCAAGTTCACCTGCTTCGTCTCAAGGAACTCCTGGATGCCTTCGATGCCACCCTCGCGGCCGACTCCGGACATTTTATATCCACCGAAGGGCGCCGTGATGTTGGGACCGAACGAGTTGATCGCTACGGCACCGCTCTCCAGGCGGGGGGCAAGCTCGAGCGCCTTGTCGACGTCGGGCGTGAATATGCCATTGCTGAGCCCGTATTCGGTGTCGTTGACGGCTGCGACACCCGCCTCCAGATCGTCATACACTTCGACCGTGATGACCGGCCCGAATACCTCTTCACGGTTGATCTGCATGTCGGGGGTCGTCCCGGTCAGCAGGGTCGGCTCGAACCAGTAGCCTCGCTCAAACATGGATCCGCTTGGCCTCTTGCCGCCGGTCAGGACAATCGCCCCGACATTCTGCGCGGTTTCGACGAATTCCTCGACTCGATCCCGTTGTGCGCGAGAGACAAGGGGGCCGACCCCGGTGCTTTTGTCAGCTGGATCGCCGACGGTCAAGTTGCGGAACGCTGTCGTCAAGGCAGTTATCCACTCGTCGCCTCTCGACGCTGGCACCAGAATACGACTTTGGGTCGTACAGACCTGCCCGGCCTGCATAGTGCATCCATACGCCAACATCGGCGCAAAATGCGCAGGATCGGCATCGTCGAGCACGAGCGCGGCCGACTTCCCTCCGAGCTCGAGAGTCACGCGAGTCATGTGCTCGATGGCCGTAGCCATCACTTTCTTGCCCGCCGCGGTGCTTCCAGTGAACGAAATGTTCTTGATGCCGGGCCGAGAGATCAGGAATTGGCCCAGTTCACGACCCCCGGGAAGGAAGGAGATCAATCCGGCGGGCAGGTCGACCTCGGCGAGCGCTTCGGCGAAAATGAAGGATACCAGGGGAGTTTCAGGCGAAACTTTCACCACAACGGGGCATCCCGCCATCAGCGCCGGCGCGATTTTCACCGCTGCCAAGACCAATGGGGCGTTCCAGGGCACGATGGCTGCAACCGGCCCCATAGCCTCCCGGCTGACGTAAACCGGCCCGGTGAGCGTGTCTCGACGGGTCGGACCGAGATCGAGCTGTTCGGCGAGTAGAGCCGTATCGCGGAAAATCGCCGCTGCAGTTGCCGCCGTGAAACCGGCGAAAGAGGACAGGCCACCCTGATCGAGCGTATAGATTGCTTCGAACTCCGATGCGCGACGTTCGATCGCGTCGGCGATGGTGTTGAGAACCTTCGCCCGTTCGTTGAGATCGGTGGCGCGCCAGTGTCCTGCGCGGTGCAACTCGGCGGCGGCGGCAACCGCACTCTCCACATCGGCCTCGCATGCGAGCGGCACGCGACCGATTGCTTCTTGAGTAGCTGGATTTTCTACGTCCAACCACTCGCGGTCGGTGCTCACGTTCCATTCGCCCGCAATGTAGAGCGCGTCACGGAAAGTAAGGGCATTGGTAGGGTTCACTCCGCCTCCTGCGGACTAGAGCTGACGTTGCCTGCAGCAGCGAAGGCGCAACATTGTCGCATTCTGCGACGCGGTGCCTCGTCGCTCACCGGCGGCATGGTGTCCCGTCGACGCTTGTAACAGGATTCGTCGCATGGACTATCAAGCGTGACTGCGGTCGGCGCTGTTGCCCCGATCACAGCAATTACATTGTTAGACGACTAGCAATAAAAGTCAAGCGCCCTGAGATGAGGGCTCCGGTTCCGACGCCCACCGGTGGCGCAGAACGCGCTCGATGCGCGACGTCGGCGCGCTCTCGCGGGTCCGCCGCACAGTACCGCCCGAGACCGCGATCTACTCCCGCGTTGGGCTGTGGGAGTCCGTGCCGGCGGTCCAGTTCGATGCGGATACGGTGAAGTCGAGCGGTTTGAACAACCCGGATTCGTGTGTCCGTGCACCGACGGTGTAGCGGAGAAGAGACGACCATCGCGTATGCATCGAAATAGTGCCTTTGACCTTGGAGAACTTGTGAAGCCGCCCAGAGCGCCTTCACCGTTCACTCGCTCGGTAACCATCGACCATGACACCGCACGACCGTCGCGCATCATCCTGCCGTTTTCCCGCGTACGCCGAACCTCGGTGACCGGCCGGCGCGGGTGCAGCGGATTCCACCGAATGTCGACCTACTTCGTCACCTGGCGGAGTGGGTCGACATTCGGGCCGTGGTGCGGGCACCAGAGTTACATGAACAGCGCACGGCTTACGCGGACACCGAATTCCGAGTCCGGGTTCGTCTTCCCGTCGCCGACCCTTTCGGTGAAGGCGGCAACTGCCAGGTCGCGCCGCTTCGGCAATCTTGCGGACTCTGCCGCGGCCAGCGCGGCCGGCATCTCCTCGCTGGTGAGGTCAGTGCAGTAGGCGGGTGCGCCGGGTTGCTGGCGCCATGATTCCGCGAGTCTCCCCGCGTCGAACCCGTCGAACCCGGTGTCCTCGACCAATGCCATGCCTACTGCGCGTTCTCTGTCATCGTCGGCGGCGACCGGGATGGCGATACGGCCCGCGGTTCTCACCGGCGTTCCTTTCCCGGCGAGTGAGCCGGAACCGATGGCGTTCCATGCCTTGACGATCGGTCGCCGGAGTTGTTCAGCAGCCCAAAGGCTTTCGACTTGTCCGGCTTCGATGGACTCGATCGTGGAATCGCGGGCCGGATAGTAGTTCGACGTGTCGATGACGACTGTGTCGGCGGGCACGGTGGTGATTAGCGCTGCGACCTCCGGAAGACGGCTCAGTGGGATGGACAGGATCACGACGTCCACATCCTTCACCGCCTCGGCCGCGGATGCTGCACGCGCTCCCGTGGCAAGAACTTCGGCGTCGATCGTTTCCGGCCCGCGGGAGTTGGCCACCTTCACGTCGTGTCCGGCGGCGCCCAACTTCTGACTCAGGGTCTTGCCGATGTATCCGACGCCGAGAATGCCTATTTTCATGTGGAACTCCTTCTGTTATGCATCATTTCATTGGGTCAACAGGCTTCAGCGAACGTTTCGAACATGCGTCGACGGGATGCGTTGACCCGTCGGCTCGGCCTTGTCGAACGCGCAGATCGTTGCGAGAGCGTCTATCCGTATGGGAGCTGCGATCTCGCGCGGTATCGTCTGTTCGAACGGGATTCGCCGCTCGTTCGGTTGCGCGCGTGATTCGTGACGGTGCCCTCGACCGGCCCATGCGAAAGCGTCGGCTTCCGAGCGGTGTGGGCGCTGGGGTGGTTCAGTGGGCACTTGGCGCTTTGGGAACGAAAAGGACGCCGAGGACGGCGACGATGGCGAAGACTCCGGCGGTCGTGAAGGTTGCCTGGGCTGCGGACACGGACTCGGCCATGCCGAGTGCACCCGCATCCTTGGCCCCGATCGTGTAGGCCGAGATGAGCACTGCACCACCGGCGGCCCCGGCCAGTTGTTGGATGGTGGTGAAGGCTGCAGTGCCGTGCGGGTAGAGGTCGGCACGCAGGGAGGCCAATGCGGTCGTCGTCATCGGCGCCCACATGAGAGCTTGGGAAGCGGAGAGGACGAGGTAGGCCATCAGGATCGTGACCACACTGGTGTCCCCGTTCATCTGGCTGAGGAACCACAGGGACGCCGTCCAAACGACCGCGCCGGGGATCGCCAGTGGTCGTGGCCCGAAGCGGTCGTAGACCCGTCCGCCCAGCCCGGAGACGATCGCGATGAGGACCCCGCCAGGAACCAGGAAGAGGCCGATTGCGAAGGTGCTCAGTCCGACGACGTGGGTCAACACCAGGGGCAGGACGATCAGCGTGCCGAACCCGTTGAGCGCGACGATGACCATCACCAGGAGTGGCACGGTGAACGACCTTGTGCCGAAGATTCTCATGTCGAGGAATGCGTCGCGGTGGCGCTGCAGGACGACCTGTCGGTAGACGAACGCCGCGATGCCGGCCAGCCCGACGGTGATCGGGAGGTAGGGCGGGATGGGCGCGTGGCCCGACACGGACTCGCCGATCGAGGCCAGGCCGTAGACGAGCGAGCCGAACCCGACGGCGGACAGCACCAGCGACAGGATGTCGAGCGTCGCCTGCTCGGGTGTGGTGATGTTGCGGAGCTTCATCGCCCCCAGTGCCAGTGCTGCCAGGGTGATCGGCAGTACGAGAATGAAGAGCCACCGCCAGTTCAGCTGGGACAGCACGACACCGGACACTGCCGGGCCGACCGCCGGTGCCACGGCGGTCAATCCTGTGACCAGTGCCATCGTGTGGCCGCGGCGACCGGCGGGGACAAGGCGCATCGTCGTGGTCATCAGCAGCGGCATGAAGACGGCGGTCCCGGCGGCCTGGACGATTCGTCCGGCGAGCAGGACCTCGATTGCCGGCGCGAGGGCGGCGATTGCCGTCCCGACGGTGAATAGCGATAGCGCACCGAGGAAGATGGTGCGCAGGTGGAACCGTCGCATTACGTATCCGGTGGCCGGGATGAGCACCGCGAGCGTCAGCAGGTAGCCCGTCGTGACCCACTGCCCGGTGCTCGGGGTGATGCCGAAATCGACGATTAGGGTGGGGAGCGCGACCCCGAGCAGCATTTCATTGAGTAGGACGATGAATGTCGAGACCATCAGCAACCCGATGACCAGAGCGCTTCCCGGGGCGAGCCGAGCCTCAGGATCGGTCTGGGATGCGGTGGGTGTGACGTTCGCGACCGGTGTGTCCGGGATTGACATGTGCGTGCTCTCTGTCTGGAGTGGTGGGTCGGTTGTGAGGGGTCAGCTCGACGCGAGTGCTGCGCCGGCGAGGCGTGGGTCGAGTCCGTACTGAGCGGGTGCGCCGAGGTGATCGCGCAGGGTGGACCCTTCATAGTCCCGGTGGAACAGGCCGCGCTCTTGCAGCAGCGGGACGACCTGGTCGACGAAGGCGTCGATGCCGTCGTGGTAGACGTCGATGGCCAGGGAGAAACCGTCGCAGGCACCGGCCTCGAACCACTGCTGCATGTGGTCGGCCACGTCGGCGGCCGTGCCGGGCACGACCGGGTGGTAGTCGATGACCCCGTGGGCCAGGACGTCCCGGAGGGACCAGCCCTCACGTGCCACCTCCAGTGCGCGGGTCGAACGCGGGTCTCCCGGGTTGGGATTAGCATCGGCGAGCTGACGTGCGGTGAGCGGCTCATCGAGCTGACCGGGGCGCAGGTGCAGACCGATCATTGCGCCGAGGTAGGTCACGCGCTGGTCCAGGTCGACCGACTGGTCCAGCAGACGCCGCCGGTCCAGGGCAGCCCGGTGGGTGGGCGCGATGCTCGGCATGAAGCCGGCGAACAGTTTCACCTCGTCGGGGTTCCGGCCGGCGCGTTCGGCGGCGAGGCGCAGTGCCGCACGGTGCGCGCGGCCTTCCTCGATGGTGAAGGGATTGGCGTACACGCCGCTGGCGTAGCGGGCCGCCAGGTCCAGCCCGTTCCCACCGCCACCGGCCTGGAAGAGGACCGGCTGGCCCTGCTCGGACGGTGGGATCGGCAGCGGTCCACGCGCGGCGACGTGGCGGCCGTGCATGTTGATCGGCTGGATCTTGCTCATGTCGGCGAACCGCTTGCCTGCGACGTCGCGTACCCAGGCGTCCCGCTCCCAGCTGCCCCACAGCGCCTGGACCGCTTGGACGACCTCGTGGGCTCGCTCGTATTTCTCCGCACGCGGAGGAACCGAGCGGCCGAAGTTTGCCGCGGCGGCTGCGTTCGAGGTGGTGACCGCGTTCCATCCGGCCCGGCCGTGGCTGATCACGTCGAGTGCCTTGAACTGGCGGGCCAGGTTGTAGGGCTCGTTGAAGGTAGTGGAGGAGGTGGTGACCAGGCCGATCCGTTCGGTCTCCCGGGCGATCGAGGTCAGGATCAGCAGCGGGTCGATCGCGAAGTGAGGAGGCTCGTGCTCGAGATCCACGTCCAGCGCAGGCGTGTCGGCGAAGAACAGCAGTTGGATCTTGCCGCGCTCGGCAGCCTGGGCATACCGCACGAACTGGTCCATGTCGGTGTAGCTGAACAGGTTCGCCCCCGGCACCCGCCACGAGCCCGGTTGAGCTCCGTAACCGCTGGTGAGCTGCAGGCATAGGAGCATAGTGCTCGAATCATCGCCGCGGGAGTAGGGGAAAATCACTTGGGGTTCGCTCTCTGTTGACGCTTCGAGGGGTGCCACGTGCGGTGCTCGCTTTCGTGGTCGTTGTCGGTCGACGGTGCCGGTGCCGGGGTGGGATAGCCGTCGAGTAGAAATTGCACGCGGGATGGCTTTGCTCGACGGCGGGGATGCCGGGGTACGCTGATGAAGTGGGGGCTGCCCCCAGATAATAAACGGGGTGCCCCCCCGTTTAGCAAATCGGCGTCGTAACGTAGGCGTTTCTAGAGACTTTGAGGTGCGACATGGCGGGTAGCGAGACGCGACTGCGTCGATCACGGGCGGACTTCGAACGGAACCGGTCGGAAATACTGGAATCTGCCGAGAAGCGTTTCTCCAAGGAGGGAGTAGGCACCTCCTTGGAGGCGGTAGCACGCGACGCAGGGGTCGGGTCGGCCACCCTCTATCGCCACTTCCCGACCCGCGACGCACTACTCGCTGAGCTGCTGAGTCGCCGCGAGAGCCAACTCCTGTCCGAGAAGCATCGAATCGAGCAGATCGTCGACAGTGGCTCGGCACTGGAACAGTGGATGGCCGCGCTCGAAGACTTCTTCGGGGCGTTCGAGGGCCTGCCCGGGCCGCTGCGCAGCGCGTTCCTCGAGGAACACAATCCCCTTGCGGTCAGCTGCACCGGCTTTATCGAGCTGACCGGCCAGTTCCTGGGTGCGGCACAGCGAGACGGGAAGGCGCACAGCTGGCTTCGCGCGCGTGACCTCTTCCTCGCCGCGCTCGCCCTGAGCTGGGTCAGAGGCTCGTCGCTGGCAGACGAGTCGTCCCAACAACACCTCAGGGCGTTGAGCAGAGACGGCTACGCATCCACCAATGAGGCTCCCTAACCCGAAGGTCGCCCGAGGTCACGTTCGACTCAGGAGGACGCAGGAGCGGCGATATCCTGAACGTGCATGATCGAGAGGTGAGCGGCATGGGTCCGACGATGGGAGATGATCCTCTCGACACCCAGCGCGACGTGACGCCTACGGTCACGACGGAGCTGGATGCGGCCGGGTTCGCGGATGCAGAGGAGATCGGGCGTGGCGGTTTCGGTGTGGTTTACCGCTGTCGCCAGACGGAACTGGACCGCACCGTGGCGGTCAAGGTGCTCACCGCGGACCTCGATGAGGAGAACCGGGCCCGGTTCTTCCGGGAGCAGCGGGCGATGGGCAGGCTCACAGGGCATCCCAATATCGTGAACGTGCTGCAGGTCGGCGCGACCGACAGAGGGCACCCGTACATCGTGATGCCATACCACCCGCTCGATTCGCTGGATGCCCGCATCCGGGGCAGCGGGCCGCTCGGGGTGGACGAGGTACTGCGACTGGGGGTGAAACTGGCCGGGGCGCTCGAGACCGCGCACCGCGCCGGCATCGTGCATCGCGACGTCAAGCCGGCCAACGTTCTGATCACGGACTACGGCGAACCGGAGTTGACCGACTTCGGCATCGCGCACATCGCCGGCGGGTTCGAAACGGGTACGGGCACGGTGACCGGGTCACCGGCGTTCACCGCCCCGGAGGTGCTCAGCGGCGACCCTCCCAGTGCGGTCTCGGACATTTACGGGCTCGGGGCGACGCTGTTTTGCGCGCTCACCGGTCATGCGGCGTTCGAGCGGCACAGCGGTGAACAGGTGATCGCTCAGTTTCTGCGCATCACCACACAGCCGGTTCCCGATCTGCGGGAGCAGGGAATCCCGGACGACGTGTGCGCCGTCGTCGAGCGCGCGATGGCGACGGCACCCGGGGATCGGCCAGGGTCGGCCGCGGCGCTAGGCGAGGCGCTCCAGCAGATCCAAGCAGCGCGTGGTCGCGCGGTGGACGAGATGGCGCTGCACGGAACGGGTAGGGCGGCTGCGGCGGCTACCGCCGGCGTCGCGCAAGCCGGCTCCAACGTGTCGCCGCAGCCGCGGCACCGGCCCCGGCATGCTGCGGCGGGAAACCTGCCGATGGAGCTGACCAGTTTCGTGGGACGACGCCGAGAGTTGACCGAGGCCAGGGCCGCCTTGTCGGATGCTCGCCTGGTCACCCTCACGGGAATCGGCGGGGTCGGCAAGACGCGGCTGGCCCTACGGGTCGCGGCCGACGCCCGCCGCGGGTTCCCCGACGGGGTCTACTGGGTCGAGTTGGGTGAACTGACCGACGAATCCCTTCTCATCGACATCGTCGCTGCGACCCTGGGACTGCGTGACCACTCTGCACGTCCGCTAAGGGAACTCGTTGTCGAATTCCTCGCGGACCGGCGCCTGCTGCTTGTACTGGACAACTGCGAGCAGGTGGTGGACGCGGTCGCGCAGCTGTCTGAGACGCTGTTGCGAAGCTGCAGCGAACTACGTGTCCTCGCCACCAGTCGTGAATCGCTCAGTATCGGTGGGGAGGTGGTGCTGCGGGTGCCGCCGTTGACCGCGCCCGAACCGGACCGCGAGCCGACTCTGCGTGGGCTGCCCCAATTCGACGCGGTCACTCTGTTCGCCGAACGCGCCGCGGCGGCGGTGCCGGGATTCATGCTCTCCGAACAGAACAAGGACGCCATCGCTCTAATTTGTCACCGGTTGGATGGTCTGCCACTGCCGATCGAGTTGGCGGCGGCGCGACTGCGGGCGATGTCGGTCGAGCAGATCCTGCGCCGGCTGACCGACCGCTATGGGCTGCTCACCTTGGGCGACCGGGGCGCGCCCACTCGGCAACAGACCCTGCGGTTGTCCATCGCCTGGAGCTACGACCTCTGCACGACGCAGGAGCAGCAACTATGGTCGCGGCTGTCGGTGTTCGCGGGCAGTGTCGAACTCGATGGCATCGAAGGGGTCTGCGCCGACAACCCGGATACCGGAGACGCCCTCGACACGGTGACCTCTCTGGTGGACAAGTCGATTCTCATTCGAGAGGAGTCGAGTGGCGTCGTGCGGTTCCGGATGCTCGAAACCCTGCGTGACTATGGCAGAGAGAAGTTGGAGGAGGCCGGCGAATCCGAGCGAATGCGTCGACGACACCGGGACTGGTATTTGCAGCTGGCGTTGCAGGCGGACACCGAGTGGATCAGCAGTCGACAGATCGCCTGGATCGACCGCCTACGCCGAGAGCTGTCGAATCTGCGTGAGTCCCTGGAATCCTCTCTAAAGGAACCGAATTCGTTGGAGTGTCTGCGGATGGCGACGGCGCTGTTCCCGTTCTGGATGGGGCGGAGCATGTTCAGCGAGGGCCGATACTGGTTTGACCGCATCCTCGACAGCTCACCGGGAGAGCCAAGCAGCCTGCGCATCCGAGCGCTCTGCGACAATAGCGAATTGGCCGAAGCGCAGGGGGACGTGGTAGCCGGAACGGCTCTGGTTGCGGAAGGCCGGGCGCTGGCGGAGCACACGGACGACCCCACCATAGAGGCCTACATTGCCTACGCGGAAGGCGTGCTGGCACTGTTCGCCGGTGATCTTCCGCGGGCCCGTGCGCGCCTTGAGGCTGCCGCCCTGAATTCTCGATCGCGCGGCCATTCGGCGCAGCTGCTCAAGGCTCTCATGTTGCTCGGGACGGTGAATGATCTGCTCGGCGACTCGGCGCGGTCGATCGACTACTACCATCAGGTTCTCGATATCACCGGGTCGGTCGGCGAGTCGATGTACCGCGCCTACACACTGTGGGCCCTGGGCGTTGCCACGTATCGGCAGGGCGACGACACGAGCGCCCTGCGCTATCTCACCGACGGACTCACGCTGGCTCGCCGGGTGGACGCCCCGTTGACTGTGGCCACCTGCCTCGAAGCGTTCGCGTGGATCGCCGACCGGAACGGTGGCGCGGCGCGCGCCGCGGTCCTGATGGGTGCGGCGGAAGCCACGGTCGAGATGACCCGTCACTCAACGGTGTTGTACCCCAACCTTAACGGGTTGCACGAGCAGTGTGAGCGACGCATCCAGCGCATTCTCGGCGAGCGAGCATTCGAGAAGAACCGGAGCCACGGAGCGTCCCTCGACGTCGACAAAGCAGTCGCTTTCGCGCTCGGTGAGCCAGAGCCTGAGGCCGCTGTAACAACGCCTTCTACGCCGACGACACCGACCAAGCGGGAGCGGCAGGTGGCCGACCTCGTGGCCGAAGGACTCACCAACAAGGAGATCGCCGCCCGATTGCATATTTCACCGCGCACAGCGCAGGGACATGTCGAGCATCTGCTGTCCAAACTGGGCTTCAACTCCCGAGCCCAGATCGCTGCATGGGTTGTGGAGCAGGAACGCCGGTAGGCGCACTCCAGTGAAGCCCCTGACGGAGACCCTTCCAACTGGCTGACCCTTCAATCTGACTCCGGTGAGTTGCAATCCGACTCTTCCTGGTGCCGGGTGGTGCCGTCATCTCCGTAGTGTCCGCGCTCGGTGATTGGGTGTACGACCGCTTCGAGCCACGCCCGCTGGCTATTCGATCCTCGGCACGCTGGACGAAAGCAGCCGAGTGTGGGCGTATTTGGCAGCCTACCTCGCCCTGGCCGGCACAAGCGATGATGTGGGCTCCGATGACAACCATTGCCCCGTCGGCCTTGCGCGCCGCTCGCTACGCGCACGGAAGTGCGGCGCTCGACCGTCTCCGCGTGTCGGAGGGCGAAGACTATCCCGACCACTGCGCTCGACGAGGTTCTCGACGAGCTCAACAGTGTCGAGCGATCACTGTGAGATCCGAGGTGATTATCGGCGGTGCGGCACCCCGAGGTGTGGTGGTCGCGATGGCAGTCACCCTGGGTCGGGGACGGTGGTGCAGGGGTGGTTCGGTCCGATCAGGCTGGATGGCGACCGAAAATGCGATGGCCGGGTTCGTGATTCACAGGTGCGCCAGCATGGGAAACAGGGCGATCGCGGAGACGGTGATGCCCGCGGCGCCGGCCACGACGCCCAGTAGGGCCCGCAACGATGCCGCCTCGTCGTCCGCTACCGCGGACCGCGACGTGGCGATAGCGCCGCACACGACCGCGGCAACTCCCAGGATGAAGCCGAGCCCGACCACCCAGAACGAGGCCACGGACAGCGCCCCCAGGGCGATAGACACGACCGGCAACCGCGAGCCATGCTGCTTCGGTATCTCGTTGCTGTTGACGGAAGAACACATGCGGTGGTCGGCGCAGGGGTTGCGAGGGACAGCGGTGGTCATGTTCCTCCTTCTCACGGTCAGTCGGGTTCGGGCGGGCATGAATGGCTGTACAGGACCTGGAGTGTCTTCGGGACGGTTCGGTCCAAGGATGCCGGGAGCAGCGTTGCCGAGGCTGCGTCAGTGGTCGTTGGTCGCGACTCGGTCGAGGGTCCCGCTTGTGACGTAGACCCCATAGGAATTTAGCACTCATGCTTGGAGAGTGCTAACTCTTTTTGCTAAGTAATTTCATCCTCGGTGTGCCGTCCCGGACACTGCGGCCGAGTGCACCCCAGCCGCCACCGGGGTGGGGTCGCAACCAGGTGCTCGGCTCTATGTCGGTGGTGTGTCGAACTGTCTCCACTCGTGTGCCCAGCGCCGCAACCGGTTCCGGATGAACACTCTGTGTGCGAGGGCCGTAAGGAGCATGACGGCACCGGCCGTGAGTGCCCAGACCCCGCAGGCGGCGGTCACGGCGAGGACGGTGTTTTCCCGGCTGTCGGGGACGGGGCCGGTGAGGTTGCCGTCGGCGTCGACGCTGATGGTGATGGTCTGACCGGCCTTCGCGGGTGGGTCGGTGACCACGGCGGCGACGTGATCCCCGTGGGGTGTGGACCAGCGCGCCCGGGCGGTGTTCTGGGTGCCGGCGGGGAGAATCGAATATTCGGGGGTGTGGGGTGCGAGGTAGGTGTCCTCGAGCAGGACAGCAGGTACGGGGTGGACGCCGGCGCGCAGTGTGTGGGTTTGCTGTTCCAGTCGGGTGTGGGTGGCGGTGCCGAACGCGGCGGCGACGGGGATCAGCAGCAGGACCACGACCGCGGTGAGCAGGATGAGGGTGGCCTCGTAGCGGTCGCTGGGGCGCATCAGGTGGTTGCGGCTCCATGGGCGCAGCCGCCACCACCGAATCGGTGTGGCCACCGGTACCGGTGCCGGTTCCTCCCGACGCATGGTCACCTCCCGCAGGATCTCTGCTTCCCTCCCTTCGATTGTGCGACGGAATCCGCGGTGGTGTTTTCCGCACGTTGCTCGGCGAGCGCCGGAAAGGCTCACGCAGGGTGCTTCAGGCGGAGTGCATTGTGGTGTATTCGTCGATTGCCTCGTGCATGAGTCGTCGCTGGGCTTGCGGTGCTGACGCGTGAATTCGTCGAGATCGTTGCTCGGTGGCAGTGGCAGTCGGACTTGCCGTTTGGGGAGGCGCCGCTGATGCCCGCGTTCTGCGGCAGCAGGGATGGGCAACCGGCGCGGCCTTCTCGAGCAGGGCCAGGCCCGCCACGCGGCGTCGTTGCCTTGCATGGCGGTGCCGAGTCCGTCCGAGCCATGTCGTGCTCGGCCCGCGACCGGTGGGCGCACCTTCGCACTCGCCGCTCGAATGGGAAACGGGGTTTAGGGGTAGTGGGTCGCCGATCTCGTGTCCGACGACGTCACCGCGTTCGAGCGACCGACTGGCAGGCTGCGCCGGTTGCTGTCGCGCGAATGGAGCGCGTCGGTTGTGTGTTGGGCGTATCTGGGTGGCCGCCGACGGCACCGTAGGGTCGGATGCTGCAGCTGTCCGTGCGCGGGTGGTGTTCGTGCAGGTCGGGTCGCGTACCGGGCCGGTCGGTGCTTATGCTCGATCTCGGGAGTTTCGCCGAGCGAAGAGGTGCATCAATATGGCCCGAAACAGTGGCAGCCGGCCGGTCGGTGGCCCGGAGTTGACGGTCGGTGTCCGGGTGTTGGTCCGCAGGAGCGCCGGGGCCGATCTCACCGGTGAGGTTGTCGAGGATTATGCGGCGGTGACCGATCCTGGCGGTGGTGGGCATGAGTGGGCGCCGGTGCATCGGTGGGCGGTCGCGCTCGACGACGGGCGACTGGTTTTTGCCGACACCGAAGACCTGACCATCGATCCGGGCTTCCACCGCTCCGCCCCGGACCCGACCCCGGACCGGGATTCGGGCGTGCGGGCACCCGGCCGACACCGGGGAGAGTGATCGACGGCAGCCGCTTCGTGGCCGGTTCTGGTCGGCGTCACACATCGTGCACACGAATTTCGATAGCAGTCAGTCGATTACATGAATGACGTGGGTGAGGTCCCGGAGGGGGTACTTCGATCCCACCGCATGATCTGTCGGGGTATGCCTGAGTCGTAACATAGCCGCACCGGACGTGATTCGCGCTGTGGTGTTGTTCGGAACTAAGGCTTCTGGCTTACCGTGTCGGGTATGAGAGGTGATGAGGCTCGCGTGGTTCGGGACTTCGCGAGGTGGTTGTCATCTCACGGGTGGACGGTGGTGACCGATTCGGATGTCGTGGATATCGTTGCCGAGAAGGACGGTCGTCGGCTCTACGCCGAGGTCAAGGGCGCGACGACCGTGCCGGGGTTGGATGTCGATACCGCGATCGGGCAGTTGGTGAGGCGGATGCCGAGCGAGGCGGATCAGTCGGTGTCGTTTGCGTTGGTCGTGCGTGACGAGCCTGGATCGGTGGACGCGGCGGGGCGGGCACCTCAGCGGATTCTGGATCTGTTGGGGATGGCGCTGTATGCGGTCGATGAGGACGGTGGTGTGCGGCAGCTCTTCGGCCGCGCATGAAGACTGTCCTCGGTACGGGCCGGGGCTACGGCTAGCAGGGTGGCCGGTAGCATCAGCACGGCCCACGATGGTGGGGATGGGGCGGTAGCTCAGTCGGTTAGAGTCGTGGACTCATAATCCATTGGTCGCGGGTTCGAGCCCCGCCCGCCCCACCGCGTCGCCGGGCCGCCGGGAGGTCCGTGGAGGGGCGATGGCCGGCTGCCGCTCCGGCGGGGCAAGTGTGTGCGATGCAGTGACATTGGTGGACCGCTCAGCCTGGTGGTGTCCGGGTCCTCGGATGCTCCGACGTTCTCAGGCGCAGTCGCGGCAGATTTGTTGCGCAGCGTCGGCGAGGCGGCTGCGGTGGTGGACGAGGAAGCAGCTGGTGCAGGTGAATTCGTCGGCCTGTTTGGGGATGACGCGGACGGTGAGTTCTTCGCCGGACAGGTCGGCGCCGGGCAGTTCGAAGGATTCGGCGGTGTCGCTGTCTTCGACGTCCACGGCGGGGGACTGGGTGTCTTTCCTGCTGGCGGTGAGCTGTTCGAGGGACGTGTCCGCCGTGTCGTCGGATTCGGTGACTCTGGGGGCGTCGTAGTCGGTGGCCATGCCTGTTGCTTCCTCATGTTCTGGGTGTTCGGACCGCCACCCTAGAGGGTCCGGCGGCGTGACATGCTCGCGGGTCTGTCGGAGTCCACCGGGGAGCTGCTCGGCCTCTTCGTGGTAGCGCAACTCTCGGGGATCGATCAGTGGGTTCCGGGGTGGTGGTGCGCCCGCCACCGTTGTTGCGCTTTTCTACGACTTGGCCGGTCTCGTACGCGGCTCGGGACCGGTTGTGGTTGAGCGGGAGAGGGTTTCCGTTGGGTCGGGCGTTGCTGCGCCGCTCTCGTGCGGCGATCACCGCGGCGCCGTCGACGTCAAGGCCGGTCACTGTCGGGTCGTCGGGTCGTGGTTGTCTCCGGTTCGTCGATGACGAAGCGGAGACCGTGACTACCCTGCGGTCCCGGGGTGTCCGCGCACACTCCTTGGGCGAGTTGTCCGGACTCGGGGTGCGGGAAATGCGAGGGCGGTGACCGACGGAACGCGGGGAAGTGGCGACGGTCGTGGGGTGCCCCGACCCCGACGCCGCGGTCACCGGGGTGCCGCGCCGCACCACGGTCGCGGCCCGGTGGCACACGGGGTGGACTGAGTCGGTCCCCCGGCCGGGGATCCTGTCGACGCGCAGATGCCGGGAACTCGCCGTCCGCGTTGCTGGCCTTCGCCCCGCGGTCCAGGCGAACCTGGCCCTGTCGGGGGTGAGCTGTTCACTGGTTCCCCGTTCGGGGAACGTGGCAGCTGTAACGCACCGATCGCCGTGTGCGACGTTCCTGCGGACACCATCGCTGAGAACGGATCGACATGAACCCTCCCGCCGGCTGGCACCCCGATCCCTACGACCCTGCCCTCGATCGGTACTGGGACGGTCACCAGTGGACGGGGCACACCCACCCCAGGGGCAGTGACGCCCGGGCCCAGGTTTTCGCCACTGCCGGCACCGGCAACCCGAGTGAGGGCGGAACCAAACGACGGAGCTGGCCGTGGCTTCTCGGCGTGGTCGCCCTCGGTGCCGGTTTCGTGATCGTCGCGGCGGCGGCCGGGCAGGACCAGCGGCCGGACTCGGCACCGGTCGTCGCCACCGTCACCAGCTCGGCTGCTCCGACGACCACGACCAGGACAACGGTCCCGGCGCCGACGTCCCGGACGCCGTCGACGACGACCTCACCTGCACCGGCGCCGCGAGAACCGGAGGTGGCTGAGATCACGAAGGAGGTGGCTGAGGTCACCACGGAGGGGTATGTGCCGACGACGCAGGCCGCGCCGGTCCCACCTGCCCCGACTCGATCGCTGGAGTACTCGTGCAGCGATGCGGACTGGCGCGAAGCGATGGGCTCTGACGGTGACGCCCTCTGCGGATCGACCTCGCGACCGCGCAACCAGTCTCAGCCCACGACTCAGTACACGCCGCCGCCGGTCGCCACTGGTGAGCAATCATCCACCGGCACGGTGCATCCGGGTTCTTACTGCAGCACTCCCGGTACCACCGGGGTGACCACCAAGGGCACCCCGATGGTCTGCGCTCCCGGCTCCGATGGTGAGGACCGCTGGCGGTCGGCGAACTGAGCCGCTTCGCTGCAATCCGCCGGCCTTGTCGCTCGACGAGTAGATCCTTTTCTCTGATTCGCGGCATTGCGACTACCCCGGTCGAGACGGCCGCCCAGCGCG
Source organism: Rhodococcus sp. G6(2025) (assembly GCF_058628105.1). Lineage (NCBI taxonomy): Bacteria > Bacillati > Actinomycetota > Actinomycetes > Mycobacteriales > Nocardiaceae > Rhodococcus > Rhodococcus sp. G6(2025). The sequence goes on from NZ_CP179752.1 coordinate 435,512, forward strand.
GGTGGCACGACCCCTCCTTCTGCCCAACAGAAATGTTGGGTAGAGTGAGGGTATGGCGACGGTGAAGGCACGAGACGAAGCAACGCCGGCTGCGGCGAAGAAGGCCGCGGGGCGTGCGGCGCGGGCGAGTGGTCACGGTGGTAGGTCGCCGCGGGTGGCCGCCGATGATCCGTTGTCGGTGGAGCGGGTGCGGTACCTGACCGGCGCGTTCGGTGGCACGCAGCTCGCGGCGATCGTCGGGGTGAACCGGTCGCAGCCCTCGCGGTGGATCAAGGGTGTGGAGCGGCCGGGTCCGGCCGCGGCGCCGCTGTTGATCGACCTCGAGCATGTCCTGGCCCGCGCCCGCCTGGTGTGGGGGGAGACGGCCGCCCGCACCTGGCTCGAGAGCGCCAACGCGTATCTCGATGGGGCGCGTCCGCTCGATGTGCTGCAACTGTCCGGCCCGGCTCCGGTGCTCGAAGCGTTGGATGCGCAGGCGTGGGGCGGGGCCGCCTGAGTGCTGGTCTACCGCATCTTCCCTTACCTGTCCGCGGCGGCACCGGGGGAGCCGGGGCACCCGCTGTACGAGCACCGACCGCAGCGCGGCGGCCGGATCGATCACCCGGACTATCACGTCTGGTATCTCTCCCGGCTGGCCGAGGCGGCGTGCGGGGAGAGTTTCGGGAACCTCGCCCGCTGGGAGGCGTCGATGTTGGAGTTCCCGCTACTCCCCGGGTCGCGGCGCGCGCTCGGGGTGTTTGAGTTGCCCGATGATCTGCGGGTGCTCGACCTGGACGATCCGGCCCAGTTGGTGCGGTTGGGGTTGCGCCCGACGCAGGTGGTGACCCGGAATCTGACGGTCACGCAGGGGTGGGGGCATCGGATCTGGTCGGAGACCGAACCGCACACGGGGGATCGGGCGTGGCAGGCGGTGTCGTGGTGGTCGTATCACCGCCCGCAGTGGTCGGTGCTGGCCTCCTGGCTGCGGCCCGCGCTGGTGCGGGTCGAACCCCTGGATCTGGATCATCCGGCGATCGTCGACTCGGCGAAGGCACTCCAGCGCATCGTGATGTGAGTGATCGCCGGGACGGCTTCCCGGTCCCTGCGTCCCTCCGCGATCAGGACGGAGGCAGCCGACCGAGTGCAGTGCTATCTCTGTGGCATGTCGAACTGTTTCCACGCCTGTGCATAGTGCTGCATGCGGTTTCGGCTGAACCGTGTGTGCGAAGGCGGTGGGGAGGCGGCGGCTGCGAGTGATGCTTTAGGAGAGCCCCGTCCCCGGTTCCACCGAAGCTGGAACCGGGGCGGCGTCACTCCGCGCGCGCAAGGGTCTTTCGAGACGAGGTGGGTACGAGCGTTAGCTCGTTTGAGCTCCTACTGCTTGCGCGGGGCACTGCCCCAATGTTGGGCGATCTTCTTACCGTTTAAATGCCACGTAGCCAACTGCTGACTTACCTTTTCGGGCTCACGGTACGCGTTATCGGTAGCTAAGGCGGCAGCGTACTTGGTGACGGCTTCACGAAGCTGGCTGAGCTTGGCAAAGGTAACCACTCTTGCTCCTGGGCGCGCAGAAGCGTTGCTGTGGAGCTCTGAGGTGTTGTGGATCATTACGGGAGTCTTGGTGCACGTGCTGTCGTACTTCTCGTCGAACCAGTCGATGGAGTGTGACAGCTGTTCGGCGTCGTGCCTCCAAATCGCCTCAGTTGTGGTGCCGCTCTTGCATTCGATGACCAGATATTTGAGCTCGCCTAAGGACCACAGCACGTCTGGGCCTTCGCCTGTGTCACGCTCCGGTCGTTGGGCGCCGAGTCCAAGGTGCAGCCCGAGATCGTGTGTTGCCTGTTCAAACCTGGCGACAGCGGCGTGATCGGGATCAGGGATGAGGTCGTCAAGCAACGCCGCTACTCCGACGATTAACTCATTTCCGTTGCCGTACTTCGCGGCCAGATAGTTTGAGGCTTGGCGCGCTTGGTCGGCGATGCTGTTCAGTCGGTGGTACTCGACTCCATCCCTGGGACGGAGCACCGCCTTGTTGTCTGTTTGGGCAGACTTTTGTAACTGCAATGCGGCGGCCGGATCAATCAGATGCAGGTACGCGGCTGCGCGCTGCTTGAGCCAGCCCTGATTTCGGCGATCACCGTTGGCTGCGTTAATCGCGTCGTTCATCGCGGCGCGCGCATCGCTGTACCGGCCTAGTTCGCCAAGTCGGAATGCCTCTCGCTGAGCGATCGCAACCTGGGAAATGTTGCTCGAAGTTGGGTAGGTAACTCCATCAAGCGCGTCGCGACTGGCCGTGACCCATTCGGGATCACGATCAAGGCACTGATTGATGACGCCCTCAAGGTCGCTGAAGGAAGCCTTGGCATCGTGCAACATGTCGGCGACCTGCTCCGACAGAACGAGCTGCGCCCGTGTGGCCGGACTGAACTTGACCGCCCCACCGGACTTGTGCAGTCGCTGGGTCAGTTTCGATCCGAGGAGTAGGACCACACAGTAATCATCATTCGACCGCACGCCACGACCCATACCTTGCTCGATGCGCTGGATCTGGCGAGTGATCATGGCGTCGCTTTCGTCCAGCGCGAGCGCTTCGAGACGGTCCAAGGAACCATAGGCCTCAGGGAGCCCGTCGAGAGCGAGGATGCGACAGGCATCGCCAGGTAGGTCGATACCGTCATATTTGCTGATCAAGACCACAAGCCCTACATGGCCTGCACGGAGCGCCTGGACGCCGTCATGAATCGACTCGCTGTTATGAACTGCGTCGGCCGTCTCCGCCCACCATTCCGACCGCCGTTTGGACGGCACAATGACGACAACATTATGGTGCTGGGCCTGCTCGACCAGGAAGTCGCGAACTTCTTCATCGGTAGTGCCCGGATGGGTCTCCAGCGGAGTAAGGATCATGCGGTCGCCCAGATCATCCGCAGTTTGGGGGGTGATTGGGGTCGCGATGGTTGATGGATCTGCATCGAAGTGCGTAACGAGCACGCTGTCGTCGGCCAATGTGGCGGTCAGATAGATCCGACGCTTTGCCGCCGCCAGACTCGGAATCCGGTCGATTGGAGGGCATGGAGGTTTGATCTCGATGCTCTTGTAAGAGATTGCCGCATCGCAGAGATGCAGCACTTCGTGTATGAGTGGCCACACGAACTTGAACTCGGCAGTCTCGCGATGCGGATGGAGTACGTCGAGAACCTGTTCACGGTTGTCGGCCCACGCCCAATAGGGAATGCGCAGTGCCACACCCGCGACGTTCTCAGCGAGGTCGCGGAACGCTGACGGGGATTGCTCACGTAGCGCGGAGTCGAATACGCCGGCCAGGGCGTTGTAGGCCTTATGCGCGCGCGGGATCGTAAGGGTGAACTGCTGTTCAAGAGTGTTTAGGCAGGCATGAGTGTCGTCGATCAGCACCGAGCCGATCTCCAAGTGCTGTCGTGAATCGCCCACGACCCCGAAGACCGATAGACCGTTGATCACCTTGTGGACATAGGTGACGAGGATGGCTTTGCCTGACTGGAAACGCCCCGAATGGGGGTCAGTGGTGGTCTCGAGACCCAAGGCGTCCGCTTCGGAGCGGACCTGATCGGCGAGGTAGATGTCAGGCGTGATGTAGACGGCCGGGCCGGCGCCCTCGTTAAGGCAACTCTTGAGCATCATCAAACCAACGACGGTCTTGCCGCCGCCCGTGTTCATCTTCACCAACAGATCGGACTTGTCCCGCTGCTCGTGCCAAAGGTCCCACACCTGGGTTTGGACGTCCCAGGGGCGTGCGTATTTGGAGTTCCGCGATGGCAATGCAGAGAAGATTCGCCGTGGCTCGGTTGCGGTGTCGACAACCGATCGCTTATTTAGCTTCCCAAGATCAAGTCCCGTCATTGTCTGCCTTCTGTGCGTTGGATGCCGTGCATGAGCGCTACGACTCCACAATCGTGACAGGTACTTGCGCCGCGGTGCTCAGCATTCTTCGTCTAAGTAACTCGCCGTCATTCGCATGATCTACATGGCTGACGCACCGGCTGTCGCGGGCATACTGAGGTTCATTCGGACGGCTCATCCAGACGTCTAAGCATGTTGGCGAGCATGATGACCGCGTCAGCACTGATCCCGGCTTTGGTTCTAGTCGGAGTGCTCGAGTGCTTTACCGCCTGGGCCAACTCAATGGCTGAGCGTGCGAACTTGCGCATCTCCGCGTTCTCGGAACCCGGGAGGCGTGCCTCGATGAAACGTGTGAGCCGCAGTTTGGTATTTGCGACTGCTGGTTCCTCTTCGCCGGCAGGTGTGTGGAGATCGTGGTTGTACACCTGTTGGCTGAGCCGTTCGAGGGTGTGCACGCAGTCGTTCCCAATCGCGCGATAGTCCTGGGGTGTCGTCGCGGACCTGAAGTGCCGTCGGAGCTCGCCAATCTCGGTGTCGATACTCGGCCAACCAAGCCGGGCGTGCGGGGATATTGCGTCGGAGAGTGTCGAGTCGAGTGTGCGATCCTGCCTGGCGACGAACTTGGCGTATGGCTCGTCGAAGAGATCGCTAAGTAGGTCGCGACGAGCCTGCCAAGATCCCGAGGCCTCGTTGCGGATCCACCACGCCCGCCAAGTGGTGTGATCCCTGAACGGAAGTTTGAATTCCTGGCCAGTGCGCTGAGTGCACCGGTTGAGTGCTCTGATTGCTAGTCGCATCGTGGGATCAGTGAGCGCAGCGCCTCCTCCTGTGCCAGACAGAAGCAGATCGTCGCGTACCAGATCCATCAGGGCCAGGCTGACGTCGATGTCAGTGTTCCCGACCTCTGGTTGCTGAATTAGATCTGATAGACGTTGTTCGTCGAGTTCGTCTTGGGACAAGGTCGATTTCCCGCCCCATGGGTCCTTTACAAGAACCTGGCGGAAGAAGTCAGAAGCCTGGATCGTCACGCTGTGAGGTTACGAATGTGGATCAGCGTCCAGAACTTAGGGTGCTCGAACTTCACCTCGGGTAGACAGATTGTGGTGGTTGATCAGAGCGGCGACTCGTCCTTGTTCGCCTTCTCCGCGGTACTTCGAGTCCATTTCGCCATGGTCGATGAGCACTTCATGCACGGTGACCGTGATCACGGCTGACATAGACGTACCCGGGGCCCGAGTGGTTGTCCAAACTGTTGATCGTCGAGTCAAGCCTCATGATGTACGCGTACCAAACCGGCACCTGAAGGGTGAGAGGGTGCGGGGTGTGACATTGCGGCTGCCGACGACCACCCTCGCGACGGAACTCGAACGCTGCGGCGATCGCGGCGCTGACGAAGTATTATGACCGCCCGTATCTGGGCGACGACGGCTACGTCGGCGCGCACTTCGATTCCTGGTCCAGCACCGGTAATCGGGCGGGGGAGGCGGACCGGTTCACCGCGGACAATCTGGTCGCGGCGGGTGTTCCTGTCCGTGCAGGTCCCCCCCCGAGGGCGGCGCGGGCGATCCTGGACACCGAGGCGGAGGCGCTGAACGCCCTTCTGAGTGCGGTAGGCCCGGATCGGGGCCTGGTCGTCGAACCGGACCCGCTGACCCAGGGGTGGCCTGCCTGGGACCTGGAAGCCGCCCTCCGCGGCCTGCGGGTCGTGGGCTGGACGAAGGCAACGAAGCTGATCGCCCGCAAACGCCCGCGGCTGTATCCGATCTGGGGTGCGTCCAGCAGAACACGAGAGGAGTGGCTATGAGTTCGAGGTAGTCGATCTTGTCGTGTTCGTAAGCTCGTCGTCGCTTGCCGGTGGAAGTCCGGTCCGGGTAGCTGCCAGGAGGCCCGGTAGCAGACTGGCGGCTCGGTCTGGAAACGGGTCGGGTCGGAGCCCAGTGTCGAAAGCCCTGTAATAGGGGGAGCGAAGATGCGGCCGGTGGCATGAAGCGAAACCTGCGGCGTCGTTAGGGTATCCCGCCCCTTTGGGTGGGAAAGAGGGAGTGCCGAGCCCGCTCCGTCAGGGTGAAGGCCACGGAAGGTGCCCAAGACCTGGAAATGGAGGCACCGAAGGACTCCTCGGCGTACGGGGTGTTCGAACGTATCGGTGGAGCTGTTCTTCACCCCCAACTGAGCTTGCTATTCGGGTTGTTCGAGGGCGTCGGTGATGCGGTCGTGGATCCAGGTTTCGAGGTTCTGGCCGGCGGTGCGGGCGGCAGCGTGGGCGCGGGTGTATTCGTCGGCGCTGAGCCGGATGGGGATGCGGTGGGCGGGGCCGGAAGTGGGCTGCTGCGCCAGTTCGCGTCTGAGGTGCTCACGCATTTCGCCGATGCTGAGGGTTACAAGGTCGGTGAGGATCTGAGCGCCGGTGCAGGCGGGGTCGTCGAGCAGACCCAGGAGTAGGTGGTCGGTGCCGATCTCCTCGTGCCCGAGCAGGGCGGTCTGGCGCAGGCTGCCCTCGAGGACCTTCTTCGTCTTCGGGGTGAACGGGATGTGCCCAACCGCCGGAGCGGAGCCCGCCGGTGCGCTGACACCGCCGAGCTTGCTCTCGAGGGCCGGCGCGGTGACACCCCACGAGGTCAGCGCCGCCGCTCCGGGGCCGCCGGCGTCGAAGATCCCGACCAGCAGGTGTTCGGTGCCGACGGAGTTCTGGTGGTGGGTGCGGGCGGCGCCGGCGGCGAGGACGACCACTTGACGGGCTTGATCGGAGAATCTCTCGAACACCATGACGTACTTCCTCCCCAGGCGTCGCCGCGAGCGACGCGATTCACTGCTGAATTCCCTGCTGCCCATTCTGGGCGGTGTGCAGGGGGTTGTGGGTGGGATCGACGCGACCTCGGCACTCGCGGCCGTAATGGTGCTGTGACCTGGTGTGATGACATGTCCCCGGTTTGTGATGTGGGGGCGCCGGTGACGTGTTCGGGGGAGTGTCGGCGCCGGGGTGTCGGGGTGCGCGGGTGTCTGTTTCGTCCGGTTTTGAGCGTTTTTTGAAAGTTGTTGATTTGCAATATAGTTGGGTAATCGATTGGTAAATAAGTATTTACGTGTGTTGTGCACAAAAGTAAGATTGTAAGGTTCGTAATCTGTTGTGGATCAATAGATTTGAGTGTTTCGGGATTTTCGACTGTTTTGGGTTGCGTGTGGGTGTGGTGGTATGCTGTGGGTATGACATGGAGCGGCGCGGGAAGGCGAGTGGGCGGCGGGTCGGGCGCACCCTCCCGCCTCCCCAGCCTCGTTGGGGTGTGGGGGACCGGATCGAACGTGACGAGTAAAAGTGCAGGTAAGGACCTAATCTCGGAAACTCAGAGGAGCGAAGCGACTCGATCGGCGGCAACGGGAATCGGCCCACTGCGAGCCGCGCAGCGGCTCCCTGGCGGGGAGCGAAGCGACTCGCCCCGTCTCCCGGCGCGGAGCGCCGGGAGCAGCGCCGCGG
>NZ_CP179751.1:0-889149 GCF_058628105.1 Rhodococcus sp. G6(2025)
GCGCTGCTCCCGGTGCTCCGCACCGGGAGACGGGGCGGGTCGCTTCGCTCCCCACCAGGGAGCCGCTGCGCGGCTCGCAGTGGGTCCATTCCCGTTGCCGTCGATCGAGTCGCTTCGCTCCTCTGGGTTTCCGAGATTAGATTTCTCACCTTCGCTTTTACTCGTCCCGTTCGATCCGGTCCCCCACGCCCCAACGAAGCTAAGGAAGCGGGCAAGTGCGCCCAACCCGCCGCCCACTCGCCTTCCCGCGCCGCTCCATGTCATACCCACAGCGTACCACCCCACCCTCAACGCAACCCAAAACCAGTCGAAAAACCCGAAACACCCAAAACTGTTGATTAATAACAGATTACGAACCTTACAAGCTATTATTTGTGCATACCGCGCCTAAAGACTTATTCACCAAATGATTACCCAAACACATTGCTATTCAACAACTTTCAAAAAGGCTCAAAATCGGGCGAAACAGACACCCGCTCTCCCGCCGTCACCCCGACGCCGGCACTCCCCCGAACAAGTCGCCGGCACCCCCAACATCACAAACCGGGGACATGTCATCACACCAGGTCACAGCACCGTTACGGTCCCACACAGCACACGGCCCGCACCCCGGAAGTCGGGTGCGGGCCGCCGTCAAACCAAACAGATTCAGCGCTTCGCCGGCGGTTCAGTCGGGGGTGAAAAACAACTCCATCGACATGAAGAACCACGCCGCCATCGGCACGAACACACCCACCAACAGCAGAGCGAACTGCCGGGCAGGCCGCCACGGAACCGTCATCAACCCGCACACCACCACCACAACCACTGGTCCCGCCCAACTCACCCAATACGAAGCCGGCGGCGGATCCGACCCGAACGAAGTGAATGAGCCATGCGGATACACCCTCGGCTGCGGAACATCCCCGTAGTGCTGCCACAGCAGCACCGCCGGCAGATAACAGAAGAACCCCAGCAGCAGACCCGCGCACACCCCCAGCGAAATCCGCCAACCCCGCCCCGACCCCGCCGGGGTCGTCGCCTCATCGACGCCACCGGGACCATCAGAGGTCAGGTCAAATCCTCAGTGGGAGCGGATGCGGCATTGTCCTTGATCGACGCAATCCCGTTCTGAGCCACCGCCTTCGAGGAGTAACCCTGACTCGCCGCGATGATCTCCCCGTTAGCCGCCTTCAGATGGAACCGGAACTTGCCCGCCGCGTCCTTGAACAGCTCGAACTTCGCAGTCATCGCCCCTCCTCCACACGGTATCCACGACGGTCGCGAACCCCCATGCGATCACGGTAAGCCGACCACACGCCCACCGGCAGCCGAACAACCCCTTTTCGGCGGCACCTCCGACCCTCAGTCCGGGACGTGTCATCTCCCCAGGTCAAAGAGCTCTCCGAGGCCGCGGTTCTACCCCGTCCATCCACGCGAAGATCGGGTATAGCCGAGGACATTTGCGGGCAATCAACTTCGTCGCTTTCGTATCGCCGATCCCCGGTAGCGCCCAGAGGGCGGTTTCCCAGGTCCCAGGCGGGCCACCCCGGGGCGAGCGGGTCCGGTTTCGTCCCCCAAAGCTCCCGATCCGGTCCTATCACCGTCAGAAGGGCGTTCAGCGCCTCCGCCTCTGTGTCCACGATCGCCCGCGCCGCCGTCGGCGGGACCTGCACCGACAAGAACGTCACCGCATTCGAACCGTGCGGCGACGACGAGCGGTCGTCCGTCCTGCAGGATCTGGTCCCAAGCTACCCGAGCAGGGGCCATCCGTGAGCCGCGCTGCCATCCTGGCTCGCTGGTCCCCGCCGGCGGTCTCCGGACCGGGGACCGGCGGCCGTTGGTCCGCCAAGCGACGCGCTGAGTCAAATACCCCGGTTGCGACAGCACTTTCGTTCGTCAACTTCGCTCGTTTGGGCGGGGATGCTCGGTGTTCGGTGCTGGGACGATTGTCCCAGCACGCGGGCCGAAACCAGCCGCCAGTCACCCCGATGCGGTCGCGGCGATCACCGCCCGCCGACGACGGTCCGCGATCCCCGCGTCATCCCAACACCGAAAGCCCATCCGAGGTGTGACCCTCAAGGAACATGCTCGCAAGCTTCGCTGGATTCGCTCCTCCACGTGAGCACTGGTCGTTCGTGCACGATGTCTGGCCCGGAGGTTGGTTTACGGTCCGACAACTCAAACACATCCACCCCGGGTTTGGCCGGTTGACCACCTCATCAAGTAGCTCTATCAAGTCCGACGGCTTCGCGGCGTTGATGTGTTTGATCGCTGCCTCTTGGACGTGACCGTCAGGGTCGTTCAGCAGCGCTCTGAGCTGGTCACTGACAGCGTCTCCGCTTATCGGCCGGATAGTTAGTGCCGCCACGGCCCGTAGCACCGGGTCATCGCTCTGCACCCAGCAGTCAGGTTCGGGCCCTGATTCAAGCGACGCCAACGTCGCCGCAGCCATATGCAGATGTCTGGGACTGCGTGCAAGCACAGTCAGCGAAGACCTCAACACCGGCGCCGCCTCCTGCGCGATGGGAGCCTCCCACAGGGTTCTCGCCGCGTAACGCGACTGGCCAGGGCCGAGTGCAAACAAGCGTACGAGCAACCATGCGGCCGCCTCGCGATCACTCACTGTTGACCAATCAGGACCTGAACGTTCCTGTGCGTTGTCGAACAATGCGAAGTAGGGGTCATTGCTTGTCCAGTGCTCCATCCGCGCCAGTACGATCTCCGCTTGAGCACTAAGAACTGTTTGATCGAATTTGTACAGGGATGCTGTCAACGCAATGAGATCCCTGAGAAAGTCGTCCGACTTCTCGTGGAGGCGAACCACCCCACCATCATTCATTTCTAAAGTTGCGAGAAAGTCTGCCAGGTCATCGACACGGATTGCCTGGGTGATCGATAGCTCGGTCGTTGGGTGGTCGGCGACGAGTCGGAGAAAGTGAGCGTAGACGGAGTCGTCGTAGTCGGGCCTCCACGACGGAAGCTTGTTCTCAAGCGTCTGTGCGACCGAATCGCGGATCGTCTGTGCCTCATCGTCGAATCCCCGTTCGGCAAGGAGCTGGATCAGAGATTTTTGAAGCCCGCTCGGAGCTTCCAGAGCGCATGCAACAACCAGGGGCGCAGTTTGCGGAACCTCGTCCAGCAGCAGTTCTGCGGCCTTCTTCTGCGTCGTCGTCAACGTACTGTCCGTGATCCAGGATCGTAGATCGAGTATGGCGCTTACACCCCACGACGATTCGTGCGGCAACGACTGCAGAGCAAGCACTTCGGTCAGCACCTCGGGATTCTCAACGCCGTGGCCTCCTGCGTGGAATAGGAGCTCCATCGACGCATGAGCAACGATGCTGCGCTCGCGACCATAATGCGCTGCGGCCGCCTCAGCAGATGCACGAAGCTCGGCCGGAATAGGGAGAGCTAGGAGAGCCTCCCAGCTCTGCCACCCCTCGGACGTGCCCTCGGCTATGTGAGCGATCAAGCATTCGCAGACCTGCCGAATCATTTCATCGTCGAGTTCGGCTCCGTCCCTGAACGCCTGAACCAGTACCGTTGCCAGCCTATCGCTATATGGGTTCTCCTGAAGGCAGTTAAATACGGCCGACACCACCGCTGTGTCGAGTATGCAAGCAAGAACCAGGGGTTCAAACTGCTGGCCTGAAATCCGTGCGTCCACCCATTCCGGGATTTCGTCCGGGCGCGAGGCAATTCGCATCGCATCTCCGATCTCCGCGAACAACGCGATCCGGGGAGCAACGGACTCGTCGGCCCCGGACAGGACAAAAATTCCGGTCTCGTCGAATAGGCGCACGGCTTCCCGCGCCGCGACCGTCGCCTGAGCCGACGTCAAACCCCAGGGATCACGAAGGGCACCAGCAACGGCGTCGACGACCATCGCTGCGACGACGTGCCCCTGACCATTCAGGATCGCCGTAGCCTCCGCAGCGAATGCCTGCATACTCGCCGTGCTCAGTGCATAGCCCGGCAGCGGCCCCAGGGCCCGACCATCTCCGCGCTCTATCTCACGTCCAGCTACGACATCCGTGACGACGGCTTCAAGAATCCGTGCGCGTTGCATCGGAAGCGACTCGGTCGACCGCCGCGCTGCAAGAAGCGCCAACAACACAGGAATGAGCGGGGTTTCGCGTAACAGTTCGTCTTGCTCTAGCGCAGACTGAACCCATGTCTCGCGCTCGGAAACCCAACCGGGTCTCTCAATTGCCTCGATCTCGGTCCGCAGTGCTGCGGCCTCCAGAACAGCGGAGACCGTACTCTCAGCAGTGGACGGTGGGAGAAGACGCAACGTCGACCATCCAAGAGTGGTGGCTTGTCCGTAAGCAACATCTCGTGTGGCCAACAGAATGCACACGCTCTCCGGCAGACCAGCAACCAGCTCAGATATTTCCCTGACCACCCTCGCACGCTGGGCGTAGGTCTCGTCGAGCGAGTCGAGTAGCAGCGCGATGCCCGCTCCACGATCCAGCCGGTCATTGATCTCGACAGTGAGAATCTCTCGATCTGCTGGACTATCGTCGCGGACCGCGACCGCAATTAGCCGATCTCGGAAGCTAGTGCCCCCATCCGCACTATTGACCAGGCGAAGCGAGGCACGCACTGGAAAGGGAAGGTCGCGATTCGAAGCCAGCTGACCTGCTAGCGATTTCAACGCCATAGATTTCCCACCACCTGGAAGCCCGGTCAATATGACGCGGCCACGGCGAAGGAAAGCCCAAATCAACCGACCATCGTGCCGATCGTCCTTGCCCGACCTGACACGAACGTCCGCGTCCGCCTCCTCAAGAGGCAGGCTCGGCAACTCTGCTCCCAGCGTACGTAAGTCGAGCTCAGTCCCCTCTCGGGTTAGGCGTGCACGATATCGCTCTACTGCCAGCCGCCGGCGTTCAAGCACAGCTGCCGGCGTTCCTCCCGCGCCTTTGATCGTGATGCCTTCACCATGTAGTGCACCTAGCCAACCCGCGAGCTCGTGCCCTCCGCGCAACCGTGCAGCACGTCCTGAGAGTCTAAGCAGAGCGTCCCATGCCTGGCGCGCAGAATCGTACGCGCTGTCGGCAACAACGTGACGCAAGTGGCTTACGGCCTGCTGTGAGTCGGGCTCGTCCACCTCTTCCACCCGTAACTCCCAGATCACCGCGCACTGCAGGGCTAAATCCCGCTCGGTCTCGTCCAAATCCCCGAGGAGACCGCGAACGTCGGACAAAACCTTCGCCTCTTTGTTCGTGGGAGAACCTGGATGGTCGGTCCGCCCGCGATTCAGAACGCGCTGCAGGTCTTTCATCGGGCCGCTGAGGGTTCCCGCCACGATCACCAGGCGATCCTTCCCAGGGTCCAACCCCGCCTTTACGGCCTGAGTCCACTGGGCAACCGCCTCGCGGAGCGGTTTCCCAGCGTTCAAGCTTCGCTTGGCCTGCACGAATGCCTGCCAACCTGACTCGAAATCGATCCTGACATCGTCGACCGGATCGTCTGTCTCTAACGACACCGACGCCACTAGCCCGTAAGCGGGTGGAATTTCGACCCCGGGGAGCGGAACTCCGGATAAACCACATGCCACCGCGTAGGCCGCAACCCCCCGCCGATACTCAGTTCCCGCGTCGCCAGAAGCCCCTGCAACGCTCCCACGTCTTGCCCCCGAGCTACCGATCACACACAAAGTTTAGAGGCGGTCCGGACGGCCTTGAATCGTCCCAGCGCCGTTGTGAGCGCCCCCGACGCCCGCAACCTGCCTGGGCCGCAAAAGCCAATGTCTCCGAGGCCGCCAGGCTCGCCGACCTGGGCGCAGACCCCGGCCTCGAACGAAGCTCTGACCGCCGGGTTCACCTTCCACGACGGATTCTTATTGACCGGTACGGCCAGACTCGCAGCGAGCTCGATGACAATCAACGAGCTGCGGGCATTTCCGGAGGTGTTCGGGCATGTCGCCTCCAGTCCGGCGGCCTCCGGTCTGATCCGCATACTCGCCGCGGACTCTGCGATGGCGCTGGGCCATCGATCGACGCATGCGGTCGCCCCCTCAGCGGTGATCACCGCTCATTCCGAGAAGGAGCAGCAACTCCGATCCAGCTGAGCTATCGCTTTCATCTGTGTGCGCCATCGTTGACCACCCCAGCACGGCACCAGAGAGCCGGTGGCAATACTGCTGGACCTGGAAAGGCCGGATCAAACACCGCCGCGGACCAATCGCTGTACTGCAGGACGCCCTCGCGCAGCTGCTGGTCGATCCCGGCCAAAGGAGGGGAAGGTGATTCCTCACAACCGCGATTTCGTGAGATAGGGAGGAACACTGCCGGTCGTTGACCGATGACCCCCGCAAGCTCGCTCCCAAACGAGATGCCGGTTCACCGAACGAACAACCAGCCCGAACGCACGCCGAGCCCGAAACCGGTAGGGGGCTAGAGCTTAGTCGCACCAGCCACTATCGCCTTCTGCGCCAAGAACTGCAGCAAAATTACATCTGGACCAAGCAGTCCAGTTTCGCGAGACCCCGGAAGGAGCAGCTCCGTTGATCCGTCATCGCCGTCTGACTTTGTGTGAACTATTCGGCACCGAATTGAGTAGATTCGGGACGATATTTGCTCGACGATCGAATTATTCTCATTTTTAAGATTGATCGAAGAAGCGCTTTTAATCCGCTTTTTGTCGCCCAAGCACTCCAGCATTCCCGGCACGTCCATAATGAATTCTCTGATCGCAGCATCATCCGTAATGCTAGCGACGGTAACCTTGAGCTGGTCGCTTTCCTTTCCGTACGTACCACCCCGGCTTTCACTTAACTTCAAGATCCGTGTCAAATCAGCTTCATCGGTTGCATCAAAGCGAGGATCCAGTAGCTCTTGCCTAACACGTTTTAGCGCATCCTTCTTTGAATAGTGAGGAAAGAAGAACTCCAATACCTGATAGTAGGCTAAAAACTGCAGCAATGGCAAAGAATTAGCGGTCCGTGCGTAGCTGTACAGACTCAGGGCCTCCCTCGGATACCGAACTCGAGGCAGAGCCACAGATGCTCCATATGATCGCGGCCCACGGAACCCTCTTCCGAGTCGATACGGGTCCGCCTTCGGCATCTCCAGAAGAACGTTGTGGCGCAGATCAATCTCGTACAACAACGCACCGACGTGGTCCTCTAGCATCCGAGTAGCAGCGTCATGAGTGACAGACGATAGCCCTCGGAGCTTCACGGTCACCGGGCTTCTGACGCCAAAGGGGCGTATACGAGCCCCCCGGCCATCAACCAGTGCCAGAAAATGCGCCGAGGCGGGTGATACTTCCGCGCTCCACTGACACCTCCCATCCTCAATAACCAGGCGCCAGTCGTCTGTGGGGCCGATTCGGCGACCGGGGACGATATCCTCCGCAGCATCGTCGGTAAGGATATCTGCGTCGTCATCCGCATCGGCCAAGCTTTCGGTCCCCGAATCGCCGGGTGCCATCACCTCAATCCCTGGAAGGGCGAGGATTTCACGGCTTCCAAATCGCGCCCCTCGAACAAGTACCTCCATGTAGGCATTTTTGTGATCATTGATCGCAATGTAGTCGCCCAGGAATCGATAATTCTCAAACGCGAAACCCAGAAGACCAAGCGCCCTTTCTTCATCCAATCGGACTGGACGCTTCTCCTTTCCATTCGGGATAAATAACGTGGTTGGAGTCTTACGAACACCAACCCCCTCTGCATTTACCACTGAACCGGACTCCACATCCCAGTTTGCGGCACGGGCTCGACTCTCAACTACATCGACGGCGTCGGGGCTAATTTCTGAATTCGGTTCGGTCATTGCGCTCGTGGGGTTCCTCTCTTTATGTGCCGCATTCCATGCTCAACGAATGGGCTGATCCAAGTAGGCGAAGCCAGTTCGACATGTCTCAAACGACTTCTTGAATTGCCTAGTCCCCAGTTATCGAGGGAGTTCGTGATGCTGCTCGGTGCAACGACGGGTTGCCTTGCTCTCTCACCATC
Organism: Rhodococcus sp. G6(2025); assembly: GCF_058628105.1. Lineage (NCBI taxonomy): Bacteria > Bacillati > Actinomycetota > Actinomycetes > Mycobacteriales > Nocardiaceae > Rhodococcus > Rhodococcus sp. G6(2025). The sequence continues at coordinate 7,949 of NZ_CP179751.1, forward strand.
GGTAAGAGTTTCGATTCGCGGCGCCGGTGAGGTCGCCGCGGCCCAGACTCGAGGCGCGCCGCGAAATTTCGCCGCCCGCCATCCCAGCCGTGATGGTGGGGCATGTGCTTCTCGGCGATCCGCCATCATCCTTGAGATGCTTCGGGCAACAAGGTTCCGAATAGGGACGAGGTGCCGACACGGACCGCACCCTAGCCATATTGGCCTTGTCCGGGGTGATCGCCCCGGACTACGAAGCTCCGGGCCGGCGCAACGGGACGGTTGACACCGCGGCTGACACTTGTCATTTCGGGCCTCGCCTACTCGGGCGGCTCCGCGATTGCTGAGGACCGGATCGCGGGGTCCCACCCGAAGAAGTCTCGATAGAACTGTTCCTGTGGACTCTGAGGGACCTGCACGTCCGGGGCGGCCGGGGCGGCGCCCAACAAGACGTGCGCCTTCGACGTCGCAGCGGCAGGCGGTGTGCACAGGATGAGGCGGGAGAACGCGTCTATGTACTCCAGGCCGGCCATCAGCAATCCGATAGCGGTGGTCGCCATGTCGCTCACCGGACGAGCTGGTGCGTGCAAAGCGTCTGGCGGTGTCGACATCCACACACCAAGACGGTCCACGTGATCCTGGTCGAGTTCGAGTTTCTCGATTTCGGACAAGTCGATCGCGACGGTGCTCGCGCCGCCGTAGCTGCGTGTGAGGTACGCGCCGGTCGGGAGAACCGATTCATGGATTCGGTTGCGCAGGGTGGCGCAGGTGAAGGCGTAGGGCTGCAGCGCTCGCACCGCGACGAGTGCACGATCGTCGGGGTAGTTCGGTTCGAGGTACTCCTCGATGAATTTACTCGAGTGCAACGATCGGGGGCCATTGCGGACGTTGTCACTCGGGTTGAGAAGTCGTCGGAACAGGCGGCCGTAGGTGTCGAATGCGGCGGTGAGGTAGAGCAACTCCCGGTCGAACGCCTCACTGACGTGCTCGACGGTGTCCACGGTAGGTGCGCCTTGTCCGTTGGTCCGGGACAGAGCGGCCAGCAATTCGTCAACTGCTCGTGCTGCACGGCGCAGGCGTGTGAACATCGAATCGACCTCGGACGCCACGCCAGGGTCACCCTTCAAAGACGCCGTCAACTTAACCAGGCCGAGGCAGGGCAGGTGGCTGTCGATGCCCTGGTGGTAGAGGTCGGCCACCGATGGCGCCTTCTCCGTCTTCGTGTGCCTACCCTTCCGGATTTGCTTCACCACCAGGTTTCCGGTCATGCGTAGGTAGTGTCCAAAGATCGGTGGCAGCTCCTCGGGACGGATCATGGCCACGAGGTCATTATCGGCGACGTCCGAGCGCCCGACCGTACGTGCGGTCGAGACGAGGGTGTCGATGCCGAGCTGCAAGGCGGTCGATGCCAAGGCAGCCGCGCGCCACCGCTCATCTTGAGTGAGCCCGCCGACGGTGGACTCGTTCTCGTCCAGAAGCGCATATGCGTCGAAGAAACCGCACCGGCGGCTGGCGACGTCCTCGCCGGCCTGCGTCGTCGTTACCCAGAACTCGAGAGAATCGGCCATCCGTCCCGCGGTCGCCCGATCGGTGTAACCGATGGTATGCAGTTCGTCGATTTCCAGGGCGGTCATCCATCGCGACGCGAGGCCGGCGTCGTCATCTCGATGGACCAACAGTAGCGGGGTGACTTCAGGTCGCCGGAGAATGTCCACGACCGTGGGGAACCCATCGGGGTCGGCGCCGAGCGTTCGCAGATCCAGGCCCACTTGCATCGGTCTCGTGGCCGGGGTGATCGGGAAGAGCGGGTCGTGGTCCTTCCCGGTGGTCCGGACGTAGCGGATGAACTTCGAGCGCGGAGCACCTGCGGGGATATCCAGGGCTGCGACCTCACGGGAAGCGGTCATTGTCAAATTCTGACACCGGGCAGTGACATCCTTGGATTCGGCCCACTCTGAGACATGTCGTGTATATCACGCGAATGACACTAGACCGCAAACTATTTCGGCAATAGGAACCTGCGATGAGGCGTTCAGCATCACCGCTGTCGCGTAGCCACAACGGGCGCACCCGGCCACCCGATCCGCAGGCGCGATGGCATCCAGGGCGCCCTCGCGGCGGTATAGGCGGCCCACGCGACGTCCCGCTTCGCCGCGGTCAGCCCCGGTAACGTAACGGTGTCGCTGCGGCGTGGCCGGTGTCGTGGGAGTACTGCTCACCGATCTCACCGACCTCCCGGGCCAACCAGATCAGCTTCCCCGACCCGTTCTCCCCGACGGTCATCAGATACGCCCACTCGCACTGCGGGCCCCCGGACACACACCAACGCCAACTCGTTCTCGGACAACGCCTGCCACAGCTGCTCCACCGCGAACGACCCCATACCGCCCATTCAACCGCAGAATATCGACCCCCGGGGACGGGCCACACGGACCATGGGCGCCGCATCCGCCAAGGTCGCAGCACCGCTGCCGACGATCGGCGCGCCCAGGCCATAATCCCCATATGGCCGAATGACTTGCCGTCAGGTGAAAGCGTGGAGGTGGGCGCCGTAGCCTGATCGCTGTGGCGATACCGGCCCCCGGCCTGAACCTCGCGACGTTGCGCGGGCTCCGAACACCGTTGGCGAAGGCCGGACCGGCAGCCGTCGCGGACATCACGGCCCGGATCGAAGCGCACCTCGCGGCGGCAAGGACTCACTCGTCGTCCTCGACCTCACCCGCCGGGTCGAACCCGATGTGCCGGTGGTGTACTTCGACTCCGGACTCGACTACCCGAAACCGACGACTACCTCACCGAACTCGCCCAGGCATGGCGGCTGGACCTGCACCGCGTCCCCACCGACCCGCCACTACTCGACCCGCTCGCCGTCTCCGGACTGTGGGACCACACCACCCCACCGACACCGCGGCCGCGGGGGGTGGGGGTGGATCTGCACCGGGTGCTATTTACCGAACCCGCCCGGCACGCCCATTCGTTGCTCGGGCCTGGTGCGTCACGGGGTGTGCGTGCCGACGAATCCGCGGCCCGCCGGCATTTCTACACCCGCGGTGGCCGGCTCGACGGGATCGTCACCCGCGAGGAGGGACGGCCGCGTACGGGCCGATCTGGAACTGGACCACCGACGACGTCTGGGCACGCATAGCCCGCCACCAGATGCCGGTCAACCCGGTCTACGCCCGGCTCCGGCAGCAGGGCGTGCTCGAGCACAAGCAAGGGATCCCCACCTGATCGACGGCAACCACCTCGACGGGGGCCGCCTGACCTTGCTGCGCCGCGGATCGCCCGCCCTCTTCGACACCTCGCCGACGCTCTGCCCGGATACGGCAACTCACCTTGCCCGACCGATGCACCGGCACAGTCCTTCCAGGTGTGACCTGGGGAGACGACACGTCTCCGACGTGTGTCAGGTGTCAACCAGAGCCTGGGCAGTCCCGGCCGATGGCCTGCGGACTCGGCGCTCCACTCCCACGACGTGTCATCGCGGAGGTGTTCTCCTGCCTGGTGTCGGTGAACTCATGTCGGCCACTGAAGGCTGCGGTGAAGCTCTCCGCCGCGACACGCTGGCGCGGGGGACGATCCTCCAGCCGACCATGGAGACCACGTGAGATCTTTTCTTGGTGAACCCGCACCCACGTGACCGCAACCTTGACAATGACCTGTCCGAGCAACTGCAGTTTCTCACTAGCTCGGGCTCTGCCTTCGACCTAGGGAATCTGTCGGAGGCGAAACGCATCGCGCTTGTCATCAGGGTGTTGGTTCACGACACTTCCAACAGCCATAGCCTTCTCGCGCAGCTCAAAGTGAAAGACAAACTCGATTGGGCCGACAGCGCGCCAGTGATCGACAGGGATCCGAACATCGTCGGCCGGAGCCCCGGCCTCACGAGCATGGGCTTGGGTCGGGATGGAGTCACTTTCCTCGCCAGAAGCGCAGACGGGATCGAGCAGTCTTCCACGACGCGCTATGTGAGTTTCGATGATTGGTGGGAGCGGCCCGTGCTGATTGACAGCAAAGGCGCTGAGTTCAGTCGCCGGGGTCTGGTTCTCGCGCTGGCAAACAAGGACGGCGGTGCGCACATTGACCGCCTAAATGAAGATACCTTCGCTCTCGTTCACTCCAACAGCGCGGGGTGGGTGCGTGCCGGTGGCGGTGACGGTGCGGCGGAACCGATGCCGACGCCAATCTACGCTTCGGTCAAGACCATCGCGGAGGAGTTGCTTCTGACTCTGCGACGCAATGGGTACGACGTACCGAATACGACGACAGCTCCGGCGCTCGGAGGCATCGAGTCATTCGTGGCTTCCGACTACACGGGTAATCCGATTGTATTGGAGGAGTGCCGAGAAGACGTTTCGCGAGCGACCTTCGAGTTCGAAACGCTTCCGCACGTGACTTTCGAGGTGACACGGATCCAGCAGGCTCAATCTGACTCCGCCTTCGACGGAACAATTCCTGCGGGTTGGTTGAACATTGTCGGGCGTATCGATTCCAACGGCAATGTTGTGCATCAGTCCGGTTTCGCCGGCCCGAGCGACGAATCGCTTCCTCTCGACCATCCTGCCGAACAACCAGTGCCACCGAAATCGGTATCGTTCGTTTTCGACAACTTCCCTCAGGCGACATTCGACGCCTATCGGTCAGCCGAGAAGCAGGTGGAACACGACCACTACGGGAACCACCATGTGCGCGAGGCAGGGTGGATCGATCTATTCGTCACCCTGAACGGCCAGACATGGCACATCGGTGGCTTCTCCGGACCCGGTGCCGCCTGACTGCCCAGTCACTAGCGGTTGCGAGTCGTGAGGTTGTCAACGCCCGGTCGTAGCACGGGGTGAGCGAAAGTCGGGTCTTCCGATGGCAGGATGAGATGTACCACCAACGCGTCCGCCGACGGGAAGAACCGACCGTGACCGACGGCACCGCTCCGCTGTCCGTCATGCGGTAGACACCCCGCCCGGGCGTCTACCGCATGACCTGGGCTCCGCGATCTATACGACCTGGCTGGTCCCTGGGCGACAACGCCCCGCACCGCAGCCGCAGTGTCCCCCATCGCCGCCGGTGCCATCCCGGCCGTCGTCCACCACATCGGCGACTTCCTTCCCGACAGCGTCAACTTCCTCGTGCCCGCACGCAAAGTCACCCGCCTGCCCGGCGTGCACCTGAGGATCGGGCCCCTGACCCGCACCAAGGTGATCCCCACCAACGGACTCCCGATACCGACCGTCGAACGGACTATCGCCGACCTGACCGAACCCGAAACCGGCCTGTCCCTGGTCGCCGGCGCCGTCCGCGATGCGATCCGCACCGTCGCCCTCGTCGCACCCGACCGTCTCGTCGCCTGCCTCACGGCGCAACGAACGGAGCACCGGTAGGGGAGGCGATGGCATCACCGGGCAAACGAGTCACCAGAACCCATCACGTACCGGTACGGCTGACCGCAAGCGACCTTGGCGATCACCGGATCGAGGACGTCACCCTTTCGTGAACCGAACTTCTCAGCACCAGACCTCACGCGCCGGCCTCGACCCGGGTCCCATGGGTTGCTGAGTACGCGGAGCGGTGCTCGCCCGACAGAGCCTGAAAAGACTCCGCCTGCGAAGCCACGGTCTAGTGGCCAATCACATTACACGCGAGCGTAGGTCATCCATCGAGGGATCTCGCCACCGGCGACGATCTCCGAGATCTGTTCTTCAACGTCATTCTGTCGCGTTTTCCAGTCATTTTCCCACACGACGACTAGACGAACTCCGAGGGTCTCGCAGATCGCCTGTTTACGGTCGTGCCTGTCTTTGATCCGAGGGTCCCGCGACTCGTCGTGCCAGTACTCACCATTGAACTCGACACCTAACCTCACATCTTCCACATAGATATCCAGCTCAAACTGGCCCAGTTGCTTTGCCCGGTAATTTTCGTGAACTTCCAACTCCGGAAAAGTTGCGACGATATATGCGTAGACCTGTTTTTCCGCCTTGGACCACGGCAGTGAACCGGAACAGATAGGACAACCAGTTTCGTACTGACTTCTATCCGAAACCGAGACCTCCCATTCGTGCTTCTTTTCGCATATCCACCAGACCCGCTTATTTGACTTAACTTTGACGTCATGTGCGGTGAGATCTCCGTTCTTAATGGGATGCCACTGTGCCGCTAGTTCCGGATTCAGTGTCTGAAGATCATTCTCACCGGGAATCACAAAGTACCCGCTGCAATAGGGGCACCCGATACCTTGCGTGCGGGTCGCAGGCGAAGTTTGCCATCGATGTTTCTCTTCGCAAACCCACCAAATGGATTTGTTGGAACCGGCACTTACTTTAGCGGGGTTCAGATCTCCATTTAGTGCAGGATCCCATTGTTCAGAAATTTCAGGAAAGGTCGTGTTCAGATCATTAAATCCCGGCAGAACTCTTTTCCCAATGCAGTAAGGGCAATTAAGACTCGTCCCCGACCGGAAGGCAACCGCAGATTTCCAACTATGCCCACACTCGCTGCCGATCCACCAAACTTTCTTCCCTGAATACGGATTGATATTCTCGGGCTTTAAGTCACAGTTTTTCTCGTAGTCCCACTCCGCAGCTACATCGGGCCTCATGGTTAGTAGGTCAGTTTCTCCGGGTACGGTTAGCTTCCCGTCACACGCTGGGCAACCAGCTCCCCCGCTTCGGCTAGCGATTACAGACTGCCACTCATGGCCGAACTCACAAATCCACCATGCTTTACTGCCAACGGATACGGTCACATCCGCCGGAGCCCGATCCCCGTTTCTCGTCGGATGCCAGGTGGAAGCCACCTCGGGCTTCAATGTAGCGAGATCATTGAACCCCTTCAGCACTCTGTGCCCGGAGCAGTAGGGACACCCATACCGACGGGCCCTGTGGGCCGGGGTAGTTTGCCACCGGTGACCGCAAAGGACACCCTTCCACCAGTAGCTTTGGTTTGAGTGCAAGCGCACCTCGTACGGTTTTAACTCACCGTTTCTCTCATAGTCCCAATCAGCAGCTGTGTCAGGAGCCAGCGTTTCGAGGTCATTGACCCCTTGCAGAACCTTTTTTCCGAAACAGAAGGGACAGCCGCTGCCATGCGATCTGCGATCTACCGAGGCCTCCCAGCTGTGACCGCATTCTCGACCAATCCACCAGACAACCTTTCGGGAGCTTCTAGCGAGCCGAGTGGGATCAAGACCCCCGTTACGCCCGTAATCCCATTCAAAGACAAGTTCGGGCTCTAGGGTCGCAACGTCGTTGTAACCAGCCAAAACCGTTTTTCCAGCGCAATAAGGACACGATGCGCCCTTGTTCCGGTTCGAAATGATCGCCTGCCACTCGTGACCGCACTCCTTCCCCAGCCACCACACTTTCTTTCCCGACATGACTGGAACCCGCTCGGAAGTTAGCTCCCCGTTCTTGGTGGGATGCCATTCAGAAGCTACTTCCGGGTTCTGGCTGGCTAGATCGTTAACTCCAACGGTTAACGGCTTCCGCACTGCCCTGTTGCAGGAGGGGCATCTCGAACCTTTAGTCCGGCTGTGAACGGAGGCTTGCCATTCATGGCCGCAGTCCTCGCTCCTCCACCACACTTTTTCCGAGGACGTCTTTGCTACGTCGTTCGGTGTCAGTGCGCCGTTCTTCGTGGGGTGCCACTCCGCGGCCACCTCCGGCGCGGCTTCAGCTAGTGTTTTTCGGGCCACAACCCAAGGTTTACCAGACCTCATTTCTGGTAGAATACGGTCGTGCTGCTGAGCCGGCTCCGGAACCAATCCACCGGAGAGGTCCGGGAGCCTCGAAAAGTCCAAGACGGCGCCCAGCAAGAACCTTGGCCGTGGTGGCCTCAAGTCACCCCGCCGAGCGCTACGTGACCCCGATCCCATTGTTGCGCAGTTTGATAAAGCCTCCAGTACCCTCACAGGTCAGCCGACCGGGCCTCTCAGCGGTCCCTGGACCGCGACGGCGCCCCTGGGCACCTATCCCTACGTGACCGCGTCCTCTGGAGCATCTAGGAAGGTTTCGTCTAACGGGCCGAACGTTTGGGGTTGCCGGATATAGGCCACTCGCACCAGCGCGTTCAACCGTTCCGTGCACCAGCACCGTCCGTCCGCTGTTCATCCACTGGTGCACTTCGCCCAGCCAAGCACCTGGTCCGCCTGCGGCAGAGCTCATAGGGGTAGCGGTGAACCCGAAAAATGACCCCTTTCCGGCAGGCGGGTTCAAGGGCAGGCTCCGGCTCCTTCCACACCGCCGCTGACCCCGTGGGATGACGCCGCTCCGCGGATCGCGACGGGACCGTCCGTCGCGTGTATATCGGGTGAATGACACTGCCGCACCGAGCATTCGCTCTCAGAGTCATTCGCTGAGACTTTCAGAGACGCAGACCCCCACGCGTAAGGGCGAACCAGAATTTGAAATCAGCTCGATGTACGAAAATCCGCTCTGCAGTCGCTCTACCCGAGCCGTCCTGTCTCCCTGCCCGTGTCCGAGGTGAACTCCTCTACGTGAGGCCGCGGGGAGTGCACTAGCCGGTCGTGCCGGTGACATCGACGATGTTCGCCGTGAACCGGGGGACGGTCATGCTGCCACCGAGCGTCGTGTCATATCGGTATGCACCCGCCACCTCAACGTAGAGCGTGACAAGGTCATCCTTGACGACGTTGGCCACCACCGGTGGGCTCGACCCTGCGATCACCACGTTGATGTCGTAGTCGTACCAAGCGTCCTGCTGAGCACCAGCGACACTCGCCCGAAACTGGGTGACGCCCGTGCCCGAGTCAAACTGCGTCACAACACCATGAATGACCAGCTTGCGCCCCTTCGCGGCATCAGGCGACCTGGCGAGCAGAGCAAGGTCCCGATCCGAGATCACCTCGTAGGTAGACCTGCCGAACTACGCGGCGTTGATCGCGTCGACACGGGCGCGCTCGGCGTCCACGGCCTGTCGGCTGCGCTCGCCTTGCGCGGGCGACAGCACCACCCGGCTCGTGGTGGTCACCAACCCCAGAGACTCGTCATCGTCGTTCACGGTAGCGACAACCACGACGCTGCTTACGACCAGCACGCCTATGACAATGCCGCCCAGCGCCCATGGCCACACGCGGTCGGCCGTCGTGGGCCGCTCCGGTGGCGGCGGAGCACTCCTCCCCGGGCCGTCAGGGCGAGGCTCATCCCTGCGCGGCTGTTTGGGGTAGAACGGGTTCGTCATGGCCCCTCCGCGCAGACTCAGATCTTTGCGTGATTTATACCCCACACCCTCGCACCCGGTCTGCCTTGTCGAACAAGTCGCTGTGACACAGTGGGTCAGTGTCATTCGTTCGAATTACACCGACGCGCGGGCGCAGCCTGCGGCGGGCCGCGAGGGCACATCGGCGCACATTATCGCGCGGGTGACTGCCGGGTACATCGCGGTCGGGCCGTCCACGGACCGCTCAACGTGCCGACCGTCCACGCATAGGTTCACCGACGCGCGCCCACATGATCCGCGTGCCGTGATGCGGAGACGAGGCTTCGTCGACTCGGCGCCCGAAGTGATGCGAATGGTGTTCGGCGGCAATAATCCGAATAGAGTCGAGCCCTCGATCAGCCGCGTCTCCCTACCGATTACCGACAATCCGGGCGACCACCCAGGACGAGGCGCTCAGCGCTGCACCCGCGAGGATGACCACCCACAGTCCCCAGCCGATCCCAGTCGAGACCATCGTGTTCATGAACTCGACCTCGCTACCACTGACTTCTACCGCATCGATGATCCCGATGCCGAGAACCAGGACGCCGGCCACCGGCGCAAGCCAACGATCCCCGAACTTCGTGAAACCACCCCGAGCGTGCATCGCGAACAACGCGGCGGCGGCCACCGCAGCCAGCACCAGCGAGATCACCCCGTCGCCTTCGGTACCCGCCACCCCAAAACTGAGAGATGCCGCCCAAGGACCGAGACTGCCGACGACGATCACCAGACACGCAACCAACCCGGCGAGGATGTTCGGTCTGTAGTTCATTGGAAGCGGCGCCGGTGGCCTTAGCGGCGGCACACCGACGAAGCTTCCCGGTATGGTCAAGTCCACCAAGGGGACGAAGGGCTCCGGCTCGTGTGACTCGATGGGTTTGCTGTTGGCCAACCACCGCTCGACCGGACTGAGGTCAGCGTCGCCGCCACGCTCGCTCGCTTGATCCGCCATTCGCTGGACCAACCCTTCTCTCACGACAACACGAAGAACGACTAACCCCGGCGTGATGAGAGTGTAAAGAACGTCCGAGATAGACAAATACGGAACAGGGAACCAACTACCACCTACCGCCACTTGGCCGAGTTGGCGACGCGCGGCTCTGTCGGTTGTTCGATCGACATCGCGTTGCAGCGCTGGTGGTTTGATATTAATCACGTACGCATTGACGCGTCAGCCGACGCCGCAACGCCACCAAATTTCGATGCGGGGGCTGCAGCGATCGACGCACTGTTCACCCGAAGGGGGCCCAGGTATGGCCAGGCGACGTGGATTCTTCGCGGAGATGCAACACCAGGCGCGACTCGCCGAGCAACGGCAACGCCAGCAACAACGGGCCACCGCCCAGGCACACGCCCGCGCGGTCCGCGAAGCGCAGCGCGCCCAGCGGGAATGGGAGCGCGCGCAGGCCGCCAGCGCCCGGGTGGCCGCGGCCGACGCCGCCCATGCGGCGAAAGAACGCGTCTGGCTGCACGAACAAGCACGACTGGCCGAGGTCGAACGGCTCAACGCCGAGCTGGCGGAGCAGTCCGAGGCCATCGACAGCCTCCTGTCGGCGACGTTGGCGGTCGACGACTATGTCGACCTGGCGACGTTGCGGCAGCAGATCGCGCACCCCCCGTTCGACCGCCCCGATCTGACCACCCCGACCCGGCGCCCCGATCCGTTGCCCTACCCGCCGGAGCCCGTTTACACCGAACCCCCGGCGCCGACCGGGCTTGGGGCGGCGCTCGGCGGCAAGAAGAAGCATGCGGCCGCGATCTCCGACGCCCAGGCGCTGTTCTGGCAGCAGCATCATCATTGGCAGCAGCTGCTCGCCGACCGCAGCCGGGTCGAGGCGGAGAACGAGCACACGTATCAGCGGCTCGAGTCCGAGCGTGCGCAGAAACTGCAGGCTGCGCAGGAGCAATACGAGCGCGACTGCCGCGAGCGCCGGGAATCGGTGCTATCGGCGAATGTGAAACTCGAGCGGCTGATGGTGGCATTGCAAGAGCGTGAGCCGTGGGCGCTCGAGGAATACGTGTCCATCGTCCTCGGTAACTCGGTGTACCCGGAGTGCTTTCCCGTCGAGCATGACTTCGCGTTCGACGCCGCCGACCGGGAACTGCGGTTGACGGTCACCGTCCCGGACCCGGCTGCCCTCCCAGCGGAGAAGGCGTTCAAGTACGTCAAGGCAAGTGACTCGATCACCAGCACCCCGCTGACGGCGAAGGCCCGCAAGGACCGCTACGCGAAAGCGATCTCCGAAGTGGCCATCCGGACCGTCCACGAGATCTTCGAGGCCGACCGAGACGGCATCATCGCGACGATCTCGATGGAACTCGGCACCCGGGCGATCGACCCCGGCACCGGGCACGACGCCACCATCACCCTGGTGCAGTTGGCCACCGACCGCGACACCTTCACCCACCTCGACCTGACTCGGGTCGAAGCCCGCGCCACCCTGGACCACCTGCGTGCCGGGGTTTCCAAGAATCCGCACGACCTGGTTCCGGTCGCCAACACGCGCGGCGTCCGCGGCTAACGGACGGAAAGGGATTTTCCGATGACGACTCCCGACCCTAGTATCACGATCAAGGCGCTCCGCGAGATGCTCGTAGTCAAAGAACGCGAGGCGAATACCCTGCTCGACCGGATCGCCGGCCTCGAACGCGACCTCGCGCAGGCGACCGAGAACGCCCACCGCGCCGGCACACAGTTCAACCACGGCCTCCCACCCGCGGGCGGCGGTACCGATCCGGACATCGTGGAGACCGACGATCGCCTAGTGCTGCAGGAAGTCGGCATCTACACCTACCACCACCCCCTCGAGAACGCCGCCCAGTACCGCGACCAACTCACCGACATACAGACCGCGATCAAGGAAGCGGTCACCAGCGGTAAGGCGATCGACGCGTCGAACATGTTCAGCTTCAACAACTCCCTCGCCAAGGGCCGCAAGATGACCGCGGACCTGTCGAAACTGATGTTGCGTGCCTACAACGCCGAAGCCGACATCTGCGTCCGCACCATCCGCGCCGGCAACCTCGCCACCGCCGTCAAACGCCTCGACAAAGCCGCGGTCACCATCGCCAAGCTCGGCGACATCATGCAGATGCACGTCGCCGACGCCTATCACGCCCTGAGGATCCGTGAGCTCGAACTGACCGCGGACTACATGATGAAAGTGCAGGAAGAGAAAGAAGCCACGCGCGCAGAACGCGAACGCCTCCGGGAAGAACGCAAAGTCGAACAAGAACTCGCCGCTCAACGCGAGAAACTCGACAAAGAACGCGCCCACTACCAGAACGTGCTCACCTCCATCGGCGGCACCGACCCGCAGGAGAAGCAGCGGATCCTTGACAAGCTCGCCGACCTGGACCGGGCGATCGAGGACAACGACTACCGCCAAGCCAACATCCGCGCCGGCTACGTCTACGTCATCAGCAACCAAGGCGCGTTCGGGCCCAACGTCGTCAAGATCGGCATGACCCGTCGCCTCGACCCGATGGACCGGGTCCGCGAGCTCGGCAGCGCCTCAGTGCCGTTCCCCTTCGACACCCACGCCCTGTATTTCTCCGACGACGCCATCACACTCGAAAACGCACTGCACAACGCGTTCACCGGGCAACGCCTCAACCACGCCAACCTGCGCCGCGAATTCTTCTTCGCCACACCAGCCCAAGTCCGCGACGTCCTCGCCGCCCACGTCGGTAACCTCCTCGAATACACCGACCAACCCGAAGCCACCCAGTACTTCCAAAGCAGAAACAACTGGCCGGCAGACGCCGCAACCGGGCCGGCAATCACGCCGATGTGACAGTGCGCGTGCAACTCGTACCGTGATCCCAACCCGCCGTTCCCCGAACCCGGCCGCCAACGACCCGTTCGCGCAGCCGCCGGAACAGGGCGGGCACCGGGACCTTGTCGCGCCTCCGGCCGGATACGGCGGACACCCCGAGTCCTGACGCGATCACGGGAATGGCTTCGCTGTCCCGGCCGCCGCGATCTGGTATTCCTCAGACGCAGGGCTCACCAAAATCCTTTTTCCGCCTGTGTCATTCACGTAAATGAACATCATGTACCCGCGGCCTGCGCACACCGCAGGCCGACCTAAGATCGGCGCCGAGGGGTGCAGTCGCCTCCCACATTGCTACCGGAGGTGACCATGGGCTTCCCCGTCGAGCGTGACCGTGCCGCTCACACACGGATCGGTGGCCGATGACCGTCGACCTGTCCAAGGCGGCCGCGACACCGTCGCCGAACCATGCTCCGATCAACCCGTACGCGGTAATCGCTCTCGTCGCCGCACTGCTCGGGTTGTTCCCCGTGGCGATCGTCTTCGGCATTCTCGCGTTCTGGCGACCGGCCGGGCGGGCCATCGCGGTCGCGGCACTCATCCTGGGGATCCTGGAGGCACTTGCCGCCGGGACGATCCTGTATTCGGCTGGATCCTCGCTCTCGGACGCGGTCACGGACTCGTCGCCGGCCACCAGTTATTCCCTCCCCTCGGCGCAGGCCCAGGCCCTCACGTCGGCTTCCGCGGTTCCGCCCGCCCTCGTTCCGCCCGCTGCGGCGACCACCAAACCCGAGCCCGAAGCCGCCACCGCCGTCGACGAGCCCGAGCCCACCCCATCCCCCACGGTCAACGGGGACTGCGACACATCCGTCGACAACCACGCCACCTCCGCCGACGGCACCTTCCTCAAATGCACCTACGCCGGATCCACCCGCCCGCACTGGGTGAGGTCCGTGCCGATCATCGGCCAAGCCGCCGAAGGCGAGAGCTGCAACCCCGCCGCCACCGGGATCGCGATCTCACCCGAAGGTCAGGATCTGTTCTGCGTCAATAACGGTCGCACCGGCACCGGTACCTGGGCACCCGGACCCTGACAACGCTCGACGTACCCGACGATCGAATCATTCACGGGGCGTACGGGCTCGAAGATGCGATCAAGCGTACGAAAGACGATGCAATCCATCCTGTGCCAGGCTATCGGTGGCCGATATGCATCACGGACCGGGGAGGCGGCGGCCCGTCTGGCGCGTAGCCCCGATTGTGCCCACGACACAGCGCGAGACCGAAACGGGAACTGACTCCACAAATGGAACAAGTGAAGGTCCGATCCGATGTTGTCGCTACAGTCCACATATGACTCTCGACGGCGATCTAATCGATCATTTCAGCTGCGTCAGTGGTGATCGAGAGTGCTGAGCTTGGACAGTTTCCGCAGCATCCGCTCCTGGAATGGATCGCAGCCCGATGCGTTCGAGGAGTTGTGCTATCAGTTGCGCGATCCCACCCCCGACGGGGCCATCCTGTGGAAGGTCGGCAACCCTGACCGTGGGTACGAGTGGTTCGTTCGCCATGAGGATGACACCGAGTGGGGATGGCAGGTCAAGTACACCTTCGGGATCGACGACTTCCTCAAGCTCGCCACCGACACTCTGGAGACGGTTGTCGCTGAGCGACCCAATTGCGTGCGATTGACGTTCTGCATCCCGTTCGATTTGCCCGATGTCGTGCCGAAGACGAGAGGCCGCCGTACCGGATCCTCAGCTGTCGAAAAGTTCGAACGGTGGCGCGACCAGCGCGAGGCGAAGGTGCCCGGATCCGAGCGCATTGAGATTCTGCTGTGGTCTGGTGGCGACTTGCTGACCCGGTTGAACGACCCGAGCAATCGCGGACGTGCCTGGTTCTTCTGGGATCAGGATGTGCTGTCGCTGTCTTGGTGTCGCCAGCGGGTCGACTCGGCGCGAGCTGTCGCCGGACCTCGCTACTCAGAGGAGCTGCACATCGAGATGCCGATCGCGGCGGCGATCGACGGACTCGCGCGCGCACCGCGATTTCGCCGCGATCGGAAGTTGTTGCAGACGTCGTTTAACTCGGCGGCTAACGGGCTGCTGCGCGTTCGTTTCGACGACGCGTTGCGTGAAGCCATCCAGTCGTGCCGCGCGATGCTCGCGAGATATGCCGATGCCGATGCACCGGCGGCTCCCCTCGATCTGCGCGACGCTCTGCAGCGATGTGTTAATGAGGTGGACCGGGTCATCGATGAATGTGGCGATGAATCTGTGTCGCTCAAGGCGAACTCGCTGCTTGAAAAGCTCTTCGATGTCCAGGGTTATCTCCGATCGGGAGCGGCACAGGCGGCGCACGAACGTGCGCTGATCGTTACCGGTGATGCCGGCCAAGGCAAAACCCATCTGTTCGTCGATGCCGCCTACCGGCTACTGCGCGAGGGTCAACCCACGGCCCTGATCATGGGAAGCAGCTTGACCGGGAGCGATGTGCTCAGCGAGTTGTCGAGAAGACTCGGTATGGAGACAGTGGGTTGGGCGACGATGCTCCAGGCAATGGCATCGGCCGCGGAGGCGTACCAACGCCCCTTCGTACTGATCATCGACGGAATCAACGAGTCCGATAAACCGCGTGGCTGGCAGACCGAGCTCCCCACCTTGCTCGCCGAGACCCGCCGCTACGCTCCCTGGATCGTGGTGGCATTGTCGGTTCGCACAACCTATCGCGACATCGTCCTCGGCTCGGATGCTGCCGACTTACCGACAGTCGAGCATCAAGGTTTCGCCGGTGTCGAGCAACAGGCTGCGGAGAGATTCTTCGCGCACTATCAGCTGCCGGCACCACAGCTACCGTTGGTCGGTCAGGATATGTCGAATCCGCTGTTCCTGAAGCTCTACTGCGAGACCGTGCAAAACGGCTGGACCCCGCCAGTCAACCAGCGAGCTGTGACCGTCAGTACCCTATTCGACCAGTACCTGGGCACAGTCAATCGGAAGGTGTCCGGAACTCTAGAGTTGGACGAGTCCGATCAGCTCGTGCAGCAGTGTATGAGCTTCATGGCAAAGGAGTTCACCGCACAAAAGAAGGATTGGATTCCACGGCCGCGCGCGAAGCAGCTCATCACGGCGCTTGCGCCGCATCTGCTCTCGTGGCCACGAACCTTGTTCGGCGAACTCCTGTCGGAAGGATTGCTATCGGCCGATATCGTCGACATCGATGACGGCACAAAGTTCGTCGAGATCGAAGTTATCAAGCTCAGCTATCAACGGTTCTCCGACTACATGATCGCCGAAGAGATTCTCTCCACTACCACTACGATCTCGCAGCTCGCCGCAGCCGCGTCCACTATCAGTGCATCGTCCTCGGGTGTGATTGAGGCACTGTCAGTGCTCGTACCGGAACGATTTGGCGTCGAGTTGCTCAAAACAACGACGTGGAACCTCGATCCGCTCGACCAACAGCAGTGGCATAGGGCATTTCTTCGCAGCCTGCCGACGCGCCATGGTGACGCCATCACCACTGATACCGTCGAACTGTTTGAGCAATTGACTGAACTGCCGCCTTCGATGCGCGAGTTGTCGGCGCAAACGCTGGTTGAGCTGTCCGTCCATCCTGGCCATCGCCTTGATGTTAAATATCTTCACCGTCTTCTCGACCAGACCGCAATGCCCGAGCGCGACGCTTCATGGGGAATTTCCTTGTACCACAGCATGAATACCGGTGCCCTTGGCAGAATTGTCCGATGGGCCGCACGGCCGGACCACGAGAACTATCCGCACGATGTCGTCGAGCGAGTCGCGGTCGTGCTGGTCTGGATGCTCGGAACGCCGCATCGCCCGATGCGCGATCACATCACAAAGACGCTCTCTCGGCTGCTCTCGCACCGTTTGGACATCCTCAAGAATTTGTATGACCAGTTCAGCGCAGTCGATGACCCTTACATCTTCGAACGTCTTTGCGTGATCACCTATGGTGCGCTTATCACGTCGGAAACATCGATCTCACAGGATGCGGTCGAGGTTGTGCGGTGCATGGCCGCAGCAGTCGCCGGGCGCTCAGTACCCGATTTGCTGGCCCGAGACGCACTGAACGGTGCCGTGGAATGGTGCGTGCGAACGGGAATGCTCGACCGTGACGCGGCCGAGCAGCTTCCCCAGTCGGCGCGGTCGTCGCTGACCTTGGACGCGCCTACCGAGAGCGATCTGTATGCCGTATACGCCCCGCGCGCGACGGGATCCACAGCGCAGGCCGGGTACGCGAGTATTCTCTTGTCAATCTGCGGCCTTGGCGACTTCGGTGTGAAGGTCGTCGGCCCCGATGTCCGACATTTCAGCCGGTTCCCCGTAGACGAACCCTATCCTTCGCCTCCCCCTCCGCCTGCCCAGACCACCCTTGACGACATCCGTCAGAGACTTGCCGCGCTGCAGAGTAGGGCTCAACGAGAGGATGCCGGAGATAAAGACCCGGAGGAGAATTCCCTACGCGCGCCAGACCAGATTGAAACTCGGCCACGCGCGGAGTTCCCCGACGACTCCGCGAAGACGTGGATCTTCCGAAGGGTGCTGCAATTGGGATGGACTCCGCAACTGTTCGCCGAGTTCGACGCCACCATCTCCTCACGCGGCAGAGAAGGCCACAAACCTGAACGCTTCGGTAAGAAGTATCAGTGGATCGCATTGCGCGAGTTGCTGGCGCGGATCGCCGACAATTATCACCCGCGACGACGACTGGGCGACAACGCGAGCGCTTATCGAGGCGCCTGGCAGATTCATGGACGCGATATCGATCCGACTCTGCCGCCGGCGCCACTGCTGTCGAGTACCCCTCGGCAGACGCGATTCGAGACAACGTTCCCGACCGACGACAGCACACATTGGTGGCTCCCGGACGGACCTGACTATGGTCGGTCCGATCCTCCAGCAGACTGCGACTGGGCGGCACGCACGGATGGCATTGTCGAAATAAAGCCACACCTCAAGCGATTCGCTCCTGACGGTAGCGAATGGGTGGTACTTCACTCGACGCACAATTGGGAAGAGGAGGATCCCCTCGGCGGCGAGGATCCTGACCGCAACCGTCGCCAACAGTGGAGCCACATCTACAGTTGGCTTGTTGCGAAATCAAATACGGCGTCGGTCTACAAGTTCTTATCAGAGAACTCGCTAATGGGAAGATGGATGCCCGAGGGAAGCAGCCCAACATCGGTGGTCTACCTCGGCGAGATGCCGTGGGGAGCGTCGGCCAACGAGTATCCCCAAGAATGGGACACCGGACATGGTGCCAAGCCTCTTCCGAAACCGGTCTATCCCACGTGGAATGAATACTGCTGGGAATCGGTTGTCCTCGACTGCTCCATCGACGAGGCGGTCAACGCCTGGATGCCATCGCTCGAACTCTTCGAGGCGGGCCAGCTGACCTGGCTGAACCGCACGCGAGAATGGCTCGATGTCGATGGCCAAGTCGCCGCCCAATATCTTGATACCGCCGACCAGAAACACGCCGCACTACTCGTCCGCTACACGTGGCTGGCGAACGTCCTCGAATCAGCCCAATGGTCAATTGTCTTCGGTCATTTGGGCGAGAAGCAGCTATTCAGTTCAAACGACTCGCAACCAGGTTTGGCTGGCGACTGGACCGAAATCGATACGACAGCTGTTCTGTACGGATCGGGCACCTGGAGGTGGGGCGACACCCGCACAGAGCGGCGGCGTCTCGAATGAATACTCGCGCGGGGCATGTGTCACCGAGATGGCCAACGCGAGTCGGGACTCGGTCGTTCAGAAGCGTCGGAGAAGTCAGTCAGGCCGTCCTGCGGGACAGATTACCGCCGTCGGCCGTGAACCCGGCTTCCGCGCCTCCTCAGATTCCAGATCGTCACCGCCCGTCAGCAGTTTGCAGTCTTGCGGGGATCGTCCGCGGTCTGTCACCGGCGCAGCGGATTCGCACGGTGACTGGCATGCCGCCCGGCCGCTGATGGCGCTCGCTGAAAATGCTCAGTTCTGCTTACCGAAAGTGCGCACCCGTGTGGCTCCGCCAATGAGGGCGGGTCTCCTTCGATGCTGGTGGTCTCTGACCACTCACCAGCGCCGGCGAAGGAGACCCGCATCTCATGTTGACATGGGAGGAAGACGTGGAAATACACGCACTGCACAAGCAAGGCTGGACGATCTCGGCGATCGCCCGACACACCGGACGAAACCGTCGCACCATCCGCAACTACATCAACGGCGTCACCACCCCCGGTATCCGCAAACCCGCACGTGAGGACCCGTTCGAACCGTTCGTCGAGTACGTCACCTGCCGGCTGCGGGAGGACCCGCACCTGTGGGCCCGCACCCTGTGCGACGAGCTCGAGGATCTCGGCTACCGGTTGTCGTATCCGACGCTGACCCGGCAGATCCGCGACCGCAAACTCCGCCCGGTATGCGAGGCCTGCGCGAACGCCACCGACCGGGCGAACGCGATAATCGCCCATCCGCCCGGCGAGGAAACTCAGTGGGACTGGGTCGATCTGCCGAATCCACCCGCCTCCTGGGGCTGGGGCGGGATGGCGCACCTGCTGGTCGGCTCCCTGGCGCATTCGGGGCGCTGGCGCGGGATCCTGGCACCGGCGATGACCCAACCGCACCTGGTCGACGGCCTCGACCGGGTCAGCCGCCAGCTCGGCGGCATGACGAGGGTGTGGCGGTTCGATCGGATGGCCACCGTCTGCCATCCCGAGTCGGGCCGGGTGACCGCGAGCTTCGCCGGCGTCGCGAAGCACTACGGCGTCTCGGTGGCGATCTGCCCACCCAAAGCCGGGAACCGCAAAGGTGTGGTCGAGAAGGCCAATCATACTGCCGCCCAACGATGGTGGCGCACCCTGCCGGACGACGTCACCGTCGAACAGGCCCAACAACGCGTGGACGAGTTCTGCCGGCTGCGGGGCGACACCCGGATGCGGGCCACCGCCGACGGCAAGGCATCGGTGGCTACGGTGGCGGCCGCCGAACCGTTGACCGCGCTGCCGGCCACGCCGCGACTCTGGCGACCCTTCGCCCCGTTGTCTCCCAGGCGCTGCGTTCATGACTCCACACCGCCGGCTGCCGGGCAGTGGGTAGCGAGCCGAGGATGCGGTCGTAGCAGCGGCCCGCCGCAGCCAGCGCGCTCTCGAGGTCGTGGAGGTCCGCGGTCAGTGGACTGTTGCGGGCGGCCTTGGCCCACTGAGTCGCCCACGCCGGGCCCGGGCTCACCAGCGTCGCCGGCAGCGCGGGCAGGGCGCGCACGCGTCGTTCCCGTTCGACCGCGTCGACGGCGGAGGTCAGATCGATGGGCAGGAACATGCTGATCAGTAGCAGATCCACCAGATCACGGAACCGTCCCGACGCCGCCCCCGCCGCACCGTGCACCTCGTAGAGTGCGCAGATCTTGTCCGCGATCTGATCCGCCAGCGGATACAGCGGGACGCTGGTCTCGGGTGGGAAGTCGTCGGTGTCGACCAGCCTCGGGATCGGGCGGCGTTCGATCTCGCCGACGAGGGTGCGGCGGCTGCCGACGACATCGAGGGAGAAGCTGTCGTAGGTTTTGCCGCCGAGGGAGGCGGTGACGGTGACCGTGACCCCCTTGTCGTGGCTCAGTTCGGTCGACGGGCCGACCGCGAAGCGGAAGTGGTCGAGGTGGTGGTCGCGGACCGTGCGGCGCAGCTCGTCGACCGAGTCCGGAAGGTCGGTGGCGGCGAGGAGGTCGATGTCCTTGCTGTAGCGGGCCTGCGGCAGGCGCACCATCATTCCGATGCCGCCCTTGAGGATCCACCCGTCCGGGTCGGTGTCGAAGACGCGGGTGAGGAAGCGGGCGATGACGAAGCGGCGGCGCACCAGGGCGATGTTCTGGCCGTGCTCTCGGGCGTATCGGTTGAGGCGGTCGGTGATACTCGCCCGCACCGCCTGCGGGGACCGCGACGCCGGGCTCACCGGTCGGCCGTCTTCGCCGACCGAGCCGTCCGGGCCGTCCGGCCGGTTCCGGTCGTGCTGGTGCCGTCCGCCGGCTGGGCGGCGGGTGCGGTCTCCCCGACGCCGGTATCGGCGTCGGGGCTGGCGGTGGACTGCCCGAGAGCGGCGGCGAGCGACTGCATCAGCGCATCCCGTGCCTGCGGTGACTCGGTCACCGCCTTCATCAGGGCGGCGATGCTCAGCTGCGCGGCGTCCGGCGCGGCCACACTGGTGGCGGTGGCACCAGCGGCTGTGGTGGTGGTGTTCTTGCGGGCGAGGTCCGCGAGGGCCAGGGTGGTGGCCGGCACCCCCGCCTGCGCGATCAGCACCTCGAGGAAGCCCTGCCCGTCCAGCGCCCGGTGCCCGTAGTCGAAGGCATGCGGGGCGAGTGCCGTCAGCACCTCTTCCACGGTCGCCTGGCCGCGGGTGAGGGCGTCGCGGACCACCGACGCCAGATGCCCGGCATCGGTGCCGGCGGCGGCCAGATCACCGATCGTGCGGGCCGGGGTGGTCACCGGCAGCCCGTCGACGAGCTGCCAATCCTCCCGCGACAGCACACCCCGGTGCACGATCACCCCGGGGAGCGACAGCCGGATCCGCCGGATCGCGGTCAGCTCCACCACATCGGCATCCAGATCCCCCAGCCCATGCAGGCCGGCGGCAGTGCGATGCGAGAGCACCCCCGTCGGGACCGGCTGATCCAGCCGCTCCCACACCACCACATCCGGGTCCAGCGCCAGCCACGCCACCCGTTCCTCCAGGTGCACATCCTCCGGCATCCGTGCCAGCCGATACAGCCCGTGATGCAGCCGCTCGAGCACCCCCGAATCGACCATCCGCTTGAGCTGCTGCACCGACACCGACGTCATCGCCCGCGCCTGCCGGCTGGTCACCACACCCCCCTGCTCAGCAGCCAGCGCCACCACCTGAGCAGCACGACTATCCGATCTCATGCCACAATAATACACACTTACCCTCATAACCATGGCATGGTATGTAACTATCATGCCAAGGTAGTTGCGTCGGCGACGATGTCGACCCACGCCGGATGGCGCGGCAGAGCGGGCGCAGTACCGACTGCGGGGCGCCTGTCCGACGGGCCGACAGACAGGCATTCACACACCCGCCGTCAGCGCTGGTGGGAACCGAGGGGTCCACCAGACACGGCGAATGTTAATCCTCAACCCCCACCCGCCCACACCGACAGAGCCAATTCCCCTGACAACAAACGAAAATGAGACACCCGGCGGCCACCGAACCGAACCGACGGAGCACGATCCCCGCCCGCCTGGGATCGAGCGGAAGCCGCCCGGTTGCATCGCGCCACCGAACCCCTCCTACCCTGGCGAGTCCGAACAACCTGAGTATGAGGACGCAACAGCCATGGCCACCGACTACGACGCCCCCAGAGTCACCGAATCCGACGAGCCGGACACCTCCCTTGAACAGCTGACCGTCAGCCGGAAAGACACCCAGTCCCCCGTCGTCGACGTTGAAGACTCCGACACCGCAGAGTCCTTCGAACTGCCCGGCGCCGACCTGTCCGGTGAAGAATTCACCGTCCGCGTCATCCCCAAGCAGGCCGACGAGTTCACCTGCACCAGTTGCTTCCTGGTCCACCACCGCAGCCGCCTCGCCGACGCCGCGCAACAGATCTGCCGGGACTGCACCTGAGAAGGTCGGGGCATCAGAGGACCTGGACACCTCCAGACTGAGCGGCATCCGCCACTGTCACTGCATCGCACACACTTGCCCCGCCGGAGCGGCAGCCAGCCATCGCCCCTCCACGGGCCTCCCGGCGGCCCGGCGACGCGGTGGGGCGGGCGGGGCTCGAACCCGCGACCAACCGATTATGAGTCCACGGCTCTAACCGACTGAGCTACCGCCCCATCCCTACCATCGTGGGGATGGTGATGCTACCGACCACCCTGCTGGCGCCGTGGCCGCCCGTGCCGAGGACAGTCGTCATGCGCGGCCGAAGAGCTGCCGCACACCACCGTCCTCATCGACCGCATACAGCGCCATCCCCAACAGATCCAGAATCCGCTGAGGTGCCCGCACCGCCGCGTCCACCGATCGCGGCTCGTCCCGCACGACCAACGCAAACGACACCGACAGATCCGCCTCGCTCGGCATCCGCCTCACCAGCTGCCCGATGGCGGTATCGACATCCAACCCCGGCGCGGCGGTCGCGCCCTTGACCTCGGCGTAGAGCAGGTGGCCGTCCTTCTCGGCAACGATGTCGACGAAATCCGTATCGGGCACCACCGTCCAGCCCTGAGATGACAACCACCCCGCGAAGTCCCGGGCCACGCGAGCCTCATCACCTCTCATACCGGACACGGTAAGCCTGAATTGTCAGTTCCGAACAACACCACAGCGCAAACACATCAGGCGCCAGCGTTGCCACGGCTCAGCATGCCCCGGAAGATGCCGCGCGGCGGGTCGACGTACCCCCTTCAGGACCTCATTCGCGTGATTCATGTAATCGACTGACTGCTAGCGCAATTCGTGTGCCCGATCTTTGACGCAGCCCAGAACCTGCCACGAAGCGGCTGCCGTCAATCATTCTCCCCGGTGTCGGCCGGGTGTCCGCACAGCCGAATCCTGGTCCGGGTCCGGGTTCGGGTTCGGGGCGGTAGGAGCCCGGATCGATGGTCAGGTCTTCGGTGTCGGCAAAAACCAGCCGCCTGTCGTCGAGCGCGACCGCCCACCGATGCACCGGCGCCCACTCGTGCCCACCACCGCCCGGATCGGTCACCGCCGCATAATCCTCGACCACCTCACCGGTGAGATCGGCCCCGGCGCTCCTGCGGACCAGCACCCGGACACCGACCGTCAACTTCGGGCCATCGACCGGCCGGTTGCCGCTGTTTCGGGCCATGGTGATGCACCTCTTCGCTCGGCGAAACTCCCTAGATCGAGCATAAGCACCGACCGGCCCGGTACGCGAACCGACCTGCACAAACACTCCGCGATTCGAAACGCCGCCGAAGCAATCGGCTGCCATCGTGCGGTCGGAGGCCACCCAGATGCACTCAGCACACAACCGACGTGCTGCGTTCGCGCGACAGCACGGGCGCAACCCCACCAGCCGGTTGCGCGAACGCGATGACATCGGCGGATACCAACTCGTTGGCCGCACCTGTACCCCCTTCTTTCCATTCGAGCGGCGACTGCCGGCAGCGGCGGACGGGCGTTCACCCACACCACTGCACGGCGCGCACCAATTCCGATCCGACCACGATCGTTCGAGAATGTTGAGCTGATCTAGAACCTGATCGACGACTGTGGTCGGGATCCGGAAATCTGCGCTCTCCCAAGCCCGGAGGCGGTCCCGCACGTAGGCAAGCATGGCGAGTTAAGCGCTCGAAGCCTGCTGCAGTTCGGTCGCTCACCGCCTCACCCCGCCCCGAGCGGCCGGCAATCCGAACTGTGCCCGCTCGGCGACGTCGAGACGACGGCTTCCGGCGTGGCATGCGCGACTGTTACTGACGAAGAGGGGTACCACCCGATTGGGCGCGTTGCCCACTCGTCGCCCAGTGGTCGACCTCGGACATCTCGGCCATCCCGGGTGCGTAGGCGGCGATGTCGTCGGGGCGCGCTAGGCCGGCTCCGCCGGATGCGTAAGAACCACCATCGATGGCCAGGTTGAGCCCCGTAACCCAGGAGGCCTCGTCTGAGGCCAGATAGACA
Organism: Rhodococcus sp. G6(2025); assembly: GCF_058628105.1. NCBI lineage: Bacteria > Bacillati > Actinomycetota > Actinomycetes > Mycobacteriales > Nocardiaceae > Rhodococcus > Rhodococcus sp. G6(2025). Next base: position 32,583 of record NZ_CP179751.1, read on the forward strand.
GCCGCGCTTGCAATATCTTCGGGCTCCCCCAGGCGCGGAATCAGGTTCGGTGTCAGCGTAACGCGGCGTTGTTCGGTGCCTTCCGTGCCGTAGAACAGGAGGCCGTTCGGGGTTGCCACACAGCCTGGTGAGATCGTGTTCACCCGGATGTTTGCTCTGGCCACTTCGTTCGTCAGGCAGCTTGCCAATCGGATGACACCAGCTTTGGCCACTGAGTAGGCCTGGATGATGGGGAGGTTGCCCGGGTATCCCGTTCCTATATCGGAACCGGCCACCGAGCCCATGAAGATGATGCTGCCGCCGCCGCGTGCGCGTAGGTGGGGAATGGCGTGTTTGGAGACCAGGAAGGGAACGGTCAGTGTGTGGTCGAGGGTGAATTTCCAGTCCGCGAGGCTGGAGTCTTCGACTGTTCCCAATCGTAACTGCATCGCGCTGTTGTGTAGGACGTCGATGCCGCCAAATTTCCCGGCGGCGAACTCGAGTAGCTGGTGCGCTTCCTCCTCGTTCGAGAGATCGATCGGGTGCAGCGATTCCATCCGTCCGCCGGCCGCGCGCACGATTTCGAGCGTTTCCTCGGCGGCTTCGGCGTTGATGTCGCACCCGACGATCGACGCTCCTTCGGCTGCGAACCGCAACGCGACCTGCCGCGCCATTCCGCGGCCGGTGCCGGTGATTACGGCGACTTTGCCCTCCAGACGACCGGTCATAGTGATCTCCTTGTCGAGTCAGTTTGTTCGGACACTCGTGGATGAATAGAACCCGTCCGCGTGCCGCCTCTCGCCCGTGAACTAGAGGGCGCTGTGTTCGCTCGGACGCGGACGGCGACGAACGTACATCTCCATTTGAAGCGTCATGACAGGCTGCGAGTCTCGTGACGATAGTGTTCCGATGGTTGTCACCCGACCCCAGTGCGGGTGGGTATTGCCGATTGCGGTGATGCTGAAAGTACCCCGCAGGTAGGTGTCGGCACGGACCGGAGCGCGGAACTGCACCTCACGCAGTACTCGGCCTGCGACGATGTGCCAGTTTCCGAATACTCGGTTGACAGCGAGGCGTTGGAATACCGCGAGCGTGTGGACGCCGCTCGCAACTATCGTGCCGAAGTGGCTTGCTTCGGCGAGTGCGACGTCGGTGTGTATGTGCAGAGGATCCCAGTGGTCGGCGAACGACATGATCTCCTCCGCTGTGACGAGGTACTCCCCGAGGTCGTACTCATCCCCTACGACGAGGTCCTCGGCATAGCACAGTTGGCCGTCACCAGGTGCGGCATAGTTCATTCCGACTTCCTTCCCTGCTACGGCTGGGCGCTCTGCGCAGCGATTGCGGGCGACTTCGACGCACCTGCCAGTCTTCCCCTGCGGCTACACGAAGTCAGTGTGCCGCGCGGGATGTTGGCCGGTCACGGTCTTTGGTCGAGTTGCTCTGAGTAGCCCGTACGAGCACACCCCAGCGATTGCCAAGGGCACCAGCACTGCGATGTACAGATCTTTCGGTGACATGAAGCCGATTGCGTACCCGCCGAGGATGGGCGACAGGATCGATCCGACTCTGGCGACGCCTAGCATCGTGCCGAACCCTTTGGCTCGTATTCGTATTGGGTACACGGTGGTTGCGATCGCGGTGAAGGCCGTCAGTGAGACGAAGACGAACAGACCCAGCAGCAGGGCCATGGCCAGCGCCAAGGCGCCCTGCAGGGTCAGTGCGAAGGCAACCAGGGCAACCATGCCCAGAGCCATCGACATCCAGGATATTTGGGCAGACGGCCGCTTGAGGCCAAGAAATCCGTACAGGATGGCCCCGATCATCGTGCCAACCGACAGCATGATGCCCACTAGCGCCCCGCTGCCGGTGTCTCCGGTCTCATTCTTGATCAGCTGAGGGGTCCAGGAACCGATGAAATAAAACGCGGCAGTGCAGAATCCATAACCGAGCCAGAGGAGCAGGGTGGTTACCCGCAGTCCTGGTCCGAGGAGTTTCGTATCCGATTGATCGACTATCGCCTCGTCGGCTAGAACACCACCAGTGACGAGTCCTTCCTCCAAGTTGACCCGCGTAGACAACTTCTCGGCCGTCTCCTGCGCCGTGTCGTCCGACGACCGTCGAAGGTAGGCCACTGTTTCTGGAATGAAAGCGGCGACAACGACGGTGACAGTTGCGCTGAGCGCAAACCCTACCCAGAACAGCCCTTTCCATCCGCCTGCGGCTTCGATCACCGAGGCACCTGCCAGGCCTGCGACGAAAGTTCCCAGCGGGTACCCGAAGAGCACCACGCCCACCGAGAGGCTGCGGCGTGATGGTGGAGACATTTCCTGGGCGATGACCATAGAGATTGCACCGAGCACACCGATTGCCATTCCCGTAGCGAATCGCGATGCGATCAACACCGAGTAGCTGGGGGCCAGTGATGAAACAAGGAGGCCGGCCGTGTTGAGTACCAGCGCGCCGAGCAACGTCGGGCGACGCCCATGGACGTCGGCCATCCGCGCCAGGAAGAAGGCCCCGACGCCGATGCCCACCAAGGCTGCGCTGATCAAGTAGCCCTTGCCGGACGCTGTTGCGTACCCCTCGGGGAGGTTGGGGAGGGCGTACCCCATGATGAACAAATCGTAGCCGTCGAGCAGGTTGACGAGCGAGCATACTAGCACGATTGCTATTTGATACGGCGTCATGGACGCCATCGAGCGAGCCCCACTGAGGGTCATGCCGACTCCTTCTCGAGTCACGGGTTGATCCGACTTGGTTGAATCCCCGAGATGCCGTCGACGGGGAGTCTCGGGGAACGGGGCGGATGTGTTGATCGCCCGGAATCGGACGGTCTGGTCTCGGCGGTCGCTGAAGCACTGTCACCGGTTCATTGCCTGGATCCCCACGCGTGGAGCGCTAGCGCGACATTGGTTGAAGTAGTTTGACAGTGGTTGTTGTGGGTGTAAGCCCGCTGGACCCCGAAGTTGTTTCCGCGAATTCGACGGAGGGTCGGGCGGAGGCTGCGGCCCGGAATGGCTGGGCTAGGAGGTTGCGCGGATCGCCTCGGCCTGGGCATCGGTGAATGACTGACGGCTAGACGGCTCGTGTTGTGTGCCGCTCGCTGCCACGGCTAAATATCTTGCATTGGCTCGTGCGAGAGCGATATTTGTAAAGATTCTTTGGATCGATTCGGTGGCGCGGCGGGGTGTGATCAGACTGACACATGCAATGACAGCATGAATGATGACCAACGGCATTTGGGAGGCCTTCTAGGTTTGCGGCGCGATGCCGAGTGGGGGAACGGGATACCCCTCGCACGGAGGGTCCGATGCTACGTTCTGCACCAGCACGACCGTCAGAAGACTCATAGGACAGGGACGTAGGGTCAACCGGGGCAGTCAGTCGAGATTGCTGCCACGGAGCGGATGGGCTGGAGAGGGATGATTTCGAGGTTCGACTGCAGCAATGTCGTGCTATCGGCGAAAAATGCTTTCATGTAAGGTTTTTCGAGGTGCTCACGGATTGCGGCACCGTTAGCGTAGAGTTCATAGAATGCGATGCTGTCGGGCCTGGATGCATCATGATGGATCTCGTACACAAGAATGCCGGGCTCGGCGCGACTCGGGTCTCCCAGGGAGAGCATCCGCTCCATCAGGATGTGGCGTGTTCCTTCCTTGGCTCGCGCGTAACCGTAGAACGCAACCGGTGTCTCGCTGGACAACAACTCGGCGGGGACGATCTCTGACACGGCATACCTTCCTATCAGCCCGCATTGAGCGAACAACGCCCTCGAGCGCGGGTTCGAATCGAACCTGGGGTGGCGAACCATCGCAGCTTGCTGACCACCGAAGACGGTGCACAACAGGTGCCCAAAACTACAGAAGCGGATATCCAGCGGTAACCTCCAACTGGGTTCCGGTGACGAATCGGCCACTCTCCCCTACCAAGTACAGGACGGCGCGGGAGATGTCGGCCGGGTCCACCCACGGTGTATCGAGTGCAGCGAGTGTCTGGAACACGGGTTCGACGCTGTGGCGCGTAGGTTGATCCACGTCCGGCGCGAAGAGATCGTAGATCATCGAGTTCTGGATCATCGGGGTATCGCAATTGGTCGGGTGGATGACGTTCACCCGAATCTGGTGGCGTGCCAGTTCTTTGGCCAATGCCTTTGCTACACCGACAACACCGTGCTTCGAGGCGATGTAGTGCACCATCGACTCGACGGGAGTAATGGTACTGGCCGAACCTATGAATACCATCGATCCACCGCGTCCACCATCGACAATATGCTTCGAGGCAGCCTGCGCCGAAAAGAACGCGCCGGACAAGTTTGTGCCCACCACGGTGTTCCACTGCTCGGGCGTGATCGATTCTGCCGCGGTGATTTCGCATACGCCGGCATTGAGCACCGCGATATCCAGTCGCCCCAGATCACGTACCGCCCTCTCGACACCCTCCGCAACCGCGGACGGATCGCGCACATCGCATTCGAGGCGGTAAGCACGCTGTCCGTACTTCTCCACAAGACCGACCGTTTCGTCGAGGTCCTCTGCCGTCGACGTCGGATATGGCACGGTTGCAACCTGTCTGCAGATGTCGAGCACGATGACGTCCGCGCCCGACTCAGCGAGGAAGGTGGCGTGCGAACGGCCCTGCCCTCGGGCCGCCCCGGTGACCAGAGCGACTTTGCCTGTCAGGTCATGCATTCTCTATCTCCCCGTCCGATCGACTCGCAGGTCGGTCTTCTCGTGATCTGTCGTCGTATAGATACTGTTGCCGCGGAGCCGTTCGGTGTTACCCGTTCGGTTCCTTGCGGTTTGTACTCCCCGGGGTTCACGCAACGTTGTTGGCGATGAGCCCGGCAGAAACGTGCAACACTTCGCCGGTGACCATGCGAGCGTCGTCCGACAGGAGGTACAGGTAGGCGTTGGAGACGTCCTGCCAGTCCACACCTGGGACGCCGAGCGGATGCATGGTTTTCATTCGTTCGATCATCTGCTCGCGCGTCGGGTTCTCGATGTCCGGGCAGAAGAGTTTGTAGGCTTCCTCGTTGTTGTTCATTGAGGGAAGGTCACCGGAGTTGACATTCGTCGGGGCCACACAATTGGCGCGTATACCGTATTCGCCGTATTCCATTGCTAGGGTCTTCATCAGTCCGATCACTGCCCACTTTGAGGCGCCGTAGTCCGAGATGTGGGGGTAGGCGGCGCGGCCTGCGGTGGACGAGGTGATCACGATGTTGCCTTTGCGCTTCGCGACCATGTGAGGCAGGGCGGCGCGACACCCGTTGAAGACGCCGGTCAGGTTGGTATCAATGACCGTACGCCACTGTTCGGGCGAGATGTCTGCGAGCTTGCCGAATTTCAGGATGATACCTGCACTGCTCAACAGGTGATCGATTTGTCCGAGTTCATCGATCGTCTGTCGCGCAGCGTCCACCATAGCTTCGTCATCGCGAACATCCGCGACGATGCTGATGCACTTACGTCCCACGTCGGAAACCATCGCGCGGGTCTGTTCCAACTCCTCCTCGGAGCCGCCTGGGTAGTTCTGCCCCGGGACATCGGCAACGCAGTTGTCCACAAGTGCGATGTCCGCCCCCTCGCGTGCCAGTGTCAGAGCGTGGGATCGACCTGAGCCCTTTGCTCCGCCGGTGATGAGTGCAACCGTTCCATCCAGCTTCCCCATGCTCTATCACTCACCTGTTCTCGAAGTTTGACTGGAGGTATCTATGCGTGTCGTCCGCGTGATGTGTATCGAAGAACCGCTCGGCGCCCGTGCTCTATCGAAATCAATTGCAGTACAGGCACTGTCGAATACGCGAGCTGACTGGTGGCACAGGATATTTTTTGTGTGCGACTCACCGGACATTTGATCCGACTCTTGAGTCGTAATATCGACCCATTGGTTAGTAACCTAGTTCCAGCGCGTGGACGTGTCAATGGTCACAGGCGCCATATCTGCGAGGTGCCCTGACCGTGTCCGGATCTATAGGCTGGTTTGGGCAGAGCAGCTGCAGTATTGAAACGCCGGACGAGTCCCACATGCGAGTTGTAGTCTCGCGTGCGTGGATTCGTCCGGCGTTGACTGTCACGTACCGCGGCTGGAGATCGGTTTCTGGCGACAAGGATTCTGTTGTTCGAACTATAACGACGTTGGCCATCAGCCTACGCAGCAGCTGTTGCAGCTCGACGCCTCCGCGGGGAGCTGTTGCAGTTCAGCATTTTCCTCGCGAGGTGTTTCGGTGGGACGGCGGAGCAGGCTGAACTCTCACGTCGTCGACATCCCGCCGTCGACCAAAATCGTCTGGCCGGTGACGTACCCCGCTGCGGGCGATGCGAGCCAGACCGCGGTTGCGGCGAGTTCCTCGGGCTTGCCCGCTCTTCCCAACAAGAACCGGGGCTCGAGCGAATCGGTCACATACTCTGGGGGGTACGACTCCGTCATTTCGGTCTCGAAGAAGCCCGGCGCAATCGCGTTTACTCTGATTCCCGGTTTACGGCCCCACTGCGACGCGAGATCTCGCGTGAGTCCAACGAGGCCGGCCTTGCTTGCGGTGTACGCCGCCTGGGGCAGTGCGGCAGTAGTGAAGCCGAGAACACTCGAGATGTTGATGATCGAACTCCCCAGCGTCATCACTTCGGCGCAGGCTTGGGCCATCCAATAGCTACCTCCGAGATTGACATCTACTACCGCACGGAAGGCATCAGGGCTCTCCCGAGTCGCCGGGACTGCACTCGCCATGCCGGCATTGTTGACGAGGATGTCCACACGACCGAACCGTGCCATCGCCGCCTCGACCAGCTCTACGCACTGGCGAGGATCGGCCACGTCGGCGTTCTGCACCAGGGCCTCGCGCCCGTACCCGCGTACCGCCTGTGCGGTTGCCTCCAAGCGGTCGACCCTGCGCGATGCCACGATTACGTGGGCTCCGGCGCGGGCCATGGCCGTGGACAGCGATACGCCTAGACCTGCTGACGCCCCGGTGACGATCGCGACTCGATCGTCGAGGCGGAACATTTCCGCGAAGGCGCCTAGGTTGTCGGCCGCCTCTTGTTCGTGCATTTCACTTCCCTCTTCGAAGTCAGCCCCGACCCGGATATCGACGGCTTACGCCATACCGCCCGACTCTGCTGAAAGTTTCGTCGACTCTTGAGGCTTGGCTACCGCTGTCGACACCTGGAGCCGGGACCGGTCTATTGACCAACTATTGGGAGTGCTCAGACGGGTGAGGGGGCCTGACCACGGCGGTCGAGAAGCCGCTTGACCTTCCCCTCTCCTCCCAGCCCCGTCTGAGGAGCGAGGGATCCAGCAGGGACGATCGTCACCTCGACCGAGACACCGAAGGTCGACTTGAGACGATGCTTCATGTCTTCCTGGAGGGGTGCTGTGTCTTCGTCGTTCGCCTGCTCGATCAACACGGTCATTCGTTCACGGGAACCGAGACCCTCGCCGACGTTCTCCACCACGCACAGGAACTCGCCCGTCGATCGCGCGTCGCCCTGGACGACGTCCTGCGCTGACCGCGGATACACGCTTGTCGCTCTCAGTTTCACCATTTCGTCGAGGCGGCCCAAGAAACCGGACAGTTTGGTCGTCCGGGCGCCGCACGCGCACGCTGCGCGCTCGGAACTACGCATGCGGTCTTTGAGGTCGTATCTGATGATGGGTGGAACCGAGCGATGCAGGCTGGTGACCACGATGTCGCCGTCGTGCCCTGGGCCGAGGATGCGTCCGGTCTCGCTGTCGGCGATCTCGACGATGGCGGTGTCGTCGTTGACGTGCAACCCATCTTTTGCAGCGCATTCGTATCCGATGAGGCCGACTTCATGGGTTCCGTAGTTGTCGTAGACCGGAACACCCCATGCATCTTCGAGCAAGTCGCGCAGGTGTCCCTCGGTATCCACCCCGAGATAGGTATGAATGAATCGCGTGGACAGATCCTTCTTGAGGTCGATGCCAGATCGATCAGCCTCTTGCGCCAGAATTTTGAGGTACTCGCCGAAGGCGACCCAACCACTTGTTCCCCAGGAGCGCGCCAGCTCCAGTTGCCTTGCCGAACTGGTGACGGCACCCGAACCGGTGGTCAAGGGGACCATGCCACACCAGTGCATGGCGGCGGTCGACGAACACCACGCGGTGTTGGCCAAACTGTTGGTGAGGGTGATCTGTAGGATGTCCCCGACTTCGGCCCCCTGCGCAACGAAAGCTCGGGCGAATTGAATTGCCTGCACTTCCCACGCTACGGGATCGAACAGTGTCGGCCGCGGCAGCCCTGAGGTGCCACCACTGGATTGAATCTTCAGCGGTGTTCGCATCGCGTCCAGTGCGAAGTTCTGATGGTTTCCGAACGGCGGGTGCTCCTCGATCGAGTGCTTGATGTCCTCACTGGTGAACGTAGGGATCTTCTCGAGGTCGTCCAGGCCTCGAATGTCTCCTGGCTGCAAACCGGCGTCCGACCACCGCTCGCGATAAAACGGGACCGCCCAAGCGTCGGCCACCCGTGCGAGAAAGCGTGATTCCTGAATCTGTCGCATCTCGTCGTCGGACCGTGCCGACATGACGGAGTTGAACAGGGGCGGCGGCGGGTAGTCCTCGGTGAGCTGACGCCAGTCGATGCTCGACCAGTAGTAGGGAATTTCGTTCTTCGACATCAATGCTCCTGAAGCTGTCGTTATGCCGGCAGTGTGTTCGCCGGTGGTGTTGTAGAAGTGCTCGGCTCAAGCAGTAACGAATTGGTAGGCGTTGCCGTCGCTCACGATACGACCGACGCTGTTCCCGGCGAAGTGCGTGCCGAACACAAGAACATCACGGTCTGCAACCGACGCGAGGAACTCCTGACGCCGAGCGGAGGACAGCTCACGGTCCCAGTCACCTCGCGAACTCCACGTGGGATGGGCGGCCTGAATCGGGTGATGCACGAAATCACCAGTGATGAACCCGGTCTCACCCTTCGATTCGATGGTGAGACTGTGATGGGATTTGGTATGGCCAGGCGTGGATGTATACCGCACGCCCTCGCAGATGGTGTGGTTGACCGGAACGAGATCGACGAGGCCCGCCTCGACACACGGTTGAATCGACTGCGCGAACACGAGACGCGTCTGCCGGTGGATGTCCGGATCCGCTCCGTTGTACGTGACGGCATGCCCGAGGTCGTCGGAGACGGCGCCGCCCTCGGTGAGTCCCTTGTGGTACTCGAACTCGTCCTGAACGAAGGTGTACCGGGCGTTCGGGAATGTCGGCACCCATCGGTCACCGTCGAGCACGGTGTTCCATCCCACGTGATCGAGGTGCAGATGTGTGATGGCGACGTAGTCGATCTGTTCGGGCTTGTAGCCGGCATCCGCCAGTCGATCCAGATAGGGGGTGTCCAGGCCACCCCAGGCCGGGATCAGCGGTAGATCCTTGTGATTGCCGCACGCGGTGTCGACGAGAACGACAGACGACCCGGTGTCGACGACGAACGAGTGAACGCTCCAGAGTGTCTGCCCGTGTTCGTTGGCGTAGTCGGGGTACAGCCACGGAACGGCCTTGACCGCATCCGGCGTTGCCTCTGCGATCAGTCCGTCGAGCTCACCGACCTCGACCGCGATTTCGTTTATCTGGGTGATTTTCACATCACCGATCTGCCAGCTATGAGTCATGGGGTTTGCTTCTTTCGTTGAGTGTGTGTGGTGCTTGTTCAGACACCGCGTCCGGCCATTTCGCCTTCGTAGATCGCCTCGTCCACCCGGCGGGGTGCCAAGCAGTCTCCGACGGCCGTCACGTCGAACTGCGCTTCCAGTTGGGGTAGAAGGGCCGTATCGGAATCGCGAAGCATGATGGTCACGAGAGACTGCGCCGGCACCACTCTGGCAGCACCATCCCAGATGCGATTCAGTACGACGCCGTCCGAATTCACTTCGGCGACAATGTGTTGCGGTGTCAGTGTCACCCCCTGCGCATACAGCCTCGGATAGAGATGCCCGACATCGAGGTTGAAGAGTGTGTTGTCGCCCAAGAACAGCTTCGAGGAAACCACTTCGACCTTCTTGCCCGCGTTCGCGAGGAGCTCCGCCAGTCCCAGCGCGAGGTACTCGCCCGTGTCGTCGATGATGACGACGTTCTCCCCACATGCCGAGGGATCCTCGATGGCCTGGATCGGATTGAGCACGCGGATACGCTCCAACCCCGGGATTTCCGGGCGGGCGGCCAGGGTGGCGGAGAACCCGTCGGTGCGCCAGGTCGATCCGGATGCAAGTATGACGTGGTCTGCACCGACTTCATGCACGCTCTCGATGTCGGCGGTCGTATTGAGACGGACATCGACCTTGTATTTTTCGAGCATTCGCTCCATGTCTTTGACCATGACGGACCATCGGCCACGCGTGGGCAACTTGGCGGCATATCGAATTTGCCCGCCGAGCGTGTCGCCGCGCTCCATCAGTACGACGTCATGCCCTCGCGATGCGGCAACTTCCGCTGCCCGCATTCCAGCGGGTCCTCCGCCGATGACGAGCACCTTCTGGGGTGTGGCGGCCAAATCCAATGTTCCGCTGCCGAGGTCTTTCTCGCGCCCAGCGGCGGGATTCTGCGTGCAGGTCAGCTCCCAGCCCTTGGACATCCGGCCGATACAGCCTTGATTTGCCCTGACGCAATGCCGAATTTCGTCCTCGCGTCCGGTCTGCGCCTTCTGCACCAGGAAGGGATCTGCGATGTGCGCTCTGGTCATAGCGACGAGATCGGCGTCACCCGAAGTCACAATCTGTTCGGCGACCGACAGCTCGGTAATTCCGTTTGCGGTCACGACCGGATAGTTTCCGACGACCTTCTTCGCGCGGGCAGCCAGATCGACCAACTGGGGGCCGGGCAGGCTCATCGGAGAGACGACGCGATCGAACGTGGAAGCGTTCCCGGCGCTGATGCTGAAGTAGTCGAACAATCCAGAGTCCGCCAGGTTCTTGGCGATCTTCTCGCCCTCGGCCTCGTCGATACCGCCCGGAACGTATTCGGTGAGCGATAGTCTCACGCCGACCGCGAAGTCGGGGCCACCCTCTCGGCGCACCGCTTCGGCGCACTCACGAACGACGCGGCATCGATTCTCGGTGCTGCCGCCGTACTCGTCCGTTCGACGATTCGTCAGTGGGGAGAGGAAACTGCACAGAAGATACCCGTGAGCGGCGTGTACCTCGGCTCCGTCGATACCGGCAACCCGTGCGTTGCGTGCACTTCGGCCGAATCCCGCTACGAGCTGCTCGATGTCGGCGTGCGACATCGCTCGGCCGATCTCCCCATAGGTAGTCGAGGGCAGACCCGAGGGACTCCAGAGCGCCCTCCAGTTCTCGAGAAACATTCCGTTGTAGTCTTCCACGCCGAAGTGTGAAAGGTCGACGAAAATTTTGGCTCCATGGCGGTGCACGGCTTTCGCCAGTCGCTCGTACACCGGTATCACCTCGGTGGGCCATCCCTGGTGGGTGCGGTACCCCAGTCCGCGACTCGTTGCATGCACGGCTTGAGCCTCGGTGAGAATGAGCCCCGCGCCTCCCCTCGCCCGCTCCTCGTAGTAGTCGATGCTCTGTTGAGTCATCAGGTTGTCTTTGTCGCCGTACATCAGCGCGTGTGCGGTGACCACGATGCGGTTCTTGACACTGACCGGGCCCAGTTCGATGGGCTGCCAGAGCGCCGGATGCTTGGTCATGATGTTTCCTCGTCTCGTCGCGGCTCGACTGTTCCATCCGGGGGCTGACCGGAGAGTCGAAAACCCAACCGATTGTTCAAAGCCGATAATGGCGTAGGTCACACAGGCTTGTCAATAAGGGGTGGCTCACCTGAACGGAATCCGCCGCGCAACGATGTTCCGGTAGCCCATTCGCCGTGCTGTCGCTCCACTGAAGCGTCCTGTCGTCGCTGGTGTGTTCGGTGCACCGATAAACCCCGCGGCCGCCGGGGCCGGTCGTGCCCCGGCGGCAGCGGGCGATCGATCACCGCGGTCGCTCAGAGGCAGGCGGGGGGGCAGTTCAGAAGATGATGCGGCCGACGGTTTCTGCAACTAAGGCCGGTTTTTCTTCGCCTGCGATCTCGAGGGTGTTTGTCGTGACGATCTGAAGGGCCCCTCCGGGTGCGTCCCCGACGGAGTTCAACGTCGTCCGCAAACGAACGTGGGCCTCGACCTTCACCGGGTTGACGAATCGAACTCTGTTCAATCCGTAGTTGATCGCCAGCGTTGTGTTCTCGATCGTGTATATCTGCCAGTTGAGCAACGACACGAGAGACAGGCTCAAGAACCCATGAGCGATGGGGGCTCCGAACGGGCTCTCGCGTGTCGCACGTTCGACGTCCACATGGATCCATTGATGGTCCCCCGTGGCGTCGGCGAAGGTGTCGATGCGTTCTTGCGTGATGTGCAGCCAGTCGCTGGTGCCCAAGTCCTCTCCGATAGCGGCTTTCAGTTGATCCGGTGATGTGAAGACGCGCATTGGTGCTGAAGCTCCTACAGAGATGAACCGGCCCGGTCGCGACACGCACCCGTCATGGGGTGACCAGTTTCAAAGCTGTGCCCACTGCGGACAGCCGGTCGGCGGCGTGCAGGCCATCCCACATGGCATTGTCGAGACGTCGGGGTGCCAGGCAGTCGCCGATGCGAACCACACGACGGTCATCGCCCAACTGCTGGTACAGGGTGTCGTCGACGGCGCTACCGGTTGCCAGAACCACGGTGTCGAAGCTGCCCAGTTCGACGGGCACGCCGGAGAATACATCGTAAGCTTCGACTGTCTTGTCTCGAATGGTGCCGATCCAGGTGTGGGGCCGTAGCTCTACCCGTGCATTGCGCAACCGCTTGTACAGGAATTCCTGGCCGGCCCCGCTCCAGAGTCCCACCGAGGTCGACCTCGTCACGATGGTCACATCTAGACCGTTCTCTGCGAGGTATTCGGCAGCCGTCGTCGCGTGCCCTTGAAAATCGTCCTCGACGACGAGAACTCTGTTCCCGACCGACGCGGTCGCGTCGAACACTTCCCATGACGTGACGACATGCGGCAAGTCGTGTCCTGGTACGGCCCTGACATCCGGTCGGTGAGTAGTGAAGCCGGTCGTCCACGGCCTCGAGCCTGTTGCGAGAAAGACGTGATCGAAGGCAGAGAGGTTGTCGACGGTCGCTGTGGTACCCAGGTGCATCTCGACACCCAAGGTGTTGAGTCGGCGACGTAGATGTTCGATCAGCAGTCGAAACTCCGATCGACTTGCCGTGCGTGACGCCAGTTCGATTTGGCCACCCAACGTCTCGCGGGTTTCGAACAACACGACGTCGGCGCCGCGTTCGGCGCAGGTTGCCGCTGCCTGCATGCCTGCCGGGCCACCACCGACGACCACGACCGATTGTCGGGTGACCTGCCCCCGGGTACTCGACCACTCGAACCCGACCCGAGGGTTGACGGTGCATTCCATCTGTCCGCCTTGAGCGGTCTTGCCGACGCAACCCTGGTTGCAGCTGATGCATGGTCGAACCTGGCTGAGACGGCCTGATGCGACTTTGGCCGGCATGGATGGGTCTGCGATCAACGCCCGATTCATCCCCACCATGTCGGTATAGCCCTGCGCCAGAATCGACTCGGCGACAAGAGGGTCCTTGATTCTCGTGGCGACAATGACCGGGATGGACACCGCATCTTTGATCGCTCGGGCGGCGTCGACGAAAAGTCCGGTGTCGTGCCCCATATCGGCAATCCACAGTGGATAGTTTTCGTTGCTTGCGCCGCTGACATTCAGATAGCTGACCCCACCGGTCTGCTCCAACAGTGTCGCCGTGATGATGGCGTCGCTGGGGGTGTTACCGCCGGCAATCATGTCGTCGCCGTTGATGCGCACACCCACCATGAAGTCCGCGGAGACCACTGACCGGATACGTCGGACTATCTCACTCACGACGCGTGCGCGGTTTTCGTGTGAGCCACCCCATTCGTCGTGGCGATGGTTCATCTGGGGAGAAACGAATTGGGCGAGTCCGTAACCCTGCGCTGCGAGGAGTTCGACTCCATCCCAACCGGCTTGCTCCATGAGCGCCGCGGACCGAGCGAAGCTCGAGATCATGTCTTCGATCTCCGATGCTTCAATCTTCTTGGGTATCTCCCGAACAACAGGGTCGGGTAGAGGCGACGCTGACAGAAGCGGCAGATGGCTCAGACGTGAGGAACCTTGGCGGCCGCCGTCCCAGAGCTGCGCCAATAGCAGCGAACCATGCGATTGGACAGCCTGTGCGAGCTTGCGATGGCCCTCGACCGCCTCCGAGGAGAAGGCGTAGTTTTGTCCTCCTCCGGTCTTCGACCGATCCCATGCTGCCATGTTTCCGACGACAATCATGCCCACGCCGCCCGCCGCTCTTTCGGCGTAGTAAGCGATTTGCTGTTCTGTGACCATTCCGTTGGACGCGTAGTACGTGCCATGCGGGGGTGAGACGATGCGGTTCTTCACTACTCGAGAACCGATACGCACCGAACTTGTCAGGTGCGGGAATGCCATCCCGTCTTTCCACTCTTCGATCATGACCGTGTCCTTTCTGGATCGGCAGCCTCGAGTAACATCCGGGCAGCGCTGACGGTGGAGGTGAGTTCATTCATGGACGCGCGATCGAACGGCGACGACGGCAACTCACCGCCGAGTAACCGCGCGTCTTTGAGCAGGAGGTCGACTTGATTGTCCGAAAGGGTGGCCAGGGCGTCACCGGCCGCACTCGATCCTGAGCACGCCCGGATGACTTCGCTTGCGATCGACGGATCGACTCCCTGCTCGTGTGCGGTAGCAAGCCCCACTGCCGCACTCAGCACATTGCGGGCGGCCAGGGTGTTGTTGATCAACTTGAGCAACGAGGGTTGACCGACGGTGTCGAACGGGAACAGTCTCGCAAAGACGTCGTGCAACAGGGCTTCTTCGAAGGCATCGGGTTGCGGACCTGCAATCAGACCGGTGAGTTCGCCTTCTCGCGCCCTCACCTCGCCGCCTGAAACGGGTAGCTCGAACAGACGCCACGCTCGATGCGCGTCGACGACGCGGCGGGCGTCCGACGGAGTCATCGTGGTGACGATGAAGGCACTGGCGCCGTCGTCCATCGCCGACCGCACGCTGTCGTCGGACAACACCGCTTCGATTTGCTGCACCGTTCGCACCGCGATGAACATGCACCGGACACCGCCCCAGTCCATACCATCGAACGAGGACACCGCCCGACTTCCCGTTTGCTCCTGCCACTCACTCGCACGGACCCCGTCGACGTCCATGCCGATGACGTATCGGCCTTGTTCGGCCATGCGACGGGCAATTCCACCGCCAATGCCGCCGAGTCCGACCACCACTACCTGTGTGCCTCGATGCGCATAATTATCGGCCTGTTCCATCGTTCATCCACCTCACCTCGACATGGGACGTTTCGCTGGTCTGTTCCGGCTCGACGGCCGTGGGAATGGCGAACGAGGACGGCGTATCGGAGCTCGTCACCGGCCGCGTCCGCGCCGTTGTCCACTCCGCGGTAAGCCGCGCCGGTGTCGACGCTGCTGCGTCCATCATACGACTGAACCTACCCATAGGTTGAAAACCCGACCGTGAAGTCGACTCAAGTTGTATCATTCTTCTGACGCGGATTCCAGGGTTCCCAACGATTCGTGCGTCGAGTGGTGCCCGGTTCGACCCTGGACGACAGCCGCGTCGACCCTCGGTCAGATGGCGTGATGTCGCGACCTGCGCGCGTGCCACTACGGTTCCGCTGCCGCGGGCTCGCCGAACGAATCCGACCGACTCCTTGAATTATCGACCCTCGGGTCGGTACTGTCTCGGTGCAGACCCTTGAAGGTCAGCGTTCTGTACGCGCCCACCTACCAGCGCACGCCCACTGCGGCGAGGCCCCCGTGCAGATGTCCAGCGCGACAGCGAATTACACGACAACGCAACAACAGGAGACGAAGATGAGCCTCGCAGTCAATGGAATCAACATCGCCGTTCGCGACCTAGCGTCCGCGACCGAGCGTTACGAACGCCTGTTCGATGTCCGGGGCGAGCACGTCGGCCCCGACGGATTTGCGTTCCCCGGCCTCGAGGGTACGAAGCTCGACGTGGGGGGCTTCATCATCAGTTTGATCGCCTCGACCCAGGAGAGCACGTCGGTGGCGCGCTTTCTCGAGCGCCACGGTGAAGGCGTCTTTCTCTTCTCTGCGAAAGTAGACGACCTCGATATCGCTACGGACGAGCTGAAGCAGCAGGGATTGTCGCCTCTGCTCGACGAGGCCGTCCGCGGAGACTTCGGGGCGGTCAACTTTTACCACCCCCGAGCACTCAACGGCGTGCAGCTCGAACTGATCGAGCATGCATGAACAACGCGGCGCGTAGCTGCACTAACGCCGTCGTCGCGCTGATTGCAGTGCCCACCGGTACCGGCTTGGCTGCGGCGGTGTCTATCCTCGGAAGCTATGACAACGGCTTCTGATCGTGCGGACGCGGCGGCTGCAAAGAGCGCCGGTGGTTCGGTACGCAATTCCGTGATGCGTGACCGCATCACAGAGGGTGCGGCCCGACTCTTCCAGGCCCGGGGGATCAACGGAGTCACCATGCAGGAGGTCGCTGCGGAGGTGGGGTTGTCGAAGGCGTCCATCTACCACTACTACGAAAACCGAGACGACCTGCTCCGGCACGTCTTCGGTGACTGGGCAAGGGGTGAGGTCGAGAAAGCCCGGGTGATCGCTGCATCGGATGCCGACGCAGCTACCAAGCTCACAGCTTTCATTCGTTTCCACCTGAACTCCCTGGTCGATCACCTGGATCTCTACTCACTGACTTTTCGCGAAGAAAGCGAGCTTCCCGACGACGTCCGCGACGAGTTCCGGGCAGCCAAGCGCGAGCATGATGTGCTGATCCGGCAGATTATTCGAGAGGGCGTAGAGGCTCGCATCTTCGAACCAATCGATGAAACCCTGGCAGCATTTGCGATCGACGGCATGTGCAACTGGATCTGGAAGTGGTATCGCCCGGGAGAAGACGGTAAACCCGCTGACGACATCGCCGAGACCTTCGCCCACTTGATTCTGCGCGGAGTCATGACGACCACGTCGACGGCGTCCGCCGGCTGGCCCGAAGACGTCCAGGGCGTGGATGGGGCGCTTGCCTACCACGCCCGCGAGATACGGCATCACACAAGCCAGCTCGAACTCTTGTTGAGGAATCGGTAAATTTCAGCGCGTCGCCTTGATTGGTTTCTTCGAGGTACACCTCTGACCCTCTCTGAGCGTCGGTACTGCACGGCCTTTAGACGGATCCCCGAGATGACCGGGGTGCTCGTCGGCGAATGAGGCGACGTCCGGCACGCGAATGGTCCACTGTCGGACTTGGGCAGCACAGGGGTGCGCCCACACTGCACGGCCCCGACCAGGACCATCTCTCCAGACTTGCCTGGCGCCGCGGTGGGAGCGGTTGCGGCAGCAGACTATGAGCCGATGCGGCCGACTCGCACGGCTCTGCCGCGCGCTGTACTCCTCCGGAGGGCACCTGTTCGAGAGACGCATCTGTTCTCGTCGTCCGCAGGGCAGGACGCAGACCTGCCGCAAGCCGACCAGCCGAACCGGCGCAGACTGCAAGTTCGGCGCTCGCGGTCGAGTCATACGCGTCGAACCCCGCCGAACAAGCCGCCCTACCACACACCCAGGACCGCGTATTCGCCTGCGGCCGTTACGTAAGCACGCCGCAGTCGGCTTACGACAGTCCACTTGACCGCCACTCCCGGCGCAGCCATACTGCGATAAGTAGACCGCAAGATCGAATATTCGACCCGCTGGTCGACAACATGAACGGACGAGATTTATGCCTGAAGCAGTTATCGTCGCGACCGCCCGGTCCCCAATCGGTCGCGCAGTCAAGGGTTCACTCCGAGAGATGCGCCCCGATGACCTGGCAGCACAGATGGTGCTCGCCGCATTGGGAAAGGTGCCCGAGGTCGATCCCCGAACGGTGAACGACCTCATGCTCGGCACGGCCCAGCCCGCCGGCGAGAGCGGATACAACCTCGGACGGGCAGTGAGCGTTCTCGCCGGAATGGACCACCTACCAGGCGTCACCGTGAACCGCTACTGTTCCTCGAGCCTTCAGACCACCCGGATGGCGCTGCACGCGATCAAGGCAGGCGAAGGAAATATCTTCATCTCCGCCGGAGTCGAAACTGTCAGCCGTTTCAACAAAGGCATGGCCGACGAGAACCCCGAGACGCACAACGCCGTGTTCTCCGACGCGGAGTCCCTCACCGAACGGCGCGCTGATGGCAACCAGGACCCGTGGGTGGATCCGCGAACAACCGGGGCACTTCCCGATCTGTACATCACCATGGGACACACTGCCGAGAACGTCGCGGAATACAGTGGGGTCTCACGCCGAGAACAAGACGAATTCGGCGTCCGCAGCCACAATCTCGCCGAGGCCGCAATCGAGCAAGGCTTCTTCGCCCGCGAAATCACACCCGTCACCCTCCCCGACGGCACCATTGTCAGCACTGACGACTGCCCCAGGCCCGGAACGACATACGACGTCGTCAGCAAGCTGAAGCCGGCATTCCGTCCGAACGGAACCGTCACCGCAGCCAACGCATGCCCGCTCAACGACGGCGCGGCAGCACTGGTCATCATGTCGGACGCGAAGGCGAAGGAGCTCGGGCTCACCCCCCTGGCCCGCATCGTATCGACCGGCGTATCGGGACTCTCACCCGAGATCATGGGTCTGGGACCCGTCGAAGCGACACGGCGCGCACTCGACATCGCCGGCATGAGCATCGGTGATATCGACCTGGCGGAAATCAACGAAGCATTTGCGGCTCAGGTCATTCCGTCGGCTCGTGAACTCGGCATCGACGAAGACCGACTGAATATCAACGGAGGCGCGATCGCACTCGGTCACCCCTTCGGCATGACCGGCGCCCGCATCGCCACCACGCTGATGAACTCGCTGGAATTTCACGACAAACAGTTCGGCCTGGAGACGATGTGCGTCGGCGGCGGCCAAGGAATGGCCATGATTCTCGAACGCCTGTCGTGACAACCCCCTGACAACACTAAACCGAAAGCAAAAAACGCAATGGGCAACATCACGTACGACTTCACAGGCAAATCCGTCATCGTCACCGGCGCGGCCCGCGGCATCGGGCAGGCGATCGCGAGACATTTCGTAGAGGCACAAGCGACCGTGTTCATGGTCGACTTCGACAAGGACGAACTTGCCAGCTCGGCCGCAGACGTCGGTGCAATCGGAATCCCAGCGGACGTCGGCGATACCGACAATGTCGAACACGTCATTTCGACCGTTGTCGCCGAGACCGGCCGCGTCGACATCGTCGTCAACAACGCAGGAATCCTGCGCGACAAAGTCCTGTGGAAGCTCACCGACGACGACTGGAACCAGGTCCTGCAGGTGCACGCGGGAGGTACTTTTCGGTTTACCCGCGCAGCGGTCCCCCACTTCCGCAAGCAGGAATTCGGGCGCATCATCAATATCACGTCGTACACCGGGCTCCGAGGCAACCGCGGACAAGCGAACTACGCAACAGCGAAGGCAGGGATCATCGGATTCACCAAGACTGCTGCAAAAGAGTTGGCTGCCTTCGGAGTCACGGTCAATGCGATCTCGCCCAATGCAGCCACACGCATGACCGCCACGATCCCGGACGAGAAGCTCTCCGAGCTCACCGGTCCGATCGCCCGGCTCGCGGACCCATCCGAGATGGCCGATGCCATCTGCTTCCTCGCATCCGAGGAAGCCGCGTACATCACGGGCGTCGTGCTTCCCGTCGACGGCGGGGTGTCGATGTGACGTTGCACAGGATTCGGAGATCTCGATGACCGACGTACTGTCACGCCGCGACTTGGACTTCTTGCTGTACGAGTGGCTTGATGTGGTTTCGCTGACATCGCGCGAACGGTTCTCCGAGCACTCGAAGGACACGTTCGCCGCGGTGCTCGAACTCAGCGCGGACATCGCCCACAAACATTTCGCACCGCACAACAAGAAGTCCGACGCGAACGAGCCGACCATGTCGCCAGGCGGTTCGATAGAGATGATCGCGGAGATAAAGCAGGCTCTCGACATCTACTCCGCGGCTGGACTACTGGCCGGACAGTTCGACAAGCGCGTCGGGGGCATGCAGTTGCCGACGACGGTGTCCCGCGCTGCGATGGCGTGGTTTCAGGCCGCCAACGCCTCGACCTCGTCGTACCCGTTCCTCACCATCGCAAATGCGAATCTGATTTCCACCCACGGCACCGACCAGCAGGTAGACGACTACGTCCGACCGATGATCGAGGGCAGATACTTCGGAACCATGTGTCTGTCGGAGCCGCAGGCCGGCTCGTCGCTGGCCGACATCACCACTCGTGCCGTGAAACAGGACGACGGCCGGTACAGACTCACCGGTACCAAGATGTGGATCTCCGCCGGCGACCACGAGCTGACCGAGAACATCATCCATCTCGTCTTGGCAAAGGTTCCCGGCGGCGGGTCTGGGGTGAAGGGAATTTCGCTGTTCATTGTCCCGAAATTCTTACCCGGCCCGGCCGGAGAACCCGGCATCCGCAACGATGTGACGCTGACCGGCCTGAATCACAAGATGGGCTTTCGCGGAACCACCAACACGCTCCTTGCCTTCGGTGACGGCACGCATCAGCCGGAAGGCGACGCCGGGGCGATCGGTTTTCTCGTCGGCGAAGAAAATCGTGGGCTGAGCTATATGTTCCACATGATGAACGAGGCGCGGATCGGCGTCGGGTTCGTGGCCATCGCCCTAGGCTATGTCGGCTACCTGAAGTCGGTCGAGTACGCAAAGACACGGACACAGGGCCGGGCACTGGGCGCGAAAGATCCGTCCTCGCCTCCAGTCGCCCTGGTCGAACACGCCGATGTGCGCCGCATGCTACTAGCGCAGAAGTCCTACGTGGAAGGAGCGCTGGCACTCGGCTTGTACTGCTCCTACCTGGTGGACGAACACGACAGCGCCGACAACGAGGAAGATGCGTCCAACGCGACGTTACTGCTCGATGTATTAACCCCGATCGCAAAAAGCTGGCCGTCACAATGGTGCCTGGAGGCGAACAACCTCGCCATACAAGTTCACGGAGGGTACGGCTACACACGCGACTACGACGTCGAACAGTACTACCGCGACAACAGGCTGAATCCGATTCATGAGGGTACTCACGGAATACAGGGCCTCGACCTGCTCGGCCGCAAGGTCACAATGCAAGACGGCGCTGGACTGAAACTACTGAACTCGAAGATCGCGGCGACCGTACAACGAGCACAGGCGATAGGCAACGACGCCGAGCGTTACGCGACCGAACTGGCCTCTACCTGGAGCCGAATAGTGGACCTGACATCCACGCTCTGGGAATCAGGTGACCCCTCTCTTGCACTCGCCAATTCGACACTCTACTTGGAAGCCTTCGGGCACACCGTCATCGCATGGATGTGGCTGGAGCAAGTCATCGCCGCGAATGGTCAGGCCGGCAATTTCTACGAGGGCAAACGGCAAGCGGCCCGGTACTTCTACGCCTACGAACTACCGAAGGTCGGACCGCAGGTGGAGTTGTTGGCGAGCTTGGACAGAACGACACTCGACATGAACCCCGCGTGGTTCTGATCCGCGGGAGCGCAGACGGATGACTATCCTCGACAGATTTCGCCTCGACGACCGCGTCGCGATCGTCACCGATGCTTCATCGGTGCTAGGCGCGGCCCTGGCCAAAGGACTGGCCGAAGCGGGCGCAGACTTAGTCCTCGCCGCTCCTCGCACGGACGGACTCCACGAAACGGCCGACACCATACGCCGTTCAGGCCGCCGTGTACTGACGGTTCCCACCGACATCACGGATCCAAGCCACTGCACCGCTCTGGTCGAAGCAACACTGGACAAGTTCAGAAGAGTCGATGTCCTGGTCAACAACGCCGAACTCGTGACCGTGGGACCTGCGATCGGCGAGAGCGTTCACGAATTCCGATCCGTGATCGATGTGAACCTACACGGTTCCTACTGGGCAGCACAGGCATGCGGGCGAGTGATGCAACCGGGGAGCTCAATAGTGAACATCTCAAGCATTATGGGAATCACGAACACGGGCATGCCGCAAGCTGCTTACAGCGCGAGCAAAGCCGCCATCGCCGGGATCACCCGCGACCTCGCGCAACAATGGGGCAGCCGAAAAGGCATTCGCGTCAATGCAATTGCACCAGGCTTCTTCACAAATGCCATCAGCAGGAAATACCCAGAGAGCAACATCGAACAACTGGAAAGACGCATGCTCCTCGGACGAACCGGCGAACCAGAAGAGTTGGCGAGTACGGTGGTGTGGCTCGCATCCGAGGCGGGCGGCTACGTCACCGGACAGACGATAGTTGTCGACGGCGGCATGACCATCACTTGAGCCAGCGGTGCACCTCTTCTACAGGGAGGTTTCGACGTCGGCGACACCGATCGTGTACTGCTCCCGATCGAGGCGGGTCACCAACTCTGTCACCCACGGCGTCCAGGCCATCGATGATCGCATCTTTCTCCCACCGACAATGCTTGTGCCACAGCAGTTTCGAGTACCAGATTCGATTCGATGTGCACCAGCGCGGACAGCTCGTTCGGATAGAGCCGGCTCGGCAGCCCCGGCTGCGCCTGAAGTACCTCGGGCAGGAACTGCTGCAGCGAGCCATCCTCTACTGCGGCCGCGCGGAGGCGGAGTTTGAACTCGTCCACATCCAGATGCCGCCACCCCTGGGGGTGCTCCCCCACCAGGTGGGCTTGGGCGGTGGATTTGCCGGCACCGGGTGGGCCGGCCATCAGAATCCCCACCCGGTCGCGACGCACCTGTGTGCGCGATGCTCGCCAGTCCGCAAGGATCCGCAACCACGGCCGGGTGGGGACAGGTTCACCCTTGATTCTGCGGAAGTACCGGCGGTCATTGATCGTGGCGTGCGGGGCGTCGATCGTCAGCGGGCCGCCCGGGGTGGACAGTGAGGTGAGGAAGGCACGGCGATCCTCGAATTCGTGGGTCGGCACAGGTCAGTCGGCCAGTGCTTCGAGGATCAGGTCGTAGTCCTCATCGGTGAGGAACCCGTGGGTCAGCGCGCGGCCCACCTGGTGGTTGAAGCCACCCTCCGTCTGGGGGCGGACATCGTCGACGTCGGGGTAGCCGGTCGGTGCCGTCGGCTTGTCGTACTCCCAGCCGATCAGCTCGGCGCGCATCGTCTCCGGATCGATCTCGCCGGCCGCGCACCGGGCGGCGATCTCGTAGGCGGTGCCGCCGTGGGTGCCCGGGCGCACATCCGGGGCCTCGATGCGGGCGCGCTGGAGCATCTGGCTGATCGCGGGCTGGCTGACGCCGTTGACCTGCGCCAGCCGTGTCTGGGTGACCCCGCCCTCGTACAGTTGCCGCAGGTTACGGAGGAATCCGATATGCGCGACCACCTCACGTGCCCGGTTCTCGGCCATGCTGGAGAACAACCGGTCCCGGTCCATCATGATCGTCATAACCCGAACCTCCTCTATAAGCAATCTTATACCCGCAGTTCCAGGCCGTAAAGGCCGCCACGACCGCCACGACCGCCGAGCAGACACCCTGCGACTCATGGGCTCGCCAATCCGCACGGCAGGAATCAGGTCGGATCCCACGGCAATCGTTCGAGACCGCTGAGCTCATCGAGCACCTGATCGACAGCGGTGGTGGGGATCCGGAAGTCTGCGCCTTCCGACGCCAGGAGGCGGTCGCGCACGGAGGCGAGCGCGGCGAGTTCGCGCTCGAGGTCGGCTGCGGTCCGGTCGCTCACGGACCCATCCTGCCCGAGCCGGGAGCGATAAAATCGTCCCGCCCCGGATTGCACTGAGAAGAACTCCGGCAGCACGGCCTTCGTCGGCGAACACTCTGCTCCAGGGGACATGCGGTCACCGCAGGTCAGATACCCCACCCTGCGAACCAGTCCTCGACCGGACGAACCACCGGTCGTCCTGCCGGCCGGGTGTGTGCGGCCCCGTACTGTGTGCCCCATGTCCGCACGCCCCGGCAGCAACCTCACCACCGACGCCACGCTGCCGTCCCTGGCCACCGACGATGCCTCCCCGGCTCCCCACATCCTCGCGGTACCGGCCCACACCGGAACGGACATCGAACTGCGGATTCACACATCCATCACCCGGTTCGATGTCGCCGCCGAACAGTGGTTCCCCGCTGCGGTCGGCTTCGTAGTCACGGTCATCGTGCACATCGTCGACGCGGCGAACGGCGGGCCACGATATCTGCCGCCCGCCGAACCCGCTGAATGGGCGCGGGCGATCTTCTCCACCGCCGGCGCCGCGCACGGCTACTTCCTCGGCGCCGTCGACCCAAACACCGGCACCCACCGGCGCGGGCAGCTCACCTACCGGCTCTACCTCGACACCGACCGGCAGGTGATACCCGTGCCGCGGCAGCTGGTCACCTGCCCGCACTACCTACTACCTGGCCTCGACGGCAGAGCCGAGATCACCATTCCCACCACGGCCTGACCCCACGGCAGAAACCAGATACCGCGGCGCCGACCCAACCCGACCGCACAAGGTCGCTCGAGGCCATCGGGAAAGCCTGCGAGCGAAGACGTTCCGGATCGCCGACTGCAAACATGGTTTTCGTGCGGCCGCCTTCACCCCGGGCGACGACGTCCCAAGCTGCGTACCCTCCCCACCCCCGCCGGACCACGCCTCGGGTCAGGTCAAATCCTCGGTGGGAGCGGAGGCGGCATTGTCCTTGATCGACGCAATCCCGTTCTGGGCCGCCGCCTTCGAGGTGTACCCCTGGCTGGCCGCGATGATCTCCCCGTTGGCTGCCTTCAGGTGAAACCGGAACTTGCCGCCGGTGTCCTTGAAAAGCTCGAACTTCGCAGTCATCGCCCCTCCTCCGCGTGAGCCCACGCCGGTCGCAGACCCCGTCCCCTGACGGTAGGCCTCATCGGCGGCGGAACCACCATTACGGCGACGCGCGTGACCCCCCAGCCGGGGCATGTCATCTTCGCAGGTCAGTCGATGTGTTCGGCCTCGGTCTCCCACCGCACCGGGGCGGAAAGCACTGCAATCGAAATCGGGCCAACGCATCACACCGAGCCGACGAGTTCGAAAATAGTGTGATGGTGTGGATCACAATCCCTGGACTTCCCCACCACAGCTCACGAAGATCAGTCATGCGCCGCTCGTCACTACGTGCAGGTTGACCGTGTAGCGCCCCTGCCAGCTGATATTCATCGTTGGCGGGGGCTGCGCTTGGCTGTCCCCCAACACAACCCATGCCGCCACGACTGCCACAGATGTCCTCGGCCCACGACTTCCGGCCGACGGTGTCACTCACTTAACAGTCGCCGCCGCCGCGACCGTGGCCCGCCCATTCGGCGCTCGACCGACAAGCCGACACCCATCCCCAGGCGGTGGCAGGGTGCACCCAGCCTCGGCAACCCGATACGCCCAGGACAGCGACGAACTCCTCCGTCGCCCTCCTGGGCTAAAGACCGTCAGGAGGCGGATCAGTTCAACACCTGGTCAGTTCTGCCACCATGGAGAGAACCCTGCAGCCCGGTCGCCCCCCCGGGGGCGCGGTCCCCATGTGGTTCTTCCACCGCCCAGGGTCGGTCTACCCGGCGGATCCTGGCAATCTCGGGTCGGCAGTGAGGTCGTCGGTGTCGGCGAAGACCAGCCGACCGTCGTCGAGGGCGACAGCCCACCGATGCACCGGCGCCCACGCATGCCCGCGCTCCTCGGTGTCGGTCAGCTCGGCGTAGTCCTCGATGATCCGACCGGTCTGCGCCGGTTCGGACGGCCGCCGCACCAGCACCCGCGCGCCCGCGCCGAGCGGACCGGGTTCGGGTCTCGGACTGTGATCCTTCTTCTCGGACATCGGTCTGCGCCTTCCGGTCGACTACACGCCCGGATCATAAGCACCTCGCCGACGAAACCTCATCCTCGACGCCGCCAGGCCTAGCGATCGACAACGAACCGACCGGACTCCGGTGCTTGCGCCTGCGCCAACGGTGGCTCACACCGCTCGGCAAGCACCAGCTCGTTACCTCACCGCCTCGAGCGCCGTAGACGCCCATGCCGCTGTAATCGGTGTCGACGTCGTCCGGGGCCGCCGCTCCGTTACCGGGACTTCTTCTCGGCGACCGCGGTCGCCGGATGCACGGCGATCAGGCCGAGACCTCGGCGTCGCTTACACAGCCGCGCCAGTTCCCGATACGCGGCCTCACCGAGCAACTCGGTCAGCTCCGGCGCATACGACTGCCACACCGCCTTGGCGCCGACGTGCGCGTCCGGCGAGCCGGAGCAGTACCAGTCCAGGTCCGCGCCGCCCTCACCCCAACCGCGGCGGTCGTACTCGGTGATCGTCGTCTTCAGGACCTGCTCACCGTCGGGTCGCTCCACCCATTCCTGGGTGCGCCGGATCGGCAGCTGCCAGCACACGTCGGGCTTGACCTCGAGCGGCTCGATCCCGCGCTCGAGCGCCATCGAGTGCAGCGCGCACCCGATGCCACCCTCGAATCCGGGACGGTTGAGGAAGATGCACGCGCCCTTGTAGCGGCGGGTCCGCAGCGCCGGCTCGCCCTCGAGCTCGTCCTCCTCGATGTACCCCCTCTTCCCGAGACCCTGCTTCCTGAACTGCCAGTCCTCGGGTCTGAGCAGCTTCACCGACTCGTGCAACCTCTCGACATCCTCCTCGTCGGAGAAGAACGCGCCGTGCGAGCAGCAGCCGTCGTCGGGTCGGCCCGCGATGATGCCCTGGCAGGCCGGGGTGCCGAACACGCAGGTCCAGTGCGAGAGCAGCCACGTCATGTCCGCGGCGATGAGATGCTCGGCGTTATCGGGATCGAGGAACTCGACCCATTCCCGAGCGAAGTCGAGCCCAACCTCGGGGCTCGGCGTCATCTTGTCCGACGGCCCCGGACTACCTGCTGTCACAAACCCCACGGTAGCCAATCCACGTAACAGACAAGGCCTGATCGGATCTCCGTCCGGGAGTGAACAACACTCGACCCGAATCGCGCCGACGTGGGTGTAACGCCGCGGCCTCCACCGCGAATAACCAGCGAACGTTCTCGCGGCTGCTTCGGGGCACGAGGAGGCAACGGCCTTCTGATGTCGACACCCTCGGGTGGGGCGTGTCGTCACGTGTGTCGACGATGTGCAGCGAAGAATCGACGTAGAACGCGACAGTCGAGGAGGGTGCGATGAACCCCAGTCGCATACGCAGGCTCCGGCCGGTGCCCGACGCCGAGCCGCAGATGATGTTTCGCACCATCCACGGGTACCGGCGCGCCTTCCGCATGGCCGGTGACGGCCCCGCGCTGCTGCTGTTGCACGGAATCGGCGACAACTCGTCGACCTGGACCGAGATCATCCCGCACCTCGCCGAGAAGTACACCGTGATCGCACCCGATCTACTCGGCCACGGTCGCTCCGACAAGCCCCGTGCCGACTATTCGGTCGCCGCCTATGCCAACGGCATGCGCGATCTACTCTCGACCCTGGGAATCGACCACGCCACCGTGATCGGACATTCGCTCGGCGGCGGCATCGCGATGCAGTTCGCCTACCAGTTCCCACAGATGGTGGATCGGCTCATCCTGGTTTCCGCCGGCGGTATCACCACCGACGTTCATCCACTCCTGCGCCTCGCGGCGACGCCGATCGTCAATGAGGCACTGAAGTTGCTGCGCCTGCCGGGAGCGGTGCCCGCGGTGCGCTGGGTGGGGACCCTGTTGACTCGGCTGCACGGCACTGCCCTGCACCCCGGTGCGACGCTGCACGACACACCGGATCTGGTGCGAATCTTGACCGAGCTTCCCGACCCCGCCGCGTACGAGGCCTACCTACGCACCCTGCGGGCGGTGGTCGACTGGCGCGGACAGACGGTGACCATGCTCGACCGCTGCTATCTGACGGCAAGCCTTCCCGTTCAACTCATCTGGGGAGATCGAGATACGGTCATCCCCGTCAGCCACGCCCACTCCGCGCACGCGGCAATGCCGGGTTCGCGGCTGGAGATCTTCCGGGGCGCCGGTCACTTCCCCTTCCGGGACGACCCCATGCACTTCCTCCACACCGTCGAGAAGTTCCTGTCCGATACGCGCCCATCGCCATTCGACGAGACCAGGTGGCGGCAACTGCTCAACATCGGAACCGTCGAGAAGACTCTCACCCCCGACGTCTCCACGCGTGCCGCCGTGCTCGACGCCGTGGGATCCGCCGAACGCAACGCCACCTGATACGGGCTCAGATGACCGACACCGGGCACAACACCCACCCGGTACCTGGGGCAGGTACCACGCCGCGGCAGTCACCGGTCTGCAGCACCGTGTTCGAAAGATTCACCACCTACCGACCGGGAATCCGCCACGGCCATGTCACTGCCTCGCACACTCTGATCCGGGCGGCCTGACCCCGTCCCTCCACCGGCCTGTTGGGGGCCGGCGGTGAACGCGGTGGGGCGGGCGGGGCTCGAACCCGCGACCAATGGATTATGAGTCCACGGCTCTAACCGACTGAGCTACCTCCCCATCACCGCACTACCCCGCCCTCGTGGGGTGTGGTGATGCTACCGGCCACCCTGCTGGCTGTCCCCGCCCGCGTCGGGAAGTCTCATACGCGGCCGAAGAGCTGCCGCACGCTGCCGTCCTCATCGACCGCATACAGCGCCATCCCCAACAGATTCAGAATCCGCTGAGGTGCCCGCACCGCGGCGTCCACCGATCGCGGCTCGTCTCTCACGACCAGCGCGAACGACACCGACTGATCCGGTTCGCTCGGCATCCGCCGCACGAGCTGCCCGATGGCGGTATCGATGTCCAATCCCGGCGCGGCGGTCGCAGCCTTGACCTCGGCGTAAAGCCGGCGCCCGTCCTTCTCGGCAACGATGTCGACGAAATCCGTATCGGGCACCACCGTCCAGCCCTGAGATGACAACCACCGCGCGAAGTCCCGGGCCACGCGCGCCTCCTCACCTCTCATACCGCCACGGTAAGCCCGAAAAACGTCAGTTCAAACCTCTTTTGTCGAGCGACACGGACCCCACGGTGCGCGATACGGCCGACGCGGGACACGTCACGACTCGAACCCGCCCCGAAGGGCGCCGTGCGGTGAATCCGACGTTCACGAGGCTCCCTCCCGGACCCAACCGTGTCGATCACGTAATCACCTGGCTGCTAAAGCAATCCGTGTACCGAACGCTTGACACTTCCCGCAGAGCCGACTGTGCAGGCGGAAGGCCGGGGACCGGGCCATCCTGCACCTTTTCGGTTCGCTGGGGCCGGCGGTTAGCACCGTGTCGGGGCGGGCTCACCCCGGAAACGTGCCGCGATGAACTCGTACGCATCCGGAAAACCCACCACCGCAGTGGTCATGTGCTCGGAGATGTCATAGGGCACGAACGTCAGCCTCGCCCCGCCCGCGCAGTACCGGTGCGCCACCTCCGCCACCGAATCGAACGGAGTGAGCCCATCGAGCGTGCCGTGCCACATATACACCGGCGCCGACGGCACCCCCTCGAAATATCGGAGACTGTTCTCCCGCAACACCTGCCGCGCCGCCGAACTCGCCATCAGACTGGTCGACGCCGCCAACTGCCCGGCGTTGCGGAAAGCGCCATGGAACAGCAGGAACCGTCGGCACTCGTTGCTCATCCATTCCCGCAACCACAGACCGGTCTCATTGAGCTGCGAAGACACCGGCAACCGATCCGGGTACTCCCGCTCGAGACCGATCGCCGCCGCGAAGGCCAGCCCGAACCCCGGGTGCGGGTTGAAGCCCAGCCCCTCGGCCATCTGCTCGAGATCCGCCGGCACTCCGCCCTGCACCACCGCCGCCAGCTTCAGCTCCGGGGCATAGGTCGGCGCGAGCGCCGCCGCCCACGCGCCGGCCATTCCCCCACCCGAATAGCCCGCCAGGGCCACGGGACTGTTCGCCAGGCCCAGTTCGGCCACCCGCTGCACCGCACGGACACTGTCCAGGGTGATCATGCCGCCGAGCTTGGCCGCACCGTACGCACCGGTCGGGCCGAGGTGATCGGGCACCGAGACCGCCCACCCCCGCTGCAACCCCAAATACATCCCCGGTGATTCCTGCATCTCCAGGTTGAACAACGCCCGCGAGGGCGCGCACTTGGTTCCCAACGAGTTCACGATCGCCTGATACGACACCAACGGCGGATTCGCCACACCCCTAGGAAGGAGCACCGTCGTGACCGCCAGAATCGGGTTTCCGGCCGAATTCGTCGACCGGAACGCGACCTGCCACCCGTCGGAGTTGGCGTACATCCAGGTGTCGATCCGCCGCGTCCGCACCACATCGCCCGGCGCCTTGGCCCCGAGATCGGCGGGAGCGAGGTAGAACGGGTCCGGGTCGGGCCACGGATACAGCGGTTCCGCGCTCGCCGGCACCGGAACCGCCAATGCGAGGAAGAGGACACCGAGCACCGCCGCCATCAAACCCCGCAAACCTCGCCGCACCACGTCCTGCTCCCTCCGCGCCCCCTCGTCAGGACACGGTGACAGTATCCGCACGGGCACCCGCACCGTTACCGACTCGATCCCAGGCAACCTCAGCCACAGTCCCGTGCGGAACCCTCAGAACATTGGGTTTGGGCGAATCACGGGAAAGTCTGCCCAGCGTGGCCAAAGAGCCCTTTCCGTGGAAGTGCCCAGCGATGCCAGGGGCGGGATCGCCCCAGGGCTGTGGTTCGTTCAGCGCCATTTCCGCTGTCAGAAGTTCTCGGTGAGGATCATCTCGAGTGCCCCCGTGCCCCCGTGCCTCCGTGCCCCCGTGCCCGCGGGGACCGCGGTGCAGCGCGGTGTCGCCGCCTGTGCGGATCGAGCACGCACATCATTAGTTGCAAGGTGTACTCGTCGTGGGGCATTCGGCCGTGACCTCTCCTATACGGATCCACCGCGCTCCGAGAAGAAGCAGTTCGCCCAGTGCGCCCGCTGCCCTCATCCACGGACTGATGCTCGATATTGCGGTAATCAGGGTGCCCGCCCAGAATCGAAGAGGCAGCAAATTCGCTTCAGCCCGCGGTTCCCGATTTGACGGTCGAAGATCCGCCGCATCTGTGGGTGCCGCCCAAACGACGTGGGAGGACAACGATGTCCGGTCTCATCCGCAAGAGTCTCGATTCGCCCGAGGAAACCCGCCCTTTCGAGGACGACATGGGCAAGCTCGAACTCGTCAACGTCACGTCCGGCGCTGTGGGGAGGGCGACCTTCCAGCCCGGCTGGCAGTGGTCCAAGCACGTCAAACCGATAGCCAAGACGGACAGCTGCCAGGCCGCTCACATGGGTTATGTCATCTCGGGTCGTATGAAGATCGTCATGGACGACGGAGAGGACATGGAGTTCGGCCCCGGCGATCTCATGGTCTGCCCGCCCGGACACGACGCCTGGATTCTCGGCGATGAGCCCTGCGTGGTCATCGACTGGACCGGCGTCGCCGACTACGCCAAACGGTAGATGACAGCGCCGTGTCCGCCCGCTCATCCCACGCGCGCGGGGAAAGCCTGTGGAGTGGACTCTTGCTCAGGGGACTCCCGCCCTGCTTGCTATTGCGTTGTGCGACACAACGTTGTTGACGACCCAGGCCGCTTCGCAGAGTGAGCGGTCAGTCCGCGGGTAGCGACCCCCGTAAGGACGTAGCCGAGGGTCAGCGGGCTTTGGTGGTGAGGATTGCCGCAAGGTCGTCGAGCGCTATCAGGGCGGCGTCGCTGTCCCGGTCGACGAGCCAGCGCAGCACCAACCCGTTCATGCACGCCAGCGCGAACCGGACGACCTGATCGACCGGGGTGATCCAGGCGACGCCAGCTCTACGTGCGCACAGGGTGAGGAACGCGACGGCCTCGGCGTCCATGGTGCGGTACTGCCGCGCGGCGATCGCCCCTGCAGACAGGTTTCCGGCGCCGCGTCGGCGGAGCGCGTGCGCGGTGATCTCATAGGTCAGCAGCTGGCGGTTAGGGGTGGCCTCGATGATCGGCCACAGTCCGCGGATTCCGGCCCGCAGCAGATCCGCGAGGGCCGGAATCCCAGTGAGCCCGGCCGGTGCGGTGTACTGGCCGAACGCCAGCCGCATCCCCTCGTTGACCTGCAAGATCTGGGTCTCCCCCAGTTGGGTGAGGAGGGTGTCCTTGTCGTGGAAGTGGTAATGCACGATCCCCAGTGACGTTCCGGCGGCGGCGGCGAGTGGACGCATGGTCAGCGCGTCGACGCCCCGCTCGGCCGCGATCGTCAACGCCGCCTCGAGAAGTTGGGCGCGGCGCTCATCGGCGGGCAGCTTCTTCGCCATTCGCCGAGCGTAAGCGCTCGGCGGTCGGCGCCGGGGCCTTTATCCCACGACGATCAGCAGACCGACGGCGGCGACCGCGATCACGGAGGCGAGGACACAGATCGCCCACGCCCGGATCGCAACCCGGTGCCAGTCCCGGTCACGGCGTACCACCTGGGCGGTGAGCATCCGAGCCTGCGAGGGTGATGCCGCCGTGTCGGCTCGGTCCGGCACCCGCTCGCGCGAGCGTCGCGACACCACATCCGCGGTCACCGCCGCGGCGAACGACACCGCAATCACGCACAGCGTGGCCACCAGGACCTCGACCATCCAGAACACATTCATACGGCAACTCGAACTTCCTTGTTTCTCGGGCGTCCACCGCTGTAGGCGATTGCCGTCCCCGTCGGTCCCCGCCCCGTCGTGTATCGCCACGATCGCTCACTCTGTTGCGCCGATCGGCCCACGAAGTTTTTTCAATATTTTGATCAGTCGTCCAATTTCCATTTTGATCGCGCGTCCAATTGAATTGGGCATTCGTTCAGTTTGATGGGCGAAAATTATCTTCCTTTTCGTGAAACGCCGGAGGCGCCCACAGCCGATATAGGAGTAAGCGGGTTCGGTGCCCGTGGATGAGAAAAGGCAAGAGGAGTGAAGGGGTCATGGGTTCTGCAGGTGTTGACTTTGCCGTCGCCTTCGAGGCGTTCCTCAAGTGGCTGAGTATCACGTTCGGGGGCGGTATCGGAATCGGCTGATCGGCCATATATGCCCTGGAACGGCGGTGGCCCGCGGCTCGCCAGGTGGGAGCCGAGCCACCGCCTTCCGAGCAGCGGCCCACGCCTCAACGCTGCCCGCCGCCCATAAGGATGCTTTGCCGCCTAAAGTCGGAATCGACTAATGGCGTAATCGTCATGCATATGCTCACACGGACCGGCAATAGCGGCCCCCTCGATTATCGTCCGCGATTTCAGCCATTCGAGAAATGTTTGTTCGGTGAGCTAGAACCTCACCACCCTTGCTGTCATTTCGTTCGCTGTCCTCGGGCTCGCAGCCTGCGGCAATGACCAGTCGCCGGACGTCGAACCGTTCCCACCGCCGGTCGGCACCACCGCGACAACTACGACGCAGCTGCCGCCGCGCGCGACCGAGATGGTCGTCGGTCAGCCCAACACGCTGACCTTGAGCAATGGCGTCGAACTGACGTTCACGGTCGACTCGTTCGCCTCGCTCACCGGGGCCGACTGCACCGGTTCGGCTTTCGCTGGTCCGCTGGACAAGCAGTTCCTCCGGGTCGATTTGGTTGTGCGCACCGGCGAGACGGTGCCCGCGGACTATACGTCGATCTTCGACACGTTCCTGTGGAAAGTGCGCGGCGACGACGGTGTCGTGATCGACGAAGCGGCGATGGAAGAGGACGCGTCATATTGCCTCAGCGTCGAGGAGGACGGTGCTGATCTGGACACGTGGGAAACGAATTCGATCTACAACGCAAGCTTCGTTGTCCCGCAGCAAGGTCCGGCCGGGACGGTCATCCTGGAGCCGTCGGATTACGTCAGCACAGACCGCTTCGAACTGAGGTACTGAACAGAGACGCCACAAGGCCCCTGGCGCGCAACAGCGGGCGCCACGCACCATGTGCACCTGACCGATGGGCAGCACCCGTCCGACACCGGTCTCGGGTGCTCCGCAGCGAGGCGTGGGCCTCGACTTCATGGGGGCCTTGGCCTTTGCTCTTCTGCGCCGCCGCGAACTTCATGCTCGCCGACGGTGACGCTCTTCCCCGGTTGGACGAACTTACATGGCACGTCATCTTCCAACCAGAAGTGATCCCCCAGTGGCCTGCGGCGGTGCGTGCCGCGCCGGACAACCGCTACGGCGTCGGTTGCGTACTGGCTGTCACACTTCCGTCGCGGCGTGGCTGGATGGTCGGTGGTTGTACAACGTCTATCGCAGAGAAGGCGACGGCACCGGACAATTTCAGCTATCGAGTTCCGGATGTGGGGGTTTCGACCTCGTCACCACTGCCGCCTCCGTTGCACATAGGCCGACCCCGGTGCACACGGGCGATCCTGGGCCCCGAACCGGCGTCGAAGATTCAAAGAATCGGTCAGCCCATCGGAAGGCAAATCGAGCCGAGATTCAGTCCCGTTGCCACGGTGACGGTCGTGCTGCCCTCCGAGCCTCTGAAGCCGGCCGCTCCTTTGAATTTTGCGCCGATGACGTGCGCGCCTGGCGCGCCGAAGGTGTGATTGGCAGTGGCGGTGCCATTCGTCACGACGGCGGCGGCAACGATCACGGTGGTGCCGTCCTTGAACTCCACCGTGCCAGCGGCGTTTACGGGCGTAATCTTCGCGGTCAGCGTGACCGGACAGGTGGTCGCGACGGTCCCCTGCACGGACACAGTCGTCGTGGTATCGACGTCAACCGCTGCTGCGGGTGTGGCCATGAGGACCATCGCGGTGGCAGCGGCGCCGAGTGTGAACATTGGGGCCCGGAGCCGTCGCGCCGGCCGCCGCCGAACGTGCATGCCCTGGCCTGCCGATTCCGAACCGATACTTGGACTTGCGAAGGTGATCATGGCCGTACTCCTTCGATTCGCGCCTGATGTGAAACGCGAAGCGGACGACCACGCATCCGATAGTTCCGGCGGCCGCCCGGGCCGCTAATTCTGACGCTACTCGTGGCGGGTAATTGTCATCAATACCCCAAACGGATCGTTCGGCCACCGGGAATTTGGCCCCACACGAACTTTCTTGGTTTGCCGAGGGCTGGCGGCCGTTGACGCGATCGGTAACCTTTACGGCCCCACCCCGCCCCGTGTATCGCCGCGACGGCGCACCATGTTGCGCGATGTCGGGGTCCGTCCCATTCGCGGGAGCAGTGCTGCACATGGTGCTCGGAGCCCGCGACGCGCACGGTGCACCGGTGCGCCCCGCCGCGCCGGATCGGCCCTCCCCGGCCCCGATTCGCCCCGGGGGGTTTCCACACATTTTGATCAGTCGTCCATTTTCCATTTTGATCACTCGCCCAAATTGGTCTTTCGTTCAGTTTGAAAGAATGTCAATTTTTCTGGTTTGCAGTGAATCGCCCAGGGCACTTCCGTGCGATATGCGGCCCGGGATGCGGGGTGAATATCGGAGACGCCGAGCGAAGACGACGTTCCTACCGGAGGCCTACCGCAACCTACGTGGCGTGCTCGACCCGGCCGTCGCCGTATTCGGACCCAGTTGGTCGTCATCGACAATCCTCACACCGACCACGTCGGCCAAACTTGTGCGAGGCAAGAGATCTGGAGTTGCCCCATGGCCCCGACGGCGAAGAGCAGTTCTCCTTCTCGCGGACCCGCCACCCAGGGGCGCGCAGCCCGCATCATCGACATCACCGCGGTCGTCGCTACCTCGGCCTTCGCCGGCGGCGCCTTGCTCACTCAGACCCCGTGGTCGTCCCGGCCTGGCGCGCGATGGAACCGGCGGCATTCCTGCACCATTTCGCGGTGTACGGACCCGTCACCGGGGCGACGGTGTTTCCCTTCGCGGTCGCCGCGGTGCTGCTGCTCGCAATTACCACGTACTCCGCCGTCAAGCGTCACCGGCCGGGGCGGCTCGCCTGGGCGCTGGCCACCTTGTGCATGGCCTGGACCTTTGTGCTCCTACCGCTCTATTTCGTGGACGCGAACCTCGCCATGCTCGACCCCGGGTTCCCGCCGCAGGCCGTGTCC
This sequence comes from Rhodococcus sp. G6(2025), assembly GCF_058628105.1. NCBI lineage: Bacteria > Bacillati > Actinomycetota > Actinomycetes > Mycobacteriales > Nocardiaceae > Rhodococcus > Rhodococcus sp. G6(2025). The sequence goes on from NZ_CP179751.1 coordinate 68,564, forward strand.
GCCGAGTTGACCGACTGGTATCGCTGAATTGGGTCCGTGCGGGCCTGGGCCTCGCCTCGGCGGCCCTGGCCTGCACGGCGCTCACGGCCAGCCGAGGCCAGAACGCCACTCACCGGGGTGAGGCGGACCACGGTCTCGGTAACAGCTGAGATCTGTCGACCGCTGCGCGCGGGAAGGGGCCGCATCGGACTTGCACCCATTGCTCATCCATTCCTGCAACCACAGACTGGTCTCATTGAGCTGCGACGACACCGGCAACCGGGTCGGGTACTCCCCGGTCGAGACCGATCGCCGCCGCGAAGGCGGGGCCCCGAAACCCATGTGTAGGTTGAATCCCAGCCCCTTGGCCATCTGCTCGAGATCCGCCGGCACTCCGCCCTGCAAGCACCGCCGCCAGCTTCAGCTCCGGCGCACAAGTCGGCGCGATCGCCGCAGCCCACCCGCCGGCCACCCCCCCGAATAGCCAGCCAGGACCACAAGCCTGTTCGCCAGCCCGACTCGTCCGGCCTTGTGAAGCCGTTACCGTCAGAACTTCTCGGTGAGGATCATCTCCAGTACTCCCGTGCCCGCCGGGACCGCGGTGCAGGGCGGTGTCACCGCCTGTGCGGGATCGAGCAGACCCATCACCAGTTGCAGGGTGTACTCGTCGTAGGGCATCCGGAAATGCCCGGACTGATTGGACGGGCAGAGGTCCCCGATCATCAGGTTTGTTGCCGACCCGTCGCGCAACGCGATATTGGTCGCCGGCTGAATGACCTCGTCGAGCCACGAGCCGATCGTCGTGTACCGGGTTCCCCCGGCGGTGTCTCCCCCGCTGTTGAGGTCGTCGAGGAACGGCGAGCCCTGGGCCTGCTGCTCCAACGCGGGCGACACCAAGTCCGGGGGCAACACCGCGGTCGCCCACTGCATGCCGCCGGGCGTCTGCTCGAGGACCGGAACGAGCCCGTACAGGGTGCCCCCGTAGGTGGGTGAGGCGAGACCGACCCACTGATCGACTATGGCTGCACCACCGAGCCGGTTGACGTAATACCGGGCCACCGTCGCTCCCTGCGAGTAGCCGACGAGGTCGACCTCGGAAGCCGCGGTCGCGCCGCGGACCTCGGCGACGAACTGCGCCAGCTGACCGGCGCTGACCGCCATATCCTCGGTTCCGTAGTTGTCGCCCCCGGGCTCGCCGCCGTAATTCAGCGCGAACACGCAATACCCCGCCCCGGCCAGTCGCGGACCGAGCGCCGCCCAGTCCGAGTACGCATTCGAGTCCGTGCCGTGCACCAACACCACCGGCCTCGGATGATCCCCGGTCGGGGTGCAGGTGAAATCGTTGACTCCAGGCGGAACCGATCCCGGGTGCTGCCGCGCATACCGGGCGGCATCAGGATGCTCGCTCTGGGCGGGACCGATGCGGTCCGGTACCTGCCACACCGAGCTCGCCCCGGGCAGATCCGGAACCTCCTCCGCCGCCGCGACCGGCGCCCAAAGAAGGCCCGCGGCCAACCCGACACCCGCGGCCGCCCACCTCATCTGTCGATGTGCCCGCATCCTGCCGCTCCCTGCCCTCCCTCCGCGCCCCGACCATTCGTGCCGGCACCACTACCGGAGCGCCCCTCTGACCCGGGCAGCTCCGGGGACAGTGTGGAATACATTGAGCGCAAACGCTATTAGGTCAATCGTCCAGTTCCGCTGGGTCGTATGCCATCAGGCCACCGCTCGAACAGTGCGACCGCTGCCGAATCCGACGAGCTCATCTCGTGGACCGGATCACTACCGCTCGGTAATGTGATGCAGGACACAGCGACTGCCGCGGAGATGCCCTACCCTGCTTAAAAACACACCGCCTAAGGCTTCCCTCACGGATCGATGCGCAGAGTGAGTCGGAACCCGCGCTTACTCGAGGAGGTGCGGTCGCCATGACCACAGGACAGCTTGTCCACAACAACGACGGCCCAGGACGGGGCGCCGAAGGCATCATCCGCCGTCCGCTCGGTGACGTCGTCGCGGCAATGTTCTCGTTCGAGGACGGGGACGTCGATGCCGTCGAGCGGATCCGAGCGGGCGACTTCGACGATTGGGTTTCCGCCGCCGCCCGGTCCGGCCTTTTTACCCCGCGGGAGGTCGAGGACCTGGTCCGGTCGTGGCACGCCGATCCCAGGTTGCTGTTCGAGGCGCTCCTGACCGATGCCGACGACCTGAGCCGCAGGCGCTTCGAGATCGCCTGGGACTCACTCGACGAGGTCGACTCACTCGAATACGCCTGACGGTGCCCACCGACGGTGACATGCGTGCGAGCCAACGCACCACACTGAGCGCCGAAAAGCCTTGAGATGAGCGGCAAGAGAGGACGACGATGGCGAACTCGACCGTTCCAGAGCAGTTGCTGCACGCCGTGCAAGACCGCACCACCGAGATGCGCCGATGGTTGGATACGGACAACAACAGCGAAACGCTGATGGCGCACCTCCAACACGAGCCCGTCGACACGGTGTGGCTACGCACCTACCAGCGCCTGGGTCGCGACCTCATGTCAGCTGTCGGAAACGCACAGGAGCAGTTGCCGCGACGTCGATGAACACCGACCAGGATGGCGCGTCGATCGGTACAGGACCCGCGCGCGTTCCGCCGAAACTTGCACCCGCCGAGCGCACAACGGTTTTCCGCCTCGCTTGAGCTGAAACTTTACCTCGCGGGCCGGTCGTCGGTGGGGTCTCCAATGTCGGGGCGCCGACACCTTGCGCCTGGAGTCCCACCTTCCTGAGCTGCGCTGGGGACGACGTCGTGCGGCCAGGCAGCCTCAGTGGGGGTCACGCCAAACATATTGCAACGAACCTCACATCGAATATGCATGTGCAGTGCGTCGTTCAACCCCATTCAGGACCGTTCAGAACAGCCGTCCGGTCGATGATCTCGGACGGCAGGTTACGCGAGCGTGTCGGAACTCTCGGGTACGGCGTGCGCGCGGGATGGTGCCGTGCATCGCCCGACTCGTCGCTGGACACCGCGGCTGGTGTCAGTCGTCGGGGATGTTGTAGGGGCGTTGCTGCGAGTGCTTGTTCCGCTCTCGGCGGGGCGTATGCCTCATGCCGACATCCTGCGCGCTGGAAGGTCGCCCGGAGGAACCGTGCCGCGGCTGCCGCAGCACCTCCTCGACCAGACAACCCCTTCCTATCCGGTGGTGACGTCGGGCGGGTCGGGGAGGTCGACATCGAGAAAGAAGTCGAGCCAAATGAGGGCGTCGGCCAGGGTCTCCGCCCGCATGGTGATGTCGAAATCGTCGGCGGCGCTCAGCGACCGCTCCCCCTCCGCGACATCCTCGGCGACCAACGCCGACACCGTCTGGAGCACCCACCGCTCCGACGCCGGCAAGGCCTCGACATCGACGTACCCGCCGTCCGCGAAGCGCAGGTCGAGGATGAACCGTTCGCCTGGCCCCGCGGCACCCAAGCGCGCGATGACCACACCGACGATGGCATCGACCACCCAGGCAAGAAGAGCGCGGTACTCCGGGCGCTCGTCGAGAGGGCGCGGGTCGACGCACACGCGGGAGACCTCGCACGAGAATCGGGCCGCGTCACGATCCCCGACCAGCTGCATCAGCCGACCGCCGAGAGCCGCGGCCGACGAATCGGTGGGGCGATGTCCGTTCGATTCCATACCCGAGAGTGCCCGGACCCCTTCCCCGCTACACCGCCCCACCGAGGTGCGGTCGACCTGCTGTGTCAGGATCCGTTGATCACCAGGTCCAACAGCCAGACCCCCCACGGTATGCCGCTCTCAATTGGCAACTCCCACAACGTTCCCTCCCAGTGTTGTCGGTGCGGTGTGACCGTCATTGTGCCCGACCAGGCAGACACCACCCGCTCGTGACAACCGAAAAACATCGGTAACCCCCAGCGCACCGAACCAATACCGATATTCCGCCCCACTGAGGCGGCGGCAGGGTGACCGCACTCCCACCCCAGGGAGCCTGGAAACCCCCGTGCAGGTCACCGACGATAAACACGTCGAACTTCCGAACTGTCGAATCCTGCTTCCCCATTTCCTGGAAAGGAACCCATACCGAAGACACCCCGCACACGGATCGCGGTGACGCTCGCCGGCGTCGCCGCCGCGCTGTCGATCGCCACCGTCGGGCCCGTCACCGCCGCCGTCGCCGACACCCCCTGCAAGGGAACCAGCTGCCACACCCCCAATCCCAAGCCGACACCACCGGACCACATCGACGGCTGCCAATTCTGCAACGACGGACCCAAACTGCCCGCCCCGGGAACTTCCCACCACCCCAGCAACCGGCACCCCCACCGCGATGAACCCGCCCACGAATACTCCCGGGATTGGCAGCCACCGAAGCGATTCCGTTCACGCCCGCCGGCGTGAAAGCGGACGCCCGTTGCTACCGGCCGCCTCTGGTGATTCCGGGCGACACGCGACCGTATGCCCCGCGTGCGTGCCTCCCGACGTGACCGAAGGGCCCATTGCCCGTCACGGGGTGGGTAACCCACCACTGTTTCGGGTAACCGGACCGCAGGCGACGACGCGAGACAGCCGGTCACGGTGGGCGACGTCGAACCAACCAAAAGATCGCGGCGCATCCCACCGGATGCGTCCGACCGAGAGGGTGTACATATCGTGCCTCGCACCGGCGAAGACCCCGATCACACCTCTGGCGCCGATTTCGGATCCGACGACGATCCGATCCGGTGGCCCGATCCCAGTCCGTTGGACCTGTGGTGGCAACGGGTGATGTCCGAAAGCCTCCGCCGATCCCGGGAACCGGGACCCCGGCCGGTAGTCCCACCCGCGTCGAGGAACTCCCGCAATAGCGATCCCCGCCCGCACGCAAGTTTGACCCATCGCCCGATCCGACGCTAACGCCCTCGGGCCCGCTCTGTTCGGCAGCACCAATCGAGACGCGCCCTCGATTCCCGGCACGGGAGGGGTCGGCACGCATCAGCGGGTGTAAGGACTGGTCGCGGTTGTGCTGACGGGTGGACCGATCGTGGTAGCGAGCAGGCCGAGAGCGATCATGGCCACCCCGAGGCCGAAATGCAACTAGTTGTCAGCGGTGTTGACCGGCACGAAGTTCGCGGCGCTATCGAGATCGATGACGAGCCCGTAGATCCACAGCACCAGGTAGATGAGGCCGCCGCCGAGCAGGAACGCCTTCCCCGCACCGGCGGTGCGGGCCGCGGCGATCCCGACGACACCGAATAACACATGCACGACGTTGTGCAGGACCGAGACATTGAACAACCCCAGCAGTTGGGCGTCGGAATGATGGCCGGCGAAGGTCAGGGTGTCGTAGTCGGTAGTGACGCCGGGGATGAACCCGAGCACCCCCACCAGCAGAAACACCGCACCGGGGTGCGCGTCCTCGAACGCACGGCAGGCGATGGTGTCATGATCGTGCTCACCAACTTTCGGTCCAAGATTTCCGACAGATCGAGCGCGGCACGCGTTATACCGGCCATCGGTGCCCGGTGACCGGGACCCGCGTGTGCCGCCCTCCTGCGGGTACCCCACCGCCCAGACGCGAACCCGAGCGCAGACCTTCCACAAAGGGACCTCACAGTAGTTCGAGGAGGCCCACCGGCCACGAACACAATCTGACGAGCAACAAAGTCGTCTCAGCGATGGTCAGATGGTCGACGCCACAGCCGACGTGCGACGTGCGACGTCAGGATCATCAGCCGCGTCGAGCCAGAACAGGGACCGGCCGTCGTTCGTCACAGGCTGCCTCGCAGTCGCACTACCCGCAACAGCGTGTGACACCGAATCGGAGTTAGTCGCACAATCGAAGAAGGAGGAGAAGCGAATCCTGATGGGGTGAGCAATGCGTCCGAGCCAGTCGGCACCTGTGCCAGTGCCCCTGCCGGCGGCTCTCACCAGAGATCCTCCCCTGGATCTCGGCAATACCCATCACATCGGCCCCGTGCAGCGGGCAGTGCGCGGACACAGGGATCACGGGGACCCGGGGGGGGTGTCGCTCACGAGAAGTGCCGCCTTCAACGTGGGGGTGCGTGCCGCCACGGGCGACCGCACAGCCGATTCGACTCGATGCCGTCTCGGCGTGTCCGTCGCCCGGGCGGGTACCCGGTGGGCGTGGGTTCGGATATCGGTGACCGCGCGTTCCCGGAGGCTCGCCTGGCCGGACACCTGCTCGCCCTGGTCACCGATCACGACTTCGACGCGTTGTCGGCGGAACTGTGTCCGCTGGTACAACCACCGGCCGCGGACCCGGTCCGGGCCGTTCTCTACGGCAGTGTGCTGACCTGGCTGGTCACCGCCCTGACCGACGTGGTCACCGCCCGTCTCGGTCAGCCCGCACCCGGAGAATCGTTCGTCCTCGAACTGCAGACCACCGCCGGCCACACCCTCGGCGCCGAGGATCTCCCACTGCGGGAAGGCCGGGTCGGACGCGCCGCCCTGGCCCTACTGTCCGGCGACCGGGCTACAGCCGACGTCCACCTCGAAGCCGCCGCACGCGAACCGGAGCTGGCCATCCGGGCAGGCACGCTCGTCGAGGCGTTGATCTGGCTCGACGCCCTCCTTACCGCGCAGACGCCTGCGTTTCCAGACTGCCCACCGCGCTGACCTCCCACAATGACACTCCCGGTGGGCGCCGTCGCCCGGCCGCCGGGTGGTCCGCAGGGCGGCCCGCATCGCCCCTATCGGGACCACAGCCGCATCGCTGCTGCCTCGGCGACGCCGGACCACTTCGGGCGGCTGAACACGCAACCCACACACGATTGCGAGGCCGAGTCCCCCGACCGGTCGCTGACGACTCGCGTGAGACCGCGGATGTGATGCCAGTTACTTTCGGGCGAATCTCTTCACCGTCCACCGTCGTAGCGTTACCATTAGCGTTACATCCATTTACCGATTCTTTGCAGTCGGTGAGGGTGGGGAGATCACCGGTATTCCGGCGTCTCCCGGTTCCATCGATGTCGAGACCAGGCATAACGTCCATTCCCGTCTGCGGAGACGTGGTGCACTGATTACCGTTTCTGAATCCGGTCCTCGCTGTCACTACCTCGATGTCTCTTGCCGGCATCAGGAGTGAACGCGCGATGTGTCGAGGGGTCATGTCGCACAACATTTTCCGGACAACAATCCTGCAGCTGGTCCGGCTCCGTTCCTTCTGAGGAGGCCATGCCAACACCCACCTCCATGTGCACTTTGCACGATCCGTCGGCGACCGGCCCAGGCCTTGCCGAACCCGTGTGTCCCCCGCTATTGCCGGCGTTCGTGTCACCGTTTCAACTCCGAAAGCGACCCATCCCGCAGTGCCTGATCATTCGCACCACATCAATCCGGACTGGCAGCACCGCGCCTCCTGCCGCGGCGCCGACACCGAGACGTTCTTCTCCCCCGACGGTGAACGGGGCAGCGGCCGCACAAAGCGTGAGCGTGCCGCCAAACAGATCTGCCAGGACTGCCCCGTCCTCGCACAGTGCCGCGCCCACGCCCTCACCGCCAACGAGGCCTACGGCATCTGGGGAGGCATGTCCGAAAGCGAGCGCGCCCGCCACCTCCGACGGAACCGTTCCACGGCCCGCCACTGCGACACCGCACCCGCTTCGGCAGCGCACCGCAACCGCTCCACCTGCTCGCGCACGTAACCAACCACGTGCGCGGTGAAATCGGTTCCCTGCGGTACGGCGCCGTCACCGGAACCCTGCGAGCGTGTCTCAGTTAGCCGGCGTGACGGTGCTCCTCAGGACGTGTTCTCGACGAGTTCCTATCCTCGACAATGGACGTTCTCCCGCAAAGGAGTGACCATGAGCGGATCGATCGAATCATCCCCTGACGACGGTGCCCGTGTGCTCTTCGTGATCCTCTCCGCGGTGGTGGCGGTCGTGGGTTCGGTCATCGGCTCAGGGGCGCTGGTGGGAACCCCGATCGCCCAGGTCGCCGACGGCGCCCTCGCCGCCGACGCCACCGCAGTGGCCCCGGGCGGGCCCGCCTTCTCCATCTGGACCCTGATCTACCTCGGGTTCCTCGCGCTCGCGATCTGGCAGGCACTGCCCGCGCACCGCACCGATCCTCGGCAACGCCGCGCCGGGTGGTGGCTGGCCGCGGCGATGGTCCTCAACGCCGCGTGGATAGTCTGCGTGCAGTTCGAACAACTGTGGCTCAGCGTCCTGACGATCGTGGCCCTACTCGCAGTGCTGGTCGTCGTGTTTCACATCCTGACCAACACGAAGCCGTCCAGTCGTGTCGAAGCGATCGTGGTCGACGCCACCGCGTTCGTATACGTCGGATGGGTGTGTGTCGCGGTGGTCGCCAACATCGCTGCCGCCCTGGGCGCCGCCGAGATCGATCCGTTCGCTCTCGGGGCCGATACCTGGGCCGTACTCGTCCTTACCGCAGTCGCCCTGGTCGCCGTGGTCCTTGCCGTCGCCGGTCACGGACGCTTCACCGTCACAGCAGCCATCGTCTGGGGGCTCGTATGGATCGCCGTCGCGCGGACCACCGGCGACGGTTCCACCTCGCAGCCAGCCGCCATCGCCGCACTGGCGGCCGCCGCAGTGGCCATCGCCGCCACCGCGATCGCCCGACGACCCCGCGCACAGTCCGGCGAGGCCAGCGTCACGAAACCCTAATCGTGTGCAGTGCTTAGGAAATCGACCACGAGCGATCCGGGTCGGTTCGACAGGTTCCCCCGATCAAGCCCGTCCTCTCAGCCCCACAACTGTGCCCGTATTTTCTCCTCGAACCACTGCTGCGGACGCCGGTTCGGAACGTCCACGACGCGCCCGAAGTCGTCGAGGCGGGAGTCGATGACCCGGTCCCGTGCCGCTCTCCGGTCGGCGAGATCACCTGTGGCATCGATGCTGATCTCCGGTGGTGTGCCCCGTTCGACCAGCATGACGGCGCGTTCGTCCCGTCCGTGGCGGCACCGATACCGCACCCCCGCCGCGGTCGGGGTGCCGACCAGGATGTTGGTGCAGGTGATGCGGGAGTCGCGGTAGTCCCGCCACGTGCACCCGGTCAGCGAGCCGTCCTGGTTGATCGCCGCCAACCCGGCCTGGGTGTCGAGGGCCGCGACCGTGAGGTCCTCGCCCGCAATCATCCGGGTGAGCGACACTTCGGCACGGGCTGTGTCGGAGAGCCTTCCGGTCTTGGGGATGTCGGTGCCGCGCAGGATCCTCTCGCGACCACCGCACCCACCGGCAACCCGACGTACAGGTAGCCACCGAGCAGTGAGCCGCCGGGGCAGACGCGGTCGTCGTGGACCGGGTCGAACCGGCCCTGCCGCGGAATTCGCGTGGTGCGGGTGTTGATCGTCACGCCGTCCGCGAGCGGGGCAATGGCGGCGGAGTTGAAGCTGTTCGGCGGGTAGGGGCTGTCGGTGCGGTGGATCCGCCACAACTCGGTGCCGGCCGCAATGGTGTCGGTGTGCGCGGGTGCGCCGTTGTACGTTCGCACCCGCTCACATGCCCCGGCGTGCCACGTCGAGGACGTTGTCGATCGCGATCTCGGTCAGCTCGCCGGCCTCGAGGTCCTCGAGGGGGCTGCGGCCGTCGAGGATCTCGGTAGCGGTCAGCCACCACGACGCCGCACCATACGGGTCCTCCGCCACCGCGAGCCGCCGGTTCGCATATTTCACCAGGTCAAAAATCTGGTGCCGTGCCCGGTCGAACTGGAACAGCGGGTACCGGTAGTCCGGGCGGGCGCCGATCGGCAACCCGATCAACTCCCCCGCCTTCCTGCGTTTCTGCGCCACGCTGCGGATCGGCTCACTCGTCGGCGCCAGGATCGTGGCGACCTCTTTCGAGTCGATCACCTCGAGGGCGTCGAGGACCGACCTGCGAGCATTCGCCCGCAGCGATGTGCCCTCTTCGGCGTCGGTGACGGTCGCGATCAGTGACTGCGCCAACTGCAGCCGCTCGGTCTGCGACAGGGCGGCTGCCGAAAACTGGGTGAGTGCAGTGACCACGTCCCCGCCCGCTTCGTCTGCCCCCACTGAAGTCAGGGCGTCACCGCGCCGACCTGCTGTGCCTGCGCGGGGTCCGGGATCCGGCGCGTTTCCGCCTGCCTGGACCAGGGCGAGGCGGAACTCCGCGAAATAGGTGCCCAACGCCCGCTCGAGGCCCTCGACCTGGATCGACTCGGACATCCGCGCCACCACTACCGGGTCGATGGCAGGAGCAGGTCCCGAGGAGAACGCTTCGGCACACATCCAACCCTCCCAGGTACGATCGTCCTGACCACGTACCTATCGTACCTCCGAGCGGTCGATCCGTCGACGCCGAGACCAGCGGCCACGACGGGCGACTGGTGCGCGCCGCCGACTCCCGTAGGCCTTGGCGGTGGGGCCCGCCCTGGCCGGAGGCCGGATCGGGGTCGACGGTCACCTAGTCTGTCTCCACGAAGATCCGGCGTCCGTCCTCGTGCGCATCTGAGCGCGAGAGTGTGCCGTTCAGCTCACCGATTTGGCATCGCTGCTGAAACTCAACGCCGAGCATGACGTGGGCCGACTCTGTCAGCTCACCGAGCTGGGTACCGGTGGCTCGCTGCCGCTCCCGCGCAGCGGCAGCCTATCTGCGGCGAAGTCGACCTCCAGCTCCCGCGCAGTGTCTGCGCGGGAGCTGGGGTGGTCAGTGTGATTGCAGCTTCGTCACAAGTGCTTCGGCGACGGGCCGAGCGCTTCCCGGGTTCTGGCCGGTGATCAACTGTCCGTCTTCGACGACGAAGGGGTCGAAGGGTTTGTCGGCGATGCTGTAGTTCGCGCCGAGCTTATTCAGCTCGTCCTGCAGGCTGAATGGAACGGCATCGGCGCGTTGTGCCGCTTCCTCCTCCGGCCAGGAGAAGCCGGTGACATTCTTGCCTTTGACCAATGGGTCTCCCGTACTGAGCGGGACATTGAGAAGGCCGGCCGGTCCGTGGCAGACGGCAGAGACGATGCGGCCGGTCTCGTAGAAGCGTGCGGTCAGCGCACCGAGATCGTCACCGCGGAAATCGAACATCACGCCGTGGCCGCCGGTGAAGTAGATCGCGTCGTAATCTTCGACGTCGAGGTCGGTCGCCTTCGTCGTGTTCGCGAGGAGATTCATGAATTCGCGGTCGTGGTAGCGCTTGTCGGTGCCGAGCTCACCGAGCACCTCGTGTGCCAGGCTCTCGGGGTCGATCGGCACGTAACCACCCGAGGGACTGGCGATGTCCACGGTGTATCCGTGGTCGGTGACGTAGTCGTAGAAGTGCGTCAGTTCACCGAGCCACAGCCCGGTGCGATAGCCGACCTTCTCGTACTCTCCGACGTTGGTGACGATGATCAGAATCTTGTTCGTAGCCATGCTGTACTCCATTTCCAATCAGATTTCTTCAGAAAATGGTGGGGCGCTGGAGGGTGCGGTGTGGTCCCGCGCCTGGCGTGCGACCCTGCTCAGCAGCGAGCGGAACTGTTCCTGCTCGCCCGGCGCGAGGGCGCCGAGGACAGTGGTCTCGGCGTCGGCGATCCGCGCCTCCAACTGCTTCAGCCGCTCCGATCCCGCGGCCGTCACGACCACCGTGCGGACTCGACGGTCAGCAGGATCGGGTTGGCGATCCACCAAGCCCGCGTCGACGAGGTCGTCGATCACGTAGGGGATCACCGACCGATCCACTCCCAGATAGTCCGCGAGCTGCACTTGTGTGCGAATGCGTTTGCGCGCCACGGTATACAGCAGCTGGAAGCCGCGAGAACCGCGCGGCAAGTCCGCCACCACGGGCTCCACCAGGGTCTTGTAATCACGCATCAACATCGCGACCGACCACCCGAGGTCGCAGTCCCCGTCGTCCGCTCCGTCATTCGACACTGGTTCAGGCTATCGAAGAATCATATGTGCCACAACTAAGTCATATAACAATTTAGTTGTCCATCAATAGTTCCCTCTCGACGCATGAGGCTTTCCGCGTTCGAACACCCCACCTCGGTCTTTGTGGGCCGACCGTGGAGGCTGCGCGGGATGACACCGAAGGGACTGCCCCGGGCTCTGGTCGACATCGCCTTGATGGTGCTGCCGTGTAGAGCCCGATCGCCCAAGCTCGCAAACACGGCCGGGCGGGTGTGCGCGGTGTACCCATTGCCCTACCGGCAGCGTCAGTCGTATTTCGCGTCCGTGGGTCCCACAACGTCCCTTGGTCTCGTCGCGCGTCCAGGTCGACTCTGTTAGACAGAGCGAATGGCGCACAACGGAAATCCCGACACGACACAGCTCTCCGAGCCGAACTAAATGTCGACGGCGTGGCAACACCGGCGTCGCGCGACGCCGGACAGGCGTTCGAAGATGTCGTCGCGTAGTTGGACTATCCGATGTTCGTGGTCACGACGCGCGGGGAAGAACAGCGGTCGGGATGCCTGGTCGGGTTCGCGTCGCAAGTCAGCATCAACCCGCCGCGTTTTCTCGTGGGACTGTCGAACAAGAACCACACCTACAGCATCGCCGCGCACGCCGAACACCTCGCGGTCCATCTGCTGACCCGACCACCGTGCCGTGGCAACCCTGTTCGGTGAGCAGACCGGCGACGACATCGACAAGTTCGCGCAGTGCGATTGGCACGCCGGCCCCCACGAGCGGCCCATCCTCCACAGCGCCGCGGCGTGGTTCAGCGGCCGAATCCTCGAACGCCTCGAGCTCGGCGATCATGTCGCGTTCCTTCTCGCACCCGAAACAGGCTTCGCACCAAACGCTCTGGGTGAATTGATCACCTTCTCGGATGTGCAGGACCTCGAACCCGGACACGAGGCGTGATACCGACCATGCGCAAACTGGACACAGGCTCAGGCGAGGTGCCTGCCGAGGATTTCTATCGCGACCCGCCCGACGGCGTTCGCGTGAACATGGTGGCCAGCCTCGACGGCGCCGCTGCCTTCAATGGCCGGGGCCGGCCCCTCTCGGACGCGGTGGATCACCAACTCCTCCGCGCTCTGCGCACCTATGCCGACGTGGTACTCGTCGGCGCCGGAACCATCCGGGCCGAACGGTACGGGCCGGCAGTGCTGACGGACGAGCAGTCGCGCTATCGACTCGAACGGTGGCCTCGACACACCGCCGCCGATCGCCGTCGTCACCCGCACCGGCAACCTCCCGCTCGACACCCCACTGTTCACCGGCGACGTACGGCCGATCGTCGTCACCACCCACAGAACCGCGACCGAGCGTGGCCCCGCCCTCGGAGAGGTCGCGGACATCGTGGCGGCAGGAGAAGACACCGTCGACATGCCTGCCCTGATCGCCGCCTTCCGCGACCGTGGCTTCCGCAGAATCCTCTGCGAGGGAGGCCCCACACTTCTCCACGACCTCGTCGACGAAATGTGCCTCACCGTGGCGCCGAGGCTGGCCGGACCCCAACCGCTGCAGTCGACCACCGGTCCCACCTTGGGAGCGCCGCGGACGCTGTCACTCCACCACGTCCTGACCCACGACGACTTCCTGTACCTCCGATACGGCCGCGGCCGCTAAGCCAGTCGAGGACGGTGGAGCACGAGTCGCCCGTCCAGGGCGTAACGGTTTCTGGCGACTCCTCCGGCGGCGACCTCGGTCAGCCAACAGCGTGCGCACGCTGCCCGAGGACGAGGCCCCGCACCTGTCGCCGGAACGCGTGCGGCCCCGTCAGAAGGACTGAACCACTTGCGTACCAGGATTCGCGCTACCCGACTTGTACCCCCGCCTGACAATCCGTCTCGCCGACGGCACCACCACCAAGGTCCGTGTCGACCGTGAGCTGTGGAACAGCATCACCGAGGGTGACATCGTCCGCAAGGCCCCCGGCCAGAATCCGGTCAAGCGGGCAGAGCATGGATGACAAAATCGAGCGCCATTGCCGCCGCCTCTGCCCTTCGCCTATGTCCGACAATGCCTGCGGGTTCTGGGCTTTCGCGCGAGCGTGGACACGATCTCGGCGACGACGAAACGGGTGTCTCCGTGGTCGATACCTCTGAATGCATCGACAGCACGGTAGTCTGATCGGAGCGAATCTGGTGTCCGACCAGATCTCCTACGGTGCGATCGCCACCATCCAGGCGTTCGCCGGCGGCGCGGCCATCGCCGTACTGGCGGATTCGTTGATGCCCGAGGCCTACAAGGAAGGCGGTTGGTGGGTGGGCCTGTCCACCGCGCTGGGATTCCTCGTCGCGTTCGGTCTCGGAGCATAGACCGAATACGACGACGTCTCGGTCCCTACAGCACCATGGGTGCGGCCGGTGACCGCGGGTCGGGCGGGCCGGAACGATCGCGGCTCGCAGCAGGTCCCGGGCTCCCGCGACGGGCGCCTCGCCGACCCGGTGTTTGCGATCCTGCCATCCCGGCAACTACCGACGGTAGGGAGCACCGCCGTGTTGGGGTATCGCCGATGTCTCGACTAGCGTTCGCCGGGTGTGCCGCCGATTCAGCCGACAGTGTCCAGGCGTCAGGCAACGGAACCGTCCGGATACCGCCCCCTGCAACAACATTGACCCAAGCGAGGCTCACCGAGGCGGACACGAGGAACAGTGAGCACGTGGGTTCTGTGGATCCTCGCAGCACTTTCTACGCTGGTGCTCGGCGGTCTCGGTGTACCAGCTGCGGTGGAGGCGCCGGGTGCACAATGTGAGGTTGGCGCGTTGGATCGAGCAGGGCGGTCCGGGTGATTTTCGGGACCCTCTGGGCCGATCGAGGGTCGTGTCCGCGACTGCGGTGTAATCAGTAGGTGGCCGCTCGACGCAGCCGACGACCGTCGCCGCCGCGCCGTCGAACTTCTCGACGAGTACGGGTGGATTCGCGTTGGACCGGCCCTGATCGTCGACCAACAGAAATTCTTCGTGCGGTGACCCATCGGCCTCACCAGCGACTACGAGGCCGATACCCTGTACTCGAAGCGTATCCAAGGCGTCGGCATTCAGAGTGCACCCGACGGGCGAGAAGATCCCGCCGGTTTGGTGCAAAGGTTATCCACTGGGCTGCATTGTCATCGCGACCCGGTGACCACCCGGATGCGGCGGAGGGATCCGTCGGCGGCATCGGGTATCTCCATCCCGGCATCCACGCCGCTGCGCAGATAGTCGATGACGGGCTGGTCGAGCCGCTCACCCGGCACCACCGCGGGAATGCCCGGTGGATACGGGGTGAGGGGTTCGGCGGCGATGCGCCCGGCGGCCTTGTCCGCCTCGACCAACTCCACCGGCCCGAAGAACGCATCCCGCGGGGACAGCACCGAATCGAGCTGCAGTTCCTCGGGACTCGGCAACGAGATCGGTGGTGGTGGATCGAACGAGGACGCGGCGTGGGCCAGGTTGTCGAGCGCGGTGACCAGCCGGTCGGTGGTGGTGTCGTCGTCGGCCATCGATAAGGTCGCCGCGATGCGGCGGTGATCGTGCATGCCGACATCGAGGTGGCAGTGCTCCCGGAGCCAGTCGGTGCACTGGAACCCGGACACACCGAGTTCGCTGACATCGATGAGGATCTGCATGCGGTCGAGGTCGTGCGAGGCCTGCTCCCCGAGCAATCGATCTTCGAGCACGGTCAGTCCGCCGATGCGGGCGATCCGTTCCCTGGTGCGGCCGGCGAGCGCGAGTGCGCGGCCGAGCAGGTTCGTGCCGTGCTCGGCCATCTGTCGCCGCCACCCATCGATGGCCGCATACAGCATCACGTTCGGGCTTGTGGTCGTCAGCAGGTCCGCGCACTGCGACAGGTGCGTGCCGTCGACGAGGTCACCCTGCAGGTGGTAGACCGATCCCTGCTCGAAGCCCGCACCCATCTTGTGGACGCTGACCACGCAGACATCGGCACCGGCGTCCATCGCCCAGGTCGGCAGGTCGTCGTGGAACGGAAGGTGCGCTCCCCATGCCTCGTCGACGATGAGCGGCTTGCCCCGCTCGTGGCACACCTGTGCGATGGCGTCGAGGTCGGCGCAGGTGCCGTATGGGCTGGGGCTGACGATCAGTGCACCGGCGGCGTCGGGGTACTTCTCCCACATGGCCCGCACCTGGTCCGGGGACGGCGGATGGGAGAAGTGCATGTCCTGGTCCCAGCGTGGGGTGATCCAGCGAGGTGTCACACCGCTGAAAATCAGTCCGGCGACGATGGACTTGTGCGAGTCGCGGGAGACGAGTAGGCCGCCGGGATCGTTTCCTGCGACGGCCATCATCGCCGCCTTCACCGACAGCGAGCTGCCGCAGGTCGAGAAGAAGGCCTGCTCGGCCCTGACCGCGTCGGCCATCAGTTGCTCGGCCTTGGACAGGTAGCCGTTACTCGACCTCCGGTCGTCCAGTCCCCCGGAGGCGAGCACGTCCGCACGGAACGGGTCGGTGCCGAGAACCTCTTTTACCCGCTCGTCGGCGCCGCGCCCCTGCCGATGGCCTGGTGGGGAGAACCCGTATCGGTCGAGCCGGTGATACTGCTCCAACGCATCCAACAATGGTGCCTGCGACTGGTCCATCCCCGAGGTGTACCCGCACTCTTTCCGCCTTGAACCCTCGACGCGTCGCCGCAGCTTTCGGCCGCCGGCGCACACCGCGCCACACGGCGACAACGGCCGAAGAAATGTTCTTATGATCGATATGGCCCCGCGGACACGCGGCGCGCCCGCCACGCGGCGCTCGCGAATCGCGTCTCGCCGGAAAGGTACTTGACGACATGGCAGTCGAGAATGACGAGTGGTTTCGATGACGGTCATCGAGTGTTCCGGAGACGGGCGGGCGCGTGGCCGCGCCCACGGTGAGCAGGCCCGCGACTTGGTCCACGCCGCCCTCGACCGCTGGCGAGACGGTACGAACGCTCGAAGTCGCCATCACCTCGCCTCGACAGGACTGCTCGCCACGGTTCAGGCCGCCGTACCCGACCTGGCCGAGGAGATGCGCGGCATCGCGGAGGCCACAGCGGTCCCGTTCGCGGAAATCCTCGCGTACAACTTCATGGACGAACAGTGGTGGGTGCATCGCGAGCACCTCGAACTCGGCTGCAGCGTCCTCGGGCGGGCGGACGTGGACGGCGTCTACCTCGCGCAGAACATGGACCTGCCCGACTTCATGAACGGATCCCAAATCGTTCTCCGCATCCGCCCGGAGGCCGGCCCCGAGGCACTGGTGCTCAGTTCGGCGGGAATGATCGGATTGACCGGGATCAACGATGCCGGAGTCGGCGTCTGCGTCAACACCCTCGGCATGCTGCGCCACAACTCAGCCGGCCTGCCCGTGGCCGCCGCGATCCGTGGCGCGCTCGCCCACGCTTCCCGCGAGCAGGCCGTCGACTTCCTGCACCGCATCTCACACGCCAGCGGCCAGCACTACGCGGTGGCGGATGCGCACGGTTTTCACGGGGTCGAGTGTTCAGCCGCAGCGGTGGTCGTCAGTTGCCGGGCGGGGTCGCCGCGCCTGCTCCACACCAATCACCCGCTGTCCAACAGCGACATCGACCAGGATGCCGAGCACGAATTGGAGCGCGAAGGACGGATCACCGATTCCCGGGCTCGGCTCGCTTTCCTCGAAGCGAATGCGTCGGAAGCCCGCGATCGCGCTGCCGCCGAGCGCCTTCTCGCCGACCGCACCGCGCCCCTGTGCGTCACACCGCGTCTGGGTCATCGGACGCGGACTTTCGGTGCCGTCGCCTTCGAGTTCGGAACAACTCCGCCGACAGCACGCTTCTGCCTCGGCCTACCGGACCAGGAACTCTGGATCGAACCTGGATGGCGCTCGGCGCCTCAGGACGATTAGATGCTATCCGCCCAGGACTTGGCTCAGCGACGTCGTCGCGCACCTGGTCTACGGCGCCACCGTCGCCGGGGGGTCACGACGCGTCTCTAGCCGCCGGTGAGCGTTCGAAAGGCGGTGGCGACGACGCCGAGGGCACCGAGGCCGGCGGCGATATTTGGATGACCTGCACTACCGCGCCGTATACACGTCATGATCGTGCGGGTCGGTATCGGCGCTTCGCGTAGTGGGACACGCACCACAGCGTGCGAGGACGGGATAGGCACCATCCGCGGCAACAGACAGACGCCGAATCCTTCTGCGACCAAGGCGGACACGGCATACCACTCCTTGACCTGGTGGGTGATGCGGGGAGCGAATCCCGCTGCGAGACACGCTGACACGAGTAAAGCGTAGGTGTCGTTGTTCTCCTTCTTGACAATCCATTCCTCGGCAGCGGCCCCGCTGAGTGCCACACCCTCTGATTTCGCAAGAGAATGGTTCGCGGGGACCAGTAAGTCCTGCGGGTCGTCGAGCAGCTGATACTGCTCGAACCGAGGATCGACAAGAGTCGGAGCGTCGGGACTGGGGAGGACGATTCCCACGTCGGCCTGCTCGGCACCGACGAGCCGGTAGCAGTCGAGGCATTCTTCTTCTCTGATTTCGACCTGCAGCCGGGGGTGGGTTACCGCGAGACGACGAGCAGCGGGTGCGGCCAGTGCCGCGACAGCCGAGGACACCCCGCACAGACGCAACGGACCGGTCGACTCGCGGCCCTCGGCGGCGAGATCGGCCTGGGCGCGTTGCCATTGAACCTGCAGTGTGTCGGCGTGGTGGAGCAGCATGCGTGCGGCCGGGGTCAGGTGCACCAGTCGGCCTTCGTGGCGGAGCAGGTCGACGCCGAGATCACTGGCCAATGTCTTGAGCTGTTGGGAGACCGCGGACGGGGTCAGATGCAGCGCCGCGGCAGTCGCGGTGACGGTGCCGTAGTCGGCCAGGGCCCGCAGGACCTGTAACCGCCGCAGGTCGATCATGAAGTCCAATCTAAACGAAATTGCGCCCAAAGTATTGATGGACCTGCACCTTTATCGTGGCGATGCTGGGTGCATGAGGAACATAAGCAGCCTCTCCGCTCCCGCTCTCGTTCTGTGTAGCGTGGTCAGCATCCAGTTCGGGCAGGCGCTGGGCAAAGGGTTGTTCGACTCCGTGGAGCCCTCCGGCGTGGTGGCATTGCGTCTCGGCATAGCTGCGGTGGTGCTCCTGTTCGTGTGGCGGCCAAGGCTGCCCCGGCCATGGACCGACCGGGCGGTGATCCTCGGATTCGGTACGGCGATCGCGGGGATGAATCTCGTCTATCCCGCCCTGCACTACCTGCCCACGGGTGTCGCGACGAGCCTGCAACTTCTGGGGCCGATCACCCTGGCCCTGGTGTCGTCCCGACGGTGGTCTGACGTGGTGTTCGTCGGTCTCGCCGCGACCGGGGTGTGGTTGTTCTCCGGATCGCCGAGTGGCGCGTATCCGGTCACCGGCATCGTGTTGGCGCTGGCCTCCGGAGCGTCGATGGCCGGCTATCTGCTGATGGGCCGACGAGCAGGAACGCGCAGTGCCGGCGCCGAACCCTTGGCGTGGGCGGTTACCTGGGCGGCTCTGGTCACGGTGCCGGTCGGTGTGTTCGACAACGGTGCCGCGCTCCTCGAGGTCCGAACCGTCGCCATCGGCGCAGTCGTCGCGGTCCTGTCCGCCGTGGTGCCGTACTCGCTCGAACTCGCGGCGCTGCGTCGCCTGCCGCCTCGAACCGTCGGTGTGCTGCAGAGCCTCGAGCCCGCCGCCGCGGGGATTGCGGGAACCGTTGCACTCGGCGAAAACCTGCACGTCGCACAATGGCTCGCTGCCGGCTGCGTCAGCGCCTCGAGCATCGGAACAGTCCGCCGATCCCCGCCCCAAGTGCCCGAACGATCCCTCGACTCACTACCGCAGCGCCGCTCCCCGCGGGTTGACATTCCGCGCATCCGAACGGCTACCAAGACGCTCCACAATGCGGTGTCCACGGATCGCGTCTCCACGCGGAAATCCGAAACACACATGCCGCCAGCTCGAAGAGCCTATTGACGGCGCGACGTCGTTGACGGAGTCCTTGGGGGCTCGTCGTCACCGCACGCCGCGACATTGTTCACCATCGTCGACCGTCCCAGCGAGCAGGTCGTGTGGATCCAAGTCACTGTTGCGTGGGCGGATGTCCGGACGGATCCCCTGGCGGCGACTACTCCTCATCGCGCCATCTGCGGGTTGCGGCCAGCCACTCGGTACGCGAACCCACGTCGGGCCGTCTAGGGGTCCAGGTATCCGCACACGAGCGCCGCACCCACGACACGGCGCCTGTTCTGTCATTTCTTGTCTTCGGCCTTGCCGACGCCTCCCTGATGAGCGGGTCCGACCCCGGAGTCGCTGTCCTCGGTCTCGGCGGCATGTGCGGCGGGCTTCTCCTCGGCCGGCGAGGCCATCGCACCGCGGGGGGTCTCCTCGGGTTCCGGGGACTGCATTCCGTCGGCGTCCACGTGCTCGTCGTGCGCCGGACGCCCCTCCTTGGTGCTCGTCGTCCGGCCGTCGTACGGCGGTATCGCCGGCTTCGCATCCCCGGGCGGGAGCGACCCACCGGCAGCAGCGGGATTGGCGCCCGGTTCCGCGGTGGACTTTGTCTCCTCCTGCTCCAGTGACCCCGGTTCGCGGTCCGTCTCGCCTGCTCCAGCCTGGTCCGGGCCCGCGTCCCGCGCGCCTTTGGGGCCACGCTCGGACTGCGGCTCCTCCTGCAGCTGCTTGCCTGGTTCGGTACCCATGATTCTCTCCTCACCGACGCCCCAGAATGCCGGATTCTCTGCTTCGTTCGCGGCTGACGTCTGCTGTAGCTATGCCCAGGGACACGAACGCGAAACCGCACCTCTCCGGATAAGGGCACGAGTGCTCTTTTGCGGAGCCTCGATGACAATCCGTCGATAGCGGACGGCAGGTCGGCGCTACCTCCGCCTGGACGGCTCGGTGATTTCCCGCACGGTCGACGCATCATTCTGCTGAAGAGTTCTTCAGTTGTCAGGTGTTGGACAACACGGTTTTGAGCGAACCGCGCTCGCGGGTGTCGAACTTTTCGTACGCGTCGAGGGCGTCGGCGGTGGGTTCGTGTTGGGTGATGAACGTCGTCGGGTCGATCAGGCAGTGGCCGACCATGCCGAGCAGCCGAGGAATGTAGCGGCGATGGTTCGGCTGAGTCGGTTGCTCGCCGACGGTGATCTCATCGCGGCACAGGAAGCGTTAATGCGCCTGGTCGCCCGGAAGGAATGGAGCATCGCTGCGCTGTTGCCGCTGCTGGTGCACCTGAGTGGCTTGCCGCCCACCGCATCGGAGCTGGAACCGCCGACGTGTTCGTCGTCCGAATCCGGATAGACAACGTGCGGGCGGACATCGACGCTCTTGCTCCCGACCCGGGGAGCGCGGCGTGCGGTCCTCCCTCAGCTGGCGCGCATCCCGACGATGCGGTCCTTCATGCCAGCGCCGCCGCCCACACCCGACCCATCGGCCGCGCCCACACCGTTCTCGACTTACTGGTGTGGATTTATACCCTCGGCATCGGCAGATCCTCGCCGCCCTCGCGGTGGTGCGGCAGTCCTCGAAGACTGGTAGTCGATATCGTCAGGGTTGCGGTTCGAGTGCCGCAGCGGCCGGGTAGAGCACGGTGATGGCTTTGCGGCTCCTGCCATACAGGAGCGAAAGCTGTGCGGCTGGTACGAGCACGGTGAATCCGGGTATCCGGTGAGCAGCCAATCAAGTGAGGAGGAACGCCATGCCGCGGTCATCGATCAAGGACGAGAAGGTGTACCAAGAAGTACGCAAGGACGGTGCGTCGAAGCAGAAGGCGGCACGGATCGCGAACTCGGCCGCCAACCGTGGCCGGTCCGCTACCGGCCGCAAGGGTGGCAAATCGTCGTCTTACGAGGACTGGACCGTCGACGAGCTGAAGAAGAAGGCGAAAGAGGTTGGTCTGTCGGGTTATTCGTCCAAGCGCAAGGGTGAGCTGATCGACGCACTCCGCAGCCATTGAGGGTCCGACGACCTAAAGCGGTACCGCCACAGTCAGGTTCATGGAGATCTGCCGCAGCGCCGCGGCGTGATGGGTTCGAATTCATGTCGGCGCCTGGAACGCTTCCCCGATCCATTGTGGCGGCGCGGCGATACTGCATGCCGGTGTCACGATCACGTCGCTGACGCAACTAGTGCGCACCAGGGCGGCTGCTCGTCACCGTGGGGATGTTCGTCAGAGTTGGAGGGAGGCCATGGCAACCACCACCGTGCCGGCAAGGACGGTCCGCGGCGGGATACCCACCCTCGGGGTAGAGGAGGAGTTCGTCCTCGCCGACCCGCACACCGGGCGGCCCAGCCTGCACAACACCGAAGTCATTACCGCCGGCCGCGACCTCGGCATCAATCTCCAGGCGGAGTTCTCCCGCTGCCAGATCGAAACCGCCACCTCGATCGGCACGCACATCCGGGATCTGCGCGACCAATTGTGCGAATCCCGCGCAGTGACCGCCGACGCCGCCGCGCGCACCGGGTGTCAGCTCCTCGCCGTGGGCACCCCCATGTACGTCCCGCCACCCGACTCGATCACCGATACCCCCAGGTATCGGCGGATGGCCGAACAATTCGGCGCGCTCGCGACCGGAGTGGTATGCGGCTGCCACGTGCACGTCGGGGTGGCAGACCGTGAGCAGGCGGTCCAGGTGATCAACCATCTCCGACCGTGGCTGCCCACGCTGCTGGCGCTCACCGCGAACTCCCCCATCGCCGCCGGGTGCGATACCGGGTATGCCAGCTGGCGCTACATCCTGTTCGGGCACTGGCCCAGTGCGGGAGCACCCCCGTATTTCGCCTCCTCCGCCGACTACGATGCCGCGGTCGACGCGATGCGCGAGAGCGGCACGATCCTTGACACCGGCATGGTCTATTGGGATGTGCGGGTCTCGGATCATCTGCCTACCGTCGAGATCCGCATCAGCGATGTCCCCGCCACCATCGACGAGACGATGACCCTGGCCACCCTGGTGCACGCACTGGTCATCACGGCGGCGCGCGCGATCGAACACGGCACACCGGCACCAAGGATTCACCAGGAGCTGCTGCGCGGTGCGTGCTGGCGGGCGGCCCGCGACGGGCTTGCCGGGCACGGTTTCGACCTGACCACCATGCGCCTGGTGCACGCGCGGCGGCTGGTCTACCAACTGCTGACGCATGTCAGGCCTGCCCTGACGGAACTCGATGAGTACCGGCAGGTCGCCGGGTCGCTGTCGGCGATCCTCGATCACGGCAACGGGGCCGTCCGGCAACGCCGGACCCTGGCCCGTCGGGGCAGTGTCGCCGAGGTGATCGCGGAGTGTGCGCGCCGCACCTTCGAAGGATGCATTCCCGAACCGGACGATGCGCTGCCGCTCTAACCGCCCACACCTGGTTCTCATCGGGATCCTGCCACGGTCTCGTCGCTCACGGAGTCTGATTCGCCGCCCTCGGGTCTCAGGCGAAATCACTCAACCTACCGAGATCGAATTAACTTGGCAGGGCAAAACATACTCCTTGCCCCGAGCGAAACCGGCAGCGTCCGTGCCGATTGCCGGCGGAAGGGGTGCGGCCTCGACACCCCTGACAGTCCGGCCGCCCGTGTTCCGACCTGGCGGGGTTCAAACACGCAGAACGCGAGATAAAGCCGACGCCGCATAACCACCCACCGGACTTGCCCGATCGCCTACATTTCGTAGGACCGAACGATCGGTGAATGTGGTCCCGCATTCGCGATCGCAATCATGGTGATGACCCTCATCTGCGCAACAACGGGCCAGAGGACTGTGGCGCGCCTTCGTGGAGTGCTCCGTCCCCAGGCCGATACAATCTAGTGTCCGGACCCTAGCTTCATCCTGCTACTCGGCCGCCTCGGCGTGTGCGGGGAGCGCATCCCGCTCTTGGCTCGAAGCCGGGAAACGGGAACCAGGCTTCGCGACCCGTCACCGCCAACCAACACAATGCCGTTAATCATTGCCGCTAGCAACGGGGTTGGTGCGGAGCGTCCGCTGCTCGTCCGGTTGCCGGACCTCAATCCGACCGTGCCGCACGCGGGCCTCGTACACCTGCTGCGGTCGCGTTGCCGGACCCCGCATGACCCGGCCGTCGGCGACACGGAAGCGGCTCCCGTGCCAGGGGCATTCGATGCACCCGTCATGGAGTAAGCCGTCGTGAAGCGGTGCGCCCCGATGGGTGCAGCGGTTACTCAGGGCAACGACGCCGTCAGGGCGATTCACCAGCAGCACCGACACGGTGCCGACCAGCACGGCGACCATTTCCCTGCCGGTCAGCACAGTTTCCGGTGCCGCGTCCGTCCAGTCCGATGGCAGGGTGGAAAACGCGGTGGTATCGACCCCGACTCCTGCAGCATAGGACAGATGACCCCCGAGCCAGCCGCTGACTCCGAGCAGTCCTGCCCCCGCTGCCGACAGGCCGACGCCGACGCCGTGACGGCCGCGTCGTCGGGCGGTCCACGACGCGAGATACACCCCAATGGCTGCATAGTTCGCGGCCGCGTGGATTGCGCCGATCCTGCGCTCGGCGCCGAGTGTGTCGGCCCAGTCCGACGCGCCCGTGAGAGTGGCCGGCACCGCGGCCATGGCACCCAGCCCCACGAGCTTCGTCGCGGCCATCCGCGCGCTCCTGCCGCCGAGAGCATCGAGGAAACCGGCGCTGACCCACGCCCCGATTGGCACTGTAACCAGGAGTGGGTGCAAAGGGTGCCCGAGATCGGTGCCGGACAACGCATCCTTGGCCCGGCCGGCCGGAAGCCACCTGTTGATCGCGTTCACGACCGCACCGGCAGGGCGATCCAATCCATGAGCGTGTTCGAGCCGCCGCACACTTCGCTCGAGTAGATTCACATCCACCTCATCCCGATATTCCCTCGACGAACACCTTTCGGACCACTCCGGCGCGGATGCCCCGTTGCCGAGCTGCGCAAACGAACGCTTCTGCGCGCCACGGTGTTGCACGCCGTCAACCCGGCAGAGTCTCACCGCCCAGCGGGGCGAGCACCTCCCCGGAGTAGTAGGACGACAGCAGACCGGAAGCGAAGAACACGTAGGATGGGGCGATCTCGTCGGGCTGCGCTGCCCGCCCGTAGGGGGCCTGCTTCCCGAATTCGGCGACTTTCTCCTCGTCCATGGTTGCCGGGATCAGTGGTGTCCAGACCGGTCCTGGTGCAACACAGTTGACGCGAATTCCGCGGTCCAGCAGGGTCTGCGCCAACGAGTACGTCAACGCCGTCACCGCCCCCTTGGTCGCGGAATAGTCGATCAACGACTTGTTCCCCCGCAATCCGTTGACCGAGCCCGTGTTGATGATGGCCGAGCCCCGGCCGAGATGGGGCACGGCCGCTTTCGTCACGTGGAAGTAGCTGTCGATGTTTACCGAGAACGTGTGCCGCCACTGCTCATCGGACAGATCGAGGAAGTCGTCGACCGGTTCCTGGTAGGCCACGTTGTTGACGACGATCTCGAGCCCGCCCAGTTCCGCGACCGTGCGGGCTACTACGTCACGGCAGTGTTGCGGATCGGCGAGATTACCGACGAACGTGCGACAGCGTCGCCCTTCTTTTTCGACCAACTCAGCCGTGTGGGCCGCGTCGTCGCTCTCCTCGAGGTAGGCGATGGCCACGTCGGCGCCTTCTTTCGCGAACGCCACCGCCACGGCGCGGCCGATCCCCGAGTCTCCGCCGGTGACCAGCGCCCGCTTGCCCGTCAGTAGTTCGTTGCCCCGGTACGCACGCATCTCGTCATGCGGTTCCTCAGCCATGTCCGACGTGCGGCCGGGATAGTCGATTGTGTGTGGCGTGTGTTCGCTCATGCACTTCTCCGATCGGGTGAACATTCACCTGTCGAGTACCCGGCCCGCGAGCGGGCAAATCGACGCGGCCGCGCGCCGGAAACCTGTTTTCACGTCGCCCACCGTGGGTAGACGGCACTGGGGAGGGCGGGACCCTGCTTCCCGCCGGCATGCGTCGACCGGAGGTATTCGATGACGCCGGCATGCGTCGACCCGGAGGTATTCGATGACACTGACCGCCACAGGACCGGCCGCAACCGCTCGGGAGCGCCGCGCGGCGCTGCCCGACGTGGCGCGTTTGTTCGGTCAGGTAGCGCTACCGTTCCTCGCCGCCGGCGCCATTGCGCGACGCCGTCCCGTAATGGGTCTACTCGAGCGACTGCAGGCCGACGCGGCCACGGCGCGGCAGATACCCGCACTCCGCGAGCGCTACGGTGACGGACCGCTGCCGTTGCGAGTATTCGGCCGGGACCTCGCCCTGGTCCTGTCGGACGAGGACGTCGATACCGTGCTGCGCACGAACGCCGACGCCTTCACCGCGGCGAATCGCGAAAAGACGGCGGCGCTGAGCCCGTTCCAACCCAACGGTGTCCTGATCTCACAGGGCGACCTTCGTGCGCGCCGCCGGGACGTGAACGAGCAGGCTCTGGACACCGAGCAGCCGATGCATCACCTGGCAGCCCCGATTGCGCGGGTGATTCGAGACGAAGCAGACAAGTTGCTGCGCACTTCCCGTGCCACCGGCAGCCTCGACGCCGCCGAGTTCACGCTCTGGTGGTGGCGGACGGTACGACGTGTCGTGTTGGGAGAGTCCGCGCGAGACGACCACGAATTGACCGACCAGTTGTGGACGCTGCGCGCGAACGGGAACTGGTCATTCGCTCACCCTACCCGGCACGCCTTGCGGGACAGGTTCACCCAGCGGCTGCAACGTTACGTCGAGTCGGCACCGCCGGAAAGCCTCGCGGGTGCGCTGCGTGAGGTCTCCACCAGCGCACCGATCGACCCCGTCGGCCAGATCCCGCATTGGTTGTTCGCGTTCGACGCCGCCGGAATGGTGACGATCCGAACGATGGCGCTCCTCGCGACTCATCCGCGGCACCGCATCAAGGCACTGGAACGGATCGAACCGTCGACCCTGGACGAGCCGCAGCCCTACGAGTACCTGCGTGGGTGCGTCCTCGACAGCACCCGGCTCTGGCCGACCACCCCCGCCATCCTTCGGGATTCCCTCGTGCCGACGGAGTGGGAAGACAACAACGGACGGTACTCGATTCCCGCCGGTTCCGCGTTCGTCATCCTGGCAACTGCCTTCCACCGGGACCGCCACGCCTTCCCGTTCGCCGACCGATTCGAACCCGAAATATGGATCGACGGACGGGCCGAACACTACCGCGGGCTCGTCCCCTTCAGCGCCGGACCGACAGCCTGCCCCGGCCGCAACGTGGTCTTGCTGGTAACCAGCACGGTGCTCGCCAACCTCTTCACCCGCGCCGACTTCACCGTCACCTCACGCACCACACCCGACCCGGACCAACCCCTCCCCGCCACGCTGAACAATTTCGGGATCACCTTTTCCGTCCGATGAGTCACCCGTCCGCCTCCATCGGTGCTCGTCCACTCGCTCGGGTGCGGGAGGGGTAGATAGGTGCCGCACGCTCCCCGCAAAGTCGTGATCACCGGTGCCACTGGAAATGTCGGCACCGCCCTTCTACGCCTCTTCGCCGCACAGGAACCCGCAACCGTGGTGACGGGAATCGCCCGCCGAACACCTCCCCGCACGGCACCCTACGAGCGCGCGCAGTGGCATGAGCTCGACCTGGCACGAGACGATGCCTACACCACACTCGCACCTCTGTTCGCCGGAGCGGACGCCGTGGTCCATCTGGCGATCGCATTCCAACCGGCACGAGACCGCGACTACCTGAGACGCACAGCGGTCGCCGGGACGCGCGCGGTCGCGCAGGCGGCGCGCGATGCCGGCGTGAAACAGGTGGTCCACCTGTCGTCGGCGGCGGTGTACTCCCCCGGCGCCTACGGCGGATACGTGACCGAACAGTGGCCCCGCCGCGGCATGCCGCGATCGATCTACAGCGTCGACAAGGTCGCCGAGGAAGACGTTCTCGACCAAGTCGAGCAGGACATCGCATCGGATGGGCGGGCACCTCTTGTCGTCACCCGGCTACGTCCCGGCCTGATCGCCCAGCATGATGAGGCCACCGCGCTCCTGCGCTACGCGGCACCGAGTTACCTGCCGCGAAGCCTGACGCGGCGGATACCGGCACTGCCGGTACTGCTCCTCGACCGCACACTGACACTTCCGGTCATTCACACGGACGATGTCGCCGACGCGGTGATGAAGGCCCTCACCCATCGTGCGCCCGGAGCGTTCAACATCGCCGCGGACGAACCACTGACCGCGAAACTGCTCGGTGACGTCTTCGACGCTCACCTGGTGCACGTACCGTCGACAGCATTGAGCATTGTCACCAACATGGCTTGGTCGCTCCATCTTTCGCCCATTCACAGGGGGTGGATCGATCTCGCCTATGCCACCCCGCTCGTCGATTGCTCCCGCGCCCACACCGAGATCGGGTGGCGTCCCCAGCACGAGACCGAATCGGTGATTCGCGAACTCGTTGCAGGAGTCGAGGACCGATCACGCAGTACCAGCGCAGTCCTCGGCGAACGCTCACCGGCCGTGCGGCTGCGAAAACTCCTCACCTCTGGGCCCGTCACCAGACGGAAACTGCCCTGACGGCGCTGGACGGAGCGTGATCATTGCGACCCTCACACCACGCCGCCAGGAGTTTCGAGAAAGAGTCCGCTGTGAACGTCGATCTGCTCGACGGTGGAACCGATCGCTCTTGCCGGCGGTACTGGTCGACAGCCTCTGTGACGCCCGCTGGACCGCGGAAATGCACCTCGAGACTCGTGGTTTGTCACTTCCTGATCACCACGACTTCACGCGCCATCCGTCTCGTCGATTACTGCCGCGCCTATACCGAGATCGGTTGGCTTGCTCGGAGGGATTGTTTGACGATCCTGGGCGACTCAGTCGAAGACTCCGACAATGTCGAGAACGAGTAGGACCGCGATCGCCAGGAATACGACAACGATCACACCGATAACCACCATGGTCGCAATACCTGTGGGTGGAAACGCCCAACTGGTGCGCGGTTCGTGCTCGGACAGTCCCGAAGTTTGCGCGGAATCGGGTGGGGTCGATCCAGGCCGGACCCCCCCGGCTCCAGGTCTGGGGTATCCGCCGGATCAGGGTCTGGGGGTTGAGTGGTCATGGTAAGGATCCTCTCGGCTACTGCCGTCCGGCGCTTCCTTGCCACCGCGACCCGAGTGAACCTGCGGGGGATCATGGGCCGGGTCACCGTCCATTCCTCGTCGTCCACAGTGCGAACGATCGGCAGATCCCGCTCGAGTACGCTCACCACCTCTACAACGACCTCGTCAACAGCCCGAAAGGTGAATTGAGAATCTTCACCGATCGCGAGGGCGGGGTCGAACATTGCAGTGTCGACAATATGTCCGTTGTACGGGACTACATCTGCGACTGGATCGACGACACCGTCAACGAACTCCGCGGCGGCCACCTCGACCAAACAATCGCACTGCCACCCCAACCGTCACCACCTGACCACAACCAAACCGGAACGAGATCTGCGGGTGCCCGGGATTGCTCAGGAAAGGGCGGGTGAGTTCTCCGAGTCGGCAGGCTCGTCGACCGGCGCGGTCGGCGGGGGCCTGTCGTGTAGGACGTTGAGGAGGCGGGTAAGCGCCGGGACATGAGCACCATCACCGAAGCAGTCGATGTCAACGTTCCGATCCGTGTGGCCTATGACCAATGGACCCAGTTCGAGTCGTTTCCCCAGTTCATGGAAGGCGTGAAGGAAGTCCGGCAGATCGATTCCACCACCACCCATTGGGTACTCGACATAGCCGGGCAGAGACGCGAATTCAACGCCACCATCACCGAGCAACACCCCGACGAGCGGGTGGCGTGGAAATCAGATGTCGGCCCCGACCATGCCGGGTCATCACCTTCCACCGACTCGACGACACCCACACCCGAGTCACC
The DNA here is from genome assembly GCF_058628105.1 of Rhodococcus sp. G6(2025). Classification (NCBI taxonomy): domain Bacteria; kingdom Bacillati; phylum Actinomycetota; class Actinomycetes; order Mycobacteriales; family Nocardiaceae; genus Rhodococcus; species Rhodococcus sp. G6(2025). The sequence continues at coordinate 98,206 of NZ_CP179751.1, forward strand.
GCCCAGATGGATATCGACCCGGACGGCCTCGTCGAAAACGTCGCCGACAAACTCGGCATCCTGACCCACCGGGTCAAAGGGGACATGACGAAATTCAAGGAATTCATCGAAGCACGCGGCACCGAAACGGGCGCCTGGCGCGGCGACATCGACCGCCCCGACCACGGCCTCCCCGACGAGACCTAACCCTCGCACGAACCTGGGTGCGGTGCAGGCAAATCCATTTCTTGGCGGACGCGGGGAGACGAAGTTGCCGATGACAGGGCCGAGCACCCTTCCGATTGCATCGGAAGAGTCCAGCATCCGGCGCGCAACGAGCCGTTGGTGTGGGCAGCGTTCAAGCTACTCCTCGGGGTTCGGCGAGTACCGCGGCGGTTGCGGGGGACGGCGGGGCGTCTCAGTCGTGCCCTGAATGGCTCTTCGCTCCCCGCTTCTTGTACAGCACATAGGCGACGACAACGACCAGAATGAGTATCCCGAAGATTTCCACATCAAGCGGATACCCGGATGGTGCGTTCCTCATGTGTTGCGCACAGACGTGCTTCGTTCGGTCGCAAAACCCTCAGCGGCAGATCGTGGCGGTCCCGGTGCGCGCCGTCACCGCCGCGGTGGTCGAACTGATGCCACCGAAGACGTGCGCGGGCATTCTTCTCATCTCCGGCGGCAAGAAGTTCGAGACCGTCGCACCGACCTCCGAACTACTCCGAAAACTCGACCACGCGCAGCAACAACTCGGGCAGGGACCGTGCGGGGCAGCTGCAGTGAACAACCTCGTGGTGCGCAGCGACGATCTTCGTGCGGAGCCGCGATGGCGCAGTTTCCGGGGATTGCCGTTGAGGTGGGGATTCTCAGTTCGGTGTCGTTTCAGCTTTATACCGCCGACGGAAATTGGGGGCACTCAACGTGTTTGTGTTCTCTCCAAACGCGTTCGGCCCCGAGGAGGAGGCCGCGGGTGAAGTTCTCGCCACCCACGCCGCGTTGGCCCTCACCGCGGCGCGCACCGAGGAGCAACTCCGATCAGCGGTCGCCTCCCGCGACGCCATCGGACAGGCGAAGGGCATGCTGATGGAACGATTCGACATCGACATCGACGCGATTCGCGCGTTCGAACTGCTCACGAAACTCTCCCAGGAGACGAACACCCGATTGAGTGTGATCGCGCAACAGGTTATCGACCGTCGGTAGAACAGGCCACGTCACCGGAAGGCGTTCAGGATTGGAACCACGGCGACGTAACGGTCGGCGAGGACGCCCCCCGAGGATCCACCATGGGTTCGACGCATCCGCCGCCGATGGCCGGCAGCGGCCGGATACTGCAGGGGCCGGCGCGCGCCGGGCTGGGCCTGAGGGAACCGGCCAGCCGAGGCGGCACCTCCGACCCCGTTAACCAGAGAGTAGCGATGATGCGACCGCATGGGGGAATGCGACACACCACCATCAGGTCTGGCACTCAACACGGCCGAGTGCTAAATTGCTCTCGCACAGTGATGGCGGCTCCGCCGAGGTGGCGGGCCCTTGGACTGAACATGGGAGGTGTGTTGCTGTGCTGCGTTTCGATCCTTTCACCGACATCGACTCGATGACCCAGTCGTTGCTGGGCGCTCAAACCGGATCGTCTCGTCGTCCGCGGTTCATGCCGATGGACCTGTACAAGGTCGACGACCACTACGTCCTGCACGCCGATCTGCCCGGTATCGACCCCGGTTCGATCGACATCGATGTCGACGCCGGGGTATTGACCCTGACCGCCCATCGAAGCCAGGCAGACGATGGTGTGCAGTGGTTGACATCGGAGCGATTCAGCGGACGTTACCGGCGCCAGGTGTCGCTCGGAGAGAACATCGACGTCGACCGCATTTCGGCAAGCTACGACAACGGTGTCCTCAGCGTAATTCTGCCCGTCGCCGAACGAGCGAAGCCGCGGCGCATCGAGATCACCCGCACCGGCTCACCCGTGGAGTGCGGTGACCGCACCCTCATCGAAGCCTGACCCCGTCCACCACGCACGTCGGTTCGGTCCAGTGGCGCACCCCTCGCCACTGGATCGAACCTACTGCAGGACATACACAGCCGATCCCCACCGCACGCCCTGCGAGGACCTGAAGCGATGACTGCCACCACGACCGGGTTCCGACCCGATCCCCGCGGCCGCGAGCACACCCATCCCGGACCACCACGTTGTCGCGTCCCCACGGCGGCCAGCTCAGTGACCTCTCGATCATGCTGGGCTCGCTGTCGATCGTGATGTTCTGGATGTTCGGATTCGGCATCCTGCTCGGTGCCGGCGCCATCGCGGCCGGAATCGCCGCACACCGGCACCCCGCCGTCGAAGGGAACGAGTCCAAGGCTCTCGAAGCGCTCCTCGGCGTCCTTGCCGGCGCCTTCGGGATCACCGCTGGGCTGGTCTTCCTCGCCGCAGCTTTACCCAATCTCTGACGTAACGCACCCGGAAGCCCGTTCAGCGTGCGTGCCCGGAGGTATGCCACAGGAGTCAGGCGCGGCGTGTACGCTCAGCGTCCACCTGCACATTGTGATTGGGCGGCACAGTTTCTGGGTACTCGTCGCGATGCGAGAACGGCGATCATGTGCAGCCACCAAGGACGGAAGAGGCCGCGATTGCAGTCGGCGTTTTCTGCCGTGTTGTCCGGGAATTTGGCTGATTTCGGTGTTCCTGACGAAAGGAGTCGCGCCATGTCTCCCCACCCCACCTCGGGAGCAGATCGTATCGAACCGTCACCGGACGATGACCTCATCCGTTGGCCGGATCCCAGCCCGCTGGACCTGTGGTGGCAACGCATCATGTCCGACACCCTCCGACGAAGCCGAGACAGTAGCACTCTCGAAACGTCCGGACGGCGCCCGCCGCACCCACTCCACGAGCAGCAGGACGCACACCCACAAGCGGCAGGATAGCGTCCGACGAGTCCCCTGAAGCGGAGTGTCGACCGAAAAGACGACGGACACAATCCAAACCAGACCCGACACCTTACGGGAGCGACGAGATACGGCGACGCCCCAGAAGTGCATGAGAGGCTCGGTGCATATACCGAGGGCACAGGTAAACGTTCGGCAGGACGACACCCCATAGCGGGGCGGGCACCGGATCCGGTGCGATGATGGTGGCTGCAGAGTGATCCGTTGATGCGGACGCCGAACGCGGCGAGTCGTGGTGGTAGGCCGGTGGTGCCGGTGTGCGCCGCGGTCGGCACCCGAAACGTTCACCACGTTCCAGCACACTCAGCGCGGCCGGTGCCCGCGGTCCTACTCAGCGACGCCGGCACCGGTCTCGACTGGACGAATCACCTCAGCTGGAGTCCGTGCTGGCAATTGGGAATCTGCCCGGGTCGGTACCTGACCATCGTTGGGTCACACACGGAAAGGGCCTCTCTTGTGCTTCGGTTCCGCGGGATTCCTCGCGCGGCGTAGGGCGCACCTCAGCGGTGCCGTCGGGCTGGTCCGACCCACAAGCCGGTGGTGGGTGGGCGCCGCGGCGGCGGGTTGGCGACCACGACGACGCGAAGGGGAGGTGATCGCCGTGGCCACGCCGGGGGTCCGGCCGCCTCCCTCCCGGTCACTGTCTGGTCGTGGGCGGCCCGGTGTTCGGGGTCGCGCAGCAGGGCGTAGGCAGTCAGAACGTGCTGGAGGTGCTCATCCGCAGCCGGATCTGCGGGCCGGTGGTGGGTGCGGGTATCGGGGTGATGCTCGCGCAGCAGTCGCCGGTAGGCGCTGGCGATCTCGGCCTGGGACGCCGATGGGGACAGTCCCAGCACCCGATACGGATCTCGCCCGGTGGCCATTACCTCGTTCCTTTTCGTGTGATGCACACGAGACGGTGGTTCCGGGCTCGGGATGCCGGAACCACCAGAGTGGGACGGGCCCGCCCCCCGCTTTCCGCCGGTTTCTTTCCTTGCTTTGTTGCTCGCTGGGCGGGCACTGCCCCACCCGGGGACGGCCGACAATCGCCGTGTGTGCCAGTCAATGGCGGTGCGCCCCGGTCGAATACGACAGACACCACATGATCGTCGCATTCGCCGTCGGCGCCGTCACTTTGTTCTCGGTGGATCGGCGGTACCGGGCGGGCGGTGTGCCCGGGATTCGCCGCGCCGCACGGGATGGAAACAGGTGACCGGAGGCGGCAGCGGACGAACCCGTCGACTGGTGCACTCGAGTGGGTGATCACCCCCTTCTCGACTGTCCACGGGTCGGAGCACATTCACCTGGACCGGTGGCCCGGTTGCGCTGGCTTCTCGGAGGTGAGCGCTGCGTGGCCCGGACGTCGGGGGCCGGTGGGGCCGTCACCGTCCACCACTCCGAAGAGGGAGGGGATGGATGCGGCGGACCGGCCGGTGCGGTGGCCACCCGGTTGAGCAGGACCACGGTCCGCGGCGTGAGTGCGTCGGCGAGGATGCGATCCGAATCGGCCACGAGCAGTGCGTATTCGAGCTCGTGCCACGGCCGCACCACCTCGTGTTCGGTACGCTCCCCATCAGCGATGGGCTGCAGTTCGGTGGCCATGTTCGCCAATGTCATCCTCTGTTCACCCCCTCCCGAGCCGTGTCACCCCGGTTGAGCGTTGCCGGATTTCGCCTCAGGCGTTGACGGCCTTCTGCTCGGAATGACCGTTACTGCTGATCTCGATCTTGCGAGGCTTGGCCTTCTCCGCGACCGGGATCGTCAACCGCAGCACCCCTGCCTCGTAGCTCGCCTCGATCTTGTCCGCATCGAGATTGTCCCCCAGGAACAACTGCCGGCTGAACACCCCGCGCGGACGTTCGGCGGCGACCATCTCCTGGTTCTCGTTCAGCGCGGCCCGTTCGGCGCGCACCGTCAGAGTGTTCTTCTCGACGTCCAGATCCAGCGAGTCGGCATTCACCCCGGGGAGATCGAACTCCACCACGAACCGGTCCTCTTCGCGCCAGGCATCCATCGGCATCACCGCCGGACGGGCCGCGGTGCCGAGGATCTGCTGTGTCAGACGGTCGAGATCCCGGAACGGATCCGTCCGCATCAACATCGTGTCCACCTCCTGAAACCTTCTTCATTCCACCAGGTAAACTCCAGCAGATGCTGTAGGTTTGGTATATCACCTGTCGTAGATGATTACAAGAGGTTGTGCGAGAAAATTCCGATCGGAGCGAAATGTCCGAAGAAGACGAGCGGCGCGGCTCCGAAATACCGTCGGTGCGTGGTGTGTACGGCATTTCGGTAGCCGCAGAGCTGTCCGGGTTCGGGGTCGCGGCGCTGCGCCTGTACGAGGACTACGGCCTGATCACACCGAGTCGCACCGGTGGAGGCAGCCGCCGGTACAGCGATTACGACCTGGCCCGACTGGGGCGCATCGCCGAACTCATCACCGCCGGGGTCAACCTCGTCGGCATCGGCCGGGTCCTCGACCTCGAGACTCGCACCGGCGAACTCGAACGCGACAACCGCCGCCTCGCGGCGGACAACGCGCAACTGGGCGCCGAACAAGCTACCGCCACCGACACCGGCACCACCTCTCTCATCCACCCCCGGGACGACACCGTCGAGGACCAGACTGTCGGCGAGGTGGCGCGGAGCCGCAGACCACCCGAACCGGCCGCCCTCGGCGGTCGTCACCGGGGCGGCGTCCACGTCTGGGGGACAGCGCTTCGCGGGAACGCGTAGGCGGCCCCCACTGACAGGGCAGGAACACGGGCGACAGCGGCGAAGCAAAGTCGGGACGGCGATGGTGTCTATGCAACGACGTCCGCGACGCCGTTGATGTGTACCGCCGGCGTGCCCGGCTGTGGGCGTGGGATCCGGGGTTACCGCGCAGAAAAGAGGTGGCCCCGGCGTCGGGGGGTTACGCCGGGGCCGTGTGGTCCTCGAACCCAGACTCGAGTGGGTATGCCGAGGAGCACTCGCGAGAATACGCCGGACCTGCAGCGGGTGGACAGCACTAGACGATGGGTACCACACTCCCCAACCGTCGACGGTGGCCCAGTCGACCGCCATGCTCACCCGGCGACGATCTCCACCCGGTGAACCGGCGATGTCGTCACCGGCAGGGTCGCTCGTGAGCGGCGGAGGCGGTGCCGAACCGGTGGACGAGAGTGGGAACCGGAAAGTTGTCCGGGGTCCGGCATTCGAGGTGCATCAGGTCGGCGGCGAGCTCGTCGACCCGGTCGGCGATCACCTCCGGTTTCGGGCATCGGCCGATCCCGAGGCCGCCGATGATCAGGACGCAATCGGTGCGCTGTCCCTCGATGCCCAGGGACCATCCGAAGTGATGGTTCCACGCGATCAGGGTGCGGCGGCCGCTGTAGTACCGGAACTGCTCCGCCAACACCAGCACGGCATCGAAGGTGACCGTGTCCCATTGGCGGATCGCGTCGGCGTTCAATGCCCGCGCGACCGAGAACACATATCCCTGGACGTCGGGGGTTTCGCCGGCACCCACACCGTGGCTCATTGTGAACACTTCCTCCATCGCGGATCATGTACCCGTCCGCGGCGACGTCGAAACTACACCTTCTGCGCTGGTCAGCGGAAGAAACTATCGCGATCCGGCGCCGCGGACCGCCGGGTGATCCGGCCACGGCATGTTTGGGATCGGATCCGGCCGGGCACGACGCACTGGAAGCCATTCCCCAGATGTCGACGGAGGTGTCCTCGATGGTCGGATTGCCCAGTCACACCACGCCCGATGCCCGCGGTACCGGATCGCGTACCCGCGCGCTCGACACCGCCGAGGGCGTGCTCATCGGGCTCCGCCGGATCCCGGCCACGGACGCCTTCGACGAACTGGTCTCCGCGGCCCGCCGCCACGGAATGTCCGTCTTCACCCTCGCCGAGGCCCTGGTCGCGCTCGCCAGCGGGAACGAGTCCACCGAGCCCGCCACCGCCCGCGCGGCCCGCGCCGAATGGGGCGCCCTGTTCTTGCCCTGAACCGCCCGCGGGACCCAGGTCTGTCCGGTATGCGCCCGCGGTTTCGGCGGAATCGTCGGCGGATACTCTACGGGCACTACCGTCCGGACAGATTCGGACACACCGTTGTTCGGACGGTAGGGCCCACCAGCTACGGTGATTGTTGGGCGCTCACTGGCTGGTGGGCCACCTTGCCGGCCGTGACCGGCCTGGTGCGGTCGGTGACATTTCTTCCTCTAGCCCCGCATGACCCAGTGTGGCGGATGTCCTCATGGGGAGCCCCGTCCCTCTTTCGGTTGAGGCGGTCGTGCGGCGGCCCGGTGTGTCGAACCGGGCCGGGCCGGGCGGGGCCGGATTGTTTCCAGGCGCGGCCGGGTATTTCGGTATTCACGCCGCCCCCGCGTCCGGACGCGGGTGACGGCCAGGCTCCCCGGTTCAGCCCCGTAGCCGGCGGATGAGGTTCCCCCCGAAAAGTGGACACCGAGTTAGCGGGACTCCAGTCCCGCTGGAAGGATGTCCGTATGCCTCCTCGCAAGCGTCGGTCGTTCACGGCCGAGTACAAGGTCGAGGCCGCCCATCGTGTGATCGATTCCGGCCGTACCATCGCAGAAGTGGCCCGGGAGCTGGGCCTGAACGAGAGCCTGTTGGGTGAGTGGGTCAAAGTCGAGCGCCGCAGGATCGCTGCCGCCGAGGTCCATGGAGAAAAACCTCTGGACACGGCCGAACGCGCCGAGTTGCTGCGACTGCGACGGCAGGTCGGCGAGCTCGAGAAAGACAACGCTTTCCTGGTAAAAGCCTCGGCGTACTTTGCTGCGATGCAGAAGAATCGACCCGGTTCGATCTGATGGTGAAGTACGCCGGCCCCGACGACATTGCGGAGACCGCCGGTACCGCCGCACCGGAAGGTGAGCGCTTTTCGATCACGCGGATGGCGCGACTGCTGACAGTGTCCACATCTGGCTACTACCAGTACATCAAACGCAGAGCTACCACGGTGCTGACGCCGAGACAGCAGCGTCGCGCCGACCTCGAAGTCAAGATCGTCGAGATCCACAAGGATTCGAAGGGAACCTACGGGTCTCCGCGGGTCACGGCCGAGTTGCGTGCTCACGGCGAGGTGGTGAACAAGAAGACGGTGGCCAAGATCATGGCCTCGATAGGCATGGAGGGCATCAGTCCGCGCACGTTCAAGGTCAAGACGACGGTGGTCGATCCGCAGGCGTCGTTCCCGCCGGATCTGATCGAGCGGCACTTCGACCAGGGCCGACTCGATGCCGTCTGGCTCACCGACGTCACCTATCTCACCTCCGGTGAAGGAAACATGTTCTTGTGTGCAATCCGGGACGGCCATTCGCGGAAAGTGTTGGGATACAGCATTTCTGATCACATCGGTGCCGAGATGGTCACGACAGCCATCGACCGCGCCGTGGCTGCGCGCGGTGGGTGGTGTCGTCAGACGATCCTGCACTCGGACCGGGGTGGGGAATACACGGCTCACCTGACCGCGGCCGCCTGTTTCCGGCACGGGTTGCGTCGGTCGATGGGTGCGACCGGGATCTGCTGGGACAACAGTCCTTCCGAATCGTTCTGGTCGACCTTCAAGCACGAGGAATACTATCGGCACGTCTTTGCGACGAAGTCTGATCTCGTTGCCGCAGTTGACAGCTGGATCATCTTCTACAACACTGTCCGACGACACTCGGCAGTGGGAATGCAAAGCCCCGACAGCTACGAGAAGTCACTTCGGGCGGCAGTCGCCTGAAGCAGGTAACCCCCTTGTCCACCGTTCGGGGGGAACCTCAGGAGCCGCCCCGGCGTAGTTCCGGGCGCAGGGTCTCGGCGCGTCCGAGCCGACGTCCTGCGACCTGATCCGACGGGTCACTACAGTCCGTGAGAGCGCATCAGAGCCGTTGCGCGGGAGAAAGGTGGAGGAGAGTTGCTCAATGTGGCGTTGTTGGTGATCGCGGTCGCGGCGGGTATGGCGGGAGCTTCCGGACTTCACCATCTTGGCCGCCGAAGCGCCCTGCACCAGGACTGGAGTGCAGATGCATGAGCAGCTTGATGAGTGCGCCGAGCGGATCTCGGCGACAGCGCGCGGTCGGCAACTCACCGTGGCCACCGCGGAATCGCTGACCGGCGGACGGATCTCGTGCGTTCTCGGGGCCGCGCCGTCGTCGTCCGAGTGGTACCGAGGTAGCATCGTCGCCTATGCCAGTTCGGTGAAACATGGATTGTTGCGGGTTCCCGACGGCCCGGTTGTCAGCGAACCCAGTGCGCGCACGATGGCAGCGTCGGTCGCCGAGCTGCTTGGCGCGGATCTGGCGGTAGCGGTCACCGGAGTCGGTGGACCGGAGCCTCAGGACGGACAATCACCGGGCACTGTGTGGTTCGGGGTCTTCGCTGGCGGTCAGATACGCACCGAACCACGCCACTTCGACGGTGATCCCGGCGAGGTCGTCGAGGCGACCACGGCCCATGCCCTGTTCCTGCTCGAAGATGCCCTCGACCAGTAGGTGCGGGTGCTCATGGGATTTCGGATCGGCAGGTGTGAGGAGTGGTCGACGTTGTTGCGGATCCCGGGTGTTTATGCCCCACAGGACGATACGTGGTTACTTGCCGACGCGATGGCGGAGCAGTCCTTGGACGCGGATACGCGCGTCCTCGACCTCTGCACCGGCACCGGGGCGCTTGCCGTGCGGGCGGCCGAGCTGGGTGCCGGCAGCGTGACTGCGATCGACATTTCCCGTCGCGCCGCCCTCACCGCCACACTCAATTCCCGCGTGAGCGGGCACACGATCCGGGTGCTGCGCGGAGACCTCACCGCCCCCGTCCGTGGGGAACGCTTCGATTTGGTGATTTCCAACCCGCCGTATGTGCCCGCCGAGGACGATCGGCTTCCCGGCACGGGCATGGCGCGGGCCTGGGATGCCGGCACCGACGGGCGAGCGCTGCTCGACCGGATCTGCATGCAGGCACCCGACATCCTCGCCCCGGAAGGAACACTGCTTGTTGCCCAGTCGGCACTGAGCGGGGTGGACAAGACACACGTCATGCTCGAAGAGCAGGGGTTACAGGCCGACATCGTGGCTCGCCGCGAGATTGCCTTCGGGCCCGTCCTGACCGCACGCCGCCGCATGCTGGAGTCTCGCGGCGTCATCACAGCTGATCAACGTAGCGAGGAAATCGTGGTGATTCGAGCCCGTCGGCACCGGTAGACGCCACGTGTCGTCCGAATCATCCGCACTCCGCCCACTGACTTCGAAATAGTTGCAGGCGAACGGCACTCGACCTTATGCACTGGAGAACCCATCGAGTCATACCCGTGCGGTGCCTCGCGACGAGTGGAGATCATCGATGGTGCCGACCGCCATTCATCACGGTAGGGCAGCCTGCAGCAACACCTCGGTGTCGATGCGCTGCGCCGAGCCGGCGGGTCTGGGAGATCGTGTGCGCGGTACCGCCCCGACTCGCCCGCATCCGGTGGTCGCGCGGCGGCCACCGGGCAATGCGGTCGCGGCGCTGCCGCTGACCGGCATCGATCGCACCCGGGATCGATGTGAGCGCCTCGCCCGCCACGCCCCCGGCTATCTTGCCGGACCTGCCCGCCGCACCAGCCGCGTCCTGGCTGCGATCGCCGGCACGGTCGGACACCTGCCGCCGCTGCGCCACGGCGAACACTCGTCCACTTACCGCTGATCCGCCATTGGACTGCGGCGCGGAGGTGCGCCGATCGTGCCCAGGCCGCTGCGACAGTTTCAGGCACGATCTTCGTTTCCGGCCGACACTCTTAGTCGTCGAGGTGCTCCCCGGCGGGTGTGGGCGCGTCCGGCGGTTCGGATCGCTGGGCGATGTCCGCGGTGCCGGCGACGGTCGGCGGGTGTCCGCCCCTGCCGATGTGCGCCTCCACCCGCATCCGCTCGGCCATGTGCGGGTAGTGCAGCTCGAACGCGGGGCGCTCGGAGCGGATGCGGGGCAGCTCGGTGAAGTTGTGCCGCGGCGGCGGGCAGCTGGTGGCCCACTCGAGCGAATTGCCGTAACCCCATGGATCGTCCACCGTGACCACCTCGCCGTACCGGTAGCTCTTGAAGACGTTCCACAGGAACGGCAGCGTCGAGGCGCCGAGGACGAAGGCGAAGATCGTCGAGAAGGTGTTGAGGAACGTGAAGCCGTCCGTCGGCAGGTAGTCGGCGTAACGACGCGGCATACCTTCGTTACCCAGCCAGTGCTGGACGAGGAAGGTGCCGTGGAATCCGATGAACGTGGTCCAGAAGTGCCACTTGCCCAAACGCTCGTCCATCATGCGACCGGTCATCTTCGGGAACCAGAAATAGATGCCCGCGTAGGTGGCGAAGACGATCGTCCCGAACAAAACGTAGTGGAAGTGGGCGATCACGAAGTAGCTGTCGGTGACGTGGAAGTCCAGCGGCGGGCTCGCGAGGATCACGCCGGACAGACCACCGAACAGGAACGTGATGATGAACCCCACCGAGAACAACATCGGCGACTCGAACGTCAACTGCCCCTTCCACATCGTGCCGATCCAGTTGAAGAACTTCACCCCCGTCGGGACGGCGATCAGGAACGTCATGAACGAGAAGAACGGCAATAGGACCGCGCCGGTGGCGTACATGTGGTGCGCCCACACCGCGATCGAGAGCGCCCCGATCGCCAGGGTCGCGAACACCAGTCCCGTGTACCCGAAGATCGGCTTGCGGGAGAACACCGGGAAGATCTCGGTGACGATCCCGAAGAACGGCAGCGCAATGATGTACACCTCCGGGTGGCCGAAGAACCAGAACAGGTGCTGCCACAGGATCGTCCCGCCGGTCGCCGGGTCGAACACATGCGACCCCAGGTGCCGGTCGGCGGCCAACCCCATCAGCGCCGCGGTGAGGATGGGGAAGGCGAGCAGCACCAGGATGCTGGTGATGAAGATGTTCCAGGTGAAGATCGGCATCCGGAACATGGTCATCCCCGGGCAGCGCAGGCAGATGACGGTGGTGATCATGTTGACCCCGCCGAGGATGGTTCCGAGCCCGGACAGGGCCAGGCCCAGGATCCACAAGTCCGCTCCGATGCCGGGCGAATGCACGAACGAAGTCAGCGGCGAGTAGGCGGTCCACCCGAAGTCGGCGGCGCCGCCAGGCGTGATGAACCCACCGAAGGCGATGAGCCCGCCGAACAGGAACGCCCAGTAGGAGAACGCATTCAGCCGCGGAAACGCCACATCGGGAGCGCCGATCTGCAGGGGCAGGATGTAGTTGGCGAACCCAAACACGATCGGCGTCGCGTAGAGCAGCAGCATGATCGTGCCGTGCATGGTGAACAACTGGTTGTACTGCTCGTTGGACAGGAACTGCAGGCCGGGCACCGCCAACTCGGCGCGGATCAGCATCGCCATCAGGCCGCCGGCCAGGAAGAACGCGAACGCCGTCACCAGATACATCAGGCCGAGCGTCTTCGGATCCGTCGTGGTGATCATCTGGACGACGAACCCACCCTTGCGCCGGTATCGCGGCGGATACGGCCGGGTGGGGGTGAGGACACGCATTCCCGTGGCAGTCATGGCAGATCTCCAACTCGGCTCCCGTCGCGGTAACGCGACAATGGGACAGTTCTTACCCTGGTCGCGCTCACCCGAAACCGTCATTGCTCGGAATGTCGCGACGATTAGTTTGGGCGGACTCGGGGTACTGCGGATCCATGAAACTGCCGCCGGTCCCGCTGACCCGCACCGAGAGTGGAGGCTACGCCGAGCCCACGGTCACGGTCAGCAACCGTTGCCGGCCGATCGTGATCACCGACGCGACCGCCTCCTACGACGAGCAGTACCGTGCCCGCGTGCATCGGTACCTCCTGCTGATGACGATCCGAATACCCGCGCTCCTGGTCGCGGCACTGCTCTACGCCGTCACCGGCAACCCCTGGGGTGCGGCGATCCTGCTCATGGCGTCGATCCCGCTGCCCTGGATCGCGGTGCTCATCGCCAACGACCGCCCCGCCGTGCGCCGGCGCCCCCACCGGCCCGTTCCCGATCTCTGGCCTGCCACGACCCGGTTCAAGAGCAGCTACTAGCCCACGGCGCCCTGCGTGCGCGCACCTTCTGCGCCGCCTCGACCCTGCCGACTCCCGCTGTAGGCGCCGGCCCGCACCCAGGCGAGCCATGCGGGGCGCAGCGCCATCTCCGGCGGCCGGTGGAGCACCGGGTCGAAGCTCGGCTGCTCGTCGTCCGGCGCATCCCGGATCTGCGTCAGCATCACGTGGCCGGCCGGAGTAAACGATCCGGACTCCGATACCAGCTCCAACCGGAACCGCAGTGGCGCTTCGGTCATCGCCTGCGCAAGCGCGTGCAGCGACGTCGTTGCCGGATGCGGGCCGATCGGTGTGGCGAGCACCCACCTGGTGTCGGTTCCCCTCGACAAATAGGGCATCAGGCTGCTGTACCGGGCACTGCGCCACCCCATCGCGGGAATAGGAACCATCCGTGTCCATGCCGAGGTGCCTGCGCTGGCCAGCAGCAGATCCCACTCGTGTCGGGTGGATCGAGCGGAACCTTCAGCGCGAGCCCGAGCACGTCCGGTAACCCTGACGGTGTTCCCACTCCCCCGGACAGCCTCGCGACCGCACTGATCGGCGTTCGGACGGGCAGCGTCACCAGGCGGAGTCGAATTCGATATGCCCGGCAGTGGTGAGACCGTGCGGATGGAAGACCCGAACACCGCCCCGGACCGCGGCGGCCGCCTGAAAGGGTGCCCGGACGAGCGCACTCCGGGCACCGCCTAGCAGTTTCGTCAGTTCCCCGCCCTCCACGCGATCGTCGCTATTTGATCACCGCGTCGACGGTTCTTCAGTGCCGACGGTTGAGCGGGAGACGTGGGCGCCTTGCCCTTCAGTTCCGGCAGTCGCGCACCCAGTTTTCTGGAGTTGCTTCCGGCCCAGTTCTTCTCGGACCTTGGGGAACAACTCCTGCTCTTCCTCGTCGACATGGTGTCGCCCTTCTCGATCAGCACGACAGTCTGTCACGATCGCCCAGACCGCCCAAGAGGAAGCGTTAGCGGACGGTTCCCGGGGTCGTGCCGGGGGCCGTGGCGGCGACAGTGCGACGCCCGAGAAGCACACCGAGGGCGATCATTCCGAGACCGAGCACGAAGTGCAGCCAGTTGTCGGCGTTGTTGACCGGAACAAAGTTGGCGGCGCTGTCCATATCGATGAGCAACCCATATAGCCACAGCACCAAGTAGATGATCCCACCGCCGACGAGGAACGCTTTCGCCGTCGCCGCGGCCCTCGCCATGACCAGGCCCGCGATCCCGAACAGTAGATGAACAATATTGTGCAGGATCGAGACCTCGAAAATACCGAGGAGCTTGGCGCCGGAGTGGTGGCCGGCGAAGGTGAGCATGTCGTAGTCAGTGGTGATACCCGGTATGAAGCCGAGGATCCCGACGAGCAGGAACACCGCCCCGACCGCCACGGCAGCGATTTGGACAGGGGAACGTGTCATCGATGTCGCGGTCGAACGTTGAGTCATTGCGATCACCCTTCTTGGCGTAGATGGACGACGGGGACGGGATTGATGACCGTGGGTGCATTCGGCGGGAGTCGACGGTCGCAGTCTGCGGGCGCACACCACGCGATGCCACGTGCCGGCTTCGGGCTCCGGGTACCCGAAGCCAACTGTATCTACACCGTGCGGCGACGGGCGCGGCCCGTGAATCCGCACTAGGGTGTGTCTCCCAATGATTTGTGGTGTTGTGCTGCAGACTCTTCGGTGTGGCAGACGTTGTTGATCGGTTTGAGGTGTTGACGGACAAGCAGTGGGAGTTGCTCGAGCTGCTGTTGCCCAGTTCCGACGGGCTCCGGGGGCGGAAGTTCCGGAACAATCGTGTGGTGGTCGAGGGGATGCTGTATCGACTGCGGACCGGGTTGCCCTGGCGAGATCTCCCGTCGCATTTCGGGCCGTGGAAGACGGTGTGGAAGCGACATCGCCGCTACGCCGGAGACGGAACCTGGGATCGGGTGCTGACGGCTCTGGTCGCGATGGCCGACGCCGGCGGGAACCTGGACTGGGCGGTATCGGTCGATTCCACAGTGGTCCGTGTCCATCAGCACGGTGCGAACGCCGCCCGCCACACAGGGGGATCTACCGAATTACACGAACCTCGGTGACGAGCCTGCCGATCACGGCATCGGCCGGTCGAGGGGCGGGTTGACCAGCAAGGCGCACCTGGCGTGCGACGGTCACGGGCGCCCACTGTCGGTGCTGGTCGGCCCCGGCCAAGCCGGTGACAGTCCGATGTTCGCCCACGTACTGGAGGGAATCTGCGTCCCGCGGCTCGCCGGCGGAGCGCACCGCACGCGCCCCGACGAGGTCCGGGCCGACAAGGCGTACTCATCACGGGCCAACCGGGAACTGCTGCGCAGCAGAGGCATCAAGGCGGTAATCCCCGAGAAGACCGATCAGGCAGCGAACCGGGTGAACAAGGGCCGCTCGGGTGGGCGGCCACCGAACTTCGACCCGGAGTCCTACAAGGGGCGCAACGTGGTCGAACGGGCCTTCAACAAGGCGAAACAGTGGCGTGCGGTGGCCACCCGCTACGACAAACTCGCCCTCACCTACCGCGCCGGATTCCTGCTCGCCGGCATCGTCGAGTGGCTCAAACTATTAGGAGACATGTCCTAGTGTGAACCCGTTAATGTGACGCCGCTTACTCTTCCCCGACTCCATTGAATCCTCAACCAGCGTGTCGTTACCCTGATATCACGCCCTTACGCCAGCACTTTCCGCAGGCGACGAGGACAGGGAAGCATCCCCCGGACACGACGCCTTCCCATTCACCGATGTCGAGAACAGGCATCAGCGCATCGGCACTGCCATCCCGCTTCCGAACGTGGTGCCGATAGGCCGTCATCCCCGCCGTCGTCGCGTCACCGCCTGACCGCGGCCTTCTCCAGAGGCCGAGGAAACCCGGAAACGTGTCGAATAGGACTGTCGAGCAGCATGTCTCGGATACGTCGCTGCGCATACCAGTTTTCCAACCTTCACTACGAGGAGGCAGCCCACCCGCGTCTTCACATCAGACGGACCGGCACGAAGCGTGCATCTACTCGCCGGCCGCTCCCCTTTCCCGCACCCGGCACACCCGACTGCATAGTCCAATGTCCTCTTTTCGAAAGCGACTCATCCCACTCGTGTCTGATCTTCCGCACCTCCGCATCCACGCCGACGGGAACTGGCAGGACCTCGCATCGTGCCGCGGTACCGATACCGACCTGTTCTTCTCCCCCGACTGGGAACGCGGGAACGTCCGTGCCCGCCGCGAACACGCCGCCAAACAGATCTGCCGCGACTGTCCCGTGCTGACCGAATGCCGCACCCACGCCTTGTCCGCCGCCGAACCGTATGGCATCTGGGGCGGCATGTCCGAGACCGACCGCGCCCGCCACCGACGACGACGCACCCGCCCTGACAGCACACCCGTCCTGAACCACCCGCATCGTGTTCGAGCAGGTGACGGGCACCACGAACAAGGCGCCGACGCCCTGCTCGCCGGAACCTCGGCACCATCGACCATAGGGAACCTTCTCGCCGCACCCGCCCGAACCACCAAATGGACCCACCGATGACCACACCCACGCCGCGCCCTCTAACCACCGCAGTGTCCACCGCGTAGATCAGACACCACCTCGACCGCACCACACCCGATCACACACCCCCCGCCCGGCCTCGATGACCGACCCCACGACCGCGGTCCGAAACCCGAGGTAGGCAGGCGCCGATGAATGACATGTGCAGGCACCGATGAATGCCGATCCCGCCTTCGAGGATTCCGCCGACCGCTGCGCGGACGCGCTCCCCCGCAGCCGCTTCCTCACCGACCGCTACCTGCGGTCGGTCGACGCCGACGGCCTCGCGGTCATGATCTTCCCGGACCCGACCCCCCACGACCTCGTCTACGCCACCGACGAGAGAGAGCGCCGAGAAAATCGACGAACTCCAGCTCACCCTCGGTGAGGGACCCTGCCTCGAATCACACCAATTCCAGGCACCACACCTGATCGACGGCCTCACCGAACCCACCGCGGCTACCCGGTGGCCGATCTTCGTCACCGAAAGTCTCCACCCTCGGTGTCCGCGTCATCTACGCCTGCCCCTGTCCACCCGCCAGGACGGGCCGGTCGGAGTCTTCGAACTCGACCGCACCCACCCCCGACCTCACCCACGCCAAGTACCGATCCGCGCAGCGCTACGCCGCCGCCCGCGCACCGACCCTGGTCACCAATCTCCACACCCGCACCGCGACCCCCTGGCGCGATGACCACCACCTGTTCCGCCATAGCAACATCTCCGTCGCCGCCCGCCTGACCGCCCACCGTCTCGACACCCCCGCCGCGGAGGCACTCCTACGCTTACGCGCCGCGGCCTACGTCGACAACCGCGCCATCACCGACCTCGCCGACGACATCGTTGCAGGACATCGTTGCAGGACATCGTTGCAGGTCACCGCACCCTCCGACCAGCACACGAAAACACCGGCACAGCGGGCAGACCCGCACCGGCCGACCGCGGGGCAGGGACCAGAGCTGCACCCCTTCGGTGGTGTTCGTGTCGGCCGTCGGCGTTCGGGTACTCGGACCACACCCCACCCCAACCTGTTCCCTGCTCCCGGGAGGCCCGATGGACACAACCTTCACCTTCATCGGCAACGCCACCGCCCTCATCCGGCATGGCGAGATCACCGTCCTGACCGATCCGAACTTCCTCCACCAAGGACAACGCGCCTACCTCGGATACGGACTCGTCTCCCGGCGCCTGCGCGAACCCGCGATACGCATCGACGAACTACCGCCGATCGACGTGATCGTCTTGTCCCACCTGCACGGTGACCACTGGGATCGCACCGCACAGCACAACCTCGACCACGACATCCCGGTGGCCACCACCCCACACGCCGCGAAGAAACTCGTCAAACGCGGATTCGGTCGCGCCCACGGCCTCTACACCTGGTCGACCCACGAGATCCTGAAAAGTGGTACTCGACTGACGATTACCTCCCTGCCCGGCCGGCACGCACCCGGTTGGACGCGGCGGCTGCTTCCCCCGGTGATGGGGACGATGCTCGAGTTCGGACCTGAAACAGGAGCTGCGGAACGTCGCCTTTACCTCTCCGGCGACACCCTCGTCGTCGACGACCTCACCGCCATTCCGCAACGCTTCCCCGACATCGACACCGGTGTGCTGCACCTCGGCGGCACCCGCTTACCCGCCGGGCCCGCGCTGCCGTTCGGTCTCACCGTGACCATGGACGGTCGCCGCGGTGCCGACGCCGTCGAACTCATGGACCTGCCCCGGGTCATTCCCGTCCACTACGACGACTACACCGTGTTCGCCTCACCACTGTCCGACTTCGCCCGCGAACTTGACCGACGCGGATTGAGCGGGCGGATGATCCACGTTGACCGCGGCACCACCATCACCCTCTGACCACAACACAGCGACCCTCCACCCTGTCCTCCCCCGTGTGGGCCTGACATACGTGCGCAGTGTCGTGTCGACCTCTACGGCCCTCGGCGGCGAGCACAATAACCACGGGTTCCCGGACCGACGAACGCCAACCTCAGTGGAAGCGCAGACTTACTGGGCGCCACATAATCCCTTCGCCGGCGCGGACGGAGTCAGGCACCTCCGATCGCGAACCACCTCCGCCGGATTCCCACCCAGCAAGTACGGTCGTTTCCGTGCGTCGCTTCGACGGCGGTGCCCACCTCGTTCACGGGGCCGAGACCATCTAGGAGCAGCGAGCACCACAATCGCCAGTCGACGCGGGCATGGTCCTCTACAGTGAACCCTATGGCGGAGTTCCGGATCGCCGTGGAACCTGATGGCTTCGTGACCGCCAACACGCCTCATCTCCTCTTACACGCGGTCCCGCAGCGAGACAACGACTTCGTCCTCGCATCAACCCAACGGAGGGACGTACCGTTCGCTTGTGCCCGCAGCCCTCGGCGGTCGAACACCGCTGTCCAGAGGCGCTGGCGTCGCTGGGCGCCCGTGCCCGCGGGTGCGGATGCCGATCACACGGTGGAGCTGGGATATCGGGACGACTGCCCGTTGCGGTGCGCCCGCGACAGTCGCCGGTAGACGTCGATGTAGGCGTCAACCATGACACCGTCGGAACAATGTGACCCGGCCCGGGCGCGCGCCGCCGCACGGGACAGTCCCACAGTCTCCGGGATCGCTCGCACCAGGGCATCCAGGTCATCGGGTGGGACCAGCCGACCACAGTCCTCGGTCAGCACCTCCGGGATCCCGCCCCGAGCGAACGCGACCACGGGGGTGCCGCAGGCGAGTGCTTCGGCGACGACCAGGCCGTAGGGCTCGTCCCATACCGGTGTCACCAGCGCCGCCGCGGACCCGCCGATCGCCTCGGCCAGTGCGGGCTGCTCGAGGTGCCCGAGATACGTGATGCCGGAGCCGAGATGGGGGCTGATGGACCGGACGAAATAGTCCGTGTCGCTGATCGGGCCGGCCAGCACCAGAGGGTATCCGGCGCGCCGCGCAGCAGCGATCGCGAGGTGGGCACCCTTCTCGGGCACCAGACGGCCGAACCAGATCAGACGCCCGCTGCCGGCGCCGACCGGCCACGCGGCGAGGTCGACCCCGTTGGGAATGACCTCGATATCGCCGACCACATGCGCCCACGCGGCGGCGGTGTGTGCGCTCACCGCCGCGAAATGGGCACCCTGCCCGCGGCTGACCGCGATGGCCGACTCCAGCCACGGGGTCGGCGGGGTGTGCAGCGTGCACAGAATCGGGGTGGGGACGGTGTCCGCCATGGCCACCGGCAGGTAATGCAGGCTGTGGTTGTGGATCACGTCGAACGCCCCCGCCAACGGGCCTGCGAGGGTGAGCATCAGCTGCAGATACGCGTGATGCTCGGCCATGAACCGGGTCGACGGCATCGATGAATCCGCCCGTGCCGCCGCGCTTATCTCCAGTGTCCGGACCTCGAGATGCGCACAATCGAGCGCCGGATCCGAGCCCGGACCGGCGAACAACGTCACCCGATGCCCGCCCGCAGACAAGGCACGCGCCAACCACCACACATGCGACTCGAGGCCGCCGGCAAAAGGCTGCCGGATCGGGAAAAGGCACGAGGCGAGCAGCGCGATACGCAGCGGCGACCCGCTCACGACAGTGCCCGTCGGCGCCGACGAATCACAACGGACCCTGCATCTCCGGTGACCGCCACCCTCCGGGCACCGTCGGCCCATCGACCGGCACCGGGCCCAGAAGCCGGACACGGTCATCGTCGTCGAATTCGGAGGGACACCGAACAGTCACATCCGACGCCGAAGCCACTCGGATCATCTGCACACCCTCTCGCCGAAGAAATGCTGTCGTCACGTTCAGCACTCCTACCTACACTCCCGAACGGAACGTCGCCTCTGACGGTGCGGAACCTCTCCCAGCGTGCGACCACAAGCCGTCCGCTTCTCGACGCGTGCCCGAAACGGAATCCGCCCAAACGGGTGCTCCCTCGGATGCACGCGCTGTCCCGATCCGCGGCATCCGGGATCGCCTCCGTGGCGAACGGTAGCCGCGCCTGCTCGTCTCGATACGCCGCGTTCAATCTGTGGTGACGAGCTGTTGCGCCGCGAAAGCGTCACCGCTTCGACAGCATGAGTTCGAAGCGGTGGCGCTGCTCGCGCAGCGGCATGCACGATCTGCAGTCGAGCCGAAGTGGTGTAGCCGACCGCGGCTACCTTCGACCGCGGCTACCTTCTTGGTTCCTTAGATTCCATGTCTACGAGCCGAGACGGCCGGGAACACTCTCCCGCGCGGATATCAGCGCGCGCCTGCTGGACCGGTAACACCGTCCCAGCGTCGTGGCGTCCCGCCACCGCAGCGGAGTTGGGCGGAATTACGCTGCCGCGTAGGCACACCCACGCCGTTCGGTGGTTCAGTAACGCGCTGCTGCCGGGCAGCGACGTCAGTCGATGACCGCGTCCACCGCCTTCTTCAGAGCGGAAGGCTGCGCCGGTGAGGTCGGCGCCTTCTCCTTCAGTTCGAGCAATCCGGCACCGATCTCCTGCAGCTTCTTGCGTCCCAGATGCTCACGCACCTGCGGGAACCACTCGTCTTCTTCTTCCTGAATATGGTGCTCGACGTTCTCGATCAGCACGGTCGTCTTGGCGTCAAATCTCTCGTCCTCCGGGGACATCGCCGCCAGTTCAGAGACCAGGACGTCGGCGACATGGTGTTCCTCGTAGGACTCGAGCACATCGTCCTCCAATTCGGGAACCAGGTCGCGGACCTTCGGATACATTCCTTCATTCTCGATGTAGGTGTGGACGGTCAACACCTCGATGATCTTGCCGACAACCTCACCCTTCTTCGCGCCTTCTCCGGCACTGCGGAACGCACGGAACAACTTACGGATTTCTTTGTGATCGTTCTTCAAGATCACGATGGCATCGGACGACATGAGATCCCTCGATGAAATCGGGCCCGATTCCGGGCTGATGGGCGCCAGACGTTAGTACCCCAAGTCGCACGAGAGGAAACCGTGCGGCAACACCACACAAGCCAGTCGGGGGCGGGAAACCGCCTGTTCGACCGCCGCGTACGATCGCCCGTGCCCGTCTCCGGCCGGCAGGGCGATGCCAGCGGGCCGGTGTCGGCTCGTTTTGGCTTCGGCGGGGTGGGGCACACGCGGTGCATGACGTCGTTGTGGCGAGACCACCAAAGGGCCTCTCTCCCCGATAGTGACCACGGCGTCACGACGTCACGCGCTCACGCCGCACTCGGGTGTCGGGCGGACCGGTCACGTCGAACTCCACCCGAGCCCGCGCAACGGCGAGGCACATTCCTGCGGAACGGTAGGTAACGATGAGGATCGCAGTGTTCGGTGCCGGATACCTCGGTGCCACTCACGCCGCCTGTATGGCCGAACTCGGGCACGACGTGTTGGGGGTCGACGTCGACCCGGCGAAGCTGGCGACACTCGAAGCCGGCGAGGTGCCGTTCTACGAACCCGGACTCGAGGACGTGCTCCGCCGCAACGTCGCCACCGGGCGGCTGCGCTTCACCTCCTCGTATGAGCAGGCCGCCGCGTTCACCGCGGTGCATTTCCTCTGCGTCGGCACCCCGCAGAAGAAGGGTGAGTACGCCGCCGACCTCGTGTACGTCGACACGGTCATCGACACCCTCGCGCCCCTGATCACCGGTCCCGCGGTGCTCTTCGGCAAATCAACCGTGCCGGTCGGGACCGCCCAGCGGCTCGGCGCCCGTGCACGAGAGCTCTCACCCGCCGGAGCCGAACTGGAGGTGGCGTGGAACCCGGAGTTCCTGCGAGAGGGATTCGCCGTCCAGGACACCCTGCATCCCAACCGGCTGGTGCTCGGCATCGACCGCCACCGACTCGGCCGCGCAGAAGAAGTGGCACGCGGGGTGTACGCGCAGCTGCTGGCCGCGGACGTCCCCTTCCTCGTCACCGATCTGGCCACCGCCGAGTTGGTGAAGACGGCGGCCAACGCCTTCCTCGCCACGAAAGTCTCGTTCATCAACGCCATCTCCGAGGTATGCGAGGCCGCCGGCGCCGACGTCACCGTGCTCGCCGACGCGCTCGGATACGACGCCCGCATCGGGCGCCGCTTCCTCAATGCCGGAATCGGGTTCGGCGGCGGCTGCCTGCCGAAGGACATCAGAGCGTTCATGGCCCGGGCCGGCGAACTCGGCGCCGACCAGGCACTCACCTTCCTCCGCGAGGTCGACAACATCAACATGCGACGTCGTACCCGCACGGTCGAACTTGTCCGGCACACCTGCGGCTCCCTCCTCGGTGTGCGGGTCGCGGTCCTGGGTGCAGCATTCAAGCCGGACTCCGACGACGTCCGCGATTCGCCCGCGCTGAACATTGCCGGACAGATTCAGCTGCAGGGCGCGTCCGTGAACGTCTACGACCCGAAGGCGATGGACAATTCGCGCGTGCTGTTCCCGACGCTGGGATACGCACCGACCGCTTCGGACGCGTGCCAGGGCGCCGATGTGGTCCTGGTGCTCACCGAGTGGTCGGAGTTCTGCAAACTGCAACCGGGCGACCTGGATGCGGTCGTGCGCAACAAGGTGCTTGTCGACGGCCGCAATTGCCTCGATCCCCAGCAGTGGCGCCGCGCGGGATGGACCTATCAAGGGCTCGGACGACCATGACACCAATCCGGTCACCCCGGACTTTTGCACACACGTGCGGTTGGCGTCTCGGTGCCCGGCGCCTTTCTTGGTGGTGCCGAACGCAACCCGATTGCCACTGACATGTTCAGGTGTTACCCGCAAGCCGGTGCCGTGACACCAACCGATGGTGCCTCAGGCGCTTTCGTGGTCTTCGAGTCCGACCGGCGTCACGCAGTTCGTCCCGGTGCCGGGACAGTGCGGGTTTGTCGGTCGCGAGTTCGCCCATCAGGTCGCTCAGTGCGTCGGCGATCGCGTTGAGCTTGTGCCGGGCGTCGT
Organism: Rhodococcus sp. G6(2025); assembly: GCF_058628105.1. Classification (NCBI taxonomy): domain Bacteria; kingdom Bacillati; phylum Actinomycetota; class Actinomycetes; order Mycobacteriales; family Nocardiaceae; genus Rhodococcus; species Rhodococcus sp. G6(2025). Next base: position 121,607 of record NZ_CP179751.1, read on the forward strand.
CGGCCCGCTACTGAGTGTTCTGCAGCAACGCGACCAGCAGGAACGTGACGATCGTGGTCAGGGTGTTGATGAACAGTCGCCAGGAATCGATGTTGCTGATCACCAGAAACGACGGCGCCCACACCAGCACCAGGAGAACACACAACGCGAAGAACCACGCATGGTGACTTCCTTTTCGCACATGCTCCCTATCCCCTACCCCAGCACGGCAACTCTCAACCGGACATCGAGGCGTGACCGAGGCGGAGATGCCTGGCCGAAGGGCTTTTCGGGGGACAGTGACCAACCGGGCTCCGTCACTTCGGGGTCCGGAACCGGCGACGGTGACGTGCCAGGGGTACCTACCCGAACCCTGCGCGCCGACACCCGCCCGGTGCATGGGCAGGACCTGTTTCGGGCCTGGCCACCCCAGGTACTCGACACAGACCGCCCACACTCTCTGCAGACCTGCGAAGGGAATCATCATGGCTACCGGAGAAACCGGCTTCGACGACGTCAGCTTCGATCTCATCTCCGTCCAGTACCACTCACTCAAAGCCGGCCACGACTACGGCCAATATGTGCGTGACGCGAGGAACGCCGACCGTGACGACATCGCGTCGTTCTTCGAGCAGGTGATGGCCGAGGACGCCGACCGCGCCCGCCGCTGCCACGCCTTGCTCAAAGAGCTGTCGGGTTCGGCGGATGCCGGTCCGGCGATGACCTGACCTCGTCGGCGCCGGTCCCGAAGCCGAAACTCCGTATTGCTGAGGAAGTCTCCGATGTTCCACTCGCCCGACGACACCGTGGTTGTCGGCGACGACGTTTTGCCGGTCATCACTGCTCTCGCCGAGCTGACCGACATCGTCGCCGACGACCCGCAGGTGTATTTGCGCCACTCGAAGAGTCCGCGCGTCGACGCCGAGAAGGGCCCGTCCCGGGACTATGAAGCGCATCTGACGTTGCCGGGTCTGTCGGAGACCACGATCTCCCCGGAGCCGTTGCGACCGCCCGGTCGAAGAGTGGGTGGCCCGGCGGATTCACAGGCACGCCGAACTCGCCGCGGAAGACGGCTGCTTCGCCTGGCTGCTGAAGGGGACCGTGGTGGGCCGGCGTCCGGACCACGAACCGTTGCTGACCGATATCGAGCCGCTGGCCCGGCTGGATCGGAAGGTCCTCGACGAGGCCGCGCTGGTCTACCGGGAACGATTCGACCTGGGCCGGGAGTCCACCAGCTGACACGACGACACTCGTGGCTGTCGTCGCAGGAAAACAGGGAACAGCATCGTTTGAAACGACACCGGTCGCCGGACGGCTGCACCAGCTGTTGGATGTGAACTGATGCAGCCTCGACGGCTCTGATGCTCCGGAACACCGAAGCTGTCTGGAGGGTCGGGTACCCGGATTCTGAGGGGGCAAATCGCACTCGCGGTGTGCGTGCCGTATCAGCGAGTTTCGGTGGCGCAGGAGATGCCGCCGGGCTCGTAGAGTGAGAACCATGGGGCGGGTTCGGCGATAGAGGATGTGATTTGTGGAGGATCGGCGGCGGTCGCTGTGGCATGCCGTCGCGGACGCCACGGGCAGCCCGGGACAGTCTGGGTGGGCGCAATCGGTATGCCGCAACGGTGTTGCGGTGCTGCCGGGGGTCGATGCCGCGGCGGTGACGCTGCGCGCGACCGAGACCGCCCAGGACCTGCTCGGTGCCAGCGATGACTGGGCGCGGGCGCTCGAGGATCAGCAGTACACCCTCGGCGAGGGACCGGGGGTGGCGGCCTTCCGCACCGGGGAACCGGTGCTGGTGGGCAGCCTGGACGCTGCGGACCGTTCCTGGCCGGCGTTCACCGATGCCGCGCAAACGTTGGGGATGGGCGCGGCGTTCGCGTTCCCATTGCAGTTCGGTGCCATCGCGCTCGGCACCCTGGATCTGTATCGGCGCGCCCCCGGGATGCTGGCGGGCCGGGCGATGGCGGACGCCGCGGCGTTGGCGGACCTGATCACCCTGGCACTGCTCGGGAGGGAGCAGGCGCACAGGGGCGGGCAGGACTGGTTCTCCGGCGCGGGCTCGTACCACGACGTCAACATCGCCACCGGGATGCTGGCCGCACGCCTGGGGATCAGCCTAGGCGATGCCTTCGCCCGGTTGCGTGGGCATGCCTTCCTGCTCGACCGCACAGTGCTGGAACTCGCCCGGGACGTGATCGCCCACCGCATCGACGTCGACGACCTCGGCGAGTGAGACCATGGAAGCCAGGAGGCGAACCCACATGTCGCAGAAGAGCCCGGACCCGGGGGTCAGGGTGATCGACGCACTGTCGGAGATCGCCGGAGCGCTGGTCGACAGTCAGCAGGACGTGGGGGCGGTGCTCTTCCGGAGCACCACGATCGGGGTGGAGTTGTTGTCGGCGGCCGCGGTCGGGATCATGATCGTCGATCCGCGCGGCGGGTTCGGGGTGGTCGCCGCCTCCGACGAACGGGCCCGGTTGGTGGAGTTGCTGCAGACCCAGACCGAGAGTGGCCCGTGTCCGCAGTGCATCCGCACCGGGGAGGTGCTCGCGGTTCCGGATCTGGCGGTCGATCCCGACCGGTGGCCGGAGTTCGCCGCTGTTGCCCGCGACATCGGATATCGTGCGGTGCTCGCGATCCCGATGGTCCTCGACGGCCGCACCGTCGGCGGCCTCAACGTCCTCTACAGCCAGCCCACCGTCTTCGACCAGGAAGATCGTCGGCTCGGCGGTCTGCTCGCCGCCCTGATCGTGCTCGAGCTCACCCGAGACGAAGAGGACGACCGGGCCGGCCGGCTGGCGGAGCGGACGCTGGTGCTGCTCAACGACCGGGTGCATGCCGGGCAGGCCACCGGTTTCGTCGCCGGCACCCTGGACGTCTCACCGGCTCGGGCCCGCGGATTGCTCGACGACTACAGCCGTCTGCACGCGGTGCCGCTGCGGCAACTCGCACGCCGGATCACCGACGGCACTGTGCATCCCATCGAGCTGACCGAGACCGGCACTCTCGAGGCCGGGAGCGGGAAGTAACACCACCACACCGCCGACGGCCCTCAAGTCCGATGCACGTCCTGAGCTGACTTTACGGCCAGTCCGGATCGGACCGGCCGTGCGCGGCGGCGTCGACCTGACCGCGCAACCGATCGGATTCGGCGGTGCTGGTTGACCCCACGCAGTCGGAGTCGAACTCACCGGTGGCCTGCTCGGTGGACAGCCCACCCCACTGCCGCAGAATGCCGATGCTCTCCGCCCGGGCGGCCCGCAACTCGACAGATCGGCGCAGCCGCAGGGCGGCGGCACGCAGTGAGAGTTCGACGGGGCCGGACACGACGGGTCACCGTCCTCTCGTCATCGGCCGCGGACCGGGACAGGGATCGGGATCGGGACGGGGACCAGGCCCTCGACCCGGCCCTCGACCTGGACCTCGACCGGGGTCGGGACCGGGGCCGAGGTGGACGATCCGTTCCGCGACCTTGGCGACCGGGGTGTTCGAGTCCTGGGACAGGGTCACGAGGATCTGGAATGCCTGGTCCGCGCAGACCGAGAAGCGTTCCATCAGCATGCCCTTGGCCTGCCCGATCAGATCACGGCTGACCAGCGCGGACCGGAACTGCGACTCCCGTTGGCCGGCGGTGACCGCGATCGCGGCATGGGCGGCGAGGACTTCGCCGATGGTGACCGATTCGTCGTCGAACGCGTGCGCGGTCGTGGCCAGCACATTCAGGGCGCCGGTGGTTGCGGTGTGGGTGTAGAGCCGAAACGAGACGATGCTGTACACGCCGGCACGTAGCGCTTGCGGGGTGAACCGCGGCCACCGCACCTCGACGGTGAGGTCGTCGCTGCGGGTGACGAACCCGTCCACCGCGGCGTCGACGCACGGACCCTCCCCGAATCGGGCCTGCACCCTGTCGAGATCGGCCGGCAACGCCGACGTGGCGGCATGGGACTCGTAGTGGTGCCGTCCGGCGATGGTCAAAATGTCGGCGCTGTCCGCGCCCGGGATCAGGTCCACCGCGGCCTGGGTCACCGCACACAGGGTGCTGTTCAGGTCGCTCGGCGCGGTCCAGGAGCGGGCCAGATCGGCCATCAACACCCCGAGACGATCGTGATCGACATCGGTCACCGGTGCACCGCCCTTTCGCGTTGCCGGCGTCGGCGCCTGGGACATAGCAACGCTTCAGATTGTGCTGGGGCCACGCGAAATCACCGGAGGCATCTTCTCTCGCCTCACCTCGAACACTACGCCCCGACACCCACCGCAAACCGGCCCCAAGGGTCGGTAAAATGGGTTCGTTTACCGCGGTAGAGAAGCCTGCCCACCCCCAGCGGCAGGTGAGGTGTGCCTGACGCGTGTTTGCCAGGAGGAGATCACCGATGTCCCACCAAACCTTCTCGCCCGACAATGACCTCGACGTCATCGCCCGGGTCGACGCCGTCGCCTCCGCCCTGGATCAGTTGCGCGTACGCTTCAGCGTCGCCGACCCGCCCACCACCCCCGTCGCCGACCAGCCCACCACCTCGTTCCTCGAGCAGTTGTGCCGGTGGGCCGTCGACACCATTCCCGGCGCGCACATGGCCGGCATCACCCTTGTCCATCCGGACGGCCCCGCGACCACCCCGGCGTGCACCGACCCCCGGGTCGTCGACATCGACGCCGACCAGTACCGGACCGGGCAGGGACCGTGCCTCGAAGCCGCCGCCACCCGCACGGTCGTCAGGGTGAAACTCGACGAGTTGCCGGAACGCTGGCCTGATTTCGCCGCCGCGGTTCGTGGTCTCGGAGTGCGCAGTTACCTGTCCGCGCCGCTGCGCCTGGCCGAGGATCATATCGGTGCCCTCAACCTCTACAGCATCGACGGCCACGGCTTCAGCGACCTCGACGCCGCCCTGCTGACGATCTACACCACCGTCGGGGAAACCATCATCAGCCTCTCCCGCGACCTCGACCGCGCCCGCCACGACCTGTCCGGCGTGAAAACCGCCATGGAGAACCGGGGCGTCATCGAACAGGCCAAAGGCGCCCTCATGGCCTCCCGCGGGATCGACGAGGACACCGCCTTCGCGTCCCTCGTCGACGCCTCCCAACGCGAAAACGTCAAACTCGCCGCCGTCGCCCACCGGATCGTCACCTCACTCGACCGCCATTCCTGAAAATCGCTCCCCGACTGTCCCGACCATGCCGTGTGAGCCGACCCGGTGCCGTAAGACCCCACGGGAGCTTGGAATCCGTGCCGCGTGTCGAGGGCCCCCTCTCGAACAGCGACATCGCTTGACGCTCGATTCGACACACGCGGTGGGTGTACTGGCGGGGACGAACAGTCGTCTGCCACCCCTGGGAAAGCGGCAGCTCGGCAGGCTTCTATCATCGGAATCTGCAGGTTGAGAGAGCAGCCCTGGTAATTCTTCGCCCCGGCGGAACGAGTCCAGGTTTGATCGCCACACGTCACCCTGCGTCGGTTCCCCGGGATGTCCGTCCGGAGGCCCCCTTCCCATGGCATCGCTACCGTGCCCTGTTCCACCGACCATGCACCCCGAGGGTCGCGATCCCCGGCGCACCGACCCCCACGGTCCGCTCGTCGCCGAGTGGGGTGCCCGGGCAGCATGCCGAGGCGTCGACGCTGCGATCTTCTTTTCCCCCGACAAGGAACGCGGACGCGACCGCGCCCGCCGGGACGCCGAAGCGAAGCGGCTCTGCGCGAGCTGCCCGGCGCTCGCACCCTGCCGCAACTACGCCCTGTCCGCTCCCGAACCGTACGGCACCTGGGGCGGGATGAGCGAGACCGAGCGACGCCGATACGCCCGCCAGCAGCGGCGTGCCGCGAGCATGCAGTAGTCCCGCAGCGGCCGACGACCGGGGACGCGAAACCCGCGTACGCGCACACGGCCTACGGGCTCAGTGGTACGCCGGTGACGAGGAGGAGGATCGGCGCCCGACCACGACGGGGTGGTCGGCGCCGCGGTCGTCGGGTACTGGTGGCGATCGCGGTGCCGGCAACGGCCGTGACGTCGCGGGACGAGGGCAGCACAGTCGGGTCGCTCTCGGTCCCGGCGCCCGCTCCCACCGCGAGTGGCAGCCCGGCCCCGGCCGCGCCGCCGCCGATGATCAGCTTCGAACCGATCGCCCCGGCACTTGCGATTGTCGCGCCGAACGTGACGCACCGCGCAGACGTGGGCAACGGCGGCGGGAACGGCAGCCAGGGCGGCGGCAACGACGGTCCGGGCCACCGGAAGCAAGGAACCACCAATGGGGCAACGGCAGTGGCGGCGGCGGGAACTGAGCGGATCATTTACGGTGCTCGCTGGCCATCACCAGGAATCGACTGCGCCGCTTCCGCGGAGTGCGGGGATCATTAATGACAGGAGGGAACCTTTGGTGCGATGGTCACTTCGGTGGACCCATAAGGATGTGTCAGCATGGCGATCGTGACGTGATCGCCTTGGCGCGTCGTTCAACCCGAGCTCCAATGCCGTTGGAACTACGCACGATTGAAGCGGATGCGCCGTGCCGGCCGAGGTCGACGGCGACTCGGTGTGCGTGGGTCCCGCGAATCGGCGTGGAGCGGCGCCGAGATCAGGAGAAAACTGCGTCGCCGATATCCCGGTGCACGAGTTCGAACCATGCACTGGTTCCGCCGCGAACGTGCGGATCCGGGTAACACAGGGCCAGGCGTTGCCCGTCGAACGCGGTGAACCATTCGTACCAGGAAATGTGCTCGAGTCCCGCGGTGCCTTGGCCCGGCACGTCGATGCGCAGAACTCCGGCGCTGTTGGCGGTCGCCGTGTTCGTCATCCTCGCCGGTGCGCCGTGGTGCGCCTCGACCCAACGGCGGATCTCGTCATGGTCTGTGGTGATGTGGCGGTGTGCGCTCTGCATGGTCATCGGATCAGTTTCTCGGTCGCAGTCAGCCCTGAGCTGGGTGTTTCTTTTGGAGGAGATCCCGGATTACCCACAACCGCGACAGATGAATCGAACACCAGCTCAGGGCCCGGCATGGGGGCGAGTCGAGGGTTCCGCGGTCGAGGAGCCACAGGGCATGCTCGGCGGGGTTGTTGCGCCAGCGGTAGATCACCCCGTCGGCGCCCGGGTCGGCGCCCAGGGTTGGGGACGCCGCGGTCCCAGCCGACCACCGTTCCCGACAGGGCCAGAGCCGAACGCACCACACGGACGGGAGAACAGTCTCAGCCCTCGTCTGGTGGGGTGGGTTCGATGTCACCGTCGTCGACGAAGACCAGAGTGCCGTCATCCGCGGCGACGGCCCACCGGCGCACCGGCGCCCACTCGGGACCGGCACCGGTGCCCGCCTCGGCTGCGTAGTCGTCGACCACCACACCGGACATCCAGGCTGACCAGGCGCCGCTACCTGCCCGTACCCGGACCCGTGCACCCGGCCACGATCGGGCCACGAGCCTCCTTCGGCGTTTCGGGCAGGGAGATGATTGTGGGATGATTGTGGTATCCCCACCCCGAGGCCTCCTCGCACAGCCCCGCCGACGGGTGGACACGTGCGACGAACCATTTCCCCACCGACGAGGGGCAGTGTGTATCCACCAACTCGCTGGGCGATGATCTAGGGATCGGGGGCAGTGAGGGAGGCGATCAGCGTCTGGGCGACACGGTGCAGCTTGGTGCCGGTCCGCTGCGAGATCTCCACCAGCCGGGAGAACGCCTCATCGGCGGTGATGTGGTGCATCGCCATCAGCATGCCCTTGGCCTGGTCGATCTCGGCCCTAGACATCAGCGCCGCCTCGAGTTGCCCGACCGTCGCCGCCGCGCTGTGCCAGCGACGGCTGTTGCTGATCGCCGCCGACGCCGCCGTCGTCAGCAGGCGCATCAGCTTCTCGTCGAACGGGTCGAACGCCTCCGCCCGGTAGCTGTAGACGTTGAACGACCCGACCAGCTCCCCCGGTCCGTCGCCGTCGACGATCACCGGAACCGACAGATACGCGCGGATCCCCGCCAGCTTCGCGGCCGTATCGAATTCGGGCCACTGATCGGTATGTTCCCCGATCACCGCGCGGACCGGTGCGCGGCTGTGGGCGGCTTCGAGGCACGGTCCCCGGTTTGCCGCGTACTGCTGCGCGTCAATGTCCAGCACGGTGTCGTCGGTGGCCACGATCGTGACCGGATCCGGGGTGTCGATCCGTGTCACGCTGACCGCGTCCGCATCGAGCAGGGCGATCACCGCCGTGCGGGCTAGTCGGCCCAACACCGCCTCGAGGGTTTCCTCCGCGGCGGTCGCCGACCGCAACTGGTCCAACGCCTCGGTGACGGTGTCCAACGCGACACCGACCGTCTCCATCGACACAGACCCGGCGCCGTTCGCACCCAGCTCACCCATCACGACCAGGCCTCCAACCCACTCAACCCCGTCTCCCCTGAGTATCCCCCTCCACGCATACTCCGCGAAGTCAGGTGCCCAGCTAGAGCCGTCGACGAGCGACCGTGGTCATCCGCTCGACCAGCACCGGCCGCAGCGGGGCCGGCGCAGCGACGTCGAGGTACCCGACCAGTGTCCGGAAGAACGCCGTGGTGTCCATCCCGAAATCGGCCCCTGATGACCTCGGCCGGGCCGCCGCCGCGGGCGCACCACCGCAATGCGAACGCCACCATCCGACTCAACTCGGTCGAATCCGCGGTCACCACCGCCCCTGGCGGTGCTGTGCACCGGTTGCCGCCCCACGGGTCCAGGCCGCCAAGACCTGCCGCGAACACGATTGCCCGGTGCCGGCGGCATCGCCGGCGACGGCCACCGGGTCGAGGTGGGCACTCCGTCGGGTGGATCCGCCGGCAGCCGGCACAGTGGATCGGCACGGTGCTCTCATCCGGCAGCGCTCAACCCTTCCGGGCGGCCGGCGCCGACGGCGAGGGCTGCGAGAGAGCCGTTCGACGAACCCGACCGGCCTGGGATCGGGAACGACGGATCCCTTCTGCCGGCGTGCCGTTGGGGTGCGCGGGCCGCCAGAAATGCCTCGGCGACGGTGGCGAAGCAGGGCACCGCCGCACCGAGGCCGATCCTCCTCAGCATCGAGCGCACCTCCGCCGATGCCGCCACGGTCAGGCGGCACCGCTGCGCCGACAGATCGGTCGCGGTGTCGTGCAACGCGGCGAACCCGGGGCAGCCGAGAAACGGAACATCCAACAGGTCGACGACGACACTGTGACCGGTCAGCACCGATTCGTCCAGGCACGCCGACAGCCCCGGTGCGGTTCCGGCGTCCACGTTCCCGGCCACCCGGATCACCACCGGACCGCCGGGTGGCTCGTCGATGTCGATGCGGAACTCGGTGGCCCCCGACGCGGTGGCGTTCGGCCGCCAGGTGTCCGTCAACCAGGACTGCACCTGCTCCGGTGAGTCGACGACGGAATGGAAGTAGGTCATGAGGTTTCCTCCGGGGTGGAACCGGCCCGAAAACCCAAAAAAGGCCGAGAATCTAGCCGGTGACGGACAAAAATGCCTGCCGGGCTGTGTACTCAACCTCTGCCCTCAACGATAACGCCCATTGCCCAGGAAGCAACCCACATCCCGGGACACGGCATACCGCCGACCCACCATCCCGGCCGCTGCCGGAGATCCTCATCGCAGGCACGTCCGAGCAGTGGTTTTACCCCACGGCGGACGGGGTCGCCGTCACACAGGTTCCACCCCGTCGGGCGGCCCGGCTCGGGTCGAGATCCGTTGGGGTGATTCGATGTTCGATCAGTGTCGAACCGAACGGACCCTCGACACCAGCGAGGCATGCGCCCGCTACGGCGTCAGCTCGCGTGCGCGTGCCGGTGCGAAGGGAGTTGGGCGAGGAGCTGCTCCCATTCGTCGAACCGGACCGCCTCCGGTGTGCGCCGACCGGGCGAAGCCCCGGCGGCGAGGTCGACCAGATGCCGGGCAGCACCGACCACGGTCAGGTGATGGCGGCGGGAGACGTCGAGGAGTTCGTCGAAAGCCTGGGCGTCGCTGCAGCGGCGGGCGGCCATCAGGATGCCCTTCGCGGTGGCGAGAAGTTCGCGACCGTCGGGGCGGCGCCGGGGCATCAGGCGCGTGGGGGCGGGAATCGGGGTCAGGGGTGATTCTGCGGTGTCCTCGAACATGTGGTGTGTCCTTTGCTCTCCTACGTCGGCCGGGAGGTGCCGGTGTGCCAACAACCACTCCCGAACGGACGCGAAAATGTGAGTCACGTCACTGCCGATGCCCGATAGTTCTAGCACACGCCCGCCGGGCCCGCGATCCGCACACCCGCCCAAGTACCGGTATCGGTCGCCGTCCCCGCAGGTCACGGCGTGTTCCTGTCAACCATGAAGCATCGCCGCGGAACGAGGGCGGCGGCGGGTCGCCGGTGGTCAGGTGGGTAGGGACGAGAGGACGGTCAGCGCGCTGAGGGCGAGCGTGACGATCAGCCCTCCGGTGATCGCCCCGCCGCTGCCCGCGCCGAGAACCAGGGGTCGTCCATCACGAGGAGCGCCCTCCGGGTCGTCTGCGGTCATCAAATTTCTCCTTGGTTCCTGGCTCGTCACGGCGAACTTATCTGCATCTCAGGATATAGATTTTTTACCTTCTCGGCGTCGGAAATTCAAGCCGAAACGCACGATCACCGACTCGACGCGCACAGCCCCGATCGGCGTGGCACGATCCCCGCCTGCCCCACATCCCCCACATGAAGCTCGGCTGCCATTCGCACGAATGACGCGGGTGAAAGCGGGACCTCGGCGAGAACACTTCTCCGGAGTGGGGTTCAGCCGAGAGGGTCCACCCGCCCCTCCTCCGAAATGTCCAGATCCCCTGCCAGAAAACGACAATCGAAAGATCGGCAAACTCCGAACGGACCCGAATCACGATCCCACCCCGGAAATGCGGACGCTACAGCACGCCCGGACCCCGGGCACCGGGTCACCTCACCGGACCCTCTAATGTGACGGGTCCGAACACGCAGAGCTTGAAGGAAAACCACCATGGCCACCGATTACGACGCCCCCAGAGTCGGCGAATCCGACGACACGGCGGACACGTCCCTCGAACAGCTGACCGCCAGCCGGAAAGACATCCAGTCCCCCGTCGTGGACGTCGAAGACACCGACACCGCCGAGTCCTTCGAACTGCCCGGCGCCGACCTGTCCGGTGAAGAACTCACCGTCCGCGTCCTCCCGAAGCAGGCGGATGAATTCACCTGCACCAGTTGTTTTCTGGTCCACCACCGCAGCCGCCTCGCCGACCCAGCGCAGCTGATCTGCCGGGACTGCACCTAACCGAACACCGGAAGCCACCGGCTACCTCGGATGGCCCTGGGCTCCTCGCCGCCGCACGAGCATCCCGCATCCCAACATCTCGGGGCGGGACCCGCCCGCGGGCGGCGGTGTGCCGCCGTCAATCTCCCCGGTGCCGGCCGGGTGTGGGCCACGGCCCCATCCCGATCACGTTCCGGGATGGGGCCGTGGAAACTCGGATCGACGGGCAGGTCCTCGGTGTAGACGAAGGTCAGTCGCCCGTCGTCGACCGCGATTCCCCACCGATGCACCGGCGCCCACACGTGCCCACCACCGCCAGGGTCGGTCACTGCCGCGTCGTCCGCGATGATCTCCCCGATGATGTCGGCCGCGGCGCTCCTGCGAACCAGCTCCCGGACCGGCCGTCAACGGCATGATCCCCGGCAACAGGAACCCCACATCTCGTCGACCCGCTGCTCGAGATCCACGCGATGGGTCGGGACCTGGGCACGGCCCGATGCCGGAGGAGCAGGCCGCTCGCGCGCCCCCGGTGAACGCGCCGAAGACGAACCGCGCGAGCGTCGGCGGGCCGCGGGTCCAGCTCAGCAAGATCACCCCACCAAGGCAGTCCCCACCGTGTCCCTCGCCCAAGGGCGGCGACACCGGCACGATGCGGATCAACCTCAACTGAACCCGCGGCCGGCGCGGACTCCTCGGCAACGGCGCAATCGACCTCGAACTCGCCTGCCTCTACCAACTCAACAACGGGTCCAAAGGCGTCGTCCAAGCACTCGGCAACGCATTCGGCGACCTGCACTACCCGACCTACATCGCCCTCGACGGCGACGACCGCTCCGGCACCAACACCGGCGGCGAGAACCTCCACATCAACCTCGCCCACCTCGCCGACTTCAAACGCATCCTCATCTTCGCCTACATCTACGACGGCACCCCGAACTGGTCCGCCGCCGACGGCGTGGTCACCTTGTACCCACCCCACGGCCCCCAAGTGGAAGTACGCCTCGACTCGCCCGACAACCGCGCCCGATCCTGCGCCATCGCCCTGCTGAAGAACGAGAAGAACGAATTCACCGCCATACGAGAAGTGCGATACATCAACGGAACCCAATCCGAAATCTCCAAAGCCTACCGCTCGGGAATGAAATGGACCGCCGGCCGCAAATGACCGCACCCGAGTGGCCCGACCGAGGGGTGATCGCCGCCGGACGTACGACCCCCATCCGACGACCACACCACGATGTCAGCGCGAGTGCCGGGAATCGACCACCGACTGAACCGAAGCTGATCGGCCTCGCCTGACCGCAAGAAGAGACCACACAGCGACACACCGTCCGGGCAAATCGGCCACCGATAGTGGCCGTTTCGGTACGGGAGACAGTTCTCGGCACCGACACTCACCCAGCAGGTGCCAGCGGAACTCCCATCGGCCCCTCGGTGCACACTGTCGACCAGCGCTCGTGAATGCAACCTCCCGTACCAGTCGCACCGACCGTCCGCCCGCGTTCATGGCTGTGACACCGGCGCGCTCATCTTCGGTGAGCCTGGCTTCGAAGAGACAGGCAAGGGTTCGTCCACTGAACGTCCGTCGGATTGAGAGACCCCGGCAACCCGGAGTCGGTGTGTCACGCTCAAGAGCGGACACCACTCGGTTCAGCCGCCCACAGCCGGCAACTTCGCCGCAGCGTCATGGAAGGCACGCACGATTGCGGCCGAAATCCGACCGCGAAAGGACACTTCACGGCCCTCCCCGATCGCCCACTCTCGAATCTCCTTGGCCGTCGTCTTCGCCGGAGCCGTGCCCGCCGCCGCTCCCTTCACCGGAGCATCCTTCTCGACAATCTTCTCCACGGCCGTCTTCTTCGCCGGAGCCTTCTTCGCCGGCACCGTTTTTGCCTGAGCCTTCTTCGCCGGCACCGTTTTTGCCTGAGCCTTCTTCGCCGGCACCGTTTTTGCCTGAGCCTTCGTTGCCTGAGCCTTCGCTGCCTGAGCGTCATGGAAAGCTTGCACGATCTCGGCCGAAATCCGGCCGCGGGAAGACACTTCGCGACCCTCTCCGATCGCCCACTCTCGAATATCCTTGGTCGTCGTCGCCGCCGGAGCCTTGCTCACCGCCAACGCCTTCGTGGCGACAATCTTCTCCGCCGCCGTCGACTTCGCCCCTGCCGTCTTCGCCGGCGACTTCCTCACCGACGCCTTCTTCGCAGCCGTCATCTTCGGCCCTGCCGTCTTCGCCGGAGACTTCTTCGCAGCCGTCTTCTTCGCGGGAGCCTTCTTCGCGGGAGCCTTCTTCGCAGCCGTCTTCTTCGCGGGAGCCTTCTTCGCGGGAGCCTTCTTCGCGGGAGCCCTCCCCTCGACTATCTTCTTCGCGGCCGCCTTATTCGCCGGCGCCGCTTTTGCCTGAGCCTTCGTTACCTGAGCGTCATGGAAAGCTTGCACGATCTCGGCCGAAATCCGGCCGCGGGGAGACACTTCGTGGCCCTCTCCGATCGCCCACTCGCGGATCTCCTTGGTCGTCGTCTTCGCCGAACCTTCGGAAATCCTCGGTGATACCACCTTCGCGCTCTCCTTCTACGTCAGGGCAATCGTCGAACGCACACAGTAACGGCAGGCTCGTCCTGGAAATGAGGAAGCTCACCGAACTAACAATTCAACGTCTCAAGACATTGTCCATGTGGGCAGACCAAACACGATCCTCTTCGAGCTCAAAATCACATCGCACCGAGCTTCATGCAGGACGAGCACGACTCACCCCGACAGGGACCATTCTCCACCGAAATCCCGAAATTGCCTCGGCAGCTGCGGCATTGAAATGGTCGACATTGCCGAATTCGGTGTTCACGGTGCCGAGCAGGGTGTGCGCCCGACGGCCCACCACCTACTCACCGACGACTGTGCCGCAATTCCGGCGGTGCAGCGCCTCCCTGACTCGGGTCACAGCGGCACCGAACCTTACCTCGCGAAGGCCGCGCGCCGGCCACATCCCCAGCAGCCCGGAGAACACCGTCGTGGCCGTGCCACCGCATTCGGGGGGTGGTCACCCACAGCCGGCATCATTCTCTTCCGCACCGCACTCACACACACGGTTCACCCGAAACCGGCTGCGGCACCGTGCACACGAGTGCAGACAACTCGACACAACACCGCGATGATCAACAGCACCGGGACGGCTACCCCTCGCGACAACAGTGGGGCGCGCGCCGGCCGAGAAACCGCGGGTGCTCACTCCGATCAACTGGCGTCAGCCATACGTCGCCTCGCTATCCCACTGTCAGATCGAAAATCGTGACCGAGCGAGGCGAGCACCATCTCTCGGGCCCATCCGTCGGCATCGAACGGCGCCGACCGCACCACCATCAGCATCGGCGGTTTCCGTCCGTCGACCAGCATGAGCGTGAGTTCATTGCATCCGTGCCGGCACTCTGTAATGCAGCCCTGCGCGGCGACAATCGTGCGGGTCAAGATGTCGGTCACGGTCCGGCGGGTCTGCGCGTAGTCCCACCCACGCCGTCAGCTAGGCGCCCTGGCCGAGCCAGATGATGTTCCGCTGGCCACCGCAGGACCGCCACCTCGACATCCTCGTCGAGCACCAATCCGTCCACGACTTGTCGGCCAACCGTCGCGTGCGGACGATCAGGTCCGGTGGCCCTGGCCGCGCAGTATTGCCTCGGCAACCACGGCGCCGACGGACAGACCGATATACACCGCGGTCAGCTCCCCCATCGCACCTGTTCCCTTCAGCGCTGACAAGGTCTCGAGGCACATCGTCACGGCTCGGCACCCGGCCCCGGAACCCTGTGTCGGGGGCGGTAGATCTCCCAGTTCAGGCTGAGTGGCCGCCGGTGTGGGTCGCCGCGCGCATACGAATGCCCTCTACCAGCACAGATGCGGTGAGGTGCGGTTGACGTACGGTGTGGGGATGGGATCGCCCATCACCAGTCTGTACGCGCGCGTGGCGCAGGACTTCACCAATCGTCTCCTGGGCTGCCCGCAGGACCGCTGGAACTCGGCCTCCCCCTGCCCAGGCTGGACCGCCTGGGACGTCGCCGCCCATGTGGTGGGTAACCACCGACGGGCCTGCGCAGGGCTCAGGGGAAATGACTACCGGGCGCCTACCCCTGGGGAGGACGTGGTGGCCGCATGGCTGGATGCGACGGCCCGGGTACAGGCCGCCCTGGAGTCGGAGGCGACCGCCCAGCAGGTATTGGGCGCCGAGTTCGGCAACCTGCCTTTCGAGCAATTCGTCCGGCGGATGGCGTGCGCCGACACGCTGATACATACCTGGGATTTCGCGCGCGCCACCGGGCAGGACGAACACCTCGATCCCGAGGCAGTCGAGCTGGCCCGAACCTTTCTGGTCGCAGAAGACGACCGGATCCGACTCCCCCACGCCTTCGGGGCCAAGGTGGCGCCCACAGACAACGCCGACGCCCAGACCCAGCTGTTGAACTTCTTGGGCCGCGCCACCTAACAGAAGAAACTGCCTGGCGCACAGAGTCGGCCGCACGGCTCTATCGACGATGTGCCGATCGACTGGGCTGATCGCGCGGCGTCGCCATTCTTCATCGTCGCAGTCGCGTTTCGGCGTTCTGGTCGCGATCGCCGCGCGGCTCGATCTGCTCTTCAGAGTGACGTTGCTGCCCTGAACTGAGGAACCGCATCGAAGACACTGAGTGCGGAGATCTTCTCCGCCATCCCGCGTTTTCCCGGATCGACCGTGACCGGAGATGCAACGCGCCGTTGCCGGCACCGTCATGCCTCCCGCACCGGATTCAGATGCGTTCGCTCGGCGCCCAGAACCTCACTGCCCACCGAATGTAGGGTCGGGAGCCGGCTCGGTGGCAGATCGACCGAAAGTCGCGCAGCCACTTATGAGCAGAGCGGATTCCCGCTCAGCTGTTCTTCTTCGCGACCATGGCCATGGTGCCCCGTTTCCAGCTCCCGCACTCAAACACTCGCTCAGTGTGCGGCTCGGGTCGGGACCACGAATAGAGACCGTATGCTCGCACAGCACGGTTCTAGGTCGCGAGCCGACCACCTCGGCTCCCCGACTCCGCTGAGCCGATTCGATCAGGTCCCTATTCAGCACAATGGCAACACTATTCGGTCTGTTTGGGGTGCCCTGTGCCCGCATGCTTCAGCCACAACGTGCGGTGCTCGATATCCAGCACATACCAGATCCGGCCGCCGGCGGTGACCTCGTACTGCCACTGCTCCATCTCAACACCGTTGTGCACCCCGGTCGCGAGCTTGCCCTTCAACCGGTGATGGCGTGTGGTCGACTCCCCCGCGACCGTACGGCGTCGCAACTCCTCGTACGCCACCAGCGTGTTCGCCGGCGCCTGCCGGCACAGCTCATCCCACCCCTTCGCCGCCTCGCTGGTCGCGAACCGCAGGTCCCACAGCTCCCCGGCCGCTGGCGGTGCGACGCGCTCACCCCGCTTCGGGCTCACAGCTCCGGCACCGGCACGGCCCCGAAGTCACCCTCGGACGGCATCGACAGGATCCTGGCCAACTCCGGATCGGCATACACCTCCGCCGTGTGGCGCCAGGTCTCGATCGTGCGGGCCGGCGGAGCCGGATTGTCCAGCGATGAGCCCGCCCGCAGCGATGCGATCAGCTCGTCGACGAAGCCGGCGACCTCCTCACCCGAGAGGTAGCTCACCCACGGGAACGCCGCCGCCACGACCTTGCGGACCAGAGCGCTGTCATCCGAGTGCAGCAGGGCGTCGACCATCGCCGTCGCCGCCGCGAGTACCTCCCGTTCCTGATCCGCCCGGGCAGCCGTCATCAACACCAAATCCTCGTCATCGCGCCGCGTCACCCGCAGCGGCCGCGCACCCGACCGCTGCCACTCCGACAGCGTCGCCTTCCCCTTGTTCTGGATATCCGAGAACGGCACCTCACCCACAGACATACTTTCAATGTACTTTTAAAGTGTGCGGTCGGCAAGGTGCTGGCGGACGAGGCGCCGGCAGGCCAACTCCCCTCAGTTCTCCGCATCGCCGCCCCTGTAGAACGAGTTCGTCAGCGCCGTCATCGGGGCCACGGAATCCTCCACAGACCTGTCAGCGCAGATCCTCAACAACCCCGACCTCGCCCAGAAACACCTCGGAGAGCTCCTGCCGGGCGTGTATCGCAGTCACAACCAAGGTTGCTGATCGACCGTGCATTCATGTTCTGCGACGGCTTCAACGCTCACGACACGGCTACACCCTCGCGGCACGGAGGACTGGCAATTGTGGATGGCAACATGGCCGGACCGGAAGCTAATCCTGCGTCTTCGATGCTGCCGTGGCCGCGAGTGTTCCCACACGGGCGCGGCCCTCGGGGGCACTCAACAACGAGCCAGGTCGGTACGTGACCTGAACGACCTGGGAACCGTTTCGCGCGGCAACCCAGTACATGGGGAAGCTGCCGACCTCCGGATACTTGATCGACGATGTGGTGCCGTGCCGGCCCAGCGCCTCCTCGGCCACCGGGATATCGAAGAGTTCCTGCTGTTCGTGATAGGCGTAGCCGGATCCGGTGTCGGCGGTGTCCCAGGAGACACACCTGCTTGCGATGTCTCGATAGGCTGCCAGCGCTGCCGAGGCTGTGTCGGCGCTCGAATAGGTCCAGGCCTGGCTGGTGATCAGTTCCACCTCAGCGGCCGAATCGAAATGCCATGCGCCGGCGGCATCGTCAAACACCTCGGGCGTCTTCAGCGTCCACGACTGATTACTGCACTCCGGCTGCGACGACGCCTGTACTTCCGCAGCTTCAGGGTCGGTGTCCCCATCAGTGTTCCACCCACTCCCGATCAGCTCATCATCAGTGAGGAGCAGTTCCCCAGCCGCCGGTTCCACGCGACTCGACACCGTGGCCGGCGTCGAGGTAGCGGACGCCGGCGCGACCGCCGAACCTGACGTTGACGAATTCGCGACCACTGCCGCGGACTCACCGGCCACCTCCGAGGTGTCCGTTCCGCCGCATCCGGACACCAGCACTACGGAGACGGCTACGCCAACGGCGCCAACGCATCTGACTAGCCACGGCGTCGAATCAACTGTCGCGCACGTCTGGGACTGTTTCGGCATGCCGCAAATTGTGTCAGCTGCCGGGCACCAACGAGTCGTCCCCTCGGAGAACCCCGCCGCCGCGCCAGATCGCGGCCACCTCCACACCCCACGGCAGCGACTTCTCAGGACCGATGCCGCAGCGAAAGACAACGTCGTACGCCGCGGCACCAAATCCGCCAGCCACGAATGCGGATGACAACTTGCACGCCCGGCGCGCAGCGCCGGTGCCGCCACACGCACACCGCGCACAGGCAGCAGCCCGGGTTCGTCCAGGAGTCAAGCCCGGTGAACCGGAGGGATATCACCTGCCCGACCGGGTTCATCTCCGCCTTGGACATGGCCGCACCGCCCGCACCCCCATCCAATCCGCAGGCTCGGCGCGCCCCGGGATACCTATGGTGGCGGTGTAGGCGGCCCAGACCACCTCCTGTTCCGCCATGGTCAGTTTCGGCGCAGTTACCGCGTCGCTGTGCGGTGGACGTTGTCGAGCGAGTATTGCTCGGCGATCTCGCTCGTCTCCCGGGCCAGCCAGGTCAGCTCCCCCGGCGTGTCATCCCCGGCCGTGATCAGATCCGCCCACCCGCACTGCGGGCCCCGGACGCACACCAACGCCAACCCGTTCTCGGACAACGTCTGCCACAGCTGCTCCACCGCGGACGACCCCATGCCTCCCATTCAACCGCAGCACCCGCCGGCGCCCAAGGATCGGAGTCGGCCATGTCGCATGTCGGTGCCGTACCCGGCACCCCAGTTGCGGCGTTCTATCGATTATTGGTACCCATATGGGATGCGATGTGCGGCCGAGGAACCGGACGGTAGCGGCATCGTCGTAGTGCCTCCGCCGGAAGTGCAGCTCACGTGTTGCCGTACGAACGCAGTTCTGACGGCTGCCTCAGAGCAGTCACGTGCATCGACCTCCCTGACTCAGGTTGCCCGCGCGGACTTCTGGATTTCTGAGGTGGCGTGAGAATTCTTGCCTCCTCCCGGTCTGGAGGGAAACTGGTGAGGATCGGTCGACGGTGGGTCTACCACCGACAGACTGATCAGCTCACCTCCTCAGCGGCGTCTCCCCAACTCGCAACCCAGGGATCGCGAATGTAATGCAGGAGTCCTTCTTGGATACTCACAATGGGTAGCGTTCGATATTCGATTGCATCGTGACCCATTGGGTTTCGCAGAACGAGTCGAGATTTGCGCGGACCCCACCGAAGTGGCCACCGGAACCAGAGGCTTTCGTTCCCCCGAAGGGAATGGTCGCCTCGTCGCCGACGGTCTGGTCGTTGATGTGGACCATGCCGGACTCGATCCGGTCGGCGAGTTCGAAGGCCGCGAAGGCGTTGCCGGTCAGGATGCCCACGGTAAGTCCATACTCGCTGTCGTTGATCAGTTCGATGGCTTCGTCGATCGTGTCGTAGGTGATGACCGGCGCGACCGGGCCGAAGATTTCCTGCCGGTAGGCCGGACTGTCGACTGTCACGTCGGCGAGCACGGTGGGCCGGTAGCAGAGGTCGTCGTATTCGCCGCCGGTGACCAACCGGGCACCGTGCTCGATGCTGGCGGTGACGATCGAGTGCACCTTGTCGCGCTGCTTCTCGTCGATGAGCGGACCGAGTGCATGAGCGCGGTCGGTGGGATCACCGACCCGGATTTGCGCAGCCTTCTGCGCGAGGGTGCTGACGTACTCGTCGGCGATCGACGAGTGGACGATGTGTCGGCCGGTGGTCATGCAGATCTGGCCTTGGTGAAGGAACGATCCCCAAGCCCCCGCTGAGGCGGCTGCGTCGATGTCGGCGTCGGGCATGACCAGCAGGGCGTTGTTGCCGCCGAGCTCGAGGTGAACCTTTTTCAGTAGCGGAGCCGCTGCTGCGGCGATCGCGCGTCCGGCACCGGTGGAGCCAGTGAAGGAGATGCACGGGATGTCGGGGTGCGCGACGATGGCCTCGCCGACGTCGGCGCCGCCGGGAAGAACGTGCAGAAGTCCCTCGGGCAGGCCCGCTTCGGTCAGCAGGTCGGCGAGGGCCAGGCCTCCAGAGACCGGTGTACGGGGGTCTGGTTTGAGAATGACAGCGTTACCGACCGCCAGTGCAGGGGCCACCGATCGGAGCGAGAGGATGGCGGGGAAGTTGAAGGGGGAGATCACTCCAACCACTCCGAGCGGGATGCGCCGGGACATCGACAGCCGAGGCATGGTCGAGCGCAGCAGTTCCCCGTAGGGCTGGGAGGCCAGCGCGGCACATTCGTTCAACTCGCCGATCAGCATCGATACCTCAAAGACGGCCTTCCCGAACCCGGAGCCGGATTCAGGGATCAGCCATTTCCGGATCCGGTCCGGATCTGCTTCGAGCAGTTGAGCAGCCCTGCGCAGGACGGCAGCGCGCTTATCGTAGGTGAGCGCCGCCCAGTCCTTCTGGGCGCGCGTGGCCAACCCAACGGCGGCGTCCACATCCTGAGCGGTGGCGGCGCGGACGGTGGTGAGCACCTCCCCAGTGGCCGGCGCGGTGACGACAACCGTTGCGCCGTCGCCCACTTCCGCCGAGGTAGTGTTCCAGACGGACCAGTCGGTCGTGGTGGGCTCTGCTGTGGTCGTCATGGTAAAGATCCTTCTCTGAGGGAACTGACGCCGTCGAAAAATTAATCGAAGCCGGCGCAGCGGGGTGGTGGTTCGAGCGGACGCACCGATGAGTTCGTGCGCTGACGTTTCCGAGCCGTCCGCCCCCAACGGGTGGGTGGGCCCGGTCCGTCGACCGCGCAATGCGTGGTGTCACGCGCCGTGGCCGGACTGGGGACGTCCCAGGTCAGTGACGCCCGGTAAGGACGGTGATCATGCCGTGATTCCAGGGCTCGCCAGGGTGCCGTCGGGACGTACCCGGCTCAAGACGCCGGCGACGGCGTCGACAGCCCGATCGGCCTCGGACTCGGTCATCACCAGCGGGGGTGAGAAGACAAGGTTGTGGCTGCTGCTGACGCGGACGACGACACCGGTCTCCTCGCGGATGACGTCGGCGATGCCGGTCCCGACTTCGGGCAGCGCTTGCCGGGTTTCCTTGTCGGCCACCAATTCCAGGGCAATTCCCATCCCAGCCTGTCGGATCTCTCCGACCACCGGCAACTCGTACAACGACTGCAGGCGGTTGGCGATGTGGGCGCCGATGCGCTGCGCTGCCGCTAGCAGGTCTTCCCGCTCGAGGATGTCCAGGTTGGCCATCGCGATGGCACAGGAGACGGGTTGGCCGCTGTAGGTGTAGCCGACGGGGAAGCCGTGCCCGGTCATCACCGTCTCGGCGACCTCGCCGCTGAGCAGGACCGCCCCGAGTGGGGCGTAGCCGCTGGTCAGGCCTTTCGCGGTGACCATGATGTCCGGGGTGATGCCGAAGTGGTCTGCGGCGAACCAGTGGCCGATACGCCCGAAGGCCGTGACGACCTCGTCGAGGATCAGCAAAATCTTGTGATTGCGCAAGACGGCGCTGATGCGGGGCCAGTAGTCCTGCGGGGGAACGACCATGCCGGCGACACCCATGATTGGTTCGGCGATCATCGCCGCAATGTGGTCGGCACCGAGCCGGTCGATCGTGGCTTCGAGTTCCGCGACGCAGTAGTCGGTCGGGTCCTGGCCGTCGAACAGCCAGGTCCGGAACGGGTGCGGCGGGGTCAGATGAGCAACGTCAGGCAGGTGAGGGCCGACACCCAGCTTCATCTCGTCGAAGCCGGTGGCGGTGCCGCCGCCGTAAGCGAGACCGTGGTAACCGGTGGTCCGAGAGAGGATCCAGGTGCGCGAGGTATCGCCGCGCTGGGTGTGGTAGTAGCGGGCAGTCTTGATGGCAGCATCGTTGCCTTCGGATCCGCCGGAGGTGAAGTACGCGTAGTCCAGACCTTCGGGGGACAGCTTCGCCAGTCGGGCGGCCAGTTCGATCGCGCGATCGTTGGAGAAGTCCCAGAAACTGGTGAAGTACTCGAGGTTTCGCATCTGGACGGCGGCGACGTCGGCGACCTCATCGCGGCCGTGCCCGATCTGCGCGAGCCAGAGACCACCGGTCGCGTCGAGGTATTCCCGTCCCGAGGTGTCCCACAGGGTGCAGCCTTTGCCGCGCACGAAGATCGTGCGGTCCTTGGCGCTCAGCGGGAGGTGCGGATGAACCAGGTGCTGGCGGTCGAGCTCGAGAAGATTGTTCGTAGTCAACGAATCGTCCTTTCTGAGATGGTGGAAGCGTCGGGAGTGTCTGGGCCCACACCGTCTGCCGTGGTGGCGGTGGCGGACAGGTTTACGGGGTGCCCGCGTCGTGCCGCCAGTAGTGCCGCACCGAACGACAGCAGCCCGGCCACCGGGATCAACAGGGGTAGCAGCGCGGCCGTGGGGCCGGTGATTCCGGTGAGGCTGTCGAAATTGACGACCGCCAGGACGATCCCCACGGCCAGACCGAGTGCGCCGAGGACCGGCGCGATGAGGGTCTGCCACAGCGGACCGCCGGGGCGGGTCCGGAAGAACACGATGACCGCGACGGCGACGGCAGCCTGCAGAACCAGGACAGCCAACGTGCCCAGCCCCACGAACCATGCGAACAGCTGAGTAAAGGGATCGAGTCCGGCGGCCATGATTGCCACCAACGCGACGAGGGTGATCACGCTCTGGGTGACACTGGCACGGTGAGGGCTCTGGAAGCGGTGGTGGGTGCGCCCGAGGTGCACCGGCAAAAGACCCCCGCGGCCCAGCGAGAACATGTAGCGGCTGAGTGTGTTGTGGAACGCGGCCAGTACCGCGAACACGCTGGTGACGACGAGAATCTGCATGAGATCGGTGGAGAACTGACCGACGAAGATCGTGTTCACGCCGGTGACGAAGTTGACCGGGTCGTCGGCCGCTTGGCTCATCACTGCATCGGAGCCGTGCGCCAATCCGATCGTCCAGGTGGTGATCGTGTAGAAGACGCCGATCATAATCACGGCCACGTATGTCGCCCGTGGCACGGTGCGACGGGGATCTCGTGCTTCCTCCCCGTAGATCGTGGTCGCCTCGAAGCCGACAAAACAGGTGAGGGCGAACAGCAGCGCGATTCCGGGAGTACCCGAAAAGACGTTGGCGGGGGCGAACGCATCGGCGTTGATGCCCTCAGCTCCGCCCTTGCCCATGACCAGGACATCGAAGATCACCAAGATGAGGACCTCGGCGACCAGCAGGACACCGAGCACCTTCGCGGAGAGGTCCACTTCCAAGTACCCGAGTATCCCGACCAGCACTAATGCCCCGATGGCCAACACCTGCCATGAGATATTCCATCCCCACCGGTTGAGCAGGTCGGATGCGAAGACACCGAACTGTCCGAACAGGCCCAGCAGCATGCAGTTGTAGGCGAACAGGGCGATACCGGCGGAGGCGTGGCCCAGGCGTTTGCCCAGACCCAGTGAGATGTAGGCGGTGAACCCGCCGGCGCTCGTGACGTGCCGGCTCATGGTGGCGTACCCGACCGCGAACAGCAGCAGAATGGCACTGGCGACCAGATACATTCCGGGTGCACCGACACCGTTCGACGCGAAAACCACCGGCCCCGCACCCAAGGTGGCGCCCAGCGGAGCCGCTGCCGCGACGACGAAGAAGGCAATGCCGGCAGTACCCACGGCTGATTTCTTGAGCTGCCCCGAAGTCTCGGTACTCATCGCACCGCCTTTCTGAAAAATCTGCAACCACCAGCGAAGTTGCAGGTGCGTTGAATCGACTATGAACAGCGAATGAGATCTGGACAACGACGAGATCGAGAACGCACAATCGTGTGTGGCGATCGTCGAGGTCAGTGGCGGTCACAGTGCGCCTCGGGCGCGAAATCTATGGCGCTTGGGAGTCGATGTGGAGATACGCCAGCTTCGGTATGTGGTGCGTTTGGCCGAAACACTGCACTTCGGTCGTGCCGCCCGGCTCGAGCACATCGCGCAGTCGGCGTTCAGCACGCACATCTCCCGACTCGAACGGGAACTCGGTGTGCAGCTGTTCGATAGGAGCCCGCACCGGGTGGCCCTGACACCGGCGGGTGGTCGCATTCGTCGAACGAGCAGAGTTGATCTTGGCGCAGTTGACCGATGCGGCGGCGGAGGCTCGGACGCACGCGTCGGGCGAGCAGCAGATCCTCCGGGTCGGTAGCTTCGCCGAAGCCGCGGGCGAGCTCACGCCGATCATCTTCTCCGCCTACCGCGAGCTGCGGCCGGACGTCCAACTCGAGTTCACCGAGCTGACGATGGCTGATCAGCTCGACAAGCTGCTTTCCGGGGATGTCGATGTGGCAGTTGTTCGCGGCCCCTTCGAGGACGAGCGCGTCGAACTCAAACCGATCTTCGCCGAACCCCGTGTCGCGGCGTTACCCCGCCGCCATCCGATGGCCGAAGCTCACGATCTCTCGGTCGACGATCTACTGGACGAACCCTTCGCCATCGCCGACGCCGGCGAACTCGCCGGATGGGGCGAGTACTGGACGTGCGACGATCGTCGCGGCGAACCCGGGCGGGTGGCAACCCGGGTCCGGTCGGTCGGCGAGTCACTGATGGCGATCTCCTGTCTCGGTGCGGTGGACACCTTCCCGCAGACTGCCGCCCGTCTCTTCCAGCATCCCGGTGTCATCTACGTGCCGCTCGAGGATGCCGCGTTGAGCACGATCAATGTGGCCACCCGACGAAAAGACCCGCGTCCGCACGTCCAGGCGTTCGACCTCGCTGTCGAGCACGCCATCACCGAACACCTCGGGTCGGTTCCCGACGCCGTACGCGTCGACGGTCCCTGAACGCGACCCGCGCTCGAGGTGCGAACACACCTGCTGCCCAACGTCATCGCGACTCGCTAGTAGCTGTAGATCAGGCCAGCACGTCGCCGCCGGTGCCGGTTTCGAGCTGCCGAATATGCCATCCTCGACGCGGCCGCCACCCCCGCCGGGGACACGGAGCCCGCCGACCCATCCAGGGGCTGGCACACTTAGTGGTCTGATTCATAAGTTCGTCGGAGGTTGTTGCCAGGCGGTCGAGTCGCCGAGGTACAGGCCACAGGCGCAGTCGAGTGCGTCCTCGCCACTGCCGGCGAAGTTTCCGTCGGGCAGGACCCCGACCGATGCGCGTCAACCACGACTACCGCCGTGGTGGGGCGTTGGCGTATCTGGCGGCCTACGACGTGCACCGGGCGAAGGTGTTCGGCCGGTGCGAAGCCACGACGGGCATCGCCCCGTTCATCGCGCTGGTCGATCAGGTCATGAGCCAGCAGCCGTATGCCTCCGCAGCCCGGGTGTTTTGGATTGTCGATAACGGGTCCTCGCATCGTGGGCGGGCCGCGATCGATCGGCTGGCCGCGAGGTATCGAACGCGGTGATGGCCCATACCCCGAAGCACGCCTCGTGGCTGAACCAGGTGGAGATCTACTTCTCGATCATTCAACGCAAGGCGCTCTCGCCCAACGATTTCGAAGATCACGATGCTGTCGAACAGCGTCTACTCGCCTTCGAGGAACGGTACAACGCCACCGCTGCGCCGTTCAAATGGCGCTACACCACTGCGGACCTGCACCGGCACCTCGAACGACTCGACCACCACGATCGACCTCTGCAAGCGGCATGACCCCCGACGAATTTATGAACCGAACCACTAAGACTCGGGGCCGTGCAGCACTGCGACAAGCCAGCTACTTCTGGATGCTCGGTGGCACATATGCAGACGCCACCGGAACAGCATTGTCGGGGAGGCGTCGAAGCCCAGCCGCGCTACGGCCCGCGCATATCGGACCAATGCACCGGGTCGGCCGAGGCATCATCCCGGCCGGGAGCCACCAGCGCGGAATTGAAGCACCATTTTGGTGGCGGCGAGGACGTTGACACAGCGTGAGTGCCCTTTGCGACCGTGTACTTTGGTCGTCGTTTGGGCCGAATGGCGACTCTGGGATGCACCTTCGCACAGCGCCACAGATCTGTCGCCCGAAATCCCAGGGTGCAGTCATCCCTGCCACTGTCGGAGAAGCAGTGGCCCCGTCTCGCTGGCGCGGCGTGATCGTCGGATCCGCACAAGTTTGGGGTATCGGTACGGATCCGACGATCGCCCTCTCGTGTTGCTTCCGTCAGGCGAGGGCGGCCGCCGAGCGTCCATCGAGGGCGGATTGCACCAGGTTGCTCTTGGGCAGCGTCGAGCCGGCCCTCACTGTCTCGATCCACTGCGCGGTGGTCGACACCGCAGCGAAGTTTGACTGCAGCAACACCATCAGCGCAGTATGCAGGGACTCGGCGGAGATCGTGCCGGCCTCGTTGGCGAGATCGATGGCGCCCGTGGCGTCGGACAGGATTTCGGTGGCGAACCCGAGCCCTTCGGCCTCCACCGCCGTGGCGAGGTCGCAATTGTTGGTCATGTATCCGACGATCGTGATGGTGTCCACGTTGTGCGTGTGGAGCCATTGCGCCACATCCGTTCCGGCGAACACGCTCCCGTACTGTTTGTGCACCCGCTTGGCTGCCGGATGGATGCACTGTTCGATCTCTGGATGCAGCGACCATCCCGCGGTGCCCTCGGCGAACACGGGAGCGCCCTGCGGCATCTGATGCTGGACCACGAGAACCGGGAGGTCACGTGCGGTGGCCGTCTTCATAGCGTTGACGATGTTGGCGAGGGACTCCGCGCGCGGCGGGTACTGGATCTCGAGTGGCCCCTCGAAGTACTCCTGCTGGACATCGACGACGACAAGGGCGCGGCGGGGTGCGGTCATCAGGTCTCTCCTTCAACGGTGGTGGTGGCGTCGCGCCACCCTGTGGGCGCGGGCCCGTCCCAGTGTTCGGCACCTCGGCTTCGTCCACGAGTGGCATGGATGCATACTTTCGATGGAATCAGGCCAACCCGGAGGCATCATGCGCATTGCTGTCTACGCGTTCGACGACATCACCATGTTTCACCTGGCGGCACCGTTGATGGTGTTCGGCGAGGTGGACCGCCTCGGCCTTGCCGACGACTGGCAGACGCGGTTGTGGTCCGATCGTGCCGGCACCATCCGCACCATCGAGGGATACCCGATCGGCGAGGTCGCCGGTCCGGACACCGTCGAGTGGGCCGACATCATCGTCATTCCCTCCTGGCCCCAGTCCCTCACCCCTGTTAACGACGTGTTGAAGACCGCGATCACGGCTGCGCATGCCCGCGGTGCCGTCATTGCCGGCCTGTGCCTGGGCGCCTTCGCTCTCGCCGACACCGGCCTGCTCGCAGGACGCTCCGCGGTCACGCACTGGGAGGCGATGCCTCTACTTGCCGAACGCAGCATCGGCAGCGAAGTGGACTCCTCGGTGCTCTACATCGATCACGGTGACGTCCTCACCTCCGCGGGCACGGCCTCGGCGATCGACGCCTGCCTCCATCTGGTGCGCACACACCTCGGATCCGCGGTCGCCACCCGGATCGCCCGCAGCCTGGTCGTCGCCCCGCACCGGGAAGGAGGACAGGCACAGTACATCGACCGCCCCCTCGCTCAGCCGGCATCCGACACCACGATGGCCGAAGCCCAGCAATGGGCACTGACCCATCTCGACGAGCCGCTCACCGTCGACCGCCTCGCCGATCAGGCACGGATGAGCAGACGCAGCTTCGTCCGCCACTTTCACCAATCCACGGGCACCACCCCGGCACGCTGGATCCTCGAACACCGCCTGCAACAAGCGCGGGCCCTCCTCGAAACAACCGACTGGGGAATCGACATCATCGCCGCCAAATGCGGCTTCGGAAGCAGCGTCACCCTCCGGCAACGATTTACGGCAACCTTCGCCACCTCCCCCACCGCATACCGGCGGCAATTCGCCGACACGCGCGGCACCACCGCCGCCCGACCCCAATAGAGCAGAGGCCGCTGCTCGACGCTGCCGCCGCGTTGCGAAGTCCGCACGGACACACTGCCATGCCCCCCGGGGCAGGGCAACGACCCGCACTCAGTTCGGTGTCAGGAACCGTTGACCACTAGATCGATAAGCCAGACGAGCCACGGTACCCCACCTTCAACTGGCAACTCCCACATCGTTTCCTCCCCATCTCCTTCGGTGCGGTGTGACCGCCATTGGCTCCCACCCACAACAACAACCAGACCAGGCACATCCCCGGCGAGTCCCGAGCCGATACCCGTGACGAATACAGACACCGATCGAAGGCGTCGACCGCGCACTTACTGCTCGGCAATTCGGGGATGCAGAAATTTGTTCAATGGCGTGGATCACAGTCTCTGGACTTCCCGGTGCCGGCTCACGAAAATCAGTGGTGCGCTGCTCGTCACTGATGTGCAGGTTGTCCGTGTAGCGCCCCTGCCAGCTGATATCCATCGTTGGCGGGGGCTGCGCTTGGCTGCGCCACACGAAAACTCACGTCGTCGCCCCCAATACCCCCTCGGTGCGCTGCCGCTGCTCGACGGCAACCGACCCAACTGTGTTCGATGTTCGGATCAGAGGTTCAGGTGACCGGCGAGACGGCTGATCGGATGCGGTTCGATAGTCAGATTCGTGGCCGCCGACGGACCGGTGACGCACACGCCGGCACTTGCCCGCAGATGAGCGGCCCCGCCCAACCGGACGGTGGCGGTATCCGTCGCGGCGATCATGCTCGCACCGAAGGCTTGGACGTGACACTGGCAGTGCGCGAGAACAATAGCGCTGTCCTCAGCGCGGATCCTGGAATGATCTGTCCCCACGAACCTGACTCTTCCCGCGGGCATCGACGGTACTGGTGTCAACGGCCTCGACGTGGGCGTACTCGTAGGCGGTCACTCGTGCCTCGTTCGACACCTGAGAAAGCAGCGGCCGACAGCCGCGACGGCGCCGCCGCTGATGCCGCCGCACGACTGTCCGATCAGCTTGACCGCAACGTCCCGCGGGATGCACCCGAGATCGAACCAGCGAAGGGCCTCCCGGACCGGATTCAGATGTGCCAGCTCGGTGCCCAGGACCTGGCATCGCAATGACCAGGAGTAGATCCCCAGGACCGCCAACGCCGTCGAGGTGGCCTGCCACACCATCCACGAACGCTCCGTCGGCCCCAGACGCCGGCTCAGGGCCGCATGAGCTCTTCTGCCGCGGACGACACCATGGCGCCCATTCAACCCCAGCACCCCACCGAACGAGTGAAGCACAACCACCGCGTACCCCACCGGGACAACCACTCAGGGCGCGTGCCCGACATGTCGAGGGCGCCGAAACGGTACCGCCGCTGGTCACGTCAGCTGGCCACGTCGTGCTGCTCACGGAGATACGCAGCACGCTCCGACTCGGACATCCCGCCCCAAATTCCGAACGGTTCCGCCGCGACCAAGGCATGCTCGCGGCACTCGATCAGGACCGGACAGCGCCGGCACAGCGCCTTGGCGCGGGCCTCCCTATGGGCACGGGCCCCACCGCGTTCACCGTCGGGGTGAAAGAAGACGGCGGAATCGACTCCGCGGCACAGGCCTTCCAACTGCCAGTCCCATACATCCACGATCGGCGCGAGACGGTGATGATGTGCAGGCGGCACGACGGACTCCTCAAACTTCGCGCTCGATATCGAGCGGACCGACTTCGTCCCCGTCCTGTACCCCCGCCCCTGTGCACAGAAACAGCGCCGCCCGGGCCCGTCGGGACGTCGACCCGGCCAGCCGACGTCTCCACTGGAGTCTGCGATTCCGGCACACCGTGGTCGCCGTCCGGCGGAAAATGGCCCTACATCGCCCGAGAGGACCGGTCATGAAGGATTCATCGCGCCCCGTCTGCCGCGCCTTCTCGCGGCCGGAATCACAACCCTGGCGCCGCTGACGGCTGCGATCGTCGGTGCACCTTCCGTGTCCGCGGCACCGGTCGATACGGTCCTGCCAGTGCCGGTAGCCGGCAACACGCTGTCGTTTCAGTATGCGACGTGGATGGGCATCTGCCAGGGCCGCGTCATCGCGCGAACCGACACCGCGACACCGGGTCTCACGTACTTCCGCATGGAGACCGGATGCACCGGGACCGTGCATTGGCGCAACCTCACCACCGGCGCGGCCGGGGATGCCGAGGTGCGAGCATCCAACTCCCCGCAATCACCGCCACCCGCGGCCGCCGCGACCGGGTCCGGTGTCCTCGTCGCCACCATCACCCTGGGTATCCCCTACAGCACCACCTTCTGGCCGGGGATGGGTATGTGGACTGTGCCCTGACCCGGAGACTTGGGCTGGTTTCCAGGCACGCGGGTGACGTGGCAGCGCATGCCCGACCCCAGTGAACGTCACCGGGGGCACGACCCCTTCACACCGGCGACCAGCACCCCGGGCCCCACACGGCATCAGGTGGGATCCCACGGTGATAGTTCGAGACTGTTGAACTCATCGAGGACCTGGTCGACGGCGGTGGTCGGGATGCGGAAGTCGCTGCCCTCCGAAGCCCGCAGTCGGTCACGCACGTAGGCGAGCATGGCGAGTTCACGCTCGACGTCTGCTGCCGTGCGGTCGCTCACGGTCTCATCCTGCCGTGAGTGGGCGGCGATTAGCTGCAGACCCCTCTACTGGCTGCAACGAAAGCAACGATATAAGATTGCGGTGCAAACGTAGCAAGGAGTGCTCATGTCGACCCACCGATCGATCTCTCCCAGGCGACACCACAAACTCGCCGGCCACCGCCTGCGCCGCGACACCGCCACCGGCCGCTACACCCGCGCCGGCGACCGCCCGCACGCCGCTCCGTCGCCGGACGAACGGCGTTTGTCGGATCTGTCGACCCCCGAACTGATCGACGTCGTCGCCTCCGAACTCGCCGCCCGCCCCGAGATGCACCTGGTCCGCAACCAGGTCACCGCGCTGCTGGCGATGGCACCGACCCTGACCCACCGCACCCAGGCCGCCCGAATCGGCGCCGACCTCGTCGACGACGCCATCGCACAGGCCGACCTCGAGCAAGCCGCCCGCCGGCACATCCTCGACCACCCGATGCTCACCGCCGGCCAGGTCGCCGCCGTCCTGCACCGGCCCGCATCAGATCGCACCGTCGCCTCGAGGCTGCGCACCACCGGCAAGGTCGTGGCCCTACCCGTCGGCAACAGCTACCGGTACCCGGCATTCCAGTTCGACGAAGCCACCGCCTCGGTCCGCGACACCGTCGCCGCGATCAACACCGCCCTCGGGGCGGCCACCGACCCGTGGGGTGTCGCGTCGTGGTGGCTGACCCCCTCCACCCGCCTGCCCGAGGGGCAGACCCCCGCCGACCTCGCCGCCGACCCGAACCCCGCAGCCGGCCAGAAACTCGAGCGACTCGCCGCCGCGGTGCTGCCCGACTGATGCCGAACATCGAACCACCGGCCGCAGGGTTACTCCGGCCGGCACACCGCACCGTGCTCACTGCCGGAACAGTGGTGTGGCGGGTGCACAGCAGCCACCGCGCCGCGCACGCCCCGAACCCGACCCCGCAACCCGACGAACTCGCCGGTGGCCGATTCGACTCCCTCGACGGCAGCTACGCCTACCTCTACATCGCCGACAGCCCCGACGGGGCGATCGCCGAAACCATCTGCCGGGACCTCCCCTGGACCCATCGATCACGCGGATCGTTCCTGCCTCCGCCGTGACCGGCCGCACCCTGACCGCTACCCGGATACGGCCTCGGAGAGTTGGAAGGTCACCAAGCCGCGCGACGAAATCGAGGCGACCAAGGAGTGCAACGACCGCACCTCGACGAACATGCGCCACCTCGCGAGGATGGCCCGCGCATGGAAAAACGCCAACGGCGTGAACATGGGCGGCCTGCTCATCGACACCCTGGTGCACCGGTTCTTCGCCCAGACCGACGAATACGACTCTGCCGGGACGGATCGTTCGACCTGATGGCCCGCGACTTCTTCGACTTCCTCAAGGACGAGCCGGACAAGGACTACTACTTGGCCCTTGGGTAGCAATCAGCGCGTGAAGGTCAAGGCGCGATTCCAGCCGAAGGCCAAGAAGGCATACAACCGCTGCCTCGAGGCGATCGCAGTCGAGGGCAAGGCCTCGGCGAACAAGAAGTGGCGAGAGGTGTTCGGTACCCCGGTGCCGCTGAAGGCCAGCGAGTCCAGGTTCAACTTCAAGAACACCGAGGAGTTCATCGAGAACACCTTCCCGGTCGACGTCAGCGAAACGCTGACCATCGACTGCCAGGTAACCCAGAGCGGCTGGCGACCGACCTCACTTCGGGACATGCTGCGGGCCAAGAGTTTGCTCCTGCCGAACAAGGATCTCGACTTCGCCATCACCCACTGCTGCGTCTCTGAGCCTTACCAGGTGAAGTGGAAGGTGCTGAACCGTGGCGACGAAGCCGAGCGCCGCGACAAGATTCGCGGGCAGATCGTCAACTCGAACCGCCCACACGAGAAGCTCCACGAACGCACCCAGTTCCGCGGCGAACATCTCATGGAGTGCTACATCGTGAGGGACGGCGTCGTGGTCGCCCGCGACCTGATCGAGGTGCCGATCGACGCGGGTTGAATCGGCTACCAGCCCGAACGGTTGTCGCAGTCCGCCATGTCCAAGCAGCAGAGCGAGGACAGCGCCCTTAGTCCGAGTCGGCTGTCGGCCGATCAGAACGGGGAGGCGTGCAAAGGAGCGATTTGTAGCCGAGGTTGAGCCGCCGGCTTGGCTCAACCTCGGCCCAGTGTCATCCCCGCGGCTGCCGTCGCAGCGCCGTAATGCTGCGCGAGCTCATCCCGAACAGGGCATTCGGCGAGGTCGCGGTACCGCGGCGATACGGGTAGCCGGCGATGATCGCCGCGGCGATGAGTTCGCCGTTGCTGACGTAACCGTCGAGTGCCCTCTCTGCCATGTGTTTGAGCCCGTAGCTATGGGCGTCGTTGTTGAGTGTCTTGCGCGGTGCGATGTTCTGCAGGAGCCACTCCCGGACCTGATCGACATGCGCCCAGCTATCGCGCAACTCGATGCGCCACTGGGTGAACTGCTCACGCCTCTGCTGCATTGTGTTTGCAAGGAGCCCGAGC
Source organism: Rhodococcus sp. G6(2025) (assembly GCF_058628105.1). Lineage (NCBI taxonomy): Bacteria > Bacillati > Actinomycetota > Actinomycetes > Mycobacteriales > Nocardiaceae > Rhodococcus > Rhodococcus sp. G6(2025). The sequence continues at coordinate 154,804 of NZ_CP179751.1, forward strand.
CGAAGCCGTTGAGGCACAGGGCGGCTCGCGATCCATCACGGCGGCCAGCTGCCGGTCGACCTCCTCAGCGTCGATCAGGTCGCCCCACGAGCCGTAGCCGGCATCAACCGCGACCAAGTGCTGAACTCGCTGAAGCCCTACGGCGGCGTCGCCAGTCGCGCGTAGGTCCTTGAGTTGCGCCTTAGCGCGTTCCTTGAAGTATCGGACGGTGTCCACGTTGGTTCACTACTATTCTGACTCGATTCCGTGCTCGCATGACGGTCGAGCCGATGTTACGTGAATCAACGGATCGTCCAGTGAATCTGCTTGGAATGGCGAAGCCTTCGCGCGAGCTGCTGGCACATCCAGGTGCCTACGCTCAGGATACTCGGAGCACAGGCAAGGCGGTGCACTCCACCCCCGAGCAGTACCGGCCAGGCCCTTATTCGGGTACGTGTGCGACGGGCCGACCCTTCGCGTCAGTCGCGAAAAATTTCGTTCCATCGCAAGACAGCGGCCAATGTCCCGCGACGATCGCGTCAAGCCGCTACACGCGTGGGCCGGTATCGCAGGGCGACCGCCCCCGACCGGAACTCCTGGCGACCCACGAGCTCGAGCTCGATGCGCTGGGGCAGACCGGCGAGCAACGTCGGCCCGTGTCCGGCAAGGACAGGCTGCACAAGGAACTCGTACTCGTCGATGAGTCCCAGATCCGCCAACGCCAGGGGCAGAGTCACGCCACCCACCCACAGGCTCTCGCCTGGCTCCTGCTTGAGCCGCTGAACCGCTTGATTCACGTCGCCTCGCACCAGCTCGGCATTCCAATCGACCTCGCTGAGCGTGCTCGACACGACGTACTTCTTCGCCTGGTCGATGGTTTCGGCGAACGGGATCTCCCACTCACCCATCCAGCCAGGCCACGTTCCCGTGGCCGGCTGCCGCCACGCCGACTCCATCATCTCGTACGTCACTCGACCGAACAGCAGGGCATCGGCCCGCTCCATCTCAGCGGTCCAGTAACGCATCGACTCCTCGTCCGGCGGGAGCCCCGCCTCATGATGGCAACAGCCATCGAGCGTGACGTTAATCGAGTATCGAAGCGGTCTCATCCTGTTGCTCTCCCTTGATGCGCTCGGCTTGTACTCACCGGACAGTGGTCTGGACATGTTGTGGCGCGCCGCTACGATGGTCGGCACTGCAGATGCACTGGATGAGCCGGAGGCGTCACCCCTTTTCGGTGGGTGCGTCTCCGGTTTTCTTTTTTCGCTCACGTTCTTCGGTCATGCGCTTTTTCAGCTCCCGGCGGGCGCGTTGCTTCGGCGTCTCCACCGGCTCGGCGACCGGGCCGTCGTCGACGGGCCGGTAGACGGCGCGGCCGGAGATGATGTCGGGGTTGACCATGAGTTCGGGGCGGCCTTTTCCATCGGTGAACAGTCCCATCAGCTGGCCTTTCCTTGTCCGGTGATGTCGCGTAGCTGGACGATCATGCGGCGTCCGATCGCGCCGTCCGGTCGACGGTAGCGCCCCTGTCCTGCGGAGACGACCTCGAACCGCATCCCCCGGGGCAGCAGGTGCGCGGTGTCGTCGACCTTGTCCGAACGCCCCAGGTACATGACCCGGTCCGTCTCGATCTCGAACACGAGGTCGCGTGAGTCCAGGTCGGATTCGAGCTGGTGGATGGTGTGCGTGGTCATGGTGAAGCGGTCGAAGTCGAGCATCGATCCCTGCTGCAGCGCGGCAGGGAGATTCGTCCCCGACGCGGGCACCGTGTGCGGGAGCCGGGCGGCACAGTAGACGACGTGCCCTCGGTCGTTGACGCGTTCGGCGGTCTGGATCGCCCGGTCGATGCGTTGGACCTGGTTGCGGGTCTTGTCGTCGAGGTGCTGGGCGTCCCCGCGCGCCATGCTCAGTGCCGTGCCGATCTGCGACCAGTGGTCGGTGTCGGTGATCAGTGTGTCGACGGCCTTGTAGCCGACGGCCGGAAGCTGTGTCTGGACGGTGTTTTTGGTGACCGAGCGCGCCTTGCGTTGCCGTGCCGATGGGGGAGATCCGGATCGAGTCGGGGATCGGTAAGGCGCGGCGTTTCCGTGGGGAGACCTCGATGACCGCGGCTCTGGGGAAGGCGCGCTCGAGGTCTTTGCGGGCCCGGGTGAATGCGCTGTCTTCGACCATCATGTCGAGTTCGCGGGCGGAGGTGCGTTCGGCTGCCCGGTCCTGGTGGCTGGCCTCGGTGCGGTAGCCGGCGGGTTTGATCGCCGGGGAACTCGAGTGTCCGATCTCGGGGTCGAGCTGGGTCGGTGGGCCGTCCGGGCTGGCACTGTAGCCCACTCTGTGTCTCCCCCGGATCGGTGAGGGCGGGCGGGCGGACCGACCGCGGAAGTAAGGGGCGTGGCAGACGGAAACGTTCCAGTTGGCGTCTGCCACGCCGGGCGGAAAACGCTGGTGCCGGTAACCAGCCGGCGGCGCATCCCGCCCCGCAAGCATACCGGAGCCGGGCGAGCACCGGCCGACAGGACAACACTGAGGGGACGTGTCATATTCGCAGTTCAGACAACAATTTTCGCAGTGCAGCCATGCCTGCAGGGCAGGTCGTGAATCAGTTGAGGATGCGGGCCTGCCGGGCGGCGCGCAACCAGTCCGGGTACTCGCTGAGGAGCAACTCGTACAGCGCCGCGTCGCTGAGCGTGTCGATGTTCTCGACCGCGAAGAACCCGGCGTTGTCGACCAGTCGGCCGGTCAGGGTGTCCAGTTTCTCGAGGACACCGAAGCTGGACTTGCCGATGCCGATGAACTGCCAGAACGCCGGCAACGCCGACGCCGTCCGCATCAAGGTGGTGATCTGCGCCCTCGCGTGGAATCCGCCGTCGGTGAAGAACAGCACCAATGTCGGGACCGCGGCGATCTTGTCGAGGGTGCCGATGATCTCCTCCATGATCGGGACGTCGTTGTTGGTGCCGCCGATCGCATCGAAATCGATGTCACCGTGCCGACCGTGCAGGTGGACATAGGTGTTCACCCACGTGTCGGCGTCGGCGACGGTGACGTCGGGCAGCTTCACAAACCGCTGGGCATAGGCGTAGGCCTCGAGGTTCCCGTCCGAATCGAGCTGCGTTGCGACCGGCACCATCCGCTCGATGATGCGTTTGACCTCACCGGACCGGTATCGCTTGGACATCGACCCGGTGTTGTCCATGACCAGGACGACACGGCCGACCGGGTTGGAGGCGCCCTTGTGCAGGAGGACTTTCGCGACCTCCCGTTTCTGCAGGTTCAGCTTCTCCCGCTTGACCAGCGACAGCGTGGCCTCCCCGGGAACCGTCCGCACGCCGTGCCCGTCGACGGTCGCCGAGGCGGAAGCCGACTGCGCGGGTGCGGGTGTCTGTGCAGGTGCAGGTGCGGGTGCGGGTGCGGGTGCCTGTACAGGCTCGGGCGCCTGTGTGGGTGTGGGTGTCTGCGCGGGGGATTCGTCGACGCTCACGCCGTGCTCGGTGACCAGGGCATCCAGTCCCCCACTCCAACCGGCCGACCGGTTACGCACCTTCCAGGACCCGTTGCGCCGATACACCTCGAGCAGCACCGCCGACCGCTCGGTGGTCAGGCCCTCCGCCGGGATCTCGAACGAGGTACCGCCCGTCTGGGTGACCGTCACGGCCAGCCCCGGCACCTGGGCAAGGCTGCCGGCCACGTTCTCATCGAGTGCGACGGCCACCGCGAGGGTGTCGATCGCCGTGGGGACAGTGCCGAGGTTCAGCGTCACCCGGTCGCCGGAGAGAGTGACCGCACCCTCCGGGGTGCTGGGGTTGTTGAAGAACACCAGATCGGCATCCGTCCGCACCTTCAAATCGGCACCGAGCTGGAAGACGAACAGATCGACCGTTCCCTGCCGGGCCCCGGTCACCTCCACCGTCGTGGTTGCCGTGTCGATCGGGCTGTTCGCTCCGCGAGTCAGAGAGGTCATGGTGTGTGCCGGCCCCCTCAGGTGGGGCCGAGTCCTTTCCTTCGTCAACTGGTGTGGCGCAGACCGGCTGTCGCCGGGGCGAATTCATGCCCGGGTCCCGATACTCCATCGTGGAGGCCGCCAGCCGGCCCCGTTACGGCCGGCCCGAACCATCCGCGCCCGATGCCCGGACTCTGCACGGACAGAAATCAGGTCGGATCCCACGGCGATCGTTCGAGGCTGGTGAGCTCATCGAGAACCTGATCGACGGCCGTGGTCGGGATACGAAAGTCTTCGCCCTCCGACGCCCGGAGACGGTCACGTACGTAGGCGAGCATGGCGAATTCACGCTCGAGGTCTGATGCGGTTCGGTCGCTCACGGTCTCATCCTGCCTTGCGGTGGGCGGTGATCCGAACTGTTGCCGCCCGGCGACGGCGGGACGAAGGCATCCACACGTCCATCGCGGCGTTCGATGTCGCGACGAGCAGTGGTTCCCGCCGTGGCCGGGTTCGCCGGCGCGGTCCTCGTGCACACCCTCGACGCCGAGACGGGTGGGCCACGACATCTGCCGGCCGCGGAGCCCGCCGAATGGGCACCTGCGATACGTCTGGCGACAGATTCCCGGTAGGTCAGACCTTGGTGAATTGCACGGTCAATAGCGCCGGTGGTCGCGGAACCGGGACGTTCTCAGTGCACATCAATCCTCCGCCGACTGAAACGCCCTACCCGCCGATTGCTGCGCCCCGTGAGGGATCGGGCTTGTTCGGGAGTTGATCGAGCGGCGCGATCCGGGTGTGTCGAGGCGAATCGGCCCCGGACGACGGCTGCTGGACCGTGAGCGCGGGTACTGACACCTCGGTGAGTGGTATATTCCGTGTGAAGCCACCCCATCGAGGTGGGGCTGGAAGTGAGCCACAGGATTACTCGCCGGACGACGAGGCCTGTGGCTCGCGTCGTTTCCAGATCAAATCTGCCGCAGGTCGACCGCACCGGAGAGTTTCGCCAGGTAGCTGGGATTCCCGACCCGGGATTGGACCACCGCGCCACACACGATGTCCGCAACCCAGAGCGCCGGCTCAACCATTCCGACTGCATGGTTCACCCGCAGTGATGAGGTGATGACCTTCTGTGCTCGGAACTTCTGCAGGATGTCGAGGTCGCTTGCGTCGAGGTGGCTGCGAGATTCGAGTGTGATGTGGCTGCACGGCATCTCGGCCAGGTTGGGGAGCAAATACTCCAGGCACTTTCTGCGGTGGCGCCGGTCGGAGACGGCGGCTTCGGTGTGAATGACGACCAGACCTGCCAGCGGAAGCGCCGCGACTGCCTCGATGAGATCGTGCCGGCGGTCGGCGCTGCTGCCGTGCCAATGGACCTTTTCTCCGTGGCCAGACGCAGAGATTCCATTGTTTTGCGGACGTCCGGGACATCGTCCTCGTCGCACAACGCTGCCGCAATCAGGTACGTGTCGGGATCGCGGTCGGGCTGCGATCCGCTCTCATCGCCCCAGGCAGTCAGCATGAGTGAGAAGTCTAGGGAGTCGCCGCGACACCGATCACCGGAGCACCAGGTCAGCGTGATCCCTGTGCCACCTGCCCCTGTCGGTGGTGCGGTGTAGTGCGTTGACGCCGTCGCCGGTTCGCCCCATTGCCGCTCTTCGCGGCGGCCGTGCCTGCGGCCAGCACCGTCTTGAGCTCGCGTACCCGGAGCCCGGTCAGCTCGTCGAACGAATGCGCCCGCACCCCGCCAGAGCGTAATGCGTCCACCGTGTCTGGTTCGTCGTCGACGAACGCCGACAACCACTTCCCCACAGCTCGACAGTGGCCGGCCTTGACCTCGACCGCAGGCCGGAGCTCACCACGAGAGCGGCACAGCAACGCCCGGCCGGGCGGAAAACCGTTCCTCCCGAGCCATATCCGGGTCTGTTCCGCGCAGGAGACGGGCCGGGTCGTGGAATACACCACCACCAACCCCAGACCGGCCACCGCCTCCACCAGATCTCGGCCCGGTTCGATGACCGCCGCCTGCCCGACATGGTCGAAGAACCGCTGCCACGCCTGTCGGCGGCTCCCGTCCGAGTCGCCGGTCAGGAGGTGGGTGAAGGCCGACAGGTCCGCCAGGCCGCCGTCGATGTCGAACATCACCACCCGCTCGCTGCCGCTCACCTGCTCGACCCTAGCCACATGGGCCGGTCGGGGTCCCGGCGCCACGCCCACCGCCGCGGATTCTGCCAGCCCCACCCGTGGTCACTAGAGAGCCGTAGAGAGCGCAACAACGGTGTTCCACACCACCAGCTCGCGCACACCCGAGAGCAATTCCAGAGGGTGCACAGCCCACGAGGACGGTGCGTCGATGCGCGGCTGGGGACGGCGGCGGGTGCTCCATCTCGGGTGCGGCCGATACAGTTGGTTCGATGATGACAACGATCCGCGCCCAGCGGACGGGCCTGGTCGGGCGGACCTGTGGTGGACTCCTACAGCCCTGACGCCGCCTCCGGTGATCAGGCCGAGATCTCCTCACCCGGGCTGTGGCGCTGAAACGATCTCGGGACTCGCCGCGGTTAGCCGGAACCTGCGGGTAGACCACACCGCCGTTCTCCCTGAACGTCATTGCGACGCAGGCCCCTACTCAGGTCGGGCGTGCGACTCGCCCGCTTGGCTGGTTGCCGATGAGAGCGAGGAAGCACTGCAATGCCGGGTTGGGGTTGTCGGGCCTGTAGGCGATGCCGACGTCCAATGTCATGGGCGGGCCGGCCACTTCGCAGAGGTGCACGCCCGGGACCCGAAAGGTGAGAGCACGACCGCGAGGGATGGGTGCGATACCGACGCCCGCTGCGACGGCGTAAAGGACCTGCTCGTCGTCGGCCTCGTTTCGTACGACGGTCGGAGATGCCTTCGGCCACAGCTGTTCTACGATTCTGTCGTACATTCCGGGTCCGTTCTCACGCGGCCAGAAGACGACGGGTTGGTCGATAAGCGCGTCGCGGTCGATCGTGCGGTGTCCCGCGAAGGGATGGTTTTCGGGTACGGCGATCAATAATTGTTCGCTCTCCAGTATTCGGACGATGAGGCTCAGACTGTCGATCGGCGGCCGGATAACCGCCACGTCGATGGATCCCTCCGCCGCGAGATCGGCGTTGCGTGTCGTCCAACCCCGGTACACCGACACTTCGATTCCCGGGAAGGTGCGCCGGTACTCGTTGATCAGGTCGGCGATGACTCCCCCCGCCCAGGATCGGGTGTGAGCAACCCGGAGTTCTCCCTCGAGGCCGGCCGCCGCCTGACGGATACGCTGCACGGCCCGGTCGGCGGACGCTAGGAGGAAGCGTGCTTCACGCACGGCAACTTCTCCCGCCGCGGTCAAACTGATGCGTGGTCCCCGCCGGTCGATGAGGGTCACTCCGACCTCACGCTCGAGGACCTTGATCTGCTGACTCAACGCCGACTGCGCGACATGCATTTCCACGGCGGCCCGGGTGAAGCTCTTCTCATCGGCTAACGCCACCAGATACCGGGCACGTTGAAGGTTCACGCAGTCATTATAAGCAATAGTGATGGGTCCGTCGTTTATTGGACTTGGACAACGGAGAACAGTCGCGTGGATGATCTAGGTCACAGGCCACCGCGTTCGCGAGCAATTGCAGAAGTCGGAACCTTTCCCGTGAAGGGCGTCCACACCGGGGCCATATCTTCGAGGAGCAACGTTTGTGAATCCCACTATTACGACGGATGACCTGGGCGCTCAGGACGGCGTGTTGCTGGAGCGCCTCCGAGCCATCGTGGGCAGCGCCCACGTCATCACCGACCCGCTCACCATGCGCAGTTACACCACCGACTGGACCGGCCGGTGGCAGGGGGAGGCGGCCGCCGTGGTGCGGCCGGCGACAACGGAGGAAGTGTCCACCGTGGTGGCCGTCTGTTATGACCGACGCATCCCCATCACCGCGCAGGGCGGAAACACCGGGCTGGTCGGTGGAGCCATCCCAGCGGCCGGAAGCATCGTCCTGAGCACTCGGCGTCTGAACAGCATCGACACGATCGACCCGATCGGACGAACCATCGCGGCAGGGGCGGGAGTCACGGTCGCGGAGGCGGACGACGCCGCATCGAAGCACGGACTGCGGTTCGGGATCGACCTCGCCTCACGTGATTCGGCCACCCTGGGCGGCATTGTTGCCACGAACGCCGGCGGCGTGCGGATGGTTCGCCACGGGAACACGCGGACGCAGCTGCTGGGAGTCGAAGCAGTTCTTTCCGACGGAGCGGTACTCAGTCGCTGGAGCCCACTGGTCAAGGACAATGTCGGGTACGACTTACCCGGGCTTCTCGCCGGAAGCGAAGGCACCCTCGCCATCGTCACGAAGGTGCTGATGAAGCTGACCACCCCCGCTCCGGAGACTCAGGTCGTGCTCGCCGGAGTCGGCACCATCGCGGCGGCGTTGGGTCTCTGCGACCGCATGCGGCGGCACGGACTGACGATCGAGGCCGCCGAAATCATGACGGCCGAGGGCGTCACCCTGGTGTGCTCGCACTCGGACGCGCGAGACCCCTTCGCCCAGCCATCACCGCTCTACGCACTCCTCGAGATCTCCTCGCCGGGCAATACCGAAGCCGCGGTTCTGGAGGTCTTGTCGCAACTCGCAGACACCATGGACGATGCCGTCGTCGAACCGGGCCCCGCCCGCAAACTCTGGCAGATCCGCGAAAGCCACACCGAGTGCATCAGCCGCGCATCGTCCACGCCGGTTGTCAAACTCGATGTGGCGGTACCGCTTCCAGCGATGAGCAAGTTCATCGCCGCCCTCGAGGCCGCACTCGCTGCCGAGTTCAGCGAGGTGACCCCCATCTTGTTCGGCCACTTCGCCGACGGCAATATTCACGTCAACATTCTCGACGTCCCACCCGATGTCTCGGATGCCATCACCGGCCGAGTATTCGAGATTGTGGCCGCCCACCACGGCAGCATCAGTGCCGAACACGGCATCGGACGAGCCAAGAAGTCATGGATCACCCTGGGCCGGTCCCCGGTAGACATTCGCCTCATGAAACAGATCAAATCCACCCTCGACCCACGAAGCATCCTCAACCCCGATGTCCTACTGCCCCTAGCCCCCGCCGACTCGGCGCACACCTGAGACGCCGGTAACCAGATGCCCACGCAACACCACGCGATATCGCGCCGAACCGTCACCACGTCCATCCGGCAGGGACACGATGTCACCTGCGATACCGTGATCCGCGCCGGCACGCCCACCCATCAGATATGCCCTCCTGTCCGCGTAGCTCCTCAGAGGACACAACCATGAACAGCAACGACAACGGTTCCACCGCAGTCAAAGACGCACAGCCCCACGACGATCACGACGCCACAACGATTCCCCGCCGCCGGAACCACCTCCTCAACGCCATTGCCTTGAGCGGGTTGGTACTGTCGCTGGTCGCCGGGATCATGGTGGACGGCCCCACACTGTGGGGGTTACTCCCGATCGCCCTCTACGCCGTCCTCGCCCTCCTCGGCATGGACATCATGGTGGCGACCGTCGTCGCGATCGTCTCCGCCTTCCTGATCCTGCTCCCCGCACCGGACGCCGTCGCAGACGTGCTGGGCGAGTCGGTGGGAGACCAGATCACGATTATCGGGTTGATCATCATGCTCGGGGCGGGCCTGGCCGAGGTACTGCGGGCGACCGGCGTCGCCGGCACCATCGTGCACGCGATCATGCGCACCGTGGGTGAGAAGAACAAGACCGCGGTGACACTCGGGATGATGTTGTCCTGCTTGATTCTGGTCGCGGCACTGGGCACCCTGGCAGGCGCCCTGGCGATCGCGGTACCACTGCTGTTGCCGATCGCCGCCCGAATGGGGTTCACCCGGTCGGCCACTGCGTCGATGATCTTCATCGGCGGATGCGCCGGACTGGCACTGGCACCGTTCGCCGGCTCCAATGTGGCAATCATGGACGCCGCCGAGGTCGGCTACCTGCAGTACCTGCTCTACGGCGCCGGCCCCCTTGCGGTTCTCTCCCTCATCATGGGGCTGTTGGTGGTGCCGTGGATGCAGCGACGGACCTTGAACGACAACGACTTCTACGATGCAGAGGACCTCGGTGCCCTCGACCACCAATCCACCCCGTCCAGCAAAAGAGCCACCGCAGTTTTCGTCGTCGCCCTCCTCGCGAGCATCGTGTACGCCACGATCACCTCGGCGGGGACGACCTTCCCGCTCCTGGCCCTTCCCGTTCTCGCCATGGTCACCGGCCTGGCCGGTGGACTGACCCCACACAAGATCGCCGCCCAAATCTACGACGGCGCAGCATCACTGATCAGTGTTTTTCTTCTGTTCTGGCTGCTGGCGGTGTTGTTCGCCGCCATCAACCTCATCGAGCCCTTCCACGTGATCCTCGATTCATACGGCGGCAAGCTGAGCGGACTCTCCCCCTTCGTCTTCGCACTGGCCATCGCGCTCCTCGGCTGGGTCGGCATACCCGGCGCCACCGCAGCGCAGGTCGTGCTCCTCGACCAGGTCTTCGGCGGATTGGCCGCCAGCGTCGGCGTCGGCGCAGGAACCTGGGTGGTCGTACTGCTCTTCGCGTCCAAGGCCGACACCTACGGCCCCTTCCCCAACGCCAACATGATCGGTGCCATGGGACTCGCCCGGTCCCTCAACCTCAGGAACATGCTGATCACCGGCTGGCTAATGCTGATCCCCTCCACCCTGATGTACACCGCCATCATCTTCTTCGAAACCCGATAGGAGCCGATTTTCCGTGCAGTACGACCTGACACTGACCGGCGGAAACGTCATCGACGGGACCGGTACCCCCAGAATCCGCAGCGACATCGCCGTCACCGGTGGACAGATAGCAGCCATCGGCCCCGGCCCTTTTCCCGCCCGGACGACGATCGACGCCGCCGGGTGCATCGTCGCGCCCGGTTTCATCGACCTCCACTCACACGCCGACTTCACCCTCGAAGCCCACCCGGCCGCGGTCACCCAGATACACCAGGGCGTCACCACGTTGATCGTGGGAAATTGCGGACACTCCCCCTTTCCCGCCACCGACAGTGCCCGGATCCGCCGGGCAACCCTGTTCGACGACACCCAGCTGAGCTGGAGCTGGAACGATGCGGCGGGGTTCGGCCTGGCGCTGCGCAACGCCGCGCCCGCGGTCAACGTCGGCCTGCAGGTGGGCCACAACGCGCTGCGGCTCGAAGTGCTCGGTGACGAAGACCGGCAACCCACCCCCGCCGAACTCGCGCAGATGTGCGCCCTCATCGAGCGATCGTCCACCCAACCCGGCGTGGTCGGGTTCTCCACCGGGCTGATCTACGCCCCCGGGGTCTTCGCCGACTCCCCGGAGATCCGCGCTCTCGTGGCCGCGGCGGCCGGGTCCGGGCTGCTGTATTCCACCCACATGCGCAATGAGACCTCGCAACTGCTCGCGGCTGTGGAGGAGGCCATCGACGCGGCCGAATTGTCGCAGGCACGGCTCGAGATTTCCCACCTCAAGGCGATGGGTCCGGAGAACTGGGGCTCGGTCAAGGCCGCCCTCGACCTGATCGACGCAGCCCGCCTCCGCGGGCTCGACGTCGCCGCGGATGTCTACCCCTACACCGCATCGAGCACCACCCTCTTGTCCCGGCTGCCGAAGTGGGCACTCGACGGCGGAAACGACGCACTACTCGAACGCCTCGCCGACCCCGCCACCCGCGACCGCATCGCCACGCAGCTCCGCGCCCGGTTCGGCCGCGACATCGACCCCGAAGGTGTGGTCCTCGCCGAACTTCCAGAAGGGCCCTACCGGAAGCACATCGGCTTGTCGATCGCAGCGATCGGTCGCCTACATGGATGCGACCCGGCCGAGGCGGCCCTCGCGGTGCTCGCCGCACACCATGCGACCGCCACCATCGTCAATCATGCGATGAGCGACGCCGATGTCACCACCGTGCTCACCCACCCATGGGTTTCGGTGGCCAGCGACGGCTGGACCATGACAGCAACAGGCGACGGTCACCCGCACCCGCGCAGCTTCGGAACCTTCGCCCGTGTACTCGGCAAGTATGTCCGCGACGAACACGCACTGCCCCTGGAAGAGGCGATCCGGAAAATGACGTCGCTGCCAGCCTCCCGCATCGGCGTCACCAACCGAGGAACCCTACGGGCGGGGAATGCAGCGGACATCGTCGTGTTCGACCCGTCCACCATCATCGACACCTCGACGTTCGATGACCCCTGGCACCTGGCCACCGGCGTCCGCACGGTACTGGTCAACGGCATACCCACCCTCTTGGAGGGACGAACTACCGGCGCCACCGGCGGACAACTCATTTCGAAGACACCCCACCGCCGCTGACCACGTTCACCCGACCACCGACAGGAGCACAGTGACAGACGCGCAGCACATTCATCAAGGAAAAGACATGGAGATGACAGATACGTACCGAACGACCCCGTCGAATCCACGACGTTGGACAGCCCGACTCGCCGCACTCGGCCTCCAACTCCCACCCGTGGCCGCCCCCGCCGCCGCCTACACCCCAGCACTCCGCACCGGAAACCTCGTCTACACCTCCGGACAGCTGCCGCTCGTGGATGGCTCGTCGGCGTACACCGGCAAAGTCGGAGCCGACACATCCTCCCAAGAGGCCACCGCAGCAGCCCGGATCTGCACACTCAATGCCCTCGCAGCCATCGATGCCCTGGTCGGAATCGATCACATCGTCAAGATCGTCAAAGTCGTCGGATTCGTCTCCTCCAGCCCCGGCTTCAACGGCCAACCAGCGATCCTCAACGGCGCCTCCGAACTCCTGGTCGATATCTTCGGCGATGCCGGAACACACGCACGTTCTGCCGTCGGAGTTGCCGAACTGCCGCGCAACGTCCCCGTCGAGGTCGAGATGATTGTCGAAGTGCGATCGGCCTGAACCCCATCGTGCCCGCCTCTGTGGACTCCACCCCGTCAGGGGAGGACGGGTGGCGTCCGTGCGAATTTGTAGCTCTGCCAAGGAATGACCCATCGGTCACTCGACGGCGCGCACGGGTACTTCCTCGGCGCCGTCGACCCGGGCACCGGCCGATGGTCTCTTTATGACACAGAGCAAGCCGCCCATAAATGTTCCAAAGTCCTCCGCAGCGCCACTCAGAGACAGTTCATTGGAATTCGGTTTGGAACTCCCCGAGGTTCCCGATCCGCATGAAGGCATTGTCGGTGCCCCGGGTCGAGCTTGGTCGATCTCAACCCGACCCGGGCCCTGCGCCTGTCGGCGGACATGAAAAACTGCCCATAGGCGGACACGAAAACGCCCACAGGCGGACGTGAAACTGCCCACTGGCGGACACGGGTTTCTGCCCACTGGCGGACACGAAACTGCCCACCCGGGTCTGTCCGCCTGATACGGCACGTTCGATTTTCTTCCCGATCGCCTCCCCGGATCGGGGCCTCTCCTCGGGTTCGCTCGACGGTGCTACCACGCCGAAAATGCGAGCCACCGAGGAGAGGCCACCGTGAAGTCTGCCAAGGAAGTCATGGAAATTCTTGCTGCCTACGACCTGACGAAGTCCTACCGTGCCGCCGCCGCACTGGCGGGGTGCTCCCATCACACCGTCGCCCGCCTCGTCGCCGAACGCGACACCGCCGATGCGCCGACCCCACCGCGGGAGAAGAGACCGATGCTGATCGACGAATATCTACCGAAAATCGAAGAATGGGTCGAACATTCGAAGGGCCGAGTCCGCGCCGACATCGCCCACGACAAGCTGCTGGCCCTCGGATTCACCGGCACCGAACGCACCACCCGCCGCGCCGTCGCCCGGATCAAACGCGCCTACCGGCTCGGCCACACCAGGGTGCACAGGCCGTGGGTCACCGAACCCGGCCTCTGGTTGCAGTACGACTTCGGTGACGGCCCGGTCGTCGACGGCACCAAGACGGTGCTGCTGTGCGCGTGGCTGGCCTGGTGCCGGCACCGGGTGGTGATCCCGTTGCGCGACCGCACCGCCCCGTCCGTCTACGCGGGCCTGGACCGGACCTTCCGGCGGATCGGTGGTGTCCCGACGTATCTGCTCACCGACAACGAGAAGATGGTCACCACCGAACACATCGCCTCGGTCGCCGTCCGCAACCCGGGTGTGGTCTCCTTCGCCCGGTTCTACGGCCTGGTCGTCAAGACCTGCCTGCCCGCGGACCCGGCCACCAAGGGCGGGGTGGAGAACACCGTCAAGCTGGCCAAGGCCGACCTGGTGCCCACCGACCACAACCTCGCCGCCGAGTACGACAGTTTCGAGGACCTCGAGGCCGCCTGCACGCAGTTCTGCGAGCAGGTCAACACCCGCACCCACCGCACCACCCGCCGCATCCCGGCCGAGATGCTCGCCGAAGAACGCCTCCACCTGCATCCGGTTCCCGCCGCCGCACACACCGTCACCTGGGGAGTGACCCGCATCGTCCCGGACAACACCCCGATGGTCGCGTTCGAGAACGGCCAGTACTCGGTGCCGCACACCCTGCGCGGGCAGACGGTGTTCGTCCGCGCACACGGCGCCGGTGCCGGTGAGCGGATCATCTTCGTCCACCACGGCGACACCGGCCCGGTCGAGGTCGCCCGGCACCGGCGGGCCCGCCCCGGCTCCCCGCAGATCTGCGACGAGCACTTCCCGCCGCCCCCGGCCGGGATCCTCGACCGTCAGCCGATCCCGCGAACCGACGCCGAACGCGCCTTCTGCGACATCGGTGCCGGTGCCCGGCTGTGGTTGTGTGAGGCCGCCGAGGCCGGCACCGGGAAGATCCGCGTAAAGATGGACCACGCGGTGTCGCTGGCGAAACTGCTCGGCGCCGGCCGGGTCGACTGGGCGCTCGGGCACGCCGCCGCCTACGGCCGCTTCGCCGAGGGCGACCTCATGGCGATCCTCGACGCCCACCCCGCCGGCGCCGCCTCGGATCGCACCCACCGGGCCGACGAATCCCGGTCCCTGGCCCAGGGCACCAGCGGCTGGGCCGCCCTCGGTGGCGAGGTTCCCGTCGACGGTGCCACCGAACTCTAGGAACACCGCCCACGCTGACGCGAAAAACTCTGCACCGCAGACTAATCGAGTTCACCGTCCGATTCAACCGGCACCCGAAGGAGACCCTCGTGACCACCGCACCACCGGCGGCGCCGCCGCTGCCGACCGACCTGGAAACCCTGCTGCACCGGCTGCGGCTGCCGCACATCCGCCGCGCCGCTCCCGACGTGCTGGCCACCGCCCGCGCCCAACGGTGGGAACCCGCCGAGGTCCTCAAGGCGCTGCTCACCGAGGAGGCCGCCGGCCGGGAACGCTCGGCACTGGCCACCCGCCGCGCCGCCGCCGCGTTTCCCACCGGCAAGACCTTCGACGCCTGGAAACCGGAACTGTCGTCCATCCCGGCCCCGACCCAGCAGGCGCTACGCACCCTGGAATGGATCGAGCGGCGCGAGAACCTCGTGGTCTGCGGACCCTCGGGAACCGGGAAGACATTCTTCCTCGAGGCCCTCGGCCAGCACGCCGTCGAACGAGGACGGAAGGTGTTGTGGTTCACCCTCGAAGACCTCGGCGCGCTGATCCGCCGGCACCGCGCCGACGACTCGGTCTCGGGTGCCCTGACCAAGCTGCTGCGCGCCGATCTCGTGGTCATTGATGACATCGGCCTGTTGCCGGTGGCCGCCGACGCCGCCGAGGGCCTCTACCGGCTGGTCGACGCCGCCTATGAGAAACGCGCCCTGGCGCTGTCGTCGAATCTTCATCCGGCCGGATTCGACGAGCTGATGCCCAAGACTCTGGCCACCGCCACCGTCGATCGGCTCATGCACCACGCCCACCTGTGTCAGACCAGCGGTAAATCGATCCGGATGAGCCAAGCCCTCGCCGGCACCGGCGTCGACCCACTCACCTGACCACAACACAACACCGTGGGCAGTTTCGTGTCCGCCAGTGGGCAGAAACGGATGTCCGCCAGTGGGCAGAAACGTGTCCGCCTATGGGCAGGTTTCGTGTCCGTCAGTGGGCGGGAACGAATGTCCGTTGACATGCGCCGTCCTCGGCGAAAAGACCTACTCCTTGAGCCACCTGTGATCGAGAGATATCGAATCGGTTGCCTCGGAGCCGGACGACCAGACGCAGCCGCCGTCAACAGGCCGACGCGGCGATAGCCCCGGCCCGGTTCGATGCCCAGACCGGGCCGGGCGCATCCGCACTTCTCACTCAGAACCTGGAGAGCTTCCGTGTTGCTTGCCCCGCTCCAGCCGAACGCCGCTCGAGCATGATCGCGATCGGAGCGCCCGGTAACGCATACACCCGGAAAACGCGAGCGTATAGACGGACCAGACAACCACGACCACATATCCCGCCCGACGAAGAACGAAACGTACGATCATCCGTCCCACACGTACACGAGCAAACCGGGAGCGGACACCGCCCCGTCAACGACTCGGCTATGCGTCTACAAATACTGAGCGAGGAGGATGCCCGAGGAACTAACCATTGCCGTCCGAGTCGCGTTAATATTGCAACTCATTCATCCGCGTGACGACCGCGACAGCGAGGTCCAACCTACCGAATTCGGCCCTAGCCACTGTGCCCGTGCGATACGTTGACGCCTTCGAATGAGATGAGGACTTTGCGAACCACGGCCGGATCCGTGCGCATGACGGACAGCGCCTGCTCAATCTCCTCGAAAGCGAACCGGTGGGTTACCAGAGCGGCGAAGTGCTCCGGGTTGCGTTCGATGAGGCGCAACCCTTCGTCGATCAGGTTCAAGCTGTTCCTACTACCGAGGATGTCGAGTTCTTTCAATGGGATGGCGCGCATCGGGATCGTCACTTCGCGGTCGGAAATTCCCACAGCGACGACGCGCGCGGTCGGAGCGGCGATCTCGACGGCGCCGATGAAGGCGGCTGGTGATCCAGTGGCTTCGATAATCAGTGTGACCGGACGCTCGCTGTCGCCTATTGCACTCGCGATCTCAGACCCAGTTGGGAAGGGGGCGCTCACGTCGATCACGACGGTGCTTGCCGCACCGAACTCCCGGGCGGTATCCGTGCGCGACAGGACTGTGTCGGCGGCGACCACGTCCACGCCGGCCTCGCGGAGCGCAAGCGTCGCGATCAGTCCGATGGGGCCGCAGCCGATGACTAGCGCGAGTTCACCTGCTTGGGGACGGCCCCGTTGCACAGCCTGTAGCGCGATGCTGGCTGGTTCACTGAGTGGAGCAAGTGTGCTGGGCACGGTGTCTGGGACCGAATGGAGAGCGGAGATTGGCACTGCGATGAACTCGGCAAAGGCGCCGTCTTCGTAGCACCCCAGTACTGACACGTCCCGGCAGACGTTGGATCTGCCGACCGAGCATGCGTGACACTTCCCGCAGGTGCGCACCGGCGATACGGCCACGCGTGAGCCGATCTGGAACGCTGGGTGGTCAGAATGGATGGAGGCTACGGTTCCGACAATTTCGTGACCTTGCACGATTGGAAACGGATTCAGGTACTCGCCTTCCCAGATGTGGAAGTCCGTTCCACACAACGTGACATGCTCGACGCGCACCAAGGCGGTACCTCGCTGGACGGCGGGCAGCGGGCGCTCGACGAACTCGATGGTGCGTGGTGCGGTCGTGTTGGCGACCCTCATTTGATGATCCCTTCCAGTCCGAATGCGACGTTCCATCTGCGAACGTCCCGTGTCTCGATTACGCCGGCGCTCCAGAACGGGTCTCCGTCGAGGAGCCGCGCGACTTCTTGTGGTGACCCCATAGAGATGACGAGAAGTGCTCCTGGACTGGCATCGTCTTCCAGCCGACCGCTTGCAGCCAACTGGCCGCGGCCGTGTAGGTCCTCCAGAAAGCGGATGTGGTCTGGGCGCAATGTATCGCGAGCGGTCGCAGTGCCGGGCGTGTACTCATACCGCACGGCGTAAAGCGCAGGAGAGTCCTGTGGGTCCATTAGTGCACCTCCAGTTCAACAGCGGCGGCTGAGAGGGTCAAAATCGCTCCGTCCTTCACGAGGTTCTTCTGAAGAGTGACCGGATCGAGTCGACTGGGCTCGATATCGAGCGCCACGCTCAGAGCAGCTGCCGTTCCTGCGGCTTGGCCAAGTGCCATCACTGTTCCCATATGCCGCATCCCACCCATACCCTCAGCAGTCGCTGAGACGCATCGACCTGTGACGATGACTCCAGGAGCACCGGGCACCAGCAGGGCGCGGTACGGGATTTGAAACGGCGAGTCGGGGATGGTCAGTGAGATACCCACACCATCTGAATGATGGATGTCGAGCGGCCCGCCGCCAAGCGCAATCGCGTCTGGGAATTGCCGACCTGTTCTTATATCTTCGCCCGTCACTACGTACTTCCCGACGACACGCCAGGTTTCGCGGACGCCGATCCAAGACGCGATCGTTCCGAGCTTCGCTCGCTCGAATCCGGGCACGGACTGTCGTAGGAACGGCACGAGGCCATCGATCATCCGGCGCCCGTCAACTTCGGCGAGCGCGAGTTGCGCCTCATCTGTCCCGTCTCTGCCGGACACTCGTGTCATCAGGATGATTGCATCGTCGCCATGAGGGGAGCTCACTACCGATAGCAACTTCTGGGAAAGAACGCCCAGACTGACGCCTTCGACAGCTAGCTGAGCTTTCGCTGCCCTTGTTAGCGACCGGAATCGTGGCATGTCGACATCCACAAGCCGAGCGATCTGGGTCATGGGTTGTCGGGTTCGAGGGTCGGCTCGCTCGTTTTCTCGTCGGCCTCCTGCGCCGACTGCTACCGTGCCGTTTGCGCTGGCATCAACGACAACGCGTGCGCGGAGCGCCTTCCGCGACTCGATACCCTGGTAGACGATTCCTGTGCATGTGCCGTTCTCGATTATCGGTGCGACGGCCTGCGAGTGAAGGTAGAGCTGGACGCCGCTCTGCACGAGCATCTCGTCGAGGACGATCTTCATCACCTCGGGGTCGAACGGAAAGGTGACTACGTCGATTGGGGCGTCACTCGCTTCGGCCAAAACATAGCGGCCGAAGCCCGGCGACGCTTCGCGGGCGAGAATACGTTCGACCAGCTCCATGGCGATGCCGCCAACGATCCGGCGGTTGCGCCAGAAGAAGCCCATGAAGCTCGCCACCATTGCGCCAGTTGCTGTGCCCCCAAGGAATGAGGACCGCTCGACGAGCGCGACTGAGGCGCCTGATCGGGCTGCGGCGATTGCGGCAGCAACACCGGAAGGGCCGCCGCCGACGACGACGACATCGAACTCACCAACTACGCGTACTGCCTCTGCTTCCTGTAGCACGAAGGATGCATTCGAGATGGATTCAAAAGGCGACATTGATCGACCATCCTCCGCCGATAGTGAGCGTTTGGTCTGTGGCGTGGGCGGGTCCTGGGTTACCGAGCGGGGGTGGGGATTCGGCGATCTCGCCAGGTTCCACAAAAAGATCTTGATGCGTGCGCTCCGGGATGCGGCGTTCGGCAACGCGCCGGCTCGTGATCGCATCGGCCACCGTGCGGAGGCGGGTGTTCCCGGGGCTGACAGCATTCATGCGGTTGCCGTACTCAGTCCACTCGAGAGCGAGTGGACAGGTAAGCGAGGTCGTATTTGCGGTGGCCGCCGGATCGACAGCGAGAAGGTCGAACACGGATCCTCCATGTCGGTATGTTGTTCCGGTAGTCATGATGAGGTGGTGGCGACGTAACCGAACCGGTGGGTCGGAGTGAGGGGACCGAAATCGGGCCACTCGAGATCGATGCCGAGGCGAGTGGTGAGCAGCGACTGCAGGTCGGCGATAAGCTCCGGTTTCGCGCGAAGCTCGGCAGGTTCGACGCCTGCACCGAGACAAAATGCGGCGACAGCGCCGGAAGCCTCACCCGCCGACCACTCGACAGGGTGAACACGGTAGGCGCCGTTGGTCAGATGCGTTGTGCCCATGGTTTTCCCGGCAGCGAGAACGTTGCGGACCCGGACCGGGATCAGGCTGCCAAGGGGAATCTGGAAGGGATACGTGTCCAGATCGAGGGTGTTGCGTCCCGACGTCGAGGGGTGCAGGTCCATCCGGTAGGCGCCGATGCCGACCGAATCATCGAAGTGCTCGGCGGAATCGAATCCGTTGCGGGCGGCGACACCGATGTGCTGCTCGGCAACGGTGAACAGTGCCGCGATGCGGCGGCCCTCCCGGATGTATGGCCTCTTCGCAAGGCCGTCTGCGGTTCCGGTGATTTCGGTGTGTGGACGCAACTCCGGATAGCCGACGCCTCCGTCGTGACGCGGCGCCTCCGTTTGCATCCAGTACAGGAAGGATCGGGTGAACTCCCGCGCCTCGTCCAGCGCGGCCTCCCTGTGCTCGGGATCGCCACCGACCAGCGGTAGGCGCATGTAGTCCATCATCGGCCACGCCGCGATCGTGTTGTCCGAGGTCCAGTCGCCGTCCATGTTTTCTGCGGCGAGAACGCGCCGGGCGTGCCACAGGTCGAAGCGGATCCCGGTGGGGCCGGGCGCAGTCACGAACAGCGGCCGGTGGCGGGGTTCGTGCGTGACGTAGTCCGACACCTCCCAGCCCAGCAGCGGGCCGGGCCAGAAGTTCGGCTGATAGCTGCGCCAGAAATCGTAGCTGGTGGGGCGTTCGATGATGTTGTCGGTGTCCGGTGACAGACGCAGGGCCAGCGCCCATGTGATGGCTTGCTGGTCGGTCGGGTCCGGATCTCCGGGCAGTGCGTGGGGCTCACTTGTCTGACTCTGCGACTCGGCGCCGACCACGTGCTCGATCCCGGCGGCGTCGATCAGGTCGCCCAGGTCGGTCGCGTCGATGTAGTAGCCGCCGCTGATCTCCCGCTGTGTTCCGTCGAGCAACTCGACGGTCACCGAATCGACGCGGTCGCCGGTGGTGTCGGCGCGTACCACGCGCGCGTCGCGGATGATTTCGATAAGTCCGCGGCTGCGCCACGGGGCGAGCATTTGCTCGATGACCATTTCCGCCACGAACGGTTCGTGCGAGAGCGGGCCGATGTTCCCGCCCCCGGGGTCGAGGAGGCGCGCGGACCTGGCGTCCGCGGTGAGCGGGTAGTGCTCCGTGTAGAAGGTGCGCACGTTGTTGCGGAAGGTGCGGTAGCTGTGGGTGCATCCCGCGAACTCGATCCACGGATGCTCGTCCGGCGGGATGGCCTGGCTCGACACCTGCCCGCCGAGCCAGTCGCACTCGGAGACGAGCACGCTGCGGATTCCCAGACGGGCGCAGGACAGTGCTGCGCCTATCCCTGCCAGTCCCCCGCCGACGATGACCACACTGTTGGCGCTCATCGGGTTTCGCCCTTGCTGACCAAGTGTTCTTGGAGTGGCGTGGGGGTGTCCGTGTCGTCGTGGTTGACGCCGAGGCGTTGGGTCTCCGGACCGATGAACACGCAGTAGAAGGCCAGTAGGACGAAGCCGAGGAAGAACAGGGCGACTGCCCAGTAGGAGCCGGCGGCGGCGAGCAGTGAGGTGGCAATCAGCGGCGTCAGGCCGGCGATCGGGTCGGAAGCGGTCCGTGCGGTGGTAACCGCACTGCTTCGAACGCGGGTGTCGAAGAGTTCGGCGAGGTAGGCGCCGGATACGGACAAGATCACCTTGACTCCGAAGCCGTAGGCGAGCACGAGGGCGACGACGACCAGCAGGTACGACTCGGTATTCACCATCCAGAAGAACGGGAACGTGAACAGCGCCAGGAAAGCGAGACCACCGAGGTAGACGGGACGGCGACCGTACTTGTCGGCGATCGAGCCGGTGAACGGGATCACGACGAGCCCGACCAGGTTGGCGGCCATGACGCCGGTGAGCCCTACGTGCTTGGGCAGGTCCAGATATGATGCGGTGTAGGCGATCGCGAAGACGTTGAACAACTGCCCACCTACGGCGTCGGCGGACCGTGCGCCGGCGGCGATGAGGAGATTGCGGCGTTGCTCCGACCACAGCCACCGCAACGGCGCCTTGACGATCCGGTTCTCTTCCTTGAGCTTCTCGAACTCGGGAGTTTCGTCGACCTGAGTGCGGATGTAGAGGCCGACGGCGACCAGCGAGAATCCGATGAGGAACGGGATCCGCCATCCCCAGGACTCGAATTTGTCGTCCGGCATCAGTGAGAGCAGAGCGAACATGCCGGTGCCCATCAGGATGCCGAGCGATACGCCCATCGCCGGGAGGCTGGCCATCAGGCCACGGCGCTTGTCGGTGGAGTACTCCGATACCAGCGTGATCGCGCCGCCGTATTCTGCTCCCGCTCCGATGCTCTGAATCAACCGCAGCAACACCAGCAGGACCGGCGCGGCGACGCCGATCGCCTCGTAGGTGGGCAGCAGCCCGACGGCGCCAGTGGCCAGGCCCATCGCCACGAGGCTGAGGATCATCACGCGTTTGCGGCCAAAGGTGTCGCCGAAGCGGCTGAGGATGATGCCGCCGACCGGTTTGAAGAAGAACCCGATGCCGTAGGTCGCGAAAGCGGCAAGCATTCCGGCCAGTGGACTCAGGTCTGGAAAGAAGAGTTTTCCCAACACCAACGTCGCGGCGGTGCCGTAGATGTAGAAGTCGTACCACTCGAGTACGGTGCCGACGACGCTAGATGCCACAGCTTTGCGCTGGCCAGAAGCAGATGCTGGCTCCGCGCCTGTGGGCGGGTTCGGAGTGTTCACGGGCAATGACTCCCTGGATGATCCTGATTGGGTGAGGCGACAGCGGAATCCGAAATCTTGTTTGCGATACGAACGGCTGTCCTCTTGGTGGAACTCAATCTAGAATTCGGGGACGTTGTGTGTCAACCAACAGATCCCCGGCGTGTGTGACGTGGCCCGCGCCGGGCCCTGTTTCACTCAGTTAGTGCGACGAAGACCTGCGGTAATCGCTGCGGCGGCTTCGGAGAGTGCAGGCGCGACGACGTACCGGATGTCGTCTACCGAATATCGACTCTTCTGCAGGGAAACGTTCAGTGCGGCAACGACCACGCCTTCGGGGTCGCGCACGGGAACGGCTGCGGATCGCATCCCCATCTCGAGCTCGTCAGTGACGGTGGACCACCCCTGCTCGACCACGTGGTTCACGTCCGACCGAAGGACTCTGCGATCGACGACGGTGCGGGGCGTGAGTTGCCGGAGAACCACCGTGGCAAAGTACTTGTCACGTTCCTCCGGAGAAAGATGGCCGATCAGGACCCTACCGGAGGCCGTGGCGTGCGCGGGGAAGCGGCTTCCCACCGCGATGGCAGCGGTCACGACCCGCTGGCTCGAAGCGCAGGCGACGCAAAGGATGTCCTCGCCGCTTAGCACTGTGACCGCTACGGTCTCGCCCAGGTCCGCGGCGAGACGGTCGACGCGCGGCTGTGCAACACGAGGGAGATCGTGGGTGGCGAGGTAGGAATGCCCGAACGTCAGCACTAGCGGGGTCAAGGTGAATAGGCGACCATCGAGTTGGAGATAGCCGAGCTCGACCAAGGTGAGCAAAAATCGGCGCGCGGTCCCGCGCGGAAGCCCGACCGAGGCGGCGACACTGGACAGGGTTCGAGCGGGGTGGTCCACGTCGAAACAGCGCAGAACCGCGAAGGCGCGTTCGACAGAGTTGACCGTCACGATGGCGCCGCCGTCGTCCATCCTGCGACTCCACCCCCCGTTCACCGTCTTGCGTCCCGTCCCGGCATGCAGGCGCGTTTGACCCCGTAACGGCGGAACAAGCACACTATACCGGTGCCATTGAATGAAATCTCTTCCGGTGACCGGAGCGCCGTGGTGTCGAAGGCCGCCGCTGTGCTGTTCGCGTTCACGTCAGACCATCCGGAACTACCCCTGCGAGACGTAGCTAAGCGGGCGGGCCTGGCGTCGAGCACGACGCGACGGCTCCTAGTTCAACTCGCAGAGGTCGGTCTGATCTCACAGCAGCCCGCAACCCAGCGCTACCGCCTTAGCCTTCAGCTGGCGCGGCTAGGAGCCGTTGCCCTCAGCGCTTTCGACATTGTCGAACTCGCTCGTCCTGCCATGGCCGACCTCAGGGACAAGGTCGGTGAGGCCTCGATCCTCGGCAGGTTGAGCGGCAGCGGCGTCGTCTACCTCGCCGTCTCCGATGCGGCGACCCCGATCCGCATCGCAATCCAGGCCGGCGACATCCGCCCGGCCCACGGATCGTCAATCGGCAAGGTCATGCTTGCAGCGATGACCAGCTCGGAACTCGACGCCTGGCTCGCCGCCCATGAGTTGACGCCGGTGACCCCGAACGCGCACACCACCGAGGACTCGCTGCAGCTCGATCTCGCCGATGTGCGACGGCGCGGCTACGCCCTCAACTACCGCGAGTCGAGCCTCGAGTTCGCCTCCGTCGCCGCCCCGATCTATGACCACACCGGCACCGTCGTCGCGGCACTGTCAATCGTTGGCCCGGCATACCGCATCCACCCCGAGCAGCTCACCGAGGTAGCGAGCGATGTGATCGCGGCAGCATCCAGGGTCACTGATGCCCTCGGAGGAGAACGCGTCGCCGCTCCGACACACCTACCCCAGCCACCGACAACTTAGATCGCCGGCCAACCCGTGGCCGGGCAGGCATGTGGGGCGAGCGGGTCCGGTTCGTCGACCGCGGCAGAAGGGCGTTCAGCGCCTCGGCCCTGGGTGTCGAGGATCTCCCGCGCCGCCTTCGGTGAGACCTGCACGGACAGGAACACCCGCCGCAACCAGATCGTCCGCGGTGAACCGGTCCGCCTCCCCGGCCCGATTACCGGTGCTGGGCCAGGAGTCGAAGTGCGCGCCGACGTAGGCGGCATCGCCCAAATACGGGCGGTCGTAATACTTGGTCAGTGCCTCGATCGCCGCAGCATCCGAGTCCGACGCGAGGGTGGTCGGCAGCCGGAATGTCATACCTCGCACCCTCTCACCCTCTCACCCCCACGCGCCGGCGACCGGGAACCGAGCCGAGGTGGTCGCTACGCGCCGGGCCCGGAATCAGGGGCGGTGTCGGCCGCGGCTGTCTCGGGCAGAAGCGTGCGCGCCTTCTCTGCCAGGTCCGGAAGGCCGAGCGCACCTCTGACGACGCTCGGCGAAAGTGCTCAGACTTGCTCGGTGAATGTGCCCACCTGTGAGCGGTGATTACTGTAGCGGTTGGCGGGGTGTGGTGGTGGCTTTGCGGAGGTTTTCGGAGCGGGCGTGATGATCCCGAAGGCGGTAGGAGTCCCCGTCCAGGTTGAGCACCACGGACCGGTGCAGGAGCCGGTCGAGCATGGCCGCGGCGACGGTGGTGTCACCGAGGACCTGACCCCACTCGCCGACACTGCGGTTTGTCGTCATGATGATCGAGGTCTTCAAATACCGTTGCGTGACAACCTGAAACAGCGCCGACGCCGCCTCGCCGGGCAACGGGAGATAGCCCAGTTCGTCGACCTATGCCGACGTCGGCATAGGTCGACCTATGCCGAGTCGGTAACTATGCCGAGGTGCGGGTGCGGTGATGTGAACTGCTCTGCCGTGGTGGGCTTCTGGCTGACATGGGAGGACTGTGGGTCGGCATTATTACAGGCCTTCCAGGAATGCCAGCAGGCGTCGTTGGGGCGGTAGCGCCCAGGGGGCGTGGCGGTTTGGGCGGTGAGTTCTAGGGCCCGCTGTTTGATGGTCATGTCGGCGTGGAGATAGACGTTCGTCGAGCGGATGTCGCTGTGGCCGAGCCAGAGCGCGATGACCGCGGTATCCACGCCTGCTCGGAGAAGCGACATGGCGCAGCTGTGGCGCAGAACGTGGGGGTGCAGCTTGTCTGCCCGGATCGAGGGGCATTGTTGGGCGGCGGTGACGGCATGTTCGTGGACGAGACGCTGAACGGCGTCAGTGCTCAGGCGTCGTCCCGTGCGGGTAGGGAATAGTGGCTCGTCGGGTCGACCGGCGCGTTCGGCCATCCAGACGCAAACAACGGATTGGGTGGCCGAGGTCAATGGAATGGCCCGGTGCTTGCGGCCTTTGCCGACGCATCGGACATTCGCGCCGGCACCGAGAGTGATATCGGCGCAGTCCAGGCCGGTCAGCTCGGAGACTCGAAGGCCGGTCTGGAGGGCCAGCAGCAGCAGCGCCCGATCGCGGCGACCTTCCCATCGGCCGCGATCGGGCGCGGCGATGACAGCGTCGATCTCTGCTGCGGTGAGGAACGATACGAGCTGCTTGTCGAACCGCTGGGAGGGGATGGCGAGGACCCGTTGGATCAGTGCGGCGTGCTCGGGGTGGCGCAGTGCCGCGTAGGTGAACAGCGACCGGATCGCGGTCAGTCGCAGGTTGCGGGTTCTCGGGCTGTTGTGACGCTCGGTTTCGAGGTGATCGAGGAACGCGACGATCGTCTCGGTGTCGAGGCCTTCCCAGCTCAAGGCGCTGGGCTTCTTGCCGGTTGTCTCCTGCACGAACACGAACAGCAGCTTGAGCGAATCTCGATAGGAGGCGATCGTGCGTGGGCTGACCCGGCGTTGTTTAACCAGGCGGTCGATGAAGAAGCTCTGCAGGGTGGGAGCGATCGGACTCATCGGCTCATCACCTCCCGCGACAGCTCGAGCCGACCGGCCGCCAGTACGAGCAGTTCGGGCTGCGCGGACATATACCAGTAGGTGGAGCGCGGATCTCGATGCCCCAAGTAGGTCGACAGGGTCTGCAGTCGGGCTTCGACGTCCTCGCCCGCTCTATACCACCCGAGAAGGGTGCGCACCGCGAATGTGTGGCGTAGGTCGTGGATTCGTGGTGGGCGTTCGGCTTCGCCGCCGATTCCGGCGTCGTCGCAGAGCCGCCGGAAGTTCTGCTGGACGAGCTGGTAGATCAGTCTGGTTCCGGCCATCGAGACGAAGAAGCTCGGGGCGGTTGTCGGCGGACAGATCCGATCGCGAGTCCGGGCGTAGTGGTCGAGCGCGGTGAGTGTGGACGCGTGCACGGGAACCAGTCTAGTTTTGCCGAACTTCGACTCTCGGATCGTCAATACCGCATCGGCCCAGTCGATATCGCCGCGATCGAGCCGGATCGCTTCCCCGACCCGCATGCCGGTTACCGCCAGCAGCCCGATCAGGGTTTCGTGGGTGGCCGCGGGTAGCGGCCGACGTAAACGCCGGGCCCCGGCCATCAGAGTGTCGATGTCTGTCGGGCTGTAGATGAACGGCGGACGCCACCGTCGCCGATTCGGGAGAAGCCCCGGTGGCGGCACCTCGGTGCCGGCATCGATTCCGGCCATGTAGCGGGCGAATCCGCGGGCGATGGTCATCCGCCGCGGCCCGATAGTGGTGTTCGGGTCGACGTCGGGGCCCTGCGCCCAGGCGAGGGCCGCCGCGATGGTGACCGTGGGGACGCCTGTGGCATCGAGGTAGTCGACGAACCGGGGCAGCTGGCGGTGGTATGCGGCCAGGTCGTGGCCCAGGCTGTTGCGCAGCCGCAGGTAGTCCCCGGCGGCGTCGGCGAGGGCGCTCATCGCGCTGCTCCGGGCCAGGGTGCGGCGATCGTCCGCAAGGTGTCGAAGTCGACCTTGGCGTAGATGGCCGTCGTGGCAAGATCGCGATGCCGCAACACCTGGCTCACGTCGACGAGTTTGGCTCCCCGCCGCAGCATCTCCGTTGCCAGCGAATGCCGTAGCCGGTGTGCGCCCACTCGGGGCAGGCCGGCACGATCACAGGCGCGGTGGGTGACGTCGCTGACCAGGCCCGGTGTGATGGCACGCGTCGGCGCCTTGCATGTCACGAAGATCTGCCGGAGCCTCGTCTCCGGACGTGCCTGTGACAAGTACGCGGCCAAGGCTTCGCCGACGTCGGTTGGCAAAGGCATTCCGTCTTCGCGAGACGCCTTGCCCCTCAGTACGACTTGCCCGGTCCGCCAGTCGATGTCGCTCAGTCCCAGCCGCGCCACTTCCACCGACCGCAAGCTCAGTCGGGCAACCAGCATGAGCATCGCGAAGTCTCGGATGCCCGTGGGGTCGGTCCGGTCGCAGCTGTCGAGTAGCCGCTGCACGTCCGCGGCAGCGATTCCTTTGGGGATACCCGTGTCGTGCCAGCCGGCTACCGGCGGCAAGGCCGTGGCAAGCGGTCGGGGCGTCAGGCCGGCCAGATACAGGAACTTCAGCAGCGACCGCAGCTCCGCCACACGCCCCGTGGTCGAGCCGACGCTGAGGCGACCGCTTTCCCGCAAGAGGAACGCGACAACGTCTGCCCCGGTGAGGCTTCCGACCCAGTCACTGTCTTCGGTTACCCGCTGCGACAAGAACGAAAGCGCCAGCTTCGAGTAACGCAAAACCGTGGCATCCGCCAACCCTCGATCGGCGACGAGCCAATTGCGGTAGCGCTCGACCAACTCATCGACCGGTGTCGTCGGCGCTGCGGCCCCGACCAGCACACCCACATGTTCCAGATAATCCAGCAGTGGATCCAACCCACGCGGCCCCGGCACGCAGCGCATTCCGGCGGCGCCGCACGCACTGCGGAACTCTGCGGCCACGACCCGGTCGAGGTCTCCGGGCGAGAGGTCTCGCACATCCATCCACCGGCCGAGATCGCCCGCGATGGCCAGCATGTTCACGACCGTGCCTCGCGTGTATCCCAGCCCCACCAGCCACGCTGTATAGCCCTCGATATAGGGCCCCATCCGGCCGGGCTTCCTTCTCGTAGCGGTCATGACCCGCCTCCATTCCCGGAGCACCGTGCTCCGACAAAAGAAGCGTCAACCCGCCGACGAGACTATGTCGACCCGTTCGAGCATTCACCACCAAAAACCGCCACCACGCCAAGGCAGTTCACATCACCGCTCCCGCACCTCGGCATAGTTACCGACTCGGCATAGATCGACGACCAGCAGGGTGGGGCCGGCGAAGAACCGCATCGTCGTCGCCCACCGGCCCTCGATCGCGGCCCGGTGGCAGCGGGCGGCGAGGTCCGCGGCGGTGGTGAAGTAGGTGCGGTAGCCGGCGTGCACCGCGGCCCGCGCCAGCCCGACCGCGAGGTGTGTCTTGCCGACCCCCGGCGGGCCGATGAGGAGGAGGTTCGTCGCGGTTTCGAGGTAGCGGCAGGTCCCGAGCTCGGCGATCAGCGTCCGGTCGAGGCCCGCGGCGGCGTCGAAGTCGAAGTCCTCGAGCGACGCTGGTGTCGGCAGGCACGCAAACCGCAATCGTCCGGCGAGTCGGCGGGCCGCGGTAGCGTCGACCTCGATCGAGAGCAACTCCTCCAGGGTGGCGGTCATCGACAGGTTGGTTTGTTGCGCGCGGTCGAGGACCGCGGGCAGGGCTTCGGCGGCGTCGTGGAGTTTGAGTACCGCCAGGTGTCCGCGCAGGCGTTGGTAGAGGCTGGCCGCCTCGGCGGTGTTCGGCGCCGGAACCGTATCGGGGATGGGTGTGGTGGTCATGCGAGGGTGTTCCTTCCGTGGGCGGCCCGCTCGTAGGTGGACAGGTCGATGACCGTCGATGTCGTTGTGGCCGAGGGTTCGACCGCACTCGATGTTGTGGTGGTGGTTCCGGTGGTGGTGCGGCGCAACATGTCCGCGGCCTCGATCGCGGCGGGTCCGGGTGGGATGCGTTCTTTCCGGCGGTGTGGGCGCCCGGCGGACCCGGCGGCGGCCATGGCCACTTGCTCGAGCGCGTAGACATGACCGTGGTCGCGGACGATCACCCCGGCGCCGTCCGGGGCGAGGCGGTGGCGGGCGATGGTGATCTGGGCGGTGGTGACGATGTCGATCACCTCCGATCCGAGGACTTGGGTGACGGTGACCTGCGCCGACGCCAGCTCCGGGGGCACCGAGTACCGGTTGCCGCGGTAGGACACCAGCGCCTGCCGGGATGTGGTCCGGGGTTCGGTGAGGATCGCCGGGTACGGCGTGGCCGGCAGCGCGGTCAACGGTTCGGCGGCCGCCACCGTAGCCACCGATGCCTTGCCGTTGGCGGTGGCCCGCATCCGGGTGTCGCCCCGCAGCCGGCAGAATTCGTCCACGCGTTGTTGGGCCTGTTCGACGGTGACGTCGTCCGGCAGGGTGCGCCACCATCGTTGGGCGGCAGTATGATTGGCCTTCTCGACCACCCCTTTGCGGTTCCCGGCTTTGGGTGGGCAGATCGCCACCGAGACGCCGTAGTGCTTCGCGACGCCGGCGAAGCTCGCGGTCACCCGGCCCGACTCGGGATGGCAGACGGTGGCCATCCGATCGAACCGCCACACCCTCGTCACGCCGTCGAGCTTGCGGCTGACCCGGTCGAGGCCGTCGACGAGGTGCGGTTGGGTCATCGCCGGTGCCAGGATCCCGCGCCAGCGCCCCGAATGCGCCAGGGAGCCGACCAGCAGGTGCGCCATCCCGCCCCAGCCCCAGGAGGCGGGTGGATTCGGCAGATCGACCCAGTCCCACTGAGTTTCCTCGCCGGGCGGATGGGCGATTATCGCGTTCGCCCGGTCGGTGGCGTTCGCGCAGGCCTCGCATACCGGGCGGAGTTTGCGGTCGCGGATCTGCCGGGTCAGCGTCGGATACGACAACCGGTAGCCGAGATCCTCGAGCTCGTCGCACAGGGTGCGGGCCCACAGGTGCGGGTCCTCCCGCAGCCGGCAGGTGACGTACTCGACGAACGGTTCGAACGGGTCCTCACGTGCGGGTTTGCGGATACCGGGGGTGGTGACGCCGTTGATGTAGTTGCGGATGGTGCGGCGGTTTCGTCCGGTGTGTCGGGCGATCGCCGAGATCGTCCAGCCCTGTTTGTGCAGTGCGTGTACTTCCACGTCTTCCTCCCATGTCAGCATGAGATGCGGGTCTCCCTCGAATCGCTGGTGTGTGGTCAGAGACCACCAGCATCGAGGGAGACCCGCCCTCATCGGCGGAGCCACACGGGTGAGCACTTTCGGTAAGCAGAACTGAGCATTTTCAGCGAGCGCCGTCACCTCGCCAATCACCGTAGGCCCCCGGGCGAGTTCCTCGTCCACCGGGCCACGAACCGGGCGATCTCGTCGGCGGTCAGGATCTTCCCGAGCGGCGGCGTGGTTGCTGCATTCCCGGTCATGGCGTCTCCCCCATTGTCTGAGCTGACTGGACGTCGTGCGGACAGTATCGCGTTGCGGGCGTGGCACTTCGGACGTCACAGGGACGTGTCCTCTGCCCAGTTCAGTGATAGGAATGCGCGGTGATCGATGCGCACAAAGGATGGCCTGACGGCGGGTGCACTACCACTCGCTTCTTCGACGGCATTGACCGCTGGAGGACTTCGAACCCGCCGCCCGGACCCCCAGTTCGTGCCGTGGCGCGTCTGCAGCTTGGCCACTTCAGGCGCCCGCACCAGGCTCAGTGACGGCACTGCATGCGCGCACGGCCACGGTCATCGCCCTTATGTCGCCGTCCTTTCTGGCGGTCATGTCTCAGAGGGAGACGAGGACGGCGTCGCTGCGCTTGGGCGCGCCTTTTTCGACTTACTCACCTGCTGGGCTCCATCGCCTCGTACCTGCCGCACCTCGTCGAGACCAGAACCGGACCAGACCTCGACCACACAAGAGACGCGCCGTTTCGCCACACTGCACAAGCAGGCCTCCAGGTTGGCCAAGACACTGATGGAATCCTGCATGCCAGCGTGGTTTGTGGATGAATGTCGCTGACTCCAGAGCGGTGCGACACCGACCTTGGCGGGGTGAGGAAGCTGACGGTTACGCCGCCACCGATGAGCGCTTCCTATGACGTGCTTGTGCGTGAACTACGATCGAGTGCCGCAATCGCGGACAGACCATAGATTCTCTCCGAAGAGGTGATACCGCGCTGAAGTCGGGCCACTTCGAGCCTCACAGCATCTCGGACCCGGTCCTTGAACTCCGTGACGTCTATCGAGATGACGTTTGTAATGTTCCTCGGGGTGGGACCACCAATCGGCGCCCAGAGTAGCGCAAAGTCGAGAATGCCATTGCCGCTGCGACTGTTCCACAGAGTCATGGGCGACTGCCGCTGCACGGTGTCGAGGATTCGAGTTTATTTGTGGTGCATGGGGTGTCCAGCTCGTGAAGGCGTAGCAGGGATCCGTCCGGGCAGGGTTTGCCGCCCAAGTTTCTTGCCGGGTCAGTTTCGGCTCCGCTGACGGCAGCCACACCGGGGCGGTTCGGAGCGACCCGCGAAGGGATTTACCTGCTCACGGTTTCTGGCTGTTCGGGAAGGATCTCTATCGTTCCAGGGCGTTTGTACGCTGATTCCCCAGTCGCGACGGCACCCACCTCAAGGGAGACGAGCGCCGTCACCGACTTGCCACGGTACGTGACTGAGCCGAAATCGGCGGGATCCCAATCGAGGCGGGCGCCCATGTGTCGCGCTGGTCCTTCTTCAGCGTTCCTATTGATCAAGACCACGGGGCAACCGAAAGGATCATGCGGGACATCCGAGGAGCCGAACAAGCGTCCTCTGCTGCCACGCGTACTCTACCGCGGCATCAAAGCCGCCCGACGCGTAATACCGAAGTCGCTGGACTTGTGTGTCATTGCCGACCTGAGTCAGACGCTGCAAAGCGTGTCGTCTCGTCGCCTACAGGCTTGGCATCAGTCGCGTCCATCTCCCGGCGCAACGTCTCCGGCCCCATCCACAATGCCACCAATGCAATCACCGCCAGAGCTGTCATGTATCCCACGATCGCCCACCATGACCCGGTCCATGCGAACAGGGCAGTAGCAACGAACGGAGCCAACCCGCCGGCCAGAACGGAGCCGACTTCCCGCGAGAACGCAAAGCCGGACAACCGGAATTCTGTATCGAACAGTTCGGCGTACCAGGCGGCTTGGGGGGCAAGCATGGCGGGGTAGGCGAATCCCAACCCGATGGCGAAGGCCAAGATCACTGCGCCCGTCGAGCCTGTCCCGGTCAGCATGAAGAAGGGTGCGAGCCACAGCATGGACCCGACCGCTCCTGCGATGTAGACGGGTTTCCGGCCGACTCGGTCGGACAGCGCACCATAGAACGGGACAGTAATCAGCTGTATTGCTGAAGCAATCATCACTGCCCACAACGCCACCGAGTCACCCAACTCGAGAGTCTTCGAAACGTAGGCGACACCGAAGACGGGCAGAAGGTAGGCGAAACCGTTCTCCCCCATCCGCGTACCCACGACGATGAGGAAGCTGCGCGGATGCTCTTTGAGCGCAGCGAACAGTGACCGCTTCTGTGGTGCGGTGCGGTGTAATTGCATCTTTTCGAAGGCTGGCGGCTCCTCCACTCGTCGCCGGATGATGTAGCCAACTACTACGCACACGGCACCGAGGAGGAACGGAACTCGCCACCCCCACGATTCGAACTGCTCCTCGGGCATGAGTAGGAAGAGATAGAATACGGCGTTCGCCAGCAACGTGGCGACTGAGAAGCCGAGTGGCGCCCATGCACCCGCAAGACCGCGCTTGCCGGGTACCGCGTGCTCGACCGAGAGTACGACTGCGCCTGCGTACTCCCCTCCCGCTCCGAATCCTTGAATCAGGCGCAGAAAAATGAGCAGGATGGGGGCAGCGATACCGATGGTTGCGTACGTCGGGAGGAGGCCGATCGCCGTTGTCGCACCGCCCATGAGCAATAGGGTCGAAACCAAGACCTTCTTGCGGCCAACACGGTCGCCCATTCGCCCAAGGATCAACCCTCCAATGGGTCGCGCCAGGAACCCGACCGCGTATGTGGCGAAGGCGGCCAAGGTCCCCACCAGCGGATTCTCGGACGGAAAAAATAGTCTGTTGAGAACTACCGCGGCGGCGGTGCCGTACACGATGAAGTCGTACCACTCGAGCACTGTTCCGACGAGGGCGGCGATGGCGGCTCTCCTCGGCTGAGTTGCTGTATTCGACAACGTCTCGATTCCTTTCTGAACGCCTACTGCGATATCGGGCGTCGCAGGACCGCACCCTGCTGTATGGGGCCCACAAGTTGGGCATACTGGCCGAGCCAACCGCGTTCTCGGCCCGGGGTACCGGAATGTACGGGCGCTCCCGGCCGAGTAGGGTCCGCATCAAGCGTGCGTGTGTCGAGGTCGATGGAAATGATGTCACCAGGTTCCACGCCGGCGAGTGGTCCCCCGTCCGCTGCTTCAGGCATGACCTGGCCGACGACTAGTCCATGGTTGAGTCCTGACAGTTCGCCGTCTGTCACCACCGCGACCTGGCCGCCGAGCCCTGCGCCGTTGAGGGCCGCCACGAAGCTTGCCGCGAACACCGTGCCCGGGCCACCGCGTGGCCCCATACCGCGAAGGACAATGACATCGCCTGGCGTAATTTCCCGGTTACCGAGAGCCGTGATTGCCTGGTCCTCGCCTAGGAATACCTTCGCTGAGCCCGAGAACTGACGACGTGCGTTTCCGACGCCCGCGACTTTGACGATGCACCCATCAGGAGCAAGCGAACCACGAAGAATCAGCAACCCACTCTCGTTGCGTATCGGGTCCGAGAGTTCATGCAACACTTCGCCGTCCGGTTGAGGGGCTGTCTCGGCTCGCTCCATCACGGTGTCACCTGTCACTGTCAACGCTGTGCCGTGTAGTCGTGGAAGCAAAGCCTTCATTGCGGCTTGAGTGCCCCCTACCCGCTCGAGATCCCATACCTGGTTGGTCCCGTTCGGTCGTATTGCCGCGAGTTGGACGCCGGATTTTGCTCGTTCCTCGAATGTGGCGACAACATCCATATCGAGGTCGGCTTCATTGGCAACTGCTGCGAGATGACGAATACAATTGACCGATCCCCCCAGTGCAAGGGCTACTTCGACAGCATTCTCAATGGCGTCTTTGGTCAGCACCTTTCGTGCGGTCAATCCTTCGGCGACCATTTCGACGATTCGAGTACCAGCAGCAGCAGCGCGTTCGCGCATCCTGTCTGAGTTCGCTCGAATGGGTGCCGAGCCAGGCATTGTCATTCCGAGGGCTTCAGATAGGACGTGCATGGTGTTCGCGGTAGCGAGTCCTGCGCAGACGCCCGGCCCTTGAATCGCGGCATCGGCTAGGTCACCGAGTTGATCGACGGTCATCTCGCCGGCATTGACGGCGCCGACAGACTCGTAGACGGTGTCGATATCCACCGAGCAGCCTGCGTATGTGCCTCCCCGTTGATACCCGCCGATGACCAGAATGGAGGGGATGTCTAGTCGTGCTGACGCCATGAGATGGGCGGGGGCCGTCTTGTCGCAGGAGGACAAGCAGACCATTCCGTCGAGTACGGCCCCTTCCACTGCGGCTTCCACATCGTTGACGATGAGGTCACGGGTGGGAAGGAGGTATCGCGCCTTTCGTCCGGCGCTGGTTACGAAATCGCTCGGTGCGACAGTTCGTATCTCGAGCGGCAAGCCGCCAGCTTCCCAGATCGCCTCAGCTACCACATCGACGATGTCGTCGAGATGGGCGAAACAGACAGAAAGCCGGGATGAGGTGTTTACGATGGCGATCTGTGGTCGTCCCTGGTCCTCAACCGATCGCCCGAGCGCGGTCCATTGGGCGCGACGGACAGCCCACCGGGTTGTGCCAGGGACGAAGCGACTTCTGAGTTGGCCGGGCTGACCGCGATCATTATCTGGCAACGCGTCAGCCGTCGTGGAGATGGGTCGGTTGATGGGCATGTTTACCTCCTGTACTGCAGTCGAAATGACCGCGTGAAGAACTTCAAGTAGGAAGGTCAGAGTGCACTGCCGGAACGTTGCAGGCCCCTTCGCGCCTCTGTGCCACCGATGTCTCGGTACGCGATGGAGTTCGGCGGCGATCGAATGGTCCGTGTGCTGCGGCGTGACCGTACTCGAAACACTGCGCGGTAAGAGGACAATATTTGGTGATCGGCGCTGAGAGATCGTCCGGCGACGATACTTCCTTCGCCGCATCTCGGAACGAGGCTGAGGTACGGGCTCTCGCAGTAGTCGCCGATGAGCCTACTCATGGCAACCTGCTGTCCTCCTGGACACATGAGAGATTGGGGGTACCGGTGAGCGCTGTTTTGTCAGCGCTGCTGGTTCGAACTCGGTGGAAATCTCGTCCGGTCCTGGGCGTCGACATCCTGCAAGGAGATCCCGCAGGTCTCGCGCGCGGCCGAGATTGCGATCAGTGAAACACTCGCCGCGACTACCAGGTAAATCGCAATCGGGATCCACGAATGATACTCACGCAGAAGGTAAGTCGCGATGAATGGGGCAACCGACCCGGCGAAGACTGAGGTCACTTGGTAGCCGAGCGATACCCCGGAATACCGAATACGTGTCGGGAACATCTCGGACATCATCGCAGCCTGCGGCGCGTAGACCAGCGCATGAACGGCCAATCCAAGCGTCAGCGCCACGATCACGAGCACGATGTTTCCCGTGTTCATCAAGGGATAGGAAGTGAACGCCCACAACACCATTAGCAGCGCGCCGGTCATGTAGATGGGTTTGCGCCCGATCCGATCGGTAAGGCCGCCAATCACCGGAATCAGGATGAAATGCAGCAGATGCGGAATTAGCATAACCAGCAAGACATTTTCGATCTTCATTCCGACCTTGAAGGCCAGGTACGTGATCGAGAAGGTAACGACAACCTGATAGAGGATGTTCTCGCCGACACGTAGTCCCATCGCGATCGCAATCTGCCGCGGATACTGTCGAATCGCCTGCGACACACTTGACCGGTTCTCGCTGCGCTGCTCCTCGGCCTTCAGCGACTCCAGGAAGATCGGCGCGTCGTCGACATGAGTGCGAATGTAGTAGCCGATGATGATGATGACCGCTGAGAGCCAGAACGCCAGTCGCCATCCCCAACCAAGGAATGCCGATTCCGGCATGACGAAGGCAAGCACGGACAAGACCATGGTCGCGACAAGGTTCCCCAAAGGAAGCCCCGCCTGTGGCCAGCTCGCCCAGAAGCCGCGGCGACGGTCGGAGCTGTGCTCGCTGACCAACAGAACTGCACCACCCCATTCGCCTCCGACTGCGAATCCCTGAACAAAGCGGAGAATCACGAGAAGCCCTGGCGCCCAATAGCCGATACTGCCGAAGCCGGGGAGGCAGCCCATTCCGAACGTGGAGATCCCGACCAGCAGAAGGCTGAACTGCAGCAGTTTCTTGCGGCCGAACTTGTCGCCGTAGAGACCGAAAACCACACCGCCGAGCGGACGGGCGAGAAAGCCGACCGCGTAGATGAGCAGTGCACTAAGTACGCCGTCGAGGGCGTTGTCGGTCTTCGGAAAGAACAGGGTGCCGAAGACTAACGCGGAAGCCGCGGAGTACAGAAGAAACTCGTACCACTCCGCGACAGTCCCGGCCATCGAGGCGGCGACTACCTTGCGCAGGCCGCTGTTTGACGGCTGGGACGATTCGGTCATTGGCGAAGCCATCGAGGTTCGCTCGGGAGGATTCATTGCATTCCTTGAGGAGGAGCGGGGTTGGACGCACGACTGTGGTCGCAGTCACAAGGCGGGTGAAGTAAGTAAAGCACCCACCGCCCCGGTGCGCAACCGGTTGTGCATGTTGTCCCAGAAACCTCGAACTGCGCGGCACACTCGTCGAGGTGTGCAATTGCTTCCAGAGCAGAACTCGAGATCCTCGAAACCTGACGGGACCGAATCCTGGCGAATTTACGGTCGCGCTGCCTGCTAGTCGAATGCCGCTGCGGTTCCTTTCGCCGGGGCGACATCATGGAGCTCGCTGATCGATCGCGGGGCGGCAAGTCGCCGCCGAGGTCGGACTACCCGAGCTGAAAACGGTGGTGCGTCCTTGACCTCCGCGGACGCTTCCGCGGTAAGGGCAGGTCGTTCTTCGTCCGCGATCGGGCCCGCTAGTCCCGAGTCACGCCTTCGTCGGGGCAATCGAGGTGCCCCGCACCAGTAGTTCGGGGGCGGGATCGTCGATCGTCACATTGGAGAGCGCCTCCCCGTCGAGGTGCCCGAGGAGCATTTCCGCCGCCGTGCTGCCGATCTTCGACAGCGGCATTCGCACGGTGGTGATGGCCGGGAATACCGTCTCCGATACCCAGGTGGTGTGGATCCCGACGATGGACATCTCCTCGGGAACCTTCACCTGCGCTCGCTGCAGTTGGGAGAGTGCACCTATTGCAGCGTTCACACTCGCCACCACTAGTGCAGTTGGCCGATCGGGCCGTACGAGGATGGCATCAACCGCGGCCGCTCCAGAGGGAGCCTCCCATCCGAGCTCATGTACCCATTCCGGCCGAGAGGCAAGGCCGTGTGAGGCGAGCGTTTCCTCGAAACCGATTCGGCGGCGGACTGCGGTGTCGTGTGTGGGCGATCCGCCAATGAATCCGAGGTCGCGGTGACCGAGGTCTATCAGATGCTCTGTCGCGATACGGACGCCTTCGGCATCCGGCAAGATGACCGATCCTGTCCGGTCATCGAGTCGGCAGTTGACAAAGACAGTGGGGATGCCCTCGGGGACAACTTCGCGAAGCTCGTTGTCATCGAAGTCTTCGCGGCGCTGGATCAAAATACCGTCAACTCGCCCTTGCTTGAGCAGGCGCTGCACGGCATCGCGGCCTTCCGGCGCGTGGTCGACGGTGCCGATGAGGACATCGATCCCCGCTGGGGTGGCAACCTGCTGGATTCCGGACAGCATCTCGGCGAAGACGTGGTTGTTCGGGTCGGGGACGATCAGTGCGATGGCGCCGGAGCGATTGAAGCGCAGTGCGATGGCGCGTCGGTTCGGGACATACCCGAGGTGCTCCGCGATCTCGAGGATTCGAGTGCGGGTGTCCTCGCGAATCCGTGCGTTGACGTCGCCGTTGAGCGCCCTGGACGCAACGGATTTCGACACGCCGGCGGCGCGTGCGACGTCATTGAGGCTCACCATCACGACTCAGTATAGAGAGCAGGATATCGATCAGCACCGGCACGGTCATGGCGGCTCTCAGATGCCGCAGCGATCTTGACCCATGTCCAGGCGAGGGCGGCGACGTTGTCGAGGACCTCCGGGATTCGACAGAAGGTCTCGCTTGTCTTCGAGTGCGTCCTTCGGGCGCGTTAGGACATGTCTCCTAATAGTTTGAGCCACTCGACGATGCCGGCGAGCAGGAATCCGGCGCGGTAGGTGAGGGCGAGTTTGTCGTAGCGGGTGGCCACCGCACGCCACTGTTTCGCCTTGTTGAAGGCCCGTTCGACCACGTTGCGCCCCTTGTAGGACTCCGGGTCGAAGTTCGGTGGCCGCCCACCCGAGCGGCCCTTGTTCACCCGGTTCGCTGCCTGATCGGTCTTCTCGGGGATTACCGCCTTGATGCCTCTGCTGCGCAGCAGTTCCCGGTTGGCCCGTGATGAGTACGCCTTGTCGGCCCGGACCTCGTCGGGGCGCGTGCGGTGCGCTCCGCCGGCGAGCCGCGGGACGCAGATTCCCTCCAGTACGTGGGCGAACATCGGACTGTCACCGGCTTGGCCGGGGCCGACCAGCACCGACAGTGGGCGCCCGTGACCGTCGCACGCCAGGTGCGCCTTGCTGGTCAACCCGCCCCTCGACCGGCCGATGCCGTGATCGGCAGGCTCGTCACCGAGGTTCGTGTAATTCGGTAGATCCCCCTGTGTGGCGGGCGGCGTTCGCACCGTGCTGATGGACACGGACCACTGTGGAATCGACCGATACCGCCCAGTCCAGGTTCCCGCCGGCGTCGGCCATCGCGACCAGAGCCGTCAGCACCCGATCCCAGGTTCCGTCTCCGGCGTAGCGGCGATGTCGCTTCCACACCGTCTTCCACGGCCCGAAATGCGACGGGAGATCTCGCCAGGGCAACCCGGTCCGCAGTCGATACAGCATCCCCTCGACCACCACACGATTGTTCCGGAACTTCCGCCCCCGGAGCCCGTCGGAACTGGGCAACAGCAGCTCGAGCAACTCCCACTGCTTGTCCGTCAACACCTCAAACCGATCAACAACGTCTGCCACACCGAAGAGTCTGCAGCACAACACCACAAATCATTGGGAGACACACCCTAGCAGCGCCTGATCGATCACGGGTCAACACCTTACGTTAATGGTCACGGCGGTCGCCGGGGAATTCGAGTTGTTCGCCGTGGATCACGCCGCTGACTCTTCGGCCAGCAGGCAAAGCCACACGACGACGTTGCTCCAGGTGGCACCCAGGCTTCTCAGCTCGCCGTCTGGCGATCGATTGCCCTGCGCTCCGACGTCGTAGGCACAGCGCAAAACCCAATGAACAACCGGTTGTGCAACCGGTGCTGCCGTGCTTTACTGCATTAAGTACCAACTGCCTCGCACCGAGACACCGGGCGGGGCCCACAAGCCAGCCCGTAGCTCGCAGCGCACAGGTCGATGCGACCGGGTCATTCGTACTCACGCCCGGGAGGGTCCATGCTGTCCGGAATACGCGTTGTCAGTTTCACCCATTTCCTGCAGGGGCCGTCGGCCACCCAGATGCTCGCGGACCTCGGTGCTGAGGTAGTCAAAATCGAATCTCCCGCAGGCGCTTTCGAGCGAAGCTGGTCCGGACCTGACGCCTATGTCGGCGATGCCAGCGTCTTCTTCCTGCTCGGCAACCGGAATGTCCAGAGCCTGTCGATCGATCTGAAATCCGAGAAGGCCAAGTCGATCTTGCTGAAACTGATCGACGACGCGGACGTGCTCATCGAGAGCTTCCGGCCAGGCGCCCTCGATCGGCTCGGATTCGGCTACGAGGAACTGTCCGCCCGCAATCCGCGGCTGGTGTACTGCTCGCTGTCCGGGTACGGCTCCGCCGGCCCGTACCGCGATCGGCCAGGCCAGGATCTACTGTTGCAGTCGCTGTCCGGGCTCGCGAACGCGACCGGCAGCGCCGACTCACCGCCCACGTCGGTGGGCGCCTCCGTCATCGATCAGCACGGTGCCGTCCTGGGCGCGTTCGGCATCCTCGGTGCCCTCCTCGGGCGCGAACGCACCGGCAAAGGATTCAAGGTCGAAAGTAATCTACTCAACGCCGCACTCGACCTGCAGATCGAACCGATCTCTTACTATCTCAACGGGTTCCGGGGCGAGCGGAGCCCGACCGGTATCGGGTCGCGCTACTACAAGGCGCCGTACGGGATCTACCGCACCGCGGACGGGCACATCACCGTTTCGATCACCGCCCTGTCGATCCTTTCCAAGGCGTTCGATGACGACTGGTTCACCACGATCGCCGCGGACGACGAATACGACCGCCGTGAGGAGATCAACGAGCGCATCTCCAAACACCTCGCCGAGCGGACAACCCAGGAGTGGGAGGCGCACTTCACCGAGCACAAGGTCTGGTTCGCCCCCGTCAACGACTACGAAGCCGTTGTCAACGATGCCCAGGTGCTGCACAACAACAGCTTCCTTGAGTTCGACTACCCCGGTAGCGGCCCGGTCAAGGTGCTCGCTCACCCGATCCGCTACGACGGCCAGACACCGGCCGCCCGCACGCTGCCTCCCGCCCTGGGAGAACACACCGCGTCCATCTTGAGCACACTCGGGCTCAACGACAGCGAGATCGACGCACTCGCACAGGAAGGAGTTGTCCGTGTCCACAACACTTGAGGAAATCCTCGTCGCACTGGAAACCGGTGAGGGCGTGGCAACCATCACCCTCGACCGGCCGCAAAAGTTTAACGCCCTCAATTCGGCGATGGTCCAGCAGTTCAACAAGGCCCTCGACACTGTCGCCGAGGATCCCGATGTCCGCGCCGTTGTGGTTACCGGCACCGGGAAGGCGTTCGCCGCCGGCGCCGACATCGCCCAGTACGAGAAGGCAGATGCCGCCCAGTTCGCCGCGTTCACGCGCGCCTGCAACGCCTTGTGCGACCGGATCGACACCTTCGAAAAGCCCGTCATCGCCGCGGTGAACGGACTCGCCCTCGGCGGCGGATTCGAGATCGTCCTCGCCTGCGACATCGTGATCGCAGCCGAATCGGCGGCCTTCGCCCTGCCGGAGGTCTCCCTCGGCCTGTTGCCGGGTTGGGGTGGCACCCAACGCCTTCCCCAGTTCGTCGGCCCGAACCGTGCACGACATCTGATCATGACCGCGGGCCGCCTCAGCGCCGCCGAGGCCAACCAGTCGGGCATCGTCGCGCAGATCTGCGCTCTCGACGACCTGACCGAGACCGCGCGTACACTGGCCACCGACATAGCCGGGCGGGCCCCGCTGGCGGTCGCCGCCATCAAAAAGGCCGTCGGCTACGCCACGGCAGCGGTGCCCGGCAACCGGGGGCCCGGTTACGCCCTGGAGCAGAGCCTGCTCTTCGACCTATTCGCCTCCGAGGACGGTCGGGAAGGCATCGCCTCGTTCGTCCAGAAGCGGCCGGCCCGGTTCACCGGGCGTTGACCCAGCACACACAACAAGGTCGGGGCGGTCTCCACGTGGAGGCTGCCCCGACCTGTTGCGTTGCACCATTCAGCGCTTACAGGTCGCTGCCGTTGGCGGCCATGCGCTCGCGGACAGCCTCGCCGCGGATCTCCCGGAGGGGCACATCGCGCTGAAGCGACTGGTGCACCGCGACGGCCGCCGCGTGCCCGTACTCGAAGCATTGGGCGGTCACCCGGGCAGAAGCCAGCGCTTCGTGCTCGGCTCCCAGGCACCGGCCGGCAACGATGATGTTATCCCCCACCTCGGGGATCAGCGCGTCAAACGGAACCTCGTAGAAGTCGTCGAGGATCCAGTGCAGTTTCGGTTTGTCACCGTCGTGCAGTTCGATCGGCCAGGGCACCCGCGCGATACCGTCGGGGCGCTTGCGGTGATCGAGCACATCGGTATTGGTGAGCCGTTCCGCGGCCGCGATGGTGCGGGTCTGCCGGATGCCGACCTCGGTGCCGGTATCGACGACATAGCTGTTCTCGCACCCGGGTATGCGCAGCTTCAGGTACTCGGCGTAGCTGCGGACCTGACGACGTCCCCCGATCTCGGCCTCGGTGAAATCGACCGGGTCGACGACGTTGAGCATGCGCCCGTCGAACCCGACCAAACGAGTGGCGTTGACCATCAACTCCCCCGGCCGCGGCGTCTGGAAGATCCAGATCTTCTGCCGAGGGAGGTCGAGCCCCTCCTCGCGCGCGGCGACGATGTCGGCGGACACCTCCGGCGGGCAGATCGTGTCGTGGCCGTAGAAGTCGAGAAACCGGTCGACGTCGACACCGGCGATCCGGAAGAACATCGTCGGATTCTGGATACGCCCGCTGTCCCCGTAGGTGTATCGGTGGCCCGCACGGGCGACGACCGCACCGTCACCGGAGGCGTCGATTGTGCGCCGCGCCCGAATCGATGAGCGACCCGCGGTGGACTCCACCACCACACCCTCGTGTGATGCCCCATCCATGATCACACCGACCACGTTGGTGTGGAACAGAATTCGCACGCCGGCGTCGAGCAGCATCGATTCCGCCGCCTCGCGCCAGACCAGCGGATCGTGCGCAGCGGTCCAGGTCTTGCCGTACATCTGCGGCGCTGTCAGACCACCTCGTTTGGACAACTCGACGGAGAATCGCTCGGAAAAGCCCTGCACGACCTGCAGGGGCGAACCGGGTGTCTCTGACGCTGCGTACATTCCGCAGATGGTGCCGGACATCCCAGCGACGGCAGCGCCACCACAGAATCCGTACTTCTCGACCAGGACCACGCTCGCGCCGGCCTCGGCCGCCACCGTCGCGGCCGCAACACCAGCGGCGCCGCCGCCCACGACGAGAACGTCGACGGTGTCGAGAACCGGCAGGTCACAGTTAGTGCCGACAATTGATGTTTCTTTCCAGTTCGTGATCATCTCTGATGCTGCCCTCGAATGTGCGATGTGTGTGATCCGAGAAGGATCGGCGGTGGAATGGGTGAGCCGACGATCGGTTCCCCACGCGAGTCAAGCACAGATACTTCCGATGAACAACCGGTTGCGCTCCTTTGGTTGTTCGGAAATGCGGCCACTGCGGACATCTGGATGCACCACACCGGGGACATCCTGCTGCAGAGCGGCCGGCGGCGGATCGGCACCGTCGCCGGAGTGCCGTTCGGATTCGGCCTCGCCGGTCGGTCTGTCAGGTCCGCCGTCGCCGAAATCTGACGATTCGTCCAGAACCAGCACGGCTTTCAGGACCGGGGCGGCACACGACGCGGCAGGCATTCCAAGTGACCACCGCGGCTGCGCTCGCGGTACTCGGCGTCCATCTCCGACGGGCACACCACCGTGGTGACCTTCTTCATCACCGGCTCGCTCAGCATGGTGCTCTCACTCCTGCACACGCTTTCCCCGGAGCTGCTCGCCCTGCGCGTCCAGGAGACCGTTTGGTCCGGCGCGATGGCGCACGGTATGCCTCAGGTGACTGCTTCCCGGGCCGGAGGTTGCCCTCATTCCTGCTGGCGGGCCGTGGCGAGGGTGCCCTCGATGAGGTCGCGCAGCTGGGAGCGGGCGGTGATGCCCAGTTTCGGGAAGCTGCGGTAGAGGTGCGAGCTGACCGTGCGCGGGGAGAGGAAGAGCTTCTCGCCGATCTCGCGGTTGGTCAGCCCGCGGGCGGCGAGCCTGATGATCTGCTGCTGTTGCGGGGAGAGTTCGGCAAGCGCGTCGGGGGCGGTGTCCGTGAC
This sequence comes from Rhodococcus sp. G6(2025), assembly GCF_058628105.1. Lineage (NCBI taxonomy): Bacteria > Bacillati > Actinomycetota > Actinomycetes > Mycobacteriales > Nocardiaceae > Rhodococcus > Rhodococcus sp. G6(2025). The sequence goes on from NZ_CP179751.1 coordinate 199,150, forward strand.
GTCGAGGCCGGCCGCGCGCGATTCGGCCCGAGCGCGCTCGATCCACGGGCGTGCGCCCAGGCGCCGGAACGTCTCCAGGGCCTCGGTGAGTGGTCCGCGCGCCTCGGCGATGCGGCGACGGCGCCGCAGCCATTCGGCGAGGTCGAGCAGGGTTTGCGCGCGTTCGAAGGGCCAGTATTCGAGCACCGGATCGGCCAGGGCCGCCCGGAAGTGCGGCTCGGCGACCTCGGGCTTCGCCAGCAGACCCCGGGCTCGGCTGATCAGCGCACGCAGACGAGGGGAAGCGTTGTCCGCCAGTGCGTTTGCCGAACGCTCGACGATCCGGGCGGCCTCGTCGCTGCGCCCGCAGCGCACTGCGGCGGCGGCCAGATCCGCCAGGGCCGGGTAGCAGGCGTGGTAGTGCACGGGGGTGCCGTCTGCCGTGAAGATCATGCGGAGTTGGTCATACGCGGTCTCGTACGCGCCTTCCGCGGCGGCCGCGGCACCGAGCGCACGACGGGCATACACGGCGACCGAGCGGCTTTCCAGCGGATCGATCAGGGCGAGTGCCTCCTCGGCTCTGGTACGGGCTGAGGGCGCATCGCCCTGGAAGGCCAGCACGGCGGCGTCCACGGTGGCCGCGCAGGCCACGGCGTGGTCGAGGCCGGCCGCTCGGCCGACCGCGGTGGTGCGGGTGCACGCCTCGCGGGCTTGTTCCCACCTGCCGCGCTCGACATAGGCCCAGGCGACCGCTCCGCCGAGACCCTCTGGCAGAGCTCCCTGCAACTCCCAGCGGTGGAAGGCTTCGTCGAAGGCGCGGACGGCCTGTGGGGTCTCGTCCAAGAGCCAGGCCATGATCCCGACGGTGATGAGCTGCTCCGGCCGTGTTTCCGCCTCGGCGGCCAGCTGGGGCAGCAGGGCGACGAGTCCCGCCCGCTCGTCGAAGGGGTCCGAGACAGCCCTCACCCAGGTGCGCACACCGGTGTTTGAGGCATCGTCGGGCAGGCCCCGCAGGAGGTCCTCGATGCGGTGGCGCTGGGTGTCCTCTCCGGCGTAGAAGCGGACCACGGCCGCGCCGGCCAGGAGGTCCAGCGCTGCGGCGGGCTGGGAGTGCGCCAACTGCTCGGCGGCCTCGGTCAGGCGGGAGAACACCGTGGCGTGGCGCACCGTCAGGACCGCCAGCCGTCCGGCGTGCACGGCGGCGGAGGCGAGCAGCGACGGGTCATCGGTGCGCGCGCGTGCCGCGGCGGCCAGTTCCTCGACCCAAGCGATGTCTCCGGTGAACACGGCCGCTGAAGCGGCTTCGACCAGCAGCCGGGCGCTGTCCTCGCGCCGTGGTGCGAGTTCGGCGGCGCGCTGCAGGGCCTTGCCCGCCGCCGCGTGCCCGCCGCGCCGACGGGCCCGGGCGGCGGTCCGCTCCAGCTCCGCCGACACGTCCGCGTCTGGCCCCGGGCAGGCGGCGGCCAGATGCCAGGCACGCCGATCCGGTTCGCCCCGCAGCATCTCGGCGAGCGCGAGATGCGCCTGTCGCTGGGCACCCGAGGATGCGGCGTGATAGACGGCGGAACGGACCAGTGGGTGGCGGAACCGGACGTCCCTGCCGGTGCGGCGGACCAACCCGGCCTGATCAGAGGGCAGCCAGGCCGCGTCCTGGGCGGCCGGCAGTCCCACCGCGGCGGCGATCGTGGAGTCGGCGCTGTCCATGGCGGCCAGAAGCAGCAGCGCCTCGGCCGTGGAAGTGGGGAGCCCGCTCAGGCGGGCGGTGAAGATTCGCTCCAGGTGATCGGTGAGCGGGAGCGGACCTGCGGACGGCGGCGGCGCAGCCGTGACGTGTGCCGATGCTGCCCTCGTCAGTTCCACCAGCGCCAGCGGGTTACCGCCGGCCTGCTCGAGGATCCGTGTCCTGGTGTGGCTGGTGGGGCTCGTCGGCTGCAGGTCGAGCAGCCGACCCGCCGCGGCGTTGTCGAGCGGCTCCAGGGTGAGCGTCGGCACATGACGGTCGAATCCCGGGACATGATCGCCGCTACGGGCTCCGATCAGTATCGTGACCGGTTCACCTGCCAGCCGTCGGGCGGCGAAGGACAGCACGTCCAGGGAAGCGCGGTCACACCACTGCGCGTCGTCGAGGACCACGAGCACAGGTCCCCGGTCGCCCAGATCTGACAACAGATTCAGGACGGCGACCCCGACCAGCATGAGATCGGGTCCCGACGGGGCCGGGCCCGCGCCGAAGGCGTGCACCAGCGCAGCGCGCTGCCTTTCCGGTAGTCCGTCCATCTCGGCCCGCAGCGACCGCAGCAACTGATGCAGGGCGGAGAACGCCAGGCTCGACTCCGACTCGCTGCCCTCCGCGCGCAGTACCCGAGCACCGCTCGCTTCGGCCCGGCGGACCGCACGGTCGAGCAGTGCACTCTTGCCCGTGCCCATCTCACCGGCCAGTATCAGCACGGGATCGGCCGACGCCGAGTCCACCGCACGAAACAGGCGTGCCAGTTCCGCGTCCCGGCCGAGGATCAACTCCTCCGGATCCGGATCCGGATCCGGTCTCGTCACCGCACCGAGGTCGCCTGTGTGCTCGTCCACCGAGTCTCCCGGAAATTGAATTGTGGTTTTGGATCGAAGTCGCCTCGCGCTGGCCCGTCCAGGCTACAAGCGCCCCGCGCCCAGGCTCTGCGCGCAGATGCAGTCACGTTACCGATACCGCGCGCGCCGGGGCCGCTCGTACTGTTTCTAGGGAATCCTCCGCATTCTCCAAGGACACTTCATGGACCAGATCACGCTCGGCAATGTCACCATCACCCGGGTATGGGAGTACTTCGGCTCCGTCGACATGACGCCCGACACCTTCTTCCCGGATAGTCCGAAAGAGGTGTGGGGCGACAACGCCTCCTGGCTGACGCCGAACTTCCTCGATTCCGAGACCAACATCGTCAATTCCGCGATCCAGACCTGGCTGCTGCGCAGCGGGGGCAAGACCATCCTGGTCGACACCGGCGTGGGCAATCACAAGGACCGCCCCTACGCACCGGTGTGGAACCGCCTCGAAACAGGCTTCCTCGCCAATCTCGCCCGGGCCGGCGTCGAGCCCGAGGACGTAGACATCGTGATCAACACCCATCTCCACATCGATCACGTCGGCTGGAACACGTACCTGCACGACCAGCAGTGGGTGCCCACGTTCCCCAACGCCACCTATCTGATGCCGAAGGACGACTTCGACTTCTGGAATCCCGCAAACGACCACAAGCCACTGCTCGGTCGCGGCAACCAGAACGTCTTCGAGGACAGCGTGGCCCCGGTGCACCAGGCCGGCCAGACGCTACTGTGGGAGAACAGCCACCAGATCGACGCCGACCTGCGCCTCGACCCGGCCCCCGGACACACCCCGGGCTCCTGCGTGCTGACCCTCATCTCCGGGACAGACCGCGCGGTGTTCGTCGGTGACATGCTCCACAGCCCCGTGCAGATCGTCGAGCCCCACGCCAACAGCTGCTTCTGCGAGGACCCCGCGGGCTCGCGCGCCACCCGCCGCAAGGTGCTGGGCTGGGCGGCCGACAACAACGCACTCGTGATCCCCGCGCACTTCGGCGGCCACGGCGCCGCCGAAGTGGTCCGCGAAGCAGACAAATTCGCCATCAAAGGCTGGGCCCCCTTCGCCCCGTACACCGAGCAGGCCTGAGACCCTGAGGAAAGTCACCACCGTGAACCTCCACCACCCCGACCCCATCGTGACCACGGCGCACGGAACCGTTCGCGGCCTGCGCCAGGGCGACACCGCCGCTTTCCTCAACATCCCCTACGCCGCCCCGCCACGCGGCGCCGGCCGATTCGCGCCGCCCGAGCCGCACGAGCCGTGGGACGGCATACGGGACGCCACCGCGCCCGGACCCAACGCGCCGCAGTCCGAACGCAAGCTCGGCAGCGTGAACATGACCCCCTACTTCGGCACCGGCTGGAGCCGCGGCGACGACTACCTCACCGTCAACGTCTTCACACCCGCCCACGGCGGCGGTAGCGGTGGTGACGACCTGCCCGTCATGGTGTTCGTCCACGGCGGCGGATTCGTCGCCGGATCGACGCGGTCCGCGATGTACGACGGCTCCGCCTTCGCCCGCGACGGCGTCGTCCTCGTCACCCTCAACTACCGACTCGGCATCGCCGGGTTCCTCGACATCCCCGGGGCGCCCGCCAACCGCGGCCTGCTCGACGTCGTCGCCGCACTGCGCTGGGTGCGGGAGAACATCGCCGCCTTCGACGGTGACCCGCACAACGTCACCCTCTTCGGCCAGTCGGCCGGGGCGACCATCGTCAGCGGCGTCCTCGCCACCCCCGACGCCACGAGCCTCTTCCGTCGGGCCATCGTCCAAAGCGGCAGCGGCCTAGGGGCATTCACCACCGATCAGGCCGCCTGCGTCACCCAGGCAGCAGCCGAGGCCCTGGACATCGAGCCCCACCTCGACGCCTTCGCGGACATCTCCGACGCCCGCCTGGTCGAGGCCGCCTCCCGGCTCGCGGGCATCGACCTGCACACCGAGACCCACCACGACCCACTGATCGGACTCAGCCCCTTCAGCCTCGTCCTCGACACGCAGCCCGCCGAATCCGTCACCGCCGGGCACAGCAGCGACATCGACCTGCTCATCGGGACCAACACCGAAGAGGGAAACCTCTACCTGGTCCCCGTAGGCAAGTACTCCACCTCGACCGCCGGGGACGTCGACGACACGGCGGTGCGCTCGCACCCAAAACCGACGCAACTCGTCGAGACCTACCGCACGACACGCCCCGAGGCGTCCCTCGGCGAGCTGCGCTCCGCCATCATGGGCGACGCGCTGTTCGGCGCGGGCAGCTGGGCCCTGGCCGGCGCACACGCCGCCCACCCCGAGTCCGCCACCTACGCCTACGAGTTCGCCTGGCGCTCCCACGCCCTGGACGGACAGCTCGGCGCCACCCACGCAGTCGAGCTGCCCTTCGTCTTCGACCGCACGGATCGGCCCGAGCTGAAAGGCCCCGACGCCCTACTCGGCCCCGACAAGCCCCCCACCGATCTCGCCACCCGCATGCACGCCGCCTGGGTCCGGTTCGCCCAGACCGGCAACCCCGGCTGGGACCCGTACGACACCGAGCGCCGGGCCACCATGCGCATCAACGCCCACTGGACCCAGGTCGACGACCCCAGAAGCCGCGAGCGCCAAGCCTGGAGCTGACCCGCATGTGGATCCGTCCGCAACCTCACAAGCAACACCGTGACCAGAACCGTCATCACCACCGAGAACGCACCCACCCTGCCGGCCCCGCTGTCCCAAGGCATCCGTAAGGGCCCCTCCTGCAAGTCTCCGGGCAGCTCCCCTTCGACCCGGACACCGGTGAGGTCGCCGGCACCACGGTCGCCGAACAGACCACACAGGCCCTGCGCAACGTCACCGCCGTCCTAGAGGCGGGCGGCGCGGGCCTCGAGGACGTCGTGATGCTGCGCGTATACCTCACCGACCCCGCCCATCTGGCCGAGATGAACGAGGCATACACCGCCGCCGTCGGCGAGCCCTTCCCCACCCGCACCACCGTCTACATGCAGCTTCCGCCAGGCCTGCTCGTCGAGGTCGACGCCCTGGCAGTGCTCGACGACTGATCGCGATGGCCGGTCGTCTGACGAGGACGCTCACCAACCCGAGGGTTCCACTGCCGCAACTGCCGGACCCCTGTGCGCACTCGCCGGACGACCGGCACCACCCTCTGTGCCTCAGCCCGAACGCCTCATCCACGGATTGTTCAAATAATAGGGGCGTTGCCGCTGGGCGCGCGTCGACATCAACGGTGCCACCGCAGTCCGGTCTGAGCACGCCTACTACCAAGGCCAGCGACGGCAACCCGGTCCCGGACCGGCGAGAAGGCCCAGCCTGGATCAAACCACCCCTCCCCTGTCGCTCTCGCCACACTCGTGGTCCCGACAACCATCTACTCCGAGCGCATCGACACCCTGCCAACCGAACTCAGTGACCTGGTCCGCGCAAAGATCGGCGCCATCGCCTCGCTCTCCGGAGTCGACATCGTTCCCAGGCTGCCGAAAACCCGATCCCGCAAAATCCTGCGCCGCACCCTTCGGCAGATCGTGGACGGGCAAACATCCGATACCCCCTCGACGATCGAGAACCCCACAGTCGCGGGGGATCGTCAAAGTCCTCCGCCCCAACACCGATCCCGGGGAGCCGACGCAACCACACCATCGGCTCCCCGATCCCGTACCGGTGGCGACCAAGACGACATCAGCGCCAGGCAATCGCTTCGCAGCCGCCGAGCTCGCCCCACCCTCCGCCGGTTCGCTGCATCCAGTGGTAGGTCGATACCCCCAACCACCCAACAGAATCGACAATGATGCCGCTACATTTGGCGTGCACCGCCCGGAAACACCCCGCACCGCCGTGTTCCGGATCATCGCCGGCACTTATTCCCCACTTCGAAGCTTCGAGCACTGGCCCGCGATGAACAGTTCGGAAGCTGCCGACCACTGACAATGGGCTGGTGACATCGCACAAGTTACCATCAGTGAATCTGTAACCTACCGCGCTGAATGAACCATCCCGAGTCTGATGCACACAGTGTCATTTGTGTGCGACCGGTCGGTCGGCACGGTATTCAGCGTAGTTTCGTGGCCTCGTACTCGGTTGGAGGGATTCGCGCGAGGCGGTGCATAAGCCTGGCGGGTGTTGAACCAATACACCCACGCAGAGGTGGGCGGATTCAACCGGTCGTCGCAACAATGTGCCGCGAGGACGAGTGTACCTGTTCGGCAAACACTTCCGCTGGAGTTCTCCAACCGTGGATCTTCGAGGGCGGTTGTTGAGCGCATCAGCGATCGCCTGAAGTTCACGGAACTTGTATCGCGACAGATCAGTACCCTTCGGGAAATACTGCCGCAGGAGCCCATTCATGTTCTCGCTCGTCCCGCGCTGCCATGGACTTTACGGATCGCAGAAGTAGACACGGATACCCGTTGGTGCCGTCAACTCAGCATGACGCGCCAGTTCCCTTCCCCGATCCCATGTCACGGATCTGCGTAGATGCTCGGGCAATGGTGTCAGCGTCGCGGCCAGAGCATCACGAACGGACACCGAACCATATCCGGACAGCGCCTGGCCCGTGCTTCATCATCGCCGCTATCCCATAACCTTTCAGGCGCGGCAGATGTAGCAGTGTCGTGAATCTGCTGGTGCGCGCGACCGGCGTGCCGATCGCGGACCGGTTCAGACCTGATAGCGAGGTCGCCCCCCCAATGCCCCAGCGTCTTCCGACTCTCGACCTCCCCCGGCCGAGCTCCGATGGTCACCTCATTGGTGATGAAACCGATGCGCTGCTTCCGTGCTCGCGCACGAGGCTTACGTACCGCCCGACCGGTGCGCAGGCACGCGGCGAGCTCCCGCTCCAAGCCGCCACGCCCCTCGATGAAGAGCGATTGGTAGATCGCCTCATCTGAAATGCGCATCGACGGATCCTCCGGATAGTCGATCAGTAGGCGACTCGAGATCTGCTCCGGACTCCACGCCGTCGCCCACCAACGGTCACCGCGCCGAGGCTTGTTGCGGCCAATCAATCGATCGTGTTCGGCGACCTTCGCCGGCTTCGGGCGCCTGGCGGCGAGGTCGGCCTTCCACTGTGCGGTCGACGCCCGGTATGAGAGCTTCCCATTACCGGTGGCGGCGTTCCGCCGCAACTCTCGCGAGATCGTCGACGGGGATCGTCCGAGTCGGCCAGCGATGCCGCGCATACTCATACCCTTGGCTCGCCGCAGCGCGATATCCTCGCGTTCGGTGAACGACAGGTACCTTCCCGAGACCGGGATCGACTCGATCGGTGGCATCCCGACAGCCTGGCGGAACCAACATGTCCCTACCGGCCCCGACACGCCGCACGCTGTCGCTGATTCGTCCTTGTGAGACCTTCGGCGATCCGCGCCCAGAATGCCCGCTCGAGGTCTCGGCGCACCGGAGGACGTCCCGGTGACCGCATCACCGCACGCCCCGTAAACGCTGCCGCCCACCCGGGTGGCGTCCCATTCCCACACCTCCATGATCGAGGTGTTGCTTCCACCAGTTGAAGCTGGTTTGCGACCCACGTCCGAATGGTGCGCAGCGCGTTCATCTGCTGCATCGACCGCAGCGTGCAGGCCTGGTTCACCGCCCGCTGCACGAAGGCGGTCTCCTTGGACGCCGACACCTCCCAACCGACAATCGTGCCGGCGAACGCATCGATCACGATCGTCGTGTAGCGAAGCCGGGCACCATCCGCACGTACGTGAAGTCTGCGACATAGAGGGCGTCGGGCCGGTCGACCCGAAAGTTCCGGTCGACCAGATCCGGCGGCCGCCGGCACCGATAGCTCCGGCACGGTGGTGCGAACCCTCTTCGCCCGGGTGGCACCACCCCACCCGTTGACACGCATGAGCCGCTCCACGTGCAGCGGGCCACCTCGATACCCTGGCGGCGCAGGTGGGCCCACATCTTCAACGAGCCGTACAGCGACTCCGGTCTGCGCCCACCGTGCTCGTCACGCTCGACGCAGTACGAGGCCAGCACCGCGGTGATGGTGGCGTCCCACAACGCCCGCCTCGACAACGGCCGCGTCAGCCAGGCGTAGATGGTTCTCGGGGCGATCGTGCACTGAGCGCACGGCAGATCCGTACGACCCCGAACTGATCGCGGTGTTAGGTGTGCATCAAACTCGGGACGATTCAGAACGCGACAGGGTGCGGGTGTGGGTGCCGCCCGCAGCTGCCTATATCAGGTGGTCTTCAGTACGGAACCACGGATCCACCGGAATGACTCGGACGCACCGACCTTGCTCGTCGACTATCCGCCCGTAGACCTTCACCTGGCGCAGAACCAACCGACGGTCGACCACTTCCACAGAAGGGTGATCCCGAGCCAGCCGAAGCAGCAGCTCGTCGAGATGTTCCAGAGAACGCAGATTCACGATGACGCAAAGGTTTGCAGGGCTGGCGACAGCTGCACAATGGCGTGTTTCGGACCAGGTTCCGATGGAACGGCCGACCACCTGCATGTCTGCGTCGGGCACCCGAATCCAGAACAGAGCCATGGAATGCCAACCTACGAGCGAACGTGCCACGTCGCATCGAAAGACGATATCGCCATGGCGACGCAGGCGGTCCAGCCTTCGTTTCACTGCTTGGGGTGTGCTGCCGAGATCATCGGCGAGATCGGTGTAGGCACGCCTGCCGTCATGTCCCAACGCCAGGAACAAGGCGTGATCCCCGCTGTCCAATGATCTGCTCTGCGGAGTGGTTTCCGCACGAGCTATCGGCGATGGGGGTTTTCCCAGTTCATTGCGGACCTGGTCCATCTGCATGCGATTCAAGACACCCAGACGCCAGAAAATTCCTCCGAACGTGCTTCCGTAAACGTGAGTGCGTAGACGAACAACTGCATCAGGAACCGGCAGCGCTTCCAACAAGGCAACAGAGATCCCAGCAAGAGTGGGGGCGAGCATCAGCGCCAGCACCTGATACTCACCGGTTGTGACGCAAACCGTGCTGATGTTTGGGACCTCGGACAGCTCCCGCGCAACGGACAACTCGGACCCCGGCCGACACAAGAATTCTACTACCGCACCGCGGGACCCCCAGTTACTTAACGACACCGAGATCCACGCCGCCCCCGATTCAGCGAGCCGCTGCCATCGACGTGCCAGAGTGACCGGCGCCAGTTCGAGGACATCACCCAGCGCCGCCCAACTGGCGCGTGGGTTGACCTGCAGAGCATCTACCAACGCAAGGTCGAGTTCGTCTAGCATGTGGCCCCTTCCCTTCGGCGGGATCCGACAATGTCGTTTTCAATCAAAATATGCCGAGAATTAGCATCTTTCCATCATTCTGTAGGTGGGATGCCGGTGCTCACGCACTCTTGTCAACATTCCATGGCAACGGCCGCCGTGCAGAACATCTGGCAAGAGTTGGAGAACACCACTATGGTCGACATTGGCGCCACTATCGATCGCGACAAGCTTTATCGGAAAATCGGCCTGCGGATTCTGCCGCTGCTTGTGCTCTGTTACACCTTCGCCTACCTAGACCGGGTAAACATCGGGTACGCAAAGCTTCAGATGACCGAAGATGTAGGGATCAGCGAGTCAGCGTACGGTCTGGCAGCCGGGATCTTCTTCCTCGCGTACGCTCTCTTCGAAGTCCCCAGCAACTTGCTTCTGGAGAAAATCGGCACTCGCAAGACCCTCTTCCGGATCATGGTTCTATGGGGAATCACCTCTGCGACAATGATGTTTGTTACCAACGCGATGACGTTCTATGTACTGCGATTTCTTCTCGGGGTCTTTGAGGCCGGTTTCGCGCCTGGCATCATCTTCTACCTGACCTTATGGTTTCCGCGGGCGCGGATGGCTGGGGCGATGGCTCTGCTAATGATCCCTGGACCGCTGGGATCAATGATCGGCGGGCCGATCTCGTCCTGGACAATCACCAGGTTCGACGGAACGCTCGGTCTCGCAGGGTGGCAATGGATGTTTCTCGCCGAGGGTCTGCCATGTGTCCTGCTCGGGTTCGTCGTGTGGAAAACGTTGGTAGACCGGCCGAACCTGGCGAGTTGGCTCACCGACGCCGAGAAGGCAGTAATCCAGCAGGAGGTGTCGGATACGGAGGACGCTGCGTCCACCCATAACTTTCTACAAGTCTTGCGGGATCCCCGCATTTACGCGCTGGCCATCGGGTACTTTTGCCTGATCGGCGGCCTGTACACCGTCGCATTCTGGTTGCCGACGATTCTCAAAGAAAACGGAGTCGCAAGCACGACGCAAATCGGGCAATTGTCCGCAGCCCCCTATCTCGTCGCGCTGCTCGTCATGTTTCCACTCGCCCGCCACTCGGACAAGCGGGGCGAACGACGCCTGCACAGCTCCGTGCCAGCCCTTGCCGCTGCGGCCGCGCTTCTTATCTCAGCGCTGACGGCGAACAATTTCCTCGTCTCGTTCGTTGCGATCATCGTGGCCACAGCGTGCCTACAGGGTGCCTATATCGTATTCTGGGCCATCCCAGCCGGCTACCTCAGCGGAACAGCCGCCGCGGGCGGTATTGCCTTCATCAACAGCATCGGCTTACTCGGCGGATTCTTCAGCCCGACACTGATCGGCTACATCAAGGATTCGACTGGAAGCGCGTCCCCCGGGTTAGTGGTCATGGCAGGGGTGGTGCTCGTCGGCGGGTTGCTGATCTTCGCGAACCGCCTTCCCCGCAAATCGCCGTTCGCGGCAGATGACCCGAGCCCCCGACCCTTGGCCCGCGACTCTGCGCCCCTTGCCAACAGAAACCCTTAGAACCGAACCATGAGGAGGAATTTGCTGTGCGCATACTAGTGGCAGGCTTCCAACACGAAACGAACACATTCGCAGTGGGACCGCCCGCGAGTTACGACAGCTTCGTCAACGGCGAGGGATTTCCCGCTCTGCGACGGGGAGGCTCTGTGCACGAACTCGAGGAGGTCAACATCCCGATGGGAGGGTTCCTCAAGGAGGTCAAGAGCAAAGGTATTACGATCGTGCCGGTCATCTGGGCAGGAGCGAGCCCGTCTGCTCCAGTGACACGCGATACATATGAAAGGATCTGCGGTGAGATAACATCCGCGGCTGCCGTCGCCGCCCCCGACGCCATCTACCTCGACCTCCACGGAGCGATGGTCGCGGAGCACCATGACGATGGTGAAGGCGAACTTCTAACTCGATTGCGGGCGATCGTCGGGGATAGAGTGCCCATCGTCGCAAGCCTGGACCTGCACGCCAATGTCACGGCTCGAATGGTCGAGAACGCCGACGCTCTCGTTGCCTACCGCACGTATCCCCACACCGACATGGCCGAAACGGGGGCGCGAGCCGCGGGTTTGCTGCTCAGGCTCACTGCTGGGGAAACCCTCCATTGCGTGATTCGACGCATCCCATTTCTGATCCCGATCAACGCGGGATGCACATTCACAGACCCGGCAGGACTCGTCTACGAAAAACTCGGAGCCCTTGGGGGCGATACCTCGTGCATGTCCTTTGCCGCCGGATTCCCGAGCAGCGACTTTCCTGAGTGCGGGCCCACAGTGTGGGGATATGGAAGTGACCGGGCGGACCTTGAGCGCGCCGTCGAGGTCCTCTACAACGAAGTTGTCGGACGCGAGTCCGAATGGATGGTATCGCTACAGGGTCCGTCGGCCGCCGTGGGCGACGCCATCAGGATTGCGGGCGCATCCACCCGCCCCGTAATCATTGCGGACACCCAGGATAATCCGGGAGCTGGTGGTAACGCCAATACGATGGGCATTATCCGGGCTCTTCTCGACGCCGATGCGGAGCGCGCAATAGTCGGTGCGATTTGTGACCCCGACGTCGCTTCAGCCGCGCACGCAGCGGGACCGGGGCAACCGATCACGGTCGCTCTCGGCGGCCAATCGAGTATCCCTGGCGATGAACCCCTCAAAGAGACGTTCGTAGTGGAGCGAGTCTCAGATGGTCGGTGCCGCTTCGGCGGCCCGATGATGCGTGGCAATGAGATCGACCAGGGCCCATCCGCCTGCCTTCGAATTGGCGGCGTCAGAATCGTCGTCACAACCTGGAAGTCACAGTTATTCGACCGCAACCAATTCCGGATGGTCGGCTTAGAACCCGAAGATAGCGAAATCGTGGTCGTCAAGAGTTCGGTGCATTTCCGAGCGGACTTCCAACCGATCGCTCATTCCATTCTCGTTGCGAAGGCCCCCGGCCCTGTCGCTGCCGATCCATCGGACCTTCCATGGCAGAGGTTGGCGTCCGGGATCAGAATCGGACCACTCGGCGTGCCTTTTGGTGGGCAGAATCACAACAGTCGGGCTTGTCGTGGGATGAGGGTATTTCAGTAAGGGGCGAAACCGGAGTTGCCCACTCCAGGGTCTTGCGGGGTCGAGTATTCAACTGGGAGGCAACCTCGACCAGACGCTCTGAACTATGGATGCTGAGGTCGCTGGCTTTGGGAAAGTACTGACGCAGAGGCCCGTTGAGGTTCTCATTGCTGCCGCGCTGCCACGGCGAGTGGACGTCATCGTGCGACCGAACCGCCATCGTGTCCCGGTCCGGCGGTTGATTCCGACACGGCGGCACGCCTCAGAGTTACTCACCCCTAGCCGGATCAGCCGAGCGAAGTGATAGGCGTCCCGGTGGAGTAGTGGGGTTTGGGCTGAGCGGCGCGGCTCCGACGTAGAGAGGGCCATCGGCGGGATCTTCGGTGTGTACGGCCAAGCACGCATCGAAGAAAGAGGTGCACCGATGGCCCTGTCCCAGTCTGCCCTGTCCGAGCTACTCGACGCATTCCGTGCCGGAGAAGGCGTGGATCTGATCCGTGAATCGGTCCGGATGGTCATGCAAGAACTGATCGAAACCGAAGCCACCGAACAGATCGGCGCGGGCCGCTATGAACGCACCGAGGCCCGCACCACCGAACGCAACGGGGCCAGGCCCCGGCTGGTGGCCACCCAAGCCGGCGACGTCCAATTGCGGATCCCGAAACTGCGCAAGGGCTCGTTCTACCCCTCGATCCTCGAACCCCGCCGACGGATCGACCAAGCGCTGTACGCGGTGGTGATGGAGGCCTACGTGCACGGAGTTTCCACCCGCAGCGTGGACGACCTCGTGGCGGCTCTGGGAATCGATTCGGGTACTTCCAAGTCCGAGGTGTCGCGGATCTGCGCGGGCCTCGACGAAGTTGTTGGCGCGTTCCGGACCCGCCCGCTCGACCACACCGCGTTTCCTTACGTCTACCTCGATGCGACCTACCTGCACGTACGCAACAGCTCCTCGCAGGTGACATCGGTGGCGGTCGTGGTCGCCACGGGGATCACCGCCGAGGGTGCGCGTGAGGTCCGCCCCCGCAAGCGGGTGGTACCCCCAGGCCTCGATGTCGGGGACAGTGAGGACGAGGTGTTCTGGCGCGGCTTCCTCGCTTCGCTGAAGAAACGCGGCCTGTCCGGTGTCCGACTGGTCATCAGTGACCAGCATGCCGGCCTGGTCGCGGCACTGCGGCGCTCGTTCCAGGGGTCGGGGCATCAGCGGTGTCGGGTGCATTTCGCGCGAAACCTGTTGGCGCATGTCCCCAAGTCGCACTCCGACATGGTCGCCGCGGTGTTTCGCACGATCTTCGCCCAGCCCGATCCCGCGACCGCCGCCTCGACGTGGGACGAGGTCCGCGATCAGTTGGCTGGCCGGTTCCCCAAGATCGGTCCGTTGATGGATCAGGCGAAGTCAGAGGTCGTGGCGTTCAGTACATTTCCGCGGGCGCATTGGTCGAAGATCTGGTCGACGAATCCGTTGGAGCGGGTGAACAAAGAGATCAAGCGCAGAGCCCGCGTCGTGGGCATCTTCCCGAACGAGGCGGCCGTGATCCGACTCATCTGTGCGGTCCTGGCCGACATGCACGACGAGTGGCAGTCCGGCGAGCGCCGCTACCTCTCCGAGGGGTCGATGGCGTTGCTGGGCCCCAGCGGCGATACTGAGGCCATCGCCGCGATCAACCGTGGCGAGTAGGCACCGAGGATTCGACCTCAAAGCCCACCACCCCACGGGGCGCTATCGCGAACTGTTCCCGCTTCTCCGTCAGAGCAATGCCGGGGTGTCCTCCGTCGCGCTGTGTCGAGTCCTGCATCGCAACCTCCGAGTAGTGTCGGTGTTGCTTCTGGAACGCTAATCGACCAACGTCAACGAATTTCCGGGCGCCTGTAGAGACTGAGCGTCCGTACCGCATCGTGTCAGGGCGTGATTCGCCGTGATTCCACCACCCATGCAGCGATCTGGGCACGCGAGGTGAAGCCCAACTTGGCAAGAAGGTGTTCGATGTGCCCCTGCGCGGTACGCACAGATATCGTCAAGCGGGACGCTATCTCTCTATTGGTCAACCCCTCGGCGACCAACTCGGCGACCTCACGCTCGCGCTTGGTCGGACCGGCCTGTCCAGTGGTCGGTGTGTTTGACGCCGGACTTTGCTCACCGAGTGCGTAGGCGACCGCGGACTCCACTCCCAGCTTGTTCCCTTTTCTCTGAGCTGCGGCAAATGTCTTTTCGCTCAGCGCTCTCCGTGTATCCCGTTCGCTTCTCTCGCGGTACTGGACCAACCCAGATACGAATATCGGGGAACTCCCTATGGCATTGCTGAGGTTTTCTGCAGCTGAGCTCAACACCACGGCTCGTTCGAAAGCACCTTCCTCGGCAGCGATCCACGCGAGTGCTTGTAGGCACATGCTGATGACGAGCCGCTCATTGACTTTCCGCGCAGCGCGGAGCGCCTGTTGGAGTAGCTCGTTCGCCCGTTCGGTATTGGCGTGTCGCCACACCACCACGGCCAGGGCCCACAGCAAATACGACCGATGCACTGCTTCACCGTGCTCTTCGGTGACCGCGAGTGCACTCTCGTAACATTCGATGGCGCGCTCAGTGTGATTGAGCAACTCGTACGCGAACCCGAGACCCTGCAACAAGAGGATGTGGAGAGCAAGCGCGCTCGGCACGGCGGCGTAGGTTGGTCGTGCGGCCTCGAAATGGATTTGTGCATACTCGACGTCGCCGCCGTAAAAGGCCCGGTAACCTTCCGCAAGGTCGATGTGCGCCTGCAGCAGAGGATCGGCCGATCGATCGGTAAGTGTCCGTCCTTCTTGGATCAGGGTGATCGATGCCTGCGAGTCGCCCTGCACTCCGGCCAT
Source organism: Rhodococcus sp. G6(2025) (assembly GCF_058628105.1). NCBI lineage: Bacteria > Bacillati > Actinomycetota > Actinomycetes > Mycobacteriales > Nocardiaceae > Rhodococcus > Rhodococcus sp. G6(2025). Next base: position 214,848 of record NZ_CP179751.1, read on the forward strand.
CACGCTGGCCCAGAGTATTGCCTTGGCGCGGTCAACGCCTACGGTGCGGGGCGACTGCGCCAGGAGCCGATCGATCCAGCGCCGTCCTTCGGTCAATAGACCGCGCGATAACCAGAGAGGGAACAGCGCTGCGGCCATGCCAAGCCCGGACTCGGGATCTTCGGAGAGGCAAAACTCTTGTGCCTGTCGGAAGTTCGGCAGTTCGGCGACCAATCGGGTCAGCCACTCGAGTTGCCGCGGACCGACCCAGTCAGCCTCGGCGTCCGAGGACAGCTGTACGTACCAGTTTCTGTATCGGGTGCGCAGCTCGGAGTAATCGGTGTCGGCACGGATCTTCTCCCGGCCGTAGTCGCGCACGGTCTCGAGCATCCGAAACCGAGCGACCGGAGCCGACTGTTCTCGAATGAGAATCGACTTGTCGACGAGAGAGGTGACGGTGTCCAGGAAATCGTCAACGGTCGGGTCCTGCCCGAAGATCTGCTCGGCCGCATTGAGCTCGAAGCTACCTGCGAACATGGACAGGCGAGCCCACATCAGTTGTTCCAGGGGTGTGCACAGGTCATAGCTCCAGTCGATGCACATCCGCAGGGTCTGTTGCCGTGACGGGGCGTCTCTGTGTCCGCGAGTCAGGAACCGGTAGCGGTCGGTGAGTCGCTGCAGAATCTCATCTGGGGAGATCGCCCGAAGTCGCGCGGCGGCCAGCTCGATCGCCAACGGCAGGCCGTCGAGGCGCTGGCATATCCGGGCGATGGTCACCTTGTTGTCGTCGGTGACCTCGAAGCCGGGCAGGACCGCGGCGCCCCGCTCGGCGAACAGTGCCACCGCGTCGTTTCCGGGCAGCCGTCTCGGCAGATGGTCGGCGTCGGGTACCGTAAGCGGGGCGATCGGTATCGCCACCTCGCCGCTGATACCGATCGGCTCCCGGCTGGTCAGGAGCATCCGCAGGCCCGGGATGGTGCGGAGCAGCGCTTCGGAGAGTTTCGCGACCGCGTCGAGCACCTGCTCGCAGTTGTCCAGAACGAGCAGTACTTCGCGCGGGGCGAGGAATTCCGTGAGGACCTCGAGAAGTGGCCTCGCGGATCGGTCGCGTAAACCCAGCGCATCCGCCACCATGGCTACGAGAAGTGAGTCGTCGCGCAGCTCGCCCAGCTCGATCAGGAACACACCATCAGCGAAACGCGATTGCGTTCGGCCGGCGACTCGTAGCCCCAGACGGGTTTTGCCCACCCCTCCCATCCCGGTCAAGGTCACCATGCGGGCCGTCGACAGCAAGCTAGTGACCTTCGCCGTCTCTTCACGACGGTCGATGAAGCTGGTCAACTGCAGCGGCAGCGCCCCGGTGCGGACTGAATGAGCAGCTGGTGACTCATCATCGTGCGGTGGGTGCGCCGGTGGCGTGTGACTGGAGGCGCTGTTGTCGGTTTCGTCGTGAAAGGTGCGGCCGGCCATGTCGTCGATCGGAAAGCCGTGCTCGTATTGCAGGTGCCGCAGCTGCTGACCCAGTTCCTCAACGGATGGGCGACCGGCAGGATCATTTGCCATCGTCGCCTCGATCACAGTGCTGACATCGTTCGCGATGCCGTGCTCTCGCGGGTTCGGCGTCGGCTCGGTCGTGATCCGAACGAACTGGGCGACCAGTTGCTCACCACTCCGGCGTTCGAAGGCAGCGTGGCCGGTGGCGGCGGCGAACACGGTCGCGCCCAGACCGTACACATCGGCGGCCGGACTCGGTGCGCCACCGGCAATGACCTCGGGTGCCGTGAAGGCCGGCGATCCGGTCACAACTCCGGCGGTGGTTTCGAATCCGCCCGAGATGTGCGCGATACCGAAGTCCGTCAACGCGGGCTCCCCGTAATCGGTGAGCAAAATGTTAGCCGGCTTGACGTCACGATGGAGGATACCGAGGTCGTGCGCGGCTTGGAGGGCACCAGCGATCTTGACGCCGACGCGCAGCGCATCCTCCAGTCTCAACGGACCCCGCCTGCGGATGTGTGCATCGAGAGAGTCATGGGCATAGAAGGGCATGACAATGTACGGCCGGTCGTTCTCAGTTACTCCGACCTGCAGGACGTTGACGACATTGGGATGGCCGGTCAGCCGACCCGCGGCACGCTGCTCACGCAGAAATCGCGCACGGCTGTCCTCGTCGAGGCCCCCGGTCACCACCTTCACCGCCACAGTGCGATCGAGCGCAGTCTGCCGACAGCGGTAGACGACCCCGAAACCCCCGCGCCCGATCTCCGCGGCGTCGGCGAACCCGGCCGCCGCCAAGTCTGCGACGACCGACCCGGCCACATCCGGACGGGTAGCGAAGGGATCAAACTCAATCATGAAGGCCCTCGGATTACCGATTGTTTGCCCACTCGAAGTTACTCGTCCCAACTTCGACCCGCGCAGGGTTAGCGCTCTGTTCTTCTCGCAGAGGAAGATCTCGCGATTGCCAGCCTGCTCCATCGTGGGTGCCTCGAGCACACGCTGAGCGCCTGACGCATCAACTCGGCGCGATCGGACCCCACCCGTGCGGCCGAGGCCTCGAGCTTGTTCCGCAGGCGGAATAGATTTCGGGCTGAAGATCGCGCAGCGGGTGCGATGGTCTCCAGGTCCCCCAAGGTCACCGGGCTTATCGAGCAGGCGACGAAGAGCAACCCGAAGAAGCGCTGTGTTGAGCGCCAGAGAACCTTCCAAAGTGAAGGCGAGCGTCCTTACGGACAAACTCACCGCCGGTTCGGATCTGTGAAGAGTCAGCCCGCGGCGGGCGGCTCAACCTGCCTGCGAAGAATTTTGCCGGTCGGTCCTTTTGGGAGGCTGGGGACAAACCAAATCTGCCGGGGGTACTTGTACCCTGCGAGCCTGGCGCGAACAAACTCGATTATCTCAAGCGGCTCGACGTGCGCTCCGCGTTTGAGTGATACGGCAGCTCCGATTTCCTCCCCGAGATGCGCGTGTTTGATACCTACAACAGCTGCCTCGGCAACGGCTGGATGCTCGTAGAGAACCTCTTCCACTTCGCGTGGGTACACGTTGTAGCCACCCCGAATAATGATGTCCTTTTTTCGATCGATGATGCTGTAGTAGCCATCGCTATCTCGTGTGGCGATGTCTCCTGTGCGGAACCAGCCGTCGCTCATGGCCTTCGCGGTGGCAGCCGGACGAGCCCAGTATCCCTTCATCACGTTCTCACCGCGGATTTGGATTTCTCCGGCCTCATCACATTCGACAATTTCGTTGTCGTCGTCGTCGACTAGCCGCAGCGTGCATCCGCGCACGGGGATCCCGATCGTGCCAGCTTTGCGTGGGTGTCCGGGCTGGTTGAAACACGCAATGGGTGCGGTTTCAGATAGTCCGTACCCCTCGTATATCTCGCATTCGAATCTTCGTTCGAACGCCTTGAGGACCTCGACGGGCATCGGCGCTCCCCCCACGATGCAGCAGCGAAGATGGGATAGCTTGACGGAGTCGGCCTCGGGAGAGTTGAGCATCGCGGAGTACATGGTGGGGACCCCTTCGAGGACTGTAACCTCATCTCGAACCAGAACACGCAGGGCTGATTCCGCATCAAACTTGGGGATCAGAGTCAGGAGAGCTCCTGACTTCACCGCGGCATTCAGTCCACAGGTCAGGCCGAACACGTGGAACAGTGGCAGGCACCCCAAGATGACGTCATTGGACCCGGTTTGAATCAGAGTCTCGGCAGTCGTCGAAGCATTGGTCGACATATTTTCATGGGTGAGTTCCGCTCCCTTAGGACTGCCCGTCGTCCCAGAGGTGTAGAGAAGAACTGCGGTGTCGTCACGGCTACGCTCCACAGGTTCATCGATCGGGTTTCCTGCCAGATCAGCGTCACTCGGACCACGGTCATCGACCATGAGCGCGGGAATCTTCTTCGCTAGTGCGGCTTTCACAACCAGATCCCCGCGAGATCGCGAGCCATAGATGAGAGCCATCCCAGAGTCGTCCAAGTAATATGTGATCTCACGCTCCTTGAGCATGGGGTTGATCGGAACTGCGACGGCGCCCACCATCAGAATCCCGTAGAAGATGATTGGAAACGCAGGGACGTTCGGCAGTACGACGCCGACCCGATCACCGGATCGAATACCTCGCGAACGCAGGTCCCCCGCCACTGCCGCAGCGGTACGAGAGAACTCAGAATAATTTAAGGTGGTTTCATCAAGCCGGAGCGCGGGTCGATCGCCCAGTTGCCGAGCAGTCTCGACAAGATTTTTCGCGAGATTTGATGACATCGAAACGACTTCTCCTGGATTGGCGTGGCGTCAGAAGGGCTACGGATGCGCCGGCGCTTCGGGACGCGACCTTCGCGCAAGTGAGCGAACCGACCTGAATTACGAGTTACGAGCTACCCCGCGAGGGGGTTTCGCCGGCGTGCCGATGAACGTTGCCCCTCGGGGTTCACGTACGTACAATATAAACGATGTGTCGAGTATGATCAACGTGCAGTCGAGATACTTAGCAAGATGTTTGCCTACGCAATGGAAGGAGGGTCGACTTAGTGCGGTGCCTCGATGGGTGACGCTCGCGCGAGCCGAGAACTCTGCAACGCAAGGCGCATGGATTGTCGAGCCGAGGAATGGGTGCCGCGTCACCAATTCCGCACCAGTCGTTGACTTGCTACATGAACATTAAATCGGATCTGTATTCCAACTTGGCCAAGACTGGCCCTGGGAATTCGTCCCCGATTGTTTTACCGAACTCCCGTGCAATCCGAGAGGCCGTCTCGGACGACGTTGCGGTGCATATCGTGTACTGACGTCGCGGCCCCCCGGCTACGTTCGCAGGTTGAAATGGCCTACTCTGTAGGCATGGCGACTTCGTTCTCAAACGGTCTCAACGGATCCGAACCTCGGACTGGCAGGCGCAATCTCAAGGGCGACATGCGCGAGCAAGCAATCCTTGAGGGTGCTTATGAGATTCTGCGCACCGAGCCGTTACGAAACGTTTCGATTGATGACCTTGCCAAGAGGGCAGGATTGTCGCGTTCATCCTTCTATTTTTATTTCGAATCTAAATGGCAGGTTCTTTCGGCGCTTCTATCGAGTGTGACTGCCGATGTGTTCACTGCATCATCAATGATCTTCGAGCGACCTCCTGGAATTTCTCCGGAGGCTGCCATCGAGCATGCAGTGTCGGAGGTCATGGTCGTATGGGAGCGACATGGACACGTACTCCGCGAGGTCGGTGATGCAGCGGCGGCCGAACCCACTTTGCAGGCCCAGTGGGACAAAATACTGGGTCGTTTTATCGATGCCGCGGCCGCTGCAATCGAGCGCGACAGAGCTACGGGTGTAGCTATTGATGGACCACCGGCTCGTTCACTGGCGGCAGCGCTAATGTGGATGGGCGAACGAAACCTGGGACTTATGAGCATGCGAAGCGAGAATGCAATTCGCACCGAAGACATGGTGGAGACGGTCACCACCGTATGGCTGAGAACGGTATTTGGTTTGGAATGGAGAGGCCGTTCGAAGAGCGATTAGTTCGGGTCGTTCAATGCAATCGCAGCGAACTGGTTAAAAACCGGTTCGCTGCGATCGATTTTATGCGATTCAAATTTGTCTCATGGAAATGCGGACCTTCAGGAAGTGCGTTCTCTTCCAGTCGAAGATACGTCGTAGTTGTTACTGTGGTTGATCGGCGGCCATCTTTGCCATATTCAGACCTGGCATCAGCATATGGCCACCGTCAACGTGCATCTCGAGTCCGGTTGTCCAACGAGACTCGTCGGACGCAAGCCAAAGCACCGCTTCGCTCATGGCGCGTGGTGGCAGCAACCCGACATCGCGAAGGGCAGACCAGTACTTCGCGCCTTCGAGGTCTTCTTTCACACCCTGCCCGGGGCCTTTACCTGCACAGAGATCATATCCGCCCTGCCAATCGAGGGCTGGAGTATCAGTCGGCCCTGGGAGCAGGATATTGACTCGAATTCCGTACTGACCAAACTCGAGCGCAGCGCTTCTCGCCAGCCCGATAACACCGTGCTTCGACGCGACATAGTGGGCGTAATGGGGTGATCCCTCCACGCCGTTGCCGGAAGAGGTAACGATGATGGAACCGCCGCCCCGTTCCTTGATCGCCGGCGACACTGCCTTGAAGGTGCGCCACACTCCGGTGATATTGACGTCCAGAACAGCCGTGAACTCGTCTTCAGGGATATCGTGGAACGGGTGTACGGTCCAGATCCCGGCGTTGGCGACCGCGACGTCCAGACCACCGAATGCCTTTACGCCATCAGCAACCAGTTTGTCGAGCGACGACTGCTTCCGGACATCTCCCTCGTGTGCAACGATTCGTCGTCCCAGTGCTTCGACCTCTTTGACTGTGATCTGGAGGTCATCAGCTGATCCGGTCGGATACGGGAGCCCGGTGTCCGGCGGACAGTCGATGGCGAGGATATTGGCGCCCTCCTCAGCGAGCCGGATCGCGTGCGCCCGTCCCATTCCACGTGCCGCACCTGTTACCAGGGCGACCTTCCCGTCCATGCGTCCCATTGGTCTCTCCTCTTGTGAGTGTGAATCGGATTGGTTGTGCTTCCCGGTCAATCGGCGTACCGGGTGGCCACTTGTGTATGAATTGCCTAGTCGCGGTGCAGTTCTGGCCCCGGTTTCTCACCCCACATTCACACATGGTGGAAGGCCTCCGGGAGGCAACGTTCGCAGCGCTATGGTGTGCTGTCGGTCGAGGTTATGAGCTGTAGCAGTACGTCGATTCCAGGTGGCTCGGTCCATACATGCTCGGAGTCGGCGATGAGGAAAGGAGCTCCGATCGGGTCCGGCCGTCCGGGCCCGCGGATCGTGCATCCAGCGAGATCGAGCTCTCTCGCGTTTCCGTCGAACCGCAACGCAATGTGGTCGAGCTTTGCCGAGGCTCGGCCCAGCGCGAGATCGAGAACGTGTGGATCGTCGATGGTGTATAGCTCGATATTGGCCGACGCTATGGCCAGAAACGTCGCGCGGATGGCGTGAGAGGGCGCCTCGAAAGTGTGCGCGATGCTGACGTTGAATCTGCTCTGCCAGCGTGTGGTGGCCAACTCGAGGTCGCGGACAAGTATCCCCACATGATCCAGCCGCGGAGTGCTTCCTTCCCGAGCATCTTCGGAAGGCGAGGACGGGGAGCGATTGACCATCGTCATTGATGCCTCGCGGCAACGAAATGAGGGGACACGCCCATTCGGGGTTCAGTCCAACGTTGGGTGACCACCTTGGACTTGGTGTAGAAGCGATATGCATCGTAGTTGAGTCCGTCATCGCCAAATCGCGAGTCGCCCCAACCTCCGAATCCGAACCAAGAGATCGGAACTGGAATGGGAACGTTGATCCCGACGCTTCCGGCCTGGACGCTGTGAGCGAATCGGCGACCGGCCACTCCACTTGCGGTGAAGATGGTCGCACCATTGCCATATGGGCTGGCGTTCACAATGCGAAGTGCTTCGTCGAGATCATCGACGCGGACCACACTCAGAATCGGTCCGAACACCTCCTTCTGATAGAGGTCACTGTCGACGCTTACGTTGTCGACTAAGCTCGGGCCGATAAAATAGCCGGCTTCGGACGTTATGTTGGCACGGCCGTCTACAACGACGTTTGCCCCTTGGCTAGGTGCCGCCTCCAACGCACCTCTGATTCGTTCGATGGCGACCTCTGAGATGAGCGGCCCCATGTCGGTGCCTTCGTCATTCCCCGGTCCGGTACGGAAGGCTGTGGCCCGCTCAGCGGTCTTGGCAACTAGCTCGTCCGCGACTTCCCCGACCGCTACCGCGATGGGCACGGCCATGCATCGCTGGCCGGCGGCGCCGTATGCAGCGGACGCCAGTGCGTCTGCCGCTGCGTCCAGGTCAGCGTCAGGCATGACGACCATATGGTTGTTCGCTCCACCCAGTGCCTGAACCTTCTTGCCGGCAGCGGCGGATTGGCGGTAGATCTCACGCGCAACGGGGGTGGAGCCCACAAAGGAAATGGCAGTGACGTCCGGGTGTTCGATCAACGCGTTCACCGCGTCAACGCCACCGTGCACGACGTTGAAGACGCCGTCGGGGAGCTCGGCTTCGGCGAGCAGTTGCGCCAGCCGCACCGAGGCGGACGGCACCCTCTCGCTTGGTTTGAGCACGAACGAGTTACCGCAGGCGATCGCGGCCGCGAACATTGACACCGGCACCATGATGGGGAAGTTGAATGGGGTGATACCAGCGCACACTCCGAGCGGTTGGCGGAACGAGTATGTGTCGACTCCTCTGGAGACCTGTTCTGCGTACTCACCTTTGAGGTGCTGTACTACAGATATCGCAACTTCGACAGCTTCGACAGAACGGGCGACCTCCCCTCTCGCGTCCGCGAGGGTTTTCCCCTGCTCCGAGGTGATGATCGATGCAAGCTCCTCACTGTGTTCAAGCATCAGGGCGCGGAAGCGGTGCAGAGTCGTCGCGCGCACGGGGGCCGGGGTCGAAGCCCAGGCCCCCGCAGCGCTTCGGGCGCTGGTCACAGCCGCGTGGACGACAGCAGCGCCTCCCAGCTCAACAAGCCTCAGTACGTGACCCGTGGCTGGATCGACAATCTCCGACCTCCGCCCGTTCGTCGAGCTGGAGGGGGCACCAGCGATCCAGTGCGGCACCGTTGCAAGATGGACATCGTTTGTAGTCACAGAAACTCCATAGTCACGAAGAGGCGAGTTGATTGTTCTTTGGCCGCTTAAGCTTTGGCGTCCCGGGGGTGCGGCAACTCTGGGAACATCTCCAAGCCATAGTTCGTCTTGAGATTCTCAACCTCTGCGGCTAGCTGCTCCGGAGTGCGCAATTCGCGATCGCGCGCTTCGTAGAAGTACTTGTCGATGCCGCCGCCGGGTTCGAATCCGCGGCTCTCGGGGCCCGGAACGAAGATCACGAGGATCCTCGCCTCTTCTCCGACTACCTCGTAGGTGTGCCGCTGATCCTTGCGCCCCCAGACGAATTGACCCGCGCCGGCATTGTAGGACCCGTCTTCGGTGTGGATCTTGATTTCACCGTCCATCACGAAGAAGCCTTCCTCTTCGCGGTGATGGATGTGCCAGACCGGCTCGGTTCCGCGAACCCAGTTGGTCTCAATGATGATGAGCTGGCCATTGGTGGTTTCACCGGTCGCATGAATCCAGAAATCTACACCGGTCATGAAGTCGCCGGTCATGTTGAAATGCACATCGCTGCGGTGGGAGACGTAGCTCTCTCCGTCTCGGTTTGTCGTCGGCTGAATCTGGTCGACATCGGACTTCGTGACCATGAGGGTCCCTTTCGTTGCTTGCCGTGGTGATGAGTGACGTCACGGTTTGGACATTTTTGAGATTAGACTCACAGTCGAGAAGAGTCAACACTCTGTCGGTTAATGACGTACCTGCAGGTCACACGGTGATAGCGGTGCGGGCTGACGCAGAGCAAACCACTGCTGCCCACATAATCGACACTATGTTGACTAACGCCGACGCTCGGTGCAGAGTTGAGACACCGGCGTGTGACCCGACGAGGGTCGTACGCCTCTGACAGCAGCTGTGGAGGAGACGACTGGTGAGTCCGCTACGGGAACACGTAGGTGCCGCGAGAACATCTATGAAGGACATTCATGAGTAATCTGCACCCTCAGGTACTTGAGTTGCTGGCGTCCCTATCAACGAATCCGCCGGTGCAGCCGTGGGACGTATCCATCGCCGCGTACAGGGCGGGCGGCGAAAAGTTGATCGGCTTGGCGGGTGATCGCAATCCACATTGCGATGTGAGGGACTTGAAGATTCCCCTCCGCGGGAGGGTAGTCAAGGCCCGGAGTTACTCCCCTAAAGGCGCAACCGCAGCAGTGCCGGGTGTCGTGTACTTCCACGGTGGCGGTTTCGTCAGGGGCGGCCTGGAGTCTCATGACCGACTGTGTCGCGAGTTGAGCGTCCAGGGAGCTCTCCGCGTGATCTCGGTGGCGTATCGCCTTGCGCCCGAAAACACCTATCCGTGCGCTCACGTAGATGCGATCGAGTCGTTCTGCTGGGTGGCCGATCGTTCTGATGAACTGAGAATTGACGGTGAAGCGCTGGCGGTTGCTGGAGACTCCTCGGGGGGAATGCTCGCAGCGGCGACCGCAGCGACTCTCAGCGCACGTACAGACGGTGCGTCGGTCAAGGCGCAGGGACTTCTGTGCCCGGTGCTAGATCTGACCTTGAGTAGTGACTCGGTGAACCGATACGGGTCGGCGCCTCTTCTTTCGCGTGCCGCACTCGAATGGTGTATCGATCAGTACGTGCCCGACGTGTGGCTTCGGGAGTCGTCGGAACTCTCGCCATTGTTCAGTATGAATCTGACCAGCGCCCCGCCGGCGTTTATCGTCAACGCAGAGATTGATCCAGTGTCAGATGATGCCAGTCGATATACGTCCAAGTTGCATGCTTCGGGCGTTGCAGTCGTCCATCACCAGTATGCGGGCATGCCTCATAGCTTCTTTCTACTAGCCGGCGTGGTGGATGAGGGCGAGCGTGCTATTACTGGCTTCGCGGAAGGATTGTCTAGGTTGCTGCGCTAGGTGATGGGTCGAGCAGCCATGCGCGCAGATAGGGTTTGGATTCGTCGAGCAGGCTTGTCCGGAAGCCCGCGTGGCCAGCAACTCCTCGACGTCCGTGGCGCGGACGAACCTCCGTACCGTTCTCCGGTTCAGGGAGAGTTTCCGCCCGATCACCGAGATCGACATACCAGCAGAGGCCAGTTCCTTTATCGCGGAGTGTCGTTCGCGGGTTCGGAACACCACTCGGCGGGCCTCTGCCCACGTAAACTCGCCTGAGCCGATCGTCTCTTGATCCGGGCCCTTGTCTACTTCATCCGCCTCGGTCTCGTCGAGGACGGGCGGAGATCGGCGCGGTGTCGGGTTACCGTCTTTTCCACAGCTTCGGCGAGGTTGTGCCACAGGTGCCAGCGGTCGGCCACCTGGACGGCGTCGGGGGCACCCGATCGTATGCCGTCGGCGTAGGCGCCGGCGCGGTCACGGCACACGATTTCGGTGCCGGGATGCTTCTTCAGCCAGGTAGCGACGGTCTCCGCGGTCCGATCGCCGAGCAGATCGATCGGTGTGCGGGTGGTGATATCGACACGACCGTTCCATAGATATGCCCGCGACGGATCGCGAAGTCGTCGATGCCCAGGACGCGGACGTCGCGGGCCTTCGAGTCCGGTATCGCCCGCACGGATCGGAGCAGGTGGTCACGGCCGACGCCGATCCCGCGCCGCGAGGCGAGGCGGGCCCCGGCCCGGCGAGCCCCGGCCAACCCGATCGCGGAGATCACCGCACCCAGCACCGGGGTTCTCCGCGCCCAGGGTTGGGTCAAACCGGGGATGTGCTCGGCGAAAGTCTTTTGTGCAGTCGGTGGTGTCGCAGAAGAATCGGCGGACTCGGATATCGATCGTGACCGGGTGCCCACCGATCGCGGTATCCGACAGCTGTCGGCGGTAGCGGGAATGCACCCGGGCGGACTCGCCGTCACAACGCGGGCACCGACCCCGCTCGCCTGTCGGTTCGGCAGCGACACGGATGGTCGAACCCACCCTCCGGACGCCGGCAATGACGACACCGACCAGACGGGGCCAACAATGCCTGCACACTCTCGAAATCACACGCCGATGATCCTCACCCGCCGCAGGTCAGCAGGCCGTGACGACACGCCCAGAATCTTCACGGAAAGTGCGCCAGATCCATCTTCAGCGAGCGCCGTCATCTGGGTCGAGCAACTAGTTCTAAGAGGCTGCGTGGCTTACTTGGAGGTCTCTGTCACGCCTTCCAACTTCGCCCGAAAAGCGGCGGGCCGCACATCACACTTACAGGCGATGTGCGGCCCGCCGGCTGCAGTCCAGATCCTCCTACTGCAGGGCCACGCGAAAGACCTGAAACTCGATGACGGGTCCGGGTGTCACTCGCCCTTGACCCACGAAGATGGTCTGGTTGACCCAGCCGTACCTAGCGTCCCCGCACTCGAGGCGCGGAGTAGTCACAAAGTAATGGTCGCCAAAGTTCGTGCTCGAGTCCGCGCCGGTCAAGGCGGCTGCAGCAGCTTCGGTCACCTCGACCAGGCCCTGGTAGCTCATGTAGATGACGGCACCGTCGTCGGTATTGAACTGAGCGCGCACATCTAGCCGCCCGAATCCGTCATCTCCAGCCAGGAGCCAGTCACCGCCGCCGATGGCTGCTGTACCGCTCAGTCGATCGCCCGTTACAGTGCCGCCAGTAACGGGGAGGACCTGCCGCACGCCGTACGGCCCAGGACCGACGACCTGCGGCGCAGCGAGTTCTGCGGTGTACGAGAATTCCGGGATGAGCTTCACTTGCTCACCTCCAGGCCTGCGGCTGCCATCACCTGGGACATACCCTCCGCAATGACTTCGACGCCGAAGGCTTGTTCGACGATGTTCGGATCGAAGTACTCGCGAATCATGACCACCTTGCCGCCTCTGATTCGCATGTGTGTGCAGTACGTGTTCGCGTACACGTTTCCGTTCTGCGTCACGGTCGCCTTCCCGTGTAGCTCGAGCACAAACAGCTCTGGATCAGTCGTGTCGTGCACAACCAAGGAGTCGATCCTCAGGTCGGGCACGGATTTGAAAAACCAGTCGATGAAGTGGCCGATGAGTTGGCGGCCGGGGACCGTCTTCGCGAGCGGCTCAGGGGCGAACGGCATCTCCCAAACAGCATCTTCGGCAAACCAGCCTTTCCAAGTCTCCAGCTCTTTCCCGGTCGGTGGCCCGCTCTCAAGGTCTCCCCAAAAACCATCCACTACCTTGCGATTCTCCGCTTGTGTACTCACAGCCGCCTCCTTGGTGGGCTCTGGCGACGACTGATGCGCCAGCCGCCGTAGCATCAAAGAATGCCCGTCCTGTCGGTGATAGTCAACAGTGTGTCGACACCATTCGGCGGTGTGCGCGCCAGGCCTTCATCGCAATTGTGGACGGTGTGTTGATTATCGACGACTGTGAGTCTAATCTCAGGGTGGTCGGCCCAAGGATCGACTGGACAGGGTGCCCGCGAAGCCGCATTCCGGCGAGCTCGAGAGGCATTCCGCATGCGCCCCTTAAGGAGATGTGATGAGTACTTTGACCAACCGGCTCTACCGATTGCGGAGTCGTCCGGAGGGGGAAGTAACTGCCGATAATTTGGAATGGCTGGAAGAGCCGGTTGCCGAGATCCTTGATGGGCAAGCGCTTATTCGAACGCACTACTTGTCGGTCGACCCCACAAATCGTGTGTGGATGAGTGCGATGCGTTCCTATATCCCCCCGGTCGAATTGAACGCCGTCATGCGCGGGGCCGGTGTGGGGCGGGTCGTCGCCAGCCGACGGGACGATCTTCCTGTCGGCTCGTTTGTTGTGGGATTGACAGGCTGGCAAGACTATTGCGTAGCTGATGCAGCGAGTGAAGACATGTCCTTCACAGTCCTACCCGATCCGCTACCAGCCCCCCTCCCCGCGTTCGTCGGAGTCCTGGGTCACACCGGAATATCGGCGTACCTTGGCGTTGAGTTCGGTGACCCTCGACCGGGAGAGACTTTCTTTGTATCCGCCGCGGCCGGAGCAGTGGGCTCTATTGCAGGTCAGCTCGCAAAGCGGCGGGGGGCCCGAGTGGTCGGTATCGCAGGTGGCGGCGAGAAATGTCGATACCTGGTAGAAGAGTTGGGTTTTGACGCGTGTATTGACCGGCATGCTGGTGACTGGCAGAAGCAACTCGACGACGCCACACCTGAAGGTATCGACGTGGACTTCGAAAATGTTGGCGGCGAGATCATGGACCACGTTTTCGGCCGACTGAACATTGGGGCACGAATCACGCTCTGCGGGCTGGTTTCCGAGTACAACGACTACAACGGAGATAACGCCCAACGCGGCCTACGTAATGTCAGTCAGCTGCTTATGCAGCGGGCAACTTTGCGAGGGTTCATCGTTTTCGATCACGTGGATCAGTACGCAGAGATCATTGGACAGCTATCCCTGGCTCTCAGCGCCAGCACCCTGCGCTCCGCCGAGACAGTGATCGACGGTCTGGAGCATGCCAGACATACTCTCAACCGCAGTCTCGCCGGCGAGAACAAAGGGAAGGTCGTGGTCAAGGTGATTACCGACTAACCGAACAACGTCAGACGGCTGGGCTCCCAGACAAGTCGCACCAGGCGCGCCTCATCGACATTTCTGGCGATGCCCTGCTCGGCTGGCGGTATAGCACCCGCACCCCCGGGGCCGCTTCGCACCAGTCCTCTCGAATGATCCTACAGTGCGGCACTCGATTACCTCAGCTTTATGGTGTTCTGTCGCTTGCTGATGCCTCACAGACTTGACTCGAAAAGTTGACCGGCCGCCATCAACCAGGGCCCCGATATAGTGGGAACCGTGTGCTGGGACTGACGTCCCACGCGAACACCCCTCCTCGTTCTTCTACCTCTGGGAGTGGACCCGACAACGGTTCGTAGAAGTTCCGCCGGGATGCGTTCGCTTTGTATCACGCAGGCGGCGGCACCCCGCACCTACGCAGCCGTGGCCTCGGACCTCGGCATCAGCGGCGAGACGCTGCGGACCTGGGAAAACGGGGACAAAACAACCACCGAGACGTTGACTGGTTCTTCTCCTCGAGGGACGCCAGCAGCCTGAGCCACGGTCGCCATCATTCTCGGCTTACCGAGATCGACACCACGGAGAACCAAATGGATACCTACGACCATGCGTTGTTGGGCTTTGCCCTACGGTGGAGACGCTATGGTGGCGGTGACTATTACATCTTCACTGAGTTCGGAATAACCCCAATAATTTTCTACCAACGCGTGCTGTGGATGGTGGAAAAGCGGCTCTCCTCCGGCCTCGACCTGACCATGAGACAGCAACTTCGGGAACACTGCCTCGCGAAGTTAACTTCGTTTCAAAAACCGCAATGACAGCGTAAAGCTCCCGATTGACGGACTTGCGGGCTTCCTCGGCGTCGCGTCGGCGGCGGTGACGCAGTCCACATGTCCGGGTTCACTATTCGTCCGATGTAGCCCTTGTAGCAGGAGCCGATCAACCGTTTCGTCGCCGTGTCTTCGGTGTCCACCGAGACCTTGCGGGACGGGTATAGGCCGACACATCGACGTTCCCGTCACGCAGAATGCACGGTCTCGGCGCGGGCGTTGATCAATCCAGTACGAGCGGTTGCCGACCCGGCCGGTTGGTTCGTTCAAAGCAATTCCTTCCCTGGAAAATCAGCGAGAGAGACCTGCAAGACTTCCTGATCACGCCAGAGAGGCGTGCAGCCCTTCTATTCGGTCGCGGCCAACCACCCTCATGACCCACCGCTGAATGGTGTTCGTGGCCATACCGGTCACCTCTGCCAGCTGCCGCACCGAACCCCCAGCAAGAAGGCCGGCCACGACAGCAGCGCAGCTCCATATCGACAACATCACGGGCATCCAACGCCGCGAGAATGCGCCGACGTTCGGCGTCCGGGATCACGCCTCGCTTTTGCGGGGTCATGCCTCGGGAAGGTGTATCACTGTGGCCGGCAGTGCGATCTCATCCGAAGGCTGCGGAGACCCCCGCCCCTGTGTTGCCTCGACCCACGACAGCGACCCAGCCTGGCCTTCTTGGCGCTCCCACACGCCGCCCTGCTCAGACAGAATGACAGCACCGTTCGGCAGAGCCTCTAGCCCGTCGGCGGTGACAATGGTGCGGGGTTTGCGGTAGCCGGCGGTAAGAAGCTCGTCCGCGAGGTAGTCGGCGGTGCCGGGGAAGATCATCGACGCCGCATCTGCGGTGGCAGCGAGAATCAGTCCGGCTAGTGCGTCACGGTCAACGCTCACGTCAGAACCCATCGGTCAATCGTATCAGTGATCGCTACGAATTCGACTGTGACACAAGGCCAACATTCTCCGCGCATTGAGCAACAGGCGTGTCGGCGTGCCTTACGCTTCGTCGGCCAATCCGGTGCACTCGCGTACCGCGTTCGCGGTACGACACGAAACCGGAGAGCGTCGGCCACCTCCTACCGTGCGGCGCAAGCACCTCCTGCGCCGTCGACCGCCCCGCGCCCTCAGTTCCCCACTATTGGATGGTGTTTCGTGGACATGCCGGTCACCTCCCACATCTGCCCCACAGATACTCCAGTAAGAAGGCCGGCCACGACACAGCCCGCTACTCCTCGGCAGCGTTACGGTTTTTCAACGCTATGAGGACGCCCTGGCGCTCGGCGCCCGGGATCACACCACCCTTCCGAGGATTCACGAACCCTCAGGGGTATACAGGGCTATGGCGGGTAGCGCCAATGCGTTCCAGGGGAATGGTCGGTCGTCTCCGAACACCACACCGTGCTCGAGGTCGAATCGGGCGGCGATCGTTCCGGCTTCCGAGCGGACGACCGTGCCAGCAGGTAGCGACTCCAGTTCGATGCTGGTCGTGATGATACGGGGCCTGCGGTATCCGGCGTCCAAGATTTCTTTCGCGGCGATTCGAGCATGGTCCCTCGATCGGGTGTACCCGCCGATCAGTTTCGCGATCTCGTCACGTTCGATGCTCACGTTGGCGTCCATCCGCCAAGTGTATTGGCAATCGCTGCACCGGTACTGCTGACGACGGCACCATGCGACCCCACTGCCGTCACAGCGCGCCGTTCACTTCAACCTGCCGATCTCCGCCGCGAATCAAAGAATCCGGATTCAGCTCTGCGGGTGTTTCGAGTCCGCCCGACGGCAGGGGTGTGGGCGCCTCCGGTCCCCGTACGGCAAAGTCCACACAGCGAATCCGCCGAGCAGGCGGCACACCATCTCCGCCTGACGGGTAGTCACCGAACCCGGGGGCAGACATCGACAGACCGCCGAGGACGAAGCTCTGCCATGTGCACCGTGTAGGAGCGGTCGGTGTGCCGTGTGCGGGGCGCCGCGGTCAGGAACAGTGCGGCGGCCGCTGTCGATGCGACGAGGGCGAGACACAGAAACCGAGACATGAGCCCTCCGGTGGTGCGGGGCCGACCGCAATCCATGCTCGCAGGTCACACAGTGTCGTCCCGATCTTTCCGACGGGTTCTCTCGCGGCGGGCATGTTTGGCCAGCAGGTGTTTCCGGTTGTTTTGAGCGCGGAACATCTCGTCGAGCATCCGGTCTTCGATGTTGTTGTGGAAGCGGAGAATGCGTTGGGCTGCCAGATACACCAACTCTTGGCGGTTCGAGCCGAGCCGGTCGGCGAGGGCGTCGAGGTGTGCGAGGAGTTCGTCGTCGAGGGCGACGTCGACTCGGGCCGTGCGCTCCGCCGGGCGCAGGTCGTGCACGGGCGCAATGTTTTCCAGGTCGCCGGCGAGGTCGGCGGGGTTGTCCAGGAGTCGACGCACCGCGACGCGCACCAACGCCGAGCTCAATCGTGTGCCGTGTCGGTCGGCAAGTTGCTCGATGTCGCGTCGGGCGGATGGGCGGAGGGACACCTTGAACTTCTCGTCGAGCCCGGAGGTGGCGGACTCGGCGATCAGGGTTGGCCGGTGGTGGCCGGGGGCGGCGAGAAGTCGGTGCACCGCGACCGCGACCAGGTCTCGCGGCGACGCCTCGTAGCGGGCGGCGAGTGTGCGGAAGCAGGCGGCCGTCGGAGAGTCGAGCTTCAGGGTGACCGGGTCGTGCGGGAGCGCGCGGGCCTGGGCGTCGGCCCGGCGTGCCTGCGCCAGAGCCTCATCGGCCGCCGGGTAGGCGATGAGCGTGCGAATCCCGACGCGGAGCAGCGCGGAGACCCGTCGGGGACCGTAGTCGTCCGCCAACTTCTCCAGGCGGCGTTTGGTGTCCTCGTCGAATCGGTAGACGTGCCGGCGCCCGAACGGGTTCCCCTGCGGACTCGGTGCTCGTGTAGGCGCGTGGGCAGGTTGGTCGGCGGCCGCGGCCTGCCGACGGCGGGTGTCCCGGGCGATCAGCAGGTCCCGGTTGGCGTCCCCGCGGTAGATCTCCTCGGTCACCGCCTTCTTGAGGTCGCGCGGGTTCGCCAGGAGCTGGCGGGCGGCCAAGCGCATGAGTTCGGCGCGGTCGGACTCGAGCCGACCGGCGAGGGCGTCGAGTTGGTCGCG
The DNA here is from genome assembly GCF_058628105.1 of Rhodococcus sp. G6(2025). NCBI lineage: Bacteria > Bacillati > Actinomycetota > Actinomycetes > Mycobacteriales > Nocardiaceae > Rhodococcus > Rhodococcus sp. G6(2025). The sequence goes on from NZ_CP179751.1 coordinate 232,898, forward strand.
CAGCTCGTTGTCGAAGTGCACGTTCGTGCGCGGGCCGAGAGTTTCCGGGGTCAGGTCGCGGGCGGTGCCGATCGTGGCCAGGTCGGCGGTGAGGTCTTCCGGGTCGTCGAGGAGTCGGCGGACCGCGACCCGAATGGCCGCGGCGGTGGGGGCGTCGCCGTTGCGGCTGATCAGCTTTTCGAGTCGGACCAGGGTGGAGCGGTTGAGGTACACGCGGGTGCGGGAGGTCAGATCGGTGCGGGCGTTTTCGCGGAGCACCGGGTGCCGGAATCGGCCTGCACCGGTGAGGAAGCGGTGCACAGCGACGCGGACGATCGCGCTGCGGTCGGTGTGGAACTCGTGGGCGAGTTCGTTGAGGCGAGTGCTGGTGGCGGGGTCGAGGTCGAGAGGTCTTTCCGCCCAGGGGATGCGGCGGGCGTCGGCGGAGGCGCGCCTGGCCTGGTTCAGGGCGTCGGGCACCCGGTCGGGGTCGGCGAGAAGTCGTCGTGCGGCGACCCGCACCAGTGCCCCGAAGCGGCGCGGGCCGATGTCGGCGGCCAACTCCTCGAGGCGTTGTTTGGTGGTCGGGTCGAACCGGAGCGGGATCGGATCCCCCACTGGTACGCGGCCCATGTTTGTCTCGCTCATCACCGGCCATTGTTCCGGTCCGGTCGGGGACCTCGATTCGCACCCCATGGCACCGGTCGCCGCCATACTCGGGCTGTGCGTCCCGGCGAGCCCGGTGGCTGCGAGATAGTTTGTGCCCCAGCACTCGGGGGGTGGGTGCTGGCGTCGCGGGCGTGTGACTGAATCAGGAGAGGTTGAGCGGTGTGTATGGGGCCGGGGGTGGCGGGGTGTAGTGGCTGACGGGGACGCCGCCGATGGTGCCGAACTGGTCGAGGTCCATGCGGAACACGATTCCGCGCTCGGGATCCCACTCGTAGGTGCCGAAGCCGTTTTCGGTGTGCTGCGGCGCGTTGTCTGCGGGCTGGGTCTGGTTCTCGGCGTTGTTCTGCGCGGGTTCCGTCGTGTCACCAACTTTACAATTTTGCATTGTTATGTTGCCATCCGGTTCGGATAGCTCATTCATGTCGCTGGCTCGTCTCCGGTCGGCCGGCATCAGCGGGTTCATTGCTCGGTGTCGGCGCGTGATGAGGGGGTTTCCGCCAGGTGGGTGAGGGTTTCCCCCATTGCGGAGGCGAGTTCGTCATCGGTGGGGACGAGTTCCCTTACCGGTGCGGGCAGGGTGTCGTAGGTGTAGTCGGCGACCGCCAACGGTGCGGTGGTTCCAGCCAGGGAGTAGCGGACGACGTTGTCGTTGCGTCCGGCGCACAGCAGGATCCCGATGGTCGGCGCGTGCTGGTTGTGGTCGCGCAGGTTGTCGTCGATCCAGGACACGTAGAAGCCGAGTTTGCCGACGTACTCGGGTTCGAACCGGCCGACCTTCAGCTCGACCACGACGAAGCGGGCCTGGATCCAGTTGAAGAACAGCAGGTCGATGTAGAAGTCGTCGCCGTTGACGTCGAAGTGGTACTGCCGGCCGACGAACGCGAAGCCGTGCCCGAGCTCGAGCAGAAATCGTTCCAATCGGGCCATCAGCGCGGCCTCGAGTTCGCGTTCCGCGACCCTGTCGGTCAGATCCAGGAAGTCGAAGACGTACGGGTCGCGGACCAGTTGCTGCGCCAGGTCGGAGTCATCGGTGGGCAGGTGGTCGGTGAAGTTCGATGGTGCTGCCCCGATCCGCTGGTCGAGTCGGTTGCGGATTTGATGGGTGAGGACGTTGCGGGACCAGCCCCGCTCGAACGCCGCGGCCGCGTACCAGTCGCGTGAAGGCTGGTCGTCGAGGCGGTCGATCAGCACGGTCACGTGTCCCCACGGGATTTGTCCAACAGCTTGTTGGACGAATGCGCTCCGGGGCCATGCCGAGGCGATCTTCCGCATGTAGTGCAGATTGCTGCGTGAGAACCCGCGCATCTCGGGGAACTCGGACCGCAGGTCGGCGGCAAGTCGGTCGATGACCTTGCTCCCCCACCCCTCGGCTGCCTGGCGGTCCAGGATCGCGCGGCCGATGTCCCAGTACAGCAGGAGCAACTCGGTGTTGACCACGCGTGTGGCCCGGACCCGGGCCTGTCGGACCTGGGTTTTGAGGTGCTCGAGGAAGTCGCGGTAGTCGTCGGGGAGCAGTCCGGAGTCACTCACCGGCCCATCCTCTCGTACTGACCGGAAGCACGAGGGTTTCGGCACGGGCCGAGGCGTACCGTGCGTTGCGGACGAATCATGTGTGGTCGGCTCACGGGTCGATTGCGGGTGCGAGGAGTGTGGCCAGTTGTTTGCGGGCGCGGTGGATTCGGGTTTTCACGGTCGCGACGGTGACGCCTTGGTGTTCGGCGATGTCGGCGTAGGGCAGGGAGGCGAATTCGGCGAGCACGATGGCGACGCGGAAGTCTTCGGGGAGTTGGGCGAGGGCGCGGCGGACCGCGTCGATGGTGGTGATTTGCTCGTCGAATCGGGGTGCGGGGTCTTCGAGCAGGATGCCGTAGTCGCCGTCGGTGTCGTCGAGGCTGTCGGTGGTCTTGCTGCGTCGGACGACGGCGAGGGCGGCGTTGACGGCGATGCGGTGCAGCCAGGTGTGGAAGCGGGCGTCGCCGCGGAATTTGGGCAGGTTCTGCCAGGCGGCGGTGAGCGTGTCCTGCAGGGCGTCTTCGGCGTCGTGGGTGTTGCCGGTGATCTGCAGGCACACGTGCCAGGCGTTGGTGCGGTAGCGGCCGGCGAGTTCGGCGAAGGCGTGGTGATCGCCGGCTCGGCACGCCGCGATCAGGTCCGCGTCGTCCATGTCTGGTCCCCCCGTGCCGTGATCACTGTCGTTGCCGCCCCCGGGCGCCGGGAGAATCGTACCCGCCGTCACATACAGCCGCCCGAGCCAGGATTTTGGTGTCCGACCGCGCCCGGGGTGGTGGGGGCGTGCTGGTGGTTAGAGCGGGTCGATGTCGTGGTGCCCGCCGAGGTCGATGCCGAGGTCGGTGGGGTCGTCGGCGCCGAGGGTGGAGGGGTCGGCGCTGTCGTCGCCGAGATCGAAGTCCTGTCCGGCGGGTAGGTCGAGATCGGTGTCGGTGTCGGCGTCGGTATCGAGTTCCGGGCCTGGGACGTTGCCGTCGTCACCATCGGTGTCGAGGTCGGTGTCGTCGTCGAGCAGGATGATGTCGTCGTCCTCGGGTACGACCGGTACGTCGTCCATGTCGGGGACGAGGTCGGTGTCGACGGGTGCGGTGGTGGGGTCGAGGGCGACCTCGAGGGCGCGCGCCCACACCTCGTCGGGCACGGGCGGCAGCGCGCCCGATACCCCCAGTGCTGCAAGGACGGAGTCGTCGTCCACTGCTGCTCTCACCTCGTTTCCCTCAGTATGTCGGCGCCGACACGGACGCTCACACTTGTTGGATGCATCGGACCGGCGAAAGGTTCCCGCCGAGCCGCCCGCATCTTTCGGAGCACCGCCACCCGATGTCGGTGATGGCCTCTCCAGTGTGCACGCCCAACCTGTTGTCGGTGGGTAGCGACTACCGCTACAGGTCGATCATCGCCCACCGGCGATCGGGTGCGGCCACCGACATTGTCACCGGGTCCGGGTGGTCGGCCAGGTCGGGATCGGGGGTGTCGGCGACCAGCATTTTGCGGCCCGAGTCCGCCCATGCGTCCTCGAACTGGTCGATGGGCACCTCGAGCTGGTTGCCGTTCGGGGCGCCGGGGTCGGAGAGGATCACCACTCCGCGGGTTTCGTCGATGCCGGCGACGATGAGGAAGTGGTCGGCCGTCTCGTCTTCCCCGGCTTCTTGGTCGGGGTTCCAGATCTCCCCGGAGTCGACCATCGCGATCACCCCGTAGCCGTCCTCGAGCTTGGTTTTCAGGTCGTCGATCGAACTGTCCTGCACGGTGCAGGGCACCCCTTGGTCCTCGAGGAGGATCTCGAGGTTCGGCAAGGTCATGCCCTGTGCGGGGTCGCCGTCCTGCATGAGTCCGAGTTCGAGGGCCCGGTCGACGAGTTGTTCGGGGTCGTCGATGACGACGCCGGTGTACTGGGCGATCATTTGGGCGGCGCTCGATGGCCCGCAGTAGCCGTCGACCTGTTGGAAGAACCAGTTCACCGACCATTCCACCGGGTCCCCGTACACCCCGTCCCCGCCCGCACCGTCGACCGGGGAATCCGGTGCGGTGTCCGGGTCGACCGCCGGTTCGGTCGCGTCCTGCGGCGGGGAGAGTGGCGGGGGCTCGGCGAGCTCCGGGTCGAGGGTGCTCAGGTCGATGACGGACAGGTCCACCGTTCCCGTCCCGTCGGCGACCTCGACGAACGGGTCGTCCTCGAAGACCGGTTCGGGGATCTCGTCGATCGGGACCGGTTCGCCGAGGTAGGTGTCGTCGTCGAGCGGGCTGGCGGACCAGGCTGCTGCGTCCAGATCCGCGGCGATGTCATCCATTCGTGCTCTCCCGGTGTGAGGTTCGGCCGCAACATAAGTCGGGTGGGTGCGGGGTGTACTGCACCCATCGGCCGGAGGAAGGCTGGTGGGCGCCGCCCGCGCGGCGCCCAGGGGTGGGGTCAGGCCAGGTCGGTGACCGTCTGGTCGGCCGGCGTCTCGGTCGGGTACGTGTCGGCCTGCTCGTGGTAGTGGTCCTCTGCGGGGATGAGGGCTTCGAACTGCTCGATCGACCCGAGGTGCCCGTCGGTGGCGGTGTCGAAGGACTCCTGGGTGCCGTCGTTGTCGGTGTCGGCGGTGCGCAGGTCGAAGGTGCCGTCCCCGGTGGTGTCGACCAGGGTGTCGTTGGTGATGCCGTCGAGGTCGGTGTCGAGGAGGGCGGTGTCGAAGCGTCCGTCGCCGTTGCTGTCGATCAGGTGCACGTCCGGGTTGCCGTCGGCGGTGGTGTCGAGCCGGGTGTCGGTGATCCGCCCGTCCTCGATGACGTCCTGGCGGACCGGTGCGCCGGTGGTCGGGTCGAGGTGGGTCGCGAGGTCGACGGTTCCGTCGTCGTCGAGGTCCTCGGCGAGGCGGATCCCGGTGGCGGTGGGGGCGATACCGGTTTCGTAGGTGCCGTTGCCGTCGGTGTCCTGCTCGACGAGGGTGATGGAGCCGTCTTCGTCGATGTGGGTGATGGTTTCGACCCCCTCGATGCGGGTGTGGATCAGGTCGACGTTCCCGTCGCCGTCGACGTCGCGCGGCGAGTAGTACTCCCCGCCGGTGCCGGCGCCCAGATCGGTCTCGCCGGCGGTGCCGGTTCCCGGGTCGGTGTCGGTGGCGATGGGGTCCGGAGCGGTACCGGCTCCGACTGGGTCGGCTGCCACCGGCGGCTGCTCGCTTCCGGCGGTGGCGGTGGTGTAGGTGGCGTCCTGCGGGTCCCCGGTCAGGTTGGGGCTGGGCGAGGTGGTGCCGGTGGTGGTCGGGTTGTCCTGTGCGCCGCGGGGGTTGCTCATCTCGAATCCTTGTCCGTCGAAGGTATTGGCCGGGAAGCGTGTTCCCTGTGCTGTCGAGAGTTAGATGCGGTGAATGGTCCGAAAGGTTCCCGGACTTGCTGAAAAACTTTGCGACCGGCCGCGACCTGGGGCGAAAGGCCTGCACAGACAACTGCGCCCGCCCCTGAAAGAAGGGCGGGCGCGGTCTCTGCGGCGGCGGTGGGAGTTAGTTGATCAGGCCGGCGCGGGAGAGGAACGTCTTTGCCCCGTCGAGGCCCTGGGCGTCGCTGAAGCTGGCCATCACCCCGGTTGAGCTGTTGGCGTACCAGATCGAGTAGGTGTTCGCGTAGCCCGGACCGTCGATGTGTGCGGCCGCGGTCCGCGGGATGTTCTCCACGATCTCGTTGTCGGTCGAGGTGGTGTCGTTCTGGAAGCCCTGCCGGATGCCGAGGACCCGTTTCTTTGCTTCGGCGGGGTCGACGCTGACGATGATCGATTGGTAGTCCTGGTCGGAGATCCCGGCGGTCAACGCGGTGCCCTCTTTCAGGGTGCATTGCATCTGGAGGCCACCGTTCTCGGTTTCCCCGTTGGTTTTGCAGTTCTCCAGATCTGTTCGCAATGCTGCCGGAAGGGCTGACAGTACAGCCTCTTTCGTGGTCGGAACCTGAGTGTTTCCGGTTCCGGAGGCGCCTGCCTGCTCGGCGCCTGCGGTGTCACCGGCGGCGGCTGCGGTGTCGGCGGGCGGCACCTGGTCAGCTGCGCCTTTGTCTCCGGTGAGGGCAATCGCTCCGATGACGCCGGCGGTGATCACCACGGCGGCGGCCGCGGCGCCGATCACCGTCCACTTCTTTCTACCCGTACCGGTGCCTGCCGGCGCCGGCGTGGGTGTGGGTTGCCATGTCGCCATGGTTCGGCCTGGACCGGACGGCGGGATGGGTGCCGTTGCCGCCGGGCCGTCGGGTCGGGACGGTTGCGACGGTGGGGTGGGATGGGTGTATCGCGACCCGACTCCGCCCGCGGCGGCGGTGTTGCCGAGGCCGCGGACGATCGGGGCAGCGGCCGCGATCGCCCCCTGCGCGACGACGGTCTTCGGGTCGTCGAGGGTGGCGATCGGCCCGAGTGCCTTGAGGTGTTCCTGCACGATCGGGATTCGGGAGGAGCCTCCGGTCAGATACAGCGCGTGCAGCCCGCTGGGGTCGGTGACGTGGGCGTCGGCGAGGGTTGCCCGGGTGAGGGTGACCGCCTTCTCCAATGCCGGGGTGATGAGCTCCTCGAACTCCTCGCGGGTGATCTGGAACTTCTCGGTGTGCCCGCCGCCGGCGACGGTGATGGTCGCGGACGGCGCTTCCGAGAGCAGTTCCTTGGCGCGGCGGATCGAATCGTCGAGGGCGTGCCGGATGTCGATCGGCGCCGATCGTAGGTAATCGCCCAGTTCGGGGTTGCGGGCGTCGAGTTGTTCGTCGACCCATCGGCGGATGTAGGCGTCGAAGTTTTTGCCGCCGAGGCCGTTGTCGCCGCGTGCGGCGACAACGTCGAATGTGCCGTGGTCGTTGGCAGCCAACACGGCGATGTCGAGGGTGCCGCCGCCGAAGTCGAACACTGCGATCTTTGCGCCTGGGGGCAGGGTGTTCGACCGCGAATAGTAGTGCGCCGCTGCCCGTGGTTCGGACACCGTGGTCACCTGGGAGGGGTCCAGCCCGAGTTGGGCGGCAGCGTCCAGGAGTACCTGGATCTCGCGTGGGGACCAGGCCTCCGGGTGGGTGAGCACCAGCTGGGCGGGTGCCTGCCCGGCGTGTGCGGCCCGGGCCCGGGCCATGACCGAATCGAGTACCGCGGCGACCGGCACCGACGATGCGATCGCGTAGCCGTTGACGTTCACCACGCCCTGGCCGATCACGCGCTTCGGTGAGGGCATGTAGGCGGCGGGGTTGGTTTCGGCGCGGTTGGTGGCCACGTCCCCGACCGCGATCTGGTGTGGCGATTCGACGAACACCGCCGAGGACATGGTGGTGCGGTTGTGGCTGAGTTGCAGTGCTTCCACGGCGCCGCTGACCGCGCCGGTGTGTGCGGCGGCGGTGTTGGAGGTGCCGAAGTCGATCCCCAGCAGCCAGTCCGGCCTAGACATTGATACCCCTCGTGATCGAGCCCCACGGATTACGACCGGCGGCCTGTGCAGCGCGGCCGCGCCCGGGCATCATGTCACGGCGACGCGGGGGCGGTGGCTGCGGCGTTCGGTAGAACATCACGGGTTGGTCCTTCCACAGGGGTGTGCGTCGGCGGTTGATAGTTCGATGCGCGTCGCAGGCGAAAGGTTCCCGCCCCACCCCCACTGATTCGCATGGGGCTGCCGTCACGGGGGTTCGGGTCAGGTGGCCGCGAGGGTGCCGTAGGTGTGCGCCAGCACGATCAGGGCGGCGTCCTCGGCCGCGGTCATCGTCGACAGCGCCTGCGTGTGCGCCCAGCTCAGCTTCTGCTGCGCCGTTGCCCGCACCTGGTCCGGGCCCGCGCTGTCCGGGAGCCCGAGCTGCCCGGCCGGGGTGTGATGTTCGAGGAGCCTTCGCAGTTCGGTGGTGACCGGGGAACGGGGATCGGCCTCGAGCATGGACTTGAGGTGTTCGAACAGCACCACCGTGTGCAGGGCGGGGTCGCGGCGCAGGTGGTCCACGACGCCGCGGATCTGGTCCCGGGCGGGGTGGGTGAAGGCGAGTTGGTCGAGTTCGCGGATGATCCGGCTGGCCCGGTGCACGGCGGCGAACCGGCCCAGATGCTGCGAGAGCACTCCCCGCAGCTGTGGGATCCCCGAGTGCGCGGTCAACCACTCGTTCAGGGTGGCGGCCCCGCGGGCGGCGACGTCGCGGCCATGGACTATTCCGTATTCGCCGACCAGATCGAGGAGCCGATCGCGCACCGCCGCGGGCACCACGGTGGGGGCATCGGTGTCGAGGAGGTCGAGCACCTCGAGCGGCCCGTACCCGGTCAGCGACGCCAGCGCGCGGGCATCGGCCTCGGTGAGGGCCCCGGTGTGGGAGGTTTCGGCGAGCAGCCCGGCGATCGGCATCACCGTCATGACGGTGTCGGCGAGCCGATCCGCCAGGACCCGGGCGTGGGCGATCGCGTGCTCGAGTGGGTTGCGCTGCCCCAGTGCGCCTTCCGCGAATCCGTCGGCGCGGGAGAGGACGCCGAGGGTGTTCAGCGGGGTGAATCCGAGTTGTTTGAGGAAGGAGATTTCGTCGGCGCGGGGCGCGGAGTCGAAGAGGAACACCGCGGCGTCGGCGTCGACGGACGCGGTGCGGGTCTGCTCGAACCCGTCGATGAGTACCCGGCGGGTGCGGGCCTCGTTCTCGGCGGTCAGCGTGGCCAGACCGGGTGTGTCGACCAGGGTGAAGTCGCGGATTGCCGCCGAGGGTAGCCACCGGTGCAGGTAGGCAACCTGTTCCGGGTCGACCCCCAGGTCGGCGGTGTGGCCGCGGGACAGGTGCAGCGGGCGGCGGGAGCCGTCGAGTAGGACCACCTGGGCGCGGGAGGGGGCGCCGTCCTGGTAGACGGCGACGATGCTGGTGGCCTCGAGGGCGGCGGTTTCGGCGACCGGCGCCCCGATCAGGGCGTTGACCAGTGTCGACTTGCCGGCCTTGAGTCGGCCGACGATCACGATCCGTGGCGGGGACCAGAGGATCTGGCCGATCCGGTTGGCGTGCGCGGCCAGATCGGGGGCCAGTCCGGCGAGTGCGTGCAGCGCCCGGTCCAGGCCGGCGCGCACCGGATCCCAGGCCGGTGCGGTGGGGGTGGCCGTCACCGGGGATCACTGCCCGCGTCGGCCGAGGGTGTGGTGTGCGTGGACAGTTCGGCGATCAGGGATTCGGCGCGGGTGATGTTGTTTTCGACCACCCGCAGGTTGTTCTGTAGGCGGGTCAGCTTTTTCTCCCGGGTTGCCTTGTCGGCCCGGGCGGTGTCCTCGGCGTCTTTGATCTGCGCCTGCAGGGTTGCGATCGAGGCTTTCACGTGTTCGCGGTAGCGGATGACGATTTCCGGGCGGGCAAGCGCCAGGGTGGATTCGAGCATCCGGGAGGTGGTGGTCTTCGTGGTCGCGATCGTCTCCCGCAGCCAGCCCAGCAGGTTCGTCTTCCCGGTCCGCATCGCCTTGAAACCGAGATTGAATCCCACCCAGGCGACTCCGACGACTGCCCCGACGCCCATCATCGCCGAGACCCCGATCAGACCGCCGAGCATCGACGAGCCCATCACTCCCATGGTGATCATCGACGGATCGAGGAGCCCTTGCCGTTTGCCGGCGACCTGGTGGGTTTCGAGGGTGCGGTTCGACAACGTCGCGAGGACCTGCTCGGAGATTTCGTGCCAGATGACCTCCGAGGCGAATCTCGGTTGCACAATCTGGGTGTAGAGCTGCTCGAGGAACAGGTTGACCGACCCCGCCATCGCGGCCTGGAAATCGCGCTCCATTTCCGCGGTGAAATGTTGCGGGTTCCGGCGCAGCACCGCCATCCCGTTCTTGTTGATTCGGGTGGTCCACTTCTGCCGGATGTCGTCGAGGCGGCGGTCGAGGTCGTCGGTGGCGTGCTGGCGGATCAACGTCAGGTCCCGTTGCAGGTACTGCTCCCACTGCGTCGAGTGGTCCTTGAGGCCCTGCAATTCGGCCAGCTGCGCGGTCAGATCCGGGATGACCTCGCCGCTGCGGGTGATCGCCGCGATTTGGGTGCGCAGATCCGTCGCCAACGTACGCAGCCCCTCGACCGCGGTCCGTAGACCGGTGATCGCCGGGAGATGTTCGGCGATGGCGAGTTTCGAGTCGATCAGGGTGCGCAGCTCGACGATCCCGGACCGTGCCTCGGCGTGGTCGCGCTGCGGGCCGGGTGCCATCTCGGCGGCGATCACCGCACGCAGACTCGATACTCCGACCACCGGAATCTGCCGGCCCAGGTGCCGGACCAAGAGTTCGCGGTCTTCGTCGACGATCGGACGCCAGCGGCGGATGTTCTTGTCGGTCTTGGTGACCACCACGATCAGTGATTCCACCGCGGACCCTGTCTTGTCGATGAACGCCATCTCCGGCGCCGTCAGCGGGGTGGTGGCATCGCACACGATCACCAACACGCATGCCTGCGACGCGGACGCTTCCGCCAGGACCGCGTAGGACGGGTCCAATCCGCCCACCCCGGGGGTGTCGATCACGGTGACGTCACCGAGCCGGCTGCCGGCCACCGGGACGATCGCCCGGGTGGGCAACTCCTCGATCCGGCTGTCGGTGACATGGGCGCCCTCGCACGAGACCCAGTCCGCCAGCTCGGCGTGCGGGATTTGCTCGGTTCGGTCCGGGAACAGGATCTGCGCCGTGCCGCCGGGTTGCTCGGCGGTGGCCTCCCCGAAGCTGATCGTCGTCGATGTCGTCACGTCCACCCCCACGGGGGAGGCGCCGCGCCAGCCGACCAGCGCATTGACCAAGGAGCTCTTTCCCCGCTTGACCTCGCCGACCACGACCACCGAGCGGGTCTGTTCCCTGCTTTGGGCGCGCTGTTCGGCGAGGTCGCTGATTGCGTCGTACCCGAACGGGCGCAGGATCTTGTCGGTGATCGACGAAAGCAGCACCTCGGCGCGCTCCCGCGGCGGCGTCTCGGCGGCTGGGGAGGCAACGGTGGCCGGTTGCCCGGCTTGGGCTGCGGATTCCACGCCCTCTCCCCTTCCCGTCGTCGATCTGTGTGCGCCCGGGTGTGGGCGCCGTCGAACCCTAGCGTGACCGGGCCTGGGCCTGCATCGCCAACCGGCCACCTCCCCCCACGGCGGGTGGGTGTGACGAAGGCCACCGGAAGGGTGTGGGAACCTTCCAGGCGGTCGCGCCCTCCAACTACCAAGACCACACGCTCCCGCCCGGCGACGCCGACACTCGCGGGGGTGAGACAGGGAAGGGATAAACAAGACGATGAGGACAACCACGTGGATGCCGGCGGCCGTGCTCGCCACCGCAGTGCTGTTGGCCGGCTGCAGCAACGCCGACACCACCGCCGAACCCACCGGTAAATCCGGCGGAGACCAAACTGCGACCGCGAGTGTCGATCCAGCCGCCCTCGACACCGGCAGCTACCCGACCAGTCCGGCCCCCGAGTTCGGGCGGGCCACCCAGGAAACCATCCTCGACGTCGACGGGCAGCGGCTCGCCGAGTTCACCGTCGTTCCCTTCGAGATCGACCCGGAACTGACCTCGGTGAAGATGCCCACGATGGTGATGCGCAGCGGCAAGAACCTCGGTGTCGTCCTCAGCGACGCCGCCGGGGACATCGCCCACAACCACCAGATGCTCTACGGCTACGTCTCGACCGCCGCCACCCCCACCACGAAGACGACCGACCCGTCCCGGTCCGTCGTCCAAGCCGTGATGCGGTTCAACAACCCCGAGGACGCCGACGCAACCGCCCGCGAAATCCACCAGAACCTGCTCACCGTCGACGACGGTACCGGCCTCGAGACCGCCGAAAACATCGACATCCTGCCCAACACCCTAGTCTCGACCGGACAGACGAACTTCGATGCCGGACCCGAGGTCTCAGTCAACGCGCTCACCCCCCACGGGGACTACCTGCTCTACACATGGGCGAAAGCCCCCGCCGCCGACAAGGACTGGACCGCGAAGGCCGTCGCGAAGTCCCTCCAACTGCAAGAACCGCTGATCGACCAGTTCCCGGCCACCCCGACCCGCGCCCAGAACGGTGGACAGTCCGCGCAGCTGCCCATGATCGACCAGGACAAGGTCCTGATCTACGCCCTCCCCGAAGAAGACGCCCAAGCCCAACTCGGCGACGACATGGCCGCCTACGGCCCCCGCGGGATGGCACACCGCTCCACCAACCCGCCGCTGACCTACAAGATCCTCACCGACGCCGGATCCGACCACAACGCCGTCTACAAGACCACCGTCTACCGGGCCAAAGACGATGCCGGCGCCGAGACGATCCTCACCGAGTTCTACAACGACCTTCTCGCAGAAGGCTTCACCGCAGCCCCCACCCCGCAGGGCCTGCCCGACGCGAAATGCGCCACCAAGGACACCGTCAACGGCACCCAGGACTACTGCATGGTCGCCAACGGGCGTTACGTCGGCGAAGCCAGCGGCACCGACAACAAGAAGGACGTCGATCAGCAGATCTCCGCTCAGTACCTGATCCTCGAGCACGCTGACCAGAACGCCGAATAACCAACGCTGGATACAGCTGACACCGCACCTTTTGGCTGTGGCCTCGCCGACGATGGCGAGGCCACAGCCACACTCATCTGACAGGCGGTCGTGAAACGAAGTCAACAGCGGCGAAGACTTCCGGACGCTGATCGCCGGCGAGGACGCCCACTGGCCACGGTCTGACCGGGGTCAGGCCCGATGCGCCGAGAAGTGCACCGCCCCCATACCCCGTCACCCCCGCCGACCAGGACCGCTCTCTTCACATCCCCTTGCTACCGTCGGACAGTGCGCTCATATCTCAGCAGTCGTGGCCCGTTGTACTGGAACCGGATCCAGCAAGAAGCCTGCGATCGGTGGCTCACCGACGGCAGCCGCGGATTACGAGGCATGACACGCACACCGCCACCGCTGAGCGACCATGAGTGCGCAACCCTGGTGGCGGCGCTGGTCGAAACAACGGGCGGCAGGTGGCCAGCCACGCAAGCTCGGATCGCCCGACTCCTCACCAGACTCGACATCGACGGCAACGCACCGGAAATGGCACGAAAAATCCACACGTTGATCGCCGATCCCGACTGGCCCGCCCACGCTCTCGAAATCGAATCCAGCGCCACCGAGTGGTGGCTTCAGACGCCCTTCTGATGTGAAAGCCCGCCACCAGGATTCCCGATGGTGGGCATGTCCGTCGTCTGAGCGAAATCGTGGGAATGCCTAGGTTGAGGTCGTCGCACGACTACACGTCGGTACGAGCCGAGTTCTTGCCGATGCACTGCCCCGCCATGACTGAGCATATTGGCAGTAGGAATTGTCGGCCGTGGCCACGGGTCTGGCCGCTGAATCGATGTCCCAGTTCCGGCTGTTTGACGTCCTCCCGGCTGTGAACGACCGGGATTCCTTCTGCGCCGCTGCGCGCCGCTTGGGTGGGTTCCTGTTTCACTGGGGCCCGCTTCCCTCTAGGAGGGAAGGCTGACGGCCCCTCCGCAGGCGTTTAACCACTCCGCACGTCCTGCGGCGTGGATGTTCTTCGCGGCGTTGACGTCGCGGTCGTGAACCGCTCCGCACGCCGTGCATGACCACTCCCGGATCGAAAGCGGTTTCGGGCCGCCCCGGACCCCACATTGGGAGCAGATCTGCGACGACGGAAAGAACCTGTCCACCTTGACGAAGGTGCGCCCGTAGCGGGCGGCTTTCTCCTCCACCATGCGGGTGAACATTCCCCACCCGGCGTCGTGGACCGATTTCGCCAACCGTGTCCGCGCCAGCCCCCGGACGCACAGATCCTCGACGAACACCGCTTGGTTCTCGCGGATAATCGCCGTGGAGTGCTTGTGCGCCCAGTCCTTGCGAGCGTCGGACACTCTGGCGTGGGCCTTCGCGACGCGAATACGTGCCTTGACCCGGTTGTTGCTGCCTTTCTCCTTGCGCGACAGAACTCGCTGCGCCTTGCCGAGCTTGCGTTCTGCACGGCGCAGGAACCTCGGCGAGCTGATCGTCTTGCCGTTCGACAGGACCGCGAACGTTGCCAACCCGAGGTCGATACCGACCTCCGCATCGACCGGCGGCAGAGGTTCGTCGGTGGTCTCGACCACGAACGACGCGAAATACCGGCCCGCTGCATCCTTGATGATCGTCACCGAGGACGGTTCCGAGGGCAGATCGCGGGACCAGGCGACCTCCAACTCGCCGACCTTCGCCACGTACAGCTTCCCGTTCGGGCGAATCGAGAACCCGTTGCGGGTCAGCCGGATCGCCTGCCGATTGTCCCGGCGGGACCGGAACCGTGGCGCGCCGACCTTGCGGCCCTTCCGTTTCCCGGAGAGCGAGTCGAACCAGTTTCGGTACGCCCGCCGCGCGTCCTGACACGCCTGCACCAGCACCACCGATGCGACCTCGCCCAACCAGGCCCGCTCCGGAGTCTTCTTCGCTGCGGTGACTACCTGCTTCTGCACGGCGGTATCCGACAACTTCACCCCGCACGCATACGCGTCCTGGTGGATGCGCAGGCAGTCGTTGAACACCACCCGCGCACACCCGAACGACCGGGCCAGCATGTCCTGCTGACCGGGCGTCGGATAGACGCGGTACTGGTATCGCAACTGCACACCCAAACAATAAAATTGGTCTATGGTTTCTGAACCTGAATACAGACGTGGCCGCTCCGTTGTTTCCGCCCTGCACGTCCACTTGGTCTTTGTTACCAAGTATCGGCGCGGAGTCCTCACCGACGAGATGCTGACCACCTGCGAACAGGTGATGCGCAGCGTGTGCGACGACTACGGTTCTCGGCTGGTCGAGTTCAACGGGGAGGGCGACCACGTGCACCTGCTGATCGAATACCCTCCGACCATCCAAATCTCGAAGCTGGTGAACAGCCTCAAAGGCGTCTCCGCACGCCGCCTGCGCGACCAGTACCGCGGATGGGTGAACCGACACTCGCTGAACGGACACCTCTGGTCCCCGAGCTACTTCGCCGCATCGTGCGGCGGGGCACCCATCTCGATCATCCGGCAGTACATCGAGCAGCAGCGGCAACCGCCCCGCGCTCCCGGTAGGCCGAAGTCGATGCGCTAACCCGGCCCTGAAGGACCGGGCTTGCGCGCTACGCTCCGCGGTCACGTGCCGACAGCAAGCAGCGGCGAATGCTCACCGAAATCGCTGCGTACCGCGAAGAGCACGGCAACGCGCTGGTGCCCACGAACTATGTCACCGCCGACGGCGAACAGGTAGGTCAGGTCAGTGGCTGTATCGGGCGGTCAAAAAATGACGTGCCGGCGCATTGCCCGACGAGGAGCGTCGTCCGCTCGCCGCTCTCGGGGTCTCCCCCGGTCCACGGCCGCGGGGTCCACGAACGTCGGCACCGCACACCGGAGCGGGAGTCCATCGCCGCACCCGGCGGCTTTCGGCTCAGGCGCGGAGTTGAGCGCGAATCCGCTGGCTGCACATCCGTTCCCGCAGATGAACTAGCGCTCTCTTACGCCGGGGGCAGCGATGGTGTCCACCACTGCCCCCGCGGCCCGAACCCAGGGGTGGGTGTCGTTAGCAGGAGTGCAGGACCTGGCTCATCGCGTCCTTCTCAGCCTGAGTCACCCATAGCCGGTAGAGCGCTTTGACGTCGATCTGCCGCGAGACATAGGTGCAGCGGTAGCTCTTGTTCGGCGGCAACCAGGATGCGGCGTCGGAATCGGACTTCTGCGAATTCGTGGGGCCGTCGACCGCCTGCAGGTTCCGTGGGTCGTTGGCCAGGTCGCGGCGCTGCTCCGGGCTGAGCTGCTGGGCACCCTTCTGCCACGCATCCGAGAGTGCGACGACGTGGTATCCGGTACTAGGAGTGTTGTGCCGTTCACATCATCGACATGGGTGTAGTTCATTGGCCATCCTCGTCACTGGTACGCGTATCGGACATTGGCATGCGATGCCGACGACATCGCTGACACACCGGACGGCAATCCCGAGACCGAGGCGTTGAGCGCGTTAGCGTGGTCACGTCGAAGGAGACCAGATGGCGTCCACTCAACGTGTGATGACCGGTGGAGAGACGACGTGGACGGTGGTGTCCGATTCCCACACACTCGTCGAACCGATCGAGCAGTATCTGGAATTCGCTCGTCAATCGGAGTTCTCTCCAAACACCATCAAAACGTACGCGCGTGGTCTAGCGCTCTGGTGGTCCTACCTGGAGAAGTCCGATCGGCAGTGGGATACGGTCCAGCTCAGCGACTTCGGCCATTTCCTGATGGCCGTGCGCACCGGCCAGTTCGACCCGTTCGTCCGGCAACTTCATCCGGAAGCGACTGTCACAGAAGCGACCGTGGCGATCCGCATACGACCGGTGATGAGCTTCTACCGATACCATGCCGCGTTCGGCGTCGATGCCGCATCGTTCCTCTACGAGCACGTGCGATCACGACCGGCTAGGTATATGCCGATTCTCGAACATATTGCTCGTCGAAATGCTCAGCGACGGACAGCTATCCGCGTGAGACTCCGAAACCGGCAGACTCCACTGCTGGAGCCGGACTCCATCGATGCCCTGATCGCAGCCGAGGCATCTTGCGCGCCGACCGGCGACTGGTCAGGAGATCTGCGGTACCGATTTCTCTGGACCTTGCTGGCCGAGACCGGCATGCGAATCGGTGAAGCACTCTCACTTCAGCATCGAGACTGGAACACCAGCCGTGGAGACACGGCATCGGTTGCCATCGTGCCACGACCACACCCCCACGGGCTGATACCGAAATCCGGCTACCGCAAGGTCTTCGTCGGCAGCCGCCTCGACCGCCTCTACGGCGATTTCGTGTGGTGGCTCTGCGAGCACGGCGCAGACGGTGTAATCGACGACTGGGACAGTGGATACATCTTTTGCAACACCCGACGCGAACCGCTCTACGCACCGCTGCGCGGCGAAAGTGTGTATGCGCACCTGCGGGCGATGAAGCGGAAGGTGCCGCAGCTACCGGAGGCGATGACGCCGCATTGGTTCCGTCATTCCCACGCCACCGCACTGCTGCTCGCGGGAACACCTCTGCATGTGGTCAGCAGGCGCCTTGGGCACCGAGACGTGCAAACCACGATCAACAGGTATGGGCACGTCACCGAGGACGCTGAGCTGGAAGCGCTGGCGAACTGGCGCGACGTCGTATCGGGATGGGAGACGAAAACCGATGTCCCGTAGCCCAAGACGCGAGCCCGGGCCAGAACCTAAACGTCTCGAAGGCCGCGACCTGCGGCTGCCTGTCTCGGAGATGTTCGACCCCCTTCGGGCACGGCAGCTGTGGGATTCACTGCCCGAGCCATGCCGCAGCGATCATTTCGACAAGAAGAACATGCCCGACATCTACGCCCCCGCGGTCGCCGAGCGCAGTGTGGGAGGAGGACCATGGACGTCGGTAGCCCTGAACTTTCGCTCGCTGCCGGAACCGATGACCTGGGAGCTGGCCTGGCTGATCCACCGGGAGGTGGAATTGGGCAGAATTATCCACCCGACGCACTTCAACGCCACCACAGGAATCCTGCGCGCCGCTACTGGCTATGGCGGGAAGACTGCCCGGTCAGCGGAGTCATTGCTGCACCTCACCCCCGAACAGTGGCTGAGAGAGGCGCAGCGGGCGCAGTTGCGCGGCCTGCAGCGCGGGACCAGCAACGACAGCAAGGCTCTCCACCGTTTGCGTCGCCTGCAGGACATTCTCGTCTACCCCTACCATCAGGGCCCGTGGTGGCAGCTGAACCTGTGGAATCCACAACTCGACCCCCGCGTTCCCCAGCGTGAACACGAACCGATGAGTCACCACAGCGCCAACTTCAGTCGACTGAGCAGTGACTGGCTCCGTGAGGGAGCCAAACTATGGCTCTCGGAGAACCTCGAGAACGGCCGCTACAGCTGGAGCACGATCAAATCGCGTCTCGACGCACTCAAATGGCTTCAACGCCATCTCGACACGGTCGGCGACGCCGGCCCCACCCTGACCAGCGACCCCTCCGCTTTCCGGCCGTTCGTGCGGGGATTCTGCGAGATGCTACGCACGCACACCGTCACCACCGGAAAGAACAAGAACCAGCTCCTGGGCAAGAATCCGCGCCGAAACATCATGACCGCAATCGAGCAGTTCTACCAATGGATGTTTGACCATCGCGACGAAGCGTCCCACACGCTGGGCCAACCCGAATGGCGGCTGCTGCGCCCCGAGCACTGCGTGTTGTTCCGGCCCGAAGACAAACCACGCCTGACCAACAAGCGACACGACGATGACATGGTCCTCGAAGACGCGGTGGTCACCAGAATCGCCGCCGGCGCCGAACTGCTCGCGAAGCCACGCACCGAGGGTGGCCTCGGTGACATTCAGGCCTTTCACATATTGATGCTCCTCATTCGCACCGGACGCCGAGTCAACGAGATCCTCATGATGGACTTTGACCCCTTGATCCCACTCCAGAGGACATCGAAGTCGCCTCCCGACACGGTCGACAGCGCAGACTTCGTGGCCCGCCTGCGCTACCAACAGACGAAGATCGAATCCGCACACCCCGCCTCGATCCCGGTCGACGCCGAAATCGTCACCGTCATCAGGGCTCAACAACAGGTCGCCCGAGAGCACATGGCGCGAGTCGGCAGACCAGATCAGACCCCCAGATACCTTTTCCTGAGACGTATTCAGAACCGCAACGGCACCGCGTCCTACCCGATGCCCACGTTGCATACGCACCTGGCCGCACTCGCGGATCGCTTGGCGATCACCGACAGTGCCGGACACCCGGTAATGATCAGTAAGACACACCGCTTCCGACACACGGCCGCCACCAACCTGCTCAACGCGGGCGTTCCATTGCACGTGGTGATGAGATACTTCGGACACGTCAGCCCGGAAATGACCATGCATTATGCGGTGACGCTGTCGGAAACCCAGGAGCGTGAATTCCTGCGCTACAAGAAGGTCACCAGCGACGGCCGAACCCCGGGGATCGACACCTCGGATCTCTACGACTTCCTCAAGCTCGACAGCCGGGCCGATCGCGTTCTGCCGAACGGTTGGTGCACCCTCCCACCGAGGCAATCCTGCGACAAGGGAAACGCGTGCTTGACCTGCCCGAAGTTCGTCACTGATGCCACCCACGCCGCCGAACTCTCCCGGCAACTCGAGGAAACCCAGCGGCTCATCGAGATCCGCAAGGAGACATTTGCGGCCCGCTACGGAACGCAGATGAGCGAGGACAACGTCTGGCTACAAGGCCGCACCGACGAGGTCACCTCACTCAACCAGATCCTGCTCGCGATCACCGACACCGCCGACCAACACGGAATCCGCGGCGCCGGAGTCCGAGACCAGACCGCCTGATAGGAGTCGACATGTCCGAACACCTCCAGCGAGCTGCGCGCCTCCGACACGACCAGGCCATGGCACGCGCCACCGACGCACTCCGCGAGCTCTCCGCCGCGGGCCAGCAAATCACCTTCGTGAGTGTCGCCCGCAGGGCGCATCTCTCGACCGACTTCCTCTACAAGCACAGCGACCTCCGCCGAAAGATCGAAGACCTTCGCACCTCGACCGGTCACCGCAGCACGGGCCCCGACGCAGCACCCGACGAGCAACCGACCACATCCTCCGCAGTCCGCGCACTGGCCACCCAGCTGAAGGAAATCCGCAGCCGCCACCACGCAGAAGTGCTGGCGCTCCGCCAAGCCCTCGCCGCCGCCCACGGCGAGAATCTCACACTCCGCCGCGAAATAGCCCAGCTCAGACCGCTCTAACTACACGGCGGTCATACGGCCCCCATCGGCCAGGGCAATGCCTCGATGCCGCGCTTACCTACGACCGGTTCCGGCGTCATCGGCATGTCGATGACACTATGACCTGGGCTTATTCGGGGATATATCGTCGAAGTGACGGATACGACGTGATCGATCTGCACCGCGGTGGAGGTGTCCTGGCCGCGGACGAACGCGATGGTGGTGCCGGTGTAGGTGTCGTGCAGGGTGCCGGTCGCCACGACACAGTCCCGCGTACTGGTTTTGTAGGTCAGGTCGACCAGGTCGCGGCGGAGGATGTCGTTGCGGGTGTCGCAGCCGTTGCGGCCGCCCTCGACGCTGTCGTCGTCGGACCACGGCGGGCCGAACTGTTCTCGCGTGTAGCCGGTCTTGGGGGCGCGTCCCTTGACCGCCAGGGTGTCGAGCTTCGCCAACGCCGGTGCCGCATCGAACGCCGGCGCGGGGGTGGCCGGGGCGCCGCCGAGTGACCCGGTTCCCGGATCCGCATCGGCGATGGCCGAGCACCCCGACAGACCGAGGACGGATACCGCGGCGAGAGCGAGGAAAGCGGCCCGGGGGCGATGACGCATTTGTCTGTTCTCCTGTTACCTGTGGGGCTGTTGTGATTGCAGTATTGCGGGTGCCTCTGACAACTGTGCGAGTGCCACCGATTGAGGCGCACCCGGTGACGGAGTGGTATGAAGCCCGTCGATGATGCCGGATGTTGCACCCCGAGCCGCCAGAGTAGGAGGGTAGGGCAGGAAATGTTCGAAATTGTCCGGCAGCCTGCTGGACAATTTCTACAAGGCTGGAACCAGCTTGCTGCTACTCGCGTCCAAGCGAGTATGACGATGCGCCACGATGACCCGAATCTCGACGCCTGATCCCGGCCCGGTGCTCGCCTATGTCTACCGGACAAATCATTAGCACTCCACCATGGAGAGTGCTAAATTCGTTATACTCGGTGACACGACCAGTGAGAAGCCGCTGGGCCCAGTCACAGTCGCCGGTTACAGGTGCAGTGCACTTGCTACCGGGTTGGTGTAATTCGAGCGCCGCCGCCGTAGCGCCCCTTCGGGCGCCCACGACCTGCGGCCGACCAATGAAGTCGCGGAAGCACTCTCGACCTACACGTGCGGCAGCAATGCCATCTCTCGCGCCGGATGCACGTAGAGCATGCGCCCACCTCCGCCTGTTCAGACCACCACTCCCCGCGCAAGGCTCCGCTGGAGTAGTACGGCCTAGCCTTCAGCTGTGGGCGAACTCCCGCGGACCGGCCTCCAGGTCTTCGACGTCGCAAGAAGGAAACGCGCTCACTCGGCGCGGCGCCGGCGCGGTTTGCGGATATCGGTGCGCGCGCCCTGACCCGGCCTGTTGTTCGCCCACTCAACGATTTCCGAGCGCTTCCACAGCGGGGTGCGGCCGATCTTCTCCACCGGCGCCGGCGCTTGCCCTCGGGAGACGTACCCGCGGAACGTCGAGACCGACAGCTCGGTACCGGTTTCCTCCTTGATCAGGTCGACAACCTGATCGGTGGTCAGTCGATGCGGGTTGGCCATCTAGCGAGAGCCCTTCCTGTTCATCGCCCGTCGACGATGCGGCGAGTAGTCCGGTTGCAGCCCGGCGGTCGACCCGGCAGACCGACTGCGATACGACGCCAGGCGGTGCGGAACTTTCCTCGGAATGACCCTACAACGGCATGCTGTAATGCCCACGCACGCGTCCGGGGGTCCGGTATCGGTCCATACGACCGGATCCCACTCGTGGGACGGATGTTTTCGTAGTCGCTACCGCAGGGGTGTGGCCCGGCATCGGGGGGTGATGCCGGGCCACAGGGGGTGTTCTGGAAACAAAATTGGGGGGATGTTCACCAGAACGCCCATCAGTCTAATGACCGCCCGGGACGATTACGTCGCGGGGTCAGGCGGATCCGGGACAGCACGCTTCCCGAGGTTGCCCGTTCTCCCGGACGAGGAGATGGCAGGCATCTCGCGTCCCAAGTCACGCCCGGCTGCACCTCCGTGCGGCTGCGGACTCGACGCCGAGCGCGACGAACGCCAGTCGGGATCATCGAGTGGATCGTTCCTGCCATATTTGGCTGCGCTGCCGTCGATGTCGAGTCGAGCCAGGGGGCGTTTGATTTCGGATCCGAGTGACCAGCCCCCTGCCGCTGTTGCTTCGACTGTTGCTTCGACCAGCGCGGCATATCTGGGTTGCGCACTCGATGTCCATTGAGTGGTGGAGACGGTCATTCATTCCCTTGCAGTCCGCGGCTGGCCGCGATGCGGAGCAGGTCGCCGCTTCTCACTGGATCCGAGTGCAGCGCATTGGGCCACGGGTACCTCACGCGATGACCACCGCCGGGCGGTAGGAACACGGTGGATGGGTCAGTCCTGGTCGGCGGCGGTGACGGCCGCTGCGGGGCACCAGTGGGTGACCTCGAGACTTCCCAGCTTGTTGCCGGTGGGGATGGTGAAGGTGCAGGATGCGAGCCATTCGCCGCGGGAGGTGCGTGCCCAGGCATGGAGCATCCCTGGGACTTGGACGTCGAGGTCAAGCCCCTCTGCGCGGACTCGGAGGGGAAGGTCGTTCGCGGCGCGGCCGCCGTGGTGTGCCATTGCGGCAGAGACGTCGATGGTCACCGGCCGCGGTGGGCGCACTTCCCGCCACGGTTTCGGGTCGTACACGGCTTTCCATCGTTCGAACATATATGGCTCTTCTGACCTTTTGATGGGTGATCTCCGCGAGCCTGATAGACGCAACGCCCTCCCTCGCATAGGTTTTGGTTTGCGAAGACAAGACCTAAGGGAGAAGGCGTTGCGCGCTGCCAGAATACTGCAGAAACTGCTAGGAATCGACAAGGCCCGGATAATCGGTATCGAATTCACGGACGACGAACGAGGGCCGGTGATCCTGGTGACCCTCGAGCCGCACGCCTCGGTGCGATCCCGCTGTCCGCATTGTGAACAGCGCTGTCCCGGATACGATCGCCCGAATCGACCTCGACAGTGGCGTCATCTGGATATGGGCGGCACGCGGTGCTTCGTACAAGCTTCGGTGTCGAGAATTCGATGCCCCGAGCACGGCGTGGTGACCGAGATGGTGCCGTGGGCACGGCCGGCTGCGAACATGACCAGGGCATTCGACGACAACGTGGCGTGGTTGGCCGCGCACAGTCCAGCTACGTCGGTGTGCGAGTACGCCCGAGTGGCGTGGCGATCTGTGACCAGGATCGTCACCCGCGTCGTCGGCGACGCTGTCGGACGTACTGATCGGCTCCAAGGGCTGCGGCGCTTGGGGATCGACGAAATCGCCTACCGGAAAGGTCACCGATACCTCACCGTGGTGGTCGATCATGACACAGGCCGACTCGTATGGGCGGCCGAAGGGCACAACGAGAGCACCTTGAATCGATTCTTCGACGAGTTGGGTGAAGAACGCACAGCTCGTCTGACGCATATCAGTGCTGATGCTGCGAAGTGGATCGCCTCGACCGTGCGCAGTAGGGCGCCGCAGGTGAAGCGGTGTATGGATCCGTTTCATGTGATTCAGTGGATGACGCGGGCTCTGGACCGGCTGCGGTCGCGTGTGTTGTCGCGGTTGTGGGGGTTCACCGACCGGGATCGACGGCACCTGCGGTGGGCATTGTTGAAGAACGTCGAGAATCTCACCCCCGCGCAGATATCAGTCCGAGCAAAGATCCTCGAGGATAGAAACAGCGAACTGTGTCGAGGATATGTCCTGAAAGAGCAACTGCAACATGTCTATTCCGGATCGAAGAAGAGGGCCTCGGTACGACTGCGAGTGTGGGTGCAGATGGCCCAGGATAGTGGGATCCCGGAACTTGTAGGCCTGGCTAAGAGCATCGCTCGCTATCGGCGCGAGATCCTCAACGCAATCGAATACGACCTGTCCAATGCCCGCGTCGAGGCCAACAACACCCACCTGCGGTCGCTGACGAAGCGATCCTACGGATTTCACAGCCCAGAGGCCTTGATTGCGATGGCGACACTTACACGAGGAGGGGCGTGCCCACCTCTTCCGCAACGTTAATCGCCCACCAAAGGGTCAGGACGGCCACATATATTCGACTCTAGTGTTACCTTTGGTTGTGCCGCCAGCGGTTGGTGAGGGAAGCGCCGACCGCTGGCCGGCCAGCCTGCGGACTCCCTCCGAGGCTAAATGTCGGTGGGACGATCTACTCTGACGACCGCGACGAGCAACAGGTCGCCACTCACTGCCCAGACCGGTGATCCGATCACGGTCCTGATCTGCGGTATTCCGCGGATCGGCGCGTGTGTGGCGGCCTGTTTCTCTTTGCGATCTGCGGGTGAACCCGCCATCACTCGGCCCGCACCTAAAGGGCCCACTCATTGGGTAGCTGTACCGATCCGCCTCCGGCAGGCGATACACAGCGCAGGAGGGGGTTGCTTCCATTCAACTGAGCCCGTTTCCGACCAAGGAGTTCGCCATATGTTGGACCTGGGATTTTTCTCTTCCTTCCCTCAGTTCACCGACGCCTGGGTGGCAATAAGCATGTGGTGGCAGTCGCTTCCATTCAACTAACCCCGGAGGTGATGACGGTGATTACGATCCCCCCTGAGGTTCCCCCCGAAAAGTGGACACCGAGTTAGCGGGACTCCAGTCCCGCTGGAAGGATGTCCGTATGCCTCCTCGCAAGCGTCGGTCGTTCACGGCCGAGTACAAGGTCGAGGCCGCCCATCGTGTGATCGATTCCGGCCGTACCATCGCAGAAGTGGCCCGGGAGCTGGGCCTGAACGAGAGCCTGTTGGGTGAGTGGGTCAAAGTCGAGCGCCGCAGGATCGCTGCCGCCGAGGTCCATGGAGAAAAACCTCTGGACACGGCCGAACGCGCCGAGTTGCTGCGACTGCGACGGCAGGTCGGCGAGCTCGAGAAAGACAACGCTTTCCTGGTAAAAGCCTCGGCGTACTTTGCTGCGATGCAGAAGAATCGACCCGGTTCGATCTGATGGTGAAGTACGCCGGCCCCGACGACATTGCGGAGACCGCCGGTACCGCCGCACCGGAAGGTGAGCGCTTTTCGATCACGCGGATGGCGCGACTGCTGACAGTGTCCACATCTGGCTACTACCAGTACATCAAACGCAGAGCTACCACGGTGCTGACGCCGAGACAGCAGCGTCGCGCCGACCTCGAAGTCAAGATCGTCGAGATCCACAAGGATTCGAAGGGAACCTACGGGTCTCCGCGGGTCACGGCCGAGTTGCGTGCTCACGGCGAGGTGGTGAACAAGAAGACGGTGGCCAAGATCATGGCCTCGATAGGCATGGAGGGCATCAGTCCGCGCACGTTCAAGGTCAAGACGACGGTGGTCGATCCGCAGGCGTCGTTCCCGCCGGATCTGATCGAGCGGCACTTCGACCAGGGCCGACTCGATGCCGTCTGGCTCACCGACGTCACCTATCTCACCTCCGGTGAAGGAAACATGTTCTTGTGTGCAATCCGGGACGGCCATTCGCGGAAAGTGTTGGGATACAGCATTTCTGATCACATCGGTGCCGAGATGGTCACGACAGCCATCGACCGCGCCGTGGCTGCGCGCGGTGGGTGGTGTCGTCAGACGATCCTGCACTCGGACCGGGGTGGGGAATACACGGCTCACCTGACCGCGGCCGCCTGTTTCCGGCACGGGTTGCGTCGGTCGATGGGTGCGACCGGGATCTGCTGGGACAACAGTCCTTCCGAATCGTTCTGGTCGACCTTCAAGCACGAGGAATACTATCGGCACGTCTTTGCGACGAAGTCTGATCTCGTTGCCGCAGTTGACAGCTGGATCATCTTCTACAACACTGTCCGACGACACTCGGCAGTGGGAATGCAAAGCCCCGACAGCTACGAGAAGTCACTTCGGGCGGCAGTCGCCTGAAGCAGGTAACCCCCTTGTCCACCGTTCGGGGGGAACCTCACCCGTACGGGTTGGGCGACAGCTGGATGGTGTGGACACCTTGGCTGGTGCCCATCGTTCTCTGGTGGAACTTGCCAACGGACACGTCAGACTCCTTGTAGGCGGTCAGTTCGCTCCGGTTGGGCGGACACGGTTTCTCCGGATCAGTGGACACGAGAATTCCGGGTCGGCGGCCGCGAAACAGCTGATTGACACGCTGGCGTAAATACCGGACGGGGTTCCTTCGCCCGAGTTGGCTTGGTTTGCCGCGCAAACCAACCGACCGAAGGAACCCCATGACCAAGTGTGCCAGGGAAGTGATGGAGATCTTGGAAGCCTACGACCTGACCCAGTGTGCGCATTCGGCGGCGCAGCTGGTCGGGTGTGACGAGAAGACGGTGGCCCGGTATGTCGAGCTCCGCGACGCCGGCCGCGACCCGGCCGAGCGTGCGCGTCGCGCACGCTCGATCGACCCGTTCCTCGGGAAGATCGAGGAGCTGGTGGAGGCCTCACAGGGCCGGATCCGGGCGGACGTGGTGCACGACAAGCTCACCGCGATGGGCTTCGATGGCACCGACCGCACCACCCGCCGCGCGGTCGCCGAGCTCAAGGCGACCTACCGGGCCGGGCACCGCCGAAAGTATCGGCCCTGGATCCCTTCTCTGAACTAACGGCCAGGCGCCGTTCCTGCTGTGGGTGGCGACTATTGGTCATGTTCCTGGCTGGTGGGAGTGGTCGGGTGGTGTGGGGTTGTCGCGGTGCGGCCGGCGAGTTCGCGGAAGCCGGGGATACCGAGTGCGACTGTGGCGTTGCCTCTGGCGATGGCGGTGCCGATCTCGGCGAGTTTTTCCCTAGTCGCGGCGAGGCTGACCCGGAGTCCTTCGGCTTCCCCGACCCAGCCTTTGTGCTCGGCTTCCGCGATGCGGGTGATGAGGTTGTCGCGGATGTCGACCAGGCGGTGTCGTTGGGCTGGATCGACCCTCAGCAGTGGACATCGAACGCAACTGTGCTCGTGAATGCAGCCGGTGCCGTATGCGCGGCCGCAGTCGCCCAGCGCCAGTCGTCGCCGCTCGAAGTGGCCAAGGAACTCCTCCCATTCGGCGTCGGTGGGTCTGCGGTATTCCTCGCTGGGCCGCAGGGCTCGGCGACGGGCGATGAAGGCGCGGTGTCCATCGATAGCTTCCTCGGGATAGACGGCCTTGTAGCCCATGGTGGTGTTGATGTCGCGGTGGCCGAGTATCAGCTGTGCAATGTGGGGCGGCATCCCGTTCATCACTGCGTCGGTGGTGAACAGGCGGCGGAAGTCGTGGGGCGCGAAGTCCAACGGTCGGCCCGCCGTATCGGTGAGCCCGGAGCGGGCCAGGGCGCCGCTGATCAGGTCGCGGACACCGCCGATGGGGATCGGCCGGGTCTCGAGGCCAATGGCGCGTTGGAATAGCAGCGGCATCGGTGGGTTCCAAACCTTCTCGTGGTGGTCGTAGGCGACCACCAGAGGGACACTGCCGTCGCTGCCGCGGACGCGACAGACGACCGCCGACAGCACATCGGCCAGTTCCGGTGAGATCACCAGCAGGCGTTCCTGATCGGTCTTCGACGGCGGAATCTGTAGTAGCGGAATGAGTTCCCCGGTGTGAGGTGTTCGGTATTGGACCAGGCTTGGGTGGGTCAGCTCGGTGAGCTCCTCGACCCGGATGCCGGTCATCCGCAGGACTTCGATGGCGGCCCACGCCCAGAAGGCGTTGTCCTCTTCACGGTTCAGGTCACGTCGTCGACCGGTGTCGGGTTCTTCGGCCCAGGTGCGGGGCGAGTGCCGTTTCAGGCGTGCGCGCCGCAGTGTGAGGCCCTCCACGGTGAATTGCTCGCCAGGCTCGACCGTCCGGGCTGCCTCGAGGCGGGCCGCGGCTGCCTTTCGTTCTCGTTCGACGACAGTGGCCAGCGCGGGCAGTGCGGGCAGGCGTTCCCTGGTGCGCTGGTCCATGCGGGACTTGCGGCGAGAAGTCATCTTCCGGTGCTGCACGTCGGCGGCCCGGATCGGGCACGGCACCGCCCACGGTCCCCAGCGGGCTGGGTCGTCGACGGCCCATTGCGCCAGGTCGAGGTAGAAGCAGCGCACGGTGATCAGGATGTCGGCCGCGGAGTCGCGTTCGACCGTCGTCTCGATGACATCGCCGTGTTCGTTTCTCGACCGCACCGTGCGGGTGCGGATTCGTTGTTTCCACCCGGCGGCGACCTCGGGGGTCAGCTGCAGCGAGTCGATTCCCGGGTGGTGTCGTTCCAGGTCCTTCCAGAACCACAGGGTCAGCGTGGTGGCCAGGTTGGTCAACGTGCTGTAGTCGACGGCGGGTTGCCGTTCGCGCAAGTAGTCCACCAACAGCTCACGCACCGGGCGACAGGCCAGGTCGTAGCGGTCGACAAGCTGCTCGACCGACAGCCTGCCGACGAAAAGGCGCTGAACATGCGCACCGTTGGCGGCGCATCCGCGGGGAAGGCCCCGATCGAATGCAGCAGCTGGTAGAAGAGCGGGCTGTGCCGACCGGAGCGGTTGGGTCCGGGGAACACCTCTCGGCTGGTCTGCATCAATTCGATGCAGTCGCCGGGGGTGACGTCGGCGACCGTGCCGCCCTTGGCGGCCATCATCAGCGCCACCCGCTCGATGGCCGGGACCATCGTCGCATCGCCCACCGTGCTCGACGTGCGGACCGCCCGCAGCTGCGCGAGGCCATGACGATCGCGGACTTTGGCCATCTCGTTGGCGATGCGCAGCGGCGAGGACGTGGCCATCAGCCAGCCCAGCGACGGGCGCACGTAGTCGCCACCGATGAGCTGGATCAGCCCCATACCCAACAGCCTGTGGACCGAGCGGGGCTGCTCGCCGAGCAGCCCCGCCTCGTCCAGGTCGGCGAGCAGCTTGACGCGCCAGTCCCGGTGACCGTCGATCCCGGCGCCGGTGGCGTTCCACCGCTGCTGCCACGACGAGCCCGGATACAGCTCAAGCCAGTCCAGCACCGTCTGCAGCGACTTCTTGCGGTGGTAGCGGGCGTTCGAGTCCTCGGCCCGAAATGGTCCGCCCGCCAGTCGGGCTTCGACGGTGTCGCGGCTCTGCCGGGTTGCCGTCCACGAGGTCGGCGCCGGCCGGGGCGGAAATTTCTCACGCAGCACCTCCGCTTCCCGGCTGAGCTGCCATGTTCTCATGTTCCCGGCGCTGGAAACGGTTGCCGTCGTCATGACGTCCCCCGCCCGAACAGCACGTCCAGGCTGTCCTGCCGATATCTCAGCAGCGGTTGCTCGGGTGCGGGTAGCGGCTCGGTTCGTCGTCGGTGGTGGGCCAGCACCGCCTCGACGACGTCTTCGGGAGTCGGATTGACGTAGATCTGAGTTGTGGTCAGCGACGAGTGGCCAAGCACCCACTGCACGTCGGTGATCGGCATCTTCGGGTCGCGGGCCAGCCGGTAGGCCGCGGTGTGACGCAGGTCGTGGAGCGACCAATTCGACCCCAGCAGCGCGTTCGCACGGCCGAACATCGCCCGGGCGGCGTGGTAGTTCAACGCACGATACGGCCGTCTCAGCGTCCACCACACCGGGTCATCCGGTCCGGCGGGCACCACGCCGTGTGTCTGCTGCTGGTAGAGCCGCAACCACACGAACGCGTCCGGCGACGCGGGGACCTGTTGCATCGCCCGTGACCCCTTGCGCACCACTGTGATCAACTGCCCGCCAGGATCGACGCCGCCATGCAGCACTCCCAGCAGTTCCGACGCTCGAACGCCGGTGGATACCCAAAACGCGACCAACGCCCGGTCCCGGTCACACGACAAGCGAGCGAACAACTCATTGAACAGCGCGTCAGGAATCTGCCGAGGGATCCGCTTGACCTGCCGGGGCCGATACAGACCGGCGCGCTGCCGCTGAAACGGGTCCATCTGGTTGTGATGCGCATTCGGGCGACCGGACCGGGCCAGCGGAAACGGATTCGCCAACGGCCCGGTACCGGCCTCCACGTGGAACGCGTAGAAGCCGCGCAGCACCGTTTCGGAGTGCGCCACGGTCGCGACGGCGTAGGTGCGACCCGGCGAGCTTTTGCCGGTCACCGGGTTAAGCGTCGGTGTCGCCGCCGGTGCAGGTTTGTCGGAGGAACGCCAATGCGGCCGAACGGGTTTGGTGCTCATCTGAATCCATCGGGAGAAGTCTCGCGCCTCGGCCCTCGTCGCCTCCTGCCACGCGACCTCCACTGCCGACAGGAAACGGAACCACCGAAGCAGGTCCATCCCGTAGGAACGCTGCGTTGCCGTCGACCGGCCCGCCGCCTGCAGTTCGGCCAGATACGCCGTCACCGCGCCCACCGGCTCACCACAAGCATCGACCAACCGAAACGGCTCCCACGGATCGCCGGTGGACACCAACGACCCGACCAGCTCGACCCTCAACGACTCCAGATTCCGATTTCCATCTCGTGATTCAGACATGGTCAGGCAACATAGCCGGGCCTCACAGCGACCAGCTCGAAGAACACGAACCCACACTCCGGTAGTTCAGTCAACACACCGGAGCCGGGGATGTGGCTGCAGTTCGATTGGGGCGAGGGCCCGCGGGTCGGTGGCCGGCGAACCCAACTGTTCTGCGCATGGTTGTCGTGGTCGAGGTTTCGGGTGGTGGTGCCGGCGTGGGACCAGCAGCTCCCGACGTTGATCGCCTGCCTGGACACCACGCTGCGCCGGATCGGTGGGGCACCGACGTATCTGCTGACCGACAATCCCCGAACCGTCACGATGGACCGGATCGCCGGCGTCCCCGTCCGCCACCCCGACATCGTCTCCGCAGGAAAGCATTACGGCTGCGTCGTGCACACGTGTGAACCGTTCGACCCGGAATCGAAGGGCGGCGCCGAGCATACGGTCAAGATCGCGAAGGCCGATCTGGTGCCGACCGAGGCGAACCTGCTCGAGGAATACCCGAGTTTCGCCGAGCTCGTCGACGCATGTGAGCGGTGGTGCGAGAAGGTCAACGCCCGCCCGCATCGCGCCGTCGGGGCCGCCCCGGCCGAGCGGTTGGCCACCGAACACGGCCGGCTGCACGTGCTGCCCGAGGATCCGCATCTGCTTGCCCTCGGTGAGGAGCGCCTCGTCGGCTTCGACCAGACCGTCAGCTGGGGCAACGTGCGGTACTCGACCCCGGACGGGCACCAAGGGACGAAGGTGTGGTGCCGGGTCACCGGCGACGAATTGGTGATCGTCGCCCGCACCGGAGGCGGTGTCGCGGAGATCGCCCGCCACCGACTGTCCACCCCGGGGAACCCAAGAATCGTCGCCGCGCATTACCCGCATCACCCCGATGACGGATCGGTGCTGCGCCTGCCCAAACCCCGCCCGCGCACCGCGGCCGAGATCGACTTCCTCGCCCTCGGCGAGGGTGCACACCGCTGGCTGACCGAGGCCGCCGCCGGAGGGGTCGTCCGGATCCGCCACAAGATGGCCAGGGCAGTCGAATTCGCCCATGTCCTCGGCGCCGGACGGGTCGATCAGGCATTGGCCGTGGCCGCGGTGGCGGGCCGGTTCGGCGACGGGGATCTCGCCTCGATCCTTGACCACCTTGCCGCCGCCGTCCAGCCCGGACCTGTGGTTGTGGTCGACGAAACCCACACCACGTGGGCCCGGCACCGCCGGATGGGGCCGGGTGGGCGCATGAACAGCAATTCGGCGCCGCCCCTCCCGGACGAGCTGGCCAAGATCTGCACCCGCATGAGGCTGCCGTATCTGCGCAAGGCCGCCCCCGACGTGCTCGCGACCGCCCGGGCCCAACGCTGGGACCCGGCCGAGGTGGTGCGGGTGCTGCTGCAGGAGGAAGTCGTCGGCCGGGACGCCGCCACCCGGCGGATGCGCCGCAAGAACGCGAAATTCCCGACCGGCAAGACGTTCTCGTCGTGGCGCCCGGAGGAGTCCTCGATTCCCGAGGCCACCCAGAACGCGCTCACCACGCTCGAATGGGTGCACCGCCGGGAGAACCTGGCCGTGTCCGGAGCATCCGGGACGGGGAAGAGTCATTTCGTCGAAGCGCTCGCGCACGCGGCGATCGAGGCCGACCTGCGGGTGCTGTGGTTCACCCTCGAAACCCTCACCCAAACGGTGAACAAGGCGAAGGCCGACGGATCCGTCGCCCGGACGGTGGCGAAAGTCTGCTCCTGCGATCTCGTGGTGGTCGATGACATCGGCATGCTGCCCGCCGGGCAGGACGCCGCCGAGGCGTTCTACCGCATCGTCGACGCCGCATACGAGCGCCGCTCGGTCGCCGTGACGTCGAACATCCACCCCTCGGGATTCGACACGATCATGCCGAAGACCCTGGCCACCGCTACTGTCGATCGGCTCCTGCACCACGCCCACGTCATCGTGACCAAGGGCGATTCACACCGCCTCGCCGACGCCCTCGCCGGCAAGGGCGTGCACCCACTCGACTAACGACGCGGACCAACGGCACCGGCCGCCACCGGTCTTCAACGACCGCACATCCGGAACTTTGACGTCCACAGATCCGGAGATCTCATGTCCGCCCGCCCGGACTTCCTCGTGTCCGTTGACAGAACTCCTGGCAAAGGTGAATAAGTAATGGACTGGAACTACTTCATCCACCCGGACATCTATCAGTGGATCTACTGGCTGGACAGCATGGGTCTGTTGTGGTGGTTGCCGTGAGCATCCGTCGGCGCTAACCCTCTCGCGAGGGTTCTTCGAGGGAACGGTGACTGCGACCAGGGCCCCGGTTGCAACGATCGCGATAACGACGGCCAGCAGCAAGGGAGCGAGACCTCGGACGCGGTCACCGCCCCGACAGCCGCGGCCGCGAAGGCGAGCACGGCGAGCACCCAGAGTGCGCGGGCCGCCACTGCCTGGTCTTTGAGCAGGGCTGCCGAGCCGCCGACGACCAGCAGGGCGCCGAGCCAGAGGGTCCAGGTGGTCATGGGTGGCGCGGGTCCTTCCGACGTTCGGCGATTCTCATGGGACAGGGTGTCATGCCGGCGGTGGTCGAGCAGGCCGGCGGGTGGAGATGAACGAGCCGCATTCTCGGGGTCCGGAATCGTAAAGGTCGCCCGAGCTGCGCAAATGGGCGCACAATCGGCCCATGCGGGCTGATCGCGCCGATGTTGGCCACCCCGGGTGAACCACCGGAGCAAATGGACGGTGCCTGGGCCGCGGAAATGAAGTACGACGGCTGCCGTCTCTTGGTTGCGGTCGGCGGCGATGAGCCACCGGGGTTGTGGACCCGCAACCTCAACGTGGTCACCTCCTCGTACCCGGAGGTGGCCGAGGCGTTGACCGACGTGTTCGGCGGTCGCGGCCGCATCGTGCTCGACGGCGAGGTCGTGGCCCTCGTCCAGGGTCGGCCGTCGTTCGCGCGTTTGCAGAAGCGGATGAATACCCTGCGCCCGTCCACGGCCGTGCGGCGGCAGGTGCCGGTGACATACCTTCCGTTCGACGTTCTCCGGCTCGACGGTGGAAATCTGATCGCGGCCCCGTACCTGGAGCGCCGCGCCGCTCTCACCGACCTCGGCCACGAGTTGCACGGCGCCGGCCTGCCCCTTCAGGTCCTCCCGCACTGGGTGGGCGTGGAGAGCGCTGTCATTCTGGAGGCCGCGCAAAATGCGTCGATGGAAGGTGCGCTTTTAAGAAAGTGTCGTCGACGTACCAGCCCGGCAAGCGCGCCCGGTCGTGGCGGAAGGTGTTGTTGCGCACCAGAAGCTCTGCCCTGGTGATCGGCTGGATCCCTGGAGGCGGTGTACAGCGCCACATGGTCGGTTCTCTCGTCCTCGGCGCCTACGATGACCAGGGCGTCATTCGCTACGTGGGCAATGTCGGAACCGGATTTTCGATGGCCGTGCGCCGCCAGCTGAAGGAGAAGCTGGCCACCCTCGAACGCCGCACCAGCCCACTCGAAACAGAGGCCGCGGCCGCGGAGGAGCACGGGATCGTGCGCTGGGTCGAACCGGTGATCGTCGTGGACATCGCGTACCACGGCTCCAGTAATTCGGGCGGGCTGAGGCATCCCAGCTCGGGCAACGAGGAGACCTGGATCCTGGTTCGATCACCCGGGATTCACTGTGACGGAGTGTATCCGGGAAAAGGGAAGCCGCCGGCACCTTCCCCGGCGTCAGCGGCTCCTCATCCCTTTCCGGGAACGCTACGCAATGTAGGTCTTACCCGGTTCGGGGTGACAGTGACGACATATCGCCTCTCGGCAAGTGGTCGCTCGCAGCGACTTTTCTGGTGTGGTACCCGGGGCGTGAGCGCCACCGTCAGCCTCTTCAACAGCGGACGAGGTGGTGGGTATCCCGACGGGGGCCCGGCCACTCCCACGGGCGACCGGTCACCACGTCACCGGCCGCGGCGTGCTCGGCGCGGCACCACCGTGCGAGCAGGGCGCGGGCCTGCGGTTCGGTCGCGACGACGGCCACCCGGTCGAGGACACCCTCGTCGATCCCGGTATCTCGCCTCGCTCGACCATCACACCGGGCCCACCCTGCGGCAGCATGACCCCGACGAACTTTCGACGAGGACCGACTCGGTTCACGCGTCGACGCGGTGTCGGGAGAGCAGGGGACGGAAGACATTCGCCGCGAAGACGAGGAACAC
The DNA here is from genome assembly GCF_058628105.1 of Rhodococcus sp. G6(2025). Taxonomy (NCBI): domain Bacteria; kingdom Bacillati; phylum Actinomycetota; class Actinomycetes; order Mycobacteriales; family Nocardiaceae; genus Rhodococcus; species Rhodococcus sp. G6(2025). The sequence continues at coordinate 267,283 of NZ_CP179751.1, forward strand.
CACTGCGACGACGCCCAGCACGACGACCTGACCGACCGAGCCGGCCGGATCCGAACGGGCCACCATGACCGCGGCCATGGACACCACGGACGGCGGAACCAGCACGAACCAGCCGAGCACCGCGTACAGCGCCTTGGGGGCGGACGGTGTCCGGCGGAAGAGGGCGACCGCCGAGACGATGGTGGCCGCACGATACCGAGGTCGAGCAGCACGATGGACCAGAAGAACGTGCGCGCGTCGGCGAATTCGGCGGGCATCGTGCCGCCGAGGATAGGGCCGAGATATCGCGACACCACGAAAGCCCCAGCGCGAGCAGGATCACGCCGTAGGTACGTTGCTTGGCCGGTGTGGTGTCCGGCAGCGAACGGGTGTCGGTGATCGTCCAGCCCCCCACGGCGAGCACTGTCCCTGCCGCGAAGACGCCGAGGTCGAACAACACCACGGCATTGAAGGCCGGTATTCGGGGCCGAGCACGTACTGAGCGAACATGTAGGCGGTGTAGGCGGCCGGGCCGAATGCCATAGGGCCGGCGGCGCGGTGGCCCGCGCAGCGCCAGCACTGCGGCGGCAATGCTCAACGGGGCAACCAGAGCGAGGGTGACGATCTCGAGGCCGATCAGCTGGTTCTGCAAGGTGGTCGAGATCGGATAGTCGATTAGGCCGAGGCCGAGTGGTCCGAGAAGCGAATTGAGGACCAGCACACCAGCGAGGAGGAACATCCCGGTCCCGAATACGGCGTGCCGGCCCGGCGGCGCCGGGCGTGAGCCGGTGTTGCCGCCTGCCGAACGAATATCTGTCAACGTGTGTGACCTTCCGGACCCGAGTGTTCGCGTCAGTATGCCCAGCCGGTCTGCCAGCCCGCACCGCAACGTGGGATCGGACAGGTCGATGCGGTCAGGGAGTGGGCGGCTTTCCTGAAGCAGCGAGGACCACGCTTCACAAGCGCAACGCGAGGAATGGCCCATCCTCGCACCTCGAGAACCGGTCACCAGAAGATGCGCCGAGTTGGCGACTGTGTCGCAGGCTCGAATCCTGCTCGCCGGCCGCGCGGCGATCTTCGGGTCGTTCAGAGGTTCTCGGCGTCACGACCGGCGGTGCTGTTGCGCAGTTGCGGGGTCGGTGGGGTGCACCAGATCACTGCGGCTCCGGTAACGAGGTAGAGCACCTGCAGGAAGTGAAACCCGCGAATAGAGGCGATCTCCGCAACGATCCACACCACCATGATCACCCCGGAGAGGATGCCAGCCGCCTGCCATCCCACGCTTCGTTTGATCATCGCCGAGGCGGCGAACAACGAACTGCCTCCCACAACGGCCAGCAGAATCACCCCGGGGAAGTAGAGACTGTCGAAGTCGGTGTGCTCAATCCATGAGGGTTGTTCCGGGATCGTGCCGGTCATCAGTGCGATTCCCCCGCCGACTGCCGAGAGGCCATTGAAGAGCAATAATCCGAGAACGAATTTACCGACTGTGCTCATACGCGGCCATCGTATGCCCGGAACCGCAACACCGCCTCCCACCGGGTTGCTCATTCGATCACCCCATCGAAGACGTCACCGTCGTTGACGTTGACCCGCAGATGGAACGCTTCCGTGTTCGGGGTGTCAGCGATTGATGAAGCCGTTCAGGTCACCCCGTTGAGTACCCCGGAGCTGCACTCCGATGGCGGCAAGCACTCCGCGGGTGTGAAGGCACAAACCCCCGAAGGGCAACGTGCCCCGGGGACGAGCTAGGTAGCGGCACCGCGGCCGCCGGGTTGCCGCCGTAGTTCCTCGATCGTCTGCTCGGCGGCGCGCAGCGCGGTGGTTAGAGCATCTGCGCGTTCGGAGGCTGATTGCCGGACCTCGGCCAGTTGTGCGGCATGATCGGCGCGCGCTTGTTCGCGGTCCGTGCGGGCCTCGGTGCGCAGGTCAGCGAGTTCGCTACGAAGACGGTCCACGTCCGCGCGAGCTTCCTGCGCGGATGTGTGCGCTGCCGCGGTCTGCGTTTCGGCGCGGGTCTGTGCGAGCTGAGCTTCGGCGGCCGCCTCTTGCGCAGCGTCAACGGCCGTCCCCGCGAAGGTCCTCCGCCCCGGGGATCACCGCACAGATCCCCGTGCCGTGTGGGGACGGCCCGGGGAGGTCGCACAGGTCGTGTGCACTTCCTGGCCGCAGACGCCTCCTCGACATCACCGGACAGTTCAACGGGCGGCATGTGATCGTGACCCAACCCGACAGATCCACCCCTGGTCCAGCCTCGGTGAGGCGAGGAAAATAGGGACGATGGTCGACATCTATGAGGTACCCGCAGGAGAGCCACGCCTGACGTCATTCCTCCAGGCGCAACACACCACCCAGATCGCCCGGCGCGGCGAGTTGGTCGACGCACGCGACCGCCCGGCCCTGATCGCATCGACCGACGACGAGACGGTCGGGGTGCTGATCTACGACATCGACGGCACGAACTGCGAAATCGTGAACATGCGCGCATCCGGCCAATGGGGCGGCGTCGGCACGGCACTCATCGAACGCATCGCCGAAGTCGCCCGTGCACAAGGTTGTTCGCGACTGTGGTTGGTCACGACGAATGACAACCTCGACTCGATGCAGTTCTACCAGCGGCGCGGCTTCCGCCTGTCGGCCGTTCGATGCGGCGCAGTGGACCAGGCGAGACGGAACCTGAAGCCGGACATCCCCGACGTGGGCTACTACCAGATCCCGCTTCGGGATGAAATCGAGTTCGAGCGCGACCTCGAGCCCGCGTAGACGAGCTCGCCCCCACTCAGCCCGGCCGAGGAGGCGAAGCGGGCTGAGCGCCACTGCATCAGATGACCGATCCGGCCCCCACGATTGGTTCCTTGGTGGGTGGCTGTGTTTCCGAGGGAATGATCGCGATGGCCAACCGCATAGTCGGACCATCTGCCTTTGTGCGGTTTACCGGCACGACCAGCTCTCCGCAGCGAGCGTTGGCCAGCAGCGGCACCGGTTCCGGTGTCTTCGCGCAGGGCCCCTCGACAAACTGCGCCAGCGGATGGTCCACGGTGGTCGGCGGCGAGCTGGACGGCGAACTCGAACATGCCGCCTGAATGGCGACCGCCCGAACCTTGTGTTCGGGCTCGGGCCGAGTATTTACCCAGATAAATCCTGGCACACCCCCATAGCAATACCGGAAGTTTTGCTGAGCGCCGTTCTGCGGTCACCAGGGTCCGTTTTGGCCATGGCCATACCGGAAACCTCCAGATGGCACGGCAACCCGGCGATCACCATCAGTGGCCCGGCGGCAGGCTATCCGTATGCTGCGACACGACCATCGTTCGCCGTGCGCGGGGGCTGGTAGACAGACCAGGTGGTTGAACGCTCAGATCAGGAGGCCTCGATGCCGCGACGATCATCGTGGATGAGTACGACGGCGGCCGCCCTGGGTGGAGAGCTGGCACGCATCGGGCTGACCGTCCCCACCGACCAACTCGAGGTCCTGCTCACCGAACGAGTAGCTGCCGTAGCGGAGCAGATGCACATCACCGAACGCTCCGCCCGCCAGTACTTCGACCACGACACACTGCGCACCCTCGCCCGCGACCTGGCCCTGATCATCAAAGATGAGGCGCCCGGCGCCGACCTACTGGCCCTGCCCCGCACCACCGCCATGCCTCTGGCCACCCTCGGTGCGACGATCGCCGCCCTCGTCGAAGTCACCGCCCTCGGCGGCGGCGACAAAGATCCCGACGAGCCGGCAACGGCGATGGCACTGATCTCCACGCTCGGCGTCCTGGCCAGAGACCACGACGGGGACCTCCCCGCCGTCTGGGTGCCCGAGTCGCTCCTCATGCGAGCGGCGCGGCTCATCGAGAACACCGCCGACCTCGTACGCCAAGGCTGCCCACTACCGCCAGACGTCGCCGAAGGTCCGACCCCACCTGCAGAAGACACTCCGCGAAGACGCCGCCGGGCTCCGGGCACTGATCCCCGACACGGGCCGACGGTCCAGCTCCGCCTGTGGGCGGTTCCCGACGATCCATCGTGACGGGCGCGGGCGCATTCGTACCGAGAGAATCGATAGAAGCGCAGACCTTCTTCGCGAAGGGCTGATCCTTGATGCGGCACCCCGCAGCGATCACGACCATTTCGGCAGCGCCATCTACCAAATAGGCTGGCAAACAAGCATTTTCATAAAGCCGATAATTTGTATTATGCCAACTAGACCGCTCCGTATTTCATCAGATGCATCATTTCCGGGCACTCAATGGCCATGCCTGGTAGCTGACCTCCGTGGGGGAATCGTGTATTTCGTTGTCGATGCGTGTTCGATCGGCTTACCGTGAGCATGGTCCGCGTCCGCCGGGGACTCATCCAGAGGAGGAGCGATGACTGCGAAGTTCGAGCTGTTCAAGGACACCGCCGGCCAGTTCCGGTTTCACCTGAAGGCGGCTAACGGCGAGATCATCGCGGCCAGCCAGGGCTACACCTCGAAGGCGGCGGCTCAAAACGGGATCGATTCAATCAAAGCCAATGCGGCAACGGCTCCAACCGCGGACCTAACCTGACCTGGAGGACGCATGCCTTGCGCTGGAAGGAACGCTCCGGCGGCAGGCTATTCGGTTCGGGCGGCGCAGACCCAGCAACCCTTGGCCCGCCATTTCGGTAGCGGCCATTCGGTGGGATCGAAATGCGGCTGCTGCTCCATCCCCCGCGTGGGCCGACCACACACCGCTTTCACCTCCGGCCACTTGACGGTGTGCGCGTCAGCGACCAGACCGAACACGCAGTTGCCGCCCAACGTGGGGTGCTAAACACCGCGGTTATCGACTTGCTCAATCCGGATACGAACATTCACCGTAAAAGGCTCCGCCGATGCCGTTTTCGGGCAGCGTTGTCAGGTGGTTCTCGTAGAAGTTGAGGTCCTGGCGCTGCGGCAGGACCTTGACGTCGTGCGCGATGGGTACCACGGTTCCGTTGTCAAGCAACGCCAATGAGAAGGACACCGCCTTGATCAGCACCATGCCTCACCGCTGACCGCTGACCGAAGACAGAAGAGGGGCCCTGCACCGGATCGGTGCAGGGCCCCTCTTCTGTGAATTGCGGGGGATTACTGCGGGAGCAGTACCTTGTTCGCGTCGATGAGCTGCAGGATCTGGGGATCGATCGCGATGCCCTGAGCCTTGACGGCCTCGATCGCGGTGTCGACGACACCGGCATACTGCGAGGTGCCGCTGGTGCTGGGGACGCCGCCCGTGAGGTCGGGCAGGGCCGGCGCCGCGGGGGCCTCGGGCACGGTTGCGGGGGCGGTGCGCTGGGTGGGTGCGCTGCTCAGGCCGAGGCTCGAGGAGCAGGACGGCCATGCGCCCCAGCCCTGGGAGTCGAGAACCTTCTCGGCGACGACGATCTGCTCTTCACGCGAGGCCTGGTTGGCGGTGGCCGCGTACTGGGTGCCACCGTGTGCGTTCCAGGTGCTCGGGGAGAACTGGAGTCCACCCTGGAAGCCATTTCCGGTGTTGATTCCCCAGTTTCCGCCGGACTCGCACTGCGCGAGGCGGTCCCAGTCGGAGTCAGGTGCCGCGTTCGCGGTGCCCGAGAAGGCTGCTCCGGCGACGCCCATGATGGCGCCGGTGACGGCGACCTTGGCGACGGTGCGGCCGGTGGTGGTGGGCTTGCGATGGCGTCCGCTCATAGTGGTCGAGATCCTCTCCACACGCGCCTGCGAGGTCAGCTGTCGGGTTCGGGCTGAGAGGTCGCCCGGCCTCGCCTCTCCTGGCTGGAGAGGGTCTGGCTTCACCCCAAGATCCGAGTGTGCGAGGCACATTCGGGCCGGTGTCCGTCTGAGAACTTGCGTTCCCTGGAGGACTTTGGGTCCCCCGTCCTCGTCCCTGGAATGCTTCGTCGGGACTCCGGTACCCGCGGGACGAGGTTTGGCGCGGCGGGCCGGATGTGGCCGATGTTTCCTCGGCCGGTGACGACCGTAACGGGCCCAGGCCGCAATGTCACCATTTGATAACGCGGAGTGTCTTCGCCTGTTGCGGGGCCTCATTGGGCGCGCAGAGACCGTGCCCAGCTAGTGGCGACAAGACGCGCGTATCGCCGAGCCGTAGCCCTTCCGTTACCGGGCCGTTATGTGAGTAAGCTCACGGCACCGGGGTGCGTCGACGATGTCCTTGGCCGTGCCCTGAGCGGAGATGGGGATGGGTGGGATGAGTGGATGACACTCAGGTCCGATCGGTGGGCATTGTGCGTCTTCGGCGCGGCGATGGCGCGGCAGACAGTGGAGGGGCGACATCGATCAGCTGAGGAGGAAGGCGGTTGCGATGGAGGGGATTGGGCGCAGGGCGTGCGAAACTCCCGGGCCGGCCGTTGACCGGTCCCGGCCCTGCGGGCCACCTCAGGGCAGCCGCGCTCCCGCAGGAAACCCAGGACGAGAGCGCTGAACTCGTCGGTCCGCTCCAGCATGAGCGCGTGGCCGGTACACACTCCCACATCAGTCGTGCTGCACGCCCCGGAGAAGTGCTACTCGATGTGCCCGGACGAGTCGATCTCGGCGGATACCTCGTCGAGGCGGCGTTTGGCCCTCTCCAGCCGGCCCTCGAGTTCGAGGACTTCCACCACTAACTCGTCCCGCTCGGCCAGCCGGCGGGCAAGCTCGTCTCGAGGGGATTTGGTCTTCATCCATTCACGGTACGCCCAGGTCACCGACCGATGCCTGCCCCGGGATCTCCCGCGTCGCAGCCCTCCCACGGTGTTGTTGCGCGGCGCGACGCACCCGCGTGTGTCCCGTAGGGTGAACCAGCCAATGATGCCGAACCGTAATGGAGAGACAGATGAGGCAGCTCGGTAGCGCCGGAGAACGAGACCTCCAGCATCGATACGGCACCGTCGAGCGTGCCATCCGGTTCTACGCCGAACAGGTGCTCGACCATCTCACTCCGGCCATGATCGACTTCGTCGGCCGCCAGGAGATCGCGTTCGTCGCCACCGCGGACGCGGCCGGCGAATGTGACAACAGCCTGCGCGCCGGCGCACCCGGATTCCTGCACGTGATCGACCCCAAAACCCTCGCCTACCCCGAGTACCGAGGCAACGGGGTGATGGCCAGTCTCGGCAACATCGCCGAGAACCCGCACGTCGGACTCGTGCTCGTCGACTTCGTCCACGATCTGATCGGGCTGCACATCAACGGCGCGGCGCGGATCGTCGAGGACGCGGTGCTGCGCTCCGAACTCCCGGATCTACCGGGCGACTGCGCGCCGGGACGAATCCCGCAGCGGTGGGTGATGGTGGAGGTCGAAGAGGCATACATTCACTGCCGCAAACACATTCCCCGCATGGAGCCCGTTCCGCACCACCGGGACTGGGGAACCGACGACGCGAAACGCAAGGGCGGTGACTACTTCGACGCGAAAGACACCCGGCGCTACGACAGAGCGGCGGCGACCGCACCGCCCGAATCGACTCCGGCCTTGCCGTCGAGGTGTTTCTGACGTGGCTGAGCGTCACGGTCGCCGGCCGCCGCTGACCGACGGGGGCACGCGAGAAGAGCCGGTCTCGTGACCCAGAGACGGGCACAACTGACCCGAAGCGCGCTACTGCAGCGGGCGGCGGAAGAATTCGACGGCCACGGGTATGTGCACGCGACGTTGAATGCGATCTCCGGGAAGTCCTACACCACCAAAGGCGGCCTGTTTTCCATTTCCCCACGAAGGAGCACCTTGCCCGCGCAGTGATCGACGAGGGCTTCCGAAGATTCGAGCAGGCCTGCGCACAGCGGATGACCACACATTCCCGTGCATTGGAAGCCCTCATCGATCTCTCCTATGTCCTCGCCGACTACGGCCGCGACGATCCACTGGTTCGGGCCGCGTTCCGGCTGCTTTTCGAGATCGGCGACTACCGCGGCGACCATGCGGCGCCGAGAATCTTCGAGACCTGGACGCTGCACTGCCGAAACCTCGCCCTTCGGGCCGGCGAAGAGGGGGATCTGCGCGCCGGCATCGACCCGGACGAGCTCGCCGAAGTCCTGGTGGAGATGGCCTTTGGGGCCCGGGTGCTCGCCACGGCGACCGGCGCCCTCGACAGCCCCACGCACCGGGTCACCACCGGATGGACACTGCTGCTGCCGACCCTCACCGACCCGGCCGCCGAGACGTATTTCCGGCAGTTCGCCGCCCGGCGCACATCCTCCACGGCCTCCCCGCCGGGCATGGAGCCGACCGCGTCCTGACTTGGCCCCGCGGGGTCGGCGGCCTGCCCTCGCGGGGCGCACGAGATCGCTTCATCACAAGCGGTTGATGCCCGCAGGTGCCCGTCTCATTCATCCTGGTCATCCCCCGGCACTGTCGAAGAGGGCAGTGCGAGAGCGACGGAACCCACGGGTGCAACGCGACTCGTCCTGACCCGAGGGGATCAGGCATCTGAGGCAGGCGTGGATGGAAGCATCTCCTGCTCGAACCAGCGAGATCACCCCCTTCACCTGCTGGAGGGGCAGCGGGACGAGGACTGACAGCAGACCCCTCGGTCAGTCCTCCGGCTTCGGTGCCACCACGAAGTCGTAGGGTGCCATCGGGCCGACGAGGCGCATGGTGACCCGGTCGTCCCAGCGCGCGGCGAGGTCTCCGACCGTCTGCTCAAGTTCGCCTTGCCGGTCCACCTCAAGCAGGACCGCGATCTGGACCGCGTCCTCGTCGTGGGTGGGTTCGCGGACGGTGACGGTGTCGGTCAGCGGTGACAGCACGTCGAGAGTGGTGCCGGTGTCCGTCTCCCGCTTGGCCTCGAGGGCGTGGCCGATCATCTCCCCCAACGCCATCCGGTCATCCCGGGTCAACTCCTCGGGCTGGTCGCGGATCGCCTCGAGCAGGGAGGAAGCCTCCGGGCTCTCGTCGACGATCTCCCGGATGATGGCCTCCTCGACGTAGCGGCCCCTGACCAGGTACTGGGCGCAGCCCTCCAGTTCCTCGAGAGCGGAGAAGAACTCGTCCTCGTGTTCGGCGAGCAGTTCGTTGACCACCGCGTCGCGGTCGGACACGACGGCACCGAACCGCAGCGGCAGCACCGGCGCGACGTGCGAGGTGCCGTCGAGGATGCGGGCGTGAGCCTGCAGGTCCGCGGGGGTGCCGAGTCGTTGGTCCGGGTCGATCTCGCTGACCAACGCCGCGATGTCGCCGTGGGTGACGATCTCGATCGGGGCGTCGTGGATGCCGGTGGCGTCCTCTTCGGGTTGCACGTCGGCCGGCACGATGCCGTACACGTAGATCACGGCCATCGGAGCACCCTCGTTGTTGTCGTTGTTGTCGTTGTTGTCGTCGGCGTCGGTGTCGGTGTCGGTGTCCTCCGGGGAGGTCATTTGTGCCTACGTCGGGGTGCCGGTTCGTGTTCGCTCGAGGATCCTCCGAGTAGCTCACCGAGCGTCTCCCCCACGCCCTCGAGGACACCCTTGGTCTTGGACTTCGTGCTGCCGCTGCCCTTGACGTCGGAGAGGAGGTCGGACAGGCCTTTCGGTTCGCTGCCGATCGCGAGCCGGTTCGCCGCCTCGGCGAACCGCAGGTAGGTGTCGACGCTGGCAACGACGATGCGTGCGTCGATGGTGAGCAGTTCGATGCCGACCAGCGAGACCCGCACGTAGGCGTCGATGACCAGGCCCTTGTCCAGGATGGTGTCGATGACGTCGGCCAGGCTGCTCGAACTCGGGCCTCCTGCGGTGGTCATCGCTGGACTCCGCGCTTCTGGCTCCCGGAGGTTTTCGCCGGGACGCTCCGCTTGCGGGGCGGCGCGTCACTGCGCCTGCGGGGCGGTCGCCGCGCCGGCCGTTCCTCGACCTGCTCAGCCGTCTCGTCGCCCTCGTCTTCGTCGTCTTCGTAGCGGTCGTCCGGCGGAGGTGCCTTCTCCGCTGCAGCGACCTGCAATCGGGTCATCATCGTCGACTCCCTTCACCCGGATCGGCGATCATCGGTCGACGCCGGGCACCCAGGAGCGGGCCGCCCCGCGTACCCGAGATCAGCACGCGCCGGTGCGAACCACCCCGAACCGGACTACCCCCAACGACGAACCTTCAATCGGTCAAAAGCCTGAAGTGACTGGGAAATTCGGCACGTGCGATCGAGGGCCGAAACGGGCCGACCGGTCGCTCCCCAGATACGGTCCGGCCGCGCCGCCGCCCGAACACAGGGAGCCCGCGGCGTTCCGTCGGCGCCGATGCTGATGTGGACGGCGGGGAGGGCGAGGTTCGCCTGTCGGTGAAGGCGCCGTCCTCTACGGTGGATCCATGGCGGAGCGTGGTGCGCGTCCCAAGGTTCCCAAGGCGCAGAAACGCTTCCTGCGCGCGATCCGGCACCTGTTCAGTCCGTTGCGGCCGGACGACTACCTCGAGCTGATCAACCCGCTGTGGACCACGAGGGAGCTGCGCGGACGGGTGGAGAGGATCGAACCCGCCGGCGAGGCCGCGGCCACGGTGGTGATCCGGCCGGCTCACGAATGGGCGGGACACCGGGCGGGACAGTACGTGCGCCTCGGCGTGATCATCGACGGCGTCTACCACTGGCGGGCGTATTCGTTGACGTCCGACCCGCACGCCGACGACGGTCTGATCAGTGTCACCCCGAAGGTGGTGCCCACCGGCACGGTCTCCCCGTACCTGGTCCGCGAGCTCGCCCCCGGCGACATCGTGCGGCTCGGCGAGATCGAGGGCGTGTTCACGCTGCCCGAACCGCTGCCTGAGCGCCTGCTGTTCGTCAGCGCCGGCAGCGGCATCACCCCGATCGTGAGCATGATGCGCGATCTCGACCACCGCGGGGGTCTCCGCGACGTGGTGGCCGTGCATTCCGACCGGACCGCCGACCAGATCATGTTCGACTCCACGCTGCGCGAGCTGGACCGCCGCCACGACGGCTTCCGGCTCCAGGTGCGGCTGACCGAAACGGAAGGCCGCATGACACCGGCCGAGCTGGACACGCTGTGCCCCGATTGGCGCGAGCGTGAGGCGTTCCTCTCCGGGCCCGGCGACATGCTCGACGCGATGGTCGAGCACTGGGACAAGCACGGCGACCCCGACAAGGTGCACCTCGAGCGTTTCCAACCGATCATCGGCGGATCCGCGGGCGCCGGTTCGGGCGGACGGATCCATTTCCTGGAAAGCGAGATTGAAACCGACTGCGATGGGGGTACACCGATCCTGGTAGCCGGAGAGGAAGCAGGAGCCACACTCCCCTACGGATGCCGGATCGGGATCTGTCACACCTGCACCGGGACCCTGCGGTCGGGGCAACTGCGAGACCTCCGCACCGGTGAGGTGGCCGACCTCGCGGGCAAGGTGGTGCGGACCTGCGTCAACACCGCGGAAGGCGACATCGAGATCGAACTGTGAAACGAAGGGACCCCCAAGGTGAGCATCGATACCGAAAGCCCCCTCGCGCACTTGAGTGCGGACACCATCGAGGCGCTGGCCAAAGAGTTCGATGCCATCCACGCCCAGGTCTACGCGGACCTCGGCGAGCGTGACCGCCGATACATCAAGAACGTGATCGCCGTCCAGCGGCAGTTGGCGGTGGCGGGCCGGGTCCTGTTGCTGGGGTCGGCCTCGAAACCCGCATGGCTGGCGGGCACCGCCTGCCTGGGGATGGCCAAGATCCTGGAGAACATGGAGATCGGTCACAACGTCATGCACGGCCAGTGGGACTGGATGAACGACCCGGACATCCACTCCTCGTCGTGGGACTGGGACACCGCGTCGACCGCGAAGGCCTGGAAGCACTCGCACAACTACATCCATCACACCTTCACCAACATCCGCGGCAAGGACAAGGACCTGGGCTACGAGATCATGCGGATCGACCCGCATCAGAAGTGGCACCCGGTCTACCTGGCGCAACCGTTCTACAACGTGCTGCTCATGGCCTTCTTCGAATGGGGAGTCGCCCTGCACGACATGGACCTCGAGGCCGTGCGGGCCGGCGAAAAATCCTGGCCGGAGGTCTGGGAGGACCTCAAGGGCATCGCGGGCAAGGCGCGGGCGCAGGTCGTGAAGGACTATGTGGGCTGGCCGTTGGTCAGTGCCGGCGCGTTCGGCCTGGCCCAGCTCGCCTTCCGGGGCCGGCTCGGCCAACCGACCTCCTCCCGCCTCGGGCGGCGGCTGCGGGCCCTGCGCTCGACCGGACGACTCTCTGTCGTCGCCGATGCACTCGATCGGACCATCCCGGGAGTCGAGCGCACGTTCCTGTCCACCCTGATGGCGGACGCCACCGCGAACATCATCCGCAACGTCTGGGCGCACGGGATCATCTTCTGCGGGCATTTCCCGGACCAGACCTACACGTTCAGTCCGGACGAGGTCGAGAACGAGACCCGAGGAGGCTGGTACGTACGCCAACTCGTCGGTGCGGCGAACATCGAGGGCAGTCCGCTGTTCCACATCATCAGCGGGAACCTCGGATACCAGGTGGAACACCACCTCTACCCGGACATGCCCAGTACCCGCTACGCCGAGATCGCGCCCCAGGTGCGAGAGATCTGCGAACGGTACAAGCTGCCGTATAACTCCGGGCCGCTGGTCCAGCAGTGGTTCATGGTGCACCGGACCATCCTGCGGCTCGCGTTCCCCGGCGGAACAGCACGCCCGAAGCCGGGCCCGTACCACGGTGAACTCGACCACCACGGCACACCCGGGCCGAGTGAGGCGGCCCGGTTCCGGGAACGCGTTCCCGCCGGCGGCCCGGCCGCGGGCCCCGAACACGACACCGGAGAGGTGCAAGGCTCACCACCCCCGCACGGGCAGGACTAATTCCCCTTCCGACCAGGCCTGCGCCTGCCCGGTGGTGGTCAGGGGCATCGCTGAGATGATCGTGCACTGCATCGAAACCGGACGGGAGCTGACCTCCGACGACGCCGGTCACCGCAGAGGGTCCTCACCGTGCCCGTCGCTCGAGGGAACACCATTTCACGGTGGTCGCGGCACCTGGCCACCGTGATCACCGACACCGCATCCACTGCCAGTGATGTGCTTGTCGAGGAGGGCTTCTACGAAGCGGCCCTCGCGGTGCTCACCGACATCCTCAAGGCGACGACGCCGAAGCCCACGATCAACTGCTCCCCGGCTGGTATTGCCGTGACTGGTACGACCCCGATCCTTCGCCGGGCCACGGGAGTCGTGTGGGACACCCAGCGCACTCGCTCACCGGAATCCTCGACGCCGCGGTCACCGAACTCCTCGACACCCGCACAGTCGGTTCGCTGCCGCAGACGTAGCGCGGCTCGCGGCCACGCCCTACCCCAACAGGGCCTCGGTTCCGCCCAAGTTGGCGAGAATCCGGGAGTGACACCAATTGAGGACTGGGCGGTTCAGCAATCGTGAGACTGGGCAGTTCAGCGCGCTGTCGCTATGACACGTTCCGCGAGAACCCCCATACTGGTGTCGGTGCGCAGCCTGCCCCCGGCTGTCCTGCATTCGGAGTTGAAAGAGCAGATTTTTGAGCGTGTAGTAGGAAGTGGCGTCGCTTCTCGGCGGCGCACCCGAAGGAGATTCGCTGAAGCGACCAGGATTCGAGCTCGACTGAGCTTGGTCGGTTTCGCCCCTTTCGAAGACGGCTTCGCCTGTTGAGGACGTGGACCCCTTACCTTGATCTCTTCGGCTCCACGGAAGGTATGATCGTGCTGAAACACGCGAAGAAGAATGACCCGCAGCGTCTGCTGGCGAAGATCGTCATCCTCGGAGCCCTTGCTGCCGTTCCGATGTCCGCGGTGGCAACACCCGCTGCGGCCGCACCGGTGTCGGGGAGTGTGCAGGTCGATCGGGACTGGCAGCAGCCCCGAGGCTGGGACGAGGACCAGGACGAACAGCAGGACGAGAACGAACTCAATCCGTTCGGTTTTGGTCTGTTCGGCCAATCCATCCCGTTCGGCGACATGTTCGGCGGAGCCAATCCGTTCGGTGGTCTGTTCGGCCAATCCATCCCGTTCGGCGACATGTTCGGTAGCAGCTGAGCCAGCTGTGCGGTGATGTTCGGTGACCGAGACTTCATCGGATGCGAACCTGCCCCGGCCTACCTCGACGTAGGCCGGTTCGATCGAGACCTGAATCCGCCCCGGATCGCGGGACTCTTCCGGGGGCGAACCGGCAAGACTGCGCGTCCTCGGCCGGCTGGCCGGCAAGCCGCTCTCCGGCCTCAGCTCGGGCCTGTCCGGGATGAAGTGGTTGAGCCGCACCGCCCTGGTCGCCCTCGTCCTCCTCATCGTCCTCGGGCTATTGCTGGGTCCGGTTCTGCTCGTGATCGCCTGCTGGCCATGCTCGTGGCCGGACTCGTCGCGGCCGTCCGCGCCGTCGCACGGTGACCCGCCCGCGCCGGGGCCACCCCCACACAGGGTTGTGTGCGTCCGGCCGTCGGGACAGGCACTTCGGGAAAAGTGACCCGCCTCCGGCGGCCGGACGCAGGGCCCGGGGCGTGCCTCGGCCGCCGCGGCGGCGTTCGAACCGCACAAAGCCCTCGTCGATCACGCCACCGGCAAGGTCCGCTTGCGAGGTGGTGGTCGGCGCTCTCATCCGACAACGATGAGTACGCCGACCACCGCGACCGCGCATGCCGAGGCGCCGACGCAGGTCATCCATGCCGGCACTGCAAGCCGGTGCCAATCGCGAACCCGGGACGCCGCGTCGACGGTGCGCAGCGGTGACTCCGGATCCGCGGCGGCAGGGTCAGCTGATCGGTGCACTCGGCGGCGAGATACCGCGTCCGCGGTGACCGCGACGCCCACGGACGCGACGATCACCACCAGCGTGGCCACCAGGACCACGACCATCCAGGGCATGTTCATACCAACCACTTTTGATCTCCTGTTTGCGTGTGGTGTCCGCCGCTCACCACGATCGGTTCCGCCCCCGTCCCACCGCCTCGTGCATCGCCGAGACAACCTCCCGTGTTGCACGGCGTCCACGCTCCATCCCACTCGTCGACGCCCGAGACCACCATTGAGCAGGAAATTCGCCGGGGCGCGAGGAGATCAAACCTCAATGCGTGATTCGGATCACTGGCCATCCCGGACCGGTAGGGCCCGATGAGCGCAACCCGTTCACAGCGGTGCACCCGGGGACTTGCGTTCGCGGCGGCGACGTTGGAAGCGCTCCCGCTGTTCGTCGAGAAGCAGAACCCCTCGCCGCTGAATCTCGTGAGAGTCCCGGGCGATCACCGTCCGGACCAGCACGATGTGCCGATCCAGGTCGTCGGCTCGCCGGGCCGCCTCCTCGTCGTCGAGTAGCCGCGCAGCCAGCCGGTCGCAGTCGATGAGGAGTTGCTCATACGCAAGCCGTGTCGAGGCCTGCTCGTCGAGCCGGGACAGCACGCCCCATTCCGCCAACTGCAACGGTATGCGGGCCAGGTGGTAATTGAACCGCAGAAGGGCCAGCGCCGGGCCGCGCAAGGTTGTCACGATCGGCGACGGTAGCCGGTGTCGATGAACACTCATGGCCGAACGCGTGCCTTACCCGGCCGCTATCCGGCACTCGTGCACGTTGCGCAGCGCCTGGAGCACGGCCACATCCCGGGGTGTGGCCGCGTCGCCGAGTGGCGGATCGGCCGCGGCGGCCGTTGCGGGGTCGAGTCCGATCGACATAGCGGTCCTCTCCGAAAAGGAAATACCGGCCATCTTTAGTGGAAGCGAAATGCCTGGCGACCGCATCCAAAGTCGCTTTCTTATAGACCCACATTCCGCCACATGCTGCAATCGTGCATTTCGGTTTTGGGTGCGCCCGAAATCCGGGTCACGGTATCGACCCTTCCCGCCAGGCCCCGTCGACATGTGGGTACCCCCCGGCGAGGAGGTCATGGTGAGCTGCTGCGCCCGAGTCTCCGCCACGGTGTGGATTCGCCGGTGGCGTACACGTACGTGCTGATCAGGGCGGTAGCCCGGCTGCCCCCAGGCGAGTCGGGCCACCGCTGTCCCGGATTGCTCCGTCGGTCAGCTCAGCCCGATGCCGCCGCCGAAGGTGACGCTCAGCCACTTCAAAAACGCCTCGAACGCGACGCTGAAGTCGATTCCTGCAGAACCCATCAGAATTCACTCCTCCACTGGTGATGAAAATCCACGGGATCGTCGATCGCCGCTTACACCATTTATCGCGTTCGCAATCTCGGAATGTTTCACCAAACCCGAGAAATTCTCACATATTGAAATTTAACAACCGTCCACATTGCTGGACAATTGATCAAAATCGCCATTCCAGTGAGAGTTCGTGTGTTTCTCGTGTTTATTCGAGCGAATTGTGAGCAACCAGAGAGACCAGAGGCGGGTGAGCGGCGCACCGTCCCCTGGGAGCGCCGGATGAGGTTTCGCCGGCGAGGTGCTTATGATCCGGGTCGTAGCGAGCGGAAGGTGCAGACCGATGCCCGAGAAAAAGCACAAACCGACACCCGAGCCCGGCCCACTGGGCACGGGCACACGAGTGCTGGTGCGCCGACCGTCCGAAGCGGACCAGACCGGGCAGATCATCGAGGACTACGCCGAGCTGACCGACACCGACGAACACGGGCACGCCTGGGCACCGGTGCACCGGTGGGCGGTCGCCCTCGACGACGGGCGGCTGGTCTTCGCCGACACCGACGACCTGACCGCGGAACCGAGCACGCAATGATTCAGAACAACCAGCCAGGGGCCGTGCCCCCGGGACCGACCAACCGGGTTACCTCACCGCCACGCTGCCGGTGAAGAAGAACGGCGCCGTGCCGCCGAAGCAGAAGACGGTCGCGTTACCTCTCACGAAACCGCTGAGCTTTCCCGCAGCCCCGGGTCCGAACGCACCGGTCTTGAAGTTGAAGCCCGAGTCGAAACCGAAGCAGGTCCAGTTCTCACCGGCGGGGACCGTCACCACCACTTCCCCGGTCGCCCCGGCGCTCAGCGCCGGTACCGCGGCGGCGGTACCGCCCGCGAAAACCATCGCGGGCGCGATGACCGCCGACGCGATGGCGGTGCGTACCGCGATCTTCTTCATGATGCTCACCTCATTCTGAGAGTCCCCGACTCTTGCAGCGAACGGGTGGCGGAACGGCCCCCACAGCACCTCCGGGCGCCGATTCGGGCACCCGTTCTTGTGAACACATCAGGATTGCCCCGAAAAACAGCAGGTGAAACGGCGAACGGCGTCGAAGCTCGAGTACGCAGCAACCTCTCCGGCGACGGCTGACGGTGCCGGGTCGTCCGATTCGTCTGCTGGTGGGACGTGCGAGCGCATACGATCCGCTGATGCAGTGGCTTCCCGCGGAGGTCCGCCGTGGACAGCTCATCGATGCCGCGCTCGTGCTCGCCGCGCAACAGGGTGTCGCCGCGTTGACCATCCGCCGCGTAGCCGAGGCCGGCGGGGTGTCGCTCGGAGTGGTGCACTACCACTTCGAGGACAAGGACGAACTTCTCACCGAGATGGCGGGAAGCCTGATCCTCACCATCAGCGAGTCGATGCGCACGGCGTTCACTGACCTCATCGGAACCGCGCACCCGCGCGGTATCGAGGGCCTTCGTGAACTCCTACGGGCCGGCATCGGGGGCCTGTGGCCAATCATCGAGGCCACCCCCGACCACCAGTTGCTCACCTACGAGATCACCGCGCAGGCCCTCCGGCAACGCGGGGCCGGCCACGCCGCGGCCGGGGCGATCGCCGCCCGGCAGTACCGCACCATGGACACCGAAGCGGTGGCATTCCTCGACCTGTGCGCACACCGGGCCGGCGTCACCTGGAGCACGTCCGTGGATCAGGTCGCCCACTTCGCCCTGGCTGCGCTCGACGGACTGGTGCTGCGCTGGCTCGTCGACCGGGACGGCGACGCCGCCCTCGCCGCACTCGACGACCTGGTACAGATCATCGCCACCAAGGCGGTTCCGGATCGGCCCGGATGACCTGTAAACCCTCGATCCCGATGTTCGAACACACGCCGGCAGCGTTCGATGGGTGGTAGGGAGTGATCATTTCCGATCACCTCCCGGGCGCCGAGGACGGTCCGGGCATGATGGTGTGGATGCGTTGTGCTCGCGCGTTTTCGTGGTCGACGATCGCGTCCTGCCACTGACGGTCCGAGCATGCGCGGTCCGGCGCGCAGGGATGAGGAACCCCGAGCCGGGCGCCGATCTGTGCCCAGGACGCGCCCTGTGTCAGGGCGGCGGTCACCGCCCGGGCGAGGAGTTCCTCGCCCAGCTCCCCGGGCGGGGCGAGCTGAGTGCAATCGTCGTCTCGGTGCTGTCGCCGCCGATCCTGATGGTGGACTGGCGCCATCTTCGGGACTGTATCGGACCCCCAGCCGGTGACGAGGCAACGTTCGCCCGCGGCGAAGTCGGAACGCCGGCCACCCCAGTGAAGGACGTGTCGTTCGAGACCGGCGTGCCGCTCCCGCAGTGGTAGTCGACATCGAGCGGGCTCGCTCATCTCCGTGCGCGGCGGCGCCCCGCCGCATCGGGCACAGGCCAGTAACCGACGCGATCGCGGCCTTTACCCGAAGGTCGGTGCGTGTCCGCCGTCCCACAATTGCTCGGTCACGTCGTGGAAGCAGACGAGCAGCACCGGGTCGTCCGCCCGTGTCAGCACGGACTTGCTGATCGCCGCCCGCACGGCAGAACCGTCTCGGTGCGTGAGCCTCACGATCGTCCCCGCCGACTGTTGCAGATCCTCTGCGACCGGCCGCGGAGGGGACGTCATCGGGAGCAGATCGCGTATCGATCGCCCCGAGAGCGCATCGTGCGGATACCCCATCATCGCCTCGAACGCGCGATTGACGTGCACGATGTGACCGTCGCGGTCGACGGCGAGCACCGGCACCGGGAGCCGTTCCAGCAGCACCAGCGCGGGAAGTCCTTCGAGGTAGCCCAGTGCGGTATCGGGATCCGCACGTCGTCTCTCCATAATGATGTATCGAGGGTGCGGCCTCGCTGTTACCCCCGACGCTGGAACACTGGCAGCGGCGGCGACCCCTCGATCGGACCACATCGACACCCCGGCCGCCCCGGTCCGTCGTCGCGGCCGAGGGTGTGAGGAGCGACTCGGGCCCGCCGGGACGTCATGCAGCGTCGTCCCGCCGCGCGACGAAGCCCCCTTCAGCGGCCTATTTGGGGAAATTGCTCTCGCAGTCAACATATTTTACGGCCATCTCTCCCGATGAGTCCCTGCTCATCGGTGGACTGATCGAGACGTTTCTCGTGGCGCTGGGTGCCGTGGGTGCTGTCAGGGCTGCGGGACCTCGACGTGGTCGGGGAGTTTGTCGCGCATCTGGTCCACCTGCTGCTCGATCCGGTCGACGGCACTGTCGTTGTTAAGGACGGTGACCACGCCGGCGGCGAAGGCGATCGAGATGACGATCGCCAGCGCGCTCAGCACCAGGCCGGCGATCGCCACACCCTTCCCGGTGATCCCTACCCGGCGGGCCGCCCGCACACCGAGGACACCGAGGATCAACCCGATGATGCCCAGGACCAGTCCGATCGGGGACAGGATCACGATCAGCACACACACGAACGCGGCCGTCCCGACGGCAAGCGCGAACGCCGCGGCCGCGCTGGTGCGGGCGGGCTTGGTCACCACCCGCTCCTCCACCGCGACCGGGCGGTCGTCGACCCCGGGCTCGATCCGCCGCGGGTCGTCATCGTGTCCCGGTCCGGTCAGTGGTCTGCTCATCGCTTACCTCCGTGTCGTCGATCCGCCGCATTCGGTGCGGGCGGCACACCCCTTCGCTGCTCGGTATGCCACCCACAACGCATGCCCAGCTCACGGGTGTTCCAATCCGACGAGCCGGCCACCGGGCGGCCGTCACCACGGGCGGCGGTTTCTACGGGGCGTGGGAGGATGCCACCGTTGCGGCGATCAACCGATCCCTGAGTCGACGACGTACGCCGCGCAGCGGGTTGCTGCCCTACGGCTGCGGGAACCGCGGCAAGCGCTCCTGCAAAAGACAGGACAGTGGGGTGCCGCGGAATCGGATGGACCCTGCCCCCACCGCCCCAGCGGCGTAATCCCTAGGGCGATCCCGTCATCCGGTCGATGAGCGCCTGTTGGGCCTGCTCCTCCTCTTCGGCCGTGATCTTGCCCGCAGTGCGGGCCTCGTCGAGTTCCTCGAGTGCGCGGCGGATTGCCGCCGGGTTGTGCATTTCCTCCTCGACCTGCCGTTGGATCAACTCCGCCAGCGAGATCACACCCTTCACCGGTTGGAGTGGCAGCGTGACGATGGATGACAGCAGTCCTATGGTTCAGCCCTGTCCGGCCGGATTCTGGGTGACCACGAAGTCGTAGGCGGCCATGGGGCCGAGCAGCTTTATCTCGACCCGGCCGTTCCACTCCTCGGCCAGTTTTCCCACAGCCTCTTCGAGTTGGTCCTGCCGGTCGACGTCGGCGAGGACTGCCACCTGGACGGCTTCTTCCTCGTGCGTGGGTTCGCGGCGGTTGACGGAGTCGGTGAGGTCGCCTAGGGCCTCGACCGTCTTGCGGGTGTCTTCCTCGCGCTTGCCGGCGATCGCGTTGTTCACCAGTTCCCCGAGTGCCATCCGCGCCTGGCGGCCGGCGTCCTCCGACTTGTCCCGGATCTCATCACGCATCTGCGCGGCCTGCTCGTTCTCGTCGAGGATCTCTTGCAGGATCGCTTGCTCCACGTAGCGGCCCTTGACCACGTACTGGGCCTTACCTTCCAGTTGTTCGAGGGCCGCCGCGAACTCGTCCGCATGTGCCGAGAGCAGTTCCTCCTTCACGGCGTCGGTGTCGGTGAGTACCGCCCCGAACCGCAGCGGCAGCACCGGCGCCACCCGGGACGTCCCGTCCAGCACATTCGCGTGGGCTCGGAGGTCTTCGGGTTTGCCGAGTGGACGGTCCACGGACATTGCGCTCACCAGGGCGGCGATGTCACCGTCCGTGACGATGTCCACCTTCCCGCCGGAGACCCCGGTCGCGTCGTCCCCGGGTTCGACGTCGGCCGGGACGATGCCGTAGACGTACACCCCCGCCGTCTGCTTCTTGTCCGACTTCTCTGTGTTCTCGCTCTTCTGGTTCTTCGTCTGCTCTGTAACCATCACCTGTCACCTCGAGTCGACTTGCGCGACACCCGTTCCCGTTCCGGTTCCTCTTGCCCGCCCAGTAGGCCGCCGAGCTTCTCTTCGATGGCGCTCTTCGTCTTCGACTTCGCAATCTTTTCCGTCCCGCCCGACACCAGATCGGACAGCCCCTTCGGTTCGCTGCCGATCGCGAGCCGGTTCGCCGCCTCCGCGAACCGCAGGTAGGTGTCGACGCTGGCGACCACGATGCGGGCGTCGATGGTCAGCAGTTCGATGCCGACCAGCGAGACCCGCACGTACGCATCGATGACCAGGCCCTTGTCCAAGATGGTGTCGATGACATCGGCCAGGCTGCTCGAACTCGGCCCACCCGCGGTAGTCATGCTCGTGCTCCTTGCTCCCCCGCTCTCGCCCCACCGGGAACGCCGGTGTGCGGGCGGGGCGGCGACGTGTGGCGGTACCGGTCGTTCCTCGGCCCGCTTTGCGCTCTCGCCGTCGCCTCGTCCAGCTCGCCCCTGTGGCATACCCGAAGTGGAGATGTACGTGCGGACTACCGGACTACCCGGATCGGCAGTTGTTCAATCGATCAAAGACCTTAGGGGACTGAGCAATTCGGAGCGTCCACCCCTGCCCGAAACGGTCCGACCGGTCGGCTCCTCGGGTGTGTCGTTGGTCTTCCGTTCCCACGTTGACATCACCTATCCTCGCGCGTGGACTTGCGTGAAACCCGTTCGCGCTGAGGTTCTTCCTTCCCGCCGCCGAGGAGGTCGCCGAGTTTCTCACCGGCGGCCCCGAGTGCGCCCTGGGCTTTCGATTCAGACTCGCTCTCGCCGCCGCCCCCAGCCAGGTCCGTCAGGCCCTTGGGCTCGCTGCCGATCTCGAGCCGGTTTACCGCTTCCGCGAACCGCAGGTAGGTGTCGACGCTGGCGACGACGACGCGGGCGTCGATGGTCAGCAGTTCGATGCCGACCAGCGAGACGCGCACGTACGCATCGATCACGAGGCCTTTGTCGAGGATGGTGTCGATGACGTCGGCGAGACTACTGGAGCTGGGCCCGCCGCTGACTCCCCCGCCGCCACCGCCACGACCTGCGGGTTGTATCGACGTCATCGCCGCGCTCCTCGCTTCGAGGCGGCCGACTTGGCCGCAGTCTTGCGCGGGCGGCCCCGGCGTGCCGGAGGCTTGTCCTCACTGGCGGACGCCGTCTTGCGCGGGCGGCCACGGCGTGCCGGAGGCTTGTCCTCACTCGCAGACTTCGCCGCGGTCTTGCGCGGGCGGCCCCGGCGTGCCGGAGGCTTGTCCTCACTGGCGGACGCCGTCTTGCGCGGGCGGCCACGGCGTGCCGGCGGCGGCGATGTTTCCTCCCCCTCGTCTTCGTCTGTCTCCTCCGGCTCCTCAGCCTCGTCCTCGTCCGTCTCTTCCGGCTCCTCCTCTGTCTCCTCCGGTTCCTCAGCCTCGTCCTCGTCCGTCTCCTCCGGCCCCTCCTCTGTCTCCTCCGGTTCCTCAGCCTCGTCCTCGTCCGTCTCCTCGTACTCTTCCTCGTCTGTCTCCTCCGGCTCCTCGGCCTCGTCCTCGTCCGTCTCTTCGTCCTCGTCTGTTTCGGTGGGCTCCTCGTACTCGTCCTCGTCGCCCCCGTCCAGCTGCGCGTCGTCCTGCTCGTCCTCGTCGGGCTGGGCTTCGTCCTCGGCCGGTTCCTCGTTGTAGTCCTCGGACTCCTCGGGTTCGACTACCTTGCCGTCCCGGATCTCCCCGCGCCAGCCCTCCACCTCGTCAGGATGGAGAACGGCCTGTGTCATGACATGGCGTCCGAAGTGCTTCAACTCCAAGCGCGTTCGTCGTCCTTGTGCACGCCACAGGTTTCCCGTCTTCTCGAACAAGCCCTTCGGGTGATACTCGAGGATCAGAACGATGCGGGTGAGATCGGGAGTCACCTCGTGGAACGTCACCGCCCCGTCGATGAAACCCTTGGCACCCTTCGAACGCCACACGATCCGCTCATCCGGGACCTGCTCGATGATCGATGCTTCCCAGGTCCGGTGCGACAAGAAGATCTGAGCCTTCCACTCGAGCTTCTCGTCCGCCTCCTGCTCCACCCGCTCGACCTTCTTCATGAAGGAGGGAAAGTCGGCGAATTGGGTCCACTGGTTATACGCCAGTTGGACCGGGACACCGACATCGATCGTTTCGACGATATTGGTCAACTTGAGCTTCTTGCCCTTACCGCCACCGCCACCACCGGTGACCGCGTCCTTCACATCCGACGCCGTCTCCTTCACCTTGTCGGTCAGCCCGGAGAACAGTGACTTGCCGTCGCCCTTCTCGTCCCCGTTGCCGTCACCCTGCTGCTCTTTGCCGGTGACCGCGGACAGCAGGCTGCCGCCGCCGCCCTCGGCGTAGTCGGTGAGCCGGCCGGACGCACCCTGCACCTTGTCGGACACGGTGGACATCGCCTTGTCGGTCACGGTGCCGAGCAGGCCCTGCGCCGCCTTCTTCAGCGGTGACAGCGATGCGGCCTCACCGGACGCACCGGACACGTTCTGGCGCAGCTTCTTCGCCGCGCTGTCGAGATTCGAGGTCATCGCTGATCACTTCCGGGTGCGTCGTCGTACGGGTACAGAATCGGTCGTCGCCTTCGCGCGCGTCCTGCGGGCCCTGGCTCGGGCCAGATCGTCTTCCTCGTCGTCGTCCTTCGACGACCGCGACCGGGACCGGGTGGGCCGGGAACTACCGCCACTCGACGAGCGGCGGCGCGGGGCCGGGCGCTTGCGGGCGCGGGGCGCCTCCTCCTCGGCTTCGTCCTCCTCGGCGGTCTCGTCCTCCGTGTACTCGTAGTCGTCCTCGGGCTCCTCGTGACGTTTGCGCTTGGACCTCTTCCCGCCCGAAGCCTCGTCGCCGCCCGATTGCAACCGGGAGTTGAGCGAGTCGATGCGATGGCTGGCCGCGGTCACCGCGGCCGTCTTCGCCGCGTTCATCAACTCCTTCCGGACCGCCCCGCCGAGCTTGGCGACCTCGGGCGAATCCCCGAGCAGCTTGCCGGCCTGACCGAGCACACCCAGTGAGCCAGAAGGAAACCGACTGGATGCTCCGGCGCCCGCGAGCATCAGCGCCAACTTCATCTTGTGCGTGCGGCCCAGCATGTACCCGGCACCCACGGCCAACGCCATCTGACCCTTGCCTGCCATCGCCCAACCCCTTTGTCGAGAAGATGTGGTGCACCTCGGCGCCGGCGTCGGCGAAAAGGGTGGGGGCCGTGGTCGGTGGGTGGTGCCTTCGTTCCCGCCGACTACCCCGCGTCGGCGACGCTCAATCCGGCCGCACACCACATCCCCAATCCGAAACAGCCACCGCACGAAGCAGGCCGAGGCCGGGCTTTCAGGGAAACCCGCGTAGCGCAGTGGCAAGCGGGTACCCGCTTGATACGCTGCCCGCCCCGCAAGCGGTCCGGGCAGCCAGCCCCGCTTCGGCCGTTGAACCCCTCGGCCCGCGGGGCGCCCCGCCGCGCGGGGCCGAGGTCAAGCGTTCGCCCACCCCACCTCAGCCCGCACGCGGCCCCACCTCCGTAACCTCGTGGATCACTACACACGAGGAACAAATGCGCCGATCAATTTCGAATTCACCTTACTTGGTAACCGATTTCCCAGAACATTATGGGCGGTTGTTATTTTACCCCGAACATTATGGGCGGTTGTTAATTTCATTATGTGAGAAATTCGGTTTTTTGCGAAACACTCCACGCCCCCGAGCGCGATAGGCACGGTAAGCGGTGATCGACGATCCCGTGGATTCATCACCAGGAAAGGCGTGAATTCCGATGGGTTCTGCTTCAATGCCCGTTCGAGGCGTTCCTGAAGTGGCTGAGCGTCACCATCGGCGGCGGCATCGGCCTGAGCTGACCGACCGAATCCGCGACGGCGGTGGCCCGGCCCGCCTGAGGGCAGCCGGTCCACCGCCCTGATCAGCACGATCACCGGCCAGGTCGCCGCCTACCCCTACCACCGTCCTCGGCCGGGAAGCGAGCTCGGTCCACGGGGTGCCCGGTCGGCAGGCGACCGGGGCCGATGAGTCGATATCGTCACCCCGAAATCGGGCCAGTCGACCCGGAATAACTTTGCGCGAAGCGCGGCTCGAGAATGTGGGTCTCCCCGAAATAAGCGCGGCTCGAGGAAGTGACGCTTCGCAATGTACGCGCGTTTTTGCCGACACGGAAACTCTACAGACCCGTTGCCGTATTTTCATCTCACCTGGCACGAGAGTGACGGGTTTCGGAACTTCACGAGCGCGCAGCATGCGCAAAGGGCACCCGGGGAGACGACGCGAATGAACACCAAATGCGGCGTCGTCATCAGCATCGCCCGCACGCCCGTGGATCGGTAGGACCGCGGCATGGGGCATGGGGCATGGGACATGGGACATGAGGCATCGGATGGGAGAGGCCGTGGAGATGTCGCCTCGGCATGTCGCCGCCGCCGATTCCGCGACTCGGGAGCCTTCTCGTGAAACGAATGCGGTAGCCGGTGCGACATAACTATTCACTGAAAGTTGTTGTGCAAGAATGAAACCGACCAGTCGTGACTGAATTATTCAAACCGTACCGGGCGCCGGAGGGCGCCGCACAATCCGGGTTCCCCGAAGAGGTGACCCGATCCGGGTTCTCCGAAGAGGTGACCCAATCCGAGACGGGATCGTTCCCGGGCGCGGCGATGTCGGCGCAGCTGGTCGCCGCGTTGGAATGCGCGCCCGCCCCGGGGGCCAAGGCCACCGGACCCGGCCAATATGCACTGCACCATCCCGATACCCACGGAACGGGCCTCTGAACCGCGCACACAACGCGAGAACTCCGGGACCAGCGTGGTCGGGCTTACCGCACTACACCCAGGGTCGCGTAGAGCTGGGTGGCTGGGCATATGCCTAGTCTTCCCTGGTTGTGGGCCGCGAGCCGCGCCACATTGCGCCTGCCGTTCAGTTACTGCCCTTTGATGTCCTCATTCGAACGCGCGTCGGCAGCGGTCGATCATGTCCTCGGCACGGCGCCGGAAATCGGTCACCTCCACCCCGTCGAGGAGTTCGCCGAGGACGTCGAGCTCGGTGAGCCACCAGCCCATCTCTTCGATTCCGTCCTGGCGGCGGGGGCAATCGTGGCTGAACTGCAAAACCGTCCGCGAGTGCCCGTCGCCGGTGATCTCCCACCGCAGCACGCTCTCCCCGCAGGTGAACTCGAGCAGGCTGGGCGGCCGGACCCGGCACGCCATGCCCGTGCCTGCGCACGCGGGATGCAGCAGGCGGAGCACCCGCCACACCTCGTCGCAGTCGTGGTGCAGCCGGCGCTCGAGATGCAGCCGGTAGCGCCCGTTCTCGTCGACGGTGACGAGATATCGGTCATCGGCGACATCCTCCGGCGCCCCGACCTTCGGATCAACGTGGTCTTTCGCGGAGGCTACCCAGGTACGCAGGCGCGCAACCGACACCTCCCCACCGCCCGTTGGGCACGCCGCTTACGTCAGGGATGGATCCCGCCGTCTCGGGGCACGAGTTCGAACCACGCACTCGCTCCACCCCGCAGATGCGGATCCGGGTAGCACAGGGCAAGGCCTTGTGCATCGAACGCGGTGAACCACTCCTGCCAGGAGATGTGCTCGAGCTCGCCGGGGCGGACCGCGGCAAAGTCGATATGCAGGGCGCCGACGTCGTCGGTTTTCGCCGCCGTTCGTGCCGGTACGCCGTGATGCGCCTGAATCCAACCGCGGATCTCGTCGTGATCGGTGGTGATGTGCCGGTGTGAGGTCATCGGATCGGTCCTGGTTGGGGGAGTCTCGGATTGGTTCTCGGGTTACCCGCGACAGCGCGACCTGAACCCAACGTGCGAGCCGTTGGCCGACCCCGATTCCGCATCAATGTCCCCAGGGGCATCGAGAGGGCTACGATCCGCGGTGTGGCGCTCGGCGGTCTCACGATGTCCCTTCTCCGCTTCCCCTATCGGCTGCTGCGGGTACCCCTGCAGTTGATCGAGGTGATCGCGCAATCCCATCTCGACGAGCAGGCACCCACGCGGCTCGCCTACGAGCGGTTCCTCATCGCCGGCGACCGCGCCGCCTACCTACTGGACGACGAGAACGCGGCCCGCCGCGCCGTCGCCCTGACTCGACACATCGTCGCCGTCCACCTGCTGATCGCCCGCGAGCACCAACGGATCCGACACCGGGGCCTGCTCCTGCTCGACGAGCAGCGGGACCGCTTCTACGCGCGACGACACCACCGGCCGAACGGACACGCTCCCACCTGAGCTCACCTTCGGTTCCCCCGACACCGTCGCTAGCCTGGGCACCGGTCAGCGCCGTCCGCGAAGGGGAGCCGACCGCCCGGGTGGTGCGTAGCGCAATCTCACGCAGCCTCAGGGACGTGTTGGCGGCGCTGGCCGTACGAATCGCGCTCGCGTGCCGAGACGGATGTTGTAGGACCTTCGCCCCTACACACAGGGTGCTCGTTCTGGCATCCTCCGATCGAGGACACCAGTTGTTCGACCCTTCGGCCATCCGCGGTACGGGGACGGTCAGGGTGTCGAGATCGGCCCTCGGTGGGAGGCGCCGTCTCCTCGGCTGCAGGGAGTGAACGACGATGGCGCAGGGCACAGTGCAGTGGTTCAACGGCGAGAAGGGCTTCGGATTCATCAGCCCCGACGACGGCAGCGCCTACCTCTTCGTCC
Source organism: Rhodococcus sp. G6(2025) (assembly GCF_058628105.1). Classification (NCBI taxonomy): domain Bacteria; kingdom Bacillati; phylum Actinomycetota; class Actinomycetes; order Mycobacteriales; family Nocardiaceae; genus Rhodococcus; species Rhodococcus sp. G6(2025). The sequence goes on from NZ_CP179751.1 coordinate 294,942, forward strand.
AGTTCTCCGAAATTCAGGGCAGCGGGTACAAGTCGCTCGAGGAGAATCAGCGGGTGGAGTTCGAGGTCGGCCGAGGACCGAAAGGGGTTTACGCCCAGAATGTGCGCCCCGTCTGAGCCGATCGGCGCGTCTGTCGGGATGAGCCCGATGCCGGAAGCCACCAACGAACCGATTCATCGCTGGACGCCCCTTTTGTGCGGGTCGAGGCGGAGGAACGTTGCCGGACTAGCAAAGCTCTGACCTGACAAACGAACATGACCGAGGCATCGCCCTTCCCACGCCCCGGGGGCGTCGGACACCGACCAGGGGTGGCGGTGGCAGGTGCTCGAAGGCGAGCTCGATCACCGAGACGAATACCTGACTCCCGACCAGCAAGACGCCAGCGAGATAATGATGATCTGCGTGAGTCGCTGCAAAGGAAGAAAACTCGCACTCGACTTGTGACCACGCGCCCTCAGATCTGCACACTGGGCCAGGCCGACGGGCCAGCCCCTCGGCCGCTCTGACCCACTAGGCCATGGAGTGGACCGTCGCGTCAGAGCTCAGCGAGAGACACCAGTTCATCCTGCAGCGCCCGGATCAATAGGCCGGACTTGTCGGCAATGGGGCGGCCTGCGGCAGCGTACTTCGCTCGGATCCGGATCAGGTGGGTGTTGATCGTGCCCAGGCTGATTCCCAGGTCGGCTGCGGCAACAGTCTTCGATTCACTGCGCAGCCACAGGCGGAGGATCTCCAGCTCGCGTGGCGTCAGCGTGGGCCGCCGTTGTTGTTCCCCGCCAGTGTCGGGCGTGGGGTCAGGAACAGAAGTCATCGCGATCTCACCTTCTCGAGCCGCCGCGCTTGCGGCTGGACACACACTGAGTGGTTCGATGCCGCACGCCACCCGGATGGGTCAATACGCGCACCCGCGACAGAAGCAATGTCCGCTTTGCCGCTTGTTCACCGCGGTGAACATGTCGTGCCCGGAGCCGGTTTCAAGGACTCGTAGGTCATGCTCACCAGGCGCGTCGCTGACGGCTCATGGTGGAGATTGGTTATCGTCGGACCTGCGTAGAAACAAGGGGGTGCGGCGACCATGACATCTTCGACAGTCACCAACGTGTCAACGCTGCTGATGATCGATTCGGCGTCTGCGCAGGACCGGGACGACGCCTTCTCCGTCACCCCGCTCGCCGACGGCCGCGGGTGGGCGGTCGAGGTCCACATCGCCGGCGTCGCCGACGTCGTCGAACTGGGGTCGGTCGCCGACGAACAGGCGTTCCTGCGAGCGGAGACCCGGTACCTGCGCAGCCGCACCATTCCGATGCTCGGCGACGCCGCCGAGCAGGCTGCCACCCTGACCCCTGAATCCCGGCGCACCAGCCTGCAGGTCACCGGCACCGTCACCACCGACGGGCAGTTGGTCGACGTCACCGTCGGGCGTGGACAGGTCGCGTCGGGTCGGTGTGTGGCGGTCGATCACGCCGAGGTGCCCGGCATCCTGACCGACCCGGCACATCCACTGCACCCCCAGCTGGCCGCGGCGGATGCGGCCGCGCAGGTCCTGCTGACCGCCGTGACGGCGGTGCCCTCGCGTTCTACGACCTCACCCGCGGCTGGGCAGCGAATGAGGACGGGGCCATCGTGGCGATCGCCGCCGAACTGCGGACCGTCGCCTACGTCATCGTGCAGGAGATGATGATCGCCACCAACGAGGCCGTCGCACTCTGGTGCGTCGAGCAGGGGTTGCCGATCCTGTTCCGCAACCACCGCGCCAACCCCGTTGCCGGCAGCACCGACGAGCTGATGCATGAGATCGCCGCTGCGGCCGGAGACCCGGACCTCTTCGCGAAACTGCGTGGCCGACTGCTGTCGACGCTGCGGGCCGCGACCTACGATCCGACGGTCCACGGCCATTACGGCCTCCGGCTGAGCGCTTATACCCATGTCACCTCACCGCTGCGCCGGGTGGCCGACCTGATCAATCAGCGGATCATCTTCGCCCACCTCGACCACTCCTCCGCCCCCTATACCGGTGAGCAGCTCGCCGCCCTGGGCGCCGATTTGAACCGGCGCACCCGCGCCGCCCGGGAAGCGAAGAAGAATCACTTCAAACACGCCGACCAACGCATCGTCGCCGAACAGGCGGCCACCGCCGATCACACCGCCCTCGACAGTCGCCGATTCCACAAGGTCCTCAAAGCCGAAGCCACTGGACCACTTCGGGCCGAACTCGCCGCCGAACTCGCCCGCCGCCTCGACGCCGACCTGATGACCGCCCCGGACGCCGCGGTCCTGATCGACGCCGCCAACCCCAGCTGGCTTCCCCTTCAACTCCGCGTCCTGGACACCCTCGCTGATACCCATCCGGAGATGGGCCCCAGCGTGGCGTCGGTATGGCGGCAAGCCCACCCCAACCAACCCCCCACCGACGTGGAGATCCGGCGCAACGGTGCCGACCACAACCCACTGTTCGCCGCCCGCGCCACCCACCGCAGCATTCGCGGACCGTGGGCCACGGCGGCCGCGAAGAAACCGGCCGAACAGGCCGCCCTATGGGCGGCGGTACGTGCGCAGCTGACCGGCACCGACCACCCCGACGCGGAACCGGACTGGCCTGCCACCGCGCCATCCCCGGAGCCCACGACTCCCCCACTGGTCTCTGAGGATCCCGGGCCTGCTCCATCCGCGGAACCGCACCGTACGACCGCGCCGGTCGCCCTGAATCTGGACGGGGCGAAGAAGTCCAAGGCTCTGTCCAACCCCATCGCCTGGTTGATGAGTCTCGCCCAGAACAACAATCAGCCCCCACCCGTATGGGAGTTCCACACCGACGGGCCCGCGCACGCACCCCGATTCACCGCCACCGTGCACCTCGCCGGCCACGTCACCACCGCCGATGCGACCACGAAGACGGCGGCGAAGACCGCATCAGCGGCCGCGCTCATCGAGGCATTTTTCCGACAGCGCTGAAGATGACGGGTGTCTGCGCGAGGGGTGCCTGCTATCCGCGCCCATCGAGTACTTCCGGCATTGCGAGAAGTGCTGGATGAGATAGCAGCACTCTGCGATAGCACCGATTCCGCGATTCTGACCTGCGGAAACGACTTGTCCGCGCGTGGTTCGGTCCGGCTGAGATCAGATCCAGTCGATGTGGACGGAGTCGATGTGGTCGAAGTGGAATCCGAACTGGTCGCTGTACGTGTCGAAGCCTTTGTTTTCGGGGTAGTCGAGGGTGGCGTGCCGCTCGAGCAACGCGACGACGCGGGCGTGATCGTCGCCTGCCAGTGCGGCGGCGAGTTCGCGGGACTCTTCACTGGTGAACGGGGTGTCGGAGTTCGCGAAGTCCAGGGTGCGGATGCGGTAGTCGTAGCCCTCGTCGGCGCCGTTGCGGACCATGACGCCGCCCTTGACGCGGATGACCGCTCTTTTGGGTGTTCCGTCGGGGCGCAGTACGCCGGCGCGTTTCATGATGTCCTCGGCTTTGACGTTGCGGAGTTTCTTGCTGGCGTCGGCGCGCAGCTCGTTCGTTTCACCGGACCGGTATCGGGAGACCGCGGAGCGGGATCGGCCGATCTTGGTGGCCACCGCGTCGATGCCGCCGAGGCGTTCGATCGCGGCACGGCGTTGCGCTCGCTCGAGGACATCGGCATGCGGAATGCGGCCTTGTCGGGCCCACCGGCGCAACGTGCGGGCGGACGGCGGTGTGCGGCCGGCATCGATTGCGGCCTGCCGCAGGCCCTCGTTGCCGAGTTCCTTACGCAACTGTTTCACCGAGACCTTGCTGGTTAAACCCGCGAGTCCCCCGCTTTTGACCTGCTTCGACTTCTCCACACCGCTGGTCGCGGCGCTGGCGACGGAAACCTTGAGGCCATCGAGACCGACCGCCTGCTGCGGCGGCTTCGTGGTGCGGGGCTTCGGAAGATGCAGGGCCATCAGTCCTCGTCTTCCTCGGCGAATGCCGCTTTGATCGTGAGTTTCACATCGTGCATGTCCTGCGCCGACGCCAGGTCAGACAGAAGCGTGTCGGTGAGCAGTGTGTCCTTCTCCACCGACATCTTCCCCAAAGCGTCGCTCGGGTCGGCGATGTCCTCACCGCCGGAGAGCAGGTACACCCAGGAGTCGGTGATGGTGCGGACCGGCCAGTGGCCGTGCTCGCGGGCGATCCGCATCGCCACCCGCCGGCCGCGCCACCGGCAGTGGGCGATGATCGCCGCCCGCCACAGCGGTTGGTGGTGGTGGTGCATCTGCTTGGCAGTCCACATGTCCGGGTTGACCATCCGCCCGATGTAGCCCTTGTAGCAGGAGCCGATGAAGCTCTTCATTGCGGCGTCCTCGGTGTCCACAGCGCTCTTGCGGGCCTCGCGGAGGATCTTCGCCCACTTGTCCAGTACGCGGCCCTGCTGCGGATAGACCCAGGCCTCGGTGATGTCCAGGTCGTCGAGATCCGCGCCGATCCCCCATCCGCGACCGGTGAGCACAACCCGTCGAGGCTGACCGAGGTGACCCACGTCTGCACCGGCTGATCCGCCCGCATGTGCGGATGCGGGGGCGGCAGCTTCTCGGGCAGCGACAACGTTTGCCCCGCGGGCAGGGTGATCCGCCACAACCCGAACGGGGCACCCTTGTCCCCCGCCGCCGCCGCAGCCGCCGCCCCACCGGTCAGATGTGAGGGTTGCCCGTAGCCGAATTCGAGCATCCCGGCCGACGCCAGGTAGGCGGCCCGTTGGTCGATGGACACCAACCGGCGTACACCGTCGAGATCCTCCGCGTCGGGCACGCGGACCCAGCCGACCGCGGGTTCGGGTCCTTGCGGGGAGCACCATCGAGCGGTGGTACCGGGCCGGCGGTCGCCACCACAATACCCTTCCCCGATCGGGTGCGTTCGCGCTTGATCTTGTCGAGGATCGCGGCGCCGGTGCGGGCCGGTGTCGGCCCGGGCAGTACGCCGAGGTGTTTCGCGGACCACGCCAACCGTCGGCCGAGTTCACGCGCGGCCGGGAGGTCGTCGTCGGGGAGATACGTTCCGGCGGTGGGTGAGCCGAGGATGCCCATCTCACCGACCCGGTTGTTCCAGCCGAAGTCCTTGTTCCAGTACGTCCACACGTACGGCTCGATCACCACATCGACCATGGAGGTGAACTTGCCGATGCTGCGGGACAGGTGCACCACGTGTCCCGGATCGCCGCGCAACTCCCACCCAGCGCTGAGCATCGGGGTGAGGGCGGCCTGCAGGACCGCGGTCAGCTCGGACGCGGCGCGGGTGCGCAGCGCCTCCATGTCGTCGAAGTCCTCTTCGTTGCCCGGGTCGATCACCCACCGCAACGCCTCGCACGCGCCCTGTCCGACGATCCACACCTGCGGTGGCGCGCCCAACGGCTTCAAGGAAGCCCAGCGAACCAGTTTGTCGAGCTTCTCCACCGAATCGACCGGACCGGTCAACTCCCGCTCGGACGGCGTATACGTCCCCGCGGCGGTCACGATCAGCGCATGCTCATCCGCCTCGACACCCACCGGCAGGCTCTCCCACGGCGGCGGGTTGGTTGTGTCACGATCATCCTCGGCAGGTTGCGCGGTCGAGATTTCTTCGGCGCCGTCCGACGGTTCGTCGGAGATGGATTCGGAGGGAACAACATCTTCGTCCACTTCTGAAGTGGCGTCATCGAATTCGAACAGTGCGTACTGGTCCTCACCCGTCATCGATCGCCCTCCCCGGTTCATCTATTCGACGATCTCGCCGTTTGAGTCGATGTTGGGAACGCCGTGGCGCGCGAAGAGTTCCTGCAGCGCGACATCGACGACATTGGTGACCGTGTACTCGTAGTGCTTGGTGAACCACTTCAGGCGCCGAGCAGTGCTCGCCGGCACGCGAGTATTTAGGGCCTCCTTGTCCTCTCGCGATAGGGGCTCCAGCGTGGCGGCAACAGGAGGTGTAGTCGCCTTCCCTCCGGGAGGGGAGTCTTGGGTGGCAGGCGACAGCACGGATGGCATGTACGCGCCCTCGGGCCTCTGAGAACCACGGGGATTGGGCATCGAGAGTTGTCCTTTCCGCGTTGAGGTGTACCGACCAGGCCACTGAGTCATCGGTCTCGGTTACCACGGCGAGCAACTACTGCTCGTGGCCATCAACCTACGTGCTTGCATTCTTGCTCGCAACCATGCGAGCAAGAGTGCAAGCAGACTGCGGACAGCCAGCCCTTCGCAGTTGGTCGGCGGTTACCCGAGGGCAGACCAGTGCCATTTCGCATCGGTGACGGGCGAGGTGGCGGTCGGACCAGATTCACTTCTGAATTCAGGTCAGGTCGCTGGTAGTAGCACCGGTGTGCGACGGGATGGGTGCATGTACGGCGGCGCAACCCCATCCACCCTTTCCCACCCACACGGACCTTTTCCCCGTCGTGCAGGCAGACAGCAGGGATAGTGCGGCCGAGGCTGCCGTCCGGATGCAGGTGCGCGAACGCCCACGAATCGGCGGCTGGGTGTTCGATGAGCTCCCAGGACAACACGTGGCCGTGCCCGCTGCCGCACTTCTTCCCGATCGAGATGATGGGTTCGAGCAGTGCGGCGACTGCAGCCGGGTCGCCGACCGCACGCCACACCAAGGTGCGGCACACCGTGAGCGGGAGCGGCATCACCCGGGAGCGGTAGCGTCCCTGCCGTTCGGACACCTGCGACGGCAACTCGACCGCCATCTGACTCAGGGCCTGTTGGTCGGGGCGGGCGGACCAGTACTGCACGTGCGGGCCTGGCACCTCGTCCTCCGGGTAGGCGAATGTCGCTGCCCAATGCCACCGGTCGGCGACGTCGCCGGGGCAGCGGGCCAGCGGCAGCTCCAGATCCTCCGGAACGGTATCGATACGGTAGGGCGGATAGTCGGTGCCCGCATCCCTGGAAACAGCCTTCATGTTCTCGCGGATCTCCGAGGCGAGGAGGCCGTCGAGGCTGGTTCCCCACGGCACCGCGTGTGCGACGCCGGCGGCCATTTTGGCCCGGATGACGAGCCGCACCATCCCGGCAGCGGCGTGGAGGGTCATGCGGGGAGCGAGACAGGGTTTCCAGGGCCTCATCACGCCGGGAGGCGACGATCTCCCGCCAATCGACCACCGGGCCACCTCTGGCGGGGGCGGCAAGTGCGGTGGCGATCTGGCCGTGCGCCCGCCGAGCCATCCGGTGCGGGTGAACTCGGCCAGGACGTCGGCGGTGAAGGCATGGTCGAGGTCAGAGCCTCGGTTCACCGCGTGCGTCATCTGGCGACCAAACCATCAACAACGTTCACGTGCGGGTCACCATGCACGCCGGATAGCCGTCACCGTTCCGAAAGATCTCGCGGACCAAAACTCCGCGGTGTGGGCCGAGCTCCAATCTGGCGCCGAAAATGCAGCGGCCCAGCCGCTCTCGTGGACATCGGTCGATTATCGCCTCGGCTGTCGCGGCCTCAATCGTCGACCACATCGTGGGGTTGATCGGCGATGCTCCACCGGCGATCGTGCCGGTAGCAGGGCCTGGATCTCCTGCGCTCTCACAGACAGATCCGAGTCTCGGTCAGCGGATCAGGCCATCCGCTTCTTGTATGCCTCTCGCGAAGGGCGTCGGCTGTGTGTGGCCGTAACGCCGAGAGCGCTTTGCAGATCGTCATTCTTTGCATTCACCCGGTTGGTCATTCTGATCTTCGTCGCGCGACCGAGGGTCAGCCTGGGCCGAAGAACGTGAGGATGCCGTTGCTGCGACCACCGCGCGTTCCTTCTGCGTGTAGCTGAGAGCGATCGAGTTGCGAGAGCACGAAAGTGATTGGTCTGCAAAAACGTTCGTGGACGTGGCTTTGAACTGCAGAAGCCACTCGGCCCACAGGCGGTCAGCTGTCAATTGGTTCACCATGCTCGGCTGGGTTCCGGATGCGCGACGAGACGTCTGTGCGCGCCCAAGAAATCGTGTGTGGCGTACGACACACTCTTGGGGATCGGCGGTTTCGGCATCATACGATCTGGATTGCACCGGCTGACCCGATGTGCAGGCCGCTGGTGTCGCAACACCGTGAGTTGAATCCTGTTCAGCCAGTACGGTTCGCGCTGCTTGACCGATCCTCGACTGCCGGTGTCGCGGCCCCGCCGTCCGCCAGCTCCGGCGGGGTTCCGCGTGGTTCGACTTCGAAGCGGCTCGATTCGGCCACGGTGCGACGCGGTGACGCCAACGAGCCCATCCGCATCCGATGCGTGAACTCTGGCAACGTCCAAAGCTACAGCCTCACGGTGATCGGCGGGTGCGGAGCACGGGTTCTTCGTCGTCGAATTTCATTGCAGTAGAAGTGTTTTGAATCGTTCTCAACGCGACTACCTCAGCGCGCACTTGGTCGATCATATATAACCGGCGACCAGCCGGACACGTAAATCTTCATTCGCGCGACTCCTGACCTGCCCGATTTCCGTCTGCAAGGGCTAGGGTCGTCGCCCCGACATGCAATCTGCTCACGAAGGCCCGGCAATTGCCTCAGTCCCCGACAGTCTCTTTTTGGTCGCACACGTGGTCCACCATCTGCACGTTCATAACGAAGCGGGAAGTGTCGGACCCGTATTGAACATCTCAACCAGATTGGCTTTCTCACGACGTTGCGCATCCACCCGCATCTTCGGGTGATGCACGGTGCATCACCCGAAGGCAGTTCCGAGGAAGTTGCGAAGGTCCCCGTGCAGTAGGCGTAGACCTCTGCATCGAGCCGTTCCGGTACATCGCCGAGAAACTCGATACGTTGTGGAATACATGCCGACGTACGTGCCCTCCGTAAGATCGTTGGGCGTTCGCTCGACACCCGGTCAATCCTGCAATCTGGAGAGGAAGGCGGGCTGCCTTTCCTGCCCGACACCATTCTCCAAAACCTCGGATGCTTACCCGGATCCGGTTCACCTCGCACCGAAGCAGTTCTGCACCCAGCATCGAGTGTCCCGGATGGCGCAGGCCGGTCGGGCACCGCCCCCAACCGGCCTCATTTCCGACGGAGGCGGGCCACACAGGTAGTGGATCACTGACGGCCGCTCCAACAGAACTCGGGCATTTCCCACGAATTCCACACCATGCAGCCAACGTCCGTACCCGGCCGGCTCGCTCGGAGCACCATAACGATGACACGGGCCGCATCCGGTTCCGGCGAAAACGGTTAGCATTCTTCGCCGCCCATTACGGCGAGGCACGAGCGACGTTGACTGAAACTAAGCCAGCTACCGAGCATCCGGCCTCGCAGCGCTGATCGAGCCGAAGTCGAGCACCCCGTCGGTCAATGGAATGTCCAGGCTTGGAGCATAAGGAAGGCGTGACCACACGCTGAGGCGTATCCAACCGACGACGCGTGTTCAGTGACCTCATGGTCCCTGCTCCGTCGAAACGGTCGTCACCCCCTCGCGAAATCACGGCAACTCACCAATCCATCGCATCGGAGTCGCAACACTACGACGCCCTGAGGATGGACCCAACTCAGGCGATGCACCGTGCATCACCTAAGGCGTACACCACCCCGGCCCGGGTCAGGTCGATCCACCTGATCGACGCGAGGTCCACACGTACCCGTGATGCACGGTGCATCACCGCAGTGGAGTTGCGGTCAGGCCAGCTCATCGCCTGCTTGACCGATACGCGCGCGGGTTTGTTGTCGATGCCCTCGGTGATACACGGTGCATTACCGAGGGCGTGACACAACCGGTTCCAAGCCGCAAGTGAATGTGACGGCGAAAGGTCTCGGCACCGGGCGAGGTGAGCTGGGCACCCCACCGGTGATGCACGGTGCATTACCGAGGGCGTGACACAACCGGTTCCAAGCCGCAAGTGAATGTGACGGCGAAAGGTCTCGGCACCGGGCGAGGTGAGCTGGGCACCCCACCGATGATGCACGGTGCATCACCGCGGTGGAGTCGCGGTCGCGCTGGCTCGTCGCCTGCTCGACCGATGCGCGCCAGTCCGTTCGTTGTCGGTGCTTCGGTGATGCACGGTGCATCACCTGACCTCCGGGTGATGCACCGTGCATCATCATCTATTCCCCATTGGGACCAAGACCGGTGCACCAACATTCGCTGCGGCGCGCAATTCGTCGCAGAGAAGGGGTCGGCGTCACTATCTTCGGCCTCCAGCAGGCCTAAATGCTGAACTGACCAAAGATGCAACCCGTCGAGATCTGGATGTTGACGAAGTTGCGCGAGTAGCGGCGCGAGTAACGAATCCGGGACTGCCCAACCGCCTTTGACGACGCGATCACGTCTTCGTATCGCCTCTAACCGCACCGCCCCAGCTACTGTTGCGTATCGTTCCGTCAGCTAGCGGCGCTCCCGCCCGAAGCGATAGTCGGCCGGTCACCGACAATCCCGACAACTTCCTGTGCCGCCAGATTGCATGTCTCACAATTTGCCGTCGGTCGGGGGGTGAATACATTCTTGTCCACGCGAGTTCCCCGTCTCTTGACTGGATAATTCGGCGGACGACTGAATCGTGAGGTATCGAACTTGCGTCGTGCATTTGTGCTCGGGTCGCCAGTGATCATTTCGCAGATACTCGTTGCCCCGGCCCAGGCCGACGAGGACCCGACGAGCCCAACCACCTTGACGGCAATGCTTGCTGCGTGAAGTGCAATCCGCGTCTCTGGCGTTGGGGGCTCAACAGTATTGGGCACGAGACATCGCGGATGGTTCGCTCGTCTAAATAGTAGCCGTCCCGGTATAAGTCAGGATCGCGTAGACCTGAACGTCAAGATGGTCGAGAGCCGAACCCGCGTCGATCATGATGACCATGAGATGGCCGCGGCTCACATGGTTGAGAGGCCGGCAAAGATTCTCGGTGAGTTGCGGCGTTCATCGTGCGCATTTCCACTACTTCGTCCTAAGTGGGTCTGTGTAGCGCGTCGGCAGAAGGCAAATTGGGATGTCGGTGTCACCCGCCTGATTGAAGGTCGTCGAGGCGAGGTGACTCTTTTCGATGGCGCCACAGAATTCAACTCGTGCGAGGAACCCTTGGCAGTCGGGCTGTGATTCGTCCCAACGATTCCACGTCTCGCTCAAATTGCTTTCTCTCTATTTCGCTGACACGCCGATAACGGATGGGCCAGAAGTCCTGCAAAGAGGTCGAATTTGCGGATATTGCGACGTCAGAGATTCGTCTATGGGGAGGGTCGGTGACATCCGTGGTGGGAAGGTGTTGTGAGCGGCTCTCGATCTCTTGTTGTCGCGAAGCAGAGTAATTGTGCGTAAATCGCTGTACCACACAGATTTTGATTCATCACGTGACGTTTCTTGGGTGGTGTGATTGCCTACGGCCGCGCCGCAAGATTTGATCAGATATTTCTTCAGTAGGCAGGGTCGCGATCGCATACGATTCGGAGCCAGATTCACGCCTGGAGGAGGTTCCGACGCGTCATTTTCGAGTTTTATTTAACTCGGCGTGTCGCTGCGCGGTTTAGTTAAACCCAAAGAGCAGGATTTAAGGCATGACAACTCGGAAAAGTCGGGGCGGGCGCCCAGCCCGCGACGTCGCCGTTCGCCATATCGGGGTTGAGTTCCCCGCGGAGATCGCCGACCGGATTCTCGCACCGGTTGACGATGGTCGTGTGAAGACAATCACCGATCGAATGATCGCGCTTGTTCAGCTGGCACTCGAGAACGAGCCAGCGATTCCGGCGCAAGCCAGACAGGAAGAGTTGCCAATGACGGGCTGATCAGAGCCCAAAAAAGGCGAAACCCCCCTTCGCTCGCCAGCTCCGGGGGTTCCGCTCGTCGTACAAACCGCCACGCAAGGGAGGAGGTCTGCCTTCTATGAGTATAGGACGCGCGATTCGTCGTGCGCACGCGACACGACGTGATATCGGTGTCCGCAACGTCTCATCTCAGCGCCAACGTGACAATTCCGTGTACGCAGACCTAATGTCGCCGGCCCTTCCGGCGTTCACGCATGCCGTGAGGGGGTGTCGATTCCACTAGCGAAAACGTCGGTGGGTCCCACCGTTTCCGGATGAGACCCACCGCCCATATTTGGCCGTTCCAACACGACCGCTCCTGTGATTGGCAGTCCCGCGAGCAGTCGTGTCGATACCGTGCGCTCTTGTCAGGGTAAGCCATGTCCTGCTGGTGATGCCAGCGACTCACGGCAACAACCTGGTTAAGGGCGCGTGAAAGGCGCGTCATGCACCCCAATTCTGCGGCTCAAGCGGCCGCATTTTCCGTCGACGCTGTTCAGATCACCCCTGTTGGCGAGGTTTCTACGACCAACGACCCAGAATGGGACGCTCTCGTCTCGGCCGCTGTCGAGCGGGTCAATGAAATCGAGCGACTCAACGCAGAGAGCGAGCAGCGTGGCCGGTCCTGGTCGTTACCCGTCGATCCCGGCCGACAAGCCTCAACACCAGCATGGACCGGACGAACTGCCTGGCAGCTCCAGGTCCGCAATGTGTTGAACTCCACCACCGGACGTGACGTTTGCCGGCGATTCAAGGTGAGCACAGAGTTTGTCTTCGCCGTGGCCGTAACCATGGCCTCGTTCGCAGAGCGGTCGACGGGCCGGCGCGTATGCGCCGCGCGGGACACGATCGCCCACCGCAGCGGAGTCAGCGTGTCAGTTGTAAAACGCGCGAGAAGGGCACTTCAGACACTTTCTGTCGCCCGCGAGATGGTACGAGGGAGGTACCTGAGAGCTGACGAATCGTATGCTGCTGAATCTCATCACGGGCGGATTCAACGTCGTGCGGCGTCAGTTTGGGCGCTGACATCACCGAAATCCCTGGTCATAGCCGCTGGACGCGCGGGGAAAAAGCTCTCCAAGAAGGTCCGACGCTCAAAGAATGCGGCTCGCTCGAGTTATCCCCAATTGCTCGCTCGTGGCCCCCTATCCCCTTCCAGGGGATTTAAGTTGTTATCTCTTGTTAGAGAGTTATCACCAAAACGCGCGCAAGCGCGCGCGGGCCAGCAATCTAAGAATCCTAAGTCCCTGGCACAGCAACCTCGACCGATCGGCCTGCAGCGCACAGCCGCAGAGCTGCTCGTTCATGCACCAGCATTCGAATCGGCTGGGCACATTGGGGCAATCTGCGAAGTCCTTGCGAGTGCCGGCGTTGATGGGAATCGCTGGTCCGGGCGTGACATCGCCGCTGAGCTCACGCGCGATACCCAACAGCGGGGCTGGATTTGGCCGCAACATATCGAGAGGCCTGTTGGATACCTCCGGTGGCGGTTGACTCAGATCGATTGGTCCCGTCCCTCACCATCTGAGATGGCCCAAAAATCGGCCCAGGAAGCCCGTCAGCGCATCGCTGACCGCGACGCGCGTCTCGGTTGCCGTGATCACGTCGTGGCGACTCCTGGCCACCGTGAGCGGTGCAAACAAGCCCTTAATTCGAAGCTGTTTGAGCGTCGAAAGGCTGATGCGCATACCTGAACACTGATGATCGACTTAGGCAGAGGCCGATGGCCAGTTCTGGGGCAGCCAATTCGCGAAGGGTCCTGGGTGCAGGTACATGCGCTGCGTAGGCGATGGTTTAGGGCGTCATGGTCCCTCAGCGAATGGCGATCGCTGTGGCCGAGCGTGATTTTGCAGTCCAAGTGCATGGGCCCACTCCTGCACTGCGCGTCAGAGCTTGGCGCCGGGCGCAACCGTCGCCGGGCCGGTGGCCGGTTTGTATTGCCGTGTCTAGTTGCGTCCTTGGTCCATCGTTCGTCTAACCGGGTCAAGTCTCGGGGCGTGGTGTACGAAGGTTGTTGTGTGCCTACTCGTTGGTGAGCAAGGCAGTCAAGGCCGGTGTCACCTCCTCGTGAACTCGCTGGTGCTGTCGGTGGGATGTCGCTGCGGGAGCGGGCCAGCGCGTTCAGGCTGAGATAGCGGCGCTCTTCGATCCACTCGTCGTGTTATTCGGCGAGGACCGCTCCGACGAGCCGAATCCGGGCGGTGCGGTCGGGGAAGATTTCAACCACATCGGTTGTCCGGCGGAGTTCCTTATGGAGGTCCTCCTGCGGATTGTTCGTCCAGATCTGCTCGGGGAATCCGGTGAACGTGCCAACAGGTCCGGCCGGCGTCGAGGTGATCGGCGACCTTCGGCAGCTTCTCGGCGGCGGCACCTCGGTCACAAAGCGCTCGGAAGGGTAGCGCCGATCGCAACCACCGGGACGGCGTGCGCGTCGGAGGTCACCAATCGCACCCCGGGACAAGCCGCGGGCGACCAGGGACCGGCAGAACGCCAGCCGCTCGGCCCCGTCCTCGGGCTAGGTCACATCCACGACCAGGGTATGCACGTTGACCACCCGCTCGTTCTCCCGCACCGTGAGCACCAGTGCGTCGGCGGCGACAAACGTGTTAAGCCCGCCATCGAGTGGCTGGCTGCGGAACGCCTCGACCTGGGTGTCGAGGTCCTCGGCCATGACCGATACCTGCGACTTCGACAGCGAGGTGGTGCCCAGCGTGTCGACGAGTCGCTCCGTCCGCCGGGTGTAGACGCCGAGCAGGTAGCAAGTGACAATCACGGTGGCCTGTGCCTTTCGGCGCTCTTGCGGCGCCGCAGCAACCAGATGCTCCGGGAAGTACGAACCGGATCGCAGCTTGAGGATCGCTACTCGAGGGTGTCGAAGCCGTGGTGCAGGTAGCCGTTCCGGCTGTTGCCGCGCTCGTCGGAGCGTTGTTCCGTAGTCGGCGCCGCACCGTGCGTCGGCCTCATCAGGATGTGGATGAACCGTCAGTAGCTAGTGCAGCAGGTCGGGGGTTGCGCCGGCGAGTTGGTCCGTCCGGATCTGCTGGAGGTCGATATCGTGGGCCCATGCACCTGGCTACGACAGGCCGGTCAGACGCGGAACCGATCGGTCTGCGGCCGACGAGCGCGGCGGCGGACACAGACCGCCGTCTTGACCCAAGTCACGTGCACCCGTAAACGTTTCGTCTCATGACCTACCCGGAGTTTTGCGGTGGCGTCGAGACGCGTCGGCTGGCACTCCCGAGCCGGACTTTCAACCGGTGAGTGGATGCATAAGCCGACCGGTACCCGGTCAAATCGCTAGAAAAATCAACGGCCTCAGTCATGTTCGATTGCCATCCGGCGATCCTGGACTAGCGGTTGACGGCGCTGGATGTGCGACGGCTGGGTGAGTCGACTGGAACTCGCTCAAGCCCTCGGATTTGTGGTCTCAAGCCCTGGAACCGACCGCATCGGGGTGATGCACCGTGCATCACCCCGATGGATTGATCAGACGAGGTCGGGGGTGATCAGGCGGAGATGGAGGGGACGTTGACTGAAGGGATCACCCAACTTCCCGTCGGGTTGGTCTAGCGGGAAGGCTGACCCGTGCGCCAGGGTGCTTCACCGCTCGACGGATCACGAGACGTTTGCACGCAGTATTAGAAATTTGGCCTCGCCTGTTGGATTGTGACAGGCGAGGCGGGTCGCCGCGTCATGATGGTTGGCGCTCAGTCCGAGCGTTCGGGACAGAAACGAATTCGACTGGGCGGCAGACCGTGATCCACAACCTGATCGCCATATCTTACCCAGGGCCGGGTAGGGAAGGTGTACTGAGCACTCCATAAAGCCCCGGCCAGATGGACAGCATTCGGTCAGTCAGCGGCACATTGGACGAAGGCGGGTCGTGGGTGATGCACCGTGCATCACCCACGACTCGATCGAGCGACGCTCCCGTGAGCGCTAGCTGGTCAACTTCAAGTCCCATCCTCCTGTTCCTTGCATAAGTCGTCACACGCCCACTCCCCCGGTGCCGTCCAGGCCCGGTTGCGCTGCCTTGGGGGGACGGCCTCGCCAAGGTGAACCAAGGCAGTGGACTCGGGAGAGCGTCAATATGCCGGAGCAACAAGGATGCAGCGCAACGGGATGCCCCGCCGATCGCTAGAGCGAAACCGACATGCGCGCGGGGCCGTCCATCGCATCTCAGGACCCAGTTAGCCGGCGACCGGTATGACGCCACTTCCAATTGGCCCCAGCCCTCAGCGGAGATTTCCCACGAGGCTCATCAAGTGGAATGGCCTCGATGCTGATACGGCCCCAACAAGAGCGTGAAGGTTCACCGCCTCGACGTGACTTGCAACCCGTAGAGCAAGATCCGCTTCGTAACGAACGCCCCATCGATCGGTCTGGCAATGACCGTCCTACCCGGGCGTGAGACTCTTGTCGCCAGCGCCTACCGCGGCTTCCAACCTCATCCGACTGCCTGTGCGGTGATGCACGGTGCATCACCGGCGGGTTGCCACCTCCCTGGATCCTGGCGCATTGGTTTGGTCCCATTTGGATCGGTCATGCCGCCGTGATGCGCGGTGCATCCGGCCAGATCCCGTGAGGTGGTG
This sequence comes from Rhodococcus sp. G6(2025), assembly GCF_058628105.1. Classification (NCBI taxonomy): domain Bacteria; kingdom Bacillati; phylum Actinomycetota; class Actinomycetes; order Mycobacteriales; family Nocardiaceae; genus Rhodococcus; species Rhodococcus sp. G6(2025). The sequence goes on from NZ_CP179751.1 coordinate 311,217, forward strand.
TGTGAAAGGTCGCGACTCCTCGGGGTATACGGTCCGCGCTGCGGGCGCCCCCTCTTCGGGTTCTGCAGTGGCGATGTTGCCGCCAACGGAGTGGGCCAGATCGTCGCGGCCCGTCACAGGCACGGTGCTGACCTGGTCCGGCCCGAGGTGGGTCGCGCCCGCGGTGATGCACGGTGCATCACCGGTCGGCAGTGGAACGCTCACCTGGGCGTGAGACTCTGTGTGGCCACAGCCTCCCCCGCCTTGCATCTCTCATCTGACTGCCCGTGCGGTGATGCACGGTGCATCACCGCCGACATGCCACCCGCCTCGCTCCTGCGGTATTGATTCGGCCCGGTTCGGGGTGGGATAGGCCTTCGGTGATGCACCGTGCATCACCGAAGGCCTCGACAACGGAAGGACTCGGCCGCGCGGGCGGTCAATTAGGCGACGAGCCGCGCTGAGCGACTCCCTTGCGGTGATGCACCGTGCATCACCGCGAAGCGTGTTGTGTGGACCTCGCCTCGCCCCGGGGATCTTGACTTGGCCCGGCATGGGGTGGATTACGCCGACAGTGATGCACGGTGCATCACGGCGAGATCCCGTGAGGTGGTCTACGACATGTTGCGTTGACTCCTCAAGGCATGCGGTCCGCTGCGTCCTCTCCGTTCGGGTTCTGCCGTGGCGGTGTTACTGCCAAGGGGGCAGGTAAGAACGTCGAGAACCATGACCGACGCGGTGGGGCGCCGCCGCTTCGCACCGGCGGTGTTGACTTGGGAGGGGGTGCGACTTTGGTGATGCACCGTGTATCACCAAAGTCGTCGACAGGGAGTCGGCAGGGAAGCGACTCGGCCACGCCTAGCGGTCAAGTGGACGACGAACCAGGCTGATCGCGAATCCTCTACGGTGATGCACGGTGCATCACCGGTTGGCAGTGGCCCGCTTACCCGGGCGCTGGGACTCTTCGCCGCTGAACCCACCCGCGGCTTGCAACCTCATCCGACTGCCTGTTCGGTGATGCACCGTGCATCACCCGGTGTTCAAGTCGATGTGATGCACGGTGCATCACCGTATGGGCGACACGCCGCCGGAGATATCAAAGGCGGCGGATCGATCCCAGTACGCTCCATCTAAATACATGCAAAGCATGCGCAGAGAATGGAGGATGATGAACGCCGGAGTGACATCCGAAATGGTGGCCACCAGCTCATCGACCAGTCCGGCCGCGAGCAAACGCAAGCCGGCCGCACGTAAACCGGCAGGCAGGAAGACTGCGAGTCGGTTCCGAAAGTACGCCGGCGGCGAGGATAGCGAGGAGCTCGCGACCGCCGCCTCCGGCGATGTAACTACTACGCAGGCGAATGGTGATGCAAACACGGGCGGCATCACCGCCGCACTTGCTGGATTAGCTGCCGCCGACGGCCAAACCGTTGTGCAGGTTCCTGTTCTCCAGACCGCCCCGCATCCGTTCAACGACCCGGACAGGTCTAAGCCCCAGGCTGGCGACCCAAAGTGGGATGAGTTGGTCAACGGCGCCAGGGCGAACGGCATCAAGGTTCCCGCGCTGCTGGTAACACGCGAGGGTTTCCTCGCGCAACGGCCCGACCTCGCCCACGCTATTGGTGACGATGCCGAGTATGTGGTCATCTACGGGCACCGCCGGCGCGCGGCCGCCATTGCCGCCGGGCTGGCGACGATTCCGGCGGTGATTGACGACGCCGTGATGGACGATCACGGCGACCTCGACGCCATGACGCTGGAGAATCTCGGACGCCAGGACCTTTCGGAGATCGCCGAGGCCCAGATGTTCGCTCGGTACTCCGAGTTGGGAATGGGCCAGCGTGCCATCGCGGACAAGCTGGGCGTCGATCAGGCGACGGTGTCCAGGCGGCTGTCGCTGTTACTCCTTGCCCCCGAGGTCCAGGCTGCGATTGCGGAGGACGCGATTCGAAGCGCCGAGGGCGCCGCTTTGGCGGGCGCGCTCCCCTACGGTCCCGCACGGAGCTGGCAGAAGAAGCCAGACCCGGCGCAAAGCTCGGATACCCGTCGTTCCGAGCAGCTTGCGGCGTTCACGTTGATTTCTGATCGCGGAATGAGCCCGACGCGCGCGGCTGAACGTGTGCTGACGGAACGGAAGTCCCGAGAGCAGGCATCGGCTGCGGGACTCGATATCGTGGATCCGCGCGAGCGGTTCGGTGAGAGCTTCCATGAGCATCGACTGTTCGAGGTGTCCGATATCGATCTCGCGAGCACCAAAGTCGTCGGCGCGATCGACCCCGGGCAAGGAACGCTTGTCTACTACGCCGTCGACAAACCCGCTCGAGCCGAAGACAATGCCGACGAGTTGGCCGCGAAGCGGGAAGCGGAAGCAGGGGCGGCGGCAGCGAAGGCGCGTCGAGAAGCGGGCAAGAAGCTCGCGGCCTCCGTTCCGTCACGTGAGAGGTTGGTGACCTTCTTTATCGACCAATACGCCTATGGCATCTCCGCTCTGGCGACGAGCAAGGAGGGGTGGAGGCTGGCGCAGGCATTTGTTGGATTGGAAGGTCTCGACTCCACCGAGTTCCGGGTGAGTGTCGAGAACGGCGACGAGAAGCGCCGCGGTGAGATCGCCTGGGCATGTGCGGTTGCAGGTTACGAACTCGCGGCAGCCGATTCCTCCCGGGAGTGGGGCCGTTCTGATCTCGCGTACTTGGACTTGCTGTCCGAGCGTGCCGGTTACAAGCCGACCGCGTGGGAGGAAGCCCGCCTCGACGCCACGCGCCGCGCACTGTCTCTCGCCGATTGACGTCGGTGATGCACGGTGCATCACCGAGTTCGCCCCGGCCGCGGGGTGATGCACCGTGCATCACCCATAAGCGGACACCAACGAATTCAGAACCTTCAAACCGCAAGGAGTTCCCGTGGCTACCTACGCAGTAGCAACCCTGTCCGGCAGTGCCGGCAAAACCACAACGGTCACCTCGACCGCCACGCTGCTCGCCCAGGACGGATACCGCGTCCGAGTTCTCGACATGGACAGTCAGGCAAACGCAAGCACCTGGCTCGGATACCCGGAAGCCTCCGGCAAGACCGCCGCCGACGTCCTCCGGCGCAACGCTTCGATCAAGGAAGTCGAACGCCCAGCGCGGGTGCTGCGGGGGTACGACGAAGCCGACCAACCCGTGTACGAGGAGATCCCCAACCTCACAATCGTCCCCGCCGCTCGTGACACACTCGACAAGCTGATCGTGGAGCTGCCCGCAGTAACCGGTGGTGTCCTTCATCTGCGTGACGCCCTCGAGGAAGCGGATCCTGTCGACGTCACCTTGATCGACTCCCCCGGCTCCTTGAATGTTCTGGTGATCGCCGGCATCCTCGCGACAACCGTCGATGAGGAAGGGCCGTACGGATCGTGGGGCCTGATCACATGCACGAAGCCCTCCGGCAAGGAGAACGAAGGCATCCCGGCGTTGGAGCAGGAACTGCGGAAGATCAAGCGGACCTACCGCGTCGACGTTCCGCTGCTGTCCATCGTCCCCTGCGCAGTCCCCCCGATCGGCGACGTTTACCGTGAGCAGATGGACGATCTGCTGAGCGAATACGAGGACAGGGTGACGCCCCCGATCCGTCGCGCGAGCATCGTGGATGAGGCCTACACGAACTATGTTCCGGTGCCGATCTACGGTTACAGGGCAAAGACGGTCACCAGCGACTACCGAGCTGCGCTGACTCACATGCAGAAGCTGGGGCTGTTCGGACAACGGGCAGTGGTCGCGTAGGGACTGGAGGCCACCTGTGGTGAACGATGTTGGGCGGCACATGAGGCCTTCACGTGGGACGAGCACAGTCAATGTGCCCCATGATCTGCACGCGCTCGCCCGGGCCGCGGTACGCCTCGTGCGTCGCAAGACCGGGCGACCGTACTCGCTTATGCAGTTCACGCAGGAGGCGTTCGCAGCGCAACTGAGAGTGATTGCCGAGACCTACAACGATGGTCGCGCGATTCAGCCCGACGCCGAGCCGTTGGAGCCTGGTAAGGCGGTGTGAGGCAAGGCGGGTGGCGTGGAGAGCTCTAGAGGTAGGCGGAAGGGCCTGTGACAAGCCGTCGATGCAATCGCCGCGGCGGTAAGCCCTCTGCTGGATCGTCTTAGCAAGCGAGGGCTACCAAGCGAGGGTCGCGAGCCAATTCGGTGTGGCGGCGGCGCGGTTCCGGCGCCACGATCGATAGGGCTGGGCTGTCCCCTTCCCGCGTTGATCGTGCCGTGCCGGACGGTGCAGTCAATCGTGTGTTGGACGACGGAAGCGGCTCCAGAGTCCACGGCATGCGTACGCCGTTGCCGCACTGCCGCCGAAGATCAGAAGGATCAGAATCAAGATCGCCGTAACCGACGTGCTGCCCTGGCCACTGACCCATTTCCAGCCCAGCGAGAGGCCGGGCACCAGTGCCGCGAGACCGACCGTGAGGAGTGCGACCAGACCCACGATCGTGTCTCGGGAGAACGTTGTTTCGGCCACCGCGTCACCATATCGGGACGGGTGTCCGCAGTGACGACCTTTTCCCGGAGGGTCCGCGTGCGATCTGGTGTCCGATGGGCTGGGGACGCCACCGCCACTTTGTTGAGGCGACGATGGCTCTCTCCACGACTGGACGCCCCTCCCCCGGTTCCCCGCTCCGTTCGATTATCGATTCGCGCGTGTCCTGGTGCGGTTGCCGTTATTCAGTCTGGTCTGACGTCCAAATAGAGGCGGAGTGCGTGTTCGACCAGCGCGCTACGGCTACCTGCGGACCACTCTTCGGCTAGAGCATCGAGTGTGGCGGTATCGGAGGCGATGATCCCGGCAAGAGGCACACGAGCTTGAATCTCGCTGTGCCGTCGGCGGCGCGGTTGCGCACCTGCCTCGCGCCGTTTGAACAGTCCAGCGCTTGCTTGAGGTTCTGCGGCGCTCCAGTGGCGTTGAAGTTCGCCGGCGTGCCTCTCAACAGCGTCGAGGACTACTTGCCCATAGGGACGCGCCGTTGCGCGGTCACGCTGTCTTTCCTCGAGCGTGAGTTGGCGCAGTGCGGTGTATACCGCCGGGGGGAGATAGACCTCAGGAGGGGCGGTCCGGATCGGCACCGTGCTGCTGTCGCTGCGTGTTTTGGGTTTCCGACGGGGCGCAACGACCGGCTTCGAAGCCTCGGACTGCAGTTGGGGGGCTTCAGTTTCAGCGTTCGGCAATTCTGGCGACGCGTCGTCCGACTCGGGGGGATCGGGCAACGCTGCGGGTGACGGTTCCGGTACGGTGGCCGCTGCATCGCTTTCTGGGTCGTCCGATGAGGGTGCGGACTGCGGGGCAGTCGTTTCGTCGACCGTTTCGGTGACGATGCTCAGCGTGGGGAGCAAATCGTCGAGATCTCCAAGAGCTCCGGGATCGAACGCGGCCTTCCGGCGTCGTGCACTCACGCCACTCCCCCGGAGACTTCGTCCTTCTCCGCCGACGCCAACCGGCTGAGAACTTCTCGGGTAAGGGATTGGTAGTCACTCGCGAGACCGGACGGGTCTCGGGACCACAAACGCTCTCCAAGGCGCTTCTTGTCGCGCAGCCGCTGGATCCGATTCTTCAGTTGATCCTCGGCGGCGGCGACCAGTTCCGCGGGGGTCAGGTGACGGATCCGGAGATCGACGGCGGCTGCACGATCAGAGCGAATGAAGGTTTCGAACGGAGCAGCGCCGCTACCTTCGAGCAGGTCCTCAACCTGCTCGAAAACTTCACGGTTCCGCGCTGTCGCGCGTGGGTTCGCGTCAAAGAGAACGACACCGAGAAGTTGGATGAGGGAACCGTTCTCCCGTGCGCGAAGGTAGCGGGCCGCGAGGAGCTCCACTCCCGACAGGCTTGCATCGTCGTCCTTGGTCGGCACGAGGAGGTACCGCGCGGTACCCAGCAGTGCGTCGAGCAGTGGGGCGTCTCCGGGGCCCGAGTCGATCAGAATCAGGTCGTAGTGTTCGACGGACTGCAATTCGGTGAGGGTGGACACGAGGTTGCCCCGCAGATCCATTCCTGATTGGGCGGCGGTCGCTGCGATCGCGCCGATCACCGCGAGTGCCGGTCCTCCGGGGATGAGATCGAGGTTCGGTCGGACCTCTCGGGTGGGTTCGAGCGGGTGCGCGTACTGAAGGGCCATGCTGAGGCCCTTCCCGCGGTCTCCCTCAACTCCGAGATCGGAGGCTGTGACGTTTGCCTGCTGGTCCGCGTCAACGACGAGTACCCGGCGTCCGGCGGCTGAGACCATGCCTGCGACCGCTGCGACGATCGAGCTTTTGCCGACACCGCCCTTTTGGTTGGCGATGAGCACACTGCGCGGGGGCTGCGTTGGTGACATGCATAGCACGGTACGGCTGGCCGGTCTCCTAGATGGCCAACGACACGCCCCTGTCTAAGGGGGTGCAACACGTCATGAGTATCGCCGTTTCTAAGGCTATTACCCACGCCTGTTCAATGGTGGTTGGAAAGGTTGCGCAACAGGTCTTGGTAAAGGGCTTTGTGAACGGTGTTGACAGTGGCCTCATGGGCCGTCTTGCGAAAGGTCGGGTTGATGTTCGTGTACAGGGCCTATTCGAGGGCGGTGTATCTGGGCATGGTTAAGGTGGTTGCGGTGGTGGTAGTACAGGGCATAAACAAGGTGACTGTGACGATCATGTCACCGGCGGTTATCACGGTGTTTGTTAAGGACGTTGCCAAGGCCATATTTAAGGCCATAGATATACGAGCAGTTCAGAGGGTATTTTGTTCTTTCAGATTGGCAGACGTGAACGGTTCACCAAGTGGCGAAATTAGTTCTCTTGTTGCCGAATCTGCGCGGTGGGGGAGTGGTCTCTGCCTGCTCGACACCGACCATTCGGTGCCACGGTGGGTCGTTCCCCGACACGGAGTGGCGAGGTAGGAACCTGGTCTTGCTGTCAGCCGAAGGTGGCCTGGCGCCTCTCGTGAAGCGCGGAGCCATAAACCTCCTGTTCAGAGGGGGAAATAGCTCTCGTTGCTGCATACCCGGGCCGGGGGAGCGGGGGGCCCGGCTGGCCTTCGGTGCACCACCAAGAGCGCGATTGGCGTCCATGTTCAACTCCTGGATTCAGCTGCCATGAACAACTCATGTAAGGCCATATGCAAGGCCATACCAATGGCCATTAGCATGGTCGCCACTGCGGTCTCTGGTTGGCCGGGGCGATCGGTGAAGAGTGTCGCCGAGTAACGCCTGGAATCCGCTCTTAGGTGCGCGGCCACGCCTGGAACCAGCCCACATTTAGCCCGCCGGCACACCCACCCAGTGTTACGTCACTTGACGAAACGCCGGGAAGGGGCTGTCCTATCACTTTCGAGATAATTGACGGCCCCAGTCTCGGTAGAAGGGACGCCTGCAAACGGGTCTTGATAGCTCGGAGCGAGAAGCGGGGCCGAAGGCATTCGTCACGTCATCGTCAATGAGCGCAAAGCCGTCGGCGCAGTGCCTCCAACCAGTTATCGCGTGCCGGCGCAAAATGGGGAACCGTTGCACAAGTCATGCTGACCGCAGCCATCACGTCTGATGGCAACGAAATGCCTGGTCAAGCGGTTTCGGTGTGGTTTCTAGCAGCGGGATCTAGGCCCGTCTGCCCCTCGGCGAGCGGTAAGTATTCTGCGGAAACGGCGAAGGCAAGTAGCTAGGTCCAGTCACTTCCACAATCTGTTATCAGACCCACGCTAAAAGGAGCTCAGCACTCGATGTGAGGAAGAGTCCCCAGGTCAGGACCTCTTCCAAGAGTATAGGCGCCATTCGAGCAATGGAAGTTGCGATCGACTGTTGCGGGGAGCTGCCTCGGGTTGCATCACCCGCAGGAGGGAGCGTCAGGGGTGGTCGTGTGAGGGTGTGGGGAGCGGGGTCCGCTTCAGTCGGCCGCGCGACCGGGGTGATGCACCGTGCATCACCACATCCGGCAAACGAGAACATCGCGTCCGCAGCTGTGCCAGCACGGCACGGCGTGGCGGATCCACGAAAACGACCGCTACGCCTGGAATGATGTGCACGTGAGCAATCACGATGTGTCACGCCCTGCAAGCTCGACGTCAGCGGAGGCCATGCCTACCGTTCCGTCGGGCGGTGACGCGACGGAGTCGCTGTCGGGAGTTGACGATCGAATCGTCGCCGAACTCGACCGGCTGCAATCTGCAAGCACTGCACGAAATTACCGGCAGGACTGGGTTAGGTTCGCGAGTTGGTGTGCGCCCCGTGAAATTTCATTGATGCCGACCGATCCTCGTGCTGTCGCCGCCTATGTGCGTGAGAGCGCGGAGACGCGGTCCGAGGTGGGCGATCGGATGTACTCCATTGCGACATTGAGTCGGTGGGTGGCGTCCATCAACTATTGGCACCGCGCATCTGGATTGCCCCTGCCCGGTCGGTCGCAGTGTGTCAAAGACGTGCTCGCGAACGCGCGAAGGGCGTACAAGCAGAACGGTGACCGCCCAACCAAACGGGCGCACCCACTTCGTATCGGCGAGCTCGAAGGAATTGTCGATGCGAGCCGTCGTGACGCGACGACATGGGTCAAGCGTGCGCGCGAGCGCCGTGACAGCGCACTGTTGCTCATGGGTTTCGCGGGGGCACTTCGGCGCTGCGAGCTGTCCATGCTCACCATTGCCGACGTGGCCCAGTGCGGAGACGGGGATCTTCGCGTCCAGATTCCAGGTCCGCACGGGGGTCTGGTCGATGGCTTGATCAACCATGTCGAGTCATCGCGGGATCACACAATGTGCGCGCCGTGTGCCTACAGGCGCTGGCTCGAGGTGGTTTCGGCTGTCGACGGCTTCGGTCGTCCAGGTGTGATTCGGTTGCTCCACCAACACGAGGAGTTCGAAGGCCACGTCTGCCTTTCCGCAGCGCCAGTTGTCCAGGATCCGGCGTTACCGGTTTTCCGTGCGATCCGTGCGAACGGCAACATAAACTCGGGCGCGCTCTCGGGCGCTGCAATTCATGCCGCGATACGGCGGCGCGCAGCCCTTGCCGGCCATTCCCACGAGTTCGTCGAAAGGGTAGGGGGAGAGTCGTTGCGGGCCGGCTCTGCTGCGGAGCGCCTGGACAACGACTCGCAGCGCTGCCGATCTTTGCGCCGCACGGCTTAGTGTCGTGAGTGGTCTTGGGAGCGAGCGTAAGAAGAGTTGGGCTCCGGGCCCGATCTCGCTATTGGGAGCGAAGGTGACAGAGGGCGGGGCTTTGGTGAGCACGCGGTTGCAGTTCTTCGTCCGTTGCGCGGCTGGCCCGGGGGACGAGGCCGAACGTGCGGCGGGGGCAGCAGGCCGACTCGGGAAGAGAACTCTCTGGGGGACACATGGCTCGGGCGCGTGATCGGCGGCATCGTATTGCATAGCCTCGTACTGTGACGTTCGCGCAGTCGGAAATCAAAGGCGTGCAGGATTTTTCTGCGCTGTTTCCCCACCAGGGTCAGGGTGCACAGTACCGATACGATTGGGCTCTGTTCGCTGATTGGTGTACTGCGCTGGCGGCGTCGGCGCTCCCCGCTGATCCCCTTGCCCTCGCGAGCTTCCTTGACGAGCATCCGGCGGCTCAGTCCACCCAACGGCGCCGTGTCGCAGCGATCAATTGGGTGCACAACGCCAGTGGGTACCCCACGCCTGGGTCTGCTCGAGTGATCCGCCAAGTTCTGTCAGCACGTGCAGGTAGACGCGACGATCTCTCTCGCACCGTACGCAGGGCGTTGTTGACGCTGCCAACTGTCGGTTGGCCACAAGGACTGTTTGGTCGAAGGGATGCGCTCATCCTGGTGCTCAACTGCATTGTTGGGATGTCCGCGGCCGAGGTGGGGGACCTTCAACGGAGCGACGTCACGTATGACGGGAGTATCGTGACCGTCGGCGCCGGACACGCTGTGGAGCTGCACCCATTAGCGGACGACCCTCAGTGCTGCCCTGTCGCGATCTACCTGAGATGGGCACGCCTTCAGGCGTTCTTCGATCGCTACCCCTCGAACCGAGTGCTCGCTCGAAGTCTTGCCAGTGTTCATGAAATCGCCGATGACACAGTGGAGCCCTACGGGAAGCTGCCGGGTCTGCGGGAGGGTCACGACGGGCCCCTGCTGCCGAGCTTCGATCAGTGGGGACATTTCGCCGCACTCCGCCGCGATCGCCGCGGGGTGTCCGGCAAGTCGGTCACGGCGATCGTTACTGCGCATCTGACGGGAGCCACTTCGGCGAGTCATACCCGCTCCGATCCGACGGACAGGCTTGCCGATGTCGAGGTGGAAGATGAGGTGTCCTCGTCTTGTGTCGACGGCTCCGAGAACGGGATGGACTTCACATCGTTCGGCCCGGACACACTTGCCGATCAGTATGAGGCGGCTATCGCTCGGAAGTATGCGGATGTCCGGGCATTGGGAGACCTCGCCGAGGCGTTCGAGGATATCGATCGGAAGGCCGACGCGATCCTAAGTCGCACTGAGGAGCTGCTCGCGCAGATGGGCCTGGTGTAGTCGCGGGCGGTGCGACCGCCGGGAATGCACAAGACCCTGTAGGGCAGTCCTGTCCCAGTGAGTGAACGCTGAACAGTGTCCTTCGCCGAGAGGTTTGAGGGTGGGTGAGGATTCCGCCGTGCAATACGGGCGTACGTATTGCACGGCGCGGGAACGTCCGACCGCGCACGCGGATGGCGTACGACCATTCCCGCACCTGGATTTCTAAGGACCTCCGCAATGGGCATACTGCGAAGATGCAGAGACTGCTCTATGTCCGTTAGACGGAGGGACTGTTGGGTCGGGATCGGTGGCTAAGCTGCGGTTCTCGGTCCGCGCGGGCGGGGACCGGGAGAGACTCCAAGTGCGGCGAGTGGGCCACGCTCTTCATCTGGTAGCGCATCGGCTCTCCACTTCTTCACTGCCCGGTAGAGCCACTGACCGACCTGCTCGCCGTCAGCGTTGACATAGTTCGCGGGAACGAGTGCATTGCCATGCTGCTCACGGTAAGCGGCGATCTCGGCCAGCATTCGACGTCGCTTGCTGTCTGTCCGGGTGACCGCGGGTAGTGGGGCGTCGTCTTCGCTCCATACGAAGCCGATTGAATCGAGTTGGTGAATGCGCTCTGCCGGAAGAGTGCCGAGCATTCGCGCGACGCGCTGGCGGTACTGCCAGCGACCGAGCTGGAAGCCACATTCAGTTACGTAGTTCTCGGGTATCGCTGTGTGAGGATGTTGTTGCCGGAACGCTGAGTACAGCTCCAGCGCCGAGGCTGCGGACCGGTGAGTACGCATCGAGATCAGTCCTTCTGTGGAATCCATATATTTGTAAAGTACATAGCTTCTTCTTCAGCGATGTCAACCACATCGACCGCGTGTCATGAAAATCACCCAGATCGAGGTGAGGCGACCACCGGACTGTCGGCGAGCATCTGTTCACCAGATTGTCCGATCGTGTCCTTTTGCAGTCGTCCTCAGTGAGACGGCCGAAGGCATTCCCTCCGTTCGCATCAGCGGGATGGAAGTGTCGCATTCATTTAGTTCGGGGTCCTGTTGAGCTGTGTGGACATCCGAGGGATCCTCGCGATGGCCGCATGTTGTTGCTCCTCGCGGGCTCCGAAGGTCCGCGCCCGCCGAGAATATGACATCTCGCTATCGGGGATTAATTGTCGCGGTTGGTGTTCAGGCCGCGTAGGTCCAGGGGCATCAGCTGGCGGTGGGGCATCATGGTTGCGCGCATGCCCGTGAACCAGAGGCCCTGCCGTCGGCGGGATGTGGACTGCTTGAATTTTCGCGGCTCCAGTGCAATGCGAGTTGTGAGCCGGGACCTATGCCGAGTGGGCAGTGACCGCGCCGCCCTACTCAACGCTGGAATTATCGGTGTTCTGTTCGAAACCTGTCACGGAGTGGCAGGGGAACATTACTTCGCAGTAGTGTTCCCCGGGTTATCGACGATGAAGGAGTGGAATAGTGGCGCGCAAGATTGTTGTCGAATGCATCGACGACATCGACGGAACTCCGATCAAGAACGGTAACGGGGAGACGATTGCGTTCTCTGTCGACGGCGTCGACTGCGAGATCGACCTGAAGGACAAGAACGCCAGGGAATTCCGCAGTATTCTTACCTACTACATCGAGCACGCAACTCGAGTCGGCGGAAGGAAGCGTCGGTCGACTCCTTCAGTAGAAACGTCGCAGGGGCGCAAGCGGGCAAAGGAAATTCGGGAATGGGCGACCACGGAGGGCTATCAGCTGTCCGCGCGCGGACGTATCCCCGCTCAAATCGAGGAAGCGTACAGCGCCGCTCACTGAGTCCACGCCTTTGCGCGAATTCGACAAACAGCCTCCAGCCAGCTCACTTCGAGTTGGTCGGAGGCTGTGGCAGTTCCAAGGTCAGGAGGCGGACGATGCTTCTATCAGTGCCTGGCGCTGGTTGGCTCCGAGTCCGCCGATACGACGGGTCTCGGCGATCGACAGTTCCTCGAGGAGCTTCGCGGCCTTCACGGATCCGACGCCGGGGAGAGCCTTGAGCAGCGCCGAGACCTTCGTCTTCTTCACGATTTCGTCTGTTTCGGCCTTCGTGAGTACCGCTTCGACGCTGAGGTCTCCAGCTTTCACTGCGGAGAGGAGTTCGCTACGCGCCTTGCGTGCTTCAGCGGCCTTCGCCAGTGCTTCGGCGCGTTGTTCGGGTGTTAAGACAGGCAGTGCCATGATGGTGCTCCTTGTTGCGTTGTTCGGCCAGATCGTGCGGCTGTCCCTTGCCATCGTGCCAGGTGGAACGGACATGTCCGCGTCTTGAGCGGTTGGGACCGACCTCCGGATGGCTGTTCTTACGTCTACGGATGTGGGCGACGGTGTATTCGAAGAATACGTCGTCTGGGTGGTCATCGTCGCAGAGTCGCTTCTCGATACTTCGGCGGCATGAGCACGGGGGCGGCGTGCTACCCACATCCGTGCCGGCGTTAGGAGGGGCGGCCGAAGGTTCCTCAGTTTCGTGCGCTCGGATGGATTGCGCAATGGTGTCGGTGGTGGCGTGTGTGTCGGTGCGGCATGATTCGCCATGGTCGGTCGTAGTCGTCATACGAGGTAATGGTCGTGGAGGTGAGTGATGGATCCATTCGAGTTCGTTGCTCATATCCCCTGTCCGCACTGCCGCGTAGGCATTGGTGAACGGTGTGTCACCAAGGACGGGTACGTGCGGAAGATCCCCTGCCTTCACCGCGTGAAACTCGCTAAATGGCCTGACCCGGAGGGGCTTCCAGATAGTAGTTCCGAGTCGAAGCGTGATGATGGCGAGCTTGGGGGCTCCCGCGACGGGTGAAATGCGCCCCTCAATCCGACGCGGCGGCTGGTGCAGAGGATCCTACGACCAGCATGCTCCGACCATCTGGCTCCTGCCTAGTACGGGCCGCTGGAACAACGTCGTCCGCTACTGGCCGGGGCCACCGCTCCGTTGGCGATGGCCAAAATACACCTACGAATCCTGCACGCGAATGTCCGCGAACTCGTCCCCACCGAGAATCGACTGGCGTCCGCCTCACCGACTTGAAGGAAAGGGCGTTCATCGCGCGGCGACGCAGCCGCCAAGTAACTACCGTGCAGACTGCGACGACATGCTGGTTACCCTACCCACGTATTTGTCCAACACGCTGTTGGACAAGTATGGAACTGTCGGCACGCATGGTTGCGACAGCAGCCATCCGGCGATGGCGATGCTTTGCCGCCCATAGCGTCTCGACGAGCAGATGCTCGGGGCGATGGTCCTAATTGGGCACCCGGGGTAGGTCGGGCGCCGTTGTCCCTTTCAGTGGACGGAGGTGGGGTTCGGGTCCGCACCTGGTCGACCGGGTGACGCGTTTCGCTAGGAGGGCACGAGGTAGGAGGATAGCCGACGAGCGGCGAACTGGGAGAAGTAGTCGACTTTCGCGTCGTCGACTAGCCCGGGCAGGAAAACCTTCCACGCGGTGGTCATACGCTCAGGCAGTTCCCTCAGTGTGTCGGTTGCCGCTGCCAGTAGACGCGTGCCGAATGCCATCTCCAGCAGCAGACGGCCCGCCTCATCCGGATTTGTGTCCGCGCGGAAGTCGCCTTCTTCGACTGCCCTTGCCGCCAATGCCTGGTAGGTCGAGATCCATTGATCGAAGACCACGTTCCCGGTGCCCCGGAAGTCGCCCATCTCGTTGAGAAGGCGGAATGCGGCCAATACCAGGTCGTCGTGGATCGACGGGTCGATCATCACATACGAGATCCCGATCAACGTTTCCAGAGCTGGTGTGCGGGAGTCGAATTGTTGAGAGCATGCCGATTCGAGGTTTGCGCAGCCCTCGTCGATAACTGCCCGTGCCAACTGTTCTTTCGAGCTGAAGTGGAAGTACAGTGAACCCTTCGTCACCCCGGATTCGGCGATGATCTCCTGTAGGCCCGCCTTCACGTAACCCAGGCGGTTAAACACCTCAGCCGCGGCGGCCACTACAGCCTGCCGCGTAGCGATTGCACGCTTCTGCAAGGCGTTCCCTTCTGCATTTCCCACTGGTTCATATCAAACCTACAGGTTGGTATTAGTTTGTAAAACTGGACAAATGTCCTATTTTCGCTGCGCAAGGGATTCTCCGGCAAGGCTGTCTCCGGTGCGCGGGTGGCGCCGACTCGCCCAGGGACGTCGCCGGGCGAGTCGGCTTCGTTGCCGAGAAGTCGGCAAGATGTCGGCACGGGCGATTTGATCAGTCGGCGTCCACCTGCCGTCGAGGCCGAGGAGAGAAGCGTGTCAGCCGGATTTGGTGGGGGAGGATGGCCACACAGGGAACCGAGTTCCGTCCTTGTCGTAGCGGTCGATCTGGGCGATGCCGCGCCGGGGTGGATGGGGCCGGTGCGTCTCGTTAATCGCGTGAAAGTCTGATTCGAATGTCTTCTCGCTCGATGTTCCATCATCGAGCGTTACCAGGTACCTGGGCATACTCAGAAATATGCCACTGCGGCTCGCGGTTCGGGCACATTCGTAGGATCCGCCGATAAAACAGTCATGACCGACTTCGATTCAGCGACAGCATTTTCCATCCGCGGTGGCCAGCGGCCAGCCGGGCGGAGGAGACGGTGACGGGGCGCAGGGTTGGGTGGACCTCGGCCGCGCAGGTCCACTGGCAGGTAGGGGGCAATGTGAACTCTCACCGAATACACGGCGCGCCTCGCGTCAGGTTGTCGGCCCGGGTGTTAGACCAGATCTACGCTTTTGAGCGAGGTGATCGTCTTGTTCGTGCTGGTCGGGCGTGTTCGTGCACGCTGGAGACGCTCCCGTACAACGCGGCCCCCGTTTCGGTGGTCGTCAGATCCGGAAGCAACGGGTACTCAGGGGCACGAGACCGGCACCAGGGGCGTGGGGGACACCACGGTGGGCGGGGACAAAGCTGCCTCAACAGGGCGTTGGCGGCGTAGCCGCAAGTCCGCTGGATCGGTGGGCGTGTCGAAG
The DNA here is from genome assembly GCF_058628105.1 of Rhodococcus sp. G6(2025). Classification (NCBI taxonomy): domain Bacteria; kingdom Bacillati; phylum Actinomycetota; class Actinomycetes; order Mycobacteriales; family Nocardiaceae; genus Rhodococcus; species Rhodococcus sp. G6(2025). Next base: position 326,615 of record NZ_CP179751.1, read on the forward strand.
GGAAGAGGTGATCGACACTGATGTCCGTCGCTGGTACTGATGGTTTCTGGTGCAGTGTCGCTGCCGATTTCTGGTTGAGGAGGCGCAGTGTCCAATAGTGGTGTGCCATTGTTGATGGTGGATCGGTCCGAGGCCCTCGATCGCGATGATGCGTTCGCGGTGACCGAACTCGCCGACGGTTCGGGTTGGAAGTTGGAGGTGCACATCGCCGGGGTCGCGGACGTCGTGGCCCTAGGTTCCGACGCCGATGCGACGGCATTCCTGCGCCGTGAATCGAAGTATCTGTCCCGTCGGACGGTGCCGATGCTTGGCCGCGACACCGAGCAGGCGGCGACATTGACCGAGACAGCGGAGAGGTCCACGCTGCGGGTACTAGCAGATCTGTCCGCGGACGGGGTGGTGTCCGGGGTGAGCGTCGATCGCGGGCGGGTGCCGGCCGGTAGGTGCATCGCGGTCGATCATGCGCAGATCACCGAAATCCTCGGCTCGGTCGACGACCCGCTACACGAGGGCGTGCGAGCCGCGAATGACGCCGCGCAGGTGCTGCTCCAGGGACGTCGCAGGTCCGGTGTCTTCGCCCTCTACGATCTCGCGCACGGCTGGGGCTCCACCGAGGAAGGGGGAATCGCGCCGATCCCACTGGACGTGCGCACGGTGGGATATGTCATCGTGCAGGAGTTGATGATCGCAGCCAACGAGGCCATCGCCATGTGGTGTGTGCAAGAGGACCTTCCGGTCCTGTTCCGCAATCATCGCAGCGCGGTGACCGCGGGCAGCACCGAGGACCTCGCGGCGGAGGTCGCGGTGGCGATGACCGATCCAGTGCTGTTCGAGAAGCTGCGTTCGCGTCTGCAATCGTCGTATCGTGCTGCCACCTACGCCCCGACGGTGCACGGCCATCACGGGCTCCGGCTGGCGGCGTACACGCACGCAACGTCGCCGCTGCGCCGGGTGTCGGACCTGATCACCCAGCGGGTGATCTTCGCCCACCTCGACTCCGCTCCGGCCCCGTACACGAGCGAGCAACTCGGCAACCTCGCCGCCGATATCAACCGGCGTATCGCAGCGGACCGGGAAGAGAAGGCAGCGCACTTCAAGGCACGTGATCGAAAGGTGACCGCGCAGGTCGTCGCCGCCGGCGAACTCGCGGTACTCGACTCGAAGCGGTGGGCGAAGGTGCTCGCGGCTGCAACAGCACGTGACCCGATCGGTGACGTGGTCAACGAGTTGCGCCGCCGAGTGCAGACCGACGACGTGACGGTGACCGCGATCGTGACGTTGCTCGAAGCCGGGGAGAATTGGGCGCCGATCCGACGTGAGGTCTTCGACTGGGCATCGCGGGCGCATCCGGAGTTCGGGCCGAGTGTGGTGTCGATGTGGCTGCAGGCGCACCCGGACCTGCACCGGCCCGAGATCGACGGCGATCACCGCGGGCCCTCGCACACACCGGTGTTCGCGGCCCGATTCCGGGTGGGTCAGGTCTGTGGGCCGTGGGCCACCGCGGGCAGTAAGAAGCGAGCCGAGCAGGACGCAGCGTGGGGCCTGACGATGGCCGTCGCGGCAGGGGAGAGCCATCCGGAGGTCGGCTCCCCGCTGCGGGACGATCCGCAGCCGGTGCCCCCGAGCACCACGCATGCAGGGGTACGGGCGCGGCCGGCATCAGCGCGCAGCGGACCCATGGACTTGGATTCGGGCCAGGCATCGAGACGGCGGGAGCGAGCGCAGAAGAACCCGATCGCCTGGGTGATCAGCCATGCCGAACACCACGGCCATCCCTCCCCACAGTGGGCCGTGAGAATGGAGGGCGCCGCCCACGCGCCGGTTTTCACCTGCGAAGTCCGCTACCTGGAGCACACAGCAACCGGCAGCGGGACAACAAAGAATCTCGCAAGAACCACCGCGGCAGCGGACCTTGTCGATTCGCTTCTCGACGAGACGTCTCCAGCCCGATCACACCGGTAAACCGAAGCTCACCCACCCGGTCAGTGTCCGTTTCGATAAAGACTTTGTGGGCGCCGCCGTGGCCACGGGCGGGGCGAGTTCTTGATGCCTCGGCGGCGAGCGGCCCTCCGGCCAGCGAAAGGGGAGCGCTGGTCGTTGGGCCTGGCTGCCACCGGGACCGTCGAGCCCGCTGTGCAGCGTAGGTCGGGAGTACCCGCGGAACATCGAATTACCCTGCGCGTCGCCCCGGAGAAATCCGACCGCAACGCGGTCCATGGGCGAGCCGCATGCCAGCTCGCCACCTGCGCGGCGGGCGCAGGTGTGAACCCACATAGCCTGAGCACAGATCGGCCGGTGGTTGTGAGTTCGTCTGGTGGGCGCGGATAGGTCATGCTTATGCTCCGAGGGGCAGCCGAAGAAAGGTGCAGTCCATGAGTGAAGAGAGCGAGAAGAAGTCGGCGTCACCTGATGCGATGCGCGTGGGCACCCGGGTGCTGGTGCGTAGGCCGTCTGAGGCAGCGACAGGCGTGATCGTCGAGGACTACGCCGAACTGACCGACACCGCTGGACGCGGCCACGATTGGGCACCTGTCCATAGGTGGGCGGTCGCCCTTGACGACGGCCGTCTGGTCTTCGTCGACACCGAGGACCTCACGGTCGATATCGGCACGGCAGACTCCGAATAGCCGGCAGCACCACTGACGAGGTGGTCGGGAACGGTCGCACCGGCGAGTCGGTGCTGCTTCCCCAAGATCATCCCGAACCACGACGGGGAACGTTCCGACCCTCCATACGCCCTCCCAACCACCTCGGGATCTGTCGTCACCGACCCACCCACGAACCTGAGAAAGATTCGTTGTTCGACTGAATTTTCCAGCTCCTCCGCGATGGCTCATTTTGTCGCAGTAGACAGTTCACGGGAACGAGTGCGACACGGCGCTTTCGAGGGCGCACAGATGGTATATGGACCAATCCCGACTGGTACTACAAACGGGCGTCACCGCATGCGGCAAAGATCGAACGAGACACCGAGCAGTACCCGGTGACAGGGTATGAGGTGTCGAATCCGAGCCCTGACCCCGAACAGCTGCGACCAGACTCGTTGCTACGTCTATGCTCGCGTCAGCGACCGACGTCAGGGACGGTAGCCCCGCTCGGTGCGCAAGTGGCACGGCGTCCGTGAGAGTGTCAATTATGTTGTTTTCCAACGCCATACGACTGCCGGTCGGCCGGTGGCCTGCACGCGGACGCGCTCGTCAGTACGTTCGAGTCCAGGTATCGCCTTGAGCGTGCGATTGAGATTGCCTTGATCGGGCCGGCTGCCGGTGAGGGCAGAGGTGACCGTGACGGCGTGGGTGGCGGGAAATTCTGCGCCGAGGAGGGCCCGGGTGAATGTTGCGTCCCGCCAGAGGAGGCTGGTGGCGAGGATGCGGCGTCCTGCCGCGACGATGCGGTCGTGGTCGAAGGCGAGGTTGCCGTGTTCGTCGAAGCCGCGCCACTGCGTCGCGGCGGGCGGGTCCGTGGTGATGTTGTCGGCGGTGATGACGGCCCACATGGCGATGGACAGGGTCGGCCCGCGTGGGTCGCGACTGGGTTCGTCGAACACCTCGAGCTGTCCCACGGCCAGGATCGCGTCGTCCGGGATACCGAGCTTGATGGTGACGGCGCGGCGGGCAGCCGTCTCGAGGCGTTCACCGGCGCCGAGAAGGACACCGGGCAGGGCCGTCTGCCCGGTGTACGGCTCCCAGCGGCGGGGCGCGACGCCGTAGCGCAGCGAGCCGGGTTCCGGATTGCCGAACCGGAGAGCGACCACGTCGACGGAGACCGATGACTGTTCCATACGGTGATCATGCGACAGCAGGCTCTCGGACGCGACGAGCGGCCCGACTGGGACCGTCGGAGGTGAGCACCACCAGTGCGCCGACCAGCGATCCGAGGTGCGCCGCGACGTCTGCCGGATGTGTCGGCAACTCGACTGTGTCGGGCGTGAGTGCGGACAGGACGTCGGTGAGGTGTTGTTGATGCGTGAGGTCCTTCCACGGCCCGAGCGGCAGCAGGTCGCCGACGCCGGGGTACCGGCGTGCGCTACGGAGGGGGATGCCGGCCGCTGCGGCACGGGTGACGGCGTCGAGGTGGGTGACGGCGAGACTGTCCACCCCGCCGCATACCTTTGTCGCGTACCGCATCAGTACCTCGTCGAGGTCCCCGATCCGGAAGGTGCCCTGGTAGCTGCCGGTGCCGTTGTGCAGTTCGGGCAGGACCGCACCGAGTGTCGGGTTCTCGGTGGGCATCGGCCCTGCACCGTGCCGGGTGGTGTAGGTGCGGGTGACGCCGAGCACGTGGCTGTCGCGGCCGTGCTCGGCGGAGAGTGCGCGCGCGTTGCTCGGTTCCACGGTGGACCAGGTGGTGTGTGGGTGGAACCCGCGCCACTCGTCGAGTAGCACTCCTTGTGCGCCCTCGTAAACCAGGCGCCCTCCGTCCGCGAGGGCGGCGAGATCACCGTCGTCGGTGATCCGGACCGCGGCCACGAATTCGGAGTACATGATGACCATGTCGTCGAGGTCGGGCCACCGGTGCACGCTGGGGGAGACCAGGTGACGGTAGTGGTCGGCCATCGCGGCGAGCTTGGCGCGCAGAACCGCTGGGCGGTGGCAGTCCCCGACGGTGGGTGCGTCCGGGTGGTCGAGGGCGTAGGCGGCGGTCTCGCCGATACCTTTGCCGCAGGAGCCGTGCCTGCCGTCGCCGCGGGCATCCTCGCGGGCGCGGTTGGCGGCCACGTGGATCGGGGTGGTCAGAAGCGCGTGGGCGTCGATGTGCAGTAACTGGAGCGGATTCGGCACACCCAGCGCGGCCAGGGCGCGGGCCTCGGCGGCGAGGGCGATCGGTTCGACGAGGACATGCTTCGACAGCACCGTGGGAACGCCGGAGAAGGTCCCGGACCCGAACTGGGAAAAGGTGTGGTGGCAACCGTCAACGACGACGTTGTGCGCGGCCTGTGCGCCGCCGTTGAACCGGACGACGGCTGCGACGTCGAGGCCGGCGTCCGGTGCGCAGAGCCAGTCGACGGTCGCGCCTTTACCGGCGTCGCCGAAGCCCAGGTCGACGACGATGATGTCGCGGTCACCGAACACCGTGGTCATGGGATCTCCTGTCGTAGAAGGGGGCGTCGGGAGGCGGGGCTCGCACCCGAAGCGGGATCGAATGCCCCGCCTCCCGAACGGGTGTCAGGTGAAGGACACGTCGTCGCTGCCGGCCGGATCGATCGGCAGCGGACTCACCGCGACGGGGGCCCGCGCCGCACTGAGGACGGCGAGCGCGTGACCGACGGTGTCCGCTTCGGCGGCGGATCCGACGTCACGCAGGTCCGCCAGACCCTCACCGAGGTCGATGCGGTCCTCGCCCATGCCGACCGTCAAAGCAATCAGCTCGCACACCGCGCCCGGGTCGTCCAGCTTGAGGAACCGTTCCCCGAATAGCTGCCGCCAGTGGTCCGCGATCTCGGGATCGTGGTAGTACGCCGACTGATTCGGCAGTACGAAGTAGACGTTCCACCGCCGTTCGAGTTCCCGGTACACCGACTCGACGGTGACATCGCGGTCGAGGTCGTCGCCGATCACCGCGCGCACGTGCCGGGCCGACAGTCGGGCCTTGTTCAGCTCGTCGCCGATGATGAACAGGTACCCCTTGTGGCCGCGTTTGTCCCACGCGTCGGTGGCGGTGTGCCGCGCCATGAAATATGCGGCCAGCTCGTAGCTTTCAGACTTCTGACCGCCACCGTTGCCTTCGAGGAAGATGGTGCGGAGTTGCTCATCCATAGCGTTGCCGGACTCGAATTGACCGACCTGCAGGGGCACTCGGTCGGAGTCGGCGTCCCCGATGCCGCCGAACAGGATCTGCGGGTCGTCGGCATACCCCTTGCGCTGCAGCAGTCCGTGCAGTTTACCGAGCTTGTCCTGCATGATCCGCGGTACCGCGCCCATCGAACCGGTGACGTCGAAGAGCACGGCGATCGGTAGCGACTCGGGGTGCCCGGCCGAATCCCGGCATTCCCGCACGGTCACACCCAGCGGATCCAGGGTCGGATCGGCCTTCCACTGGTCTCTCGGCCGTGCGTACAGGGCGCTGGTGTAGCCGAAATCGTCGACGCCGCGGGCGGCGCGGAACGTCTTGGCCGCGGTGTAGGTGTCGTCATCCCACTTGCCGTATCCCATGGTGGATCACTGTCCTTTCGTGGTGGGCATGGTGAACGGGCGGAAGCGTCGCCGCCCGTAAAGCGTGTCGAGCAGGTCGTCGAACTCGTCGAGCAGATCGACGGCGTCAGGTCGCAGACCAGGTTGTGGTTGCATGCAGCCGCATGCGAACGCGCGCAGGCGGTCCGGGGCCGTGTCGGCGAGCATGGTCAGCATCAACTGATGGGCCATGAATACATCCCAGGCCGGGGTTGCGGGGGAGCCGGCGGAACTTTCCGGTGGATAGTGCACCCGCAGAGAGGGGATCGCCGCCAGCGGAACCGTGCCTGGGCGGGTGGCGAACGACCACCCGGCCAGTACCACTCCATGCCGCTCAGGGTGAATGAGCACGTTGTCCGCGGTCACCGCGGTGTGCACCCACCCGGCGCGATGCGCGGCGGCAAGAGCCCGAAGCAGACGCCGGTGCATCCACACCCAATCCCGCGGATCGAGCCCGCCCGGGTATGCAGCCCGGACCTCGGCGAGGGTGACGAATCCAGTGGTCAGCGAGTCCAGCACGTTCACCTGCCGCCGGGCGCCGGTCACAGGGTCTGCGTGGGTGAGGTGGTCGATCAGCTGCGGGAAGTACGCGCGCAACCAATCATTCCCGCCCTCGGCGGACGCCGCGATCTCAGTGAGCGCCGCCCGTTCCGCGTCGATCAGAGCGTTCGAGGCGACACTGCGGGGAACCTTGATCACCACGCCTGCGCCGCCGCTGTCGGTGGCATGGTGCAGGTCGGCGATCGAACCACGGGCATGTCGAGTCCCGATTCGGTAGGAGCCGCGACTGCCGTTCAACACGATCGCCGTGGCCGAATTCATGCTGGACGCAGCAGCTTGCCAGCGGCGGTACAGGTCGGACGCGTGCGTGAATGCTGCTGCGGCGCGGGAGGCGTACGCGGGATCAACCCGATCCGGGTGAATCAGAACCGACAGCCGGTGGAATCGCCGACGGGCAGCGCGCTGAGCGGCCGGGTCGTGGGTGATTGGGCCGAACAGGTCGCTCGGCACGATCGCCGCGCCGACGACCCCGAGCGCCTCCGGCATCGTTTTCATACTTTTAGTCTATGTGACTAAAACAAGGAATTGCAATCCCCATCTGAGTGGGCGGGGATCGGGGCGACGCAACTCGTGAGTTCCACCGACATAGGCGGCCATCGATCGACATTGCTTGTGACCGATTCCAGCTGTCTGGAGTCGTTCTCGGTTGGTGTGAACTAAACGAGTTCTTCACCGTCATTGTTCGTTCGGATAGCCCATACTGGGCAGCGACTCAGGCTGCTTCCCCTCTGGGGAGGTGACGGTAGAGGTGAAGTTGACTCGCCAACTGCGAGCAAAGCGATTCGGAGGTCAACCGGTGACTGCGCTCCAGGACATTTTCGAGCTCGATCGCGCCGATCAAGGATTGGCCGTCGTTGCGACACTTCGTGCCGACACAACTATCCGGTCGAGCGTCGTCAATACCAGCGTGCTCGCGCATCCTGTCACGACCGAAAGTGTGCTGGCGTTCGTTGCCCACGGCAAGGTCAAGCTGGCGAATCTGCGGCCGACGCCCGGCCGGTCATGGTCTTCCTCCACGGCGGCGCGTTCAACAGCGGTGCGGGCCTGATGGACTGGTATGACGGCAGCTCGATGTCTGCGGAAGCCGGCGTCGTAGTGGTCAGCGTCAACTATCGACTTGGCGTGTTCGGGTATTTGTCCCTGGACGGTGTCAGCAGTGGCAACCTCGGGCTCTACGACCAGGTGGAGGCTTTACGTTGGGTGAAGGCGAACATCGCGGGGTACGGAGGCGACCCGGACAATGTGACTGTTTTCGGCCAGTCCGCCGGCGCGGTCTCGATCCGGCTGCTGATGAAGATCCCGGATACGTGCGGGCTGTTCACCCGCGCGATCATGCAAAGCGGTCCGGGACCGGACGTCGTCCGACCGCGGGAGTTGGCCGAGGACGTCGGAAGGATGTTTGCAGAGAAGGTGGGGCAAGATCCTCGAACTGCCAGTGTGGCTGCACTTCTGGATGCGCAACGCACGACCGCGGCCGCATGGGCGGAACAATCCGGTGCGGTCGGGGCGCCACCCTTCTATCCAGTCTCGGGCACCGATCCCCCTCCCGGTTCTGGGAGCGAGCTTCGGTGAGAACCTGCAGGATCTGGGTGTGATCTGCGGCTGGAATGCTGACGATGTGTCGGCGTTCACGGGCCCCGGGCCCGACACGGTCGCGATGACGCACCTAATGCTTGCTGTGCCGCTGAGCGAATTCCGAGATCGCCTGGCCCAGGCAGGCGCTCGGGCGTGTACCTACCGCCTCGATTGGCGGCCCCGCGGGTCTCGCTACGGGGCAACACACTGCGTGGAGCTGCCGTTGCTCCTCGGAACAAGAAAGGCATGGGAAGGCTCTCCGATGCTCGGGGATGCTGAGTGGGGCGAGGTCGGCTGCTCGGCAAGAAGCTGCGCAGGATTTGGGGACGGTACGCGCACACTGGCGTGGTCGAGCCCGACCCGGGGCTGCCTATGGCCTGGGACCCGGCGATTCCACACTCCGTGTGATCGACTCGGGAATTGGCAAACCGGTCGCGGCCTCCCCGGGTGACGCCCGTCAGGGTCTCGTCGAGGCTCCGACGATCGGGCTGTGGTTCGAAAGTAGCTGGGGGAGTGGTCGGTTCGGCTGGCGTCGCCCCTGTGCCCTGTGCGGACTACGCCTCGCGAGACTGGCCGGTCCGAGGCTTGCCCGTGGCCGTGGACGGACTCGATCCGTCGTTGCCGACCACCAGAACGCGGTCTGCAGATGCCAGGGCTCGCACTGCCCGGTCGAACGCTTCCTGGTTCGGAGACCAGGGGGTGACGTGGTGGCGGGGGGTGGTGTAGACATGTGGACGCTAGAACAACGCCGCTGATTCGCCGAATAGGCATCACAATTATATTTGTCGATAACGCCAGTCAGAAGTGGCCGAATTCGGCGAGAGGCCGCGAAGGAGATCGGGGCCCTTGATGGTCTTGTCATTCCTCGGGAGGGAAGGGATTGGTCGAGGTTGCTCCAAGACCTGGCATTCAGGTCGATGACAGGTCATGGAGCAAAATTTAGTGCAGGGACTCTCGTCGACACGCCACTTGCGAATGCCGCTTGCCCCTCAGTCTCCATTCCACTCACTCGACCGTGGAACTCAAATAACAACGGCGCTCGGTCGTCAATGAGCAGCGTCATACGCCTCCGCGATCTCGGTAGGAATGCGCCCGCGGACACCAATGTCATAGCCCTGTTCCTGAGCCCATTCCCGCACGGCCCGCACATGGTCACGGTCCCGCCGCGCAGGCTTCCGCTTGACCTCACCACCTGACGTGAGTGTGCCCGCGGATCGATTCTTGCGGCCACCCACCTTCGTGGCGTGATCGATGTAGTGATCGAGTCTCTTGTGGAACTCCTTCGCATTCTTCGCCGATAGGTCGATCTCGTAGTCGATTCCACTCACAGAGAAGGCGATCGTCTCGCCCTTTCCCTCCGCAATGGGCGTTCCGTCGACATCGTCGACGTGTTCGACAACTATTTGGCGCGCCATTCCAACTCCTTCGTCACTTTTACGCACCCCACTCTACGTCCGTTGCACATTGTTTGCTTCAGTCAAGATGAGGTACTCCACCCGGCATGCATCGAAAATGGTAAATCGGACGGAAATTCTTGGCGGAAAGAACCTCGTACGTCATGGGTCAGCTCGAATCCAAGTCGGGGTGTTGGAAGTAGCCGAGGCCAGGGAGGCGATTCTCAATGCCCACGCGCGCTGCACATCGCGACGAGCACACTCGGAGTTCAGGCCGGAATTGAACGCGCAATCCGGTTGACGTCGGAGAAATGCCTTCGTTGACCCGGTCGGGGTTGGCGGCAATCGACGAGGACGGATGACCCACCGGGTGTGGGTGATACGGGACTACTGCGCTTCCCGTAACCTACGCGAACACGCCTGCGCCGACCATCTCATTCTGGCATGGTCACGGGCGGTATGAGTCAACTCCGCTGGGTTCACCAGCGTGCCGTGTGAGAAATGCATCTTCTGTTGGCGAGTGGTGAGGTTGATCGAGGTGGACGACAACCGGCTTGGTATCGAACGTTCCACAGGTGCAATTGACTCGCATGTGGATATGCAACAGTTTCCGATGCTTCCGTGTGCTTGGCGCACCGTAGTTCTCATGCGTCCTGGCTGTCATGCAGTTGTTGGTGTCACCGCGTATGGCGATCATCTGCGCGGGTTCCGTTGGGAGCAGCCCGGTTCCGCATTTGCCCGTTGGGTTTCGGCTGAAGGATCGCCATGGCAATGCAGAATGCTGCGTCGCCACGATCGTATCGAGCGCATGCCGTGGTGACAGTTCTGTCGCTGTGCGGACGCGATTCGCGCGGCAGGTGTCGTCGTGGTGGCATCGGCGTGAGGACGTGATCCAGTCGCAGTGCTTCCAGTTCTCGGCGCTGCAACCCACACGCGTTACTAAACCGAATTCAGTTTGACAGCTCGGGTTAGCTGAGTTACGTTCAGCCGCGTGACTTCGCATCGGAGATGGTCGGGGAATACCGCAGTAGTGGGCTTAGGCGTAACTGCCATGGGAAAGATCTATGGGCGGACTACCGCGGACTTCGCCGCCGAGGCGATCGGTCTAGCCCTCGACGATGCGGGACTGCAGAGGACCGATATCGACGGGCTGCTGCTCAATGGCAACGGAAACCTCGATATGGATCCGCGTCTGCAGTTCTCGCTGGGGTTCGAGGATCTGTCGATGATGAACTCGATGAGGGCATTCGGCTCGACAGTCGGCTCGATGGTCCAGTACGCCAGCCTTGCTTTGGAAGCGGGCTTGGTCAACCATGTGGTCCTGGTATTCGGCGACACCCCACTAAAGCCGGCTGTCGGTGCGGGTGCCGCGTACGCAGCTCGCGGGGTCTGGGACGGGATGAACGTCCTCAAGGCGGCGTATGGCGAGTTCGGTGGCAATGTCCCCTATGCGCTGGCGGCGCGTCGGCATATGGAGCTCTTCGGTACCACGAGCGAGCAGCTCGGCGCGATCGCCGTCGCCCAGCGCGAGTGGGCACGAATGAACCCGCACGCGCAGATGCAGAAGCCGATGACGCTCGAGGACCACCAGGCCTCACGCATGGTGGCCGACCCGTTCCACCTGTTCGATTGCTGCTTGGTCTCCAACGGTGCCGTTGCCGTCGTGATGACGACCGCCGAACGTGCGAAGGATCTGCGGCAGCCACCAGTCCACCTGAAGGCTGCAACGCAAGCCGCGCCCGGGGACAACCAGATATCCGGACGCGACCCGGGGATCGTCACGGGCGCGCGGCAGGCCGGCGAGCAGGCCTTCGCGCTTGCGGGGATCACGCGCGACGACGTCGACATTCTCGAGCTTTACGACTGCTACACGTACACGGTTCTTGTGACGCTGGAGGACTACGGTTTTTGCGAAAAAGGTGAGGGCGGTGCGTTCGTCGCGGACGGCAAGCTCGGTCCCGGTGGCTCGCTGCCCACCAACACCGGTGGCGGGCAGCTGTCGGGCTATTACATGTGGGGTTTCACCCCCCTGTCGGAGGCCATCATGCAGGCACGGGGACAGGCCGGAGAACGCCAGGTGGCCAAGAACGACATCGTCTTGGCCAGTGGCAACGGTGGCGTCCTCAACTTCCACTCGACAATGATCTGGAGCAAGCATGCCGACTGACGCCCCAGCGCTCACCTACGACGACGCCAGCGCCCCGTTCTTCGAGGGCGCGGTCCGTGGCGAGCTCATGCTGCAGTTCTGTGAGTTGTGCGATGGGTACATGTGGCCGGTGAAGTACCGCTGCCCCTATTGCTTCGCGCCGGCCGTTGTGTGGCGTGCAGCGAGCGGTCGGGCGACGTTGTACAGCCTGACCGTCGTACACCAGGCCCACCCGGGGTTCTCGAGTCCGTACGTCCTCGCAACGGTCGAAACGCAGGAGGGTGTCCGGTTCAACGCCTCGCTCGTCGGCGAGAACGCCGCGAGCACACCGATTGGGTCGGAGCTGGTTGCCGTCTTCGACCGCACCGAGAAGCCGTTCACCGTACCCAGATTCCGGAGAACCTCATGAGCTACCAATTCATTACCTACGAGAAGTGCGACCGTGTCGCGGTCGTGACCCTCAACCGGCCGGAGTCGATGAACGCCCTGCATCTCGAGGCACACCTCGAGCTCACGGAGGCATGGGAAGATTTCCGCGACGATCCTGACCTGTGGGTCGCGATCCTGACCGGTGCAGGTGATCGCGCCTTCTGCGCGGGGAACGATCTCAAGGTCACGGCCGAGCGTACGGCGCAGGGTGGCGACGTTCAGGGCGAGGCCCGCCCCCCGTTCGGGCGCATTACCCGTGACTTCGACTGCCCGAAGCCCATCATCGCGGCGGTCAACGGCGTCGCCGCCGGCGGCGGTCTCGAGCTCATCCTGGCCTGCGACATTGTCGTGGCCTCGGAGCACGCCCGCATGGGACTTCCCGAGCCGAAGGTCGGCCTCTTCGCCGGTGCCGGAGGCGCTCACCGACTCGCACGTCAGATCCCCTTCAAGCTAGCCATGGGGATGCTCCTGACCGGCGACCTGATCGATGCGCCCGAGGCCCATCGGATCGGGCTGATCAACGAGATCGTTCCCCACGACGAGCTGATGACAACGGCGCAGGCGTGGGCCAACCGGATCATCAGGTGCTCGCCGTTGTCCGTGCAGCTCACCAAGGAGGCGGTCTTCGACGCCCAGTTCCTGAGCATCGACGAAGCCTTCCGCAAGGACAACGGCCGCCGCGACCGGTTGCTGGCCTCGCACGACTTCGTCGAGGGGCCAAAGGCCTTCGCGGAAAAGAGAGAACCTGAATGGACGGGACGCTGATCGACATGACCGGGACCCACTCCCTGAGCGCGCTGCTCGCGCCCCGCAACGTCGTCATCGTCGGGGCGTCGGAGCGCTCCGCCTGGTCCGCAGGGTCGTTCTCCAACTTCGCCCGGCTGGGGTTCGAGGGTCAGGTGTATCTCGTCAACCGCAAGGGTGGCACCGTCCACGGACAGCCGGCGCACCAGTCGTGCGCCGAGATCGGCGAGCAGGTCGACCTGGCCTTGCTGCTGGTGGCCGCCGAGGCTGTCCCGAACGCGTTGCGCGACATCGCTGCGGCGGGGATCCGCTTCGCTGTGGTGCTAGCCGCCGGCTTCGACGAGATCGGCGCCAACGGACGTGCCGTGCAGCAGCAGATCACCGAGCTCGCTCTGGAGCTCGGGGTAACCTGCGTGGGACCGAACTGCCTGGGGTTCATCAACCTCGTCGACAAGGTGCCCGCTTGGTCCGGCCGGATGGCCGAGCTCACCACGGGCGGAATGGCGGTCGTGTCGCAGAGTGGCGCGACCGCGCACACTATCTCGGCCTTCGCAGCGCAGCAGAACATCGGCGTCAGCCACGTCATCTCAACCGGCAACGAGTCGATGGTCGACACGACCACGATGGCGACCATCCTCATCGAGGACGAGCGGGTCCGCTCCGTGGCGATGTTCATCGAGTCGATCCGCGATGCCCGAACCTTCCGGGGTCTGGCGCGTCGGGCGGCCGAGCTCGGCAAACCGATCGTGGCGCTCAAGGTCGGCTCGAGCGAGCTCGCTGCCGAGATCGCCCAGAGTCACACCGGTGCACTCGTTGGTGACGACCGTCTCGTCGATGCGGTGCTTCGGCAGTTTGGGGTCATCCGGGTCCGGTCTTTGGAGCAGCTGGTGATGACGGCTGGGCTGCTGTCGCGTACCGGTCCGCTGGCCACGGGTGACCTGGGCGTCGTGTCAATGTCCGGCGGCGCCTGCGACCTTGTTGCAGACCGGGCCGATGCATTGGGTGTCAGGCTTCCCGTCCTCGCGGATGCGACGAGGGCGCGGCTCGCCGAGTTGTTGCCGGAGTTCTGCACCCCGCGCAACCCGCTCGACTCGACGGGTGCGGCGTCGGCGAAGCCAGCGCTGTTTCGCGACTCGATTTTCGCGCTGGCCGATGATCCGTCGGTGGCGATCGTCGCTGCGATCCACGTTCATCCCACGGACGAACGTGGCGAGGCGATCAAGGAGCGGCTGCGGATCGATGCGCCGGCACTCGCCGATTCCGCCACGCCGGTGATCCTGCTCGACCAGACGATCGCGACGATAGACCCCGGGACGGTGCGCAATCTCGAGGAGCTTGGCATCCCGCTCGCCATGACCGGTCTTGACCACGTCGTCGAGGCGGCTGGCCATGCGATCTGGTGGTCGCAGTGGCTTCGCAGGGACCACCTGCCTATTGGGAGCGCACCCGATCTGTCCGACGTCGCCGGGTCCGGTGGGGTGTGGAGCGAGGTTGAGTCGCTGTCGCTGTTGGTCGAGCACGGTGTTCCAGTGGTTCCGTACGCCCATGTCAGGGGAGAGGAGGCCGCCGTCGAGGCGGCGGGTCGGCTCGGTTTGCCCCTCGTGGTCAAGCTCGTGTCGCCCGATATCGTCCACAAAAGCGACGTCGGTGGAGTCCTCCTCGGCGTGGATTCGCCCGAGGCGGTCCGGCGGGCGTACCGCCAGGTGCAGGCGGCGGTGCTGGCAGTGCCGGGCGCACAGTCCGAAGGTGCCCTGATCGCATCGATGCGATCTGGAGGCGTGGAGATGATCGTCGGGGTCGTGCGTGACCAGCAGTGGGGGCTCACTCTCGCGGTCGGCCTCGGGGGTGTCCTCGTGCACATCATCGACGATAGTGCGCTGCGGACCCTACCCGTGAGCGAGACCGATGTGCGGCAGATGTTGTCCGAGTTGCGTGGGAAGGCTCTGCTCGACGGTGTCCGCGGCTCCAAGCCCGTCGACCTCGATGCGTTGGTGGCTGCGATCCTCAAAGTCGCGAGCCTGGCCGAGCGGCTCGGCGACTCGCTCGAATCCATCGAGATCAACCCGTTCCGCGTGGAGGGCTCGACCGTCGAAGCCCTCGACGCATCGATCGTCTGGGTGTCCCAACGGCAATGCTCGCGACCGAGCGGAAGTCAGTGAAGCGGGAGACGGAGCGGCAGCGCGCCCGTGGGTCCTCCAGCGGGGAGAGGCGCCTATCGCCGCCCTCCGAAGGCAGGCGCCGGAAGGAGTCGAGGTCCACTTCGACAATGTTCGGCGGCGACCATCTCGAGGCGGCGCTCGCCGCGATGCGGCCCCTTCGGCCGTGTTCCCCTGTGCGGGTCGGTGTCTGACTGCGAGTCGGAGCCGGCCGGCCCGCGCAACATCTTCCTCCGCGCGGCGAAGAACCTCACTCTCCGGGGATTTCGCGGCAGCGCGAACTTCGACCTCTTAAAGGCGAGGCGGCAGGGGCTCGCGGCCTGGTTGCGCGAGGGCACGACGATCCATCGCGAGATAGCCTACGACGGTCCGAAAACGCGCCGACCCGCATGAACGACGAGCTGGCCGCCCGGACGACCGGCAAGACACTAGTAGGGCTCTGGGACCGACAGGCCGCGACATGCAGTTGTGATTGGTCGAACGGGATGACTCCACGGTGCAGCCGACGACGAGCACGGTGGCGTCATCGGCTGCGCGGCACCGTCAGTCGTCCCCGTCACCGGGTAATGAGATGCCGGCAGCGACGGTGTCAGAGGCGTGCGGTGTCCCGACAAGAAGTGAGCCCAACAGCCACTGCGCTGCGTGTCGAGCGGCATAGCGTCGTGAGTGAACTGGGGTCACTTCAAGCGATCAGGTGATTGACATCACGCCAAGACCTAACTAGGTTCAAACTGATTTCAGTTCAGGTCGCAAGAAGCATAGTGTCGATCGTTCACACGATGGCAGCCGACCGCTCTTGCGACTCCGGCGGACAACAAGTGTCCTTGGTCAAACGTACGTATACACGTCCCGATCATATTGCTGCACTGGTCAGGTCACTCGCGGAGTGGGCATGCCTTCTGTGTGTGGCTCCCCGCTCCGTCCCGAATACGCAGGTTCGCATTCGTCGAACCGATACGAAAGGGCTTTCATGCCATGAGAAGCGTGCCGATAAAGCTGATGGCCGTCGCGGTGGTCGCCGCTTTCGCCTCCGCCGCTTGCGGATCCGGTGGCTCCGATTCCACCGGTCCCGTGTCCGGCGGCTGGGAAGATGTCGTCGCAGCTGCCAAGGGTGAAGGTAGTGTGCTGCTGTACTCGAGCCAGAAGCCCGCCAATCTCGACGCTCTCAAAGTTGCCTTCGAGCAGGAGTATCCCGAGATCTCCCTCGAATATGTCCGGGGAACTGATGCCGACATCAACCCGAAGGTCGAGGTCGAGAATCAGACGAAGCGCGGAACCGCTGATGTGCACATGCTAACCGACGCCGCGTGGATCGAGACTGCCGCCGAATCGGGCACCTACTCGACCGACCTTGTCGGCCCGGCATTCGATGCGCCGGAATACGAACCGCAGACGAGCGTCATCTCCGACAAGTTCTTCTTGACGAGTGCGGCGGTGTTCTCTCTCGGATGGAATACGACAGCGCTTCCGGGCGGTCTGCAGAAGCCCGCAGATATGCTTGATCCCGCGTTGAAGGGCAAGATCGGAATCGTAAACCCTTCCGGTATCGCCTCATACGTCGATCTCTATCGATTCTACGAAAAGAACTTCGGCGCCGATTATCTTCAGAACCTCGCGGAGCTGAAACCACGCATCTACCCGAGTGCGTTGGGGGTCGCTCAGGCCTTGACATCAGGGGAGATCGTCGCAACCCCTATGGTGCAACCCCTGGTGCGGGAAAGGGAATCGGGCGCACCGGTGGACTGGGCATTGCCGACCCCTCAGTGGGGAACTCCATGGTTCACACACGTCCTCTCCGCGGCGCCGCACCCGAATGCGGCACAGGTGCTGGCCAATTTTATGGTGACACCCGCGGGCCAGAAGGCGTTGTCGCTCGGCTACGCGAGCGCGCTTCCCAATATCGAAGGAAGTGTCGCCCGCGCCCAGGACATCGCGCTGCCCAACGCCTCTGATCTCACGCCCGAAGCGCTCACGCAATACCAGTCGGACTGGGAAAAGCGATTCATCCAGTAGGCGCCTTCTTGCGCGATCTGATACGAGATTGCTCGCCTTGATCTACAGGTGGGGCGTCAGCGTTGCGTCGAACCTGGCAGCCGGGGTGTGACGATTGTCTGCCGGTATGGATCCACGGCAGATCAAGGTTGGACCGGAAGAGAAGATTCCACCTCTCGGTCGTGGCGCCCAGCACGAGTTGAGGCGCCCACGCAACGGCACGGCTCACTAATTGGGCTCAGCGCGGTGGGCTTGCGTCAGACGGGGGATGTCCGGCGCCGAGGCCATATTTCGCCCCGCGCAACCATGCAGCTTGATAACCAGATACTCGTGCTCGTGGGCGGCTCCCCTTCATCAGGGGCGCCGCCGCGGCTTCCTCGCCAACCCGGACTTTGTGGAGCGTGTCCGCCGAGGCGCTCCACTCAATGCCCCGGAACCCATCGGGGTCTACGGCGGCGACCACCGCGGGTATACGGACTACCCGACCCTGGAACAGGCACACCCGGTTCGTACGTGACGCGGCACTGAACACACTTGCGGTGCTCTGCGACTCAGAGCTTGACCGCGCTGGGCGCAGGTGACGATGTCGGAGATGTTGTCACGTCGCTCACCCGGTCTTCATCGGTCGCGTTGTCGCAGGCAGGGCGGTTGCAGCTTGCGCAGTCGCTGATTTGCGACCGTCACCGAGGCTGAAGACGCCACGCCGCGGGCGAGTGTGCGCCGGTCGGTTCTCGCCGCCGCCGTCGAGGTGGTCGACTCGCTGGAGGCTGCGCCGATCTTGGCCCCGATGAGTGAGCCGATCCGCAGCGTCGCGCAATAACGGTGCAGGGCGTGGGAGTTGGTCGGGTTGCCGATCGGCTGGTGACCGGACTACCGATACCTGGTGTTCCAATCGATCGGAGCCGGCACGAGATTCACGATTTGGTCCGGTATGCGAACCGGCGACTCGAAGTTGCGGATGATCCGTACGGTGCGGCGAGTTGGTGGCTGACCGCGACCGAGAATCCTCGGCGGCCGTACCCCGCTCGAGGACTTCGAGGCCGGGGAGCTGACCGAGATCGCGATCACAGGGTCTTCGACACGGCCCGCCCGGGCATGTGTGCGGGTGCGCACCGAGGACACGGTCACCGACTACTACGCACCCGGAAAGACCGATCTCGACTAGGGTGTGTCTCCCAATGATTTGTGGTGTTGTGCTGCAGACTCTTCGGTGTGGCAGACGTTGTTGATCGGTTTGAGGTGTTGACGGACAAGCAGTGGGAGTTGCTCGAGCTGCTGTTGCCCAGTTCCGACGGGCTCCGGGGGCGGAAGTTCCGGAACAATCGTGTGGTGGTCGAGGGGATGCTGTATCGACTGCGGACCGGGTTGCCCTGGCGAGATCTCCCGTCGCATTTCGGGCCGTGGAAGACGGTGTGGAAGCGACATCGCCGCTACGCCGGAGACGGAACCTGGGATCGGGTGCTGACGGCTCTGGTCGCGATGGCCGACGCCGGCGGGAACCTGGACTGGGCGGTATCGGTCGATTCCACAGTGGTCCGTGTCCATCAGCACGGTGCGAACGCCGCCCGCCACACAGGGGGATCTACCGAATTACACGAACCTCGGTGACGAGCCTGCCGATCACGGCATCGGCCGGTCGAGGGGCGGGTTGACCAGCAAGGCGCACCTGGCGTGCGACGGTCACGGGCGCCCACTGTCGGTGCTGGTCGGCCCCGGCCAAGCCGGTGACAGTCCGATGTTCGCCCACGTACTGGAGGGAATCTGCGTCCCGCGGCTCGCCGGCGGAGCGCACCGCACGCGCCCCGACGAGGTCCGGGCCGACAAGGCGTACTCATCACGGGCCAACCGGGAACTGCTGCGCAGCAGAGGCATCAAGGCGGTAATCCCCGAGAAGACCGATCAGGCAGCGAACCGGGTGAACAAGGGCCGCTCGGGTGGGCGGCCACCGAACTTCGACCCGGAGTCCTACAAGGGGCGCAACGTGGTCGAACGGGCCTTCAACAAGGCGAAACAGTGGCGTGCGGTGGCCACCCGCTACGACAAACTCGCCCTCACCTACCGCGCCGGATTCCTGCTCGCCGGCATCGTCGAGTGGCTCAAACTATTAGGAGACATGTCCTAGTACTGCAACGGCACTTATGGCAGGTGGCCGCGGGTTCGGTAATGACAGGTGCGGGCCTGGTGTTGTCGGCGTCTCCGCCAGTGCGACCAGGACCAGACGTGCTCGTCGGGGCGGGCGTGTCGCAGGATCAGATACACGAGTAGGCGGCGGATCTCGGGTACCGTGTAGCCGATCATGCCCTGATCATCGGTCCCGATTCCCCCTTTACCGCTTCGGTTTTCGTCCCGGCGAGCCAGGCGAGGGCGAGCATCGACAAGGTGATGTGGGCGTACCAGGCCCGGTAGGTGCGCACCTGGTAGTGGTCGAGGCCGGCCTCGTTCTTGGCCTGCTGAAAGCATTCCTCGACCCGCCACCGCGAGCCGGCGATGGTGGCGAGTTCGGTGAGCGTGGTGCGGCGGGGTCCGGCGCAGATGTAGTACGCGATCTCGGTCGGATCCGACAGGGACCGGCGGGCGAGCAGCCAGTGCCCACGCCCGGGTGCCCAGGCGATCCGGATCGGGATCCGCACCCAGGAGTACTCGCGCCTGCCGTGCGCGCCGTCGCCGACGGAGATCCGGCGCCACTGCTTCGCCGGGACCGCGGCGATCATCTCGTCGGCGCGGCCGGAGCGGCCGTGCCGGGTGAACACATCGTCGTTGCAACGGGTGGCCAACACATACGAAACATCGCGTTCCTCGAGCCAGACCCGCAGGTACTTCACCTGCCCGTAGGCCTCGTCGGCGGTGGCCCAGGAGAACGGGACCTGCGCGTCGAGGGCGCGTTCGATCATGCGTTGCGCCAGTCTCGGTTTGGTCGCGAACTCCACCTCGTCGCCGATCCCGGCGGCGCGGCACCGGTCCCGGTCGGCGGTCCACGACTCGGGGAGGTAGAGCTCCCGGTCGATCAAGGCGTGCCCGGCCGCGCTCGCATAGGCGAGGAAGACCCCGATCTGGCAGTTTTCCACCCGCCCGGCGGTGCCCGAGTATTGGCGTTGCACCCCGGCCGAGCGGGTGCCCTTCTTGAGGAATCCGGTGTCATCGACGATCAACACCCCGGCGCGGTCACCGAGCCGTTCGACCACGTAGTCACGCACATCGTCGCGCACCCCGTCGATGTCCCAGTCGGCCCGCCGCAGCAGACGTTGCATCCCGTCCGGGCTCACCTCGCCGGCCCGCTCGGCGAGGGTCCACCCGTTCTTGCGTTCCAGACCCGCAACCAAACCCGTCACATATTCACGGACCCGGGACCGCGGTTCCGACCGGGCGAACCGACCGGAGATCCGCTCATGCAACGCTTCCAACTCGGAAACAACCAAATCAAGGACCACACAACCAGTATCGTCTACCTGTCAAGCAAGTGCCGTTGCAGTACTAGCTGGCCGAGGACTCGGCCGACGAGCTGAAGGCCCCGAAAGAACCGGTCGAAATCGTCCGTCGTCGACGTCGAGGATGCGGAGGCCGCGGAGCCCTTCGAGCTGGCCGTCGCCGACTTGTCCGGTAAGAGTTCACGGTCCGCGTGATCTCGACGCTGAGCTGGGATGGCAGGTGGAACACCCGCAACAGCCGCGACTATTGCGCCGTGGTCGTCGGTGGTTGCTGCTGACGGCGCGAATCCCGCGGCACCGGTGCCAGCTGCGGCCACGCCCGCACCGCCGCGACCCGCCGGTTGATCGTCGACGCCGCCGTGCGCTGCCGGCCGTTCCTCGGCGTTGCGCCGGGTCGGGGATCACGGTGCACACCCTGTCAGTCGATCCACTCGAACACGGTCATCGGCGTCACGGCCGCCAATCCGAGATCGCGGGCGATCAGGAACCGCGCCAGGTTCAGCACATCGAACGCATACGCCCGCACCGTCGCCACGCTGAACGCCCGCCCGGCCAGATGTTTGAGGGACGCGTTCGCCGCCGCGTAACCCTCCCACTCGCCGTCGACCACAAAGCCGTCGTCCGCCGCGTGCACCCGAACGGCCATCGTCTGCCCCTCTCCTATCGACCGCCACCGTCAGCATGCGCCCCATCCAGCCGTCGGCCCCGGACCTCACGCCGCGGACAGAATCGTGTCGCCCGAGAGCCGGTTAACCGATCGGGGATTGTTGGACCAGCTCTGCCGCCAGATCAATCCGAACTCAAGGTTGCAGTGCACGCGTGGGTGCAGAGGACGTTCTTGCCGGATCGCCAGCCTGAGGGTGGACAGTGGTCCGCTCCATCCGATCTCGCGTGTGCGGGCGCGTCCGTTACCGACATTGGTGGTGATCGGCTGCAATCATTCCGGGAGGGTATTCCGGTTGGAAGGAACCGACTCCCCGAATACCTATATCACCGAAGCGGCAATGACCTCGTGGTGCGTTTCGGTGCTGCCGAATAGCAGTGTGTCGCTCTTAGCTCGCCGAAAGTACTTGTGTAGAGGGTGTTCCCAGGTGAATCCGATGCCGCCGTGGATTTGGATGGATTCTTCGGCGGCGTAGGTGAAGGCGTCGGACGCCAGCACATGCGCGATGCTCGCTGCAGTGGCGAGTTCATTTGTTGGCTTTTCGTCGGAGTTCGCAGCGTCCAGCACTGCGGCGTGCGCCAGTTCGAGTGCCACCAGCATGTCGGTGAGGCGGTGCTTGATCGATTGGAACGAGCCTATCGGTCGGCCGAACTGCTCCCGGGTCTTGGCGTACTCGACCGACATTTCCAGGCACGTCTCGGCGGCGCCGACCTGTTCGGACGCCAATGCGACGAGGGCTGACGCCTGGGCGCGTGGCAGCGTCGCATCTAGGTTCGCGTCGCCGACCGCCTGTGCGTGGGCGTCGAAGAACTCGATCCGGGTCAGTGGGCGGGTGGTGTCCAGGGACTCTAGCGGGGTACGCACGACGCCGGGGGCCGCGCCGTCGATGACGGCCAGCTCGAGGCCTTTCTCTCCGCGTGCGACAACGACGAGGAGATCTGCGTTGTCGCCGTTTACCACGAATTCTTGCGTGCCCCGGAGAATCAGCCGGCTGTCACCGGTTGCAGTGGCGGTAATCGGGGTGTCCGAGTAGGGGTACCCGGCGACCAGCGTGGCGGTGCGTTTGCCTGTTGCGATGGCGGGCAGATGTGCGGCGCGGCCCGCGTCCGAGGCGCATTCCGAGAGGGTGAGGCCGGCAAGGCACACGGACGAGAAGTAGGGGGCGTCGGAGATGGTGCGGCCGAGTTCGTGCATCACGACCGAGGTGTCTTTGAGGGTGCAACCGGCTCCACTGAAGCGCTCGGGGAAGGGGATCTCGGTCAAGCCGAGGCCGATGAGCCCTTCCCAAGGTGTGTGTTTCGTATCAGCGTTCTTCGTGAGGTAAGCGCGGACGCTGTCGCGAAGTTGTTCTTGTTCCTGGGTCAATTCGAGGGCCATGTTTGCTCCTAGCGTGGTTCTCTGGGCAGCCCGAGGCCGCGTTCGCCGATGATGTTTCGCTGGATCTCGTCGGACCCGCCGGCGATGCGGTAGCCCGGGGCGCCTAGGAGATGCTCGGTCCAGGCATAGGTGTTCGGGGTGCCCGTGTCGGCGAGGATGCGGGGTCCGAGGAATCGGGCCGCGGCGTCACCGATGCGTTTGAGATTTTGCGTCCACACGAGCTTGGCGATCGAGCCTTCGACTCCGGGGACATGGCCGGCGAGTTCGCGCTCGGCGTGCCGGGCGTTGAACATTGCGGTGGCGCGTTCGTAGACGATGACTTGGGCGACTGTCTGACGCACGTGGGGGTCGTCGGTGATGCCAAGTTGCCTGGCGAGCCTGATCAGGTCGGCTGCGCTGCCGCCGGCGGAGACGATTCCGCCGCTGGAGCTGCGTTCGAATCCGAGGGTGGTCAATGCGACGTTCCAACCGTCGCCGACCTCGCCGAGACGCAGCGAGTCAGGCAGTTCGACGTCGGTGAGGAATACCTCGTTGAAGGTGGAACCGCCGGACATCTGGCGGATGGGGCGGGTTTCGACTCCTGGGGTGTCCATCGGCACCAGGAATGCCGTCATTCCGCGGTGCTTGGGTGCGGCGGGGTCGCTCCGTGCGATGAGTAGTCCCCATTCGGCGAATTGTGCGCCCGAACTCCACACCTTCTGACCGGTGATCTTCCAGCTTGTGTCGGTGCGAACTGAGCGGGTCGTGAGCGCGGCCAGGTCGGAGCCGGCGCCGGGTTCGGAGAACAGTTGGCAGCACAGTTCGTCGGCACGCAGGAACGGTTGCACGAATCGCTGTTTTTGTTCCTCGGTGCCGAGCAGATGGATGGTCGGTGCGATCAGCTCCACAGTCACGAGGATGGTTTCGTGCCGCTCCGGGGCGCGGAACTGACGTTCGAGCTCGACGTAGATCCGTTCGTGGGAGGCGGTCAGGCCCGGTCCGCCCCATTCGGGGCCCCAGGTGATCGCGCCGAATCCGGCATCGACGCGTGCGGATTGCCAGGCCTTGCCGCGGACGAGTAGTTCGCGCTCTTCGGCCTCTGTGCGGTTGTGGAAGATGGCGTAAGACTGCTCCGCGTCGTTTCCTGGCAGGTCGGTGTCGGTGGCCGGCAGATGTCGGTCCAGTCGCTGGGACAGCCACGCGGTGGCGCGCTCGCCGAACGCGTCCAGGTCTTCCGGTGTTGCGGTACTCATGGGTTCTTGCCGTTCGTCAGTGCGGCCATTCGGGCCTCGACCGCAGTCTTGGAGTCCGGATGCTCGGACAGCCGGACGGTGAAGGTCTGTTCGAGTTCGTAGCCGCGCTTGAGGTCCATACCCTCGCAGCCGTTCAACGATTGCTTCGCCAGGGTCAGTGCGTAGCGGCTCTTCGAGGCGATGGACCGTGCGCGGGTGAGTGCGGTGTTCATGAGCGTGTCGTGGGGGACTACCTCGATCGGCGCGCCCCACCGCTCGAGGGTGTGTGCGTCGACGGCTTCTGCGGTGAAGAACAGCCGGCGCATTGCTTGCTGCGGCAGCATGCGGGCGGTGAAGCGGCCGCCGCCCAGTACCCCGACGTTCATTTCCGGCAGCCCGAACGTCGCCTTTTCCGACGCCACCACGAGGTCGCACGATGCGGTCAGGCCAAGTCCGCTGCCTAGTGCCGGCCCGTTGACGGCGGCAATGACGGGGATCGAGCAGTCGATGAGGTTGAACATCGCGCGGCGGACGTTGCGCATCTGCAGTTCACCGCTCGTCGTGTCCATGGTGCGGAAGTCGTTGAGGTCGTTGCCCGCGCAGAACACGTGGCCGCGTCCTGTGAGCACGGCGACGTTGACTGTGGGATCGTCCGATAGCCGGTCGAAGGTCTCGGCGAGTTCGCCGTACATTCGGTGGTCGATTGCGTTGACCTTGCCGCGGGCGAGTTCGACAAGGGCGATCCCTGGTTCGGGTTGGGAGATGAGAATGTGCTCGGTCATGTGGTCCTCACTTCTCATGCGTCGCATGAAGGCTGACGCCGACCATCTGTGGCGGGAGGTTGGTGCGGTTGCGGGTCCAGTCGCGGAGCGCGAACTTCTGGATCTTGCCGCTCGCGGTCTTGGGTAGAACGTCCACCACGAAGACGCTCTCGGGGATTTTCTGCTTGGCGACCTCGCGTCCGGTCAGGAACTCGTGGACGTCTTCGAGGGTGAGGTCCTGTGCGTGGTGTGTGACGACGAAGGCGCAGCCCCGTTCACCGGTCGTCGCGTCCGGCCCGGCGACGACGGCGACCTCGCTGACGGAGGGGTGCTCACTGAGCAGGTTTTCCACTTCGTGAGTGCTGATCTTCTCGCCGGAGCGGTTGATGATGTCCTTGATTCGACCCTCGATGTGGATTGCGCCGGTGTCGTCGAACCGTGCGAGGTCACCGGATCGGAAGAAGCCGTCCTTGGTGAACGCCGCGGCGTTGAGTGAGGAGTCGAGGTACCCGAGGAAGGTGTCGGGGCCGCGCCATAGGACTTCGCCGATGGAGCCGGGCGCGACGGGGCGATCGGCGGGGTCGACGATGATCACCTCGGTGGGCGCGAGGACTCGCCCGTCGGTTCGGGTGCGTAATTGCGGTGTGTCCCAGCGATTGCCTGCTGTGACGGACGGTCCTTCGGTGGCGCCGTACATTCGGACGACGGTGCCGAGCCGATCGGTGGCTCGGCGGGTCAGTTCGTCCGGCATGTCAGCGCCGCCGCAGACGATGTACCTGATCGACGGAGTGGGGCGACCCGCCGAGACCGCGGCGTCGAGCAGCCCTTGCAGGAACGGTGTGGAGAAGATCATGAAGCTGGCGTCGTCGCGGGCAATCTTGTCGAGCGCGGCGGCTGGATCCCACTGATCGTGCAGCACGACCGGCGCCCCGACTAGGAACGGCAGTGTCAAGGCGCAGTTCACCCCGGTCACGTGCGTGACCGGTGAGGGGTTGAAGATGACGTCGTTCTCGTTGAGGCCGAACAACTCGATCATCGAGAGGTTCTCGAATACGAGTGTGTTGTGGCTGTGCAGCGCGCCCTTCGGATCCGCGGTCGTCCCAGAGGTGTACAGCAGCAGGCAGACCTGATCCGGATCCGGCTCTTGCAGTGCGGCAACCACCTTTGCGGCTTCAGCCGGGGCGCCGCCTAGCAGCTCCTTAAATGTGGTCATCCGCTCGTCGGTGCTGCGCTCGTCACGGTCGCCGAGGACGACGACCTTCTTCACGTGCGGCAAGTCGTCGAGTAGCTGGTCATACATGGCGGCGTAGTCGAATCCTCGGTAGGTCGCGGGAATGAAGACGGCCGACGCCTGCGCCTGCCCGAGGATGAACCGCAGCTCGCGCCCTCGGTAGATCGGGATTATGGGGTTGGCGACGGCGCCGAGCTTCATGATCGCCTGGTAGATGATGACCGCTTCGGCCCGATTGGGGAGCTGGAAGGAAACCACGTCGTCGGTGCCGATCCCGTTCGAATGCAGCGCCGCAGCCAGGGTGGTCGCGTCGCGGTCGACGTCGGCGAAGGTCAGGCGTGTGTCGCCGTCGATCACGGCCACTGCATCGGGGAACAGCGACGCAGCGCGTGTCAAGTAGTGCCCGATCGGCTGATCACGCCAGTGCCCTGACTCTCGGTAGGTACGGACAAGGTCGGGCGTCGGTGGGCGCGTCGGCCACATCTTTACCTCCGGGAGATTATTGCGTTCGGATGTTGAGTGGGTGCCACGGGTTGACTGGTGTCACGCTAGCCACTTTCCCTAAATATGTACAGAGTTTGTCGATTCGCGCTCCGGCCTGGGTAGGGTTTGTACGCATGGCGGCTATGCACCGAACTGTCGACGAGTACACCGGGGACGCAATGACGAAGGACGATGCCCATCGCGCAACGGGCAGGGCCCCGAAAATGTCCGAGCGCATCGCGAACCAGATAGCGGACAAGATCCTCGGGGGCGGCATCGAGGCCGGTGACCGACTGTCGACCGAGAAGGAAATGGTCGCCGAGTACGGCGTGGCGCGCACGACTGTGCGCGAAGCCCTCCGCCTACTCGAGAGCCGGGGCCTGGTCACCATTCGGGCCGGTGTCGGCGGCGGCCCGGTCGCGTGCCGGCCGCAATTCGAATCACTGGGCAACACCATGAAACTGTTCCTGCAGCTCGAGGGTGCCAATCTCAGCGACGTCATCGACACCCGGCTCACCCTGGAACCGGTGGTCGCGCAACAGGCCACACCTCGAATTACAGACGGCCAACTGGACGAATTGCAGGCAGCGCTCGACAGCATGCGGACACAGCCCGACGACTACGACAACTTCATCGAGAAGAACGCGCTGTTCCACACCACCATCTACACCGCGTCCGGCAACCCGGTGCTGCGCATCCTCATGGAAACGCTGCTACTGCTGGTACGCGATGCGGAACCCACACGGCACCCTGAGATCACCCGGACCGCCGCCGTCGAAGCGCAGCAGCTGGTGCTCAATGCCATGCGCTCCCGAAATGCCTCCGCCGCAGGAGAGGCGATGGAGGCCTTCGTCCACGACACCGCGAAGTACTACCGTAAGCGCCTTGCACACATCATCTCCGAGCCCGTGCACTGGCAGCTTTAGCGGGTGCATCCCGCAGTTTTCGAAAAATATGTACAGATTTAGCGGCTGCGCGGTTATGGTGTGAAAAGCGCTCGCAGGATATGACTCACCCCCACCTACGGTGAGCGCACCTTCGGTCCACACTCTCCGCACAGAAATGAGACGTTCGTGGCGACCCACACGAATTCCACCTCGCGCACCCCTACCCTCGAGCAAACTAGGCGCCGCGGCGTTCTCGCCGCCGCCGTCGGCACCATCGTCGAGTACTACGACCTCACCGTCTACGCCTACCTAGCCGTGGTCGTCAGCCCACTGTTCTTCCCCGGCAACGATCCCACAGCCGCACTGCTCGCCAGCCTCGCCGTCTTCGCGTCGGCCTACCTCATGCGCCCCATCGGCGGCATCTTCTTCGGCCGCCTCGGGGACCGGCACGGACGCAAGCGCGCTCTGCTGGTCTCCGTGCTGCTGATGGGGGTCGGCAGCCTCCTCATGGCATGCCTGCCGACGTACGCGTCCGCGGGCATCGCCGCGCCGATCCTGCTGGTCCTCGCGCGTCTGGTGCAGGGCTTCTCCGCAGGCGGAGAACTCGGCGGAGCATTGACCTACGTCTATGAGACCGTCGGGGAAAAACGTAAGGGCCTCGGCGCCTCGTTCGTCGCACTCGGCAGCAACGGTGGTTTCGCGCTCGCCGCGATTGCGGTCGGGACCGTGTCAGCGCTCACCACTGAACCGCAGATGACGAGCTGGGGCTGGCGGATCCCGTTCCTGCTGGGCGTCCCCCTCCTGCTCTTCTGCCTGTGGACCCGGACCCGCATCGAGGACACCGCACAGTTCGAGAATGCCGCGGCCACGGACGACCTGGCGAAGTCACCGTTCGCCGAACTCATCCGCACACACCCCAAGCAGGTTCTGCAGGTGTTCGGGCTCGGCGTGGCACAGAACGCCACCGGCTACATGGTGCTCACCTACATCGGCATCCACCTGGTCCGCCAAGGTGGATTCGATCGGACCGCGGTCACCTGGACGACCGCGCTCATCATCGTGCTGATCGCGCTGTTGATGCCGGTCGCCGGTCTTCTCGTCGACAGATTCGGCAGCGTCCCGGTCGCGGCAGCCGGACTGATCGGATCCGGCATCCTTGCTTACCCGGCCATGTCCCTGATGGGCGGTCACGGGCTGGTCGTCGCGGGCGTGGCCTTCTTCGTCTTTGCGCTCGGCACCCCGCTCATCCAGGTCGCCACGGCACCACTGTTCCCGTCGCTGTTCAATTCTCGGGTCAGGCTCACCGGCGTCGCTCTGGGCTTCAATCTGGCGACGATCGCGACCGGCGGAACGGCTGCGTACATCGCCACCTGGCTGATCGACCGGACCGGCAGCGCCTTGTCGCCGGCATACTTTCTCGCAGGATCGTGCCTCATCGGGTTGCTGACGCTACTCAGCATCCGAACTGCAACCTACGGCGGCGTCCGCCGCGAGTCCGCCTCCCACACGGAAGCCGCTGCGTCCGTCGCACGTCGCTGATGTCGTCCACCCGAATGACATTTCCGATCGCTGCGTCTTTGCGACACTTACTACAGGGATCGTCCGTCTCTACCGTGGCGGGGTGACGTGAAGGGGGCAACCATGGCCCTGGCAGTGCGTACATCGCGTGTCGTGCGCGGCATTGCCGCCGCTTCCAGCGCAGTCCTCGCGTCCTTCGGTATCGCGTTGTCCGTGACGTCAACTGCGCACGCTGCGCCAACCGACGTGCAGTTCTTTCTTCCGACATATGGTGTTACGGCTGCTCCGCCCTACATGTTGTCGTCGGCCGTCGGTGGATGGGTCATCGCGCAGGCCGACCTTGAAAAACCGGGGATGACGCGATTTGTAAGCGATGACGCCAACTATTGCTTCTGCAGTATCCAGTGGCGAAACCTTTCGACGGGGGAGACGGGCATAACGCAGGTGGCACCTCGAAGCATGCTGAATCGGGGGTATGTACGGACAGGTCCGGGAGTGCTCGTCGCCTCAGTCGGGATTCCCGGGACTCCGAGCTTCACGTTGCTGCCGGGTGCCGGGGTGTGGACGGTTCCGTAGATCGCTGTCGCCGCCCTATGACAACATCCTCCGCATGAGTCCGATCGTTGACCCGCAGGATGAATCTGCGCTCTACCTCGCTGCCTCACCGCACACCCGCGAGCAGGTACTCGCCAGGCCGTGCCCCGTTCCAGCGACTGCTGGTGTCTACGGCTGGTGGTTCCGCAAATTGCCGGCCGCGATCGACACCTCGGGGTGCGCGACGCGGGACGGGCTCACGCTGCTCTACACCGGCATCAGTCCGAGCAAGCCGCCGACCAACGGCAAGGCTCCTAGTACGCAGAACATCCGGAAGCGAATCAAGACCCACCACACCGGTAACGCTGCCGGGTCGACACTCCGCCTCACGCTCGGTTGCCTGGTCGCGGACGAGGTCGGGATCGAATTGCGCCGTGTCGGATCCGGTAAGCGGTATACCTTCCACATCGGGGAGACGCTGCTGTCGAAGTGGATGGCCGAGAACGCCCTCGTCTCGTGGATCGCGCATGAGGAACCGTGGGACCTTGAGGATCGGTTGATTGCGAGCTTGGACGTTCCGCTCAACCTGGACGGCAACTCGCGTAACTCCTTCTATCTCCAGTTGAAGGCTGCGCGTGCCGCTGCGAAGCGCCGGGCAGATGATCTGCCAGTCCTTCCGAACCCCGGCGTGGGCGGGCGGTAATCGAGGTTCGATCGGGTTTCATCCAAGTGTTGCGACCCAAGGTTCTCGTCAAAGGTTCTGGTAGACCATAGATATGGACAGTGTGGCCGAGATTCGTGGTGATGGACTTGTACGCGACGGTGTTCCTCACTGAGAAACTGCGATTCAGGAGCGTACGCCGGCTTGCGCCGTTCAAGCTGGTGATTCAGCGCCGTATCGAGGGGCGTTTCCTGTCGGGCTTCGATGATCAGCTCGAGGCGGCGTAGGTCGAAGTTCTCGATCGCGATGTCTTCGCGGGTGGGTCGCGCGGGTAACGCGACGATCTTGCGGGACTCTATGTGCACGGCGGGGCTGTTGAGCGATTAGACGCACGTTAATGCGCCATCGCGGAAGCGGAGAACGGAGAACTTTCCGTTCGGGGGGTTGCCATGGACAGCGGAGCCATCTTGTTTGCCGGGGATGCCGACGATCTGGAGTTTATGGTCCCCTGTTGAATCCAGAACCAGGGGACCTGGTGATATTCGGTGGGTGTGCCGCTCAGTGTGCGGGCCAGTGCTCGGGCGTGGTCGACTGCGTTGTGGACTGATTCGAGCCGTGTCGGGGCACCGGCGTGGGTGCAGGAGAAGTGGGCGCAGTCGCCTATGGCCCAACTGTGCGCGTCGCTGGTGCGTAGGTAGGGATCGACCGCAATCCCGTTGAGGTTTGAAAGTCGGCCGCTGTGGCGAGTTCGGTGTTCGGATCGACCCCGATTCCGATCACGACTATGTCGGAAGGGTAGCGTTCGCCGCTCCGGCCGATTGCGGCACAGACGCGGGAGTTGTCGCCCTCGATCGCCTCGCCGAAGACGAGGCGGATCCCGGCGGATGCGTGCGCGTATGCGAAGTGTTGGGACACTCCTCGGATAGGACACGCGCCATGGGACGCTGCCCATGCTCGATCACGGTCGGCGGCCAAGATCATCGGTGAGAACGCCGACGTGGACCGCTTCCACTCGAAGGAGGCGTTCGCTCGACACAGTGGTACCGTGCCGTTACCGGTGTGGTCGTCGATCTGTGCTCGACATCGTCTCTCGCGCAGCGGGAACCGGCAGCGCAATGCAGCCATCCACCGGATCGCGCTCACTCAGGCCCGCTGCAAGATGATGCACGCCTACTCTTGGCCCGCCGCAATGCCAGTAGTGACGGCGGACTGGAGACGCTCCGCTTTCTCAACGCAGGCTCTCAGACGTCGTCTTTCGTGCCATGTTCGCCGACCAATCACTGTCAGTAACCATCGTCGCTGCTTGACAGCGGAGCTAGGGGCAGTCCTCCCATCGGCCCGTTATGGGCGTTGTGAGAAGTAGATGGATCGGAGGGTGGTGGCAATCTGGGGGTCGCAGTCAGGCATCGAGATGACGTCGGCCAGAACTTCGAAGTATCGGGCCGTTGTCATGCCGTATCGGACGAAAATATCTTCCGTGGGCATCTTTCCGTAGGGCGCCCATGCCTGTGCGAAACGTATGAGATCAATGCTTTCGCTTGGTAGCTGACAGTATCGCGCTCGGCGTAGTTCGTCGGATATTCGTGCGCGGCGCTGGCGGCGGTAGGCTTTCAGCTGGTCGGTGATGGAATCTGCGGACAAGGGTGTGTGGTTTCCGGTGGGAGTGCTGCGTTCGGGATTTTCCGAACGGCTAGTCGATTTCGGTTGTTCGGACATGATCGTTTCCTTTTCGCCCGCATCTCGGCCTGCTTGGTGATGAGAATCGTGCCGAGCAGAGATGCACGCTGAGGCTCCTAGTCGATCGCGTGCCAACTCTTGTTTTCCGCGGTGTGTCCCATTGGGGTTGTCGGCAGCGAGAATTGATGCTCGCTCTGCTTAATCGGGGATTGCTGGTCTTGAGGCGTCCAACTTGTGCTGGCAGAGTGTGATGATGCGTTGCCGGTCCGGTGGGTCCAAGCGTGGGCACGGTGGTGTCAGTAGGAGTGTGAGGAGTCTGCGGTAGTACATCGTTGGCTGCAGTCCGAACTCCGGCAAGATGTACTCGTCGAAGTCGGGGAGGGTGTAGTCGTTTACTGCAACTGTTGGGGCCCACCGTAGGGCGAATTCGACGAGTCGGTGATCGTCTCGGGTGCCGTGTCCGGGCACAGAGCCTGGGGTGTGTGCTGGCCCGTTCACTGTAGGTCCGAGGGGTCGAATCCGTCTTCCAGCCGCTGCCGGACGGTGGCGAGGTAGCGGGCGGCGTCGGCGCCGTCGACGATGCGGTGGTCGTAGGACAGTGACAGGTACGCCATCGACTTCACGTTGATCTGGAGTGCGCCGCCGTCACCGAGGGTGGGGACGAGGCGTTCGACGACGGCTCCGATTCCCAGGATGGCGGATTGGGGTTGGTTGATGATCGGGGTGTCGAAGAGTGCCCCGCGGCTGCCGGTGTTGGTGATTGTGAACGTGCCACCGGAGAGGTCGTCGGGGCGGATCGTTCCGGTCCGCACACTGGCGGCGGAGTCGGCGACAGCCCGGGCGAGTTCCGGGATAGGCAACGTATCGGCGTCGCGGATGACGGGCACCATCAGCCCCTTGTCGCTGTCGACGGCCATCCCGAGGTGTACTGCCCCGTGGTAGGTCACCTCGGTGCAGTCGGCGTCGAGCGAGGAGTTGATCACCGGATGCTCGGCGAGCGCGTCGACCGCGGCGGCGACGAAGAACGGCAGGAACGACAGCTTCACCCCGGTCCGGCGGTGGAAGTCTTCCTTCTCCCGGTTGCGCAGCCGGGAGATCTCGGTGACGTCGACCTCGAGGACGGTGGTCAATTGTGCTGATGTCTGCAGAGATTCGAGCATCCGCTGTGCGATGGTTCGCCGAATCCGGGGCAGCTTTTCCACCCGGTCGCCCGCGGCTGACAGTGCAGCAGCCTCCGGGGTAGTCGGGTTCGATACAGGTGCACGTGCCGGAGCAGAAGTGGCGGTTGTCGGTGCAGGCGCGGGAGTTGCCTCGGCAGCGGGTGCCGGCGTGTCCTGGGTATCACTGCCTTGTGCGCTAAGGACGGCAAGTGCCGCGCCGACCTCGACGACAGCGTCTTCCGTGGCGATGATCTCGAGGAGGGTGCCTGCGGCAGGGGAGGGGACCTCGGTGTCGACTTTGTCGGTGGCCACCTCGAGCAATGGTTCATCCTGCTCGATGTGGTCGCCTGGGGTTTTGAGCCAGCGGGTGATCGTGGCTTCGGTGACGTTCTCACCGAGCGACGGCAGCACCACTGTGGTGCCTGTCTGTGTCGTGGTCATTCTGGGTCTTCCTGGGTTAGTCGACGAGGTCGAGCGCGGTGCGGACGATGCTGTCGGTGTCGATGCCGTGGTAGCGGTAGACGTCGTCGAGGGAACCGACCTGCCCGAATTTGCTGACACCGAGCGCGGCGCCGGGGACGTGGTTGATCCCGGTCAGGAATGCGAGGGTGTGCGGGTGCCCGTCGAGGACGGTCACCATCGGCGCCGCCCGGCCGGCGGGGAACACCTGATCGAGGATCCACGACGGGCCGTCGGCGAGGCCGCGGCGCGCCTGCACCGCCTCGAACAACAACCCGGGACTGGTCACGCACACGACGTCGGCGGCAATCCCCTGCTCGGCCAACCGGTCCGCGGCCGCGAGGGTTTCGGTGATCATCGCGCCCATCCCGACCAGCGTGACCGCCGGCTTGTCGCTGTGCCGGAGGGTGTACGCGCCGGCGACCACCTGACGGCGGCGACGCTCCCGGGCGGCGGGATCGGTGGGGACGGCGGCGAGGGTCTGATCGACCGGGCGGGTCGAGAGCCGCAGATACGACGAGGAGCCGTCCGGGCGGCCCAGGCGGGAGATGCTGTCGAGCAGCGTCCACTCGACGTCGATCGCGAACGCCGGCTCGTAACTCACACACCCGGGCTGCTCGAGGCCGATCGACGGGGTCTTGATCGACTGATGCGCCCCACCCTCCGCCGCCAGGGTCACCCCGGACGGGGTGCCGACCAGGATCGACTGCCCACCCGCATAGATGCCGTACGACCAGGGTTCGAGGGCGCGTTCGACGAACGGGTCGTACATCACCCCGATCGGGAACAACGGCTGCCCCCACCGACTCCAGGTGGCACCGAGCTCGCCCATCAACCCGACCAGGTTCGTCTCGGCGATGCCGAGTTCCATGTGCTGCCCGGTGGGCTTTTCCCGCCAGTGCATGATCGTCTCGGCGTCGTCGTCGAACCAGTTGCGGCGCTCGTTCGGCGACCACACCCCCACCTTGTTCAGCCACCCCGCCAAGTTGGTAGTAGAGCTGACATCGGGGCTGACCGTGACCACCCGCTTCGCCGCGTCGGGGGCCTCCCGGGACAGGTCCAGCAGCGCCCGGCCCAAAGCGGCCTGCGTCGTGGACGTCCCGGAGGGGGTGCGGCCGATATCGGCCGGCACCGCGGGCGGGGTTGCCGGTTCGACGGGGTTCCGCCGCAACCGGTCCGCGGTCGCCGCGCACACCTGGCCCGCCGCACTGTCGGTGTCGAACCGGGCCCACGGGTTGGCCGGGTCCATGCCCAGTTCCGCGGCGAGCTGTTCGTACTGCTCGACGGTCAGCAGCGACGAGTGATTCTGCGGATGCCCCTGCGTCGGCAGGCCGCGACCCTTGATCGTGTAGGCGATGATCACCGTCGGGCGGGTGTCGTCGATCTGCGCGTACGCGGCGCGCAGGGCGTCGAGGTCGTGACCGCCGAGGTTCCGGATCGCCCGCAGCAGGGTCTCGTCATCGAGGCCGGCGATGAGCGATGCGATCGCAGCGGCGTCGGGACCGTCCCCGGGCAGCCGCACCCGCACCTGCTCTGCGTCGCACCGGAGCAGCCGCTGGTACTCCGGGTTGGGCATGTCCAGGATCCGGGTCCGCAGCGCCGCACCGCCCGCCCGGGTGAACAGCGACTCGAGCAGGGTCCCGAATTTCACGGTGATCACCTGCCATCCGGCGGCGGAGAACATGGCCTCGAGCCGGCCCGCGGCCATGTTCGGCACCACCCGGTCCAGGGACTGCCGGTTCAGGTCGACGATCCACACGATCTCCCCGAGTTCGGACACGGAGGTGTCGAGGATCGCCTCCCACACCGCGCCCTCGTCCAGCTCGGCGTCACCGACGAGCGAGTACTGGCGGCCCGTGCCCGCAGAACCGATCTGGGTGTTCACGTAGCGGCGGGCGATGGCACCCCAGATCGGGGCCGTCGCGCCGATGCCGACCGACCCGGTCGAATAGTCCACCGGATCAGGATCTTTCGACCGGCTCGGGTACGACTGGAGGCCACCGAATTCCCGCAGCGTCGTCAGATACTTCTCGTCCAGCTCCCCGAGCAGGTAGTTGATGCCGTGCAGCACCGGCGAGGCATGGGGTTTGACCGACACCCGATCCCCCGGCCGGAGCTGCTCGAACCACAACGACGTCATGATCGAGACCATCGACGCGCACGACGCCTGATGCCCACCGACCTTCAACCCCGTCGGATTCGGGCGAACCCGGTTGGCGTGGTGGATCATCGCGGTCGACAACCAGAGCACCCGGCGTTCGATCTCGCGGAGCACCTCAGGGGTCGGTGATTGTTCAGAAGGGGCGTGGAGATCAATCGTGCGAGTGCCGTTCATCATGTCCGTCCTTGCTGTGAGATCCTGGCGCCAACGTTGATCAGCATGCTCAGGGTGTGAGCGAGGCAAATCGTGTGGCAAAGGGAGCCGGACTTGGATGAGGCCGGTCCTGTCGATGACAGCGTTTCGAGCTACCCATCGCGAGGTGCGTTCCGGATGCGGAACTAGAGACAGTCCACCATCCGCATGGGCTTTCGGCAATACCGCTCGCCGAACTTGCGCATTCTGCGAATCATCGCCCACACAAGTGCAGTTGGGGGTTGGCAATATGCCCACCGGGAGCACCGTCGACTCCATCGACGCCTAGATCCTCAAGGCACTGACCGAGGATTCGCGGGCCACCGTCATCGCGTTGGCCGACATGGCCAGCCTGTCCCCCCGAAACACCGTGCAGGCCCGCTCGGCGAGCTCGAAAAACAGGGTGTGCTTCACCCGTTCGAACGCCGAATCGGACCTGGTCGCCCTCGGATACCCGCTGACCGCGTTCATCCTGACCGGTGTCACGCAGCGGAAGCCGACGCCCATCGCGGAGTCGCTGGACGGCATCCTGAGGTGGTCGAGGTGCACGGGACGCAGCGGGGTCACAGACATTCTCATCCACGTGGTGGCCTGCTCGCCCCATCGATGTCGAGGATCCGGCCCGCAATGCGGTAGAAGTCCGATGCGCCAGCTCGCTTACCGGCTGAACTCTCCGCTGGCATAGCTCGTCGACGGCCGTGACCGCGGCGGCGGCTCAAAGTGCTCACCGACGGTCTCGGAAAAGTCTCTGTCGCAGGCAGTCTGCTGAAGTAGTCACGGAGCGATTGGGGATCCGCCTTGGTTGATGCTGAATGCTCGTTCGCGTTTCCCGACCCGTAGTCGACACCATCCTCAGATCTCTAGGATGCGCGACAGGCAGCGACGTCGCACTCCGGATTACCGCCTCGCCGAGTCGCTCCCAGCGCTTTCGATTGCCACAGTGGATTCCCGTAAGCGTCCTGGCCCGTCTGCCAGCCCAATACATGACACACCGCCTCACCCAACGCTCCCCGGAAAGTGGCAGCGGAGCTCAGTCAGTGGTGCGCTGGCTCGAAGAACTCGGTGTCGACTGCGTGTTCGGCATCCCTGGGGAGCCATTTTGCCGGTATACGGCCCGCTGCTCGAATCGACCCGCATCCGACATGTTCTTGTCCGGCAGGAGCAAGCCGACGTCCATGCCGCCACAGGATATGTGCAGGCCGCTGGTAACGGCGGCGGCCACATGGCCACCTCCGGCCCCGGCGCCACCAATCTCGTGACCCCGGCTCGACGCACAGATGCACTCTGTTCCCCGCGTCGCGATCACCGGCCAAGTCTCCCGCGACCTCATCGGCACCGATGCCTTGTAAGACGCTGACATCCGCGGCATCACCATGCCAATCACCAAGCACAACTTCCTGATCACCGACCCGGCCGACTTCCCACGCACCCTCGCCGATGCCTTCCACATCGCCTCCAGCGGACGCCCGGGGCGGCACTCGTCGACATCGCGAAAGACGTTTTGCAGGCTGCAGCCACGCTCTCGTGGCCACCAGAGAAGCACCTGCCTGGCTATCGACCACCTGACGCGCCGTCGCCCGAACAGATCCGCGCCGCAGCCAGCATGATCGGCGAAGCCGAGAGACCTGTTCTCCAAGGTGGCGGCGTGATCAAGGCAGATGCCGCGAGCAAACTATGTCCCACGCGGTGCCGGGCGCCACCGACTGTGCAACAGCGCGGAAGATCTCAGCCGTTGATCATGTTTTGCAGTGAACTCCACTCCGCCTCACGCAGTTCGTTCTTGCGGATCTTTCCGGTTGAAGTTCTGGGAAGATCGTCGACGAACTCGACCGATCGTGGTGCCTTGTATGACGCGATACGTGATTTCACGTGTGCGATGACCTCGGCCTCGTCGATGTGCCCTCCACTGGCAGCCATCACGAACGCTTTTGGTCGTTCGCCCCACTTGTCGTCAGGTGCCCCCACGACGGCGGCTTCGAGTATCGCCGGATGCGACAGAATAGCTTGCTCTACCTCGATCGTCGAAATATTCTCTCCCCCGGAGATCACCACGTCCTTCGCACGGTCGAGAAGTTGCACGTATCCGTCGGGATGCATGACGCCCAGGTCACCTGAGTGGAACCAACCACCCTCGGTTGCTTTCCGCGTGCCGTCCTCGTCGTCGTAATAGCCTTTCATCACAGTATTGCCGCGCATGACGATCTCGCCCATCTCTGTGCCGTCTGCGGCCACGTCGGTCAACTCGCCCGCCGGTGAAAGTCCGGGACGCACAACCCGCAGCCGCTCGGCAGTGATCGTGCCGACACCCTGGCGCGCCGTGAGTTTCGCGTGGTCCTCGACATCCAGCTCGTCCCACTCGGGCTTGGGTTCACAGACGGAGTAGGGTCCGTAGGTTTCAGTGAGGCCGTAGATGTGCACTATCGATGCGCCCAGAGCGCGGATCCTGGCGATGATGGTGGGGCTGGGTGGCGCACCTCCATTGCTGATGGTCAACGGTGTTGTGAGGAGATGGGCCTGCTCAGCGTTGGCCAGGAGGGTCAGAACTGTCGGTGCTCCGTTGAGGTGTGAAATCTGGTGCTCGTCGATCAGCGACCACATGCTGTCGGCGCGCACCGCCCGGTAGCAGACGTGTGTACCGAGCGCGGCAGTGACCGCCCAGGTCGTGCACCATCCGTTGCAATGGAACATCGGCAGGGTCCACAGATACTTGGTGGTCTTACCAAATCCTGAATGTAGGATTCCGCCGAGCGAGTTGAGGTAGGCGCCGCGATGGGAGTACATGACTCCTTTAGGGCGGCCCGTGGTGCCGGAGGTGTAGTTGATTGCTATCGTGCGGTTCTCGTCGTCTATCTCCCAGCGTAGATCGTCGTCCTGGCCGCGAGTGAGCAGCGAGTCATAGCTGTGAAGTTCGTTAGGTGCGGTGAAAAGGCCTTCCACCGTGGGTAGTTCGATCCACTCGTTGACGGTGGCGAAATCTAGTCCGGCGTCGAGCAGCGGCTTCAGTAGCTCGATTTCACCGAAGAGCAGGTGCACACCAGCATGCCCGCAGATGTACTCGATCTCGGCCGCTGACAAGCGTGTGTTGATCGCGACGAGTACACCGCGTGCGAGGGGGACGGCGTAATGGGCGATGAGCAGCTCGGCGGAGTTGGTGGACAGATATGCGACCCGTTCGCCATCCGTAATACCGGAAGTTCGAAGTGCTTTTGCGAGGGCCTGTACTGCGGCGCCGAATTCACGGTAGGTCCATCGGCGCTCGCCGTCGATGATTGCGATTTTGTCGGGCATGACCTCGACTGCACGTTCGAGGAAGCGAATGGGTGTCAATGGAATGTCGAGACCGGTCACGGATCCTCCAGGTGAAGCAGCGCTTCATACGAAGCGCTGGGCGGGTCGGGTGCTTGTTGCGAGTTTGCGGCGGCGACTACGTCGATGCCTCGAGGGGAAGTGGAGTTCCTGCGCCGGCGTTAAATTCGCGCCCACAGCTTTCGTCCCCCTGCCGCGGTTCGAGGCAGTCAGAGCGACGCGGCGGTCTTGTAGGCCGGATTGCGGACAGTCGGCGTCAGGTCGAGCGCGCAGGCCGACGTCGGGATCTGACCACCCGGCCATCCGCACACCATGACCGTGGTGAATCCAAGGTGAGTGAGGATGGAAGTGATGGATCCCTGTGCCAGTTCGTGTCCCTGAACCGTGTACTGGTTGGCGGGCCGCGGGTTCGACCGCAAGTAGACGATGATCCCGCCTTCTGTGGCGATTTGGGCTCGACGGGTCTCGAACTCATGTCGGCACCCGCAGTCGGATACGAGCGGATCGCGGTGCGAACATTCGAAGACGATGTACACCGTCGGAGCTGCCGCAGGCGTTGTTGAACCGATGAAGGCCGTGTGGTGGGCGCCGGTCAGTTCGTCGTCGAAGTCGACTACGCGCATGGACCTGTCTGGAACGTCCACAATCCGTGTAGCAGTATGGCGAACCCGCCCAACGTGGCCGTCGCCGTGATGTAGGCGGTAGTGCACCACATCCTGGAGCTGCACTACTGGAACGCTGTGAACCCGGGCGAATGCCGCGAGTTCGGTGCCCTGCAGCAGGGTTCCATCGTCACTCAGCAACGTGGCCGTCAGCGCTACTGGCGGAAGTCCGGCGATTTCGCACAGGTCGACCGCCGCTTCCGCACTGTTTCGGTGCTCGATCACTCCGCGTGGAGCTGTTCTCAACGGCAGGATGTGTCCCGGCCGCGTCAGATCCACTGGGCGGGTCTGCGGGCTGGCGAGCACCCGAGCGGTCCGCGACCGGTCTGTCGCACTGATACCGGTTCCGACGCCGGCAGCGGCGTCCACACCTATACCGAAGGCCGGAGTTGTTGCGCTGAAGCCGTTGCCCCGCACCATTGCGGGCAGTTCCAGCTCGTCTGCCCGGGTCGAGCGCATCGCCGAACACAACAGTCCGGAGGTGTATCGAACTGCCCATGCGGTCCACCGTGGGCTGGCGAGGGCGGCGGGAATCAGCACATCGGCGACTTCCTGATCGTCAGCTCCGCTGACGATCAGTACCGGCGCTCCGGTGGTCAACGCGTTTGTCGCGGATTGGATTCTTTTTTTCAGATCACAGACGTCGGTCATCACGATTCCTCACCGATCACGAGGGTGCGAAAACGGCTGTCATGAAAGACA
Organism: Rhodococcus sp. G6(2025); assembly: GCF_058628105.1. Classification (NCBI taxonomy): domain Bacteria; kingdom Bacillati; phylum Actinomycetota; class Actinomycetes; order Mycobacteriales; family Nocardiaceae; genus Rhodococcus; species Rhodococcus sp. G6(2025). The sequence goes on from NZ_CP179751.1 coordinate 366,853, forward strand.
AGGGGTTTCGCTGTCTCATTTACCGCGGTGCTGTTGACCTCCAGAAGTACAACATCGTGGTCCCCTGCGGGGATCGACGTTGAGATCCTGCAATCGAGCCATGCTGCGGCGTCGGCTAGGAATACTGCAGTGGATTCGCCTGCAAACCAAGAGATCCCGGCGAACCGATCGGTGTTCTTGGCCGCGATCTGGCGACTCGCCGCTTCGTGCGTCGATGCCAGGACCGAGATACCGAGATGGCCGTCCTTCGACAGAGTCGGCCACGTCGTCGAAGTGTGCTGCACGCAGATCGACACCAACGCCGGGTCCATGGACACTGGTGTGAACGAGGTAGCTACGATTCCCACCGGTCGTCCCTCCTGGAGCGCGCATACTGCCGCGACGCCAGTCGGGTACTGCCCGTACAGTCGGCGGAGCCTGGTGGTATCCCGTTCCGAGTCACCTGTCTTTACTGGATCGAAAGTCATCATGGCGTACCGCCTTGGCTGAGTGGTGAATTGATCTGCTCGTTGAACACACTGCATCGCTCACGGAGGTCGCCCTCCGAGTGGTGGAGGCGATCCGGCGACGACCGGTACGAAGTCGGGTTGAATGTCCCCTTCGTTGTGTGGGGACGATTGTATCGAGCGGACTTATCGGCGTCGGAGGATCGCGTAAGGGTTGCTCCCATGTCGTGCATGTCAGGCACCCCGGGCACGCGCATGCTGGACGATGAGGGAGGTGACGGCATCGAGGCATGCCGCCCCGATGGATGGCGACGCGCCCGTAGGGTCTCCCAGGACACCGTTTGGCGATATCGAACTGATGCCCTCACGGAAGGCGCGATCGAGGAGTCCCTTGTCAACCATGCCCGAGTATCCGCGGGCAAAGCGCTCGACGCGAACCTTGTCCGGGTGAAGTGCGAGCATCACAGAGGTTTCCGCGACGTCGGCGTGCCCACCGACGTTGCCGCCCAGGGAGGCCATGTCCTCGGCGGCCCAGCGCCAGGCGTCCAGAATCGCTTCACTGTCGGTGAAGACGATGACCGACAGTGGTGCCAATTTGTCCGCCAGACGCAACTCGAAGTCGCGCATGACCGGGTAGTTGCCGATGTGGCCCGAGAACAGGACAATCCGCTCGAAACCGGACGCGGCCAGGTGGGCGCCGTAGTCTTCGCAGATCGCCTCGAGAGTCGACGCCCGGAGAGACAGTGTGCCGGGGTATCCGAGATGATGTGGCGAGTATCCGACACGAACGGTCGGCAGGACGAGCGCACCGCCGAGGTCGTTCGCGACCCGCACGGCAAGCTCGTCGGCGTGGTCGGCGTCCATTGATAGCGGTAGATGCCGGCCGTGTTGTTCGACTGCACCGAGGGGCAGGATCGCTGTGCGTGCCCCGTCTGCGATTGCGTCACCGATTTCGGCACTCGTCATGTATTCGATCCGAAGTTCGTTCATAGTGGCACCTACTTGCGATCCGTCCTGGCAAATCGAGCCTGGCGGGCAATCTCGTCCTGCTCGCCGACGTCGTACATGTCGTCGACGAGATCGGTGAAGGAGGCGAGGATGTTGGAGCGCCGGATGGTGGCTTTGGCCGTCAGCTCGCCCGCTGCTGCTGACAGCGCCCGCGGCAGAATCCGGAACTTCTTCAATTGCAGTGGACGGGCGAGTTCGGAGTTGACCTCGTCGATCCATCGGGTCAGAGCAGCATCGCGTTCGTGTGGAGTCATTGCCTGCGTCTCGTCGCTGACGCTGAGCAGTACCGTGAGGTATTTCCGGCCTTCGCCTACGACGATCGCCTCGTCGATGAGCGGACTCGCTTTGAGCCGTACCTCTATCGGCTGCGGGCTGACGCTCTTGCCGCCGCTGGTCTTGAGGACATCCTTCATTCGCCCGATGATCGTCACCTCGCCATCGGAGCTCAGCTCGACAAGATCGCCTGTGCGATACCACCCGTCCTCCAGAGCCGAGGCTGTGGCTTCCGGATTGTGCCAGTAGCCGTCGAAGAGACATGGGCTGCGCACCTGCAGCTCGCCTTCGTGGGATACACGGACAACCCACCGGGGATCGGGCATGGCCTTTCCGATGGTTCCTGGCGCCGGAAAGGCCCGGTCCCATTGGGCGATCACGGAGCCACACGTTTCTGTTGTACCGAAAAGCTCGCGAAGATCGAGACCCCACATATGCCAGAGCGCGGCGACGTCGGGGGTCATGCTTCCGGAGGCTGTCCAACTGACCTTGATGCGGTCCATGCCGACCTTCGCCCGCAGTGGTAGGAAGACGCATTTCATGCACAATCCGTAGAGCGCTTCGAGGTACCTTGGCACCTGACGCCCACGCCAGCGTAGATCACTGACCTTGCGGGCGACCTTCATGGCAATCGAGTATCCGAGGCGGAAGGCTCTGCCGGACTCGGCAAGCGTCTGCAGCACTTCGCTGGCGAGCTTCTCATGCATCCTCGGCGGCCATAGGACGGCAGTTGGCCGCACCCCGATGAGCGCTTCAACTCGCTGATCCATTGTGCAGTACGTGATGACGAGTCGCGTCATTATCGGCGCGAAGACGCCGACTAGAGCCGGCGCGACGTGTGATAGTCCGAGGAATCCAACGAGATCGTGCCGGGTCGTCCCGATCTCGGGGTAGGACATTGCGAAACCAAGTACGGAGTACTGGAGAGTGCGGTGCGTGTGTCTCACGCCCTTTGGCGCGCCGGTGGATCCAGACGTGTAAAACAGCGCGGCCAGCTGGTCTATGTCGCCCGCTTCGACAAGAAGCGTGAACAGTTCCGGCTCAGCCACAGCCCGTGCGCTTCCGACGGCGCGTAAGTAGTCCCAATGTACGGTTTTGACCGTTTCCGGCAGGTCCGCTGGCTCGGCATCGAACCCGATAGTTGCACGCAAATGTGGCAATCCGGCAGCGACCGCGCGGACCTTGGCGATGTCAGATGTGCCCTCGGCGAAAATAGCAGTTGCGCCGCTGCTTTCGAGCGCGTACTCAACCTCGGGGACCGAGCTGGTTGGATACACGCCGACGGGAACGCCGCCGACACTCAGGATGGCGAGTGCCGCCACGACCCACTCCCGGCGGGTAGAAGACATGATGGCCACCCGGTCGCCCGGCGCCACCCCGAGATCATGGAGGCCCAGGGTGGTCTCCCGCACTTCCTCCAGGTACTCGCTCCAGCTGGTCGGGCGGGCATCGCCGTCCACCCAACTGCAGAATGCGACCGTATCCGGTTCGCGCTCGGCGCGGTCGCACAGCATCTGAGCGAAGGTGCGATCCACGGCTTCGAATCCCGACACGCTGCGCAGCACGGGTACCCCGTTCCTGCCGCCTTCAGGCGAACTCTTTGAAACCATGTTCTTCATCTCCGTCCCCACGGTCACTGCAATTCCTCAGCCAGATCATTGATCTCGGTGCCCGTGTAGCGCTTGACTACCTGCCACTTCCCATCGACCACCTGATATACGCCGTAGTCGGGTGCGGCCGTGTTCGTCGAGTTGAAGTCGACGGGGCCGCTGGCACCGTGATAGTCGATCTTCTCATCTCTGGCCAGGAGATCCAGGCCCTCATCCAGGGAGAACACCGGCGCGCCACCGGAATCAGTCACGTTGTGAAGATTCTCGGCAATCGCCGTGCCTGTAGCCTCGCCACCGGCCGCCATCGCCAAGAGTCCCGAAACGATCGCATCGTATGCCATGGCCGCCGTGGGCTGCTGAGCGATGGCCATGCCTTGCTCCTGGCCGTACTCCTCGATCAGCATATCGCGCATCCCCGAGACGGACGGCGAGTCTGCTGCGAACGCGGACTGCCCGTACGCGCCTTCGAGGTATTGGGCACCGACCTCGTCGAGTAGCACGGGGAAGGTCAGCTCGGCGATAAAGGACCATTTGCCAGGAATCCCTGACCGCGCCCACTCGCGCACGATCGGTACAGCAGGCTCGACGGAGCCGGCGAGAAACACCATATCGGGTTGGGGTTCAAAGGCACTGCGAACCTCCGGCAGATAGGAGCTCTGTCCCCCGTTGAATGCGACTTTCGCCACGACCTTGCCGCCGAGCCGTGTGTAGTAGTCCTCCAACCAGCTCGATGTGCTTCGTGCTGAGTCAGAGTTTTCGTAGAGTATCGATAGAGTCTTGAAACCGTTGTCCCAGATGTTTTTTGCAACCGCCAGGCCATCGAAAGTGTCCGGGCCAATGGTACGGAAGGTGTAGGGGTTGGCCTGGTCGTCGTACTCGACGATGCCGGCATACGGAGATGCGATGGCAACCTCGCTGCGTTCTGCCTGGCTGAGCGTCGCCATGAATGTCGATGACGTCGGACCCAAGATGAATTGCGCGTCATCTTTATTGATGAGCTTGGTGACGGCGCGGACTCCATCCTCGGCGTTGAACTTCTCGTCCTCGCTCACAACCTCGAGTGTAGTCCCGTTGATGCCGCCGCGTTTGTTGACATGGTTCACTACTGCTCGGGTGATCGAATCGACGGGCCCGCCGAAAATGGCGGCTTCACCCGATAGCGGCGCGGCCACACCGATCACCGTGGTTCCGCCGGACGCCCCTCCACCGTCGCCACAACTTGTGAGCACTGCCCCGGTCGCCATGACGACGCACGCGACTGACACCTTACCTGCTGTTGCTCTTAGTACTTTCATCCTCAAAATCTCCTGTGGGACTATTGCTTCGGGGAGGGCGGTAGACACTTCTTGGTAGAAGCAAGGAGAGTCAAACCGGTATTCTCTATCTGCGATCGCGTAAAACCATGCGTGGCGCTCACGCCTGTGGAATTCGGGCACCCAAAAACATCTCGGCGAAGCCCGGATCCGCGAGCAGTTGCGGCCCGTTCGCCTCGTGATGAATCTGGCCGGATTCCATGAGAAATACGCGTCCGCACAGCGGCAGGATTTGGCTGGGATGCTCTTCGATCACCCATAAGACGCCAGTCCCGCTGCGCTCGATAACGCAGATCTGCTCGATGAGTGAATCGACAATCTGTGGCGCTAGCCCGGTGGTGGGTTCGTCGAGGATCAACAGCCTCGGCCGCATGAGCAACGAGGAGGCGATGGCGAGCTGCTGGCGTTGCCCGCCTGAAAGCGTCCCAGATCGCTGCTTCCGGCGCTCGGCGAGGATCGGGAACAGCTCGAAAACCTCATCCACGCGGTCATGAGGCAGCCGCATCGCGCGCGTGACAACTTCCAGATTGTCCTCGACGGATAGTGCGCCAAAGACGTTGCGCAGCTGAGGCGTATATCCGAGGCCGCGGCGAGCTCGCTCGCGGGCGGGCATCCCATCGAGTGGCTCTCCACCAAGCTTGACGCTCCCGCCGCGCGCATCGACGACCCCGGCGATGGTCTGCACGAGGGTTGTCTTGCCGGCGCCATTAGGACCAATGATGGCTGTGATCGATCCTTCATCAGCAGCAAAAGATATGCCACGGATGATGTTATTTCGACCGTACCCGCTGGTTAGGTTCTCGACATCAAGCAGTGGCACTGCGCACTCCCAAATAGGTTTCGATAACTAGGGGGTCGCGGATGACTTCCGCCGGTGGGCCGCTTGCGATGACATGGCCGTCGTGCATTACGTACAGTGCATCGGAAATCGCGTTCATGAACGACATGTTGTGCTCGATGACGAGCACCGTTACACCCTCGACGTCGCGCAGCTGACGCACTGTCGTCGATAGGCGGTGCTGATCGTCGGGGTTGAGCCCCGAGGAAGGCTCATCGAGCATCAACAGCGACGGCGGCTCCATGAGCAGTCTGGCAATCTGGAGCAGGCGCCCCTGGCCGATCGACAGATCTCCCGCGCGGGCATTCGCCAGTTCCGTCAATCCCAAGCGATCAAGCAATATCCATGCACGGTCGACCAAGCTGCGCTCACTCACCGAAATCTGCCGCGGAGACGTGAAGAGCCGTGACAGGCGCTCGCCTGGCACTGTGCGCACAGAGGTGAGCAGATTCTGCACGACCGACATGTCGGTGAAGTCGGCGGTGTTCTGAAATGTGCGCTTGAGACCCATCCGGGCAAGTTGATGCGTCGGTGCCCCTGTCACGACGCGACCGTCGAACAGGACCGTCCCCGCATCAGGCTCGAGGAAACCGGACACCGCGTTGAACAGCGTCGTTTTGCCGGACCCGTTTGGCCCGATGAGACCAGTAACCTTGCCTCGGCCCACTACCATGTCGACACCGTCGAGCGCCCGGAGCTGACCAAAGCTCTTCACAACGCCCTTCACTTCGAGCAAGGGATTCGGTGTAGTCATCAGCGACCACCTGCCGCAGAAGTGGCCAGCACAGCAGGCGCCACGGAGGCGGAGCGGGGTGGCGGGTAGACGGCCAGCCGCGGCCGGAAGAGACCACCCGGCCAGAACAGGAGTATCACAATGAGGACCAAACCCTGCAGTGCGTCCTGAAGACTGGCCAACAGCTCCGGCGTAATGAAGTCCACCTGGATGTATGTGAGGCCTTCGCGCAGACCCAACAGGACGACCGCACCAAGCACCGCGCCGGCATTGCTGCCTGTCCCGCCGATAATCAGAGCAATGAAGACCGTGAAGGTGATATTCACGTTGAAGAATGTCGGAGTAAGGATCGACAGATACCACACGTACATGACCCCGGCCAGACCCATGAAGAACGCGGCAAAGACGAAAGCCTTGAGCTTGACCGCGTAGACGTTCACACCGAGCGAGCGAGCGACTGCTTCGTTCTGGTTTATGGCGCGCAGGCTTCGACCGAAAGCCGATCGCGTCACACGCCGGAAGAGCAGGTAGCTGATTCCGAGAACAACCACAACGGCCGCGGCGACGAACAACGCCTGCGCTCGGCCCGGGATGATGTCGAGACTGGGCACCGGCGCGTTCAGCAGTCCGCGCGCCCCATTAGCGATCGCCGGTTGGTTGATGAACAGCTGGCGGATCACCTCGGCAAGCGCGAGCGAGACAACAGCGAGGTACTCACCACCGACCCTCAGTAGGCCGCTTCCCACAACGAACGCGAGTAGAGCTGATACAAGACCACCGATGATTGCGCCCGCCCACCACGGCAAGCCAAGCCCGAGAATATATGTGTAGGAGCCGGATGGAGCCGGCATGACAGCGAGTGCGTAGGCGTAGGCGCCGACACCGAAGAACGCCGCCACACCGAAGTTCACCATCCCGCCGACACCGAACTGAAGGTTCAGCGCTAGGGCTGCGACGGCGTAGATCCCCATAAGGGTGATCAGTCCGCCAAGAATCAGCAGAGTGCTCATGCGACACGCTCCTTCGGACCGCTGAAGAGGCCCTCAGGCCGGATGAACACGACCAAGGCGATGACCGCGAACACAACCATCTGGGTGTATTCGGACGGGATGACGAGGGTCGCGAGACTTGACGTGAGACCAACGAGGACGGCCGCAAGCATCACGCCGTAGATACTGCCGAGTCCGCCGATGATTGCGGCGGCGGAAATGATCAGCACCTGATCCCAGCCAAGCTCGGGGTAAATGCGTGCGGTGAAGGCGATGAGCGTTCCCGCCAGCGCAGCCAGCGCACTCGCCACCGCCCAGGTGAGGTATTGCAGATAGGAGGTGTTGACGCCGCGAATTTGAGCCAGCGCCTGATTGTTGGCCATCGCGCGCAACGCCCGTCCGCTGTAGGACTTCGACAGCCAAAAATGCAATGCCACAACCACCAGGGCGGCAATGATGACTACCGCGACCTGATCAATTCCGGCCACTGCAATCCCACCGATGCGGAAGGTCTCTTGCAGAGGGACGTTGAGCGTCTTTACGCCGTACCCCGTGAATACCTCGATCATTGCGTGAATGAAGAATGCGAGACCGACGGACGCGATCATCGGGATATAGTGCGGACGTCCGCGCATCGGCCAAAAGATCAGCCGAGCCGATACGACGCCCGCCACCGACGTGACCGCGATCGCCGCGAGACAGGAGACTATCCAGTGCAGCCCAAGCAGCACGTTGAATCCGTACGCACTGAACCCGCTGAGCACAATGAGCTGGGGAAGCGCGATATTGAGGAAGCCCTCCACCCGGCGCACGAGTTCAAAGCCCACTGTCGCGAGCAGCAGAACCGCGCCGCTGACAAAGCCTGCAACAACGACGGCTAACACGATTCCACCTTCATCCCTTTCCTCCTCGAGATCGTCTGCCGTTCCAGCTATCTCGCAATCCTCGGGCAACGGGGTCGTCGAAGTATTCGGCGGCAGACCCAAGTGTGCGCTGCAGAGAGGTACCGTCGCGGGCGTCGTCTGGATCGTTCAGGCTGCGTTTCAAAGCGCCGTAGAGCACTGGTGCCTTTGCCCCGGCGAGTCTCGCGGATGCGACTGCCGCATCGACAAGCTCTGCGGGGTCCGCGAGAACATCGACGAGGCCGATCTCCAGTGCGCGCTCGACATCAAATAAGTCCCCCGACAAGAGCAGTTTCCTCGCTGCGCGTGCTCCGAGTAGTCGGGTGGCGCGCTGAATGCCCGTATCGGCCGGTAGGAGGCCATGATTGATCTCTGGGAAACCGAATCGCGCACCTTGGACGGCCAACACGGTGTCGGCGAACAGGGCAATCTCCATGCCACCGCCCACACAGTAACCATTGATCGCGCCGATCACCGGTCGCGGGTATCGGTCCATGGCCACGAGTAGCGCATGAAACTCCCGCATCCGGGCGTCCAGCTCTTCTTGGGCGGCTCCCTCGAGCTCTCTTATGTCGCCTCCGGCACAGAAGAATCGTTCTCCCTGACCTGTGAGGACGACCGGCGGCGCTTCACGCATCTCGCCGAGTTCGGCAAACAGCGCCGCGAGACTGTGAATGGCAGATCGGTTCAGTGCGTTTGCCGGCGGCCGGTCCACGGTGACGACCAGGACGCCCGCGCGGTCTACAGTGGTGAACCCAGCGGCCTGTCGGGTCTCAAGTCCTGACATGCTTCACCTAGCAACTTCTTGCGTCGCCGGGGAATCAAAGACGGAGTGGTTATCGCGGCGGGCGGAGGGGAATTGGGCCGGCCGGCCCTCGCGGAAGGCTTGTCGGGCCTCTGTGTAGTCCGCGCCGGCGAAATTGAGGGTCTCCAACGCCGCAGACAATTCCTGCTGAGGGAGGGCGTTGGTCAGCCAACCTGAGTTCAGCGATCGCTTCGTCCAGCGGATTGCCTGCTGCGAGCCCTGCGCAAGATCATCGGCGATCGCCAGGGCACGCCCGAGCACGGCGTCCTTCGGTTCGGTGAGGCTTACCAGGCCGATGCGCTCAGCCTCCGCGCCAGTCAGACTTGCTGAAGTGAGTTGGTAGTACTTCGTTTTGGCCATGCCGGCCAGCAGCGGCCAGATCAGGGAAGAATGGTCGCCGGCGACCACCCCGATGCGGGTGTGGCCGTCCAGGAGCAAGGCGTCCTCAGCGGCTACGCTGATATCCGCGAGCAGTGCCATCGACAAACCCCAGCCCACCGCCGGTCCGTTGATCGCCGAGATGAGTGGCTTGTCCATGTTCAGGAGGCTCATGATCCGTCGCCGTTCGTCCTCCATGAGTTCGATCGCATCATCCAGAGTGGGGTCCGGTTGGCGCACGTCCATGCCCGTGCAGAAGCCGCGGCCGGCGCCGGTGATGACGGCGACTCGCGTCTGGGGGTCTCGGTCGACGTCCTCCCAGATTTCGGACAGGTGCTTGAACATCGGCATCGTCAGGGAGTTCAGTCGCTCGGGACGGTTGATGGTGATGAGGAGGACCCCGTTCGGCTTGCGCTCGATCAAGATCTCCTTCGGGTAGCGGCTAAAGATGTCATCCGCGGCCAATGTGCTCATCGTGCTTCTCCTACCTCGACGGTGTTGCCGGTTGTTTCCTTCTGTGCACTTTCGAACGCTTCGAGCTCGGCATAGTGGGCCGGTCGTGCGGTGCGAATGTCGTCCAGAATCGCCTCAGGGGTGCGCACGACAGCCTTGGGGTTCTTGAACTTGGGGATTACGTATTTGCCGAACAGTTCGATCGACTTCATCAGTTCCTTGTGGGGGAGCCCGTCGATGCGCATGACGAGGGAGTCGGCGCCCAAGTCGGCGAATCGCTGGACCTGGGCGACGCAGTCCTCGGGATCTCCTACGATGAAGCCGGACGACTCTTCGAACATGTAACGTTCGTCGTTGAAGTCGAGATGCTTGACGGCTCCCATGTACTGGTAGTCATCGGAGAGTTTCGAGAGGCGCTGGTATGCGTCCGTCGATAGTGCGACTGATTCAGTGAGGCCCCTTGCCCACTTGAGGGCTTCGTCCCGGGTTTCGGCGCAATGCATACCGCCGCCGACCGCGACGAGCTTTTGTGCCTGTCGTGGGTATGTGTGCGTCGCGCCGGCGAGAGCGTCGTCGTAGATGCGGAGCATGTTCTCGAGGAATTCGAAGCCGAGGTAGAAGCCTCCGACAATCGCGCCGACGCCGAGTTCGGCGGCAGTTCGAACAGATTCGGGACTTCCGGTGGCCATGTGGATCGGTGGATACGGAGTTTGAATTCCTTTGGGTACCAGGCTTCGTGGTGGGATCTTGTAGTGCTCGCCCACGAACGAGAAGACATCGTTGTGCAGTGCGCGGCGAATGACTTCGAGCCCTTCAATCTGCTGCGCCTTGTTTTCCGTCGGCGAAACCTCAAAGGCGCGCAGTGCGAGTGTGGTATTGCCTCGGCCGACACCGAGTTCCACGCGGCCGTTGGACAGAATGTCTTCGGTGGCCAGCCTCTCGGCGACCCGAAGCGCGTGGTTGATGCGTGTGGGCAGCAGGGTGACCAGGTGCACGAACCGAATGCGTGTGGTGAGGGCCATCAGGTACGGATAGAGGACCTCCGGGGCGGATGTCGTCGCTGTGCCGATCGCCACGTGCTGCTCAGAAGTGCCGAACGCATCGAATCCCACCTCTTCGGCGAGGAGGACCTCGTCGACGAGCTCCCGGTAACGGTGCTCATGGGTATGCCCTGGGGGCGTTTCGCCCTCGCTCATGAAGATGAATCGCATAGCCACAACCTTTCGTGTGTGAATGCGCATTAACGTGAATGAGCATTAACGTAGAACGAGAGTGTGAGCTTGTCAACACTTGGCGGGCAATCCAGCGCCTTCATTGGGCCCGGCTAGCAACATGCCTGACCAGACGTGAAATCGTGGGGTCCCGCGGGGGAGTGTCGGCCCGCAGCTAACGACGGCAGGTGTCCGTCTGCTGTCCGATTGTGTTAATGAGTGTTACCATTGGTTGCATGGAACTGATCAAGATGGTTGGGCGCGCCGCCTGCGGGTGGTGTGCGACTCTTCATGCGCCGGTCCCTGATTTTTTGGGCTCTCCAGTTGCTGGTGTGAACCATGAAGACTGACCAGATGCCGGCAACGGCGCCAACGGTTCGCCCGTCACGCCGGGAGCTACTGCTAAGAGTCGCCGCCGATCTGTTCCTGCACAAGCCCTACGACTCGGTCACGGTCGAGATGATCTGCGCGAAGGCGGGAATCTCCGCTCCCGGGCTCTATCGTCACTTCCAGAACAAGCAGGCCCTCCTCATCGCAGTGGTGGAAAATCCGTTGGAGTTTCTCCATCAGTCCGCGCGGGCGACGGTGGAATCGGAGCCCGATCCGCGTGCTGCGCTGGACGCCATGGTCGACTTCCACATCAGGTCGGTGCTGTCTGCGGCTCCGACAACGCTAATTTTCCTCAAGAACGAGCACGCGTTTCCCGAAACGGATCGTCGGCGCATCCGACGAGCGATGAATATGTACGCCGAGGAGTGGATTTCGACAGTCTCGTCGCTGCGGCCCGAGCTGTCGGATCCGGAGGTGCGCCTGCTCACGCAGGCGGTGTTCTCGATGTTGAATACCGTACCCACCCTCAACAAAGGGCTTGACCAGGAGTCGATCGTCAAGACAATGTCGACTGCGGCGGTTCAGGCATTGATCTCGCCTCGAGCCGAGTGAGGTCGGACCCACCCGGATTGATAAGGTGCCTACGAAACGTCGCGATAGCAGCGGGTACTGGGCTGTGAGTCGATCCCCGTTCAATTAGATATCCTGATTGAACGGGGTTTGGCGTTTGATCGTCGTCGATCGGGCGAAGGCGGCTTCCGCCTGTGTCGGCCGCTTCAGTCTCGACCTCGAAGTTTCAAATGTGCTGTTGCACAATCAGTCTAGGCAGCTGGTTGATCCTCAATGCGGCATTTGCAACGGAACGACTTCACAGGGCCCGCCCGGGTGTCGCGCAATGACGGGATTCGCGCCCTTCCGTGCGGAAGTGTCTGGCCGGACCGGTAAACGTGGTGGTGCGGCGCCAGAAGGCGACGTCGTCTTCAGGGCAAACTATTACACCTTCGGCCCCGGGCGACGTCGACGAGGACGGTGCGACCGCCTAGGGGCGGACCCGGTATGGGTAGTCCGCTGCCATGGTCAGTCTTGGTGAGTGAGCGCCAGTCCGGCTCCACGCGCGTACGTCGCCGCGGAGACGATCACCGGCTTTGTGGACACCATCCTGCGCCGAGAATGCCCATGCCGAAACCGGAGATTTACTGCGGTGTCCCGCACGCTGCGAGAGGCGCCCCTGGGGTTCACGCCGGCGCCATTCAACACTGGCTTAATCCAATGCGCATCGAGCCCGGGCCTTATCCAACGTTCGATGAAGCTACTCCGGGCGGGGCGCACGGCTACGTGCATGCGGACCTACTGACGACCGCCCGCGACGGCTTGCTTTACGAACTCGCCCTCGTTGACCGCCCGACGCAGTCCTGAGCGAGATCCGACACGGCAAGCGGCCGCGGGCGGCACGGGTCAGACGTACCGGTTACGTCCGGCCAAGGCGCCGGTGACGATTTGAACGGTGCACACCGCAAGAAACAGGATCCAAGAAGCGGTCCATCGATGCGTCAGCTCATGGAGAAGCCCGAAGAACAGGGGGCCCGCGCTGGCGATCAAGTACCCGAATCCTTGAGCCATTCCTGATAGCTGAACCGTTTCTCCCGTAGTCTTCGTCCGGAGGGCGATGACAGTGAGAGCCAGTGCAAAGACGCTCTGTCCGACACCGATGGCAATGCTCCAGATCAGTGGATGGGAGGCCGGGGCGACCATGGCCCCCACCGCGCCAATCACGCCGACCGTGCTGAGGCCGACGATCCACGCACTCTGGCTGCGTTTGCGCGCGGCTAGAGGGGCGATCACTAATGCAATTGGAACGCCGATCAATGCCGACATCCCCACGATTATCCCAGCCTGCAGTTTTGGCACGCCTGCATCAATAAAAACCTGTGGCAACCAACCCATTACGATGTATGCCATGAATGATTGACTGCCGAAGAACAGCGTGACGGTCCAAGCTAACCGGTTGCGAAGGAGCGATCGGCGCGTCTCAGACACTTGAGCTTGTACCCACGTAGCACCGTGTCGCCGCGCCGCCAGTACCCACACCACTAGGGCGGTGACTGCAAGTGCGGCCCAAATCGCCAGGGCAGGCCGCCATCCGCCCAGCGGTTGTTCCAGACCCGGGGTCAGCGCCGAGCCTATTGCTGCGCCGCCTTGAAGGGCTGCGGTGTAGATCCCTGTCATCAGGCCGATCTTGGCCGGAAACGAACCCTTGATAACGACTGGGATCAGCACATTCACCAACGCAATGCCGGCGCAGGCCACGAGGCTCGCTCCAAGAACCAAGGCCGGCCCGTCGAGGGCCCTCACGGCGAGACCGACTGTAATCATGACAAGAGAGCACGAGATCGCGCGACCCAACCCGAGATGGGTAGCCAGCCTCGGGGCTGCCAAGCCTGCGGCAGCGAAGCATAAGACAGGCAAAGTGGTGAGCACGCCTGCCCAGGCCGCCGAAACGGCTAAGTCCTGTTGCATGTCGCCCAGTAGTGGGGCCACGCTCGTCACCGCGGACCGCAGGTTTAACGCCGTGAGGATGACGGCTATGGCAAGCAAGGTGCCGCCAGCCAGCGCGGGCACGGGGCTCGCCCGCATCTCGATCGCACCGTCGATCTCCAGCGCCACGTTGTCGGCGTAGTCATTCTGTCGCTTTATTCGCTGCATCGGCCTCATTTTTGGTATCGTTGCATACATCCCATCATTGGATGAAAGGTTGTTTGTGTGGTGTTGAGCACCGTTCGACGAGCCGGTCTAGTCGACCAAGTCATCGCGCAGATCAGAGTGGGAATCACAAAGGGGGACTGGCCAGTCGGGCAACGCATCCCGAATGAAACAGAACTCGTACAGACTCTTGGTGTCGGCCGCAATACGGTGCGTGAGGCGGTCCGCGGTCTAGCTCATGCAGGAATCCTCGAGGTTCGGCAGGGCGACGGGACCTATGTCCGCGCCACCAGCGAGGTGTCCGGGGCGCTGGGGCGGCTGTGCGGCACCGAGCTGGAAGAGATTCTGCAGGTTCGGCGTGGACTGGAGGTCGAAGGCGCCAGGCTCGCCGCGAGTAATCGCACCGACGAAGAACTAGCCGAACTGCGCGCACTGTTGGCGAAGAGCCATCACGTTGCAGGCGGACCCCTCGATGAGGCTGCCGCCGCCGACGCCGAGTTTCACTTGGCCGTGGTGCGCTGCTCGCATAACACGATCTTGATTGAGTTATACCAGGGCTTAATTGAAGCCGTCGCGGCCAGTGTCGAGGCCACCGCAGACATCCCGGGGCATGAAGTCGTCCACACTGCATTGATCGAGCACATCGCCGCCGGCGACCACACTCGGGCCGCCCAGGCTGCGGGCACGCTTGTGGACCACATGCTGTTCGGGGTGAGACGACGCTAGGAAGGCACCGTTACGGCATCGGGGGCGGAAGATGAAGGAAGGGTGTCGAACTCGGTGTTGGTGAGCGCAATAGTCGTCGCTCATGCGCAGGATTTGTCGTACCGGCTGCGGTTGAAGCCGGGCACACGGTGATGACCATCTGTCTCAGTAACGGCGGGGTGCGTGCCGGCCCGACCCCGCCTGACTCCGTCACAAGGCCCGGAATGACCGAGAATTACATGGGAGGCACCGTTGAGCGAGCATGAAGTGCGAATGATCGTCCTGTCGACCGACAACTTGGACGAATCGATCCGGTTTTACTGCGAGACCCTGGGAATGCCGTTGAAGTTCCGCGACGGGGACCACTTCGCGGCCCTCGATGGAGGGACTGTCACTGTCGCGTTGGCGACTGCGGTGGACCATCCCATACCCGGGCAGGTTGTCGTCGGCATTAGGACAGCCGATGTCGACACTGCGGCAAAGGCCATAGAAGCCAGCGGTGGTGCCATTGTGGAAGGCCCGTATGACGACGGACATGAACGCCGTGCAGTGGGCTACGACAATAACGGCAACGGCTTGGTGTTCTACAGTCCGCTAACCCGATAAGATTTCGCCGCCACACCGGCGCTACGGACCGAGGTCATCTGCAATACTTCGCTGTGCGCGCACCGGCCAATTCGCAGATTAGCTATGCAACAAAGGTGAACAGACTCCGCGTCTCCTTCGGAGGCTGCGCTGTCTGCCCCATACCGCTTATGTCTGAAAACGCGAGGGAGTAACACGAGAGGATTGTCGGTACTCGAAACGCTGGTGGAAGGCGAGGACGGATGTCAGCGTCGCCGAAGTGATCGGAATGCCCACGAGTGCCGACCCTCGACGCGTTCGCATGACGACATGCGTCCACAGGATACTCGCGGAGCTCGCCGAAGCCAGTTGTGTACGACGGCACGGCCCCTGGGTCGAGTACACGTTTGACCGGTTCGTCTCCTGGGGCCCACGACACCTGTCCAACATCGGCGCAGTTGACCTTGCCGCGCCTCTCCGCGCAGAACTCGCGGCCGAAGCCCGCGGGCCCGTGCATTTCACGTGGTCAGCCCTGCACTACCCGATGGGTGTGGGTGTAGAGGTTCATGTTCTGGCCGCGAAGAAACCCCACGAGTGTTAGTCCTGTTTCGTCTGCGAGGTCGACAGCGAGTGACGACGGCGCGGAGACAGCGGCAAGTATGGGTATGCCTGCCATTGCGGCCTTTTGGGCGAGTTCGAACGAGGCGCGACCGCTGACCATGAGGATGCTGCCCCTGCAGGGGATGCGGTGTTGAGCGATTGCCCAGCCGACGACCTTGTCGACGGCATTGTGTCGGCCGATATCTTCGCGGAGGGCGAGTAACTGCCCGTACTGATCGAAAAGTGCGGCTGCATGTAAGCCACCGGTGCTGTCGAATACTTTCTGCGACTGGCGTAGCCGGTCGGGCAGCGTCGCCAGAACATCGACATGCACCGTGGTGGTGTCCTCGGCTGGGGAATGGACCGTCGCGAGGCGAACGGCGTCGAGCGATGCTTTCCCACATACTCCGCATGAGGAGGTTGTGTAGAAGTTGCGTTCGACACCGGGTTGAGGTGGGGGGATGCCCTCGGTGAGGGTGATGTCGAGGACGTTGTAGGTGTTGAGGCCGTTGTCGTCCACTCCGTCGCAGTAGCGGGCAGAAGCGACGTCGTCACCGCTGTTGATGACTCCTTCAGTGAGGAGGAAGCCGTGCGCGAGTTCGACATCGTGGCCCGGGGTGCGCATCGTGACCGCGAGCGTGGAGGCTCCGACGCGGATTTCGAGTGGTTCCTCGACAACGAGTGTGTCGGGCCGAGATGTGGAGTTCGGTCCACGCACGCGCACGATGGGGCGGCGGGTGGTGATGCGTCCCATCAGGGTCGGTGCTCGAGCCGAATCAGGACGGCTTTGCTGACGGGTGTGTTGGATTTGTCTGCGACGTGGTCGAGGGGAATGAGGGGGTTGGTTTCGGGGTAGTAGGCGGCGGCGTTGCCGACAGGCGTGGGGTAGGCGACGAGTCGGAAGTTGTCGGCTCGTCGTTCTTCGATGGACCCGCTCCGGTTCTTCCATTCGGAAATCAAGTCGACGTGGTCGCCGTCTCGGTATCCGAGTTTCTCGATGTCGCGGGTGTTGACGAACAGAACTCGCCGGCCGCCTTTGACGCCGCGGTAGCGGTCGTCGAGACCGTAGATGGTGGTGTTGTACTGGTCGTGACTTCGCATGGTCTGCAACATGAGTCGGCCAGGCGGAACAGGTAGCCACACGAGGTCGTTGACGGCAAAGTTCGCTTTCCCAGTCTTCGTCTGGAACGTGCGTGAGTCTCGCGGCGGGTGGGGGAGTCCGAACCCTTCTTTCTGCCGGACCTTGGTGTTGAAGCCCTCAAAGCCGGGCACGACGCGTGAGATCGCGTCCCGGATGAGGTCGTAGTCGGCGGTGAACGATGTCCACGGCACGGGATGGCCGGGGCCGAACAGCGTCTCGGCGATGCCGCAGACGATGGCGACTTCGGAGCGCATGTGGATACCCGACGGGGTGAGACTTCCGCGGGAACGGTGGACCATCGACATCGAATCCTCGACGGTCACGAACTGCTTGCCAGTCGCCTGGACGTCCTTGTCGGTGCGGCCGAGCGACGGCAGAATGAGTGCGGTGCGGCCGTGAACGAGATGGCTCCGGTTGAGTTTTGTGGACACCTGGACGGTCAGCGAACAGTTCCGGAGGGCGGCCTCTGTGACGTCGGTGTCGGGCGTGGCGGACACGAAATTGCCACCCATTGCCATGAACACCGAGGCTCGCCGTTGTCGCATGGCGCGGATGGAGTCGACGGCGTCGAGGCCGTGTTCTCGTGGTGAGGTGATGTCAAATTCGGTGTCGAGGGCGGCGAGGAACGATTCTGGCATCTTCTCCCAGATGCCCATGGTGCGGTCGCCTTGGACGTTGGAGTGCCCGCGGACGGGGCATACCCCGGCTCCGGGTTTGCCGATCATGCCGCGCATCAGCAGCAGGTTCACTGCTTCTTCGATCGTGGCCACACCGTGTGTTTGCTGGGTCAGCCCCATCGCCCAGCAGATGATGGTGGCGTTCGACTCGATCAGAGCCTGGGCTGTGTCGTGGAGTTGTTCGATTGTCAGGCCGGTGGCGTCGACGACCGTGTCGAGATCGACTCTGCGGATGTGATCGAGCCATGCGTCGAACCCCGCGGTGTGGCGGTCGATGAAGGGGCGGTCGAGGACGGTGCCTGGTGCGGCGTCCTCGGCGGCGACGAGCAGTTTGGCCAACCCCTGGAAGAGGGCCATGTCGCCGCCGATGCGGATCTGCAGGAAGTCGTCGGAGATCGCGGCTCCGTCGCCGATGACACCATGAACCTTCTGTGGGTCTTTGAACCGCAGTAGTCCGGCTTCGGGGAGCGGGTTGATGGCGATAACCCGGGCGCCGTTGGATTTGGCTTTTTCGAGTGTGGAGAGCATGCGTGGATGGTTGGTGCCCGGGTTCTGGCCGGCGATGAGAATGAGGTCGGCATTCTCGATATCCGGAACGGATACCGATCCTTTGCCGATGCCGATCGAGGCGGTCAGTGCGCTGCCGGACGATTCGTGACACATGTTCGAACAGTCGGGCATGTTGTTGGTGCCGAACGAGCGAATCAGTAACTGGTAGAGGAACGCTGCTTCATTAGACGTTCGGCCGGAGGTGTAGAAGATCGCCTCATGTGGGCTACCCAGCGCGTTCAGTTCGTCTGCGATGATGCGGTTCGCGTCATCCCATTCGATTGGTTCGTAGTGTGTGGTGCCTGGGCGTAGCACCATCGGGTGGGTGAGGCGTCCCTGCTGCCCGAGCCAGTACTCGGTGCGGCCGAGGAGATCGTCAACGGAGTGCGTGGCGAAGAAGTCTGGGCCGACGGTCCGCTTGGTGGCTTCTTCGGCGACGGCCTTGGCGCCGTTCTCGCAGAATTCGGCGTGCTTGCGGTGGCCGGGTGTTTCCGGCCAGGCGCAGCCGGGACAGTCGAAACCTTTGCGCTGATTGAGTTTGGCGAGAGAGGCAGCGGTGCGCGTCGCACCCATCTGTGACATGCCGCGTTGAAGTGATACGAGCACCGCCGGTACGCCTGCGGCGTACTGCTTGTTCTTCGTCACGACGATGCTGTGCTCGTCGTATTCGTAGTCGTCTCGACGAGCCATCAGCAGTGCAGCCTTCCCCAGGTTTACAGACAGTCGGTCGAGGGTGCACCACGGATATGGGTGGTGTCCAAGATGCCCGTCCTACTGGTCGATAGGCGTCGCCGATGATGTCTGGTCGAGGACCGAAGCCGTCGCTTCAAGAGCCTGAATGAGGAGGGACGACGGGTCTTCTGCGCGGGTGATCAACCCGACCACTGGAGCTGTGCGACCTTCGATGAGTGGAGTGGACCGGAGGCCAGGTGGTTCACCGAATACTTTGAACCACACCTGAGGTACCACGGCGGCCCACTGCCCGGTCTTGACGTGGGCATAGAGGGAAGCGATGGAATCGGTTTCGACTTGTGCGGTGTGGACTGCTCCGTCGTCGGCGAAATAGTCGTCGAGGATGCGCCTGCCGCGCATGATCGACGGCAAAGTGCACATCGGCAACGTCGACGCTTCGCGCCAGGAGATGTCGGCGCGGCGCGGGCGGGTCGGATCGTCGGCGGTCAATAGTGCGTATCGCTCGCGATAGAGCGGGAAAGCGTGGTAGCGCAGGGCGATGTCGTCGTCGAGGTAGGTGATGCCGCCGTCGAGCTCGAAGCGATCGAGCCGAGCTGTGATTTCGCTCGAAGACAGGTCTTCGGTGAGACGCACCGTGATGAGGGGGTGCCTCACACACAATGGGCTCGACAGGTCGGCGACTGTCGCGGATGCGGTGGGAATGACCCCTATTCGGAGGGTGCCGGTGACGCCCGACCGTAGGCTGGCGGCCTCGTGCAGGAGTGATTCCTGGTTGGCAAGAATTCTTTGAGCCCAACGTACGATCTGCTCGCCCTCCACTGTGAGGCCTTCGAACTTGTGGCCTCGAACGATCAGCGGCAGATCGAGTTCGATCTCCAGTTTGCGGATCGCCTCCGACAAGGCCGGTTGAGAGACAGCACATGCATCCGCTGCGCGAGTGAAGTGCTTCTCGCGCGAGAGAACGACGAGGTACTCGAGCTGCCGGAACTGCACAGCATAATCTTCTCATCCCGTCTCGCTCCCGGTGGAGGCGGCGAAGCTTTGCGGCCAGATAGCCAAGTATCGGATGCGTCGCTCACGCCAGGGAGGCATATCGGTCTGCATCTCGAAATAGATTGTTGTACAGGGTTTATCCGCCGCGATTGCATGGTCTACACACAGGAACCTCAGTGGAGACGGAGACGGTGAGTCTCGCGGTAAGCGGTCTTCGAATCAAACGTCCTGATCAACAGAGTGCGCACCTACCGCGAGTTAAAGCCCAGGTTGACTGCGTGCACAGGCTCGTGCAGGGCCTTGCGCATCAGTCGACCGACCGATCGATCGTTTGGCCTACCCGGCTGGATCGGAAATGCGGACCGTGTGCGCCGACAATCTCATCGGGGGGCGATCGTCGAGATCTGCCCCACAGTGATCACGCGAGAAGAACCGGCGATCGAGAGGTCAGAGTGGCCTGAGCGCGAGCGCACCCATTGGTGTCAAGGCCATCTCTCGCGCATCGCTGGCCGTGGTCTACTCCCAGTCCAGTCTGGCCGTTTCGGGCATCGTGGTGACAGGGCTTCCCCTGGCGACTGCAACGGAACCAGACGGTCGGTATCGATGATTTGATCAACATAAGTGCCCGACTCGATGCCAGGTGGAGCTACCCTGAGTGCACATCATTGAGGGACAAGGAAATGCTGTGTCTTCGGGAGACCGTCGGATCGAGTGAATCGCCAGCTGCGCATGGCAAATGGTGATCCGCTCGAGACTCAGCGTGACGTGGCGTCCGCCGTCGTCGCGGAGTTGACCACGGCAGGGTTTGCGGAGGTCCATGCAATCGGACATGGCGGCTTCGGTCTTGTCTACCGTTGCGGGCAGCCCTCGCTGGACCGCACTGTCGCGGTGAAGGTCCTCACCGCCAACCTGGACGAAGACAACCGGGCACGGTTCTTTCGAGAACAGCGGGCGATGGGCCGCCTTACGGGTCACCCGAACATCGCTAACGTGCTCCACATTGGAACCACAACCAGTGGTCGGCCCTACATCGTGATGCAATACCACTCGCACGGATCGTTGGACACCCGAATCCGCCGGCAGGGCCGACTTGAATTAGACGAGGCTCTGCGATTCGGAGTGAAGTTGGCCGGCGCGCTCGAGACCGCCCACCGTCTCGGCATCCTCCATCGAGACGTAAAGCCGGGGAATATCCTGATCACCGACTACGACGAGCCGGCCCTGACTGACTTCGGCATCGCGCATTTTGCTGGGGGATTCGAGACCTCGACGGGCATTATCACCGGATCCCCGGCTTTCACAGCCCCCGAGGTCCTCAAGGGAGAGGAGCCGCCCAGCGCGGCCTCCGACATCTACAGTCTCGGCGCGACCTTGTTCTCGGCCGTGACAGGGCACGCAGCTTTTGAACGTCACAGCGGCGAGCAAGTAGTCGCACAGTTCCTCCGCATCACCACCCAACCTGTACCAGATCTCCGTGAGCAGGGAATTCCGGATGATGTCAGCGCGGCCATCGAACACGCGATGTCAGAAGATCCTCGGGAGCGTCCCCTCAGCGCGGCGCAGTTCGGTGACGAATTACGCCAGAGTCAGCTCGCTCACGATTTTCCGGTCGAAGAGATGGACCTGCTCGCCGAACCAGGCGCGAAGCGCTCCGAACAAGACCTACCAAGAGCCCGTCGCCGCTCCACTGCCGGCCTGCTCCACAATGCGATCCCGCCGTCAACACGGGGAGCGGCGGGAGATCTTCCCTTGGACCTCACTAGCTTCGTAGGCCGCCGTCGCGAGCTGACCGACGCAAAGGCGAAATTGTCTACTTACCGTCTGGTCACGTTGACTGGGATCGGCGGGGTCGGCAAAACGCGCCTCGCGCTACGCGTTGCGACGGACGCGCGGCGCGGGTTCACCGGCGGTGTGAGACTGGTCGAGCTTGGTGAACTGAACGAGCGGTCACTGCTCGTGGATGCGGTCGCTGCGGCGGTCGGCATACGCGATCGGTCGGCACGACCACTTGAACGCGTAATTGCGGAGTACCTCGCCACACGCAACCTTCTGCTCGTTCTCGACAACTGTGAGCGTTTGGTGGATGCAGTCGCCACGCTCGCCGGGAAACTGCTTCGGACCTGTCCCGAGCTTCGGATTTTGGCCACGAGCCGGGAGGCCCTCGGTATCGAAGGGGAAGCTGTGCTGCGCGTACCGCCGCTGACGATTCCCGACACGGACGATGAGTCGTCCCTGCGCGGGCTTCCCCAGTACGACGCCGTGACGCTGTTCATGGAACGTGCCGCCGCCGCGGTGTCCGGGTTCGAGTTGACCGAGGACAACCGGATTACGGTAGCGCACATCTGCCGTGCACTTGAAGGCCTACCCCTGCCGATCGAGTTGGCGGCCGCGCGGTTGCGGGCGATGTCCGCCGATCAAATCGCCGAACGACTGAATGACCGGTACAAACTGCTGACCCTGGGAAGTCGTGGAGCGCCGAGGCGCCAACAGACGCTGCGGTTGTCAATGGACTGGAGTTACGACCTGTGCAGTTCCCCGGAACAGCGGCTGTGGGAACGCTTGTCGGTATTCGCCGGAACCTTCGAATTGGATGCGGCGGAGGGCATTTGCGAGGGAGAGGTGGCTCCTGAGGATCTGCTCGACATGCTGACGGCGTTAGTCGACAAGTCGATCCTGATCAGGGACGCTCCGGGTGGAGTGGTCCGTTTCCGCCTTCTCGAGACGGTGCGTGACTACGGCCGACACAAAGCAGAGCAGTCCGGCGACTACCAGGCGTTGCGCTGGCGGCACCGGGATTGGTACGAGAAGCTGGCACTGACAGCGGAGGCGGAGTGGGTCAGTTCCCAGCAGTTGAAATGGATCGCACGTCTCGGGCGCGAGCAGTCGAATCTCCGTGAGGCGATGACGCTGTGCCTGTCCGAGGCTGGCGATACCGACACCGAGGCCGGGCTGCGGATCGCAGCCGCGCTCTATCCCTTCTGGCTTACCCGCGGCATGCTAATCGAGGGACGGTACTGGCTCGACCGCGCCCTAGCCTGCCATCCCCGGAAGTCCACCGCTACACGCGTAAAAGCCCTGTACTACAGCAGTGTGCTGTCCGAACTGCAGGGCGACATCCCCGCGGCGACCGCCCTGGTCGAGGAGGGGCGATCCGTGGCTGAGCAAATCGACGATCCGATGACGCATGCACTCGTCGCCCAAGCCGAAGGACTACTCGCGATCAACAACAGCGACCTTCAGCGCGCGAGCGGACTTCTGGAAGAAGCCCGCAATATTTACGCGACACTGAACGATGACCATCGGAAGGTTGCAGTTCTGTACCTGCTGGGTTTGGCATACGGACTGCGTGAGGACATTCCGCGGGCGATGGCATGTCATGAGAAGGTAATCGCGATGACGGAAAACCTGGGCGAGTCGATATATCGCTCGTATTCGTTGTGGTCCATGGGCGTTGGGGTGTGGCAGCAGGGAGATTCAAATCGTGCCGCCCGCTTGTTTGAACAGAGTTTGCGGCTCGGCCGACTGGCGGACGATCAAATTACCGTCACCGTGTGTCTGGAATCCCTCGCGTGGCTCTGTGACGAGCGCCGTGCAAAGCGTGCTGCGGTCCTTATGGGTGCCGCCGAGGAATTGGGGCACACCGTGGGCAGCTCGACGGTGATGTTCCCTCACCTCCTCGTCCACCATGAAGAGAACAAGCGCCGGATTCGCCATGCGCTCGGTGAGCGCGCCTTTCAGGCCGCCCACCGGGAAGGGCGGACGCTCGGAATTCAAGGTGCCATTGTTTATGCCCTGAGCGAGCCGCCCAGGGGCACGACGCCGCCCGCTGGTACCGCGACGAACCTGACCAAACGTGAATGGCAGGTCGCCGACCTTGTAGCCAAGGGATTGACCAACAGGGCGATCGCCGCCAGTCTCGTCATCTCGGACCGTACCGCCCAAGGCCACGTAGAACACATCCTGACCAAGCTCGGATTCACCTCACGAGCACAGATCGCGGCCTGGTTCGTTGACCAGACCCGACGCGAAGAACTCTGATCGTTCGAGCTCAATCAAGTTTGATGTGGGCGTGCAGGCTGCGGTTGAGACGGGAGCCCGAACAGGGGTGAGCGGTACAGGGGCGTCTTGGGAACGAATGGGGACGGCGGCGATCTTGGACAGTCCGTCCAGACCTCCGGCTTCGTACTGTTTGCGCCTGTCGTGACAGTTTGTCAGGAGACCTCGAACCGTTCGGGTACGTCGACGATGCGTGCGCCGTCACGCACCTCGGGGACGGCTCGTAGTCGGATCTCCACGGTCGGTGGCGCGTCCCGGTTACGGCATCTGGTACGGCGCCGTCAGTCCTCGCGGCGGGTTGGCCGAGGCGTTTCAGAGCGCCCGGGTGATCGACCGGCACCGCGGCGACCCGTATCTGACCGGGCTGCGATTCACCCGCCCGCTGAGACTGCTCGATGTGTCCGGCATCGGGGAGGGGGCGTGGGTGACCCGGGTCGGCGGCAACCACGCCCTCGACTCCGCCGCGCACGGCCGAACCCAGCACTGGGCCCGCACCATTCACCGGGCCCATGACGATCTCGATGGGATCGCCTACCGCGGCCGGTTCGCCGGCGGTGTCTGCATCGCGATCACCGAACGCGCCGCCGACGCGTTTCCTGCGCTGCCGGCGTTGTCGCTGCCGTTGTCGCATCCCGGGTTGTCCGGGCCGATCGACAGCGCGGCCTATCAGCTCGGCTACACCATCACCTGACGCTGCGACGCACGTGGGCGAACCGGTTGGGCACGCGGCACACGGCGTCCGGCGCCGGGGTCCGCGTGCTCACGCACGTGGCGCGGCGAGTAGGGCTCCCACCGCCACAACGCGAGTTCCAAGAGCAGCTCACGATGCACAACGCGATCCGTGCCGCAATCGGGGTAGTCCACTCACCCACGAAGGACCGAGAAAGCGGACCGTCGGCCGTCTGAGTCGAACTGTCCAGTATTTGAATCAGTTCGAGCTGAATGCGCCCACGCGGAACTATCCGACGGTGTCCGTTGTTGACGCATACAGCAGTGGCGAAGTGTCGCGGCACTCGACGAAGGAGCACAAGAGATATGCGCATCGGAATCATCGGAGCTGGTCAGATCGGTGGCACGCTGACACGCAGGCTGACTGCGCTCGGTCACGATGTGCGCGTGTCGAACTCTCGGACACCCGACACCCTCGCAGACCTCGAGGCGGAGACCGGCGCAAAGGCGGTACTGAACACCGAAGCCGCCGAGGGTGCAGACCTGGTGATCGTGAGCATCCCGCAGAAGAACGTCGTGGACCTTCCCGCCGGGATCCTCGCCGGCGCTGCCGATGGTGCTCCGGTGATCGAGACCAACAACTACTACCCGCAGCAGCGAGACGGATTGATCGCCGCCATCGAAGACGGTCAGGTAGAAAGTGAATGGGTGCAAGAACATCTCGGAGTGCCGGTGTTCAAGGCATTCAATGGAATCTGGTGGAAGCACCTTCTCGAGAAGGGCCTACCGGAAGGGTCGAGCGGACGGATCGCGATCCCCGTGGCCGGCGACGACGCATTGCAGAAGCAGGTGGTATTCGATCTGATCAATCAGCTCGGCTTTGACCCTGTCGACGCGGGCACCGTCGAAGATTCCTGGCGTCAGCAGCCGGGAACCCCGGTTTACGGCAAGGATTTTGATCGGGAGGCGACGTTGAAGGCACTGGCGCAGGCAACGCCTGAGCGCACGGACGAGTGGCGTGCTGTGGCAGAGTGAGCGTTCGGTGTCGAGTGGCGGTTCCGAATAGGAAGACGCCGCTCGGCCGTTAGTCCTGGTGCGGAGCGCGCGCCCAGGACGGCATCGGTATCGCGGCTGCGGGGCGCTGGCGCCTGGTCCGGTGTACGGCCAGCCGCTGGGCAGCGTGCGGGCGGTACTCATTTCGGTGGCGTTGTTGCGGGTGGCGGACCCGGATCGGGACCTGGTCGACGATTCGGTCCCGCTGGCTCCCGGGGTGGCCTGCCTGCACAACACCACATCGCGACCCGCGCTAGCCGCGATGTCCTGATTTGGCTCGTTGACGCACAACTTGTTGGACATGCACAATCGCTGAACGCCACTTCCGGTGCCGTCGCCCTCCGCAGCGCGTTCAAACACAAGGTCTGGCGCACTCGACTGCCCTTAATGCATACAGCTCCCAGGGACTCCACCAGCTCCCAGGCAAAAATCGGCCGGATACCCCTTGCATGCGTCGGAGGCTGTATCCCGGCCGCGCGGTGACGGGATACGAACCTCCGACTGAGGTGGCTTCAGAGGCGGGCTACGCAGTCAGATCGATGATGAGCTTGCCTGGTTGGCCGTGGGAGAACGAGTCCACGAAGGCAGCCGGCAGCTGCTCGAATCCGGGCAATACCGATTGCACGGCCTCCAACTGTCCGGAACTGATGAGTTCGGCGAGCGTGGCTTCAACCTCTGCCGCACGGTCCATGTAGTCGAGCACGACGAATCCCTGTGTGAGGATACGCTTGGTGAGAAGCTGTCCGAAATTTTTTGGGCCGGATGGTCGTTCGGTCAAGTTGTAGCCGTCGATCAGGCCACACAACGCGATGTGTGCGTGGTTGTTCAGCCGGGCGATCGACGCCTCGAACATCGGGCCCCCCGAGTTCTCGAAGAGGCGGTCGATGCCGTCCGGTGTTGCCGCCTCGAGCTGGTCCTGCCAATCAGGGGCCTTGCGATCGACGACGGCGTCGGCGCCCAGTCGAGCCACCATCGAGCACTTCTCGGCGCCTCCTGCGATGCCGACAACCTGTGCGCCCGCCTGCTTCGCGAGCTGGACTGCCACGCTTCCGACTGCGCCAGAGGCGCCGGAGATCAGAACGGTGTGCCCTGGTTCCGGCCGCAAGATGTCGCACACTCCGGCCCACGCGGTCAGGCCCGTCATCCCGAGGACGCCAAGGTAGTGCTCCAAGGGAACGACCTCGCGTGATGCGATCCGGTCCCAGTCGGTACCGGGCGAGCTGACGATCTGGTGCCGTTGCCAGCCGACGAAGCCACGAACGATGTCGCCCGCGGTGAAGTTGCTGTTGCGTGAGGCGGTCACGCGGGCCAGTCCGAAAGCGCGAACTGGCTCTCCGATTGCGACTGGCGGAAGATAACTCGGTCGGTCGTCGAGCCAGCCCCTGATGGCCGGATCGATCGAGATGAAGAGGGTCTCGAGTGCGACGTCGCCAGCCTTGAGTTCGGGCAGGGCGACGTCCTCCACGCGGAAGTCCTCCAAGCTCACGTGCCCGTGGGGGCGCTGCGCGAGGACGATCTGTTGTGATGAATTCACGGTGTGCTACTCCTTCGTCACCAACGACGGTAGAAGTCATGACAAGGCGAAACTTGGCCCTATGCGCACGGGAGTCGAAGAGCGCGCACAGCGCGCATCTCGAAGCCGAATGCGATGCGCCTGAGGAAAGCAGGTGCGCGCAAACAGCCAAGACGTGATGTCCATCACTTCATAGGGTCGGTGACAAATGGGCTTCGTGCCGAAAAGCCCTCCTGGTAGATCTGGAGTCAACGCAATGAATGACACACGCGCCGACCGACCTCTTAAGATTGCGGTCACGATCGATGACTTCGTCCTGTGGGACGGCGTTCCCATGCCGGACGACACGACTCCCACCGACATCACGCGGTCTGTGGCGAAAACGTTGAACGACTACGGACTCAAGGGGACCTACGGCTTCTCTCACACATACCGGCTCGAGAACGAGCCAGAGCAAATCGAGGCCTTCGAGGCGTGGGCCGAAGCAGGCCATCACCTGGGTAACCACACTCACCAGCATGCGCCGCTGCGCTGGATGCCCGAGGCGGCATTCCGACGCGATTTTGAGACGGCCGAGAAGTACATCGGTCATCTGATCGACGCCGCACCGTCGAAGTACTTCCGGTACCCCATGGACATGTCGTCAGGATCCGAACGACGTCGAGGGGAAGTCGAGAACTACCTCGCTGATCTCGGCTACCGCACTGCCCCGATCACCAGTTGGTTCAGTGATTTCGCGTTCATCATGCCGTACTTCCGCGCGATGACCCTAGGCGACAAGGACGTGCAGAAGCAGGTACGCGACCTGCACGTGTCGACCGCTGTTGACATGCTCTACCAGCACGCGGACACCGCGCATACCCTGTTCGGTGCCGACGCGCCTCTCATCTGGCTCGTACACGGCACCACGATCTCTCGTGACACCCTCGCTCCGATCCTCGAGGCATTCCTCGAGCGTGGCGTGGAGTTCGTAGCCCTCGATGAGGCGATGAAGCATCCGGTGAACTTCGGGAAGCCGCCGTGTAATGAGAGCTTCACCAACCAGCTTCAGAGGTTCGCGCTTGCTGCGGGCTTGCCGAAACCTGAACTCGACGTCGAGCGGCTTGCCGAGATCCTGAACCTCGCGCCCATTCCCGGCCTCGACACGATGGCGACTTACGAAGAGCGCATGTTCAAGCCGTTGGCGAAGCGGGTGGGAGCTGAGTACGACTGGGATTGGTCCTGAGTCGGCAATCCACATTCACAACGTCACACCGTCATTATCTGAAAGCAGGATCATGCTCAACCTGGCCACCATGCTTGCCGACACTGCTCGACGCACTCCCGGCAGAACCGCTGTCATCGAAGGTGACCGAACCCTCACCTTCGGTGAGATCGATGCGGCTGCGAACAGTGTTGCCCGTTTTCTTCTCTCACGGGGGTTGCGCCCAGGCGACCGCGTTGCCCTGACGATCGCGAATGTTGTCGAGTTTCCGATTGTCTACTTCGGCATCCTCAAGGCCGGTGGAGCCGTCGTGCCGCTCAACACGATGCTCAAGCGGGAGGAGGTTGCCTACCACCTCCGTGACTCGGGCGCGACGGTGTACTTCTGTACCGTGCTGGGGCTCGACGACGAGGCGTGGCGCGGATTCCAGGACGTCGAGTCCTGTGAGCATCTGGTCACCCTTGGCTCCGCAGTGCTCGATGAGCCAGGCGTGGGAACTACCTTGGCTGACGCATTGGCCGAACACCCCGCGGAAGAGGTCCTGCAGGTGACCGAGGCAACGGACACAGCGGTGGTCCTGTACACGAGCGGGACGACTGGCAAGCCGAAGGGGGCGGAGCTCACCCACGCCAACATGGTCCTCAACGCCATCGGGCATAACCAACTGCTCGACGCCCGCGCCGACGACGTACATCTGGTCACTCTTCCGCTCTTCCATTCGTTCGCACAGACCGTACAGCTGAACGCCGGCTTCGCAATGGGGGCCACCCTGGTCCTGCTGCCACGATTCGACGCAGCCGAGGCCCTGGCGTTGATCACGCAGCACCGGGTGACAGTCTTCGCCGGTGTCCCGACGATGTACTGGGCT
Organism: Rhodococcus sp. G6(2025); assembly: GCF_058628105.1. Lineage (NCBI taxonomy): Bacteria > Bacillati > Actinomycetota > Actinomycetes > Mycobacteriales > Nocardiaceae > Rhodococcus > Rhodococcus sp. G6(2025). The sequence continues at coordinate 396,127 of NZ_CP179751.1, forward strand.
CTGCTCAACAAGGCCGCTGACGGAATAGACGTTGACCTCGCCGGTCTCCTGCGAATCGCGCTTTCCGGCGCAGCTGCCATGCCCGTCGATGTGCTGGAGCGGTTCAGGGATGTCTTCGGTGTCGGGATCCGGGAAGGCTACGGACTCTCCGAAACCAGTCCCACCGTCACGTTCAACCCGCTCGACCAACCAAACCGGTCGGGATCGATCGGCAAACCGATCTGGGGAGTAGAGGTGAAGCTCATCGACGATCACTGGAACGAGGTCCCCGTCGGTGAACCAGGAGAACTCGCCGTACGTGGATACAACGTGATGAAGGGATACCTGGGGCGGCCCGAGGCGACAAAGGAAGTGATCCGCGACGGCTGGTTCCGCACGGGCGATATCGCAACGCGAGACGAGGACGGCTACTACTTCATCGTCGATCGCGCCAAGGACTTGATCGTGCGGGGAGGCTTCAACGTCTATCCGCGCGAGCTCGAGGAGGTGATCATCGGCCATCCAGAGGTCAGCCTCGTGGCCGTCGTCGGAATCCCCGATGAGCGAATCGGTGAGGAAGTGAAAGCCTTCGTCATCCGCGAGCCCGGATCGGAGTTGAAGGAGGAAGACCTGATCGGCTGGTCACGGGAACGGTTGGCGGCTTACAAGTACCCGCGCCTGGTGGAGTTCAGGGATACCTTGCCGATGAACGCGACAGGAAAGCTACTCAAGCGGGCTCTGCGATGATCACGCCGTTGGCGTGGGCGCCGGCGCGCACTAGCGTCGACGGTGGCACGAGTCGCAGTTTCGGCATAGCGGTGTGAGAAGGTGCTTTGACGTTGTATTCCGTCGATACGTTGCGCAGCAACGAGCACGACCAGCGCGAGCGTGGTGATTGGTGGCGCGATCAGGTCTCGTCGATCCACTGTCCGATGGCCTTCTCCCTTGCGGACAGCTACCAGGGAATCCTTCAGCATCAACATTCGGACACGTACCAGCTAGTTCGTTGGTGGGGCGAAGCGGAGGTCCTCTCCCGCACGGCAGCGGACATCCGTCGACATCCACATGGCGCCTACGAACTGCTCCTACCGGTCCGGGGCGAAGTGATCCTCGAGCAGGATCGTCGTGAAGCCACGATCACACCGGCGGTCATGGCTCTCACATCGCTGGACACCGCGACTGTTCTGCGCCATGGTGATGGCTTCTCTTCTGTTGCATTCGTGATTCCACGTGACCGGATCGAGGCGCGGGTGCCGACATTGCCGCAAGCTGGCACCGTCCTCGATGCGACATCTGGACTGGGACGCATCGTTGTCGACGTGGTCAGTAGTCTGCGCAGGGAGCGGCACGAGCTCACCGGGAGTCAGTTCGATGCGATAGCCGACCGAATCGTCGATCTCGTGGCGCTCGCCTACAACGCAGACACGGCCACCCCCTCCGTCGATGTTCAGGAAGGGTTGGTCACCGCCATCCGGCGCTTTGTTCGAGAGAATGCGCACGACCCGAACCTCACAGGAGCCGTGGCAGCGGCGCGCCTCGGCTGGTCGCTCCGGCACGTTCAGGCCCAGTTGCAGCGGATTGGGACAACACCGTCGGATCTCATCCGAGAGGAGCGTCTGGCGTTGGCGCGGTTGCGTCTGCAGGACCGTGGCTGGAGCCACCAGAGCGTGACTCAGGTGGCCTACTCCTCAGGATTCGGCGACCTCAGCACCTTCAGTAATGCGTACCGGCGGGCCTTCGGTGAGCGCCCGTCCGACACACGTTCTGCGGCATCCGCAAACGACTGAATCAGCGGCCCGCGGGCCCGCTCGACGACCGGGTCTGCGCGTGTCTGCTGCGCGCGATGCAAGCGAAGTGCGCTGCCCCCCAAGAGATAACGCCAATGCGGACCTAGCGTAGATGGCATGAATAGTGCAACCACCTCAGAAGTGCGACCGGCGCCCGACACCCTCTTCTCTGTCGCCAGGCGGACCGCCGTCGTAACCGGTGGCTCACGAGGGATCGGCGCCACGATCGCCCGCGGCCTGGTACTGGGTGGTGCCCACGTTGTCATCACCAGCCGAAAGGAAGAACAGTGCCGCGCGACGGCCGAAGCCATCAATGCCGAGGCAGACGCTGCGGGAACGGCAGGACGCTGCACCCCCGTCGCCAGTGACCTGTCGTCGGCCGAAGGGGTGACCGGTCTGGTCGAATGGCTCGGCGAGCACCTGACACGCATCGACGTCCTGGTGAACAATGCCGGGGCCACCTGGGGTGCGCCACTTGAAGAGTTTCCCCTCATCGGTTGGACGAAGGTGCTCAACACCAACCTTGTCGCTCCGTTCTACCTCATCACGGGAACGCTACCGCTTCTTCGCAATGCGGCACGCCCAGACCGGCCCGCTCGTGTCATCAACATCGGCAGCGTGGATGCCTTGGCTACACCTAGCTGGGAGAACTACTCCTACAGTGCGAGCAAAGCCGGGCTGCACATGGTCACCCGCCATTTAGCCAAGCAACTGGCATCCGACGGCATCACCGTCAACGCGATCGCCCCCGGACCGATCCTGACGGACATGCTCGGACACGTCGCGGCGGATCCAGAGGTCGAGGCAGAGCTCCTCGAGCGCGTCCCGCTGGGCCGCTACGGACAAACCGACGACCTGATCGGCACGGTCCGGTTCCTGGCCTCCCGCGCCGGCTCTTACCTGACCGGCACCATCATTCCGCTCGACGGCGGGATCTCCGGCTGCGCCGGCTGAACCTTCGCCTCCACCTTCTTCCACGTACAGCAATCACCAATTCGAGGAACAACCATGCCTGAAGTTGTCATCGTCGCCACTGCACGTTCGCCGATCGGAAGAGCCATCAAGGGCTCCATTGAAGGACATTCGGCTCGATGACCTCCCCCTCCAGATGGTCACGGCCACGTTGGCGAATCTACCCGCACTCGATCCAAGCGCCATCGACGACCTCATGCTCGGTGTCGGCGAACCCTCATCAAACTCACTGCAGACGCACGACAAGCAGTTCGGCCTCGAAACCATGTGCGTAGGCGGAGGACAGGGCATGGTACTGATCCCCGAACGCTCTCCTGACCCGAAGTCACATCGATCCAATCCTTGAGAGGTACCCCATCTCGTGAACGCATCACCTCATCCCGAACACCGCCGTACCGCAATCGTCACCGGTGCTGCACGGGGAATCGGCGCCGCCGTCGCACGGCGGCTCGCCGCAGACGGCCACGCTGTCGCCGTCCTCGACCTCGAGGAGGCCGCCGCCCAGTACGTGGTCGACACGATCACTCAGGCCGGAGGCACTGCACTTGCTGTCGGCGCAGACGTCTCCAACGGAACTGGTGTCGAGAAAGCAGTGGATAAGATCACAACGGAGCTCGGAGCGCCGGTCGTTCTGGTCAACAACGCTGGCGTCACCCGCGACAATCTTCTGTTCAAAATGTCGGCCACCGACTGGGATACCGTCCTGAACGTCCACTTGCGTGGCTCGTTCCTGATGACGAGAGAGGTTCAGGGACACATGACTCAGGCCGGTTTCGGACGGATCATCAACCTCTCGAGCGTGTCGGCGCTCGGAAACCGCGGTCAAGCGAACTACGCCGCAGCCAAAGCCGGGCTGCAAGGTTTCACCAAAACCCTGGCCCTCGAACTCGGCAAATTCGGCGTTACCGCCAACGCCGTTGCTCCCGGTTTCATCGAGACCGAGATGACAGCCGCGACGGCAGCGCGAATGGGAATGAAATTCGACGATCTCAAGAAGAGGGCGGCCGCCGACATCCCCGTCGCCCGAGTTGGGGTCCCCGACGACATCGCACACGCGATCTCATTCCTTGCCAGTGAGGGAGCCGGATTCGTCTCCGGGCAGGTTCTCTACGTCGCCGGAGGGCCCAAAGTATGAAGACACTCAACGGAATCGATGAATTGCACGCGGTGGCGAACACCCCGATCGGCTACTCGTCATGGCACACCCTCACACAGGAGAAAATCGACGCGTTCGCTGACGCGACGGGTGACCACCAGTGGATTCACGTCGATCCCTCACGGGCTGCTGACGGACCGTTCGGTGCCACCATCGCCCACGGACATCTGCTGACTTCGATGATCCCGATGCTTGTATGGGAGGTCTACGTTGTCGACGGCGTCCGAATGGGAATCAACTACGGGTCGAACAAGGTTCGATTCCCGGCACCCGTTCCCGTCGGCTCGCGGATTCGGGCTGCGGTTGAAATAGCAGACGTTGAAACCGTTCCCTCGGGCGTCCAGGTTGTCACGGCCGTCACGATCGAACGCGAGAATGCCGACAAGCCGATTTGTATTGCTGAGATTGTCAGCATCTACTTTCCGAATTAACGTCGCAAATTTGCGAAATCCCCACCGGATAGATTGCACGATGACAAGTGATCGAAGGGGGCTGCACTGGCTCAGCGGGTCTTCTCGCTTGCGGCGACCACGTCGCGGCGGAAACTCTTCGGGGAACGGCTTCGGGATCGCGAAAGACTTCGGGATTTCCGAGGCGACCCTGCACAACTGGTCAAAATGGGTCTCGGTGACGAGGGAAGTGGGGAGTGAGGCTCCGGTGAAGACGTCGCCGAAGGAGATTCGTGAGTGGGCGATCAGCGAGGGTCACGAGGTGTTGTCCCGCGGCGGATTTCGGCCGAGCTCGAGCGAGCCTTCCGTGATGCTCAGGTAGCGACGCCGGTCGCGTGAGTCGCAACATTGCCCTGTTCCAAAGTGTGGCCATCCTGCCAGGGAGGCTATGAGCCTGCGGGACGATGATCTTCGGCGCCGTGCGGTGGCGGTTGTCCGCGTCAGCGGTGCCGGCGTCGGGTCTTCGCCGGCACCGGCGAGGCTGGTCAGGGCCGGGGGTGGACTTCGGCTTCTCTCGGCGTGAACTCTGAGGGGGAATCGACGGGTTCGCCCACAAAATTGAGCTGTGGTGGTGCGGTGTGGGTAGCCTGCTCCCATGTCGCAGCCTCCGCCTTTCAGTCCTACGGTCACGCTGCTCACGGTGAGCCGGGTGTGGGAGGCGGCATTCACCGACGGTTTGAAGCCGCTCGGGTTGACTACCCGCAAGTACGGGCTGTTGGGGCACATCCGCGGGACGCCGGGCATCTCGTTCAGTGAGCTCGCTCGGCGTTCCCGCATCACCGTGCAGAGCGCTCACACGGCGGTCGCGGCGTTCGTCGAGTCCGGGTTGGTCGACGACTCGACCGCGCACGCCGGGGCCGCCTCGACCCTGCGGATCACGGCGGAGGGCGAATCACTGCTGGCTCGCGCGGCCGAGGTAGTGGCCCGTCTCGATGACGAGTTCGCCGCGCAGCATCCCGAGCTGACCGAGGCGCTGCGGGCGCACTTGGTGCGGGTGATGTCGGCGACTGACTGACACCTCACCCGCCAACCTTCAGTTAGGCTGAAGGTCATGGAATCGTTGTTGCTCTCCCTCCACGTCGTGGCGGGCATCCTCTTCGTGGGCCCGGTCGCGGTGGCCACCAGCCTGTTCCCCCGGCACGCGCCGGTGACCGCCACAGTGGGCGGTGCACAGCAGATCGAGCGGAACACCAACACCGCCCGGGTGCTGCACCGGATCACCCGTATCTACGGCGTCCTGGCGATCGCGGTCCCGGTCGTCGGCCTTCTCCTCGCCACCGTGCAAGGCCGCACGAGCGAGGTCTGGGTCGTGGTCGCGATGGTGCTCACCGCGATCGCCGGTGGACTGCTCGCCCTGCAAATCGCCCCGCTCCAACAACAGGCGCTCACCACACCCGACGACGGAACCCAACTCCGGCGCCTCGGCATGGTGACTGGCCTGTTCAACCTGCTGTGGGTGGTCGTCGTCGTGCTGATGATCGTGCGACCCGGATCGAGCTACGTATGACCGGGTTGCTGTGCACGCTGGCCGTGCTCTCGGCACTCGAGACCGTCAGCGTCCTGGGGTTGCTGGCCAACCTCGGCACCGTGCACGACGCCGCGGTCGCCGGTGTCCTCGGCCCGATCCACGGTGCGCTCTACCTGTCCGTCGCCGTCACGGCACTGCTCGGTCGCGGCCTGCCGACCCGGACCCGCATTGGTGCGCTCGTGCCCGTGCTCAGCGGCCCTCTCACGATGGTCAACCTGCGGCAGGAGGCGCGCAGCGCATGAGTCTCAGGCATTATCTGCGCCGACCGCCGGCGATCAGCGCCGCGGAGGCGGTCCGCCTCGTCGAACACGGTGCCCTCGTTGTCGATGTCCGCCGCCAGTTCGAGTGGAACCGGGTACACATCCCCGGCGCCGTGCACGCGCCACTCGAGGAACTGCTCGACCGCTGCCTGGAGTTCCCCGACGACCGTCTGCTCATCACCTTCTGTACCGGCGGAATTCGCTCGGCCGGGGCTGCGAACCTGCTGGTGGAGAACGGCTTCGACGCGGTGAACATGAGCGGTGGCCTCGTCCACTGGCGCGGTGCGGGCGGGTCACTGACCGCCCGGGGAGAGGGTGGCACTCTCCCCGCGATTCCGTCCCTTGCGACACTGGTCGAGCTGGCACCCGGCCTGGGCGGATCGTCTAAGGGTGTGCGCCGCCCGCCCGATACTTGGTGTCATTCGCTCGATATGCAATGGGTGTCGACTGGAGTGACGCCATGTCCCGCAAGGGCGGAGTGGTGGTCCGCGCTGCGTTGTCGGCGTTCTGCTCGGCGCCACGCGGGAGGCATAGTTCCTACTCGCACTCCGCTGGGGTGGGATGCTAAGACCGTGAGCGAGCGAAACGTAGCCGACGTCGAGCGTGAGCTCGCCATGCTCGCCTACGTCCGCGACCGCCTCCGGGTCTCGGAGGGCACAGACTTACGGATCCCGACCACCGCCGTAGACCGGGTTCTCGATGAGCTCAACAGTCTCGAACGGGCGCCGCGGAAGCGGAACTGACCCCCGCCGGTGCGGACCGGTGGCGGGGCCTCGCATCTGAGGTGGCCGGCCGCGCACGGTTGTAGCGGCCTCTATGAGGTGGATCTACGCATATACCCCGCCGATGACCCACGACAGCGCTCGCGTTCCGGCTTTCTCGTTGGCGTCCACCGGTTTTTCGGGTCGGCCGCAGGGCAGGAGTGGTGCAATGAAGGTGTGTGACGAGGTGAGTGAGCGATGAAGCAGGTCCTGAAGGCGGTGCTGGTGTGCCTGGTGGTCGGCGCCGCGGTGCTGGTGGTGTGGGCGGTCGCGTCGCGGCCGGACTCGCCCGAGCCGCCGCGCCCGCTGCCCGATACCACGGTCATGGTCCACGGCGGACCGACGACGTGCAGTGAACTATTCGGGTCTCCCTGTGATTTCGGGTTGCAGTCCGCCTTCAACCGGTGGGGGACAGGCCTCGCTCCGTTCGTCGATTCCGGGGTCCTGGGCCCGTACGCCGAGCGGATCGGGTTCGTGGCGTCGGCGAAGCTGAGTCTGGACGCCTGCGCACTCTCGCACACCACCGGAAAGACGGTCCTCGAATTCATCGAGCAGGCGCAACGGCAACACCCGGACGCCGGCAGCCCCGAGCTGTTTCCGTTCTGGAACCGGACCCGGCAAACACTGTGCCCCCTGTGACCCGCACCGTCGATCACGGCACGACGTCGACGATGTTGACGCCTCACTTGTCGCAGGCGATACCGTCCTTGTCCCGGTCGAGCTTCGTCGAGTAGCCGGGCTCGCCTTGGTAGATCGGCGCCGCACCGGCTGCTTTTGCGTCGGCGCAGGACGCGAAGCTGACCGATGATTGCGGGGCGGTGTGGATCGGCGCCGGGGGGTTTGCCGGAATGACGGCGGGGGCCGGCGGGGGAGCAACGGCCACGGTTGTCGTGGGCGCGACCGGCGGGGCGACGGCCGCCGTCGTGATTACCGGCAGGGCGGCGGTTGTCGTAGCGGGCGCCGCGCCCGTGGTGGTCGTGGGCCGTGCGCTCGATGCGTCGATCAGCCGGGCCACCGAGGCCGTGGTGGTGGGCGACGTGCTGCTGGACTGCGTGCCGCCACCGCAGCCGCTGATGAGTGCGGAAACGGCCAGCGCTGCCATCCCCAGGGTTGTCTTCTTCATTGCGGCATGAAATCAGGAAAACAGAACGTTCGGTATCCGCTGCGTGACCGACAGGCGAAGGCCCCCCACGGACCGAGCACGCCGTTGCGGTTGTTTCGTTTGTTGCGTATATATCGTTTAGGACGTGGCGTGATGTCCGCAGCACATGATCAGCCGACCGTGGTCGAGCAGGAACAGGCCCGGCAGGCACTGCAGCTGCTTCGTTACGTCGAGCCGGCGGGGGAGACCCTCGATGTGACCGTCGCCGGCACCGCAGAGTCGGTGCATCTTCCTCGCGCGGCACTCGATCTGATCCGCGAGGTCTTGGCGAATATGGCCGCGGGCCGGGGGGTCACCGTCGTCCCGGCACACGCGGAGCTGACGACCCAGCAGGCCGCGCAGATACTCAACGTCTCGCGCCCACATGTGATCAAGCTCCTCGACGAAGGGCACATCGAGTACCGGATGGTCGGCCGCCATCGCCGAATCCTCGCCTCCTCGCTGCTCGCCTACCAGCGGACGCAACTGGGGACCTCGCGCGGCGCCGCGGACGAGCTGGCGGCCCTGACGGAAGACCTCGGGCTGTACTGACGTGCCCTTCACCGTGCTTCTGCGACGCGAATGGGCTGTACCCGAATGTTTTACGAGACGTGCTGATCCGGCTCGCGCAGACCGGCCTGGCGCACGCGCGGTGGACGGATCGCATCCCCGGGTCCGGTGTTCGAGAACTTGGCGGAAGATCGCCCGGACATCCGAGCGATGATCGTGGCGAAGTCAAGGCGACGGGGGATCGATCTGTTCGAAAAGTGGCACCACCTTCGCCGCGCGGAGCCGCTTCTTATGTCGCTGCCGCTCCTCCCACTGCGCCGTCCTGCCGGCCGCCTCGGCCTCTCGTCGCTCCTCGAGTCGCCGCTGTTGCAAAGCGACGGTCATCTGCGTGGCCAGGATATGGCGCCGCAACTCCTCGGCGCGCTCCGCGGCGACAGTGTCACCGAGATGAGTGGCGGCAGTTCGGTCGCAGAAAGGCCAGACCGTGCACGTCCGCATCGTGGACAAGGAATCCCTCGTAGGTCAGCCTGGACCGGTCGTGCTCATCCAGGCGTGATTCCGCGACCTGTTCGATCAATTGCAAAGGGATACGCAACAATCGGTAATTCATTCGCAAAAGCGTGAGCGGTATCGACCGCAAGCTTGTCACGCTCTGGGATGCTAACCCTCGCGGCGGAAACATGTGGGTGATCGGCCTGCCGAGGTCGGTACGCAGGAAGCATCAGCAGCTCACGCACGTCGCGCACGGCCGCCGACCATACCGCCCTATGAGCGGCAGGAGTTACGGGTGAGTTGCCGATATGTCCAGATCACCAGGAAAGAAGCACCGGGGCTGACCACACTGTGCCGAGCGGTCGGTTTGGCATTGTTGGTGGCTACTTGCCCCGAGTAACGTCAAATTCAGCGGCCCGGGCGGCCGCGAAACGTCTGATGCGTGGTCGTCCGCTTCGCGTCCCCCACAGCGCGAATCGAAGGAGTGCGGTCATGATCACATCAGTTGTATCCAACCTGTCAGGTTGGGAATCTGCAGGCCTTGGTGCACATAGTCGACGCAGACCTGCGCGCCGCCTGAGGGCCGGAATGTTGACCCTTGGAGCCACCGCCGCGGCAATGATCCTGGTGGCTCCACCCGCCGCAGCTGCGACCATCAACACCACAACGACAATCTCGATCCAGGGTATGGCTGCGACAACGTGCCCAGTCACCTTGACCGCCCAGGTCACGCCCGCTTTCACCGGTGGCACGGTCACATTCAAGGAGGGCAATGCGACGCTCGGCGCCGCAGCGGCCGTGACGAACGGAACCGCCAGTGTCCAGCACACCTTCAGCACGACGGGCGCGCATGTGGTGGTAGCAACCTTTGGCGGAGCAAAAGTTGGTGTGGACGATTTCAGAGCCTCAACGTCCGGAGCGCTGACGGTCACCGTCGCGACAGGACTGAACCTTGGCTCGGTATGCCTCCCCATCGGCTAAATCCGGGGTCGTCGGGTCGGGTCAACATCTCCGGGTTCAGAATTGGTACGGCGAGATCTGAGGTGGCCTCGGAATCGTTGGACGCCCCCACCTTTCCAAGAGGTGGGGGCGCTCCACGAAACCCATGCAGATCACACCGAAGTCGAAGCTTTGGGAGGAGGACTCGCTGAGCCGGCCTGGGCTTCGAAGCTGAGATCTTGGCCGGGCAACCCTGCTATTCGACGGCGAGGATTATCGCCCGGTCGTAGCGCAGAGCGTGTTCTGGATGAACGTACCGCTCGGCGTGCTCGCCATGATCGCGGTGCAGGTTTCGGTGTCGCGCCGCGATCCGGCGCACGAACCCGTCCGGGTGGATGTGGCCGGGGGCTGCTGCTCGCGGTCGCCCTTGGGCTGGCCGTCGTCGGCCTGTACAACCCGGACCCGCGCACCGCCGTGCTGCCACCGTGGGGAGGGCCGATGCTGGTCGGGGTCGGTGTCGCGACCGTCGCCTTCGTCGGCTGGGAGCTGCGCGCCAAGACCCGGCTGATCGACCCGGTCGACGTGCAGATGGGCGCGTTCCTCGCCGCGCTCGGCGTATCCGGTGCGGCAGGCGTCGCGCTGATGGTGACCCTGGTGGACGTCTCGATCATCCGGCAGTACATCGAGCAGCAGCGGCGACCGCCCCGTGCTCCCGGTAGACCGAAGTCGATGCGCTAACCCGGCCCTGAAGGACCGGGCTTGCGCGCTCCGCTCCGCGGTCACCGGCCGAGGAGGAACCGGCGACGAGCCGCGCCCTCGAACCCGGCGGCGCTCCACTCGCGGGTCCACTTCGCCCAATCCGATGCCGAGTGCGCGCCGGCCAGGATGAGCCCGGCGCCGCTTAGAAATAGAATGGGGTGATACGAACGCCTTCGCTGGATCGGGCGAGGTGGTCCGCGGCGGGGCTGCTCGTGAGCCGACCCGTGGGAGGTGGCCATGCAACCGTCCGACCGGATGCGGGCGCTGCCGCGGCGGGCCCGGGTCATGATCATGGTGACGGTGGCGCTCATTGCGTTGCTGGTGATCGGGCCGCGTCTGGTCGTGGGGTATACCGATTGGCTGTGGTTCGGTGAGGTTGGTTACCGTCGCGTGTGGGGGACGGTCCTGGTCACCCGCCTGATCCTGTTCACGGCGGTGACGCTGCTGGTGGGTGCGGTGATCTTCGCGGCCGTGGTGTGGGCGTACCGGTCCCGCCCACTGTTCGCGGCCCCGGGCGCGAACACGGCGAAGGATCCGGTCGAGCGGTACCGGGAGGTGGTGTCGCGCCGTCCGCGGTCGTTCACGGTGGGGATCGCATTGCTGCTGGCGTTGCCGTTCGGGCTGCACGCGCAGGCGAGTTGGGAGACGGTGCAACTGTTTTTGCACGGCGGCGCGTTTGGCATCGTGGACGCGGAGTTCGGGTACGACGTCGGCTTCTACGTCTTCGATCTGCCGTTCTACCGGCTGATCCTGGCGTGGCTGTTCATCGCGGTGTTCCTGGCGTTGTTGATTGGCCCGGGAACCCACTACCTGTTCGGCGGCATCCGGCTGGCACCGAGCAAGGACCATGTCATCGAGGTGTCCCGGCCGGCGCGCATCCAGCTTGCGGTGTTCGCGGGCACGTTCATCGCGCTGAAGGCGGCGTCCTACTGGCTCGACCGGTACTCCTTGTTGTGGAGCGGCCGGAAGGAGCCGACTTTCACCGGCGCCGGGTACACCGACATCAACGCGGTGCTGCCGGCCCGGTTGATCATGGTCGCGATCGCGGTGCTGTGCGCGGTGGCGTTCTTCGTCGCGATCGCGGTGCGGGACCTGCGGATCCCGGCGATGGCCACGGCACTGCTGGTGCTCTCGGCGATCCTGGTCGGTGGAATCTATCCGGCGCTGATCGAGCAGTTCTCGGTCCGCCCGAATGCCGCCGACCGGGAGAGTCCCTACATCGAACGCAACATCGCCGCGACCCGGCAGGCCTACGGAATCGGCCCGGACCGGGTCGGCTACCTCGACTACCCCGGGGTGGGCACCCGGTCGCCCCGGGACATTCCCGCCGACGTCACCACGATCGCCAACGCCCGCCTGCTGGACCCGACCGTGCTCTCGCGCACCTTCACCCAGCAGCAACAGCTGAAGAATTTCTACGGTTTTCCCGAGCATCTCAACATCGACCGCTACACCATCGACGGACAACTCACCGATTACATCGTCGCGGCCCGCGAGCTCTCCCCGAACAGCCTCAGCGGCAACCAGACCCAGTGGATCAACCGGCACACCGTTTACACCCACGGCAACGGGTTCATCGCCGCTCCCGCCAATAGGGTCAACGCCGCCGTCCGCGATGTCGCCGGGCAGAGCGCGAGCAGTGACAGCGGGTATCCGATCTATGCGGTCAGCGATATCGCCTCCCAGGTGGGCGGCGACCAGGTGATCCCGGTCGAGCAACCGCGCATCTACTTCGGTGAGGTGATCGCGCAGGCGGACCCGGACTACGCCATCGTCGGCGGCCCGGAGGGTGTGCCGCCGCGCGAGTACGACACCGACACCGCCCAGTACACCTATACGGGCAGCGGTGGGGTGCCGGTGGGCAGTTGGGTCAACCGGTTGGCGTTCGCCGCCCGGTACGGCGAGCGAAACATCTTGTTCTCCGGCGCCATCGGGTCCGAGTCGAAGATCATCTTCAACCGGGACCCGGCCGGCCGGGTTGAACACGTCGCCCCGTGGCTGACCACCGACTCCAACCCGTATCCGGCGGTGGTCGGCGGCCGGATCGTGTGGATTGTCGACGGCTACACCACCGCCGCGCACTACCCGTACTCGCAGGTCGGTTCACTCGCTGAGCCGGTCGTGAACGACACCGGCCGAACCCTGGCCCGCGAGGAGGTGTCCTATGTGCGGAATTCGGTGAAGGCTACCGTCGACGCCTACGACGGCACCGTCACCCTGTACCAGGTCGACGAGAACGACCCGGTCCTGGGGGCGTGGATGAAGGTGTTCCCCGGCACCGTGCAGCCGCCGACGGCGATCCCGACCGAGCTGCGCGCGCACTTCCGCTACCCCGAGGATTTGTTCCGCCTGCAGCGGGACCTGCTGGCGAAGTACCACGTCGATGATCCGCGGGAGTTCTTCACCACCAACGCGTTCTGGTCGGTGCCCAGCGATCCGACCGCCGACACCGGTGGGGAGCAGCCGCCGTACTACGTTCTGGTCGGCGACGCCGGTACCGCGGCCCCGTCCTTCCGGCTCACCAGCGCCATGGTCGGCTTCAACCGCGAATTCCTCTCTGCCTACCTCTCGGTGCACTCCGACCCCGAAAACTACGGCAGGATCGACATTTTGCGGTTGCCGACGGACACCCAGACCCAGGGCCCGCGGCAGACCCAGAATTCGATGATCTCCGACACCCGCGTCGCCTCCGAGCGCACCCTGCTCGAGCGGTCCAACCGGATCTACTACGCCAACCTGCTGACCCTGCCGATCGCCGACGGCGGCATTCTCTATGTCGAACCGGTGTTCACCGAACGTTTGACCAGCACGCCCAACAGTTCCACGTTCCCGCAGCTGGCCCGGGTCCTGGTCAGCTACCGCGAACCCGGCACGGGCGGGGTGCGGATCGGGTACGCCCCCACCCTCGCCGAGGCCCTCGACCAGGTCTTCGGCACCGGCACCGGCGCCGTTGCCACCGCACCCGGCGGCGATGCCACCACACCACCACCTACCGGCGGGCAACCGCCGGCGCCGTCCCCACCGGGCGCCCCGCCCGCCCCGCCGCCGGCGGCATCGGACCAGCTGACCGCCGCGGTCCTCGAACTCAACGACGCCCTGGCCAACCTGCGCGAGGCGCAACGCACCGGCGACTTCACCGCCTACGGTGCGGCCCTGGACCGCCTGCAACAGGCCATCGACACCTACCTGGCCGCGGGAGGCACCCCGCGCTGACCCATCCCCTCCGCGCGATCCGCGCAATGACGTTGTCCCGTATGGAAAATTGCGGATTCGGGCTGTAGACCGGCCAGGACCACCCGCCGGCCGCGCACGCGTTCACCATCGCCGTCTCTCCGCCCCCCTCGAACTGATCAAGATCGACGGCGGCGAACTCTCTGCCGATCCTCGGTCTGGTTGCGCTCCCGCTCATCGGGTAGCGACCCATCCTTGTGTCGTTACTCGGCGGCCCACACCAAGGTGGACACCCAACTGTGAGCACACTTGCGGGGGTTATGTACATCCGCTCGCTCTCGATTGTAGGAGTCCCTGGTCCAGGCATCATTCCTACTCGAAGATGCTTTCGGGAAGCCAGTCTGCGTCGAACAGTCGGGCCAGCTTTCCGAACGCCCCGAGATCGCCATCGACACTGGCTGATGTCACCATGAGCCGATTGATCATGATCCGAGCCGCCTGCGCCTCCACCGTTCCGGCGGCGAACAGGAGTGACCACGAGCAAACCTGCCCGTCGCGATGCGCACGACCCATCGTTTGGCGTGCGGCAATTCCGGAGTAGCGAGGCTGGTGGAAGAACCCGATGCGACGTGCCGATGAGGCGCGGGAACCGTCGACCATCAACTCGGACGCCTGCAGATTGATCGCAGATGCGGTGTTGAACACCACGACCGGGTTGTGGCCTCGCTGAAATCGAATGCGCTCCGTCTCGAGATCGCCCGCGCCGAAGATGCGGGAGACGCCAATGCCGTGCTCCTCCAAGAGGTTGGCTACCGGGTCGGCGGCCGTGGTGACCAATTCGACGGCGACGAGTACCTGGTAGCCACGTTCGACGTGTGCGGCTACCAGCTCGGCGGTCTGCGGGGCTCGCAGCATGCCTGCCTTCTGCCGGAACCGCATCAGAGCGGCACGGCCGCGGGCGGTGTCGTTCCCCTGGCGGGCGATCCTCATCGCGCTGCGGAACTCACTCCAGTCCTGGTGGTACGCAGCCCATTGTGTGGCGGTGAAGTCGAGTGGCAGGCCGTCGATAGGTGGCGGCCCCCAGGGCGCGTCGCGATGCATCATGACGGGCGGGTCGCAGTCGGTCATCCATTTTCGGACGCGGGTGACGGCCTGATGCTGCAGCCGCTGAGAGCCTTTTGCTTGGTCGTTCCAGTCCCATTTGCCCTTGTCCCACCCGGGAGTCAGGGGTAGGCCATGCTCGACCAGTTTCTTACCGAGATCGGCCCACTCGCCCGGCGGGTCATCGTGCAGTTGCGCGAAAAGCGAAGACAAGTAGGTGTATTCGCCTGGGTGATGACCCGGCGTCGCCGTCACGGTGATGACGAACGGCGCCTTCTCAGGCGTCGCGGAGAGACGGTTGATGCGCCGCTGGTACTGGGTGCGCTGGGCCGTGAGGTGCCTGAATTGCTGTGCCTCGTCATTGATGATGAGGGAGAAGGAGTACTTCGGTTGGCCGTTGCGTCCGAGTAACTTCTTGAGCTGGTCCGGGGAGATGATCAGCCACCGATAGCCTCCGTCGCCGAACGCAGCGAGGGCGTCGCGCCACGCGGCGATGGTGATCTGGGCCGGCCGGTCCACGGTGATGAGTACGGTGTCGCCGCCCCCTAATTTCAGCGCAGCTTTCGCGCCGAGGATTGCGCTGCCGGTCTTGCCTACACCGGGCTCGTCGGCCAACAGGAATCCGCGCTTGCCGTGGTGAAAGGCCGTCGCGATCGCCTTCGCGGCGTCCACCTGTTCGGGCCGCGGTATCTTGTGGAAACCAGTAGCGCCCGGTTGCCGCACGCCGTTGAAGTCCTCTTCGACCCAGCGAGCGTACGAGTACGGTTTCGACGCGTAGACGGTGAGTTCGTCGGGCAATTGAGTGCCGATGTAGGCATATGCTTTGAGCGCTTTGTAGTACTTGGCACCGGGCGCGGATGCCCGATAAGGGACATCGAGGATCCAGATCTGCTCCCCGTGCCCCGGGGTGGGTATCAGCGGCGCGGCGCTGGCTCGTCTGGGCTTGGAGCGTCGCTGGGTGGTCTTCCGTGCGGCCATGAGTGCAGGCTATTCCCCAGGCGGATCGTCGGGGTCGACGACGTCGTCTGCGGCGGATGCGGTTGCGACCGCCGCGGCGGCTGGCACCGAGGAATCGCGGGCTGTCGCGGCGGGCGCGGGGCCCGGTGCAGGGCGATTATGTATGTCGATAGTCTCCACAACCTCAGGTTCGGCGGATGGTTCCACTGCTCTCGACTCGGCGGTGCACGCGGTGGCGTGGAGGGCGGCGGCGGGCGATGCAGGCGAGCGTGACGGACGAAACGGACGGACGGGCCGCTGCATGCATATATGGAACATCTGGATGGAGGGGTGTTCACCTATGGCGAAGGATGATGCGGGCGTTGGTAGCACCATGAACTGTCTGGGCGGCAACCACGCGTGAGAGGGGCCTCCAATCACACCTGATTCCGCTTGTTGCGGGCACGTTCTGCGCTACAAGGACCCTCGTCAGCCCGCCCAGTCGGTGTGCACCGTGTGGGCGGGCTGACGATCAAGGAGCCTTCCGTCGCAACGGGGATTGTGCCGGGACATAGCTTGTTGGTTCCGGTGCAGGAAACGAGAGGTGGAATCTATCGCCCCCGTACGTGCTGCTGAATCGAATCTGGCTCGCCCTGGTCGCCCTCGCGGTCGAGGTCACCGCAACCGTCTACCCAATTCGGGTCAGGGGCGCCGAGAATGCATGTGGAAATAGGCGAACGAGACTGGGGCAAGGGGTGACTCGCTCGGAGGGTGACACGTGATCCGAGGGGCGCCGCGTCACAAAATGCGAACAGCGGCGGTGACACGGTTGATGTGTTGTGGCGCAGCCAAGCGCAGCCCCCGCCAACGATGTAGATCAGCTGGCAGGGGCGCTACACGGACAATCTGCACGCAGTAACGAGCAGTGCATAATTGATCTTCGTGAGCCTGCACGGGGAAGTCCAGGGAGTGTGATCCATGCCATCGCAGTATTTTTCGCACCTCCGAATTACCGACCAGTAAGTGTGAGTTCGACGAGGCCTACTGCAGTGCGTGCACGATCCGGACGCGAGCTTCTGAGGGCGAAATGCGCGATCCAGCGACAAGGTGCGCTACTGGACCCGTTGTTCTGCCTCGCCGTAACAGTGCCGGCAGGCTTCGATAGCGGGCGATCAAGTGACAGTTCCGCTTCGCTTACCGATTGTTCTGTGCTGCACAGTGTCCAGTCGCATGGGCAACTGTTCCGCGCCATCGAGTATCTGCGGCGAGCCGCGCACCTACAGTTGTCGCCGACGACCAATGGCCGAGCCGGATCGCCACCGGCAGGCGGGCCGGCAACCCCACACGAATTGTGCTGGCAATGCGAAATGCGTGGGCGACATAGCTCAGGCACCAAGTCTGTGACGTAGAACACAGCTGAATTTGTGGGAGAAGCCTGGCGCTCGGGGATGTTCGGTTGCGACCCTGAACTGAGACCCAAACCTCCAGACCCAAATACGGTTATGGGCGTAGGTAGTTCGGCCAATGTGCAGGTGTCGAAATCGGTCCAAGGTAACCGGTACGCCACCATTCGACGTGGCTGCCGAAATTATCTGCACGTGAGAGAAGAGTTGTCATGGCACGGATTACCGAGAACCTGGGCGCGAGTCTGCTGAACACGTTGCGGGTCGGTGTTGTTAGCACTGTTCTGTACGCCGGACTGATCATGGGCGTGGTTGTGGTGGCGGTGTGGAAGTTCCCGATGCCCGGCGTATAGGGCCGCCCGCGGCCATCCATAGTCCTGCGCCGATGCCGGCGAGTGAAACACTCGGTGGCAGTTCGGCGATAGAGCTGACAGGGGCGTGGTTGTGCCCGTGGCCTCGCGTGGCCGGGGATCACGCGCGATACCCGTGACGGGCCCTGTTTACTGTGGAAGGGACGATGATGTTCGGGACCGGCGTAGGCCTCATGGTTGCACTGCTGGCGGTGACGCTTCTGGTGGTCCCCGTCTCGTTCGGTGTGGCGGCACGAGCGGACGCAAAAGTCCGCCGCCTTGCGGAGTTCCGAGCGTCTCATCCGAATCCGGTCGGCTCGGTCGCTGTCGCGGATGTAGACGAGCGGTGTGATCGGTGGCGGCAGCTGGCGACGCGGGCGTGGTTGATCTGCGTCGGTGCCTCCCTGGCCGCAGTAGCGGTCGTCGGTGTCCTGATCTGTGTCGCGTGAAGACGACTACATTGCCGCGAGTGCGCGGGGTGGTTACTTCTCGGCTGTCAGTGCGCGGCGAAGCTGCACCCTGCGACACCCAGCCCGCGCCTGCGGTATTACCGGAGTCTGAAACTATCTCGGCCCCAGTGTCATACGCGCCAGAGGCGCAGTTACGCCCCGGTGGGCCGAAGCGGCCCGGTCGGAGTGTAGTCCGCTCCGGCCGGGCCTCGCCGGGACATTCAACAGGTACCCGCGTGAGCCCTGACCGCGTTCCTCAGCACTGCGCGTCGGGAGGGGACGCGCTCCAGTCGAGAAGCGCGGTTCCGTGTTGGTGTACCTGGGTGGTGGGCGTCGCTGATGTCTCCTCGGATGTGCTGCGTGCGAAGTAATCGACCGGAGCCACGAATTTCGTCGGAGCAGTGCACCAATCCCTGCTAACCAGTCCAGGATTGGCTTGCGCCGTGTTGGGTTATCGACCTGCTCCTTCGTGTTCCGATGCGAGGAAATGGTAGATCCACCGCCCGCCGCGATCGCTGAAATGTGACCCAGGCCACACGCCTTTGTCGGTGGTCCAACTTCGGCCGGCTGCCGTCGGTCCAAGCTCGCCCGCCACCGAGTGCGTGTGCGGCGATGGTGATCGCTCCGGACGCCGCCCCCACAGCTCTCCCACGCATCCGGGCCACCGAGTGATCCGACCGCGCCGGGGCCCGCTGGAGGCCGGGGACCTCGCGGGCGGTCGCGCCGCTGCGGTGGATCGGTGCACGGTGGATATCTTCATATGCTGCCTAGAACAGCAACGGCGCGAGCACACCCGCGCACTGTTGCAGCGAGTCGGCGCGACGGAGGAGCGCGTCGATGCGGGCGGATGGGCCGGCGAGGCAGAGGGCGCCGGCGGTGTCTCCGTCCGGGTCGCGCAGCGGCACCGCCAGGCAGGCGAGGTCCTGTTCGAGTTGGTCGACCTGAACGGCGAACTGCTGATCGCGGATGGTGCGCAGTTCGGTGTCGAGAGCGGCGAGATCAATGACGGTGGCCGAGGTCAGCTGCCGCAGCGGAGTCGAGGGCAACGCTTCCTGCCAGATGGTGCGGTCGGCGAGTAAGAGTTTTCCGGCGGCCGAGGCGTGCAGGTAACGCACCAGCTCACGCGTAGCGCGCACGGGGTGATCGGGGTCGGCGTCGAGGACCCGCAGCGTCGTGTTGTGGAAGGCAATCACGTGGACGGCGAACCGCACGCTGTCGCGGAGGTCGTCGAGTTGCCGGCGCGCGGCGGTAGGAACGGTGGGGGAGACGGCGGCGGTGACCAGCCCGTTGAGGCGCGCGCCGAGCCCGAATCCGCGCAGATCCGAGGTCCGCACCAAATACTCCTCGGCGACGAGCGAGTTGATGAGCCGGTAGGCGGTGGCCTGCGGGAGGTGCAGGGCGCCGGCGATCTCCTTGGCGGTGACCCCGAGGCCGAGGGTGGCGACCACCTCGAGGATGTCGAGAGAGTTCGAGACGGTACTGGGGTGGTGTCGGGACGGGTCGGTGCGTGGGCTCATTGGAACGCGGCCGTGGGCAGCAGGTCGGTGCGCTGGGTCTCGTCGTAGATACCGACCGAGGCGAGCCGGTGCGGAGCCAGACGCCGAAGCGCAAGGGTGTAGAGCACCGCCGCAGCCATGATCACGGCATAGACCGCGAGGAGCACGATCCCGTCCTGGATGGCAAAGACCACGGCGTTGACGACCAGGAACAACAGGATGACGGTGGTCACGACACCGAGCACCCAGACCGCGGGGGTCGACTCTCCGATGCGCCGCAACAGGATCGGCGCGGACAAGCACCCCGCGAGATAGCTGCCGATATAGCCGCAGGCGCTGAGGGTGAGAAAGATGCGCAGACCCTGATCGGGCGAGACACTGGCGAGCAGAACCGCGATCGGCACAGCGGTCACCACGACCATCGACGCAGCGATGGCAGGGGCGGGCGTCTGAAAACGCGGGTGCGTGCGGCCGAGGGCAGACGGGGCGACGCCCTCGCGGCCCATGCAGAACAGCACTCGTACAAGCGCATTGACCGACGCCAGGGTGCAGGCGAAGAACGAGGCCGCGATTCCCAGGTCGAGGATCGCCGACAAACCGGTCGAGCCCTCCGAGACCAGCAGTGCCACCAGCGGTGTCGCACTCTCGCGCACCGAGTCGGGGGCCTCGGCGAGGGCGATCGCCTGCACCGGCAGGGCGATCAGATACAACGCGGCGGCGGCGACCGGGGTCCACCGGATCACCCGCGGCACCGACAGGAATGGGTGGCGAGCCTCCCCGCTCAGTGTCGTGGAACTTTCGAAGCCAACGAACGCGCTGACGGCGACGATGACGGACAGCGCCATGCCCTGTGCGTTGCCCTCCCAGCTCATGGCGGCGGCGACCGGTACGCCGGTGCGAGTCGTGGTGACCAGCAACAAGATCAGCAGGGCACCGACGAGGCCGACGGAGACACACTCGACGAGCAGGGTGATCCGGGCCGAGATCCGGATGCCGCGGATCATCACCAGGGCGGCCACCACGGCGGCCACCACCGTGACGGCGACGATCGCACCGGTGGGGGTGCCCCGCGCCAACCCGGTGGTGACGGCGATGTGCGAGAGGTAGGTGCCGACGGCGAGCAGGCCGGCCATGCCGACCGTCGCATATCCGACGATCGCGGACCAGCCGGTCGGAACGGCGGCGGTCGGACCGAGGCCGCGGGCGGTATAGCTGTAGATTCCGCCGACCGAGGCCATCCGCTGTGCCATCGGCCGTAGGCACGCCGAGACGAGCAGGATGACCACGGCCGCGCACACGAAAGCGGCGAGCGCGCCGCCCCCGCCGGCGGTGCCGATCACCAGCACCGGGATCACTGCCGCCGCACCCGACGGCGCGACCGCCGCGACGGACTGGGCAAATACCGGTATGAAGGGCAGCTGACGGCGCGGCAACCCCTGCACGGGTGACTGCGCCGCGACCAGCGCCCGCTTGTGCGGTGAAGTCGTCATGTTCCGCACGCTCATCTCTGAAAGAAGCAGCGAAGTCGCCTGGTCAGCAGCTGCACGCGGCCCTGGGTGGTGATCGATGTCACGCCCAGCGTCGAATCCATCCATTTCCGATACATGACGAGAAGGTTTCATCCATGTTAACCAGCTAGAGAATTTTCCGGCACGAAGTTCTCACCTTCGTTCTCGCCGGCGTGTGCTCCCAATCACAAAGCAGCGTTACGGTTCTTGCTGTGAACGGTTGACCGCACCCTGGCAGGTTTCTCTTCAGGGACACCTCGAAGGCGTCGGCGACCGATCACATCGCTAAGCGAAAGCCCGTGATCTACGCAGACATCTCCACCGATCGATTCATGAACCGACCCGGCCACCGTGCCACCCGGAAAATGCCCACCATCGAGGGCGCCTCTTCGTGATGTCGACGCGTGGCCGAACCATGCCCAAGGAGCGAGACACCCATGTCCATTCAGGAAATCGATCGCACGGTCGCCGCCCCGGGAACACATCCCCTCGACCCCCTCAGCCGGGACGAAATCTCGAAGGCGGTGTCGGTGCTGAAGAGCACGCAGGCGCAGGCGGACAGCTTCCGGTTCGTGCAGGTGGAGTTGAAGGAACCGTCGAAGAAGGCACTGCGGGGTGACCTCTCGCAGATTCGCCGCGAGGCCAGCGCCGTGCTGATCGACCGGTCCACTGGATACGGCTACGAGGCCACCGTCGACCTCGAGAACGAGAGCCTCGAGCGGTGGGTGGAGCTGCCGTCCGGCGCGCAGCCGCCGATCATGCTCGACGAGTTCGAGGAATGTGAGGTCAACTGCAAACGCGATCCCCGCGTCGTCGAAGCCCTGGCCAGCCGCGGGCTGACCAACCTGGACCTGGTGTGTATCGAGCCGTGGTCGGCCGGCTATTTCGGCAAGGATGACCAGGGTCGCCGCCTGATGCGCGCCCTCGTCTTTACCCGGCTCGACCCGGACGACAGCCCCTACGCGCACCCGGCCGAGGGCCTGATCATCATCTATGACCTCAACAACGGTGAGGTCGTCGAGATCGAGGACAACGGCCTCATCCCCGTTCCGCAGCAAACCGGCAACTACCTGCCCCAACAGGTCGGTCCGGCCCGCACCGACATCAAGCCCCTCGAGATCACCTCACCTCAGGGCCGCTCCTTCCGGGTCGACGGCCAGCACGTGACCTGGGGTGACTGGAGCTTCCGGGTCGGCTTCACCCCTCGTGAGGGTCTGGTGCTGCATCAGCTGATGTTCCGGGACGGCAACCGTGACCGGTCGGTGATCAACCGCGCCTCTCTGGTGGAGATGGTGGTGCCCTACGGTGACCCGTCCCCGGTGCAGCACAAGAAGAACGCCTTCGACGCCGGCGAATACAACATCGGTGCCCTGGCGAACTCCCTGGCACTCGGCTGCGACTGCCTCGGCGAAATCCAGTACTTCGACGGCATCGTCAGCGACAGCCACGGCAACCCGATGACCATCAAGAACGCGGTCTGCATGCACGAGGAAGACGACTCGATCATGTGGAAGCACTACGACTACCGGCAGGACACCGCCGAGGTCCGGCGCTCACGGAAGCTGATCATCTCCTTCATCGCCACCGTCGCCAACTACGAGTACGGCTTCTACTGGCACCTCTACCTCGACGGCACCATCGAGTTCCTGGTCAAGGCCACCGGCATCCTCTCCACCGCAGGCCAGCAGCCGGGCACCAAGTCGCTGTACGGGCAGACCCTCAACAACGATGGCCTCTACGCCCCCATCCACCAGCACATCTTCAACGTGCGTATGGACTTCGAGCTCGACGGCACCAAGAACGCGGTCTACGAGGTCGACACCGAGGTGCCCGGCACCAACCCGACACAGAGCTGCTTCTACACCGTCGACCGTCTCCTCGAACGGGAACAGGACGCCGCCCGCCTCGCCGACGCCGGCAAGCACCGATTCTGGAAGATCGTCAACCACGACCGCCGCAACATCGTCGACGAACCGGTCGCCTACCGGCTCCAGCCCACCGACGCGATCACCCTGTCCGCCACCCCCGATTCCTGGGTGGCCAAGCGAGCCGGGTTCGCCACCAACAACTTCTGGGTCACCGCCTACGACGAGACCGAGCGCTTCCCGGCAGGGGAGTACCCGAATCAGTCCCGCGGCGGCGACGGCCTTCCCGCCTACATCGCGGGCAACCGCAACATCGTCGACGAGGACATCGTGGTCTGGTACACCTTCGGCATGCACCACGTGGTGCGCCTCGAAGACTGGCCGGTCATGCCCCGCCAGCACGTCGGCTTCATCCTCCAACCCCACGGATTCTTCGACCAGAACCCCACCCTGAATCTGCCCCGCCCCGAGCGGCAGGCCGAGGGGTCGCACTGCGGATGCGAGGACTAGCCATGAGCACCGATCCGGTGGCGGCCCCCGGCCGCCACACCCACGCGGGCACCACCGGTGCCCACGCCGCGGGCGGAGTCGGCTACGACAACGTCGCCGACGACTACATGCTCCGCCGTCAGCTGCGCCGCGGCACCGCAGGACCGGTCCTGCTGATCGGACTCGGCGTCGGCTACGTCGTCGCCGGTGACTACGCCGGCTGGAATTTCGGAATCGGCCACGCCGGCTGGGGTGGCATGCTCATCGCGGTCGGACTGATGGGCCTGATGTACACCGCGATGTGCCTGGCCCTGGCCGAGATGGCCTCGATCATCCCCACGGCCGGCGGCGGCTACGGCTTCGCCCGCCGCGCGATGGGACCGTGGGGCGGCTTCCTGACCGGCACCGCCGTGCTCCTCGAATTCGTCCTCGCCCCGGCCGCGGTGGTCACGTTCATCAGCGCCTATGTCGACAGCCTCTTCGGGATCAGCGGACCCTTGGTGTATGCGGTGTTCTACATCGCCTTCATCGGTCTGCACCTGTACGGCGTCTCGCAGGTGCTCAAGCTGATGTTCGGCATCGCCATCGTCGCCGTGATCGGGTTGCTGGCCTTCTCGATCGGAATGATCCCGCATTTCGATGTCAGCAACCTCATCGACATCGCCCCCACCAATGCTGTCGGCGCCAGCAGCTTCCTTCCATTCGGCATCGTCGGAGTCTGGGCCGCCCTGCCCTACGCGATGTGGTTCTTCCTCGCGGTCGAAGGCGTCCCCCTCGCCTCCGAGGAAGCCCGCAACCCGGTGCGCGACATCCCCAAGGGACTGATCGGTGGTGTGCTGGTGCTGCTCACCCTCGCCGCGCTGCTGCTGACCCTCGGACCCGGCGGATCGGGCGCATCGACCCTGCAGGACTCCGACAACCCGTTGATCGACGCCATGGAGGCCGCCAACGGCGGCACCACCTGGCTGAGCCAGTTCGTCAACGTCATCGGCTTGGTGGGTCTGGTGTCGAGCTTCTTCACCATCACCTACGCCTACTCGCGGCAGACGTTCGCGCTCTCGCGGGCCGGCTACTTGCCCAAGGTGCTGTCGCTGACCAACGGGCGCAAGACCCCGTTCCTGGCGCTGATCGTGCCCGGGGTGATCGGATTCATTCTGTCCCTCACCAGTTCCGGGGACCTGCTCATCCTGATCTCGGTGTTCGGGGCCACCGTCTCCTACATCCTGATGATGATCTCGCACATCGTCCTGCGGATCCGGGAACCGCACCTGCACCGCCCCTACCGCACCCCCGGTGGAATGCTCACCTCCGGAATCGCCCTGGTCCTGGCCGTCGCCGCCCTGGCAGCCGGGTTCATGGTCGACCCCTCGGTGGTGTTGTACGCGGCCGCCGCGTACGCGGTGATGATCGCGTACTTCGCCTTCTACAGCCGACACCACCTCGTCGCGAAGGCACCCGAAGAAGAATTCGCCGCCCTCGAGGAGGCCGAATCCGAACTCGACAACAGATGACCGTGACCGGTTCGGTCCGCGCCCATCAGGGTGCGGGCCGGCCACACACTTCTGGCAAACCCGCCGCACTGCACCATCGCCGAAAACCTGTGCGCCCTCTTTCCGTACCCAGCTCAGGGCGCGTCCTTGCCGGGAACCACGAGTGAACCCAAGGAGAGAACTCATGGCCACCTCCGCCGCCGCCACCGTTTGGCGGCCCACCCTGCCGGTCAATCCCGTGCGGGCGACCGCCGCCGGGAAGGTCGCTGCCCTCTTGGTTCTGGCCTGCGTCGCAGCACACATTCCGGTGCTGCTCACCCACCTGCCCCACTCTCCCGGCACCAGCCTGCTGATGCTCGCCCTCTCCTGCGCCTGCCTGTTCTGCGTCGGGCATCTGTGGACCAAGCCGACCATCCGCGACTGGTCCACCACGGGGGCATTGGCAGCCGGGATGCTCGTCTTACACGCGATGATGATGGTCTCGATGACGAACACCCTCATCGGCGCGGCGAACACCGCGACCCCCGGACACCGTCACCGCTCGGCCCCCCACACCGTGGACGCCGCCCCTCCGCCGAGCGGTACGCTCGAGTTGCTGTTCTATGGTGCGAGCGCACTCGCACTGATCCAGGTTTTTCTGGCGGTCGTGATAGTCCTGCCCACCATGCTTCGGAGCCGAAGCCAGCGCACCGCCGTCTGATGACTCGTGATGCTTGATGGCTCGTGATGTCGGAGAGTGTTCCGCGCTTTTCGGAGGTAGGGATGCGGCGCAACCTTAATTCACCCTCGGGCAGCAGCCGTGCGTTGTCGGCGTCGTTGCGGTGGAATTCTCGAGTGGCGCGTGTGCGGTGCTAATCGATGTAGGGCAGACCGGGGCCGGTCGCGGCGCCGATCGGCCGGTGTGGCCGCCATCTGCCGCTGCCCGTCGCGGCGATGATTGGTGCCGAGATTTGGGCGGTCATCGCCGGGCACCGCACCGGCATTTGCGCCGCAGCACCCCCCGCGCCGTCGAATCAGGCGACTGCGCGACGACGACGCCGCGGATTACAGCACGACCATCGCTGCACAGGAGACGCCGGCGATTGACCTCGGCTCCGAGTACTACCGCACTGGGGTCGAGGCGCGTCGCCGCGCTCACGCCGCCTTGACCGACGTCCCCGACCTGGTCGAACAACGTCGAGGACCGGATCGAGCAGCTCTTGCAACGCACCCTCGACCTACTCGACGCCGAGAGCCGTGTCTGAGGTGCGTCGAAGGGGAGCGGCGAGCTGTTTGTCAAGATGTCTTGACGGTCCAGCTGGCATCGCACCGAATTATCGGTCGCAGCGGACGCGACTTGAGACGCCACCTGGGGGGATCAGCGACTCGGCCAGTAGATGGTCGAGGCCTTTCGGCATCGCTGTACGAAAAATTCTTGCTCACCGGTTCCGGCGAATCGGTGATCCCGTCCTCTAGATGAGCTTCGACGTCCGCCTACTGCGCATGAGGTGGTTCACGGGCTGTGCAGGTCGATGACGGCGGGTCGGTGCGCCGCGGCGGACGAGTGCGTCTCGTGTGGTTAGTCTAGCCGTGATCACGCGTATTCAGCAGTTCGGGAATAGCTGTGCCGGTGAGCTTTCCGGCGTGAACTGCGGCTCGAGTGGTTGCCACTGAGTCGGGTTCACTGCAAGTAAGAAGTACCCATCAGTCGGCGCTACCGCTTTCAATTCGGGCCACGAGGTCGCGGTGCTCGTCGCGGACTTTTCGCGAGACGGCTATGAATGCTTGGACCAGTGGAGTTGGTTGTCCGCGCCATCCGACACATAGCGTCGATCCCGCCACTTGACCCAGCGTTCGGTACACCAGCGACGCCCGATGTGCGAATCGGTCCATGCTGGGCACAGACACCGACAAAGTGAGACCCGCCGCTACGTTGTCCAGCTCTTCATCCATCGTTGCGGTTTCCCTGCTGATGCGGGGCAGATTGTCATCGTCGACCCCGAGATCACGCAGTGTCCAAAATGCGCGCCAACGTGCGTCGTCGGTAGCCGGTGCTGAAATTACCTGATCCTGCAAATCAGACAACAGCACCACGTTCTGCGCTGCAAGAGGGTGCGAGCTCGTCATCCCAATTGCAAGCGGTTCAGTGAACAAAACTTCAGAGTTCAGGTCGGCCAGATCGATCGGTAACCGCAAGAACGCCACATCCGTCTCTCCGGACCGCAGACCACAGGAGGGATCTGTGAGGTCGTAGCTTTCGATCCGAGGGCTGACGGACGGGTGACGAGTTCTGAACTCCGAAATAATCAACGGTGTCAGCTCCAGTGCTGACGCGGCAAAGAACCCGATGCGCAGAACACCGGACATTTTGGAATGCGCTCGGTGCGCGTCTGCCACGCCCGCGTCCAGAACTGCCAACGCCTCACGCGCTGAACGGAGAAAGGCCTTGCCAGCGTCGGTCAGTTCGACTGCTCTCGTTGTCCTTTTAAGCAGCGGTACGCCTACATCGTGTTCGAGTTCAGTGATGCTGCGACTCAAACCCTGCTGCGAAACGTACAGACTCTCTGCTGCACGGGTGAAGTGAAGGGTCTCTGCAACTGCCACGAAATGCCGTAGACGACGCGTATGAACGTCCATCGAACTCGCTCTCGGTATCTAAAACTGCAACGCCAACCATCATGGCCCCCAGGGCTCCGATTCACAACAGATCTGCGTAAATAGAGTCAAAAATTTTGTTTCCCTCACCTCAGTTTCGTGCGGCACACTCGCAGTTGGATGTGATGCGCGTCTCTGAGATCCGCCGATTCGACCGAAAGGAGCGAGTATGCAGCGAACGCTTCTGACGCTGGGACGCTCCTTGGTGAACTCCGCTGCGGGGCGATCACGTCGACGGCCATAAGTCCAAAGCCGTGAGGTCACAATCACCAGCAGACTGCAAACGAGCGGTGCGTCGACAACCGAGTCAATCGATACCCTAATCGGTCGTATTTCCAGGTTGACAGCAAGAATCTCTACTTTCATCATCTCGCACTAGACCGATCGGCGAGATCGACAACCCACGTCAGGTAGGCAGGCATGTCTCAAAAATCGTCCTCGACATCCTCTGGTTCAGTCGTCAGTACTGAGACCGGCACCGCCACGGTCCCCATGGGTAAAGGCATCGGCGTCCGAGGCGTCGTATTTTTGGTAGCTGCCGGTGCTGCCCCGCTGGCGGCAGCAGTAGCGGTGTTTCCAGTTGTCGTCAGTGCCAGCGAAAGTCCCGTGTCACCCCTGTTCTTCGTTGTCGCAGCGCTGGCTTTGGCTGTATTCGCCGTCGGCTTCACTCGAATGGCCCATGAAGTCACAGACGCCGGCGCATTCTACGACTTCATTCGTGCTGGCCTGGGCCACGTCTGCGGACGTGGGGCAGCCACACTGGCGCTGGTGTCGTATGCGCTGCTGTTCGTCGCGCTCGTCGGATATTTGGGCGCTTCCACTGCAAGTGCCATTGAGTACTTCACCGGTGCCGTGATTCCGTGGTGGGCGTGGAGCACGGTGTCGCTCTTCATCACTGGGGTGTTGGCTTACCGCGACATCGCATTGAGCACCAAGGTTCTCGGCGTTTCGTTGGTCCTCGAACTTGCGATCATGCTGGTGCTCGATTTCGTCGTGGTGTTTCGTGGTGGGCCCGAGGGAACCACCGCATCGGCCCTGAACCCACTACACTTCACCGACGGCACGCCATCGCTCGGCCTGATGTTCGCCTTCTTCGGGTTCGTGGGCTTCGAGGCCACTGTTATTTTCCGAAGCGAGGCGCGTAATCCACGTCGAACGATTCCCCGAGCGACATACGTGTCCATCGTCGCCATCGGATTGTTCTATGCATTCAGTCTTTTTGCCGTTGCAGGAGAAATCGTCAAATCCTGTGGATCGAGGTGTGTCAGGCGACCTCGGATACCGGCGTGTCCGGTGACGGTTCTGGGGTGATCTCGACAGGCCGTTCGAGGAGCTTGCCCTTGTGGAAGAGCGCACCGGCGCGCACCAACGCCACCAGGTGCGGTGCGTTCACGGCCCGCCACCGGGCTTGGGCGGCCTCGATCAGTTTGTAGGCCATCGCCATCCCCGCCGCCCGTGACCCCGGCCCCTTGGTCACCTTGGTCCGCAAACGCACTGTCGCAAAGGTCGATTCGATGGGATTAGTGGTGCGTAGATGTACCCAGTGCTCGGCCGGATACCGGAAGAACTCGAGCAGCACATCGGCGTCGTCGGTGATCTTCGCGACCGCCTTCGGGTATTTCGCACCGTAATCGATCTCGAAGGCCTTGATCGCCACCTGGGCCTTGTCGATGTCCTCGGCGAGGTAGATCTCCTTCATCGCCGCCAACGCACCAGGATGCGCGGACTTCGGCAGCGCAGCAAGAACATTCGCCTGCTTGTGGAACCAGCACCGCTGTTCCCGGGTTTCGGGGAACACCTCGCGCAGGGCCCGCCAGAACCCCAAGGCACCGTCACCGACCGCCAGCACCGGGGCCCGCATCCCACGCCGCCGGCAATCCCGCAGCAGATCCGCCCACGACTCGGTCGATTCCCGGTACCCGTCGGAGAGGGCGACGAGTTCCTTGCGGCCGTCGGCGCGGACCCCGATCATCACCAGCAAACAGAGCTTCTCCTGCTCGAGCCGCACTTTCAGGTGAATACCATCGACCCAGAGGTAGACGTAATCCGCCTGCGTGAGATCCCGCCGGGCGAAGGCCTTGGCTTCGTCCTGCCACTGAGTCGTGAGGCGGGTGATCGAGCTGGCCGACAAGCCGGCACCTGTGCCGAGGAACTGCTCCAGGGCGGGGCCGAAGTCGCTGGTCGACAGCCCGTGCAGGTACAGCAGCGGCAGTACCTCGGACACCTGCGCGGATTTGCGGGCCCATGCCGGCAGGATCGCCGAGGAGAACCGCTGACGGTCACCGGTGTCGGGGTCGATGCGCTTGTCGTTGACCCGTGGCGCCTTCACCGCCACCGCGCCGGCGGCGGTGACCACCTCGCGCTCGGCGTGGTAGCCATTGCGAACCACCAGTCGGTGACCGTTGTCGTCGATCTCACCGGCATGCCGGGCGATGTAGTCGGCGACCTCGGCCTGCAGGGCTGCGGCGAGCATCTGCCGGGCGCCGTCGCGGACGATCTCGTCGAGCAACGAGCGGCCCGCGCCGACTGCCTGGCGGGTCTCGTTGGAGTCGTCGTCGTGGTCCACTATCGTGAGCACGGGCGTGCCTTCCCGCCAGCGTTGGCGCGCTGGACTTGATCAGAATCCTGTTCGTGTACAGATCATCATCCGGGAAGGTGCGCCCTCCCGGGATCCACAGGTTTCGATCATTCCTCCCGTTGCAGTAGGTACCGGCCCCAACAGTCTCGTCGCGAAAGCAATCGAGAACCCTCAGACCCTGGTCACCGAACTGGCATGGACGTTCCTAGGCGTCTTCGGACAGGACGCCGTTCAGATACTTGTTCTGGTAAGTCTCTTCGGTTGCTTTCTGACCTTCCACAACGTACTCGCCCGGTTCACCTTCAACTTCGGGGCGGCGGGTCTGCTTCCCTCGGCATTGGGTCGGGCCCATCCCCGTCATCACGCACCGTCGCGGGCATCGCTGGCAGTCACCGCTTACTGCCTCCTCGCCATCGCAGGATCCGTCATGCTGGGATTGGATCCAGTGCTCGATCTGTACACGTGGTTCTCCGGCGCAGCCACTCTGGGAATTATCGTGTTGATGGCTTTGACCTCGTTGGCGGTCATCGTGTTCTTCCGCGGACACGAACGAGGATCCTGGCTGACGACGTTCATTGCGCCGACTGTGTCGCTCGTGGCGTTCGGGGCACTGGTATTTTTGGTAGTGAAGAATTTTCCGTTGCTGGTCGGCGGTTACGGCGTAGCAGTGGCGCTGATCGCGGTGCTGGCAATCGCATTGGCGGGTGGAGCAGCAAGCAGCTTTGTCAGCAGGTCGTCGGCGAGAAATCTTTAGAGCGTGTCTCATGTGGATGAAGTGACTTGTGGTGCATTATGTGACGCGTGGTAGATGAGCTGTCTCTGCGGTTGGTGCCGGATGCGTTGTGGGAGATCGTCGAGCCGTTGATTCCGCGCTTCGCCGCCCGCCCGCAGGGAGGTGGGAGCGCGCCGGTCGACGATCGTGCGATCTTCACCGCGATCGTGTTCGTGCTGACAAGCGGGTGCGCGTGGCGGCACCTTCCGCCGTCGTTCGGGGTGACCGTCCCTACCGCGCACCGCCGGTTCACTACCTGGGCGGCGGCCGGGGTGTTCGAAAAACTGCATCGCGAGGTGCTTGACCGGCTCGGCGGCGCCGACGAACTCGACTGGTCGGCAGCGATCCTGGACGCGGCAAGCGTCCGGGCGAAAAAGGGGGCTCGCTGACCGGACCCAGTCCGGTCGATCAAGGCAAAAAGGGATCGAAGATCCACGTCCTATCCGATCCAAACGGAATCCCGCTGGTCGTCGACGTTTCCGGAGCGAATACCCACGACAGCACCCTGCTGCAACCGATGGTCGGCGCGATCCCTCCGGTGAAGTCCCGGCGTGGTCCGCGCCGCAGGCCCGGAAAACTCCGCGCCGACAAGGGCTACGACTACGACGTCCACCGTCGGTGGCTGCGCGCCCAAGGCATCGTCCCGCGCATCGCCTGACGCGGGATCGACAGGAACGATCGGCTCGGGCGATACAGGTGGAAGATCGAACGCACGATCGCCTGGCTCACCGGTTACCGTCGCCTGACCATCCGCTACAAACGCCACGGCGAACACTTCGCCGGATTCCTCCATCTCGCCGCCGCACTCACCTGCTTCAAGAAACTCTCCACATGAGACAAACTCTTAGTGCCCTGTCCTGGGACTCTCGACTTGCTAGAGCCCCAAACGGCGCGCAGAGATCCGGGCAGTCGACGTCAACCCCGTCCTTGCTCCGCAACTAATAGACAGTCTTGGTGTCCGAGTCGCAGACGGCTAATGCCCTCCGCCCACAAGATTGTCGCAAAACCACACAACCTCACCAGACCTCGACGATCCGCCGATGTTGCGGCAAGCAATCGGGTCGTAGCGTCTCACTTCCACGCCAACCGACGCGCCAAAGTGCGTATGAGACACAGATCGATCGTCTCGTTCCGTACCGTCCCAACTCGCGGTGCTAGGAGACGACTATTTCCGACGCGCTGTGCACCGTAGGGAAATCGGCCTCGTTACTTCGATATCGACTTGGCGACCGAGGCCACTCTCACTCAACGGTGGGGGTCATGACAGCTCCCGCACTGGACGTCCAGTTGAAATGTGCGAGACCTGCCCCACGGACATCCGATCAAACAATCCACAACAGAAGTGCGTAAATCTGAATGGACTCGTTGTTTCTCTCGTCGGTAAAACTTCGGCAGAATCAGAGGCGACAACAGATGTGATGTGGACCTCTCGAAGGGTCTCGCGGCCGGGGAACCACACAGCAACCTCTGAGACTCTCCTCGCACACTCGCGCTTGCATGCCGTCTTCAGCTCGCCGCTTGGTGAGTGGCGCCGTTCTACAGAAAGAGAAACACCATGGCCGGCCAGTTAGAGAACAGAAGTATCGTCATCACGGGGGTCGCCGATCCTCAGGGCATCGGCTTCGGGAGCGCCCGGGTGCTGGCGCAGAAAGGTGCATTGCTGACTCTGGTGGACATCTCCGAGCAGGTCCACGAGCGACGAGATGATCTAGAGCGGGAGGGGTTCGACGTCCGATCCCACACCGTGGATCTGACGAATCACTCGGATGTCGTCGACCTGATCGACCAGGTAGTGAAAGACGCCAGTGTCATCGACGGCCTGGTGAATCTCGCAGGAATCGCAGCGCGGGCAAAGAAGGGTGACGATGTCGATTTCGAGGTGCCGATACTTGCCACGACTTCGATCGAATCATGGGAGCGCACTCTCGCCATTAATCTCACCACTCAATTCAATTGTGTGCGGGCTGTTTTACCGCACATGATTGAAACGAGGTACGGCCGCATCGTCAACTTCTCCTCTGTGACCGGTCCTGTTGGCGCGATCGCTGGGTTGGGCGCCTACGCCGCAGCCAAAGCGGGTGTTGTCGGTCTCACCAAGTCCATCGCACTGGAGAACGGCCAGTTCGGAATCACTGCGAACGCGATCGCGCCCGGATACGTCAACACCGCAGCGTTGACGCCCGGAATGCATATCGGTGGCGAAAACACCCCACTCAGGCGAAGCGGTGAACCCCGTGAAATTGGTGCTCTCGTTGGCTTTCTCGCATCGGAAGAGTCTTCGTACGTGACGGGTCAACTCATCACCATCGATGGTGGAAACATGATTCAGGAATACAAGGGCCCGGGTGAACTGGTTCTCTAATTGGCCGACCGGCACCAACCCAATCCATGCAGTCGAGCAACTACCGTTCTCACCGCTCGCCGATTCGCACCGCAGCAGTCGATTGCGGCCTGCCCGCGCCGGATAGGAGATAGACGTGCACGAGACCTCCACACAGGATGACGACGCGACGCTGCCCACACTAGGACTGATCGTCAATCCCGTGGCAGGGATGGGCGGCGCCGTCGGTCTTAAAGGCACCGACGGAGCCGACATACTCCGCGAAGCGCAATCGCGTGGCGCCCGGCCCACCTCGCAGGCTCGAGCCAGCCTCGCGTTGACACAACTCGCTGCTACCACAGGTTCTTTCCGACTCCTCACCGGTCCTGCCGAGATGGGCGAATGTTCTGCGCGCGCAGCAGGTCTGACGCCGGAAGCGGTGTACGAATTGGCGGCTGGTTGCTCAACCGCTGCCGATACACGAGCGACCGCAGCCATCATGGCCGCTCGACCGGTTGACCTGATTCTGTTCGTCGGCGGCGATGGCACTGCGCGAGACATATTTTCGTCAGTAGGGGATCGTGTCCCCATGGTCGGAGTGCCCGCCGGTGTGAAGATGCACTCGGCACTGTTCGGCACGAACCCAGCGAACGCTGGCCGTCTAGCCGGTCTGTACTTGTCCCGAAATCCTGTGGCCAGGTTGCGCGAGGCAGAGATCATGGATCTCGACGAGGCAGCGATCCGCAACGACACGATGTCCGCGCGCCTCTACGGCTACGCGCGCAGCCCTTTCGAGCGTCATCTCGTCCAGAACGCAAAGTCCGGCTCGCGGCCGGGGAGTGAACAAGATCTGGAGGCCGCCGCTCACCAGTTGGCGCGAGGGATGCGGCCCGACTGCCTATATATCCTTGGCCCGGGAACGACTACACAACGCATAGCCAGTGCTTTGAATCTGCACTCGACCCTGTTGGGTGTCGATGCCGTTCTCGACGGCGAAATGGTCGGAACCGACGTCGATGAAAGTACTTTACTTCGACTGATGAGTGGTCGAGAGACTCGAATAGTCGTCGGCGTTCTCGGTGGCCAAGGCAGCCTCTTCGGGCGCGGAAATCAGCAAATCAGCCCAAGAGTAATTCGCGAAGCTGGGCTCGATCGCATTATGGTTTTCTCGTCTATCGAGAAGCTGATTGCGCTCGGCAATGCGCCGCTCCGTGTCGATACCGGCGATCTCGAATTGGACGAGAGGCTTACCGGTTATATCCATGTTCAAACTGGCAATGATCATAGTGTGATTCATAAAGTCGCCTCATGAAAAACGTCAACCATAAAAGGCATAAGGAGGCATCAATGAGTAACAGCACAGCGCATCCGTACATGGCAAATTCGGTGCCCGCGCTTCAGCAGGAGATGCTCGACGCAATAGGCGTCCCCACCATCGCCGAACTCTTCCAGCAAATTCCCACCGACCACCGCACTACTCGGAAACTCGATCTGCCGCCGACCCTCGGTGAAGCCGAACTCCGACGGCATCTCGTGAACACCCTCGCGAAGAACCGCACGTGCGAGCAGAACTTGAACTTCCTCGGAGCCGGCCTGTGGCAACACCATGTCCCCGCAGCGTGCGACGAGGTGGTTCGCCGAAACGAATGGCTTACCTCAGTCTTTGGTGAGCCCAGCTCGGATCACGGCCGTAATCAGGCATGGTTTGAGTTCTGCAGCCAGCTGGGCGAGCTGCTGAAACTCGACCTGGTGGGCCTACCCGTCCGAAGTTGGGGTTCCGCCGCGGGCCATGCCCTACGAATGGCTGCCCGCATTACACAACGCACGGAGGTCGCGGTTGTCCGCGCGATCGATCCCGAGCGGTTGTCCGTGATCCGCAACTATTGTGAGCCAACAGAGATGGAGAGCCACATCGCAGTCCGGCTGATCGATTATGATCCTGCCAGCGGGCTGATCGACCTGGACGATCTTCGGGCAGCGGTAGGTGAGCACACAGCGGCGGTGTACTTCGAAACGCCATCGTATCTTGGCGTAATAGAGCATCAAGGGGCCGAGATCGCGGCCATTGCGCGTGCTGTAGGTGCGGAAACCATCGTCGGTGTCGATCCCATTTCGCTCGGGATTCTCTCATCGCCGGTAGATTTCGGCGCGGACCTCGTTGTCGGAACGATCCAGCCGCTTGGCATCCATATGCACACCGGCGGGGGAGTCGGCGGTTTCATAGCCTCACGCGACGAGGATCGCTACGCTCATCAGTATCCCACCTTGTTCATCAGTATTGCCGAAACGACCAAGCCTGGGGAATACGGATTCGGTCTCAGTCTTTTCGAGCAATCGTCTTATGGTTTGCGAGACAAGGGAAATGACTGGACCGGCCATTCGGTGTACATGTGGGCCATCGCTGCAACCACATACATGGCGTTGATGGGGCCTCAAGGGTTCGAGGACGTCGGGGGGTTGATCCTGCAGCGCGCGCACTATGCGGCACAGTTGTTGTCGGAGATCGATGGGGTCCGAGTTGCCTTTCCGTCGGGTTTCTTCAAAGAGTTCGTCATCAACTTCGATAACACAGGTAAGACCGTTGAAGAGATCAACGATGCATTATTGAATATCGGGATCTTCGGTGGGAAAGACCTGACGAGGGATTTCCCTGAGTTAGGTGCCAGTGCACTCTATTGTGTCACCGAGATCCATACAAAAGCTGATATTGATCGCCTGGTGGGCGCTCTCAGAGAGGTGACTGCAAATGAGCACTAGGGTAAACGAAATCCAGGCCCCGGTTTGGAACGAACCGATCATCATGGAGATGGGCTACCCTGGCCGTCGAGGTGCAGTGTTCTCTCACGCCGAGGACGACATCGAAGCACGGGTTGGCGCAGCGGTCGACCTTATCCCCACCGCCGTGCGCCGATGCGACCGTCCCGGGTTGCCCGAGATGTCCGAGCCGGAGGTGCTGTACCACTACCTGCGATTGTCACAACAAACGCTGGGAATGATGGGTGTCAGTCTTTTCGGAACCTGCACGATGAAATACAATCCGCAGGTCAACGAAGCACTTGCGTGGCGGCCGGAAGTCACCGAAGTACATCCGCTGCAGCACGAGGACACGCTGCAGGGAACACTGGAGATTGTGCACGGGATGGATCTCATTCTGCGTGAGCTTTCCGGAATGGACCAGTTTGTGTTTCAAGCTGGTGGTGGGGCGGAAGCTGCTTTCGTCAACGCCTCGGTGACCCGCGCCTACCATGCCTCCCGGGGTGAGCTGGAACAACGAAACGAAGTCATCACGACTATTCAAACTCACCCTTGCAACGCCGCGACAGCTGCTGCCGCGGGGTTCAAGGTGATTACGTTGATGCTCGACGAGAAGGGCTACCCATCCCTCGACGCGCTCAAGGCTGCTGTGTCGAATCGGACCGCGGCCTTGATGGTCGGTAATCCCGATGACATGGGCGTCTACAACCCGGAGATGAAGGAGTGGGTGGAGATTGTCCACGAAGCGGGTGGCCTCTGTTTCTACGACAGCGCCAACTTCAATGGCACGATGTCGAAGATACGACCCCGTGAAATCGGCTTTGATGCATGTATGTTCATGCTTCACAAAACCTTCGGCGCACCTAAGAGCGGCGTCGGAGGACCCGCTACTGGCGCCTATGGGTGTTCGGCTGAGCTCGCCCCGTTCTTACCCGCTCCGCTTGTCACCTTCGACGGTGAGCGTTACCACCTCGATCACGACCGCCCCGACAGTGTCGGAAAAATACGCGAATTCTGGGGCAACGTGCCGGTCATCCTTAAAGCGTACGCATGGGTGCGAGCAATGGGCGCTGAGGGTATCGCCCAGGCGTCCGACATTTCTGTATTGGGAAACAATTACATGGAAAAAGGACTACTCGCAATCCGAGGCGTCACTCGGTCTTACCCTGAGAGTACGAGCCCCCGCCTCGAAATGACGCGATACAGCATGCAGACCCTCAAGGAAGACACCGGCGTCGACGTGCACGATGTGCAGAACCGTATGACTGACTTCGGGATCGACGCGATGTGGACGAGCCATGAACCGTGGCTAATTCCTGAGCCCTTCACACCAGAGGCCGGCGAGATGTACGGCAAAGAGTCCTTGGATCGATGGATCGCGGTACTCGCCCAGATTTCTGATGAGGCATATTCGAATCCCGATATTGTGAAATCAGCCCCACACAATCAGGCAATTCATCGATTGAAGCCCGGTGTTACCGATGACCCCAGTACTCGCGCTATGACCTGGCGCGCTTTCCAACGAACGCGCGCGCAGATCCGCTCGTAAGCACTCCCAGTCGGCGGCTGCTGGACATATTAAAGTAGCGAGTCTGCAGTAGCGCTGGATGACACATCGTGGATTGCGTTGGGTACCGCCATCGCAAGGTTGTCAGCATATTAGTTGGGGCAAGTCCAACATCTTCCTTCCCGAGGTGGATTCAAGAAATCGGTGCGCTTTGTCGATCAATGTTACGCGCGGACAGCCCCACGCGTCGGGCACGTGTGAGACGCCACGCATGGACATTCAGAAGCCTTGGGAGCGTGCACACGGGCGTTGACCAGCGAACGGCGATCGACTGCGCACGCTGAGTCGCAACGACAATGACCAAACCGTTTCAAATTGAAGGAGCTTTCGTGACAGGACTGGACACACCGATAACGCCTTTGAAATTCCTTGAGCGCTCGGCCCAGGTACATCCGAACAAGACCGCGGTCGTAGACGGGGAGCGGCGCATATCGTATTCTGACCTCGCATCCATTGTCACACGCCTTGCGCACGGTCTTCGCCAGTCAGGAGTCGGATCCGGTGACCGAGTTGCCTATCTGGCAACCAACTCGGCTGAGCTATTGGCGGCCCACTATGCAGTCCCTCTTATCGGCGCGGCACTGGTCGCAATTAACACGCGATTGTCGCCACCGGAGATCGAGTACATATGTAACCACTCTGAGGCTGTCCTTCTGCTCGGCGAACCCGTCTTGCTCGAACAGCTGCATGATGCGTCGCTACTGACAGTTCGGGAGACGGTACAACTACCGCAGCAGGACGGTAGCTACCTGGACACCGGGCAGTCACACCTCACCTATGACGCACTCATGGCACGCGGGTCGGAAGAGCCTTTGCCCTGGGAGGTCGACGACGAGACCCGAACCATCTCGATCAATTATACGTCGGGCACCACCGGTCGCCCGAAGGGGGTGATGTACACCCATCGCGGCGCGTACCTCAACTCTCTCAGTCAGATTCACCATCAGCACTTCGACATCGACACCAAATACCTGTGGACACTGCCGATGTTCCACTGCAACGGCTGGTGCGGCCCCTGGGCAGTCACTGCCGCATCTGGAACTCACGTATGCATCCGTGCGGTTCGCGGTGACGCGATGTGGTCACTCATCGACAGCGAAAAGATCGACCACATGAGTGGGGCACCGACGGTTCTCACGACGCTCGCCACTGCCGATGCAGCGCATCGGCTCGACCGGAGCATGACCATCACTACAGCAGGAGCTCCACCCAGCCCAACCACAATCCGGGCGGTCAGAGCACTCGGAGCCGAAATCGTGCATGTGTACGGCCTGACCGAGACGTACGGACCGTGTGCAGTCTGCGAACCTCAGGCGGACTGGGCCGCGCTCGATGAGGACACACTGGCGAGGCTGCTGGCGCGTCAGGGAGTGGGAATGCTCGCCTCCGGCCCAGTGCGGGTAGTCCGCACTCAACGCGGTCCGCATGGCGAACTCGTCGACGTCGCCAGCAACGGTACCGAGATGGGCGAGATCGTCATGCGCGGAAACATAGTCATGAAAGGGTACTTCGGCGACGATTCGGCCACCGCGGAGGCCTTCTCCGGGGGCTGGTTCCATTCCGGCGACCTGGGAGTCATGCACCCAGATGGCTACACACAGCTCATGGACCGCGCCAAAGACATCGTCATATCCGGCGGTGAGAACATCTCGACAATCGAGGTCGAGCAAGTTCTCATGTCCCACCCATCGGTGTTGGACGTCGCGGTGATCGGCGTTCCGGACACGAAATGGGGAGAACGACCCAAAGCGTTCGTGGTTCTGAAGACGGATTCCACCGTCTCCGACTCCGACCTGACGCAGTTCGTACGGGACCACATCGCGGCGTTCAAGGCGCCACGAGAAATCGTGTTCCTACCCGAGCTACCGAAGACCTCGACCGGAAAGATTCGCAAGAACGAGTTACGCGACCGCGAATGGCATGGAGAGCGCGAGCGGATCCGAGGCTGATCGCTTCTGGACAAGCGGCATGGCCACCCCGATGACTGCAGATCGATGGTTTCGTGGACCAACCGGGTCAGGCTCCACTCAGCCAATGGCTCTCATGATCACATCAATTCGAAAGGACGCGGGCATGACAGAACATGCAGTTCGGCGTGTACTCGCCGCGATCGAGGACTCGCGTCAACGAATAATCGACGACGTGAAACGTCTGGTCGAGGTGCCCAGTGTGAATCCGAACTATCCTGGCGTCAGGTCCGAAGACTATCTCGGTCAGGAATCCGAGGCGAACCTCTTACTCCGCGACAGATTCGGCTATCTCTTCGACAGCTCCCAACTCGTCAAGAGCCAAGAAAAACGCGAGAACCTCGCTGGTGTCGTGAAGGGCGGTGGCACAGGTCGGTCGCTGTTGCTCAACGGCCACATCGACGTCGTGCCGGCGGGGAATCTCGATACATGGACAGGTGACCCCTTCGTCGCGAGCGAAGTCTCCGGCCGAATACACGGCCGAGGGGCAAGCGACATGAAGAGCGGGATTGTCGCTGCCTTCAGTGCGATCGAAGCGATCCGAACGTCAGGTATCGAGCTTGCCGGCGACCTGGTCGTTCATTCCGTGGCAGGTGAAGAATTGGGCGAGCATGAAGTCGGGACAGGCTGCGTGCTGCAGAATGGATACATTGCGGACGCGGCGATAGTCGTCGAGCCATCCGCTAGTTTCGATTCCCCGCTGACGATCAATCCAACTGCTGCGAGCTTGTTGTGGGGTCGAGTTCGAGTCGAGGGACTCGCCGGGCATCCAGGGCTTCGCCGCGAGCTGGTACGGGCCGGCGGGGCCGGTGCGCAGGCGGGCGTGAACGCGATTGACAAAGGCTACTTGGTTCTGCAAGCGCTATACGGGATCGAAGAGCAATGGGGGCTGAGCAAGCAACGCCCACTGTTCAAGCCGGGACATTTCGTCGTCATGCCCGGAACGATTCACGGACGCGGGAAAGACATCGACATTCCATTTGTCTTTGCTGAGTACTGTGAGATCGATTTCATCGTGTGGTATCCACCGGAGGACGACTCCGACGCAGTGAAGCTCGAGATCGAGAGTTTCGTCAATCGGTCGGTCTCCTTGGACCCTTGGTTGGCGGAGCACCCACCCACCTACGAGTGGCTGGTCGAGTTTCCGGGCTTCAACACCCGAGATGATCACGAAATCGTCCGCACTCTCGGTAACGCTCACGAACAAGGGACCGGCAGCACAGCAATAGTCGAAGCTTTCCCCGCCGCCTGCGATGCGACATGGATTGCGCGAACAGACATCCCGGTTGTGAATTATGGGCCGGGCCATCTGGCAAACGCTCACAAGCCGAACGAATACTGTGACGTAGACGAAATCATCTCCGCAACCAAGAGTTTGGCGCTCACTGCACTCGATTGGTGCGATGTGAAGTAACCGTTGCAGGCATCCTCGTCGAGCTGAACAAGAACAGGGAGACCAAGTTCAACGGACTTCATCAAGTGGTCCTTGACGACAAGGGCTGCGGTCGCCACACCTAATTTAATTCATGCTCCTGTCGTCAATAATCCGACGGACGGGGTCGCCGGATGTGGTGGCGCTGGGAATCCCCTGAGTAGCAACCGACGAGCCCAGTCACGGCTCGTGTGGCGGCATCCACCTTCAACATCGACGGGCTTTTACTTTCGGGAAAGTTGCAGTCCGTTGACTGAGCAAGCACGCGCCTGTTCGAGCTGATGACAAAGTATGGGACCGAACAGACCATGACCGATCGCAAGAGTGTTGGTGGTCTTCAGGTTGCCAAGGTGCTGTACGACTTCGTGCAGAACGAGGCGCTCCCGGGTACCGGTGTCGATTCCCGATCAGTTCTGGGGTGGCGTCGAAACGGTGATGACCGATCTGGCACCGAAGAACAAGGCGCTCCCGGCGGTGCGTGACGAGATCGCAGGGCAAGGCCGACGCCTGGCACGGCGAGCATGCCGTTCCCGACTACGACCGCGCCACCTACAAGGCGTTCTTGAAGGAGATCGGTTACATGCGACGAGCCTGCCGACTTCCCTCACGACCTCGGGCGTCGACACCGAGGTCATCATGACGGCGGGCCCAGTTGGTGGTTCCCGTGCTCAATGCACGCTTCGCGATCAATGCCTCCAACGCTCGATGGGTTTCGCTGTACGACGCGTTGTACAGCACCGACGCCATCTCCGACGAGGGCGGCGCCGAGAAGGGCACCTTGTACAACAAGGTGCTCGGATACAAGGTCATCGCGTTCGCTCGCGGGTTCCTCGACGAGGCCGCCCCGCTGTCCTCCGGTAGCCACGAATGGGATGGGGCACAAGGTGGAGAACGTGCGTGATCCCATTCCGCGCATGAACCTCCGCAGCCAGCCCACGGCCACAGGGCGTGCCCGGTGGCAGGAACCGAGCCAGTGCCAGCGCGATCATCGCGCTACCCGGCGAACGCCGCTGCCCGCACGCGCAGGGTCTCCGGGTCGGTATCGATCAGGCAGGCCGGGTGTGCCCGTCCACGACGGCGCTGCCCCTGAGTGGTTGTGTCGTCGGAGGAACTTGCCCCGGGCACGCGCGCCCGGTAGCGGCGCCGTGAGGTGATGGGTCGGTGGGATTTCGATGCGAGTTCAGCCCGCGGGCGGCGAACCAGACGTTGTCGGATTCCGGGTTGGCGTTGGTGTGTGTACGTGGGCCGCAGTGCCGGTGGGCGGATCTGATCTTGCTCGGGGATGAGGTGGTGGGGGAGTGGATCTGGCTGGCGCGGCATGCTAACGAGATCGCCGAACAGTACTGCCGCGACCACCCCGGGAGCGGCACGCCGGTGTCGTGACGTGGTTCAGACCTGTCCGGCGAAGAACTCACCGCCCGGGTCATCCCGAAGCAGGCGGGCGAATTCACGTGCACCAGTTACTTCCTCGTCCACCACCGCATCTGCCTCGCCAGCGGTGCCCAGCTGATCTGCGGGACTGCGGGACTGCGCCTGAGAACACCGAACATCCGAGGGCCGCATCTTCGAGCCCTCGAAACATATCGCGCCCCTCCTGAGGTCACCTACTGACCGGAGTCATCACCACCGTAGTGGCACCGCACACACCCCAAGCACCCGAACACTTTCCGAGGGCACGGGACCTGAGCACGTTCTTCGACGGGCCGTAGACAGTCAGCTCCAGGGCCGGCAGTTCGAAGGATTCGGCGGTGTCGTGTCCTCGACGTCCACGATGGGGGACTGGGTGTCTTTCGGCTGGCGGTGAG
Source organism: Rhodococcus sp. G6(2025) (assembly GCF_058628105.1). Taxonomy (NCBI): domain Bacteria; kingdom Bacillati; phylum Actinomycetota; class Actinomycetes; order Mycobacteriales; family Nocardiaceae; genus Rhodococcus; species Rhodococcus sp. G6(2025). The sequence goes on from NZ_CP179751.1 coordinate 438,947, forward strand.
CTGTTCGAGGGCGTGTCGGGCTCGTCGGAGTCGGTGACTTTCGGTGCGCCGTGGTCGGTGGCCGTGCCTGTTGGGTTCTCGTGTTCTGGGTGTTCGGATCCGCCGGGCTGTTACCGCACCTATGGGTGCTCGCCCCGGCTGGTGTGCGAGGTCAGTTCTGCGGGTGTCCAGGCGGGCCAGGTGGCTTCGCCGACGAGGTGTCCGTCGGTGAACTGGGCGACGATGCGCGGGCCGGTGCTCGAGCTGTTGTCGTACACGGATACGTGATCAGACCGTGGGAACGCCTGAGCGAGCAGACCCCATATTCTTTGGTATCGCTGGCGGATCTTGTCTTCGGGCACTTCGTGTCCACCGGCTCGGACCCGGTAGCGCACACGCTGGACCGCTAGTTCCTCGGGAATCATCACCACATGTAAGACGACGGTGTAGTCGTGTGTGCGTGCTTCGTCGATCAGCTCCAGCTTCGACGGATGGGAGAACACCGTCTCGGCGATGAACGATTTCCCTAGGGTGAGCAGGTGTGCTCGGGTCTTCGCGGCGATCTCTGCCGCCTCATAGGAGTGGGCAGCCGGATCTGCCGGCCATCGTTGTTTGGCGATCTCGTCGGCATTGACGAACGGGCTGGCTGGAAGCAGTGGAGCGAGGGTGAAGGCCACGAAGGTGGACTTGCCGGCGCCGTTGCAGCCGGCCACCAGGTCGAGTCGTTTCACTCGGGCAGGACTGTGCGCGTGCCGTCGGGACGGTACTCGATGATCTGACCGTCCTCGGACAGCGCGACCGTGGTGATGCCCTGGGCCGCGAGCGCGGCACTGTAGTCGGTGGTGGCCAGTTGTTCCTCGATCGCCGCGTTGATCTCGGCGTTGAACACTGTGCCTTCTTCGGGTCCGAGTTCACCGATCGGCAACCGGCCGGCTAGAGCGTCTTCTACTCGGCGCCGGGCCGCGGTCTGCCGGCTCGAGACCGCACGTCCCACCCGGGCCCAGTGTTCGAGTTGTTGGCGTCCGGTGCGGTGTTGCCGTTCTCCCTCGGCCATGGCGCTGGCCACCAGGTCCGCTGCCAGGCGGGTGACCTTGTCCGCAGTACTTTGCATCACTTCACTCCCGGGTGGTGTAGCTAGTTGCTACAAGTGTAGCTGATAGCTACAGGCGCTGTTGGGTTCCTGTTGTCGGAAGGCCTGCCCGAATCCCGCCGACGATCGTCGGTCCTTCCTTCGAGACCACGCCGCCGGGTGCGGTGAAGGTCCCCCTAAACGACAAAAAGCCGCCCCCAACTGGCCATTGAGGTCACTCCGGAGGCGGTTTAACGTGAAGGGTGCGGGCCGTATTCCGTCGGGTCGAGACTTGGCATTCCGGGATGCGACCCGCCGGTTTTGCTGACTCCTGCCTCCGCTGCGAGCCGCCTAGCTGAGCCGCCAGCGAGCACCGCATTCCTGAGCGCGGTGCTCCACGCATGGTTTGAGGGCGCAAGGGTAACTGGCCGAGACTCGCCGAGTCGCCTTACCGCGAAGTGGTAGGCCCGGGGTAGATGGGACTCGCGGCGGGGTTGGGTGATGCACCGTGCATCACGGTGGGCGGCGACCTGGCCGACGATTCTTCTGTTGGGCGCTGTTCTGCTTACTGATCAGACGGGTGGGTCGGTCCGCCTGATCGCCGGTTCCGGTGGAGTGAGACGGGGAGGCTTGCGATGGGACTGAGGGTGCGAAAACGGGGTCTGGGATCGCCGTCATGCGTCTCGGTCCGGCGGTTCCCTCTAAGGAGTTCCTGCGGTCAGGATGCGTGACTTGATTTCCGGGGTGGTGGTGCAGACGGCACTGAAGGCGGCTTCCCGGGCCAACCGCTCGGTGGGCTCACCGCGTTGGACGGATCGGCTCCCCGCGGCGGTGGCGACGTAGGTGGCGGCGGTGACGGCGAATTGGCTGGCCTGGGCGCGGGCGTTGTAGATGTCTCCGTCGCCTGTGGCCGCGTTGTTGAGTGCTGTGCGGATCGTGGTGTGTGTTTCCCGCAGTTGCGGGCAGGGGTGTCCGATGCGGTCGGCTTCGGTCAGGCACGCTCGTGTCACGCCGAGGGCGAGGGAGCCGTTGATCCGGAGAATGGCGCGGTCCGCGATGCTGAGTCCGCCGCGACGAGCCTTTCGGACGTGGATGACCGAGGCGTGGGGGACTTCGTATCCGTTGAAGGTCAGTTCGACGGTGTTGGATGCGCCGGCCGCGGACAAGCAGATTCGTTTCGCGTGGACACCTCGACCGTCGGTTGCGTCCATGAGGAAGGTGACGGTTTTCTGGGCTCGGGTGTCGTATGCGGTGACACCGATGACGTTGACGAGGCCCCATCCGGTCACGAACGGTGCCTGCCCGGTAACGGTGTATCCGTTGTCTGTTTCGGTCGCGACGATGAGGGGGTTCTCCGGGTTCGCGTAGCCGCTGCCGGACACCCCGGCGGTGACGGCGCCGCTGCGCAGGTCGGCGAGATAGCGGGCTTTGAGGGTGTTGTTCCTCGACATCACCATTCGGAGGAGGGTGCCGTGGTGCTGTGCCCAGACGAATGCGGTCGCCAGGCAGCCGCTGATGAGGATTTCGCCGACGTCGGCGAGGGTGTGGACGGGATCTGTGGTGGCGAAGGCGAGGCCGTAGAAGCCCCGGTCGCGTAGTGCGGCGAAGTGCGATGACGGGAGCTTCCCGGCCCTGTCGACCTCCGCCGCGGCGGGCCGCAGCACGTCGTCGGTGAGGTCTTGCGCTTGCTGCACCCAGTCCGTCATGGCTGACACCGTATCCACACTGCGCCGCACCCAGCCGACGTACTCCAATGGTGGGCGGACGCCGTGAGACTCGTCCAGCTTCTGAGAACTCGCACCCCTGCGGCAGCGGTCCGCTGCCGCAACGTCGATCGAGATGTTCCCCATGTCGCGTCCGGTGTAGTCCCACGGCAGTAGCAGTCGGTCCGTGACCCGAGGTGCGGCGGCTCGATGATGGTGGAGGACTACCCGCGAGACTGGTGAACGTCCCGCTGGACGGCTCATCGGACATCAACTCGGCGATGTGCGGTGTGACGCAGGGCGCGGCGGATCTGTGCGAGGGCGGCTTCCCGCTGCTCCGGGGTTGCTCGCATGGCGTTGCGACGGTGGATTGCGGTGCGGTGGGCTTGTTGTTCGCGGCGGCGCCGGGCGTCGGCCGCGGCGCGGTGCTGGCTGGGTGAGGGGCCGGTCCAGTCGATGTGGGTCAGTCGCCAGCGAAGGAGGGCGACCGGTGAGCTGATCCGGTCTGCTGTGGGCCAGGTCCAGCCACGTTCTCGGGTGTCGCGGTCGAGGGTCTGTGCGATGTCGTGGCCGGTCCAGCGGGTGGTGTCGATGCCGGCGGCCTGGATGGTGTCGCAGATGTTGCCGATATGGCCTTGGGCGAGAACGGGGGAGCGGGCGATGAGGGTGGCGGCGGCTCGTTGGAGGTGGAAGGGTCGGGGTTGTGGGGTGGGTGTGGTGGGCCGCGCGTGTGCGCGTTGGTGAGTACTTCGTAACGAAAGATTATGTGAAGGAACGTAAGTGCTGGGGGATAGGGTGTCAGCGCCGGTGGCCTGGGGACGGGGTGTGCTGGCCGCGGTGGTGGGTTGTTGGGGCCGGGTGCGGTGGCGTGCGAGACGTCGGGCGGCGCGGGTGCGGCGCGAACGCGATGGTCGTTGTGGGGGTGGGGGAGTGGCGTCGACGACGTGTTTCGGGGAGCTGAGTGCCCAGACGGATGCGGCTTGGTGTTGTTGCCCGCCGTGGTGGAGTTCGGCGGCCATGTATTCACGGGTGCGCAGTGTTCGGCCGCGTTCGACTTCGACGCCCATCTGGAGGGTTTTGAGGACGCGGCGGGCGCGGTTGACGACGGAGAGTGAGACTCCGGCGTGGTGTGCGATGAGTTGCCGGGATGCGGTGACACCACGGCCGGTGGTGGAATCCGCGAATCGGGCGTGGGCAGTGGCGACGGCCATCAGGCGTTCGATGCCGATGCTGTGGGCGGTGAGTGCGGCCTGGCCGGCGGTGGTGTGGGTGATGTGATGGCGGAGTTGGCGTAACCATTCGGTGCGGCCGGACCACACGGGGATGGCGGCTTCGCGTCCGGGTGTGATTGGGAGCGTGAAGGATCGGCCGCGTTGCCCGGTGTCGCGGTTGTACTCGTGGAGCTGGTTGATGGCATGGGTGGCGGCGTGGACGGACGCTTCCCAGGTGTCGACTTCTGTCGACTGCAGAACGCGACGTCCGGCGTGGACGGATGACCTGGAGTCTGTGGGCGAAACGGGTTGTGTTGATGCTGATTCAGGATATGGGTTAGCCTGAGACGTACCACCTGGCATAGGTAGTCCCTTCGGGAAATGCAGTACGAGTGTCGGAAGCGGTAACTTCCGGCACTCACCCTCAGAGAATGTGACGGCTCGGCAAGGCCTTCACCCTCTCGGTTGAGGAGGACCGGCAAGTCCTCCTCAACGAAATGCCGCGGAGCGGTTCGGGAACTTCAAACCACCCCCACCAAGGGGGTTTTCGTGTTTCTGCGGGCCTGCGCTATGAAGTTCGGATTGTCGGGGTCGCGCAATGGGTTCTGGTCAGGGGCAACGCCTTGCTGTGGGCGTGGGTGGGTGCCGATTCGCTCGGGGCCGCCCCGGCGAACTGTGGAGGTTCGCGTGGGGTCCGGTAAGGGGTCGGAGAAGGGTTGGTTGTGGCCGCAGCTGCACCGGTCACGCCGACCGCGGTGCTAGCTGGACGGGAGCAAACTTCTATAGCGCAGCCGACGTCACGGGTCTGCTAAGTGGTCGCCTTTCCGAAACCGGATGAAGGCCATCGCCACGAGGTTGCACGTTGACCCGACTCTTAGAACTGACGACATGATTTGCGTTGCCAAAGCCAGCCCTCGACTCGGTGCACCCGACGGCTGATCCGTGACGCCACAACCTTGCGTGCACCGCTCTCTGATCAGTACGCATTTCCGCGCTGCTCCTCTCCTGGTCCGGCGGGCACATAAGCTCACCGCCAATTGATCTCTCCTACTCGGAGGAAGATCCCGGCAAGGGGGCCCTGTGTGACACGGAAGCCGCATTTTTCTTGTCAGTGCACATCTCCGCATGTAGTACACACACCGCTACTTGGAGCGTCCCCAGGTGTCCCACCACATTCCGCCATGCGGACCGTGTGCAACCGTCTTACTTCCCTGGCGCAGCAACAGAATTGCCCCGGCCAGCTCTTGACACGTGCGCTACGCTCCAGACAGCGCAACGAAGAGAGCACGGATGGAGCGAAGCCGCTCCGCAAGGATATTCTCGCGCTCAGGCAACTACCCCTTTTGCATCCCAGCGGCACTCTTCAGCGGTGGAATGCGAAACGCGTTGAGCCCAGTGAACTAGTGACATCACAGGTCACACTAGCCAGGACCGTCTCATCGTCGCCGGATGTCTATAACACCGACCCCGTAGGGGCATAATGAGATTTCTGTTTGGGGCGAACCACTACCTTCTTCGGTATCTGATTCACGAGTGCATGACTCGCTGCGCATCGTCATATTGCCTCTAGTAGATGCCGAAGGTGAGCAGAGATACCAAACCAAAGGCGCGTTCGGAGTACCGCCGATCGTGCCGGTGAGTGAATCGCGTGAACGGCACCGATTCCTCGTGTGGCAATGAGGTCCCGGGTAGATCGAGTGTCAGGATGCCAACTTCTTCATGTGCTCACGCACGGCCGGCACGTATGCCTGGGTCTGGCCGAACGGCGGAATCCCGCCGTATGTAACGACGGCACCCTCCCCGCCGTTGTAAGCGGCGATGATCAGATCGGTGAAGTCGCCCTTGACGGCTCCACTGTCGTGATGTGGTCGAAGGTAGTCGGCGATGTAGCAGAGATAGCGCCCTTCCGAGGCGATCGCGTCGTACGGATTGAACGGGTCGGCAGCGTTCGGTGGTTCGGCTTTTCCGCTTCGATCTAGACCGGAATCCGTACCGAATGCCTTCCAGGTCTCCGGCATGAACTGACTCATTCCTTCGGCGCCGCCCTGGTTTGCGCCATCGCCCTTGCTGACGACCTTTTCGTTGAACCCGGACTCTTGTCGAACGATGCCGGCAACCAAAACCGGACTCACCTCTGGGCACTGAGACCCAGCGGCCGAGACTGCGTTGGTGTATTGCGGCGGGATGCTGCCAGGGGCGAACTTGGTCTGATCACCGCCCTCTGGCGGGCACGGCTCCGTGGTGGTCGTACCGCCCGGAGCGCTGCCGTAGCGGGTGTCGGCGGTCGGCATCCCGCCGCCCTCGAGTGTCACGTGTACGTGGTCGAAGTGGTTTGCGGTGTAGCCGTGCCGGTCCTCCATCAGCAACCAGTCACCGGTGCCATCCCAGTAACGCTGTTGCCAGATCAGGTACTCGACGTTGAGTGCCACTTTGTTCTGTTGGAGGTACAGGGCGATCTTGTCGCCGAGCGCCTTCCCTTGGGCGCTCGCGGAATCGGGAATCATGATGTCGACCGCGCGGCCGTCGGGGTGGTCCTGGGCGACGTCGTCCGTGGGGCGCCATCCGCCGATGGTTGTGATCTCGGGGAAGGCCGCCGCGATTGTGCGCATGACGCGGATGGAGTCGACCTGCATGTGCGCTTCGCTGCCTTTGTCGGCGGGCAGCGGTGGTAGGTCTCCACCGGTGGAATCGGTATGTGCGACCAGCTCTGCTGGTCCTCCATTGGGCGAGATGGTTCCTTGTTGTTTGAGCCACGGAATGGGATCTACTCCGCCGCCCAGTGACCAGCCTTCGGGGTAGATGCCGAAGTGAAGATGCGGTCCACTTGACTGTCCTTCGCTGCCCACCTTGCCGATCAGTTGGCCCGCTTTGACCTTGTCTCCGGTGTGGACGAGGACCCCGGACGCCTGCATGTGCCCGTATAGGGATTCGACGATCTGGCCCTCGATGGTGTGCCGGATCCGAATCCAGTGTCCGTAGCCGGCGGCGGGCTCGGCGGCGATGACTTCGCCGTCACCGGCGGCGTAGAACGGGGTGTCCAGTGGTGCTGCGTAGTCCTGGCCGTCGTGCATGCCTCCCTCGCGCATGCCGAAGGGTGAGCTGATTGTGTAGGTGCCTTCGGCCATCGGGACCGCGAGGGATCCGGGCTTGATTCCCATGAGGCTGCCGCCCCCGGCGTCTGGCACAGGTCGACCGCAATTCGTGTCACCACCGGTCGTCGCGAGGATGACCAGTATCGGAGCCATCATGATGACCATGGCGAAGGCGGGTATTCCGGCGAGCAGCCACCACCACATTTTCGAGCTGCCTTCCTGTGTGTCCGGGGTCGACGGTGGTGTGTCGAGGAGCGTCATCAGCGAGCTCGGTGGGCCAGTGCGCTCGGCTTGACTACCGGCGCGGATCCGGACTGCGCTGCGGCAGCGAGCAGCTGAGCAGTCTTCGACCCTGAACCGTTGGGGATCCCTGATTCAGGAGAGCTGGGTCTGGCTGGTCGCGGGATGCGGCTCGGTGTAGTCGGCAACATCACCGGCGCCCCAGATGTGGTGGTGAATTCGCGGAATCGGCGACCGTCAGGGCTACTGGTCGTCGTGGCCGAGGCGCGGACCTGGCCAGGATTGGGGACCGGCAATGACGGGGCGACCCCGATGGGGTGCTTGATGCCGGCCTTGTCCGACACCGCCGTTTTCGACAGTCGACTCCGGACAGCGTCGGCAGCAGCGTTCGTACCGGCGGTTCCACGACCGGTCTGGGCACCGACCGTGCCTGAGGTGGACTTCGGGTAGCTGTCGGGATCGGCGATCGAATCGACCTTGTTCTTCGCTCGCTTCGCCGTCGAGGAGAGGACCCGTCTGGCAACCAGCACTGCGGCTGCCCCGCCGGTTGCTGCGGTCGACGTGGCTCCGGCGGCGACTTTTCCGGTCGTTGCCGCGGCAGTGCCGGACTTCTTCGCTAGTGCTCCTGCCCCCTTCACCACGGCCTTTCCGCCCTGGTATATGTGGCGTCCGTTGGCGGCCATCGCAGCGATGTCGCGCGCTGTGGTGGGCGTTGAGCGACTAATGGCGGTCGGTGCGGCGTTGGGCCGTTTAGCCAGAATTGTTGCCAGGTTGTCCGACATTCGCTTCATTCCCTTGACCGCTCGGCGGAAGAGGAGAAGTGCGGTGACCAGGAAGATGTCGACGAAGAACACCGTGCGGATCAGGTTCGATTCGTCTGCAGCGAAGAGATCCTCGATGACCATGACGTATCCCACGAGGAAGACGATGGCGAAGATCATCTGCAGCAACGCCATTGCGACGTTGGCAATGGTCCGCCAGAACTGCCCGCGCATCGAGGGTGCGATGGCGAGGACGACTCCTGGTATCGATTTGATGGCATTGCCGATCGAGACACCTGCGGCGATGATCAATCGGCCGGCGAGGTAGATCGCGAAGGCCATGAGGAGTGCGCCGGCGAAGATCAGGAAAAACAGGCCCATTGCTTGTCCGGGACCGGGGTTGTCGGCATAGGCCTTCATCGGCCCGTCCTCCCCCTCACATTTGGCGATGGCATCTTTGACGCGGTCTTCCGGTTTCGCGTCGGGATTGATCAGGTCAAGGGCTACGCCTGCCCCAGGGGCGATCTCGGAGACGACGTCCTGTGCTTTGTCCGCGAGTCCAGGCTCCTTTGGCTTCGCGAGGTACGCGGCGTCGAACTCTTTGACGCATTTCCCGTTGTTTTCCGGGGCATCGAGAACGACTCCGAAGTTGATCAGTTGTGTTGGTTGGCGGATGAACGTGTCGATGAGTTTCGATTCGATCGTTTCGATCTCTGTCTGCGGGTTTCCGCTGGTATCACCGCCGTTCGCCAGCCCTGAGGCGACTTCCAGGCCGGCATCTCGCGCCGACAGCACCAGCCCGTCGTCCCCGAGGACGCGATCGACCGGGTTCGAGAGAACGCCCACGGCCGCGGCCGCGATGACGCAGGACATGAGGAGCTCGTAGATTCCGGTGGAGAATCGGCCGCGGATGATCCAGATGGCGACGCTGAGTCCGGCGACTGTGAGCATCAGCGGGGTCAGCGCGAACTGGTCGGTGATGGAGGTGACCGAGTCGGCGATGGTGCGCACGGGGGTGAGGATCAGCTCGAGCCATTCGAACGAGAGCACCCAGGTGATGAACCAGATGGCCGTTGCCATCAGGAAGCGGAAGACCTCGTATTCGAGGGTGATGATGTACGCCCAGATCATGCGCCAGCCGCCGCCCACCGAGGCGTTGCCTTTGTCGATGGACAGGAAGTAGCCCCACGCGTCGATGCCGTGCGAATCTTTCAGATTCATCCAGGCGAAGAACGGGCTCGCACCGCCGCCGCCGGCGGGATCGGCGAGAGCCGGGGTGGCCACGATCATCAAGATGGCGCCGGCCGCGTGCCAGCCGGCGATGAGGCGGATGAGTAGCCGGCTCCACCAGCGTGCCCACAGCCAGCGGGTTACTGGACGGGTCAGGTGTATCAGTGCGGTCAGCCAGGATTGCGGAATCCATGCGGTGACAAGCCACAGCAGTGAGCGTTTGGCCGCGGCGCGGGCACTGAAATACTCCCGGGGTTCGGGGGCGCCGACCACCTCCCGTTCATGGGAGGACGCCGCGGCCGCGGTCATGCTTTCACCAGCTTGTTGTCCTTCGGAGTGGTCGACACTGCAATTCGGCGCGACTCGGTTGCCGGCAGCAGCGTCTTGATACGACCGACGTTTCCGCTGCCATCGCGCATGTAACCTTCACCGCGGCGGTGCGGTTCGACGTACTTGTCTTTTCCGGTTGCCGGAGCTGTCTGCTCCATGTATTGCTTGACCAGTCCGTAGTCGTCCGGGTCGAGGCCAAGCCATTCAATGGCGCGCTTGGCGAGGGTTTCGTCTGTATGACGGTGCGCGATGCGGGTCTTGATCAGTCCACGCAGCTTCGGGGTGCCGAACGCGCAGTCCTGGTCGCCGAGTCCCACCGCGGCCGAGGACTTGCGGCCCTGCAGCACGAAGTCCTCGACGATGTCGACTCCGTCGTCGGCGCCCAGGAGGTGGTGTGCCTCGTCGACGAGGAACAACGCCATCTGGTCGGGGTCGGCGAAGCACTGTCCGCGGGCGACCTTCGCTATCAGGGTGTACACCGCGTGACCGAACCTCTTCTCCAGCGGCAGGTTCTCGTAGAGGTGCTGCTTCTCGGTCTGCAGCTGGGTCGGCAAGTCGACCTTGTGGGTGCGGAAGATGATGCCGGGAGCAGTAATGGGCAGCGGGGGTAGATCTTTGCCGAACAGTGCCGCCGCGTAGGTGCGGCGGGCGTAGACGTTCATCGCTTCGCCGAGATCTTGGGCGTGGGCGATCGGGCAAGCACCGGACAGGAGGTGTTCGGTCAGCTCGCCCAAACCCTGGTAGGCGTGCTCTGCGCGGTACTCGGGCTCGAGCACCCTGGCCAGTGCGATGCCCAGGTCTGAGGAAGGCTGGATTCGGAGCAGTGTCAACAACACGGACTGGGCCATTTCTGCTGCGAGTCCGGCCTCGAAGATCCTCAGTGGGTCCATGCTGTATTCGGGTTCGACGAGGTCGACCACGACTGCCTCGGTGACGGCCTTGGCCCAATTGGCGTACTCGCCGAGATCGCTTTGGTCGATACCGATGACCTGCCCCCCGCAGTCGACGACCTGGCCGGCGATCACCTTCATGGTGACCGACTTGCCCGATCCGAGCTCACCGGTGACCGCGAAGGATCCGGACTGGTCGCGCAGCGACTTTCCGGTGACGTCGTGGTGCACCACACCGATCCGAGAAGTGGTGATGTTCAGTGCCAACAGCGGGCCACTGCCATCGCCGAGATCGTTGCGAATGAACGGCATGTACGCCGCGAAATGCGTCGACGTGGTGATCTGCGCGAACTCGCGGACGATCTTCGAGGTGGGAACGCCAGGCAACATCGCCCACCACAGGTCTTCCTGGTAGCCGACCGGTGCGACCACCTTGTATTCCTGCTGCTCGAACGCTTTCACCAATGCCTTCGCATCAGCGAGTGCACGCTCCTCGGAATCAGCTCCTACCGCGAACAACGCCGTCCAGGTAACCTCTACCTCATCGCGGTTCGTCTCGAGCAACGAGGTGTATTCGGTCAACGCGGCGGCAGCGAGGTCGAGAACACCTTGGCCGCCGGCCAACTCTCCTTCCCGCTGTTCGTACTGCTCCTTCAGGTTCTCGAGCGCGCGCTTGTTCGCTCGCATGACATCGGCACCGGCGGTGACCTTGAGCCGTACGGCGAAATCGACATCGATATCGCCGAAGTCGTCAGCGAGGGTGAAGAACTCCGAGCCGGGGAAATAGACGCCACCGGCGGGGGTGTCAGCGAGCGCGAGGAGCACTTGGTAGGAGGCAGGGTGGTCGACGAATTCGTATGGCTGGTCCACTTTTAGGACCCGACTGAACGTCGGGACCTTGCCTCGCCAACCCGGCGCCTTCTCTCGATCCGATTGGGCGCCCTCGTCGATCCGGCATGCGGACAGTGCGGCACCTGACTTTGTTCCTGGCGTCACGGCTGCGTCGGGCAGGTCAGGGTCGATATGCAGTCCGCGCGTCATCGCGTGCTGCCACAGCCACATCATCTGAGCGGGAGTGGCCGGTTGCGCATCGAAGACACCGGGGATGTCGGCCATGATCCGGTTGGCCTGCCGGACACGGGCCCGGATCTCGTCATCGTCAATTGCGGTCCGCGGCAGCCCGATGTAGTCGGAGAGTGTGGTCCAGGCCGAATGAGCCGCGGCCTTGACCTGATCGACGACCTTGGGTGTGGTCAGCGGAATGCTCAGCCAGTAGATCCTCTGCCCCGGGCGGTATAGCTCGATCGAGTCGAGAGTCGCTTCGCATTCGGTTGCCCAGTCCGGGTGTGCATCGAGATCGACGCCTTCGGTCATTCGGGAAACGACGACTTCGGCGCTCAACGATGCTGCGATGCCCATCAACAGTGACTCGCCCGGAAGGGCGCGGACGAGCATCGTGTGCAGGGTACGAGCAGTGCGCTTGTCCACGTCGGGGCGGTAACCGTAGTCGATGCCTGTGAGCACGTAGTCCGCCCAGACAACGCCGGACTTCGTCCACCGGATGTTCGCGGTCATTGACAGTGTCGGCTGTTCCATAGTGGCGGTGCTTTCTACTCGGAGGTGCCTGCAGCAGCCAGAGCGAGGAGTTCCTTGACGCTCGATCGGCCGGCGCGATGGGTGGGTCCGCTTGCCGGTGTGGGCACCGGAGCGGAGGTCTGCGGTCGTGGTGCGACAGGTTCTGCCGATGCGGTTTCGGTGACCTCGGCGGTGGCGATGTGCACGGCCTGCGGGACGACCGTGGCGCTGAGTTCGGCGGCCGTGGGGTCGGCAGTGATGTAGCCACTCGGACGCACGAGGTGGGGTGGCCGGATGGTCACCCGGCGGCCGTTGATCTGGATCTTGGCACCGGCCGGCGCGAAGGCTGCGGCGCAGATTCCCTGTGCCACTGAGGCGGGGCTCCGGCCGGCAAACCGGAGTTTGCCGACGACAAGGACGGTGCCCAGTGACCAGAAGGCGAAGAATCCGACGTTCCAGGAAATGCTGTCCCGAAGCCACAGGGGATGCAGGAGCCACAGGAGCCCTCCGACGATTGCGCCGCTGACGGCCTGCGGAACGGTGTAGGGACCGAACGGCAGCTTCTGTCCCTCGGGTGTACGCCCGATCAGCTGCGGCACCTTGCGAGCGCGGGTGAAGTTCTTGATGACTTCCCCGGTGGTGCGCTCGTCGCTCATCGCAGCACCGGCCCACTCGTGACTTCGTGCCGGCGAAGCCGCGAACCCGCTTCCGCAGTGCTAGCTACATCGAACATTGGAGCCTCCTTGTAGAGGTCGGTCGCGCAGTGAGGTCATTGCAGACAAGCCGTCTTTCAGCCGGTGCGAATGAGCGGAGATCACACGGGAAGGTCTAAGCCGGAACTCGGCTCGGCCACGAGGTGCACCGCGGCGGGAGCGCTCTCCAACTCCTCACCTGTCGAGTCCTTCAGGACGTCCATGTTGAAGACGACCCACAGTGCTGCTCCGCCGATGAGCGCTGATGTGATGAGTCGGGCAACTGTGAATGAGGCCATCAGATTCTTGAGAAGGAAGAACAAAACGAGGCAGCCGGCGGCCGACTGGAGGAGCAGCTTGCCGTCGCTGGTGAACTCCTGCGCCTTGTCGAAAAGCCCTACGGCGAGGACTGCGTTGTTGGGATCGGTGGCGGCGAGCGCAATGGACATGATGGGTTACCTTCCGGATGAATGAGGATCGGTTCCTGACGGGGAGAACAACGGCACGTCGCCGGCAGCCGGCACTGAGAGTGCGGGGGTCTGCCCTGATTCAGATGCGGGAACCTGACCTGAATCAGACGATGCAGACTCCGGGGCACCCGCACTTGGTGTGGTCGAGCTCGGTGCGGTCGTTGACGAGGATGGTGTGCGGGGTGCCGCCGGCGGGTACAACGGCGTTGCGTCAATTGCGCTGACCTCCCACCGGCCGCCGCGGGAGGTCATCGTCAGCGCGTACTGCCCACTGACCGAATCGACCTCTGTGACGTTCTGCGCTGCCGTCACCAGGAGGCGCACAACATCACCGTCAGGCAGCGGTGCCGATGCACTGGCAGTACTCAGGTCTTCCGACGAATAGACATCGGTGATTGCTACGCTGCGATACGGCGCCGGGACAATCTGTGCGATCGAAACCCCCGGTGTGAGATAGCGGGCTACTTCCACGTTGCCGGTCAACATCGCGGACAGGAACTCGTGAGCGGACGTGGCGATGGGATGGTTGGCGACCCGGTACTTGTAGCCGAGTTTGACGTCGATCGAGGTCGACGGTTCAGCTACTGCGGCGGGGAGTGCGGCGGCCCTCACGCCCGCTTCGGTGACCACAACCGGCACCTGAAAGTAGCGACGAACTGTGGCCGCATTCGCATCAGTGGCGGCTCGAACTGACACCGAGACCGTCACCGCGTATGTCCGTGACGTCTGCTCGTAGTCGATCGACGCGACGGCCGGATCAGTCGCGGCAAACAACGGCGCGCTTGGAAGGCTCGGTTTTCCCGAGACGAAATGATCGAGTTCTTGTTCATTCCCACGCGATGCCTGGAGCCAGGCAACGACGAACTGCCGAGCAAGATCTTCGGCTTTCGCTTGACCGATTGTGTCGACGTCTGTGGTGTCCTTGGTGGCGTTGTCGGTGAGGTTCGGGGTGGGCGAGGATCCGAAGACGACGAGGATCAGGGCAACTGTTCCGGCGCCGAGTGCGGCGAGGATTCCTGCCTTGAGAAGTCGGGTGGTCCACACCTGCCGAAGGCCCCACTGTGCACGCTCCGCGCGCGCCAACTCCTCGGTTTCGTCGACAACGGAGTCGACGCCATTTTCGGTCGCCGGATCGGTCTTGCTCTTGGGCCTGCGGCCGAAGTTGTTGATTTTCGCGAGGTCGATTTTCATCGGATGCCGGCTTCTGTCGTCGGGTCGGACGTTGCGCAATCGGGGACGGAAACTGTGACGTCGAGTGCGGACGCCCGCGACAGCGCGGCGCGCGCGGCCGGGGCTTCGACGAACACCAACAGCCACAGCGAAGTGCTCGCCTCTTCATCGAGAGGGTTCACCGCCAGGGCTGCCGCGACTCGGCGGATCTCCTCGGTAACGGCGTGCACGTAGCCGAGATCGTGCAGCTGGGCTTGCAGCGAGTTGTCGAGCTCGTGCATCCGGTCCTCCTGGCGACTGGGGTGTGGAAGAGCGCCACACAGAAAAGTGGGGTTCTACTTGGAGGAAGATCCGGGTCCGGGGGCTTGAGTGACATCGCTCGCGAAGCCTCTTGAAGTTTTTTCTGCAGTCGCCAAGGGGTTATTGCCTCAGCCGAAAGAGCGCACGTGAGGGGCACTTCCTGCCCACCGCCGCACAGCCGGAACCTTCACGGCAACAACGCCTTGGCAATAACGGGCAACCCCTCCGGCAACAACAAACACGCAGGTCAGAGGCAATATCCGGTTGCTGTACTGGGCGCGAGACCACCTCGCCCGCGCCCAGAGGAGACCGATCGTGGAAACGTCCACCCACGTACCCACCGCCACCACAGCTTCATCGGCAACGCCGGTCCGCAGCACCGCGCAGAGCAATCTGTACAGCCGCTTGAACACGGAGTGGATGTACCTCTGCGCTCGCCCCGCAGCCGCCGCCGAAGTCTTGACGTGGTCGGTGAGCCAGGACGCGCTCCGTGAGGTCGCGGATCTCAACGATCTCGCCGCGGCGCACCGCCGAGATCGTGATGGTGTGCTTCTGGCGCTGCTGACACTGCATCAGGAAGGAAGCTCCCTTGCCGGGCGAGCGCTACTGCAGCTGATGCTCGGCAAGCTCATCTCACTCACGCGCCACGCACGGGTCAGTGGGCACGATCGGTATCACGCGTGCGATGAGAGAGCGGCCTCCACTGTGGCCACGTTCATGTCACTGATCGCCACCTACAGGCCGTCCGGTGAGAACGTCTACGCGGCACTCTTCCTGCACACGCTGAAGAAGATCACGCGCGAGGAAACCTTCGCCCAGGAGATCCCCGCCTCCGATGTCATGGACGAGTCCGACAGTGCTGAGAACGAGCCGGAAGCGGATATCTCTGCTCCGGCGCTGCTCTCCTGGGCGGTCGAAAAGAAGGTCATCAACGACCTCGATCGCACCCTGATTCAGCGGGCATACCTCGAACAGACCGATTGCAACCTGGCCGTGATTGCCGCGGAGATTGGGATGACTCCGGCAGCGCTTCGCCAGCGGCTCTACCGCGCGGTCACACGCATTCGCAAAAGTGTCGTCGCCTCCAACCAGCCGACTCCTCGACCCCGGTTTGCACGCGGTCGTCGTCGGACTGCAACGACTACTGCGGCGATCTGATGACCCGTAGTCTCGCGCCTCTGTTCACGTCATGGTCTTCATCGCGGCGGCGATTCTTCTGACCGAAACGTCCGTGCTCCTCGAAGCGACGCGAGAATTCGATGCTGCACTCACCCACCCCACAATCGCTCGTCTCGGACTGCTCGCCGAGTCCTCGCATGCGATGAGCAGAGTCGCTCTCACTGTCGCTGACTTTCTCCCCCGCGACATCACCAACCATCTCGACAGCGGTCGGGTCATCGTGCCGGCGCTGTATCGCTGACGAAAAGAGAACACTCATGACGCACCTTCACGCACCAACTTCTGCGGACGGTCGCACCAACTCTCGCGCCCGGGTGCCCCTGCTCGTCGCCTCCTTGCTCACTGCACTCCTCGCCTCCCTCATCGCGGTTGTGTCGCCAAGTCAGGCCGAGGCGGCGCCAGCATCATCGGGCTGCCCGGCAGTGGAAGTGGTGATGATGCCGGGAACGTTCGAAACGGACTCGACCGCTAATCCTGACGTCGCGAAGGGTCTGCTCAAGCAGGTCACCGATCCCCTTTCCCAGCTGTTCGGCAGCTCCATCAAGATCACCTATCCGGCGTACGAAGCGTCCGCCTTCAACAAGGGCAAGACCTATGCCACCAGTAAGGCATCTGGCATCGCGGCCGGCGCGCGCGTGATGCAGACCCGTGCAACGCAATGCCCGAACACCCTGTTCGCACTCGGCGGCTACAGCCAGGGTGCGGACGTGGCCGGCGACTTGGCATGGTTGATCGGACACGACAGGGGACCGATCCCCGCAGAGAAGTTGATCGCTGTCGGTCTTGTTGCCGACCCACGGCAGAGTTCGAATGGCAACAACACTCTCGTCGGTCCTCCCGTCGACGGTGTCGGGATCGCGGGGGCCAGGCCGGGCGGCTTCGGAGAGACAGCCGCAGTCACGCGTTCGTACTGCGCCCCCGGCGACCTCTACTGCTCGACCAACGCCGGCAAGGATGGATTGCTCGCAGGACTTGGACGAGTGCTTGCCCAGCCTCCGACTGCTTCCGGTCCGCAGCAGAGCGATGGATCTCAAACCACCACCGCGGGTCTGCAGAACGCCTTGGTGTCCGACTACTCGAAGGTCAGCCTTCCGGGATTGGCCGGCAACATCGAGACCCTGCAGCATCAGCTGCAGTCCGGCGCTCCGGACCTGGAGAGCATGCAATCGGCGGCGACAGATATTGCCAACACCCTTGTTCCGGTGGCCGATACGACCAGCTGGGTCACCCAGAATCCGGCCGTCGAACAGACACTCAAGACCGCCAACGCTTCGACCCCCGAATACGCCGGCGGCCAGATCGTCGACAAGGTCAAAGGCATCGACCTGAGGAGTGCATTTCAGGCCGCGGACACCATCACGCGGACGGTTCAGAATCCCTCCACGCCGGATCAGGTGCAGCAGCTGCAGACATCGGTGGACACCTTGTCCACTCAGGTCTCCCCCTTGGCCGCCACTCCGACTGATGGTCTGTCACTCGCGTCGGACGCACTCTCGATCATCAAGCCGAGCGTGCTCATCAACCAGGTCACACACATCGGGACGAACGCATTCGACCTCGCCAACAACATCCCTGCAGTCCTTGACATCTTGTTCACCCGGATCCCGCGCATTGTTCTCGATCCGGGTCTCGATCCAATAGCCAAGGTCAAGGCAGTCCACGCCGAGTTCGACCGCATCAACCTCCTATTCGAGCCACTCATCACGCTGACCGCCGGACTCGACTACAAGACCGCGGCGGCCCTGATCGCGATGATTCCCGACCCATCCGGCGCCGCACAGATCATCTCGATGATCGTCGGCCTCGTCGGGAACCTCGACATCATCGGTCTGGCCAACACCGCCGGCGAACTACAAAAGCAACTCTGGCGCGCCATCGAGACCGGCGACATCATCGGAGCCGGCCTCGGCGCACTCCCCCACATCCTCGACTTCGCGAAGATCGCGGTGGGCACACTCAACGGTGGTCAGAAGACCGAGGCGTCCAACCTCGGTTCAGTGTCTGCGTCCACGACGACCGGACAGCAGATCACCCAGCAGTCACAGGCTGGGGACCTCGGAGGGCTCGCCTCGAGCCTCACCGCACTGGCAGGCTCTGACGGTGCAGACGCCCTCTCCCAGATCGGTGCTGAAGGGCTCAAGTTCGCCTCATTCATCGGATCCGGAACGCACCAGAGCTACGGGGAGCTCGTCGTCGATGCAACAGGCACCACGGCCCTTCAGGACATGACCAACCACTTCCGCGATCCGATCGCCAAGGCCGTGGCGTAACCGAATTCGAGTTACGCGTGCAGCAATGAAGCCCGCAAAACTGCTCGTGATCTACGTGCCCTCCCATCAGAGAAATTGAGGCCATCTGATGACGAAAACACCACCGCAGCAAAGCGGTGCACGATTTTCGCGTTCTTCCCGAATCCCGTCTTTGCCGCCGCGGCCACGCACCTGGATCCGCGACAGCTTTTGCTTGGGTACGACCGCGGTAGGTGTCTGTGCCGCTGCTCCGTTGTTCGGGTACAGCACGCTCGCACCTCCCGCCGCAACCGGATTGTCGATCGCTGCAGCCTGCACCGGGGTGGCAGGCAAACGGAGACAGCGTCGCGATGCCGACGTTGACGAGGTGGTGGAGCGGCTATGCCCGATTGTTGGGTTGCCGGAGGCGACGCGGGCGGTGCTGTCCACTGCAAGATGGAGTCGCGGATGGCCGGGGCACCCGAAAAAAGTTACCGTGCATTACGACTCGACCCAAGCGCTGAATGATGAGACGTGGCTCGCCGACATTTGCGAGGTTTTCGAGCACCAGGGTTGGGGCTTCTTCGAACTCGACAAGCACGACCCCGCCCGTCGACGGTTGATCTTGAGGTCTGCCGCCGAACCGACACGGGAAGCGTCAGACAGTGACCAGGTCGCGCGCGCCAAGCGGATTGTCACTCAACTATTGGGGCCGACCGCGACCGCAACGGCGATCGATGTCGACGGCGACACTGGTGAGGTCACCGCGATGGAGGTCCGTCATGAGCTCGGCCCGAAGTTGGCATCGGAGGGGTACCGGACACGAGTCGAACGAGGAGTGAGCGCGACGCTGCCCGGCCGCTGGCGAGCACGGTGGAATCTAGAGACGGACTGGGTTCGGTTCGAGCTACGCACTGCGTTCCCGGATAGCATCTGGTTGCCGTCGCCGGACCTCGACCCCGAAGCGGACCTCTTGGCCAGTTACGACTCGGTGGAAATTCCCTACGGAATCGACGAGGACGGCAACGAAGTAGTCTGGCGGCCGGCGATCGACCCGAACATGATGTTGATCGGTCCACCGGGCAGCGGCAAGACCGTCACCGCGCACAATCTGTTGGTCAATTTCTCCCGACGAGGGTGGCCGATCTGGGTACTCGACGGCAAGTACGTCGAGTTTCTGGGATTCCAGGACTGGCCCAACGTGCAGATGGTCGCCACCACCATCGAGCAGCAAGTGGCGTTGGTCCATCGCGCCCGCGATCTCATGGAGTTTCGGTACCAGAAGATTGTCACCGGCGAGGCGACCGAAACGGACTTCGAGCCAGTACTTGTCTTCCTCGACGAATGGGCTGAATTCCGCGGGAACGTCGAGGACTGGTACATGGGAGTCAAATCGAAGGGCGGACCCCGTCTGCCACCGGTGGTAACCATGCTCGCGTCTATGGCACGCAAGGCCCGCACCGCGAGAGTGCATCTGGTCTTCGGAACTCAGCGTCCCGATGCGCAGTACTTCATCGGTGACATGCGTGACAACTTCGCCATGCGCATTTCGATGGGTCGGCTTTCACCACAAGGTG
The DNA here is from genome assembly GCF_058628105.1 of Rhodococcus sp. G6(2025). Taxonomy (NCBI): domain Bacteria; kingdom Bacillati; phylum Actinomycetota; class Actinomycetes; order Mycobacteriales; family Nocardiaceae; genus Rhodococcus; species Rhodococcus sp. G6(2025). The sequence goes on from NZ_CP179751.1 coordinate 458,643, forward strand.
CGCTGATGATGTGGCAATCACCGACGATCGGTACCAGCGTTCCTCGCAAGTGCCGCGGTCGTGGCACCACTGTCACGGACAACTATCAGCCCATCGAGATTCAGTGCTACCGCGTACCCGACCCGCGTAAGACGCGCGCGGGCACCTTCGAGGCCGATCTACTCAACACCCTCCGACCCCCGGCGACACGCCATCCCCGATTGCTGATCGTCCCGCCGGACGAGTTGCCCGACATTGACGCCGCCGACGACACTTCCGAACCTGCGCCGCTGACCTACTTCGACTACATCGACGCCGAATGGGTGTTGGCTACCGACCGACCCGACCTAGATCCCGTACTCAGAAGAGCGGACATGACCCACGAAGTCGATCGTCGTCTCGCATCACCGACAGCGCTCCTCGGCCTACTCGGGGGCGGCGACGAGCCCACCAACGAAGTAACGGGAGTGCCCGACGATGACTACTACCCGTTGACCGCCGCGAACGGCGCGACCGATCCCGCTTCGTTTCTTGATCGGCTCTCTGCTCCACAACTCGGTGAAACCTCCTCCGCGGGTTCGGAGTCCCCACACACTCGGCTCGCCCTGGTCAAGGAGCCGGTCGAGACGGAGCGGGAGACGGCAATGGTCGGTGAATCCGACTTCGTCGATGATCGGACGGATTCACATCAGACCAACGAGAACCAGTACGGACCGGTCCGCGATGTTCGCGCCGCGGACGTGGCACTCGGGGACCTATTACTGATGGAGGACCTCGACGAATGGGTGGTCGTCGACACCGATCCCGAACTGGACATTATCGATCACTCGTTGCTTTCCCTGACCTGGCGCAGCGACACCGATGAGTATGGCGAACTCGCTTTACCTGATAGCTCCTACGTATCGATTCGCAAACCCATCGATGTATCGGTCTGAGGACCGGTGGCAGGTTCAAACCAGCGTCCGGCGCCGCTTCGTGTGACGGATCTGGGCTGTGAAAGTAGCGAGCCGACGTCTGTCACACAAGCCCGCTTGACCGGATCTTCCTCCACACAGAAGCCCACTTCAGGAGGAGAGCCTTTCATGCAACCCACTCACTCACAGCCGCCACGTAAATCGGCCCAGAATGAAGCAGGCCTATCCGACGAGGACCAACTGGCTCTGTTGATGGCCGCACCGCTGATTTTGGGCATCGCCGTGGCGGGTCTTCCAGCGATTTCGAGCAGTGCGACGGCTTGGCTGCTCACTCACGGGCTCATGGTTGCGGCCTCGGCATCACCACTGGTGACTATCCCCGGCACGGAAGGGTCCGGCCTAGATCTACGCCGGCTGGTCGTAGTCGCGGCAGTGCTGGTGGTCTCTGCAGCTCTCGCGCTGAGCGGAGCGCGACGATCGATCGATCTTCGCCGGCAGCGACGGTTGCGTAGTGGAGACAATGCATGAGCGCCAGGGTGATTATTGCGGAGTTAGCGAGGGGGAAGCGGCCGATTCCGTGCGCGGATGAACGCTTCACGGATGGTCCGTTCGTCGAGGCGAAGAACTTCAGCGAGTGCGGTGCTATGTCGATCGGACAGGGTCCCTTCGCCCCGCTCGATACGGCCGACCGTGGTGGTACTGAGTCCAGTTCGTTCTGCGACGTGTTTCTGTGTCAATCCTGCAAGATTCCGCAGGTCGGCGATGGTCCGACTGTCCACCGGAACGACGACGAGATGGTCGAGTGGTATTCCGAGCTGCTCGGCGGCCCGGGCGAGATGATCAGGTTGGGGGTGCGATCGCGAGGTTTCCCAGTTGTGGATTGTGGTCGGGTCGACACCGATTGCGCGGGAAAGGTCACCGCGCGTGATTCCAGCAGCGGTGCGTGCGTCCTCGAGGGCTTTAGGGCGGAAGCCATTCAGGGGCCCTCTCACCGCAATTTTCCGTTCATCGGTGGACATCTTATTGAAGATGTAGATACCATCATTGTATACCGGGTTTAGATTCGAGGTTTAAATACAAGTAGAAGCGAAGGCCGCTTGCTGAACTCGAACCTCCGGTGCGCTCGCGTACGAACAGATCCCACGTACACGCGGCCTGACCAGCCGCTAAACGGAAAGAGCATCCGATGACGACTACCGCTGCAGCCGCCCAATCCGAGACTTTTTCGCACGGACGCGCCTCACGATCGTCTACGAACGCCACTCGGCCACCTAAACTGAACGCGGCCGGATTCCCCGCCCGGTCTGCATTGCCGACTCGCGACGACGGGTGGTTCCGGATATCGCGACCTTCGGGTTCAGGGGGACGGGACGGGCAGACTTGGACACCTGCCCGTCACGCCGATACCCTTGCCGACACGCTTGACGTGCGCTCTCACATCAACGCCCTGATGGGCGCCGGAATGACCACCGCTTTGATTGCTGACCTGGCCTCTGTGCCGGTCGCGACGATCCGGTCGTTGCGGAGAACCGCGACTCGCACGATCACACCCGCCACCGCAGACGCCATCCTCTCCATCACATTTCACCCGAGCCGTGGGCGTGATCTGACACCAGCGGTGGGGGCCCGTCGCCGGCTGCGCGCGCTCAATGCCATGGGCTACGGCGATCCGGCCCTTGCTGGTCGGTTGAACGTCGAGGTCGACGTCGTCACGTCGATGCCGGAGAAAGGACTCATCACCAGTGAACTGTGGGAAGCCGTCCACGAGATCTACGACGAGCTTTCTATGCGCCCCGGCCCTGAGACGGACCTCCGTGAGCAATCACGCGCAGCAGGTCTGGTGCCGCCCCTGGGATGGGACGACGACGAGATCGACAACCCCAGGGCGCGTAGTCACGAGCGCGAGCGGGCCACGGGTGCGGTCGCGGCCGACGACGTCGTCATCGTTCGTCGCCTCGGTGGCGAACCGGTCCCGATGCGCAACTGCGAACGAAAAGAAATCCTCCGGATGGCCTACGAGCAGCGCTGGTCACCAAGCCTGCTCGCGGACACGCTCTCCATCAAATACGACTCGGCTGTAACGGAACTGAGCCGGTACCGCCGTGCGCTCGTCCAGGCGGAAGCCGCCGGGTCCGGTTCCGCCGATTCCTCGACGGAGGAGATAGCGGTACGGATTTCCAACTCGCCCAAGGGTGAGCGTGAAAAGGATGAGAATGGCACAGTCGCTGCCGCCGCCGAACTGACAACCGCGCACAATCCTGACTCCCCGCGACGAGCCGAAGCTATGTCGGACGGGATCCAATCTCTCGGCCACCGACAGGCTGAACGTGCAGGCGCGGGCTTTCGCCAGCCGGGGGAGTGCGATCGGGCCCAACTGGACTGGCGTCCTCGCAGCATGCGCAAGGTCCCACGAGGCGACGATTGGCTGTGTTCGTGCGGTATCGGATCATGGGGTGCGCGCATCTGGGACAGCGAAAGCTGGCGACTACCCCGTCACCCGAGGCGATGTCGCCTGGCCCGCCGATCGAGATCGACGAGAGCCGCAGGTGCCAAACAGAACTGCACTAGCTCGAATGAGCGCTGGCAACCGCCGCCCGGCCTGCCGGTCTTCGCGTCAACGATGGCATCCCCCTGCCGAACGGACTTCGGTATCCCATCGCGGTCGGCCCAGACCAACCTCGTTCGAGGTCGCTGATGCCTGTCGATTTCCGGCGAAGGGTCGACAACGCTCTTGGCCCGGCCGGAGCTCGACGTGCACGGCTCCTCAATGGTTCTTTAGCAATCACCACGACAGCTTCAACCCTGCTCGACCTCAAGTCCCATTCATGGGACACGGAGACGGGAAACGGTCATGCATGAGTCATTTTCTTCCGCGCTGAACGAGATGTCCGTCGCCGATGCGGTGATGCAGCTGGCGTCGGGAACCGTTGAACTCGCGCTGGAGGAGGCGCCTGAATTCGGTCGCTGGTGCTGGATCGCCGACCTGCTCGACTCAGACTGGGGCTTGACCGGTCGGCTCCCGGCTACCGGCGGCGATGTAGTCCACGAACTCGAGCGCGTCGCTGGTATGTGCCGAACATCGGGAGAGAAGACCCTCAATCCCGACGCGTGGCGCGCGGCGTACGAGGCCACTGAGAGTCTGTCCCACAGCTCGGCTGTAACCAGCTCAGAGGCCACCTATCTGGCACTTTCGGCGGCGAACGACATCGCACTCGAATGCATCGACGAAACGCACCCCGAGTTCACAGTCGCGATAGCGCTGGCATTCGAGTCCCTCGCCGCCTGTGCGGCGGACTCCGCGGTAGCGCGATGCTGGATCGCCCGCGCTCTGACCGAATGGACGAACCGAACTCTCCCAGTCGCGGGCGGCCCGCGAACGGGAGAAACCCCACCGATCACGGACACTCGGCAGAACGCGTCGATAGTCTCCGCAGGTTGTGGCGAGAGGGTCTTGTTGAGAGTGAGCGGCAACCTCTGAAAGGGGCACTGGCAACAGCGCTCCTTGAGACTCGCCTGGGTGCGGCATGTGCTGGTCAGTTTGTCTGGGTGGTCGGTGCCGCCGGCTTTGGTGTTGCGGATGTGGTCTACCTCGGTGGCTGGTTGTCCGCATGTGGTGCAGGTGTTGTTGTCGCGTTCGAGGATGGTTCGGCGGAGTTTGCGCCATGCGGCGGTGCTGGTTCGGGGGTCGCCTGAGCCCCGGTTATGTGTCATGCGTTGTCCTTCGGGTTGGGGCATCTCTCAGCCCTCGGGGAGTAACGGCGGTCACGCCGTCAGCGATAGTCAGGCAGGTCGGGAGGACCAGGAGACAGTCATGATCGGCAATGTGTTCGACATACCAGTGTTCGGTGACCCGATCTGGCCTCCGGGTGTTTGGTACGTCAACTTCGCCAACTGGTTTAACCAGTTCTGAGGGGCCATCATGAACACCCTGTGGCTGTGGCCCTGGAACATCGTTGAAATCGGTACCAGACTGCTGTTCAGCCTGACCGGTGGTGATTCGCAATGTTCGGGATAGTCACTGATATGGCCGATTGGTTCAGCCTGCACGTCTTGACGCCGACTCAGCACCTATGGCAGCCATTGTTGCAAGCATGGATGGATTGGCGGTACTGACATGATCGGCAACCTGCCTGACTACAACTGGTTCTATCCAGGTCTCGGTGGAATCAGCGTGTTCATGTTCTGGTTCTTCGACGACGTGTGGAACCCGCTATGACCGGCAACCTTCCCGACTTGTTCATCATGATTTGGCTTGGTCCATTCGCAGAAGCGTGGAACAACTTCGCCCTCTGGTTCAATCAGTTCTAGGAGAAATCATGACCGGCATCGTGTTCGATCTACCTGGGTTCTGGGACGTCGGTGATCACTGGCCAGGCACCGTTCAATGGAACATGTTTGCCCTGTGGTGGAATCAGTTCTGACCCGTCGGCACCACCTCGGTTGAAAGTGATGCCCGCCCACGTGGTGGCGCTGCTAACCGGCTCTGCTCGGAAAGGTGAGTGTCGTGGCCGGTGCATGGTTCCGCCCGGTCCGTCCGGTGTCGGTGACTTTGACGCCCTGTCGGTTGGTCTGTGGTCAGTCCTCGTCAGCGACCTTGTACGGGTTCACGTGCACGTCAGGGACGAACCCCGCAGTCTCGTTCATTCGCCCCGAGCGGCCCGGTGTGATCGACGCATCCGACCGGGGATAGTCACCTCACCCTAGGATCGGCTACGTGCCGACAGTGACAACGCCCGACGCCGACATTTTTTACACCGACAGTGGGGGAGAGGGGCCTGTACTTCTACTCGGGCACGGGTTCTTCATGGACTCATCCATGTTCACGCCCCAGTTGCGCGATCTAGCCCCGGACCTCCGGGTTGTGACCTGGGATGCGCGCCGCCACGGGCAAACCACCGATGCGGGTTCGCCGTTCACATACTGGGACCTCGCGCGCGACGCCCTCGCCGTCCTCGACGACCTCGGCGTCGAGAAGGCAATCATCGGGGGCATGTCCCAGGGCGGCTATACCGCGCTGCGGACGGCACTCCTCGCACCGGAGCGCACGAGGGCTCTGATCTTGCTCGACACGGAAGCCTCAGCCTGTACTCCTGAGCAGAAGTCCGGATATCGCGTCTTGTTCGATCAGTGGTGCAGCACAGAGCCACTCGAACCGCTCACCAGCGCACTTGCCCCTCAACTGATCGGTGGAGAACCTGCGGATTGGACGTCGTGGATCAGCAAATGGAACAGCAGCGATCGCATGGCTGTCCGGCCAGCCGCGGAGTGCCTTATCGAGCGCGACGACGTCGTGGACCGACTCTCCGACATTGACGTTCCGGCGTTGATCATCCGTGGGGAAAATGACTTGTCAGCGCCTGCAGAGAAGGCGGACGAGCTCAAAGCAGGTCTTCCCGGTGCTGCGCCAGTTGTCACGATCCCGGTGGCCGGCCATGCCGCGAATTGGACACACCCCGAGCCGGTCAACGCGGCGATCACTGCGTTCGTCAAGACACTCGGCTAATTCGGGAGGCGGGGAGGCGCACTCCGAGGTACATCTGCAGCGGATACTTGCCCCGCATCTCTGCGTGGACCTGCACGTGCACGCTGTATTGCTCACCAGTCTCGGCGTCGCGGAGGTGCATGAACGGCTGGTGCCGGCCGAACCGGACTTCTTCGCGTGACCACAGTTCGCGGAAGAGAGGGAGCTCGCTCAACTCTTCGAGGGTTTCCACCGCCCAGTCGGGGTTGTAGTAGCGACCCATCAACGCTCGGAACCAGCTGACGGTCAAGGCGGCTTCCGCCTCCCACTCCACCATGACCTTCATTGATGCCGGAGTCGAGAAGAACCAGCGCAACACGTTTCCCTCGTCGACCAGTCCAGGGAACGCCTTGTCGTACGCCGAGTTGCAGTCGATGACATTCCAGCGTTCGTCGAGGTACGCCACCAGGTGCGGGTTCAGCGCCGCGATGGCGGTCTTCATGTCCGGTGTAATCAGTGTCCGATAGTCGGCGATCGTCCAGGGTGTCGTGGTGTCCTCACGCTCGGTCTGTGTTCGGCGTGCCAGATTGAAAAGGTGCCGACGTTCTGCATCATCGAGCCCGAGTGCGTTGGCGGTGGCGTCGAGAACCGGTGGAGAAGGGCTCGCGTCCTTAACGTTTCCTTCCAGCCGCGCGATGTAACTGACACTCAAATAGATTTCTTCGCCCAGTTGGGCCCGAGTCATTCCATCCGGGTGCGTCGGCGTTGCCCGGGTGCGCCGAGCACGAATGAAATCACCGAGGCTGGGTGGGCTGAGAGGGTCCATGCTTACCTTTCGTGATCATCAGCGATGTTCAGCGCGCTAACCCTACTCCGGTCGGATGTCAACCTTTGTAGGTAACACTCTTGAGTGTTACCCCTCTGCTGGACAACGCAGTTCCCGACCTGATGGAATGTTTTCCAGAAGGCTCACAGCTGCGTGGCAGGCAGAGAGTGCGGGTCGACAGTCGCGCCGAGGGGGAGGACCCCGGCGGGTTGCGGAGGGGAAAGCGTTTATGCCACGTGCAGCGCAGAGGGATTCACGTGTGCGACCGACGGGGAGCATGCTCGGCGATCGATTACCCGTGACCGGTGTGCCATCGCTCGGACCGCTATTCGGGGTGAGTCGATGGGCCGTCCAAGCGGATCCTAAAACGGTCCGCAAACATGGTTACAACTATTATTTCGAACCCGACTCCTTCTATACGGCAATAGAAGTGGCCGATCAATGGCGTACCCCGCCAATTTTCCCACTCCGGATAGCGGACACTGGAATATTCGACACACGTAGTCGGGCCGACCTTGGGCAGAGCGGTTTTCATGTGCATACCGTCGAAAACGCCGCGGTAGACACTGCTGCTGCGGCTATCACCGCGGTCGACGCGCCACCAGAGCCTGCGATTAAATGTGGACGATTCACACATCACGCGGCACCGAGCGCACCGGAGCAGTCGCGCCCGATGGCGTCACCAGCCTGTCGGAGCCCGCAGGCGGCGTAGTCACAGCGAACTCGTCCAGGTCGCTCTCTACTGTTCGCCGTACGAAAGTGTCCGATATGTCCACACGTCCACTGTGAAGGACCACCACATGGCATCCCTGCTGACCAAGAAAATAGACAAGCTCCGCTCGTCCGGGGATGATCTGCCCCCGGCGCACAACGGCGCAGATCAGGACGACCCACCCGATCTGAATACCCGCGCGCGCGTCCGTCGACGCCCCATCTACCTGGCGATCGGTGTCGCACTCGTCGTGGTGGCAGTGATCGGCATGCTCACCGCGGTCAACGCCATGCGCGCAACCACCGATGTCCTCGTCCTGACGAACGAGGTGCAGCAAGGCCAGACCATCGAGTCCAAGGACTTGGCCGCCAAATCGGTCAACGTCGATGCCGATCTCGGGGCGCTGCCCGCCAGCGAACGCGGCCGCATCGTAGGAATGAGTGCCAGCACCCGATTGCCGGCCGGCACCGTCCTGCTCCCGTCCGCGATCACCGATCAGGTTGTTCCCGGGGAAGGCCTCACGATGGTCGGCATCACGGTGAGCTACAGCTACCTCCCCTCCGAGCCGATCGTCCCCGGTGACATGGTCCGTGTCGTGGACACACCACGCGACCAGGACGACCCGCCCGTCCAGGGCCCGATCAACACGAAGGCGCAGGTGTACTCCACCAAGGAGATCCCCGAAGCCGGCGAGACAACGCTCAACCTGCTCGTGCCCGAGGCAGAGGCCAACTGGGTCGCCGCCCGCGGCGCAACCAAGCGTGTCGCGATCGTCCTCGACAACCGAGTGCGGTGATCGGCGATGTTTCTCGCACTGACATCCGCCTCACGCTCACCCGGTGTGAGCACCACGGCGCTCGCCCTGGCCCTGAACTCACCGACCGACCGGACTCTGCTCGTAGAAGCGGATGCCATCGGGTCCTCGCCGGTCCTGGCCGGATACATGCTCGGAAACCACTATCACGATCGTTCCTTGATCAATCTCGTCGACGCGAATCGTCACGGGCGCCTCAAGGCTGCTCTGACCGAGCAGCTCATCCAGATCCCGGAATCGTCGGTGTCATTGCTCCCGGGGCTGGTCCACTCCGCCCAGGCAGATGCGATGCGGCCCGTGTGGGGACCGTTGGGTGTCCACCTGGCCGGATTGAGCGTCGACGACACCAACGTGATCGTCGACGCCGGCCGGATCGGGCAACGAGGCGCTCCGATCGAACTGATCGTCAACGCGACAACGATCGCAATCGTCACCCGCACGGAGCGAACGGCAATCGCAGCGTTACGCGCCTCGCAGAACGCCCTGCGACAGCAGCTCTCCGCGGTGCAATCACGGGCAAGTCTGGGGTTGATCCTGATCGGTGAGTCCCCCTACAACGCAGAGGAAATCACGAAAGTCACCGGACTTGACGTGATCGCGGTCCTGCCCGACTCCGATGACGCCAAGGTCTTCTCGGACGGGTTGTCCATCAGCAAATGGCGCCGTCGCCGCTCGATCTACCTGCACACCCTCCACCGCGGTACCTGGCCGAAGATCACCAAATTCGCGGTGAGCCATCAGGCGGACTGGAAGTCCGGTCCTGCGCTCAATGCTGCGCTGCCGACACTGACAGGAGACCGCCGATGAACTCCGACGACGCGACTCAGCCTCCACAGAACAAGATCACGGAACTTCCCTTCTTCTCAGCCCCGATCCCGGACGCCAACCTCGCAGGTGGCGGCCGCAGTTCGGTATCGAAAATCACGCTCCCCGAAACTGATCCGTTTCGATCGCTTCGCCTACACGAACTGCCACCGGCCAGCACCAATGGGCACAGCGGCACTGCGCGACGGTCCGTGCCGCCGGCCGCGAAGGTCAAGGTCGATCGCGCCCTGGTCCGCGCTCTGCAGAAAGAAGCTGCGGAACTGTTGCGTGACTACCGGTCAGCGCGTGACCGCGAGCGCCACGACCCGAAGAACGCCGGCAAATACTTCGCCCCGTTCACCGAGGAGGAAGAACGCGAGTTCGGCCGTGAGACGATCACCGGCCTGGTCAAGAACCACGTCCAGAAGACCATCAACTCCGGCGGCGAAGCCTTCACAATCGTCGAAGAAGAAGCCCTGATCAAGGCCATCTTCGACGCGCAGTTCAACCTGGGCCCGCTGCAAGAACTCGTCGAAGAGCCGCACGTCACCGACATCTTCCTCAACGGCGCGGCCGTCTACGTCAAGTTCCCCGACGGACACTATGAACACCGCGACCCAGTGGTCGACACCCCCGAGGAACTCCTCGAGTGGATGGGACTGCTGGCCTCACGCGCCGACAACGGCGGCCGACCCTTCTCCCGGCTCAATCCGTCACTGCGTCTGACAATGCGCGGAGGCCACCGACTGTCGGTCATGGGCTACTCGGTCAAACGGCCCTCGGTGGCAATCCGCATCCACCGCCTCAAGAACATCGCCCTCGATCAGCTCGCCGTCGAACATCGGATGATGCCGATCGAGCTCGCGACCATCCTCTCGTGCGCGGTCCGCGGCGGTGCCTCGGTGGTCACCGGCGGCGGAATGGGCTTCGGAAAAACGACCTTCACGCGTGCCCTGGCCAATGCGCTTCCTCTGCAGACCCGAATCGGAATCGCGGAAACCGAACGGGAACTCTTCATCGACGAACTCCCAGGCCGCGAGGATTTCGTGGTCGACGCCGAGACAATCCTGGGCGGCGGAGAACGCGGTGCAGACGGCGAGCTCGCCGGCAGCTACACCCTCTCGGACATCCTGTACGAGTTCGTGCGACAGCAGCTCGACTACATGATCGTCGGTGAGGTCGCCGGTCACGAGATCCTCGCTCTTCTCAAGGCACTGCAGACGGCCAGAGGAGGGCTATCCACGACGCACGCTTACACCGCTCGCGGTGTCGTCGACCGTCTGGTGAACCTGGCGACCGAACCCCCGATGAACGCGACGGTGGACTACGTCGAACGCCAGCTCGCAGAGCACATCGACCTGATCGTCCAACTCGGCACGAAGGTCCGCGTCGATGGCGAAGGGTCGCGCACCTCGGTCCGCTACGTCGACGAAGTCGTCTACGTCGAGCCCGGCGACGACAAGAAGCCGTCCTTCTCCACGATCTACCGGGGATACTCGGACGGCACAGGAGAATTCGGATCCATTCCACAACCTCTGCTCCGCAAGCTGCTCGCCGGAGGATTCAAGCGAATCAACCTCCCCAGCGACAGCCTTCGCCACTTCGACGAAGAACGCGACCTCTACGACGATGAAGAGGTGGCGTGATGTATCAGCAAATCGGCATCTTCCTGGTATTGCTGCTGTGCGCCGGGGTCGCCTGCATCGTCATGGGATGGAAAGACCGCCGCGATCCCACCGCGCCCACGCGTCAGCGCCGGCGCCGCAGCTCGTCGAAGATCCCGCGTAGCACCCAGATCCTGCTCGTCGTGGGCTTCGCCGCCGGCATCGTCGTGTCGTCCCTCTCGGGTTGGCTCTTCACCCTCTTTCTGGTCCCGGCGCTGCTGGTCGGCCTGCCGTACCTGCTCGGCCGTCCCGAAGCAGAACAGCAGATCAGTCGGCTGGCGGCCATGGATGAATGGGCCCGCAACCTGTCCAGCAGCATGAAGGCTGGTTCGGGAATCGAGCACACCATCATCTCCACTCCGATCCCGGAGGCACTACGGGAGGAGATCACGGCGTTCATCAGCCGCCTGCGCAACAACGTCCCTCCGGTGGATGCGATCACACGTTTCGCATCGGACCTCAACGACAGCGTCGGCGACAAGATCTGCGGCGCCTTGCTACTGAGCATGCAACTGCGAGGCGTTGGACTTGCAGCCGTGCTCGAAGGCCTCGCCGAAGACGTCGGTGACATGGTCGCGCGCCGACGCCGCACCGAGGCCGACCGCAAATCCAGCCGTACACAGGCGAAATGGGTCACCATCATCGCAATCACAACACTCGCGGCAGCGTTCCTGTTCACCAACTTCATGGAACCGTACAAGTCGGGCGGAATGCAGATCGTGCTACTTATCCTGCTGACCCTGTTCGCGGCCGACCTGTACTGGATGAAGCAGGCCACCAAACCGCCGACCTACCCCCGCTTTATCGGCACCAATGATCGCGTCAACCGCACCGACCTCGTAGGAGCGCAGCGATGAGCATTCAGATGACGGTCATCCTCTACACGAGCGTCGGAACAATCGGCATCTACCTGGTCGCCCTCTACTTCATGCGCGCACAACCCGCACTCAGCGATGCCATGTCGCGCCTGTCCGGACCGGCCCCGGAGCGCACGTCGACAACCGGAACCTCCCTGATCGACGGGATGGCGAACAAACTCGGCATCCGGGTCCACCCCTACCTACAGGACAGCAAATTCTTCACGCTCCCCAACGCCGATCTCGCCCTGCTGCACCGAGATCCCGCCCACGTACTCGGGGAAAAGCTCGTCGCAGCACTGCTCGGACTGCTCATCTTCCCCTTCCTCAACCTCGTCCTGACTGCATTCGGGGTCGGCCTGGGATGGTCCATCCCGGCCATCCTGTCGATTGCGACCGCCTTCCTGCTCTTCCTCATCCCCGACATCGAGATCCGACGCCGGGCAACCGCGGCACGAGCCGAATTCGCGCAGGCACTGAGCTCCTACATCGACCTCGTCGCACTGTGCCGACGCGGTGGAATCGGCACCACCCAGAGCCTCGAGCGCGCTGCGCAGGTGGGAGATTCATGGGTGTTCCTGCGCCTCGACGAGGAACTGTACGAAGCCGGGCGCTCCGGCGAAGCCCCGTGGAATGCCCTGACACGCGTCTCCCATGAGCTCGGCCTGACCGAGCTGGGCGACCTGGCCGACATCATGAACATGACCGGAGACAAAGGCGCATCCGTCTACTCATCACTGCGGGCAAAGGCCGCGGGCCTGCGATCCGCTCAGGCCAGCGCAGAACAGGGTGCGGCAGCGGAGGCCACCGAAAAGCTGGCTATGCCGCTGGCCGGACTCGCCGGCCTGTTCATCATGCTGCTGCTCATCCCGGCACTGACCATCATCACCGGCTAGTCCGATTCGATGGTGCGCCGCCGGCGCCGCGAAAGGAGCGAGACGCCCAGACCGCCGAGCCTGGCCGGTCACGATCATCCAGTCCAGCTCACCTGCTACACATCGACCAAACACAAGGAGCCCACCATGAGCATCACCACCGTCGCTACCGCCACCCGGCGCACCGCCCGCGAGGCCGTGACCTCCTACATCACCCTCACGATGATGTTCGTCGCCGCACTGGCCGGCACCCTCCTCCACCGCGCCGGCGGCAAAGACTCAGACCGCGGACCCTCCACCCTCGAGTACGTCTTCCTGGCCGTCTTGGTTGTCGGCGCCGCCGCCGCAGCCGGTGCGATCGTCGTCCGCAAAATCATGTCCCGCGCAAACGCGATCCCCGACTGAAATCAGACAGCGCTGCATCGATTGGAGAGACGGTGAGTACGTGACACACCTCGTGAGGGTCTTCCAGGCCGCCGCGATGGTGGCGGTCGCCGCGGAACTTGTGCAGCTCGGAATCGATTCCTGGCCGTGGCCGTATATCCCCATTCCGTCCTGAAAAGCCAGCCGTCCAACAACTATCGGAAGGCAGACCATGGTCACACTGGAACAGTTGATCGACCGATGGCGCCGCGATGACCGAGGCCCGGCGACGCTCGTAACGGTCATCGCGATGGTCGCATTCCTTCTGATCTTTTCGGTCCTGCTGCAAACCGCTCTGTTCTTCCACGGCCGCGACGTCGCCAACAGCTGCGCCGAAAAGGCACTGAAGAACACAAGATCCCAGTACGGCAACCAAGCGCTCGGAACAGCTGCCGCTTATGCCTGCATCACCCAGGCAGGTAGGGGTGACCTGCAGATCCCGGTTGTCCTCGTCAGCAAGAACATCCGCGAAACAACCGTCAACATCACCGGAAAGGCCCCTTCCCTCGTCCCGGGTCTCGAATTCCCCATCGTCGTCAACCACACCAAACCGACTGAACGCGTCACCAACCCGGGAGGAATCGGATGAGACTCACCCGATGGATATCCCGCGCCCGCCGAGATGACCGGGGCGACGTCACGATCGAGCTGTGCCTCGCCGTCGTCATCCTGATCTTGCTCCTGGGCTGGATGTATGCGTACGGCGTCAACCGACAGGCGCACCAGAAGGTTGAACACGCCGCCACCGAGGGTGCCCGTGCAGCCTCACTCGCCCGCACCATCGCCACGGCCACTCCGCTGGCGTACCAAGCAGCGGCCGGCAGCATGGACGGACAAGGTCTCAAGTGCGCCACCATGAACGTCAACGCCGATACCAGCGGATTCCGCACCAGACCTGGTGTCCCCGCCACGGTCGAGGTCACCGTGACCTGCCAGGTCTCCTTCGACGCTCTTGGATGGCCCGGAGTCAATGGTGCCCGCACCGTCACCGCTACCGCAATCTCGCCGATCGATACCTACCGGGAGCGCACACGATGACCAACGCCCTGCGTAAGCGACTCGCCTCCCGCCTGCCCGAGGAGCCCCGCGACAAGGGTGCCGTCACCCTGATGACGGTGGTCTTCGCCCCTGTCCTGATCTTTTTCGTCTGGGGACTGATCGTCGACGGTGGCGGCATGCTCACCGCCGACCAGCGAGCCGACAACGTCGCCGAGGATGCTGCCCGCGCAGCCGGTCAGCAGATCATCGGATCGGTGAGCGCCCGCGGCATCGACACGGTCGTCGACCCGGTCCGCGCGACGGCAGCCGCCAAGAGATACCTGTTCGAGGCCGGCGTCGACGGCGACGTGATCCCCACCGGCCCGCGCACCCTCCTGATCACGACCCGCATCGTCTACAACTCGAAACTTCTGCCATACCCCAGAACGAAACTGCTCGTCGGTACGGCCGCTGTGAATCTCAACCGCACCAACGCCGGGGAGGTGTACATACCGTGAGCGCAAACGCCACGCGGTCCCGCCTTGCCGGACTCGGCTACCTCCTGATCCTGGTGATGCTTGTCGCCGGGATCCCGGCCGCGCTCTGGGCACTGCGCGGCAATCCGCTCGACATACCGTGGTCGGATTCCGAAGTTTTGCTCGCGAGTCCAGATGACGGCAGTCTTCTCATCGCCCTTCTTCCCCTTGTTGGCTGGGCGGCCTGGGCCACCTTCACCGTCCCGATTCTGCTCGAACTCGCGGCGACACTGCGTGGCGTCAAAGCGCCGAAGCTGCGCCTTCTTCGCTCACAACAGCGGACGGCGACGTTCCTCGTCAGCGGCGCCCTCTTGCTCCTGACCGCCGGAACCGCCACCGCCGCACCCGTCCTGACCCAGCCTGCGGACGTGGGAAGCACCTCTCCGTACGCGCCGCACTCACAGCAGGAAGATCCGAGCGCGTCACCGCAGACCCAGGTGGATCCGCGGGCGACCCGGGTGGCGGTACAACCGGCGGGGCCGACAGTGACGACCGTGCGCGGAGACACCCTGTGGGGATTAGCCCAGCAGCATCTCGGAGAGGGCCGCCGCTACGCCGAGATCCTGGACCTCAACCGGACTGCTGTCCCCGAGCCAGGGTTTCTGGCCGAAGGGTTGACCCTGCAGCTGCCCGCATCCCAGCCCGAGGTGGTACGCGGCGCCTATACGGTCAAGCAGGGCGACACCCTGTGGGATATCGCCGAGCGCGAGCTCGGCGATCCATTGCGTTTCATGGAGATCACGACTCCCGACGGCACCCCGGCTGGCGAGCTGATCACGGTCGGCCAGCAATTGATCATGCCCACCGCCGCCTCCGCGGCGGCTGACGCTACGCCGGCGCCGGCCTTGGTGCCGCCGGCTGATGCTGTTCCGGCTCCCGCTCCGGCTCCGGATGCTGTTCCGGCTCCCGCTCCGGCTCCCGCTCCGGCTCCGGATGCTGTTCCGGCTCCCGCTCCGGCGCCCGCGCCTGTGGATGTCGCCCCCAACTGGCAACTCGATCCCGTCGAGCCTCAAATGCCTGCCGACCTCGTCATCAATGACGCGCCGGCAGAGACCGATACCGAGGACGGCTCATCCGACGTCGTGTTCATCGGTCTCGGAATCTCAGCGGTTGCTGCAGCTGGACTCACCGGGCATCTCGCTCTTCGTCGCCGCAAGCAACAACATCGCCGCCGCCGCGGCGAGCGCATCGCCCTTCCCGCCGAAACCGCGATCCAGGCGGAGCAAGCACTCACGGCCGCCGCTGATCCGCTCACCACCACCCACGTCGACATCGCATTGCGGCACCTCGCGCACCACTGCAGGTCCACGGGAATCGCTCTGCCGGGCCTGCTGGCGGTCTTCGTCGGTGACAACGACATCGAGCTCGGACTCGTCGAACAGGTCTCACTCCCGGCGCCTTGGACACAGATCGACGACACCACCTGGTCAGTAGATCCGAGAGCGTTTCCGCGCAGCGTTCCCGAGGCTGAGATCAGTCCGTACCCGGCGCTGACGGCAGTCGGAACCAGCGACGACGGTCGCGACCTCTTGCTCAACCTCGAACAGATCGGCCACCTCGCCATCAGCGGCACCCCGACTGCAACAGCCGGGGTGCTGCGTGCGCTCGCCGTCGAGCTCGCAGTCTCGCCCATCGCCGACAGCCTCCACCTCAACCTCGTCGGATACTGCGCCGACCTGCCGGAGGCAATCGACAACGGTCGCATCACCCACTCCGAGGACGCCGACACGGTACTGACGACACTCGCCAATCACGTCGAACTCGACTCCGAAATCCTCGCGGACAACGACTTCGAGTCAATCGCGCAGGCACGCACGACGTACACCACCAGCGAGCTGACCGCACCCGAGATCGTTCTGATCGCCGATCCGGTGACCGAGGCACAGGCCGGGCTACTCGCCGGCATCGCACGGCACGCACCCCGAGTCGCGTTCGCCGCAGTGACCACCGAGAGCGCACATACCAACGCCAAATGGACCCTCGAGGTCGACGACAACGGCTCGGCCGTCCTTGCTCGTCCAGGAATCGCGTCGGCCGGCATCACAGTGACCACCCTCGATGAGGAGAGCTACGCGTCTGTCCTAGACCTACTGACCACCACCTCACGCGAACCTCGCGTTGCCCACAAGGGCGATAACCCTGACATTCGATGGGAAGCAGCCCGTCTCGACAACGACATCTCGACCGACGAGTTCATAACCAGCTCCGATCCCGCAACCTTCAGCGTGGTCGGGAACGAGGACCTCGACCATGCCGTCGACCGACCAGAGCCGTCCGATTCGGATGAGGTCACCGCAGAAGGCGAGCTGCCGGAGGCGGATCACATCTGGATCAGGCTGCTCGGCGAACCCGCCGTCACACCCCCGTCACCAGGGCCGGCCGAAGGCCGAGAGAAGAGCCTGACCGAAATCGCCGCGCTTCTCATCACCACTGATGGCGGAGTCCTCGCCGCGGACATCGACAGCAAAATCTGGCCCCATGACGTCGAAGCCGCCAGAACCGGCACAGCCGAGCAGGAGAAAGAAGCGAAGGCCCGGCTCCGCCGGCGCCGCAACGAAGCGCTCTCTCGCCTGCGTAAGTGGCTCGGTGACACCGAGACCGGTGAACCCGCCCTCATCAAGTCCGGAGATCGAACCGGCCGGACCCCGCAACGGCTCCACGACGCCGTCACGACCGACTGGGACTATTGGCAGGAACTCGTCAATTCCCATCCCGCTGACGTCGACACCGCCCGGTTATCCGCCGCACTAGCTCTGGTCACCGGTCAACCTTTCAGTAGCGATGACCCCACCGCCTACGGGTGGGCCGACCAAACCAAGCAAGACATGATCTCCGCCGTTACCGACGTCGCCGAGGAGCTCGCCACCCGCTACATCCGCGGCCGACAAGTTCCCCAGGACCTCGCGGCTGCACACGTCGCCGCGGAGACGGGCCTCGAGGTCGACATCGTCCACGAAGGGTGCTGGCGTGCGGCGATCATCGCCACCCACTTCTCGGGTGACACCGAGACCACCCAAAGGTTGATCGATCGCATGATCACCGAGCTCGACGCCCTTGAAGAAGAGCCCGAACACGAAACCAAGATGCTCTTGAGTCAGCTCGACTCCACCTACGGGAGCCCCTACCGGATCGGAGCAGCATCATGACGCGCCGCATCGCCGCACTGGCGACACTCACTGCTGCGATGTGCCTGACAGCCAGCTGCAGCATCCTGACCCCAGAACCGGGCACCCTCGAAACCAACGCCGGACCCACGTTCACCGGGCCGCCCGGCTCCGGAAAGTCCCCCGAGCAACAGGCAGGTGAAGCCGCACTGGTGAAGGTCAACGAGTACTACACGGTGCTCGCGCGTCTGAGTGCCGATCCCGCCGCCAACCCCGCAGATCTCGACAATGTCGCGGCCGGCAACTTCCTTCAATCGACGAAGCGGGACATCACCGCGCATCGCATCGAGGCGGACGCAGGCGAGGTCAAGGTTCTCAAGAACACCATCACCCGCCACAACATCCCGATCGACGAAAACGGCATCCCTACGCCCGGCACCGCGACCATCGAGATGGACGTCTGCCTCGCCCGCGCTACCGACGTTCTCGAGCTCGGGAAGCCGATCCTGACGAACACCGCTTGGCCCGACCCAGCAGGATGGAGAGTCACAGCCGACTACACACTGCCCGGTACGCCCTGCAATGCCGGACTCTTCTAGGAGATACGACTATGGCACACACCACCATCCGCCGAACCTCCGTCGCTGCCTTGGCTGCGACGACCCTATTGGTCGGCGTGACCGCCTGCTCCGACACGGACGCGGCGGATCCGGCGGTAGAGCTCACTGTCACCGGTGACCCGGCGTTCGAGGGTCCCGACGGGGCGGACACGTCGAACAAGACTCCTGACGAGTTGGCACGGGAACAGGCGCTTGCGAAGGTCGATGACTTTTACGCTGTCGTGGGCAAGCTTGATGGCGATGCCGCTGCGCCGATTGAGCAGCTCGACACCGTTGCCGGTGGTCCCGTGCTGGATAGCTGGCGGGGAGATATCACCCTGCGTCGATCGCAGAACGTGGTCGGAGCGGGCGACGTCAAAGTTGTCGATGCGAAGATCACCGACGCCGGCATACCTGTAGGCGACGACGGCAAGGCTATCTCCGGGCCCGCCTGGGTCCACGTGCGCGCCTGCACCGACATCTCCGGTATGACCTGGACGAAGTCAGACGGTAGTCCCGCCTACGACGTCAACCGGCCGCAGTTTGTGCTCGCCCAGTTGACCGTCCGGAATGCGGATTGGCCCGATGCAAACGGCTGGCGAGTCACCAGCGATGCAGCTGCCCGTTACGCGCCGTGTGATGCACCATAACCAAGGAGAACACATGCCAAATCGTCGTCGTTTTCATGCGGCCGTGATCGGCGCGCTCGTTCTGGGGAGCCTGGTTGCGTCGCCACACTCAGCGCTTGGACAACCCGGCTTCGGTTCTGGAGGAATAGACGTCGCTCCAGGTTCCGGAAATCTGGGTGCGAACATTGTCGTTCAAGGCAGCTACGTCCAGGTACCTTCGGCGTCGCCTGGCTCCGGCGGCTCCTCAGGGGCGAGTGCAGCGGGGACGGGCGGCGGTGGGTCTGGATACAGCGGTGGTGGTGACGTCGTGGCCGCTCCTACGGAACCTCCGGTTCGGGAGCAGTTGAAGGCGTGCGGCCGATTCACGGACTGCGTTCCGCTGAGTCCGAATGTGGGTATGCCGGCCACTCCGGTGAGCATGGCGCAGGTCATGAATGTGGTGGGAACAGCCGTGACCGGGATGCAGCTTGAGGAGCCGCCGATGTGCTGGACCCCTGAACCTGCCAACTTCCCTGGTGGGAGAACCGGTTTGGTCGGAAAGAACGCGTGGGCGTGGGTTTGCCCGGATCAGATCCGGGAGAGCACCGTCGGCCCCGTGACACGTGTCGTCCCTGGTCCGGGAGGCGTCGTGGTGACCGCCACAGCTGTCAACTCGAGTGTCACGATCAACTGGGGGGACGGGTCCCTCCCGACAATCTGCCCGGGCGCGCTTCTGCCGTTCACCCCGTACAACGACCTGATCGACGCCAGTCCGCTGACCCCACCGAGTGGATTGCCATCCCCGACATGCGGTCACCACATCGAGAAGACATCGATTACGCAGCCCGGCGGCGTGAACAACGTATCGGCGTCGTCGGCGTGGATTGTGAACTGGACAGCAGTATGGCCAGGTGGCGGAGCAGGTGGAGTCGTGCCTGTTCCGTTGACCTCCAACTACCAACAGCGAATCGGTGAGCTGCAGGTGCTGGTTACGCCCAATTGATTCGACGTGGACTCCATTCGATGTTGGTGCGGCGTCGGTCCGGTCAGAAACTCAGTGGCGCTGGACGCGCAGGACTGAGTCCCCGGATCGATGCCCTCGCGCCGCTGCGGTGTCGACGTCGCGACCTGTGCAATGAGTCCGCGAAGTAGCTCAGATCAGGAAGTGGTGCTGCTGCTGGAGTTTGGTTGCCAGATCGAGTGAGGGCGTGATGGAGAAGCCCACTGCTACGTTCTGGCTCGCTTACGAGGAGGCGAGTTGTCGTCTCCTGCGGAAATTAACAGAACGGAGAACAAGCATGACCGTAGAGCAGGCGGTTACGACCACTTCCGCAACCAAGCCGGTGAGCACCCTTGCGCAGAAGGTCACGGCAGGCGCGGCCGTCGCGATCGCCTTGTTGATCGTGTTTTGGCGGCTTTCTCATTGGGGCCATGGTCTTCGCCGCGGCGGAGGGCGTTGATCGAACGATCTCGAACCTGACCGATGTAGACGATCCACGAGTTGTACGACAGGCGATCTGCCTGCCGTACTCAGATTTTGTTCTTCGGCAACATCAGGCAGGCCTGCCTACATCGCAGATCCAAGGTGTGCTGGATTATGCCGGACACGACGGAGAGGGCAGCGCAATCGACAACTCGGATGTCTGCGGCAGCCCGCAATCCATTCTCGACGCGGCGGGGATCAAGTAGGTAGTCATACGGCAGGCTGCCCCGCGGCACTTCCACAGGGCTTCAACTTGGGGAGTACGTAACCACCCGCGCTGGTGAGTGCCGAAGACGCCCGCCACCAGTCTTTATGGTGGCGGGCGTGCGTCGAGCGATCGATGAACCGCTAGAGTTATTGGTGTTCTGGTGACCATCCCCCCAATTTTGTTCCCAGAACACCCCCTTGTGCCCCGGCGTCCCCCGATGCCGGGGCACATTCATTGCAGTGAGGACGGATCGAGGGTGACGGAGACGAGGCCAGGGCGGATCCCGGTGGGCGATCCCATTGCACTGCGCTTCGATCCAGAGACCAAGCGCAAGCTCGAGGACATGGCCGAGGGGATCGGCCCACGTCGATTCGAGGCGTTGATTCGTGTTGCCTGCCGACGACTGGTCACCCAGCCCAAAGCTGTCGGCACTGGCCTCGCCGAACAGCGACGGCTTTCGGAAGCGCTGCGGGCAATCCTGCTGGTCATGCTCAAGATTAAGCTGGAGCCGGACACAGCCCAGGAGTTCGCGGCGCTGGCCGCCGCGTATGACACCACGGTCAGCGCGTTGATGAGGATCGCGCTGCACCGATTCCTGGAAGCGCCTGGCCGCTATAAGCATCCGATGCTCCGCGAGGCCGAGCGGACAGGTTTGTCCGACTGGGTCGACGTGATGGTCAACCCGTCCAGCAAGCAGCAGATCTGGCGACTCGCCGGCCGATACGGGGACAAGCTCAACACGTCCTTGCTCCGGGTCGCACTACGACGCCTGCTCGAGGAGCCCGGTGACCTCGCCGGAGACCTGGAAACCATCGCGCCGCTGCGCGATCTCAGGCCCGAAATCTACGCCAGGGCGAATGTGCACTTCGACGAGCCTCTGCGCGACAAGCTCGACGGGTTGGCTGCACGGGTCGGGTCCGATCGCGCTGAGCTGATGCGCCTTGCCGCGAGACGGGTGCTCGAGGAACCCGGAAAGATCGAACAAGCAGTGAACAACGAGGTCTTCCGTAGCGAGAAGAACCGGAAGCACCTCATGGCCAGGCACGCTCGCCGCCAGGCGCGACGCCACACGCAGCCCGACTGATCACCGCGGACAACCTTCTGTTTCCGACGCTAAGTCACCTGCGGTGCTCCCATGATTGGAAACCCTCGCAAGAATGCTGCGTTCGGTGGCCGGCTTTCGTGCCCACACGAGGGTGGTGGTCACCAGTCTGCGAAGAGGTTGTAGAGCGCATGGCTCGCGATTGAGGGGAGCAGCGACTTTGTCCAGATGGCGAGGACTCCCCAGAGAAGGCCGGCGACCACCATGAGTGCTGCGTTCAAGGCGGAGAAGGTGTCGTGTCCGATGCCGAATTCATAGCCAAGGAAAATCCAAAGAACGGCGATCAGGATGCGAGCTGCCCATTTGGGCCAGCGGCTGCGAATGTATCTGCGGGCAAAGACGACCGCAGCGACAAGTGGTCCTCGGAACATGAGTTCTTCAAAGACGACCCCGGACATCAGCGTCAGACCAGGGATGTGGCCGGCCCAGCCCGACGTTGACCAGGTGGACCTATCAGCGTCCGCGGCACGTTGCGCAGGTGATTGGTCCGTTCTTGCTGTCGCGACCACGAGGTCGAGAATCGGGCCTCTCAGCAGTGCCGTCACTGCCAGGGTGACGATTGTGACAGCAAGGAGCATCACGATAGTCCGAGGCTGTGGAAGTGTGCAGCCGATGCTGCGTGCTGCCCAGCGGGCCGGGGCGACCGTGGCACGGGCGCCATGGGAGGAACCCAACAGAGCAAGCATGCAGAGCAGGAACACGCCCCAGATGATGGCAAGAACAAGAAGGCCGAGTCCGACCGCGTTCCCTTCTTGAGCGGATATGGTCGGTACGCCCGCAAAAAAGATGAGGAATACCCACAGCAAGACTGCCAAGCACAATCTCGGGAAGCCGGTCTTGAGCGTGGCGGGCCGTCGTGGATTTGTACTTGCTACGAGCAGGTCACCCGTTGATGTTCGGGGCTTGTCGTTGGACAACGAGAGCTACCTTTCCAGTGACTGCGTTTGTGCGGTGATACGTCTGCTGCGAGTTGGACCGCAGGCATGCGATCACCGGCTGATGAGTGCAGCGTGGGGCGTGGATGAGCTGCCCAGCTCGACAGTTCTGCCCCGCGGCGCATCCGGACAGCAGGGATCGTCTCGCTCAGAAATTCAGGTGGCGTGCGAGACGGCTGATCGGATGGGTTTCGACATTCGCGGGTCGACCGGGCCCGATGATGCGCACGCCACCGCTCACTCGGACGTGGGCCTCGCCATCGATGCGGACCGTGGTGGTGTCGGTGGCGGCGATCAGAGCTTGACCGTTGGCTTGGACGTGGCAATGACTGTGCGCGAAAACGATGGCGCTGTCTTCTGCGCGGATCCTGGCGTTGTCGGTGCCGACGATATGGCTCTTACCGCGGGCATCGACGGTGCTGTCGTCGAACGCTTCGATGTGAGCATGTTCGTAGGCAGTGACCCTGGCGTGGTTGGACGCTTGGACGAAGCACCGGCCGGCGGCTGCGATGGAGCCGCCGGCGATTCCCGCGCAGGTTTGTCCGATAATTTTGACCTCGACTTCGCTGGGGACGTGACCAAGGTCCAGCCAGTTCTCCGGGTCGGCGTCGATGACGACGCTTTTCGCTCCAGCGGCGAGGCGCTTGGTGTATTCCGCATAGCTGCGGACCGGCGATGCGGAGCGGCCACGACGCGGCCGACGTGAGTTGCGCGTGGATTTCTTCACTGGTGCCCCCATGAGTCAATACTGCCTTCGTCTGGTGTCGTTCGTGCGAGCGCCGATGTCGGCGCGTCGCCCGTGGGCTACACGAGGTTCGGTGTGCCGCGGTGTTCTGTGTCAGTCGCCGATCTTGACGGCATTCCCGGTCGGGTCGACGCATTGCAGATAGGAGTCGGCGTGTGATCGGTCCGGAAGGTAGGGCCAGCTGCAGTTCCAACCGTCGATGACAGCGAATCGCCCTTGTCCTTGTGCGGTGACCGTGTGGTCGTTGAGGTAGCGATCACTGATGCTCAGTGCTGCTGGGCAGCTCGGAGTTCCGGCGATGATGATCACAGGTGCAGTCGCACCGTTCAGGTTGTTCGTGACGATTCCGCACTGAGCGCTCGTGGGCGGCAATGCGGCGGCAGCGGTGGCCTGCGTAGCAGTCGTCGCCAGCTGTGTCTCGGATATCCGGGTCTGAGCGTCGGTCACGCCGGGCTGACCTTGATCAACGGTGGGGTTCGTCGACCACTCGACGTGTGTGGCAGCACCAGCTGGTTCGGCTGACGGGGACAAGGTCTCGGCTTCTGTGCTGCTGCACCCGGTGAGGATGGCGGCCGTGATGAGGGACAGTGCAGCAATTTCCGTGGTGGTTCGTCGATTCACGAGTACTCGCTTCTATTCCAGTCCGACAGGGAGGACGCAATGTCGAGCCCAGTGATATGTGATGACCTGGACAAAACGACGCCCGGCGCGACCACCGCCGCACCAGCGGGTCCAAGCTGCGGTTTCTCGAAGGGCCCTTCCAGTGGGCGGGCTCCCGCATCGGTTCGGTGGTGCTGAGACTGTCCAGGTGGACGGCTAGTGTCGATCTATCCCTTATGTCTGTCGCACAGTTGCGGAGGAGTGCCCAAGATGACCGAACCGACGTCCGAGCTGGCGGGCAGTGGTCCCAGCGAGGAGCCACAATCGCCGGCCGTCGGTGCTGAAGATGCGGCAGGGCAACGCAGTGATCATCTGTCGGCGACGGTGTACGCGCCTGCTGGGATTGTCGTCGTCGCGAGTGTGGTGGTGTGGTTCGCGGTTCGGTGGCTTGATGTCGAATACGGCACAACAGGGCTGTGGTGGGCTGCAAGCGCCTGCGCTGCAGGTGGTGCGGCGTTGAGTGCGGCAATAGCGCCGATGATGGCCCGGTTGTGTAAGGCGGTCGATATTCCATCAGAGGCAACCGGCCGGCGGATCGTTCCTGCGGCTACGACCGCGGGATTGTGGTTTGGCGCCGCGCTGCTCACCGGCGGCGACGCGATCTTGACGGCCTGGCTTGCACTCAGCCTGCTGTGCGTGTGGGCAGCGTGGATCGATCACCTCACCCTGCGGTTTCCGTTGACGTTGATCCGGTTGACCACTGCAGTGGGCCTGATGTTGGGGGCATTCGCTGTGGCGGTGGATCAAGATCCTGCGGCAGGTGGGCGCGCTCTTCTCGCCGGCATGCTGGTGTTCGCGTTCAACCTTGCCTTCGCGATCGTCACCCGCGGCTACCCCGGGCTCGCCGACGTGCGTTTGAGTTTCATTCTGGGTGCTGCCCTGGGATGGGTCGGATGGATGAATGTGCTCTCAGGGATGTTGCTACCGAACGTCCTCGCGCTCGTGGTGATGCTGTGGGTGAAACTTATCGGACGACGGAAGGATTTGGGGGAGTTCGGTTTCGCCCCCTTCCTCGTCTTCGGAACTGCGCTGGCGATCGCGGTCCCCCCGATGTGGTGGATCGTCTGGATCTAAACGCCGCAAGGAGTCCTAGGTTTTGCCTGGTGGTGGTGGCCAAGTTCAACCGCGCCGAGGTGCGATGCGGATGAACGTCCCGGGGGTGTTCCCAAACACAAGGGAAGGAAAGGGGAGGGGAGTGAGTGATATACGGGTAAGGTCGATTTTCTATCGTGACGAGGTTCTTCGACTTGTTGCTGTGGGAAGTGTCTCGTTAGCGTGTGCTGTCGGTGTGCCGTTGTGGGCGCTCATGGCTGTCGACGTTCAGGGTGGGGCAACCGGGTGGTGGGTAGGGGTCGGTTGTTGGGTCGGCTATCTTGGGATGACGCTCCCAATCTTCCTAGCTTATTCCCCAAATAACATCGACTGCATCAGGTTCCTCGTTGGGCATTACGCGACTGTCGTGAGCTTGGGCGTCATCGCGACTTTGCGTCTATCGCACGGGGAGTC
The DNA here is from genome assembly GCF_058628105.1 of Rhodococcus sp. G6(2025). NCBI lineage: Bacteria > Bacillati > Actinomycetota > Actinomycetes > Mycobacteriales > Nocardiaceae > Rhodococcus > Rhodococcus sp. G6(2025). Next base: position 484,436 of record NZ_CP179751.1, read on the forward strand.
GATCGCGCCCTCATCGACGGGATGTGGGCGGCGGTTGCTGGAGTGACCGTCTTCCTTTTTTCGGTCGCCTATGTATTAGCTGTGAGGGAGCTTGATGCGGCTCGGCGTCGTGGACATAGGGCGACGCGGTTGACCGATCCGACACTGCCTGCGCAGCTGATCGGCATTCGCGAGTTGGTGCTCGAACTTGCTGCTGCTACAGAGGGTTCGGACTCGCAACGAGATTGCGGCGAGCGACTGCGGGAGGCCGTCAAAGGGTTGCGTCTAGTTTTCGGGGATGTCTATCCGTTGACGATTAACTTGGTGGCGTGGTTCCTTCTGAGGGGAAAACCAGCCCCCGTTCCAGCGGAGAAGGCGGACGAGTTGCTTGCGACCATCGATCAGAGGTTGCTGATTCTCGCTTCGGTTCCGTACGAGGAGGGAACAAGTTTGGGCGCGTGGATGGATGAGTACGAAACGGCGGCGAGCAGGTTTCGGAAAGTGTATCGGCGACCCCCGATCCGAAATTGAGTGTCTGAGCGGGGTGGTGATGCCGTGATCGGCGCGCGATCGAACGTGTTCTTCGACTGAGGTGTCGAGGGCCGGGTGACTGGTTTCGAGATTGGGAGGTGTCTTCGGCATGGACGACGCGGACCAATCCCCCCCGATGCCGTCGATCGTTCAGACAGAACTGCCGTGTGAGTTCTGCGCGGAGCATCCTCAGTACTTCCCCGGTGACCCCGTCGGCTTCGTGCGTGCGGCCCGCTGGGCGGTGGTCGTCAAGGATTGCTGCCACTTCGACGCTCGCGTGGACTACCTCCTGTGTGACGAGCACTGGGCAATGATCCGACACCAACAGCTGCCCGGGCAGTGCCCTCGGTGCGGGGCGATCGCCTACTCAGTCAAGGACATCGTGTGTACCGAGATCCCTCTGGGAAGGACGGTCGATGGGGCGTGGCCGGTGATCCGTCGATAGGCGCGGAGCCGCCGTGTCGTTGACCGGCAGACTGGCCTTCAAAATAGGACGGCTGCCGCCCCAACGGTGTTCCGGACGCGGACATCATGCTGAGCGATGTCGGCCTGTGTGGATGGAGACCCATCGGTTCTGTCCAAAGACATGTCACACAACCCCAGTTGTGTGGATCTTCCTCCAGATGATTGGGAGTGGTGGCACTTCCTACGACGGAGGTGCATCTGTTGTGGCGGAGTTGCCGATCGCTCGCGGTCCAGGTGGGGCAGTCAAGGTCCGGACCTATGGTCCTCGCAATTGCTGTCGTGAGGACTAGGGAGTGGTACCGATGAATGTTGAGGTTCGCCGTATCCACCCGACGGATGCGAAGAGAATCCGCCGCCACCTTCGTGCAGAGTCGCTGACCGGGCGTCACCGCGCGGACCAGTATGGATGCGGATGGTTGGCTCGAGGTCTGGATGGCCAGCGATGAGGGCCCCCGGGGATCGCACACGCCTCGTCCTCACCGCCGACGGCACCTCTCTGGCGGTGCGTGAGATCGGATCCCGGATGGCGCCGGTTACTGTGATTTTCGCGCACGGATTCTGTCTCCACATGGACGCCTGGGCACCGCAACGGGCCTACCTGGCTAAGGTCTGGCGCAAGCGCGCCCGGTTGGTCTTTTTCGATCACCGCGGCCATGGTGGATCCGGCGCGGCTGACACCGACAGTTACACGATCAGCCAGCTTGGACGGGACCTGGATGCGGTGATTCGCACGGTGGCGCCAAAGGGTCCGATTGTCCTCGTCGGGCACTCGATGGGCGGGATGGCCGTGATGTCCTACGTCGCCCATCACCAAGAGGCCGCGGCCGCGCAAGTCGTGGGAGTCGGGTTGATCTCGACCGCCGTCGACAATGTCGCCGGCGCCGGCATCGGGCGCGTTCTGAATACGCCGGCGGTGACGTTGTTGCGGTCGGCATCAGCTCACGCCCCAGGGCTCGTCGGGCGCAGCTGGAATCTCTCACGTCGCATCTTGTCGCCGGTGGTCGGCGCAACTTGCCCGCTTGCTCCGAGTGCAAGTGTCCGTGCCGCCGCCACGTCTTACGGGATGGTCCACGCGACGCCGATCGCCACCGTGGCCGCCTTCCTGCGTGACCTGCGGATCTACGACGCTTCCCCGGCGCTCGACGTGCTCGCGAAGGTGCCGGCGTCGATCATCTGTGGAACCCGGGACAGGGTGACCCCGATCGGGCACTCACAGCGACTCGCGGCGGCTCTTCCCCTCGCCGAACTGATCTCGGTGAGCGGAGCGCGGCACATGGTCGGCCTTGAGCGCCCTGACGTGGTGAGCGAGAGTCTCGATCGACTGCTCGGCCGCGCGGTAGGGCGCCGCGAACAGGACACCACCCGCAGGTCCAAATCCGACCTCGTCGGGGCGTGAGATCTGCGCGTGCCTGAGACCTGACGAGACAACCACTGATGGGAGAAGTGTTGAGTATTCACCAGGACGTTGACCTGTCATCCGGTCCGGCGCACCACCGGCCGGACGAGCTCGTTCACCGCGGCGCGAGGTCGTACACACGGCATGTTCTGAACCGGGTGGCAGCGTGTGGTGTGCAGGTCGGGGCGCGGCATCGGTGCATCGATCTGCATCACGAAGCGAAGACCTACAACCCGTGGCAAGACGTCACCTATTGCCGCTGCGGTCACATCCGGTGGGCGGGCGAGCATGCGCAGTTCGACACCGCCGTCGAAGCATTCGAGGTTTTCCCTCATCACCCCTCGGGGCGGCCGGATCCACGGACCTATCCCGGAAAAAATGACACCGAATCGCGGCAGGTCAGCGAGCAGCGGCCCATCGGGCGAAGCGAGCTACGCCGATGATCCCGGCAGAAGCGGGCGACCCCGCGGCCCGCGCTGTTCTGGACATGATCGACCGCGTCGAGATCGACCCAGAGAGCGACCAGTTTCTGACGGCGCTCGACCGTATCCACTTACAACTCCTCTCGCCGAGGGTGGCAACGATCGTCGCAAGGCGAGCGGAGCTGGGTTTTACCGCCTACGACGTGAATACCTATCCCCGACGGAATATGTGGCGCACGCAGGTCCCGTTCGGGCGGACGAACGGCGGTGTTGTTGTCGAGATTCCCCTCGTCGTGATCGCACCTGTTCTGATCGGCATGATTCCTGTCCTACTCAACATGAATCCGCTGTTTCAGTCTCCGATCACGGCTCTGACGGTATTCATCTCCGCGGCCGCAGGTGTGGAGGTCCTCGCGATGTGGTGGTGGATCCGCCGCGATCCCTTCAACCTGACCGCGGCGGACAAGCAGATGTTCCGCGGCAGCATTGCCAAGCTCAATGCTTACGTCTGGGCCGGCGGCGACTTCTTCGAACTTCGTCTGGCCATGACTGCGTCCGCGATCGTCGACGAGATTCGTGAAGTGCCGGCATGGAGTCACGAGGGCCTCGACATACACCGCATCCGGCTCGATATCGAGGACCACCTCCGAGTGATTCTCTGCCACTGCGGTGAGCTGGCAACTTTCCGGGCCAGCGTCGGCGAACCCACGACGGGAGTCAGTGCCGAGGCTGACGCGGCTCGGGCTGCCCACCATGAGCAGCGACGGTGGTTCGACCAGGTCAAAGAATCACTGATCGGGCGGGTCGCCGCGTTGTGGACGTATCACCAAGACCTACTGATGCTTCAGGACTCCATCGACGGTACTGCGGCTCTCGGTCGCATCGACGCTCACGCGCCGGCGCTCGGAGAACTGCTGGTCAACTCGGCGAATGATGACCTCGCAGCGTTGGCGGTCGGTGACCTGGCCACTGACCTGGCCGATCTACATCAGGCGCGGGAGAAGGCGCTGGCCCAGCTGCGCGGCGACGTAACCGGATTCGATCGGCGCAGCTGATGGGACGCAGCCATGACCGGATCAGCCCAGACCGCGGCGACGGTGTGTTCGATCCGGACAGGGGCGACAGTGACGTCGCCACCCGCAAGGAGGGCGAACTGATCTCGCAGCACGCCTACGACACCCGCGCCGATCTCCGCAGCGGAGCACGAGAACTCGACACCGCCACCGAGAACCTACCCGGATTGACCCGGGCGCAACGGGACCTCAACCGCGCCTATCCACGGCCCACGCCGGCGGCAATCGGAAACTCTCGGCTTCGCCCCCAGCTGCCACCGGCGATCGAACTCCGTCGCACACTCTCGGCACGACAGCGGAACACCCGATCCGCGGCGAAGCGCCGGGTCCTCGACGCCATGCCGAAAGCCCAGTACACGGCGCTGGCGTCGTTGACGTCGGACCCGAAGACCTGGCGGGAGACGAACAACGCCCTCTCCGCGGTGGCCGGCGACGCTGTCGAGCTCGACGATGCTCGCCGCAAGCAGGTCCAACGAGTGGACAGGGCCATCCAGCGATACGAACGCGAATCCGGACGAGGTCATCTCGTGTACACCTCGGTGAGCATCCCCAACGCGGTCGTGAACCCGTCAGATCTGCCCTCGACGCTATCGCCGGGGACGGTCCTGTCCTTCGACCGGTTCACTGCAGCAACCCATTCGCTGCACGAGCTGGACTCGACCGCCCGACCCACCGATGTCGTCTTCGAGATCCAGACCGACCGGGGCATGTACTACGGGCAATCTTCCCGCGTAGACAACTCGCACCACTTGCTGCCACGAGGAATGCAGCTACAGGTGGTGGGGGCTCATTTTGTGCCGTACGAGCGACCCGGACAGCCACCGGGGGAGCGCCTGGTCGTCCAACTTGTCGATCACGAGACGCCATGACGAGTCGAGGCGGGGCGTTCGAGACAGATTCAACTCACCGGAAGGAACACACAGTCATGACTGCGGACAAGCCGCGCCATCGGCGCCCCGACCTGACCTTTCATCCCGATATCTTCGCTGTGCCCGCGCAATTCAGAGTGGTGAAAGCCGCGCCACACGACGATGCGGACCAGGCCGCGGACACAACGCAAGGGAAGGAGGGCTCCGGCGCTCATACCGGACGACGAGATGGCAAGGGGCTGTGAGCAGAAAGAAAAGTCGGAGGCCACCTCCAAGATGGTGTGCCTCCGACTCACCCAGTGCATTCTCAGTACCCACACCCTATTTGATCTTCCGCATCCGGTCCAATTCTCCACGCCCTATTGGCCGATGTGGATGCCCGACTGGGTTGCCCCGGTTGTGAGTTCGGTCGAGTTGTACAGGTCCATCTCTACTGTCGGTGATCGCACGACACCCTCGCGGTCATCGAGACAGTACTTCCGCCCTTGGCCGCCACACCAACGGCAAAGGAGACATCATGGATTTCGCATCGATCATCGTCGGCGTCGCAGTGGCCGGCGCATCAGCTGCCCAGGGCGGCGGAGTGGACCCCGCGATCACCGACAGCGTCACGGCGGTCGCACAGGAACTACCGCCAGCTCTCGCCCAGTATGTCCCGGACCCGCAGCCCTACCTCGACGACGCGGCCCGGGCAGTGCAGCAGGCGCAGGAGCAGTTGCCCGCCGAGTGGCAAGCCGAGATCGAGAACGCCATTCCACCGGAAGTCCAGGATGGGGCTGCCGGCGCCAGGGAACAGCTCCCGCCCGAGGCGCAGGGCCTGATTCCCGAGGTCGTCCTGCCCGCCCCTAGCCCGGAACCCGGGCCCGCCGACGGTGTCACCAACCCCGCAGGACCCGCAGCTCAGGCACCGTCCTCAACTCCGCCGCCGGAGACGAATCCGCTAGTCCTGCCTCCTGCCGTCAGCGGAGCACCCACCACTGCTGCCGGCATCCCCTCCCTGACAGGAATGCTCGCCCCGACCGCAGTCAGCGATCTGACCTTCGATCCCCGCTTTCCCCGCAACCTCGAGTTCGCGCGTGCGGTCATCGAAGCGGCGATGCGTGCGATCGGATTGCCCTACCAATGGGGCGGAGGCCTTCTCACCGGACCGTCGATGGGCGATGGCACCGGAGGAGCTACAGCCGGCTACGACTGCTCTGGGCTCACTCGCTTCGCCTACTACATCGGCACCGGAGGCACGAAGGTCTTGCCGCGAACCTCACAGGAACAGTTCCGGGCAGGCCAGCAGATCAGCATGGACCAGGCCCAGCCTGGTGACCTGCTGTTCGGGAACTGGCAGGCAGACGGAGCCAACCACGTCGCGATCTACCTCGGTGGCGGAAAAATGCTTGAAGCACCGCAGACCGGGCAGCTCATCCAGATCAGCGCCGTGCGCTCGGACATGGTGCCCGCCCGCTTCCTGTGACCATCGGGGACAGTGCCCTGTGCTTGATCCCGAAGCGGAACAATACGATCGCCACTACAAACGCAGACCGGCAACAGAGTCGTGGCGACGTGCGGCACGACCGCAGAGACGAAGGAGACAGTGCCGCATGACGATTACGCCAGCAGCCCACAAGAAGGCAATCGAGACCGCACGAAAGAATGCGGAAGCACTGGCGCAGAAGGCAATCGAAACACGAGTCGCACTTGTCGGAGCCATCGGTGAAGCAGTGGAAGAGCTCGCCGCGCTCGATTCCGCACGCGAGGCAGCTGTAGACGCAATCAGGATGGCCCACGAGAACGCGATCGAAGGCGGGTGGACGGCCAAAGAGCTCGCAGCCATGGGCTACATCGCCCCGAAGAAGCGGAAGAACGCCTCCAGTAAGGCCGCGCGTGGTGGCGCCAGCAAGGACGCGACTGAGACGACCGATGTCGCAGATGCTGCTGCACCGCAGGAAGGAGATCAGCCGCCGAGCACCGACGGGCAGGTCTCCAGCGAGCGCGAACCTGAGCATTCCTACAGCTAGGAAGCAGTCCGGTGGTGTGGCCCCGGTCTCTCGGGTGTCGTCCTCCCGATCCTTGTCGGAAGACGGCGCCCGAGAGCTACCAGGAGCTTCGCCGGGCCGGCATAGGTGCCGGAGTCAGAACCACATGTCAGAGGGTGCCGTCACGATGATCACGAAGGAGGTGGCATGACCAGTACACAGACGTCTCCGCAGCAGTGGGCACGGGGTATGCTCGTCCCCAGCCGGGCAGCAGTGCTGGACATTGAGTCGACCGACCTCGACGGGTCGATCATCGAGATCTGCGTTTTGGACGCCGCCACCGGCAATCCACTGCTCGATACCCTGGTCGATCCCGGCGACGTTCCGATCCACCCGGACGCCTATGCCGTGCATAGTATTGCCCCGGCCGATCTGATCGGCGCACCCGGCTGGTCTACGGTCCACAAGAAGCTGCTTGCGGTGACCGCTGGCCGAGTGACCCTCTCCTACAACAGTCGGTTCGATCAGGGCCGCGTTCTCCATGATTGTGCTCGGCACAGTCTCGTCCCCGCGCACCTCGCCGACCCAGAGATGTGGGGATGCATCATGCGAATGCGATCGCAGGCCGAGGGCACCGAGAAGAGCATTCGGCTCGATGGCGGACACCGAGCCCGCAGCGACGCCGCGGCCGCCCGCACCATCCTGCTCAGCATCGCCGAGGGCCCCTCCGTGCCGACAACCCCCACATCCCACTCTCGGCTATAGCCCACCAAGGGAGCCTCCTTGCCATTCAGCCAGACGACCACCCGCCGGACGAAAGTGCTATTCGCCTCCGCCGCGGCCGCAGTTCTCGCCGGCTGCGGCACCGTCTCCGCTATTGAGGCGCAGACCCGTCCAAGCACCCCACCAGTAGTCCCGACCGCCGACATGGTGGCCAGCCCAACTCCTGACGTCGCGCAGACCACCCTCGCCACCCTGGAAACACTGCCGGTCAAAGGCCGCGCGCCCAAAACCGGCTACACGCGAGACGAATTCGGCCAGGCATGGTCCGATGACGTCACCGTCGCAGGCGGACACAACGGGTGCGACACCCGCAACGACATCCTTGGCCGCGACCTCATCGACCGAACCTACAAGGACGGCACCAAGAACTGCGTGATCCTCACCGGCACCCTCAACGACCCATATACCGGCAAGACCATCGCGTTCACCCGCGGCAAGGACACCTCGAGCTCGGTGCAGATCGATCACGTCGTCGCGCTCTCCGACGCCTGGCAGAAAGGCGCCCAACAGCTCGACGACACCACCCGCCGCAACCTGGCCAACGATCCCCGGAATCTCCTCGCCGCGGACGGCCCGGCGAACCAGCAAAAAAGCGACGGCGACGCCGCGACCTGGCTGCCTGCCAACAAGAGCTTCCGGTGTGTTTACGTTGCAAAGCAGGTCGAGGTCAAGGCTGCATATCAACTCTGGGTCACCCAAGCCGAGAAGGACGCGATTGCTCGTGTCCTTTCTGCGTGCGGCTAGGGGTGATCTCGCTACAGGGGTGTGGCCGTCGACGGTCGAGAAGATCGTGCGCGCCCACTCGGCGGGCTCCGCAGGGGCAGATAGCGTGGCGGGCCCGTCGCCGCGTCGAAGGGGTGCACGATGACCGCGACGGCGAATCCGGCTGCCGCGGGGAACCACTCCTCGGCTGCGACCTCGAACGGTGCGATGGAGGTGTGGATCCGCCGCCCCAGGATTCTTCACCGGACCACTTCTACGGGACGTCGCAGGTCAGCGAGTTCCAGTCGTGGGACGGCAATCGGAACGTGCCGGTGAGGGTTCCTCTTGCGGTGCAGCGGGCACAGCACGCCTGCCGTCGATCCTGCGGCGATTCATCCGATCGCGCTGAAAGAGAAGCGACCAGCGGTCGCCGATCACCTCGACGGCCGCGTTATCGCGCACCCCGAGCGCGGCTGTCCAGCCTTCGGCCTCACCGTCCCGTGTATAGCACTTGCGACCCCCACCACTTGTTACGGTGACGCCTACCACCTGCGACCCGCAACTGCTTCCTGGGAGATGCTGATCCCGACACCACCTGCCACATGTCGATCTCGCTCGACGGCTTCGTCGCCGGACCCGAGCAGAGCCGGGACAATCCGCTGGGCAAGCGCGGCGGCGAGCTGCACGGCTGGCATATCGGCGACCCGCGCGCGACCGAAGCCGACAAGACAGCCAACGGATGGCTCATGCGCCCTCGCGGCGCCTACGTCATGGGCCGCAACATGTTCGGGCCGATCCGCGGTGAGTGGAACGAGGCGTGGGACGGATGGTGGGGATCCGAGCCGCCCTACCACGCACCGGTCTTCGTGCTCACTCACCACGCACGCGAACCGATCGAGATGGAGGGCGGGACCACCTTCCACTTCGTCACCGAGGGGTTCGACGCCGCCTACGCGCAGGCGCTCCAAGCGGCCGACGGCAACGGCGTGGACATCGCCGGCGGCGCTTCGACAGTCCGACAGGCACTCAACGCCGCCGTGATCGATGAACTCACCCTCGACATCGCACCCGTCCTACTCGGCAGCGGCGAGCGCATGTTCGACGGCGTCGAGACGTTCGGCTTCGAGCCCGTCGAGGTGCTCCACTCACCGCTAACCACCCATATCCGTTATCGCAGAGGCAGCGCCGGCTGAGCAGCAACTGCCCTTCGTGCGTCTCAATCGAGGATCCCCTTGCGGTGTCTCATGAGGCCAGCTCCCGCTAACGACCATTTCTGGGGCACCTCCGATCCGAGCACCGGCTCTCCCTCTCATTGCGACCGCGCGGAGTAGAACGGGAAGATGGGAAGGCAGGCAGCCGTCGTGCTCTACGTGCTCGCGCTGGTAGCCGTCGTGGTCGGCGTGGACGTCCTGTTCTTCAGGCACCACTTCTGGGAGCGGCTGCTGGTGAACGTCGGCATCGTCCTGGACTTCGCGGCGTTCTATTTGAGGTTCCAGAAGGTTCATGAGCGCAGCCGCCGCAATTACAACGCGAAGTAGCGCACACCTATCCAGGGCAGATGAACCGGTGCACCGTTAGCCCCCATTGGGCCAGGCCGAACGAGGCTATAGCCCCGGCTCCCTCATCGTCACGCTCGCCGTCGCGGCGATCTGGTCGGTCTTCCAATAATGCGTGACGTCCTCGACGAGGGCTCGCGAACGCGAGCGGTTCGCCTGACTCCGCCCTACTAGGAGCTCTTGAAGAGAGAGTTCTTCGTCGAGGAAGCCGGCACGACCTCCAGCCGCTGTAGCTCTGCACCGGCATCGGCGACGTCGCCGTCAGCTTGGTCGAGTATTTGCAGGCCTTTTTCAACTGCGCGCCAGTCCGCGGACAGATCGAAATATCCCAGGAGATCAACGACCTCGGCGACCCACCGTTTCGCGCCGCGTCTGTCACGTCGCAGCTGGGCGTAGTAGGTCACCATGGCGTCGCTCACCGACTTCTTGCGCTGCCCCCACTTCTCGCCCTTCCTGGCCGCGTCACTGGCCAGTTGCCACAGCTGTGCAACGTCGACGTGCCGATCCAGCACCGGTTCCCTCACACCTTGCACAGTAGCGATCCAACAGGGCAGGTGATAGCGACCCTGCATGTAGCCGATCGGCTATCGGCACAGCGCTTGGCGCGCCCCGATGCGGCAGGCGGAGCAAGATCGAATCGAACCCGGCAAATATCGGCGGCTTGCACACCGAAACCGGACGGGTTAGTCATGTCTTATGACCGAGAATCCGGGAACCCGCGCGGGTTTGCAGGTGGGTGACCGTGTCAAGGTGCACGCCGAAGGCACATCGGTGTTCGTCATTGTGAGCGTCGAGGGTGAGGACGCGCTGATCGAGTCCGTCGACGAGGCGGCGCCGGGCCGCTTCCCGTTCCACTGCAAACTGTCGCGGCTCGTGCCCGCTGAGTCGTAGCCGCGTTCTCTGCTCGCGGTCCTGGATGGCTCGGCGGCGGATCATGCACGGTGGGGTTGGGGCAGCGCTGCGGATTTCGGGGGCCGGCCAGGTCGGCAACCAGGGCGCGCCCGGGATCACTATCCCGGGCGCCCGCTCTGTCCTCGATTCCGCGGCAGGCAGAGGCTCTCTACCGCCCCTCGGCCGGCCCCTAGGCACTGCGATCCGATGTCATCACCCGTGGTGAAAACCGCACTCCGTAGTGGTTGGAGAGGCGGCAAGGAACGGGCGCACCTCGAGCCATTCGTGGATCGGTTTCCCATCCGCACCCGGGGCCGCGGACAGCTCGCCGGCCAGTTCGAGCGCCCGCTCGTGGGTCTCGACGTCGATCACCATCCAGCCGGCGATCAGGTCCTTGGTCTCCGCGAACGGGCCGTCGGTGACTGGCGGTCGCCCCTCGCCGTCGTAGCGGACGAACGTACCCTCCGCGGACAGTGCCTGACTGTCGACGAACTCGCCGGTGCCCTCGAGCCGGGCGGCGAAGTCGTTCATGTACTGCACGTGGGCGGAGATCTCCTCCGGCGTCCACTGGTCCATCGGTACGTCGTTGACCGATGCCGGCGCGCCACGGTAGTGCTTGAGCAGTAGGTACTTGGCCATCATGTTCTCCTTGGTGCGGTGCGGCCCATTGTGGCCGTGTTCACTTCGGGGACGCAGCCGCGCGCGGGTTCTCGACATCCCACGGAGACATTTCCTGACCATCTTCTCTGTCGGGATCTTGTCTCGACGCTTCCCGTCCCGGTCGCCGCTGCAGCGATCGAAGTCTCACCGCATGTAAAGCGGAGGTGTCAGACGAACTCGCGGATTCGGGGGAGAACTTGGGCGAGTTCCTCGAAAAGGTTCGGCCATCCGCGTCGTAGCCGGGTGATGCGACCGTGTTCGAGGAAGGCGCCGTCGATCATGTGGGAGACCCGTAGGTGTTGTTCGGGTGTGCCGAGTTGGCGGAGTTTGTCGTAGACGGGGTTCACCGGTAGTTGGTGGTGGGCGATGTATGCCCAGATCTCGTCGACGCTCCAGTCCCATATGGGCCCGAAGACATGTGTTCCGTCGGCTCGGTCGATGAGGCCGCCGTGGTGTCGGCGTTGTTCGGTGGTGTTGGTGCAGCAGCCGTCGCAGTCGCGTGTGACGTGGCTGCTGAGTGCGTTGTAGTACAGCGACCAGCGTCCGGTCCCTTTCGGGGATTCGTCGGCGCGTACGCCCCAGATTTCTCCTGGCCCGTGGGCTGCGTGCGCCGCGCGGGAGGGTGCACCGATGAGGATGTCGCGCAGCTTTTGGCTCGTGGCCCGGGTGGGCTGTTGGTGGTCCCATTCGCCGGACTGGGCGAGGACGGTCAGCAGTGGTGGGTCGGCTCGGTGGGGTTCGAGGTTGAGGTTCCAGGTGTCGGCGAGTGCTGTGATGTAGGTATAGGTCTCGGGGTACTCGAGGCCGGAGTCGAAGAACACGACGGGGATGTTCGGTTCGACCTGCAGGGTGAGGTGGAGTGCGACGAGTGAGTCCTTGCCGCCGGAGAAGGCGAGGTATCCGTCGTGGTCGTCGAGGTGCCCGGCGATGCGCCCGGTGAGGGTTGCGAGGTCGCGGCGGGGCCGGCGCAGTGCCCGAAGAGTGTTCAGGTCCAGGCCGTCGGGTTCGGGCTTGCCCGCCACACGTCCTCCTCACGTTGTCCGGTCGGGTATCGAGATCTCGCAGCTTCTGTCACACAGTGTCCGCCCGGTGGATCTTCCTCCAGGCGTAGGGGCGTTTCTTATCGCCTGGGCATGTGAGGAGTGTTGGTGTGGGGAAACTGTGCGAGGTGGACGGCCGGCAGGACGTCGTCGCCGCGGCATTCGCGTCGACGAAGACGCGCGAGGTAGTCGAGCTGGCGAAGGTGGGCCGGTGTGCGCGATGCGCGGCGTCCCCGGTTCCGGTGGAGGCGGTGACCAAGGTGGTCTCCCGAACGTTCACGGGTTTCGATTCGTGGAAAGCGCCCGCGGAGGGTGGGCTGTGCACGTCCTGCGCCTGGGCCTACCAGCACCCGGATCTGCGCAGAAGCATGCATGTGGTCACCACACGACCAGCAATGAGGGCAGTGACGGCGGCGGATCTCGAACGGATCTTGTCGCGGCCGCTCGAGCCGGATACCGCCGTGGTGGTGCCCTTGCGGCCCGGCCGAAAGCACATCCTGCCGCACGCGCGGTGGGGCGGGATTGCGGTCGAGGACACGTGCCTGCCCTGGACTATGCGTGATGTCGCGGCGGTGACAGCGATGCGTCGACTGCGGGCGCTGGGGTTCGGTGCCCGCATGCTCGCCGAGCCTGCAGCCCCGTATCCGGTGTTCGCCACGATCGCCCCCAGGCGGTGGCCGGCGGTCTTCGCGGACTGGGATCGTCTCGCCCCGTACCGCCAGGTCGGGCAGTGGTGGGAGCTCGCGCTGCGAGCCACCGTGTCGGCGAGTGCGAAGGGAACGAAATGACCAGCCCGACCGATCGATGGCTCGCGTCCGCACCGGCGGGGCTGCCGCCGCTCGAGGGTCCGGCGTCGACGGCCGAACGCCTGCTGCTGTTGCTGCACTACGGGATCGACTGGGATTCGGGATGGGTCGGCCGGCGACGGGAGAGGTACTGGACCCAGCACCTGCCGAACCGTGTTCGGGTCGCCACCTATATCGGTGGCGGCGATCTCGACCGGTGGTGGTCGGTGGTCTCACGGTCCCTCGAATCGGAACCGACGAACACCGACCAACGGCTGGAACTGGCGACGTTGCTGCGTGAGGAGTCCGAGCCGGTGCTGACGTTGCTACGTGAGCGTCCCACGTCGTACGTGTTGCGCACGCGGATCGTCGCCGAAGCCGTGGCCGCCGCTCGCACTTCGGGAAGGAAGAAATGATGAGGTCGACGGTGCGCTGGGATGTCGAGCTGACCGCGCTGTCCTCGATCTCCCAGAAGGGGGAGGACTCCGGAACGACGACGACACTGTTCCGGCGCGAGCCGGTGATCCAGCCGGACGGCAGGCCGGTGCTGGTGCCGATCGTGTCCGGCAACTCCCTGCGCGGCGGGTTGCGCAGGATCGCCGAGGAGCTATTCCGCGATGTCATCGGCTACGAACAGCAGATCCCACTCTCGGCGGCGCACGCGCTACGCAACGGTGGCTCTTTGACGAAGGTCACCGGCGACGGTCTGACCGGTCGCCGGCGGCAGCGACTGCGGGAGCTGGTTCCCCCGATCGGGGTGTTCGGCGGCAACGGCGGAGGTCAGCCACCGATCGATGGCTGCTTGAAGGTGGGCAAGGTCATCCCGCGGGTGCGTGAGACCGAGACGATCATGACCCGGGCGTATACCGGCCGATTGATGAGTCAGTTCGAGTCGGTCTCCCTGGAGAGCTACAGCCGATTCGACGACACCGACACCCGGACGTTCCCCGAATCCTCCGCGGGGGGCGGAGCCGGCAAGGATGCCGGATCGTCGATGCTGATGCGATTCGAGGTCGAAACACTCCCTGCAGGAACCCGTTTCGAAACCTTCTTGCGGCTGGACCGGGCCACCCCTCTCGAAATTTCGTTCTTCACCGATGTGTGGGGCAGATTCGCGCGTGACGGATTCCTCGGAGGGCGCAGCGCGATAGGTCACGGGCGGGTCCGCGCCGAATCGGATCGGGTGGTGTTGGCCGGCCCGGACCCGCAGTTCGTGGACTGGCGCGTCGAGCTCGCACCACTGCGCGATGAGGTCATCGAAGCATTGTGCTGGCTGACATGACGGGCACCGAGGAGATGGCACCGTTCGTTGTCCGGGCGCACCTGTCGTCGGGACTGGCGCACGCGACGCCGTGGGGAATCAGTCTCGACGGGATCCTCGCCGCCGAACTGTGGGCCGATCACAAGGCCGCGGCCCTCGACCGAGGCGAGTATGTGCCGGCGCTGACACCCGAGTGCGCCCCGCCCGACCTCGAGCTGCCACTGGCGCGATGCGAGCTCGCCGGCGAGGACTGGCATTGGTGTGCGACGTGCTCGTTCCCCGAGGACCCGGCCGGTGATCCCGTGGTGCGGCACTGGGCGTCGCGGGCCGATCACCGCGGGCTCGAGCAACTCAGTCACACGCTGCCGGCGGTGATCTCGGATCGACAGGGCCGCTACCGGGCCCGCTACATGCCCCTGATGATCACCAACACCCGCACGGTCACCTGGCGCGGAGTCGGAGATCTCGACGCCGTCGCCATGATCCTGGGTGGCCTGGATGTCATCGGAAAGAAACGGGCCCATGGTGAGGGCCGGGTCCTGCGGTGGGAGTTCGAACACTGCCCCGCCGCAGACCGGTGGGCGTCGGCGCACCTGCATAGCGACGGCACTCTCGGGCGCACCACACCACCGGCCTGTATGCCCGAACTCTTGGAACCGGAATCGGCCGGCTTCGGGTTGGCCGGCCTGCGGCCGCCGTACATGCACCCGACCCGAATGCGTCAACTCCACCTACCTCGATGAGTGTTGTGTGAGTACCGGTTCGGTGCATGTTTCTCCGCACGATGTCACTCAACTCATCCATTTCGGATCTTCCTCCTCATGACGGGGTAAGGCCGCTTCGGAGAGGACACGAATGGCCGTGACGGAGGACATCGATCACCGCATGACGGGTTGTGTGCGCCGGCCGTGATGCGAAATCAAGTCGAACTGTCCAGGTCAGGGGATACCGTCCGCCCCACCGAGACACCATCTGCGGGAAAAGGGAGATGAGCGAGATGACCAATACCGACACACGCACCAGGATGGCGTTCGACGCTCCGGAGTGGCGAGACTTCGCGCTGTGCCGGGTGACCGATCCGGAAGCGTTCTTCCCAGAGACGGGGGAGAACGGCCGCCCCGCGAAGCGGGTGTGCTCTAGGTGCGAAGTCCGTGACGCCTGCCTCGCCGAGGCACTCGCCCAAGACGAGCGGTTCGGGATCTGGGGTGGGCTGACCGCGGCCGAGCGTCGCAAGCACTACCCGAAGCGACGCTTGGGACGGGTGAATCGGAAAGACGCCGCTGGCCACAGTGAACAAGCGCAGAAGCCGCGCCGAGGATTCTCGAAGGCTTGCGAGCAGTGATTCGGAATCGTCCGGAAGCCACACCTTACCCGGCATCATCTGGAGTCTGAACAGAGGAAGCGTCAGCAGAATCTGTAGCAACCGCCAAAGTCCAGTAACCCGAACGAGTGGTTCGGCAAACCTGCCTCACCAAGTTCTAAGGATGCGATCCCCGGGTGGCGTAGATCGCGGGAGCGGATGGGCGCGGGTGATGTGCCTCCGCGGACTCCGCCCATGGAAGCTGGTCTTCAAACCGACAGATGGTAGTACGCAGGCCGGGATGCGTGGCGATGCGCCCTCAATGCCTAGGCCAACGGCGATGGCTGCTGTCGTGCAGTGTGATTCGGTATAGTGGCCTAGCCGGCGTTGCCGCCGGCGACGCGCACGCCGAATATGCCGATGGTTTGGTCGCCAGATGACGCATGTTCGCCGTGGCACCCACCGTGAGTGGGTCCGGGCGTGGCAGATGGTTACTAAGGCCCGTCTGCCACGCTTCGTCGTGTCACGCGGAGTGGACCCGAGCCAGGGAGGCAAGGGGTCGCGATGCATACAGGTCAAGTCCGAACGCGCTGGCGGCCGGATGGACCCCGATGCCGGCGTCAGCACCTCCACAGCGTCAAGCCCGGCGACTGCCGTCTGCCCGCAACTTATGACGGTCACCTTCGCGACAACGATGGTGTCCGCGAGCCGGACCGGGAGGTCGAGGATGCCGCGGACGTCGCGAAAAGGGCGTCCCCGAGGAAACCGAATCCGGATACACCCGTGCGTATACGCCGGGGCCTGTCGATTCCGGATTCGATTCTGCAGCAGCCGCGTTCGCCGCAACATAAAGTGCAGGTGGTCTTCGGACGCCGCGAGGCCGACAGCATCCAGAACCCGTGCCACCGGATGGGGAGCG
This sequence comes from Rhodococcus sp. G6(2025), assembly GCF_058628105.1. Lineage (NCBI taxonomy): Bacteria > Bacillati > Actinomycetota > Actinomycetes > Mycobacteriales > Nocardiaceae > Rhodococcus > Rhodococcus sp. G6(2025). The sequence continues at coordinate 501,035 of NZ_CP179751.1, forward strand.
CATTCGGCATCTGACCCAACCGTGTCGTCGATGATCACATCCACCTGTCGATGCTCTTGCGGTCGACATCGGCCGGTCGTGGTGCGCACCCACATTCTGGGCGTGATCTCCGGCCATCTCGGATATGGCGAAGCGATATACGGACTGTCCCGGTTTCAGAGCATCCTCGATCGGCACGACCGGTCACCGCGCGCCGGGTCACGGTGCGTATCCACCTACCCATCCCGTGCCCCCGGCACGGGATGGGTAGGTGGCGTTTTGGTGCCCTGGAAGGCTTGATTTCGGGGTCGGTCTGTGGGCGTGTTGCTGCTCGAATTCTATTGTTGTAAAGCGTTTTTCGGGTTGCGAGGTGTTGGTGGGGAGGGCTATATTTTTGGTGCCTTAGTCAGTGCGGGGCGGGAGCTGACCACTCCCGTTCCGCCCGTTTCCCGGGGGTGTTCTCCGGGGGTTTGGAGTGGTGTATGTCTATGGACGTTGCGGTTGCCAGAAACGTGTCGAGTGGTGCGGGTACGCCGTCTGCTGGAGGGGTGTTCCCGGTGGATGGGGTGTTCGTCGAGGTGCGCGAGGGCGCGGCGTGGACGGCGGGGTGGCTGGTCGCGGACCGTACGGAGGTCGCGGCGTGGACGGCGGGGTGGCTGGTCGCGGACCGTACGGAGGTCGCGGCGTTGTCGGTGGCGCGCGCTGCTGATTCTGCGGTGGAGCGGTGGGTGTCGGTGGCGTTGGTGCCGGTGTCGCCGGATGCGCCGCCGTGGTTTGGGCGCGTGCGCCCGGATCAGGTGATGGTGGCGTCGTTGCAGCGTCCGGTGCCGGTGTGGTGGGACCGGGTAGCGGGACCGCTGGTCCAGGTGCTGGCGGAGCGTCGTCAGACGCGGGCGTTGCGGGAGCAGTTGACGACGACGCAGACCGGTCACATGGAGTGGATCGAATCGCTGGCCTCGGATGCGCGGGAGTGGGCGGACGACAACAGCCTGTGCGGGCAGTTCGATCGGTTCATGGAGGAGCACGGTCTGCAGGGCCGTTCCCGGGATTTCACGGTGGATGTGTCGGTGAGCCTGTCGCTGTCGGTGTCGCTGACGATTTCGGCGACGGGGGAGTCCGACGCCGAGGAGCGGGTCGACAGGTACGACGTGGAGGAGGCGGTGCGCAGCCGGTTCGGGTCGTCTGAGGAGTTCACCATCGACAACTTCACCGTCGAGAGCGCATCGGAGGACTGAGCGGCATGAGCAAGCACGTGATGACGGCGGTGCGGATCGATCTGGACGGGCGCGCCGAGGTAATCGACCTGGCGGCAGCGACGAGCACGGGTGCGGCGCTCCGGTCGGCGATCGGATGCCGCTGGTTCGACGTGGTGCGACTGGGACCGGATCTGGACATGTGGGTCGACGACGAGGGCGCGACGCTGGCGGATGCACAGGTCAACGTCACGGCGACGACGATTGCACGCGCTCACGGGGCGATCTGGCAGCCGTTCTACGGGGTGGCGGTGTTCGCAGCCCATGACGGGGACGGCGCGACTGTGGGGCTTTCCGAGGACGTGAAGGATGCCCTGCTAACGCGCGCGTTCTACCGACCCACGGTGATTCGATGAGCGAGGAAGGTACCCCCGCAATGAGGAACGAGACGAGCACGAACAGCCTCGCGCTCCGGCAGATGTACATGTCGCAGGCAGAGCGCGCGCTCGAACGCGGCAGCCACTACATCGAGGAATCGATCTGGGTCTACCTGATGCGCGACTGGGACGGCACCGATCGGTGGGTGCTCGACCCGGTGACGGTGGACGGATACGGGCTGGACTCGGGCCTCGAGAACGGTGCCCGCAACAGCGAGTGCCTGTGCGAGGACCAGGCCGAGTGCGATGCCATCCGAGATCGGATGGACCGGACCGCTCTGCCCACAGCGGATGCTCTGCTGCATCTGCTCGCAGACTCGCTCGGGTACACCCTCACCAAGCGCTGAGTCAGCCCCTCTCACGGCGGCCCGCACTCCCTTCGGGGGTGCGGGCCGCCGTTGTGTGGTGATGCCCGAGGGGGTGGACGGTTCATGTTCGGGCGCCAACCCATCCGGTGCCCGGCACCGGATGGGTAGGTGGCGTTTTTCCACTCCGGGCCCTTGACTTCGGCCCATGCACGTGAACCGAAAGTGATCGAAATCGCTTGTAATTCAGTTGGTTTCGGGTGTTGATCTTGTCGGTGGTGTTGGTTATGTTCGTACTCGCCTTAGTTGATGAGGCCCACGGGACTGACCATCCCGTGGGCCCGAAGTAGAAAAGGATCGGTGCCGTTATGTCGGCTGAAACTCTTACGTGGCTCAACACACAGACCCTGATCGGGATGACCTCGCAGCGGGGGCGGGCGTGGCACTACCGCGCGCAGGAGCAGGGCGAACAGTCCAACCACTACCCGGGAGCGATTCCCGTCGGCGACGTCGCCGAGCGGCTGTTCTTCTGGGACGCGATCAAGGTTCCCGTGCTCGCGCAGTTTCCTGCGGACATCGAGACCATGACAGGGCTCGATGCGCAGGGACGCCCCATGATGGCGCAGCAGATGCCCGCGATGGTCGCTGTGGCGCGCAGTGACACCCGGCAGGTGTTCAAGGTGTTCTCCGACGGCTACGAGCCGCATCAGTACCGTGAGTGGCTTCTGGGGGCGGTGTCGAACATCCTCGGTGACACCTTGGTCGTCACCTCGGCGGGATTGCTCCGCCACGGTGGGCAGGCGTGGGTTGAGGTCTCTGTTCCCAAGACCCTGCACGACGGGCGCACGGGGTTCAGCTACCGGCCCAATCTGTTGGCGGCGACGTCGCTGGATGGCAGTCTGGCGACGACGTACGGGCGCACCGTTACCGCGACGGTGTGCGATAACACGATGGCGATCGCGCTCGGGCAGGCGCGGGGTCAGCAGGTGAAGATCCGGCACAGCCGGTATTCGGGTTTGCGGATCGACGAGGCCCGGCAGGCGCTGAGCCTGGTGGAGGAGACCGCTGACGAGTTCACCGAGACGCTGCGACGTCTGTCCTCGACGGCGGTGACGGATCGGCAGTGGTTCGCGTTCCTGGACGCCTGGTACCCGATGCCGGAGGAGCAGGGCCGCTCGCGCACGATCGCGACCCGAGTGCGTGAGGAGCTGGTGGAGATGTACCGGCACGACGTGCGGGCCAACAGCTGGCAGGGAACCGCGTTCGGTGTGGTCCAGGCGGTGAACACCTGGGCCCACCACAAGCAGTCCGTCAAGGGCGCCCCGCGCGCCGAGCGGAACCAGGAAGGCGCGATCTCGGGCCGCTTCGACAAGCTCGACGCCTCCGTCGTTAGCACTCTCGAGAAGGTCCTCGCTAGCTGAGTCTGTCTCGCTGTCGGCGGTCCGCACCCTACCCCCTGGGGTGCGGACCGCTGATGTGTGTTGTGGCTGTGACCTGTGTTCAGTTTTGTTGTGTGGGTGTGATGGGCATGGGGTGTGGTGCCGGGATCTGGTGGGCCTGCGTCGGGTACGGGCGGGCTGCGGATACCGCCTCGGCCCGACACCGGGCGGCCGGCGCTGAGAATCAGCGGGGATATGCGCGATCTGGCGGACTCTCACCACCCGAACGTTGTCGAGCACGTTGGTACTTGTTCCAGGGTGTGTATCGAGTGGGCGGGAAAGGAATGGCCTGTGCGGTGAGTTTCAGAACGTCATGGAGGAGCACGATTTCGGATCGCGAGCGCGAGCACGATATAGAGATGGGAGTGACCACGCGAATCGCTGCGCCCGTGTCGGCATGCAGCATTTGAGTGGTGCGCGAGAGTCATTGGATAGCAGCAATATTCGCGAGTGCGACGCTTGCAATCTCCACTACCTCGATTTCGATTGGGAATTGGCTGACGGAACCATTGAGGCAAGGGGCCCGGGAACATGCAGCGTTACCGGTCAACCCGAACCAAGCGGCGTTGTCCCTGGGGAGCCTGCCGCGTGCGCGTGGCCCGTCACCCGTCATCAGTCGCGATCAGTGCCCTCGATCTTCGAGGCAGGGCTTCGGCCGACCCCGCACCCCAACGTCCCCGGCACCGTGTGTGCCGGGGACGCATTCGGGCGACTGGGTGGCGGCGCGCGCCGCTCCGTTCGTACGGCTTTCGCGCCGACATCGTGCACGACTTCCACCTTCTGACGCGGCGTTGCGCTTGGGGATCGGTGACGGATAGAGCGGCGACCGGCTGAGATCTTCTCGGTTCGTGCCGCGCTGACGGTGTGGTGTCGTGGATTCGTCAGGACCGGATCCCGGGCCTCTACTTCGTCGGTCGGCTGTGCCATTCTGGTGCCAGGTTCGGTGACGTCGCGAGCGTGAGGGTGACATGACTGTGCATGTGATCCAATCCAGTGGACACAATGGGTCGGCGGGGCGGTGTGATCTGTGTGAGCACCGCTTCGAGGCCGCGGTCACCGGGCAATCCGCGGCGGAGGCGTTCGCCCGGATCAACGGGTGGGTCGTCGGCGAGACCACCCGGTGCCCGATGTGCGTGACTGCCCGAATCGCCCGTATCGCCTGAGCATCGGACGCTCGTGTGAGGGTGTGCAGGTCGGTTCGCCGGTAGCTCCTTCCGGGCGACCGGGATCGTCCACCGCCGCACCATCCAGTCCGTCGAGCAGAGTCTCCCGGTCACCGGTGGGCATCGGACCCACCGGTGTTGGGGAGGGGGCTAGGCCCGAGTGCGAGGGTGAACGAGGTGGGTGGAGTCCGACCTCGAGCCAGCTAGTGGTGACGGCCAGTGACCGGTGCTCGGGTAGGTGTCAGCAGTCGGGCTTGTCGGGTTCTGCGGCGCTGACACTCACGCTGGACACAGGCTCGTTGAGGATCAGAGGTCCCACAGCCCTAGCAACGCGGACCTGAGCCCAGGGGAGCGGACGTAGTGGTCGGTCCGCAGCCGTGAGCCCGGGTGCCCGAGATCGGTCAGCGCCTTCTCGGCGTCAGCGAGGGGGAGCGGGGACAGGCCGGTGCGCAGGCGCAGGAAGTACAGAACCGCTCCACCGGACCGCGGGATCTTCATGGGGTCGGACACCACGACGGCCGGCGCGTAAATCCACGCGTCATCGGCCGAGACGAAGACGATCACGTCGCCCCGCTTCACACCGCTAGGTCTGTCGAGGCGAAGCGATTCGAGCTGGTACTTCGCCGCCGGGCCGCCGCGGCTGTGGTGCCGGCCCCGCTGCTCGTCGAGGACCTGTTGTTCGGTGCGGGTGGGTTCGTAGTCGACGGCGTGTTTGACGAACATCCGGGTCACCGGCGTCGGCAGGAAATCTGTCTCGATGCGAACCCGGCCGGTGACCCCGGGCAGGGGGACCGCGCGGCCGATCTCCCACTCCCGGATCGCGTCGTCGAGGAACACCTGATCGACTTCGGTGATTTCATCGAGGCCGTTGATGAACTTCCGCACGGAGGCGATGATGTCGGGGTCGTCGGTGATGACCGCAGCGTCGTCGGCGAGGGTGGAGTTCTCGGATGCGTTCGCGGACCCGATGACCGCCCGGGTGTTGGTGACGATCACCTTGGCGTGCAGGGTCGGCGACGACAGTACCCGTACCCCCTTGTTCAGGTAGTGGGCGAGGGCGGCGGGGGAGGTGGCGTGCGCCCGGATAGCGGCTTTGGAGGCGTTGACGACCAACAGGTCCCCGGCGCGCAGCGGGAGCAGGTCGGGTGCGCCGGGTCCGAGGTAGCCGATCGCGGCGTACCGGGCGCCGCGGGTGCGGATGGCGCGGGTGATGTGCGGCCACGGGCTCGGGCCGTGGAAGGTGGTCCCCATACCGACAGACGGTAACCGGCCCGCCTTGCGTGTGGTGCCGGTCCCGGGCAACGCTAAAAGGAAGCTCAACGGGGGCGCCGTCGGTTCGGCGCTCCCCGGCGAGGTCGACGGTGGCGCGGGTGAGGGGCTGACCGCGGTTTCCCGGGGTGCATCATCCGGTCGAATCTCGGTTGCGGACAACGCGTCGGCGTCGGCGGCGGCCACGACCGTCGGTCCGGCGCTCTTACTCTTGTGAGCACCACGAGACGAGACCGGCGGGAGGAGGATGATGAGTTACGAAGCGATCTACGACGGGGTCCGCTATCCGCTCGCTGATGCGGCGGCCGCCCACGGCCTCGAGGACGACATCCGGGGCCTCTTCGCAGGCAACGGCAACGGTGGCTTCGTCGGTTTCGTCAGCCAGAACTCGACGGTTCGCCTGCTGATCACGCCGGCGACTCCGGTCGCGATTCGGGGCAGCGACGAACCGAACCCGAGCGTCGTCCACCGCTGGTAGCCCCGACCGCAGCCGATACCTCCGTCGGGCCGCGACGGTGTGTCCGTCCTCGTGGAGGAGTCGGTGTCCGCGAGACTTTCGGCAACGATCCACCGCCAAGGCAGAAGGAGGGTATGGTGCCCAGCCTCATTTTTGGGTGGTGTCACCTACGGCATCAGCCAGACCCGGTTCGAGGCCACCCGGGAGCTGCTCGGACGGTTCGCCGAGGGACACACCCTGGGAGTGGCGATGTCCCTCACCCATGACGGTGCCCGGCCACCTGTTCATCACCCCCGGGGTGCCGATCACGCTGGCGGAATGACGACTCCGCGGTGGTCGAGTCCTAACGGATTCCTGCGGAGACACCGCCCGAGCAGTGTCTCCGGCGAGGCCGCCAAGCGGCGGCGTCAATCCCTCGGCGGGAGGTAACACCCGGTCAGGTCTTGGCCGCAACTCTGCGCGCAAACATGCCAGCGAAAATACCGGCAACAAGGAACGGAGTGGGTAGGGTGATGTCCGCGCACGTACACGGGTGGCACACCGAACACGAGTGGGTGGGGATGGCGAAGGCAGGAACTTCCGAAGGCGGCGCCCGCCGCCGCCCGACCGGGGCCGGACGAGCCGCCGTAGGGGCGGCGAAACGCGCTCCCGGTGCGGGCGACGTCGGTGGTGCAGGAACGCCGAGTCCGGAATTGACGGCAAAGCTGGAACCACGGAAGGGCCCGACGAAGGTTCCGCTCAATACCCGCGTCCTGGCCTCGACGGAGGCCCGGTTGAACTGGCTCGTCAACGATCGCCAATCCACGGTGACCAACGTCGTGGACGTGGCCCTGCAGGAGTTCTTCGACCGCTACAGCGTCCCGCCGGCAGATCACGACGGCCGGATCGCCGAGCAGGAGTCATGAGCAGTCCGTGGGAACAGATACCCCTGTTCGCACTGCCCGAGACAACCGCGACGACGTCTCCCGATTCCACCGATGATGTTCTCCCTGACGATGACGTTCTCCCCGACGACGACGCTGTCGCCGTCGATGCTGATGTCTTCGTCGAAGCCGATCAGGCTGACTCTGAGCCCGCCGCTGCCGCCCACCCTGCATCGCCCGAGCGGTCGGATGTGGCCGAAGCCGCCGACCCCGCCGAAGCCCCGTCCCCGCCGACACCCGAGACGGACAGCGAAGAAGTGGACAACGCAGCGGTCGACGGCGACGAAGTGCACGACGACGCGGCTGAAAGCGACACGGCTGAAAGCGACGCGGCTGAAAGCGACACGGCTGACAGCGAAGAGGCTGGCAGCGAAGAGGCTGACAACGAAGAGGCTGACAACGAAGAGGCTGACAACGAAGAGGCTGGCAACGACGCGGCCGATAAGCCGGTGTGGGAGACGCTGCCCGCCGGAGAAGAAGCCGATGGCCATGCGTTGATCGTGACCGCCGACGGAACCTACACACCCTCGGGGCGGGAGTTGACCGGTCCCGTCGATTCGGTCGAGAAGCTGGACAAATTGATCCGCTGGGCTTCGCTGACACCGTTGGGCGCCCCAGCGCAGATCTGGGTCGTCGGACAGGCCGCGTGCGAGCTGCTCGGGTGGATCATCGACCCGGGCAGTGAAGACGACGTCGACGACATGGAAGCCCTCCGCAACCGCGCCGCCCAGGAACTGACCGCTGTCCTGCACGCCACCCTGACACCGATGCTGAACGCGGGCTGGGAGTTGCGTGGCGAGCCCGGGCACGTGGTGCATCTGTCCCGCTCGATCGGGAACTTCACCTCGATGGTGGATGTGGTGATCGAACCGTACGTGTGGACGTACTGGAACAAGGACTTCGGTTGGCACAACCGGGTCGGTGACATGGGCATCCTCGGCTCACCGACGGCCGGAACGTATCTCCCGGACGATGACCTCCCGGCGGCACGGGAACTCGGTCGCCGGTTGGCCTGGTGCGCCCGGCACCTCGGGGTGCTCCCGGGACCGACGCCCGCGCGCACCGGCGCGGCCCTCGTCGACAAGATCAAGCGGGAACGCACCCGCAGCGGTAAAGGGATCGTCGTCACCACACCCGGCTCGGTTCCACCGCTGGACGGCCCGCCGCGGGGAGACCTCGAACCTGCCGTCGGCTGGACCCGCGTCCCCGACGCGCAGGATCTCGACGGGGCGAGCCGGTTGGTGTCGATCGATCAACGCGCCGCCTACCTCGCATCCGCCGGCATGCTCGAATTCGGCTACGGGCAACCCCAACACCTGACTGGTGACAATGCCGCGGCTGCGGCGGTGGGGGAGAAGGGTGCCCCGTTCGGGCTGTGGCGGATCACCCTGCCGCCCGGGCAGACACTGTCGCTGCCCGAGAAGCTCCCGTTGCCGCACCCGCACATGCTCACCGACCAACCGGTACAGACCTGGGTCACCTCGGTCAGCCTCGACGGGCTGTGCTCACCGGTCGCGGACGGCGGAATCGGTGCGGACCTCGACGACCTCGACATCACCGAGGCCTGGGTCTACCCACAGCAGGGCCGGGCGCTGGACAAGTGGGCAAAGATCCTGCGCGAGGCCCGGAAGGCCGCGGTGGACACCGACGACGACGCGACGAAACGGTTCCTCGGCACCTGCTACAAGGGCTACATCGGGCGAATGGTGAACCCGGACATGTGGACTGCGAAGCAGATGCAACATCACCACCAGCCTTTGTGGCGGGCGGCGATCATCGCGCACTGCCGGTGGCGCGGCCGCCGCGTCGCGATGCGGATCGCCCGCGAACACAATCGTTGGCCGGTCCGCACCGTCACCGACTCCTGGGTGTACCTCCTCTCAGGCGGTGAGGACATCGCCGACCCGAGCGACGCTTTGGGGAAGATGTCGGTCGAAAAGGACATGGTCCTCACCGACACACTCCTGTCCGCCTTCACATCGGCCCAGGACGTTCACGACGTGAACCTGGCGATCAAGGCGGCCTTCGCCGACAACGAGGACGCCGCCGCCGACGACGAAGGGGAGGGGGTGCTCTGATGGCCCTGCATCTCCCGAAGCCGCGCACCAAGAAACCCGCGCAGGAGGCGGTCGGCCTCGACGGACTCAAGGTCTCCGTCGCCAACGCCGCGACCAGCGGTGTCGAAAAATCCAAGCAGGTCAAAAGTGGGGGACTGGCCCGGCTGACCAGCAAGGTCTCCGTGAAACAGCTGCGCAAGGAACTCGGCAACGAGGGCCTGCGGCAGGCCGCGATCGATGCCGGCCGCACACCGCCGTCGGCTCGCACGTTGCGTCGGTGGGCGCAACAAGGCCGCATCCCACATCCGGATGTTCTCGAGCGTGCCCAACGGCGTGCCGCGATCGAACGCCTCGGCGGCGTCGACGTCGTGGCGGCGAAGATCGGGCGGTCCCGCTCCGCCGTGTCCCGGTACCGGTCCGGTGAAACGAACGAGTTGCGTGCGGATGCGAGCAAGAAACTCAGGAACGTCAAGGCGCAGGACATCATGAAACGGGCCGGGGTATTGCGCCCGGACGGAACTCCGAAGAAGGCCGTCATTCGCGTCAGGGGTGGCGTCATGGTCCGTAACGGCGCCGACGAGGGCTACGACTACCGGGTTCGGACACTGGATTTCGCGAACTCGGACACACCGTTCACCAGTGAGGAGTCCCGCGAACTGGCCGCCGCGCTGGCGAATGACGATCACGCCCGCGTCGTCGCGTTGCTCGAGCGGCACGCCACCCTCGACTACCCGGAGAACAAGGGCTTCGACAAGTACAGCGACCAGTTCGGATTCCACTTCGACCACATCGACTCCGTCCACATCGACTGGATCTGATCTAGAGGGGACGTGCCGTTTCCGCAGGTCCTACCGCGGGAAGAGACGTCGGCGTGCGCGGTGGGTCGGGCGGCAGGCGACGTGCGAATGAGGGTTATCCACATACCCCGTTGAATCTGGCTGCCGAATTCGGTCACCGTATGCACCTCACCTCATCGGTGTGTGTTCTTCGGAGGCTGCGTGTGGCATCCCGGAGCCGCATCGAGGGGTGAGCTTCATAGCTCGCCGCTACAGATGAGGTGCCAATGCCCGCAAGACGTTCGAGAGCCCACAACCTGGTGGCTCTCGTTGCGTGCGCGACCGTCGCCGGCAGTTGCGTTGCGCTGACAGCCCCCGCGATCGCACACGCCGACCCCACCGGCTGTGCGGCGACGTTCAACCTGCTCATCCCCGGCACCTGGGAGACATCCGGGAACGCCGACCCCCACCAACCTGTGGGGATCCTCAAACCGGTCGCCGACGCCATCACCACTGCCCACGGTGACCGGGCAGAGGTCTACACCCTCCCGTACATGGCCCGCGCGTTCGACAACGGCCACACCTACGCCGACAGCAAAATCGACGCCCTCACCAACGCCGAGGCGGTACTCACCGACGTCGCGAGCAGGTGCAAGAACACGAAGTTCACGATCACCGGCTACTCCCAGGGCGCCGACGCCGCCGGCGACCTTGCCTCTGGGATCGGCAACGACCACGGGCCGGTGCCCGCTGATCGTGTCCTGGCCGTGGGCCTGCTCGCCGACCCCGGCGCCGGCACCCAGGGCTCCGCCGTTGTGGGCCCGCGCACCTCCGGTCACGGCATCGCCGACCCCCGCCCGCAGGGAATGGGCACGCTCTCCGGCCGGGTTGCCTCGATCTGCGATCCCGGGGACCTGTACTGCTCGATCCGCAAGGGCGACAACCCCATCCTCGGCTCGCTCGGGTCGATTCTGAGCAAGACCCCCAGCACGAACGGTGACACCAGCAACACCGGCGGCACCGGCAACTCCCAGTTGGCCACCGCGTTGACCTCGGACTTCTCCGGCGCCGACCTGCCCGCACTCGGCCGGGGTGTCGCCGCCCTCGGACAGCAGCTCTCGCAGCCGAATGTCGATGTCGGCGGCGTTGCAGCGACGGCATCGTCCATCGCCGGCACGCTCGCCCCGATCGTGGATTTGATCGACTCCGGGACCGCACACGCCGCCACCGGGCAGCTGTCCGCCGCCCCGGTGGGCAGTCCCGAACACATTGCCTCCCAGGTATTGTCGAACGCCGGGTCATCCGATCTGTCCGCTGCACTGACCACCGTGTCGACGATCGCCGACACCGCGGGGAAACTGGCAGAGTCGGGGACTTCGACCGTGGCCGGGACATCGGAAGACTTACCGCAGCTGTCGGCCGCGGCCACCACCCTCGGCGGCCAGGTCGCCCCGCTGACCTCGGTTCCAGCCGATGCACTGTCGACGGCCTCGACTGTGCTGTCAGTACTCAAACCGGCCACGGTCGTCAACCAGGTCCTCAACGTCGCCACCGGGGTGACCGCGCTCGACGTCCCCGGCATCCTGAACAACCTCACGGCGCTGCCGCAGAAGGTCGCCGCCCTCGACGCCCACGGCGCGCACCAGGTGGCCGGGGAGCTGAACAACCAGTTCGCGCCGCTGGTGAAGATGGCCGCGGCCGTGGATCTGCGCTGGGTGTCACAGATCCTGTCGGTCATCCCGGACCCCACCGGGTACACCCAGATCGCCGCACTCGTCGCCTCCATCCTGGGAGGCGTCGACGTCATCCGGCTGGCCACCCTCATCGGCCAGATCCAGGAAATCGCCTGGACCGCGGTCGAGAAACTCCTGCCACCCCCCGGGCAGGCACCCGACCCCCTCGGAGCCGGGGCCGCGATGGCCGGCCTGCTGCCCGTCGGCCTCGACCTGGCCTCGGTGGCGGTGAACATGCTCTCCGGCAAAGCATCCAAGACCCCACCGGAACTACTCGGCAAAACCACGAACGCGGCCACCAGCATCAGTACCCACACGGAGAACGTTGATCTGCCGGCGCTGACCGGCTCACTGACGACCATGGCCCAGTCCCAGGGGGCTGAGGACCTGACCGCCCTGCTCGGCGAAGGCCTCAAGGCCGCGAGTTTCTTCACCTCCGGCGCCCACACCAACTACAACACTCTTGTCGTCGACAACGCCGGCCGCAACGCAATCACCTGGCTGTCCGACTGGCTCAATCTGCAGATCGAACGTGCCGTATGACCTCCCGCGCCCACAACCCCGCCGCCCGCTGGACCTTCTGCCACCTGTGTCATCACCGCGGCTATCACAGCCGCGCCGACGCCAAAGCGGTCCGCAGAAGGCACCCCGGCGAGAAGGGGCTCGCCGTGTTCGTCTGCCCGCACACCACCGGACTGTTCCACCTCGGTCACCGCCCCGACGCGCTGAGTAACGGTCAGATCGACCGGCAACGACTGCGCAACCAAGCAGCCCGAACAGCAGGCGACCGACGAGAATGAGCTGCCACAGCACCACGATCCGACCCCCGATCGCCCTGCGGCTCAGTGCCCTCGGCTGTTTCGGGGTCACCGGCCACCACACTGGCATCGCCTCCCACCGCGCCCCACGGCGAGCCGCAGATGACCTGAATGTTAACCGGCCATTCGAGGCTGAAACCTGGACGAACGGCACTCCCCGCGAGCCTATCCCGCTTGCAACATACACTTGTGGCATTGTAAAGTCTGGGTCTGGGCGGCGGCGAGGTGATTCTCGGACATCTGCTGTCCGAGGCAGGCTGGCGCGCAACGGACCGGGATGGGGGTGTGCACGACATGCCCCACGGCAACGTACTCATTGCGCCCGTGCACCCGGCTGGGCGGCGATGTAACCGCCTCGCCCGCCATGTGATCGGCGGTCGACCCGTGTGTGGGGACGTGCCGTCTGCCCAGAAAGATGCCCCGATGTGCCGCTCGAAAGCCCACGGAAGTGGTCGCCGCTGTCCCGGTTGCGGAAGCTACAAGGCCGCTGCGAAAGCCAACGCGAACAGGCGATTGGGCCGTGAAGCTCGGAAAAAGGTGGTCGACCACCTGAAGGAGCAAGGGATGGTCGAGACAGCGGCCGCGGTGCAGGCAGCACCCCCGAGTGTCCTGCCGGAGCTGATGGCCGCGTTGGGAATCGACCCCTCGGTGCTGGGGAAGACCCCGATGCCGAGTACCCACGCCAACCCGCCGTCGGCGAAACTGCTGATCGCCCATGCTGAGGCCGAGCGCGCGAAGTTGGCCAGCTCGCAGATTACTTCGGCGCGGGCCACTCTCGATGAAGCAGAGCAACGCGTCGTCGACGCCGATGCGGAGGCAGAGGACGCCCGCAAGGCGGTCAACCGGCTTCGGGCCCGACTGAGGAAGGCCAAGAAGGCTGTCGAGGACTGCACCGGTTCACCGTCCGACGTCGCAGCGAAGCAGAAGGACCTCGACGACGCCAAGCAGGCGCATCTCGACGCCAAGCGCCGGCAGGTCGACGCCAGGGAAGATCTGGCAGCGGCGAAGTTCGGGATGCGCGACGACATGACCACCGACACCGAACGCGACGCCTACTACGCATCCCTGTCCGATGACGAGGTCGACACGATCACCCGAGCGCTGAACCGCTGCGCCGCCCCTGCCGCGGAGCATGCGCTCACCGAGGGCGGCCAGCCCGCCCTGGCGTCGACTCCCCGCGACACCACCGTCTACACCGCCGGCACCATCGCGATGGAAACCGGATCCGGTGTCACCGAGGTCGAGGGACGCATCCTCGACGGCGGCACCGCCATCTACCGGCGCGGCTACTCGGACTTCATCATCCTGCAGCGCAGCGGCGACGCCTACCACCCGGTGGGGCAGGCCAGCAGCAAGAACGATGCTCTGGCCAAGGCAAACCGAATCCCGGTCCTGTCCGCGCCTGATCCGCTGCCGACGGACGCCACCGACCTGCAGAAACAAGCCCACGCGATGAAGGGCGAGGTCGGACTGCACGTGGCCCGTAAGGCGGTCTCCGGCGCCGCGTCCACGCCGGCCGCGCAACAGGCGGTGATCGACGAAGAGATGGCCGAGGCCCGGGACACACTGACCCACGCGCTCGGCGGCGGACCGGCCCGCGCCGACATCCACGACGGCATCAAACGGCACAAGATCGCGCTGCGCGAGCAAGCGGCGGACGCGGCCGGTCAGCAGGCGCGGGAAAAAGCCCTCACCGGCGGTGCGAGCAAGGCCGAGGCCGACGCCGCGTACAGCAAGGCACACCGACGCGCCCTGGGGACGCCCACGGTCGGTGGCGGGGTGATCCCGCACTTCGACCACGACATTCCGCCGCACAGCCTCGGCGCCGACAAGCACGCCAGCCTCTGGCGCAGCGGAATACGCGCCTACGGCAAGGAAACCGCCGGTGACTACAGCGTGATCGCGCAGAAGGCGGGGGACCTGAAGGCATGGGGGTTCCAGGTGGGCCCAGGCGGGCAGGTGCAGACCTCGAGCATCGGGTCGCTGACCACCTCGAACGCGCAGTTCGTGCAGAAAATGCTCAGCTACCAGGAGCGCAGCGCATTGACCACCTACACCGGCGGCAGCTACCACGCGATCAACGCCGCGATCACCGGCCGCGACCCCAGTCCGTCCGGGCACGTCAAGACCGTGGTGTCGCAACTGGACTCGGCGTTCGGAAAGTTCCGTGAACACAACCCGAACACGACGCCGATGACACTCGTGCGCGGTACCCGAGTGCCGAGCGGATGGACGGGCAGCACCGAGGAGTACATCGACGCCGCCTTCACGGTCGGTTCCCGCATGCAGATCGGCAAGGTGACCAGCTTTTCCACCAATCACGGCACCGCGAACGCATTCGCCGGCCACCCGCCGTACATGATGGTCGTCCGCACACGAGACGGACTTCCGCTCAAGTCCATCTCGAAGTTCTCCTCCGAAGACGAAGTCGTGCTCCCGATGGGCACCAACCTGCGGTGCGTGAAGGTCGACCACAAGGGCATCGGCGGCCGGCCGACGGTGTACATGGTCGCCGAAGACCTCGTCGCCGAAGCCGACAGCGGTACCGGCGGCGGCGCAACCAAGGCCGCGTAACCCATTCTCTACCAGCTAAAATGACACGTCCCCTCCTTCAGAGGGGCGAGACGGAAGGATTACGGCGATGGCCGCACTCAGCGACGAGCAGCTCGACGAGATCCGCCGGCAGCTCGATCAGGGGATGACCCCCGACGCGATCGCCGACTACCTCGGACGAGTCGCCGACCTGGACCTCATGGACATCGAGACCGTCCGCACCGCCGCCTACGCCATCTCGCGAGGAGAGACCCCATGACCATGACGCCGTCGATGAGCCACCCCACCGCCCCGGCCGACACTCAGATCCGGTACGCCAACGCGTTGACCGGACTGGCCGCCGGTGACGCCTGGGGCTACCAGGTCGAATTCATCAGCTACGCACAGATGCCGGCGTACCCGGTCGCCCCACCGGCCGGGACCTGGACGGTCTCCGATGACACCCAGATGACCCTGGCCGTGCATCGGGCTCTGGCCGAGGTTCCCGACCTCGACGACATCGAAGCCGTCACCGACGCGATCACCCGTCAGTTTCTGCTGTGGCAGGTCGACCCCGACAACACCCGGGCGCCGGGCCGCACCTGCATGACGTCGCTGCGCAACCTCCGTGCCGGTGCCCGCTGGTACGACACCGACGGCGCCGTTGAATCCGCCGGCTGCGGGGCCGTGATGCGCCTGGTCCCCACCGCCTTCGCCCCCGATCCGTATTGGTTGGGCCTGACCGCCCTTCAGGCCGTGATCACCCACAAACACCCGCGGGCCGTGGTGCCCGCGTTGTTGCTCGCCGACGCCACCCGCCACGCCGCCCCCGAGTACCGCGGCCGGTTCCTCGCGCACGCCCTCTCGACTACCGCGCAGATCTACAACGGCACCAGTGGCTGGTCCACGGATCCGTACCTGCGGGAGGTCCTCGCCCCGATCACCGGGGACGTGTCGTCGTACCTGGTAGAAGGGCTGGACGACGGGACCGCGGACATCCTCACCGCCGCCGCGGGCCGCCTCGAACAGCTGCGCCCTCTGCCGCCGGCCGAATTCGGGGACCCCTGTTCCGGGATCGGTGAGGGTTGGGAGTCGGCCAGCGCGGTCGCCCTGGCCTTGCTGGTCGCCGATCTTGCCACCACCTCCGACAATGACGCCCCGGCCGCCCTGACCGGGCCGGAGGCGCTCGCCTGGGCCTCGACGAGCAACGGCGACTCGGACTCCATCGCCTGCATCGCCGGCGGCATCATCGGCTCCGCCCACCCCGAAACGGATTACTGGGCCGGAGCGGGCCTGACACCCACCTTCGAGCCCCGCTACGCCGAGGAAATCAAGGCCGCGGCGAGCCAGCTCCCCGCCGGTGCTCCGGCCGACTGACACTCCTGCCGCGTCTTCGTTCTCGCGACGTATCGCCCCGCCATGGAGCGGGTGTCAGGTCAGGTCGTCGGTCGGGGCGGTTGCCGCATTGGATTTGATCGACTCAATCCCGTTCTGGGCCGCCGCCTTCGATGTGTAACCCTGACTGGCCGCGATGATTTCGCCGTTCGCAGCCTTCAGGTGAAACCGAAACTGGCCGGCGGTGTCCTTGAACAGCTCGAACTTCGCAGTCATCGCTCCTCCTCCGGTGAGTCCACGAGTGTCGCGGACCCCGTGCCACTTCACGGTAGGTCCCGATAGCCCACCGGCGCAGAACACTCTTTTCCTCCGGTACTGCCAGTAGTGTCGTCTCGTCCGTACCGAAAACTCGAGGAGTGGATCTGTGGCACGCAAGGTCGTAGTAGAGCTGGCCGACGACATCGACGGCACCGCCTTCGGCGACGACGGTGAGAGCATCCACTATGCCGTCGACGGCGTCGAGTACGTGATCGACCTGAAGGACGAGCACGCGAAGGAACTCCGGGAGACCTTCGAGTACTACATCGCCCACTCCACCCGGGTCGGCGGCCGCAAACACCGGACGGACCGGCAGGTCAATCCCATCGCGCCGAAGCGGGCATCGGGTGAAACGAAGAAGATCCGCGCCTGGGCGATCGAGCAGGGCCACCAGCTCTCCTCCCGCGGCCGCATCCCCGCAGAGATCGAGCAGGCCTTCCACGACGCCCACTGACCACGGGTGACCCGTGCAGGATCGCCACCCTCGCCGGGACACCCGCCTTCGGAATACCAGCAGATCGTCCGCTGTTGAAGAGGTTGACGGTGGCGCTCATACCCCGGGTACCACACCAGAAGAGTCGCTGCGAGCGACCACTTGCCGAGAGGCGATATGGCGTCACCGTCCCCCTGACCGGGTAAGACCTACAGTGCGTAGCGTTCCCGGGCGAAGGGGATGAGGAGCCGCTGTCACTGGGGAAGGCGACAGCGGCTTCCCCATTTCTCGGATACGCTTTGTCACAAGGAATCCCGGGTGATCGACCCAGGATCGAGATCTCCTCGCTGCCCTTTAAAGCTGGGATGCCGAAGCCCGCCCGGAAGGTATTCGCGATACTCGACGTCCACCACGACCACAGGTTCGACCCAACGCACGATCCCGTGCTCCTGTGCGGCCGCGGCCTCGGACTCTGCTGCGAGCGGGCTGCTTCGGCGTTCGAGGTGGGCCAGCTTCTCCTTCAGCTGGCGGCGCGCGGCCTGAGAAAATCCGGTCCCGACCCGGCCCACGTAGCGCAAGGCACCCGTCTCGTCGTAGGCGCCGAGAACGAGAGCGCCGACCAGGTGGCGCTGCGCACCCCCGCCCGGGATCCAGCCGATCACCAAGGCCGAACTCCTGATGCGTAACAACACTTTCCGCCACGACCGTGCGCGCTGACCGGGCAGATAGGGAGAGGACACTTTCTTGAAAATCGCGCCTTCCATCATGGAATCGCGGGCAGCCTCCAGAATGACCGCGCCGTCCACGCCCTCCCAGTGCGGGAGGATCTGGATGGGCAGGCCGGGCCCGTGCAACTCGTGGCCGAGGTCGGTGAGGGCGGCACGGCGCTCCAGATACGGGGCCGCCGTCAGATCACCGCCGTCGGCAGCGAGAACGTCGAACGGCAGGTACGTGACCGGCACCTGCCGGCGCAGGGCCGTGGTCGGGCGCAGAGTGTTCGCCCGCTTCTGCAACCGCGCGAACGACGGCCGCCCCTGGGTAAGGGCCACGATCTCGCCGTCGAAGACGATGCGGCCACCCCGGTCGAACGTCTCGGACAGCGCCGCGGCCACCTCCGGGTATGAGGAGGTGACGATGTTGAGGTTGCGGGTCCACAACACCGGCGGCTCACCGCCTCCGGCCGCAGCCAGTAGGCGGAAGCCGTCGTACTTCATTTCCGCCGCCCAGTCGCCGGTGTTCTCCGGTGGTTCACCCGGTGTGGCCAGCATCGGCGCAATCAGCCGCATAGAGCCGATTGTGCGCCCATTAACGCAGCTCCGACGACCTTCCCGGTTCACGGCACCGAGAGTGCGGCGCGATCACCGACCCACTCACGGAACCGCCCGGACTGCTCGACCGCCGGTGACATGACACCCTGTCCGAAACAGTTTTCACCCCCGCGACGCCGGAAGGACCCCGCACCACCCATGACCACCTGGACCCTCTGGATCGGCGCCCTGTTGGTCGTCGGCGGCTCGGCCGCCCAGCTCACTCATCGCACCGCGGCGGCCCGCGCCCTCTGGGTGCTCGCCGTGCTCGCCTTCATAGCCACGACCGTCGGGGCGGCGGTGACCGCTGCCGAGTTCTCGCTGCCGTTGGTGCTGATCCTCGTGGCCGCGATCGCGGCGACCTGCGCCCTGATCACGGTCACCCGTAAGCCGGCCAAGGCCAAGGCCAAGGCCAAGGCCAAGGCCGCGGCGGGGCGAGGGGGCGCGCAGTGATCACCGCGGTCTGCGCCGTGGTCCTCGGCGTCCTACTCGCCGGTTCGAACCTGGCCGACCGCCGGCGCACCCGCCAGTCGGAGCGGGCGCGGATCGCCGAGATCGCCGCCGGTCTCGACCGCTTCCAGTGGTGGGTGCTCGAGGATCTCGCCGACGCACGCCAGGCATTCCTGTACCGCGACCGCGCAACAGGGGACGAGAAGGTCCGGGCGTTCCTCGCTGCCCGTGAGACTGCCATCAAGGTCGGTATCCCCGACGAGGTGGCGATATACCGGCTGGCCGACCAGATGATCCGGGAACGGGACCAGCAACGGCTGGGATAAACCCGCCCGTAGCGGTGCGGCCCCGGAAGAATCCGAGGCCCGTCGTACCGATCAGGTTCGGGGCGCGCACCGCGGTGCCGGAGACAGAGGGTCGATTGTAAGCTCCGCCCCTCTGCCCACCGCCGCTTCATGCACAGAGCAACAGGCCGCACCACCGCAACAGGCCGCACCACCGATCTGCGGAACCCCGCAGATCAGGACCGGGAACGGGTCACCGGTCTGGGCGGCGAGTGGCGATTGCTCGTCGTGATCGTCACCGTAGGTCGTCCCTCTGACAAAAAATGGGTCGGAGCACCGGCGTCCGCCCTCGACGAGATGCGCCAGCTCCTCGACTCCCTGCAGATGTTGTCCGCGGACCAGCCTGTCGAGGACAAGGCGGCAGCACGCATTTCTGTCCGAATGCCATGCCCGCGCCGAGGGATAGCTGCCGCGCACTGCGGAAACAGGTCTCCTACGCCGAAGAGTTGACTGCACTTCTCGCCGGGCGGTCACCCGCGATCGGTGCGCAGCGGCCGGACGAGGTGCGGGCCGATGCTTCCCGGGCATAAAGCCCCACCGACCCGCACCACGCTCTGTGCCCCGATGTTCGAACGGGGAACCTGCTGGGCAGAACACCCGAACCCCCCGAGCGGGGCAGTGCCGAGGCTACCATTCGCTCGAACAGGTGTGCGAAACGCGTCAATCGGCGCCCGATCTCTGGCCCCAACGGCAACCCGTTGGGGCCAGGCCAGTGCTTGGTGGGGCGGGAGGGCTGCGGGTGTCAGGCGGCGGCGACCGAGAACTCCGGGCGCCGCCCTACCACCAGCCTCGGGTCTGGCAGTGCGATCGCGCCCTGCTCCGGTGCGCAAGCCCGTCTGCTGAGCGGGTGTCGCGTCCTCGCACTCGTCTGTCGGTGGCAATCCGTAAACTCGGGGTTGTTCTGTTGAGCATCCCCCCAGATTTTGCTCGCGGAACACCCCCCAGTGGCCCGGCATCACCCCCCCGATGCCGGGCCACACCCATGCCGAAGGGGCGACTCATCGAGTGCGTGTTGTCATCTGCAGACAAAGGCCGTGAAACGGGTCTTGACCGGGGGTTATGACACGTCCCCTTCGCTTCGGTCCGAGGATGTTGACCCCACGCCGCTGGTATGTGGTTACGTCGGGTTACAGCTACCTCTTCTGCGTGATCGGCGGCGGTTGTAGGCTCGCGCGCATGACTGACAGCGGACGCGAACTCGATCTCGTCATCTACGGAGCCACCGGGTTCGTCGGAAGGTTGCTCGCCGACTACCTCGCCCGCACCGCCCCGGACGGTGTGCGGATCGGCCTCGCCGGACGGTCCCAAACGAAACTCGAGGCCACGCGGGCGGCGCTCGGGGCCCGCGCCGCCGACTGGCCGATCATCCTCGCCGAATCCAGTGACGCCGTCGCGCTCGCCGAACTCGCCTCCCTCACAAGGGTTGTCGCGACCACTGTGGGGCCCTATGCGAAGTACGGGGCCGAACTGGTCGCAGCCTGTGTCGCGGCCGGCGCCGACTATGTGGACCTGACCGGGGAGGTGTTGTTCGTCCGGACAAGCATCGACGCCCACCACGACAAGGCCCGGGCCAACGGTGTGAAGATCGTGCACTCCTGCGGCTACGACTCCATTCCTTCCGACCTGGGTATTCATGTGCTGCACCAGAGAGTCCAAGCTGACGGTGCCGGCGATCTCGGCGACACCACATTGGTGGCGACGCTGCGTGGCGGCGTCTCCGGTGGGACCATTGATACGCTGCGCACGCAGATCGACGTGTCGAAGAAGGATCGGGCGCTGCGTCGGCTCGCGGCCTCCCCGTACTCGTTGAGCCCGGACCGGACGAAGGAACCCGACCTCGGCCGACAGTCCGACGTGGCCGTGGTCGACGGTGCAGACATCGACCCGCAGGTACGCGGGTGGAAGGCCCCGTTTGTCATGGGCTCCTACAACACCCGTGTGGTGCGGCGCAGCAACGCGCTTCGCGGTTGGGTGTACGGCCGCACATTCAAGTACCTGGAGGTGATGAGCGTCGGTGACTCGCGCCTGTCCCGCGTCTACGCTGCCGGTGTCGCGGCCATCCTCGGCGGGCTCGTCCTCGGTCTCAGCGTTCCGCCCACTCGGTACGTCCTCGACCGGATCCTCCCCGCACCCGGCGAGGGCCCCAGCGACACGACGCAGCGCAATGGCTATTTCGCGATGGACATCTACACCACCACCACGACCGGCGCCCGGTATGCGTCCCGGGTGGCGGCGCAGGGCGATCCCGGGTACCGGGCCACCGCGGTCCTACTGGGGGAGTCCGCACTGAGCCTCGTCTTGGACCGGGACCGCCTTCCCGACGAGGCCGGTGTCCTCACCCCGGCCACCGCCCTCGGCGACGTCCTCGTCGACCGGCTGCGCACCGCCGGCGTGGAGATGTCCGCACGCAAACTCTGACGTGCTCGTGGAAGGGCCTTGGGCCCGTCCATTGCAGCAAAGGCTCCTGCGCGTCCCGGCACCTCGGAGCTGTCCACACACTCCTCGGTCGGACCGGTAGCGGTGCCAGGTGGGCGGGCACCGACCCGGCCGGGGTGATCCTCCCGTCGCGTCGAGGGGTACAGGCCCAGCGCGAGAACACCGACGGCCGGCTGCCGTCGCTGCGTATGGTTGCGAGATCGATGCAACCTGGTCGTCGCGGCGACGGTGTCCCGGTGCCGTGTCGGTGCACCCGCGAGGTCGCCTCCGGGTATCCGTGCAGGCTGTCGGGGACATGTCATCTACCCAGGTGGAGGCCGTAATTTACGGACCCGGCGTGCCAGTCTGCGCGCATCGTGGCCACACGTAGGGGATCCTCCGGAGGGCATCACCATCCGGCTCGTACCTTGCAAGCTATCGCTGTAGTGTTGTCGACGCGGATCGCAACCGCAGCCTTCCCACATCACCGAGAAGGCGAAGAACTGGAAGGACTCTAACGAAGATGGCCAACCCGCATCGACTGACCACCGATCAGGTCCTGGAGTTGATCAAGGAGGAAACCGGCACCGAGCTGTCCGCCTCGACGTTCCGCGGATACGTCACCCGTGGGCAAGCTCCGGCGCCGGTGGAGAAGATCGGCCGCACTCCGCTGTGGAAGCGCTCGGAGATCATCGAGTGGGCGAACAACAGGCCCGGCCAGGGCGCGCGCACCGACATCCCCAAACGGCGCCGCCGCCGCGCCGACTGATCGCCGTCGTTCCCGGTGACCCCCTGGATAGGTGGCAAGCCGACGGAACATCATGTTCCCCAGTGGATCCCGGTGCAATTCGTGTACTTGTCGGGTGGTGGAGTGCAGTGTGTGAATGTGGTGCACCGCGGCGGAAGGTTCTCAAGACCGTTAGGATCGTCCACGGCCTGCGGGGGCTCGGCTTCGCACATCAACGACAGAGCAACGACACAGGGGGAACACACACATGGCAGCTGGTGAGGTCACTCAGGCGGAGAAGGACGGAGCCGAGAAGTACAGCAGGGCCGTCCTGGCGGCGTACGACACCTTCGTCCTGAAGTGGAGCAACACCTACGCCTGGCGCTGCCCCCGCGAACGGCTCCTCACCCACTACAACACCCACCTGGGCGCACGGCACCTCGACATCGGCCCCGGCACCGGCTGGTACCTCCACCAGGCCACCTACCCGACCTCGGCGCCCGAGATCACCCTGATGGACCTCAACACCAACACCATGGCGATGACCACCAGCCGCCTCGCCGACCGGAACATCACCCCCGGCGTGCACACCGGAAGCATCCTCGCCCCGATCGACCGCAGTGTGGGTGTATTCGATTCGGTGGCAGCGAACTTCGTCTTCCACTGTGTCCCCGGAACGTGGGCGCAGAAGGGGAAAGCATTCGGGCACATCGCCCAGGTCGTCGCCGACGACGGTGTGTTCTTCGGCTCCACCATCCTCGGGACCGGAGTGGACCACAACCTCGTCGGCCGCACCCTCAACGCCCTCTACAACGGGCCGATCAAAGCATTCGACAACAGCGCCGACGACCTGGACGGCCTGCGCACCGCACTGTCGGCGGCATACGGAACCGTCGACATCACCGTCGTCGGAACCGTCGCGATCTTCGCTGCGCACCGGCCGCGGCGGACACCGGCGCCCTAGCACGACGAAGCCCCGCCCGGTGAACGAATGCACACCGGAGCGACGGGCCCGCGTTTCGAGCCTCCGCGTGCGCTTGTGTGGATCCACGATGGAGCGAGGTGCCATGTGTTGAGGCACCGTGTCGAAGTCGTGGGGTGACATGGCTGTTCACGCATTGGTGCGATCCACAGGCAGGCGTGGATGGACGTTGCGGTGCGACCTGTGTGAGCACACCTTCGCCGCTGCCGTCCTCGGTCAAGCCCAGGCGGTGGCCTCCCCCGAGACGACGGGGGATCATCGGTGACCGCACGTGCCCGCCGTGCGCGAGTGGCCCACACCTTCCGCAACACAGCCTGAACCGCAGATCGACTCTTCGACCCTTCCTTTCGGCCGGACGGCATGGTAGCGCGGATAGCTAGCGTAGCTAGCTACCTAGGAGTCGTTGGGAACGGTGTCGGCGGCAAAGGACGTACTCCGCTCGACACGAAGGACGTACCTGTGGTGAATCTGGCGCTCAAGGCAGCCGTCGCCGCCGACGAGTTCTCTCCGGAAAGGTCTGACGGCCCTGCATCTTCCGGCCCGAAACAGCGGTCCACACGCACGTACACCACCTGTCCATCGGAGAGCTGTCCGAGCTCCCATGGGCAGGGCGGTAGTGGTGGTTATCCGACAGGTTGTGCTGATGTTCGTGGTCCCCGGGGGCGCGGGCCGGGGAGACGCCGAGGGCGCCAGTGGACGACGCTCGTCGTCGGGTAGGGCGTTGGCTCGCCATTTCTTCGCGGCTCGGTAGAGCCATTGGCCGACTTGTTCGCCGTCGGCGGTGACGTAGTTCGCCGGAACGAGTGCGTCACCGTGCTCTTCGCGGTAGGCGGCGAATTCGGAGAGCATTCGTCGCCACGCGCACCACTCGTCATTAAAAGGAGTTCCGGTCCCGTCTAGAGGCTCCCGTTTGACGTATTCCGATATCGGAATATGATGCTTTCATGGCACGAGCAGCGACGACCTCGGACGTCTTCAACGCGATCGCCGAGCCGCAGCGCCGGGAGATCCTGGCTCTGCTGCGGGCGGGTGAGCGGCCGGTGACCGAGTTGGCCCAGGAGCTGGGGTTGACCCAGCCGGGGGCGTCCAAACACCTGCGGGTGCTCCGGGAGGTCGGGTTGGTGCGGGACCGCAAGGCAGGTAAGCAGCGCCTGTACGGCCTTGACGCTCGCGGGCTGCGACCGGTCCACGAGTGGACCGGTGGGTTCGAGCAGTTCTGGAACGAGAGGTTCGACCGGCTGGACGCGTACGTGCGGGACCTCAAACAGACAAGGCAGGAGGAGTGACCGATGACGGCAACAGGACGGGGTGCGGCGGCCCGGTCGGCGACCACCGCACGACGGCTTCGCCGGAGCAACGCAGCACAGCACACCCCAGACCAAGCAGCACAAGAGAAGTCACACGAAGGGAAACCCTGATGCGTTCGGTACGAGGAGCAACCGTGGGCGACGGTACGGCTGACCGCGAGATCGTGATCACCCGGGTCATCAGTGCCCCACGAGAGGTGGTGTTCGAGGCGTTCACCGAAGTCCGGCACCTGTCGCGGTGGTGGGGACCGGACGGGTTCACCACCACCACGCGGATGTTCGAGTTCCGCGTCGGCGGGGAGTGGGACTTCGTGTTGCACGGTCCGGACGGGACGGACTACAAGGAGTGGATCTCGTGGACCGAGATCGCCCCACCGGAGCGGATCGCGTTGCTGCATGGTGAGTCCCGCGGCGACCCGAACGCTTTCGAGTCGGTCGTGACCTTCGCGCCCGACGGCGCGGCGACCCGGATCGAGATGCTCACGGTATTCCCCACCAAGGGGCTGCGCGACGAGGCGGTCGAAAAGTACCACGCGATCGAGGGCGGCCAGCAGACCCTGGGCAACCTGGCTGCCTACGTCGCCGAGATCGTTCGGAAGGGAGTGGAGGGCTGATGGCCGGTAAGGTGTTCTTCAGCGTCTCGATGTCACTGGACGGGTTCATCGCGCCCGAGTTCCTCGGGGACTTGATGGGGCCGCAGTGGATGGAGCTGCAGCAGTGGATATTCCCGCAGCGGTTCTTCCGGGAGAACGTGAAACTCGGCGAGGGCGGCGAGGAAGGGCGCGACAACGACATCGTGCGGGAGACGTTCGAGCGCACCGGCGCGAGCGTGATGGGCAAGCGCATGTTCGACGCGGGCGAGCAGGCGTGGCCGGACGAGGCGCCCTTCCACACATCGGTCTTCGTCGTGACGCACGAGAAGCGTGACCCGTGGGAGCGCCCGGGCGGGACCACCTTCCACTTCGTCAACGACGGCATCGAGCCCGCGCTCGACCAGGCCCGCGAGGCCGCCGGCGACCGGGACGTCCGCATAGCTGGCGGCGGCGCGACGATCCTGGAGTACGTGAACGCCGGCCTGGTCGATGAGTTCTCGATCGCGCTGTCACCCGTGCTGTTCGGCTCCGGAATCCGCCTGTTCGAGGGCGTTGACGCGGGCCGCGTGGCTCTGGAGCAGGTCCGCGCGGAGCCGACGCAGCGGGTGAGCCACCTGACCTACGCAGTCCGGGAGCGGTAACTGTCTCGAACTGAGCGCTCCGCCGGTGTCCTCGGTAATCCCGGGCATGACGATGACGATGACGCTGCAGGGGGCGATCTCCGCCTCGACGCGAGGTTCTCCTGGAGCCACGCCGGATAGGACACCGCGAATGTCCTCACGGCGCTGAGCGGCGCAGCGGCCATACCTCCCGCCGCACCGCCTGAATCACCGATCCGCAGCCCCGACCCGAACTCCGGGGCGGTCGCCGGGCTGTGAGGATGCACCGGAAGAGTTCGCCTCGCGTTGGAGGGAAAGTGTGATGGGGGAGCTGGCCGCGGCGAGCAAGGCGCCTGTGATGGTGTCGTACTGGTGGAGCCGCGGGGATAATCTCGCCAACCATAAACTCGGCCAGATCCATACCCGCGCAACAGGTGTGGTCGAGGTTGACATCACCGATTCGAAGGCGGTCGACCGGGGATCGCGGTCGCCGATCCCGCGATGCTGGCAGAGCTGGACCAGTGGTGGCAGATGGTCGAAACCGGCGGGCCGGCAACAGCACCCAGAACCCGGGACTGGGCCTGGAGAAGTCTGTTCGGAATCTTACCCACCGGCTCGACGCCGCCACAGTGACGCCGGAGGCGCTCGGTGAGTACCGTCGGCAGATCGCCGCCGTCGATCAGACGATCACCAGCGCGAAAAGCCCTGAACCCTTCGGAGCAAGCCACTGTCGGCGCGGGCCAACGGGCAGGGACCGACGAACCCACCGAATAGCTGCTGTGATGTCGGTGTGCTGATTACTGGGGGCGTGGCGTTTTCGCTGTTCCGAGCATATTGAACTCGGTGGCCGGCTCGTAGGCGGGGGTTTGGGTGTCCAAGGTCGGTGAGGGCCTGTTCGGCGCCGGGCACCGAGATGGGGGAGAGGTCGGTGCGGCTGCGCAGAAGGTGATCGATGGCGCACGGGGTGTGAGGGCCCGACGCGGCCCATTCGACGGCCGCGAAGTGAGATTTTCATCCCGCTGACCCGTATCGAGCCTGTCGGGATCGATGACCCGTCTGCCACCGATTAGTCAGGGCTATAGGGGGCACAGTATGGGCTATCGGCAACCCACGGGGTGTTCTCGGTGGTGAGATGCGCGGGCTCAAACGGAGTCGGTGGGAAGGTGGCCCGTTGTTGGGCCATGCTTTCCTCAGTGGCCATGTGAGGCGGGAATCGCGGATGAAGAGCGCACGTCGTGATCCCCCGGGATGTGCGAGTGTGAGTGGGAACCTCGAATCCCGCCGGTGTGCACATGGGGCGGTGGAGCATTCGGAGCCATGGGATCAGAGGCGAAACAGCCGTTCGATGCGGCGGTGATCGGCGGCTTGGTGGGGGGTTGGTACGCGCTGGGTTTGTGGATGACCGTGAGCGACCGA
Organism: Rhodococcus sp. G6(2025); assembly: GCF_058628105.1. NCBI lineage: Bacteria > Bacillati > Actinomycetota > Actinomycetes > Mycobacteriales > Nocardiaceae > Rhodococcus > Rhodococcus sp. G6(2025). The sequence goes on from NZ_CP179751.1 coordinate 528,342, forward strand.
ACCACAGTCGAGATCGAGCGTGAACTCACCATGCTCGGCTAAGGTACGCGACCGTCTCCGGGCTTCGGAGGGCCACAACTTCCGTATCCTATCCACCGCTGTCGACCAGGTATCGATGATCAACAGTCTCGAACGATCGCCGTCGGATCCGACAGGATTCCGCGTTGCGCGCCCAGAAGGACTGGCGAAATTATGCAGCGCAGGCCCGATCGCCGGCTACTCGGTACTCTGCAACTTCTTACGGCGCCGATAGTCGGCTGCTTTCGCGCGGTTTCCGCATTCGGCCATTCCGCACCAGCGCCGGGACGATCCACGGGAGAGGTCGACGAACATCCGGCTGCAGTCGGGATTGACACACTCTTTGACCTTTGAGATGTCCCTGGAGCCGATCAACTCGATCGCGTCTCGGGCGAGAAGGCTGAAGACGTTCTCAACCGACCCGGAGGTAGTCGCTTCGCCATCGACGGTAAGCAGGAGGGCAGGCGGCTGCCAAGCTGCCGCACGATTGAGCAGGGCTCTTTCCTCGGCGGTCAGGGTGTGGACCGATTCGGGCAAGAATGCGCTGACAGCGCTGTAGATCACCTCGCGGAGGTTCCGAGCGTTTCGCACGCTCTCGGTGGAGGGATCCTCCAGCTGGCAAATGAGATGGGCTCCCTGCACCCATCGTCGTAGATCTTCAGGCGTTTCGACTAGTTCGGTGCGCAGAGTTCTGCGCCACAGCATGGTGCCGGCGAAGTCCAGGCAATGCCGTCCACTGACGTATACGAACTCGTTCACGTCACCATCTTGACAGGTGACGCGAACGAGTTCAAACTCAGTCCAGACGTTCCGTCACCATCTAAGGTGGTGACATTCGGAGGCGGCTCACAACGCTGCCGGACCAATTCATCGCTTTCAGCGCTCAGCTCTTCGAAGGAGATCGATTCAATTGCATGACGATGCGCGTATTTCCGCGCCTGCGATGGGGACTTCAGGCACCCATGTCACAGCAGAAACGATCGCGAGTCGAATGGAGAGGCTGCCGTGGTGTCGTGTGCAACGAACCCTCTTCCTGGTTATTGCCACCGCCTGGTTCTTCGACTCGATCGACCTGGGCGCCATGACCTTCCTGCTGTCACCGATCAGCCACCACTTCTCGCTCACCGCAGCACAGACAGGGGTACTCGGCAGCGCAAGCTTCGCCGGAATGTTCTTCGGAGCCGTCGGGGCCGGCGCTATCGCCGACCGATTCGGACGCCAGCGGGTCTTCAAGTACAGCATCATCGCCTGGGGCCTGGCGAGCATCGGACTCGCCCTGTCGTGGAACTTCGAATCCCTGCTCACCTTCCGATTCCTGCTCGGTATCGGCATGGGAGCGGAGTTCCCGGTGGCCGCGGCAATCCTCGCCGAATTCATGCCCTCGTCGAAGCGCGGGCGCTACGCCGCCCTGCTCGAGGGTGCCTGGCCGATCGGATTCATCACGGCCGGCGCGGTGTCCTACCTCCTGGTCGCCTCCACGTTCGGTTGGCGCGGATTCTTTCTCATGCAGGCATCTCTTGCATTGTGCGCGTTAATCATCCGCCGCAACTTGCCGGAGTCCCCGCGGTGGCAGGCCTCCCGGGGGTACACCGACGCCGCCGAGCGCACGCTGATTTCTATCGAGAAGGCCGTCCAGGCGGCGACAGGTCGACCTTTGCCTGAACCGGTTCCTGTTTCCGGTATACAGGGCACAGGAACCGAACGGGGTGGCTTCCGGGCACTCTTGCTTCCCGCACACAAAGCGCGCACCCTGACGGTATGGGCAGTGTGGTTTTGCCTGATGACCGGCTACTACGGGCTGACGACCTGGATCGGCAAGCTCCTGACCGACAACGGCCTCGACGTCGCCAAGAGCATCGGGTTCGTCCTCGCCATGGCCCTGTGGGGAATCCCCGGATTCCTGTCGGCCGCGTACCTGATCGAGCGGCTCGGACGGCGCTACTGCCTGGCCGGGTACACCATCGGATCCGGCATCGCCGCCTTCTTCTACGGCCAGAGTTCGGGCACGTTCGAGCTGATCCTCGCCGGATCCTTCCTGCAGTTCTTCTTCTTCGGCATGTTCTCCTCGATCTTCGCCTACACCCCGGAACTGTTTCCCACCCGCAGTCGCGGCGCGGGAGTCGGCTCCGCCACCGCCCTGGGACGGCTGGGTTCGGTCTTCGGCCCCATCGCGGTCCCCTTCCTGCTCGGCTTCGGCGGCACCGGACTGGTCTTCTCCACCAGCGCGGTCCTGTTCGCGATCGGCGCACTGATCGTGCTCACCCGCCTGCCCGAGACGAAAGACGCTGTCCTCGAACAGATCCACTGACTTTCCGCACCTTCCCACACGAAAGCGAATCCCGTGAACACCGACGAATACCTGTACTTCCTCGACCGCGCGTTCGACGGCATGCTCGCCGTCCTCGGCGAACTCGGCGACGAGCGCGCCAATCAGGCACCACCCTTCGACGGCGCGAACTCCCCCTGGGCCATCACCTACCACTGCACCCAGGTGGCCGACTACTGGATCGGGCACCTGATCGGCGGCCGCGAGAGCAACCGTGACCGAGCGGCCGAGTTCACCGCCCGGGGAACCATCGCAGACCTCACCCGCACCATCGCCGCCCTGCGGGCGAACCTGCAGAAGGACCTCGACGGCTTCGACCCCACTGCGCCGCTGACGAATACCCCACCGGCCGACTACGAGGGGCCGAGCCGCCAACTGACCCCGAACGGGGTCCTCCTCCACGTGCTCGAGGAACTCGCCCAACATCACGGACAGGTCGAGGTTTCCCGCGACGCCCTGTCGACCGTCCCAGTGGAAGCAGCACTGTGACCACCTCGACGACACCCCACCCCCTGTTCCCGGGATTCGACGACCTCGACCTCGGTGCGCTGTCCCGGCGCACCGGGGTGAAATGGGCGCGCGCCGTCGAAGCCGGGGCACTCCCGGCCTGGGTCGCTGACATGGACTTTCCCGTCGCCCCGGAGATCCGCGACGCACTGAAGGACGTCATCGACCGCGGCGACCTCGGCTACCCGAACTGGTTGGGCGGCACTCCCTTGCGGGCCGAGTTCGCCCGGCGGATGTCCGACCGCTACGGCTGGGAGGTCGACCCCACCGACGTGCGGGAGCAGACCGATCTGATCCAGGCGCTGCAGCTGATCCTGCATCTCGCCACCCGACCCGGGGATGCGGTGGTCATTCAGACCCCGAGCTACCCGCCGTTCCTGGCAACGATCGAAACGATGGGGCGGCGCACCGTCGAATTCCCCTTCGTCGACACCGAGAACGGGTGGGCTCTCGACTTCGACGAGTTCGAGCGGACCCTGGCGCAGAATCGTCCCACGGTGCTCGTCCTCGTCAATCCGCACAATCCGACGGGTCGAGTGCACACGCGTGGCGAACTCGAGCGCATCGCCGAACTCGCCGAACGGTACGGCCTGCTGGTGATCAGCGACGAGATCCACGCCGAGCTGATCTACCAACCGCACCGGCACATCCCGTTCGCGTCGATCAGCGAAGATGCCGCATCGCGGACCGTGACGGTCACGTCGGCCGGGAAGGCCTTCAACCTCGCCGGTCTGCGGTGCGCGGTGCTGCACTACGGCCCCAAGGACCTGCTGGCGGCCCGGGACAACGAACCCCCCGACCTGTACGGCGCGGTGTCGGTTCTCGGGGTCGTCGGATCCCTCGCCGCATGGCAGCACGGGCAGGCGTGGCAGGACACCCTCATCCGCGTCCTCGACCGCAATCGCACACGGGTCCACGACGTCCTGACCCGGACGCTGCCCGAGGCCCGGCACCACCTGCCGGAAGCCACCTACTTGAGTTGGGTCGACGTGTCCTCTCTGGGGCTCGGCGACCCCACCGCCACGATCCGCGATGTCGGCCATGTCATGGTCGATGGAGGCGTTCCGTTCGGTAAGACCGGTGGTCAATTCACACGAATTAACTTCGCCACATCCGAAGCCATCCTCGAACGCGTACTGGACGGCATCACCGATGCACTAACGAGTGACCGCACTCCGTTCGCGGAATCGGCAACCCATGCCAACCCCCGCACCCTGACCTAAAGGAACACTTCACCTCGTGACCACAGCAATAAACACACGCGAAGCCCCCTCCGCTACGCACCTGTACAGCCAGGCAATCCGAACCGGTGAACTCATCTTCTGCAGCGGGCAACTGCCTGTCTCGGTCGAACTGGGCGAACTCGTCGGCAAGGACGATCCCGCAGCTCAGACGCGACAAGTTCTTGCGAACATCGCCGCAGTCCTCAAAGCTGCGGACAGGTCTCTGGACGACGTAGTCAAGACCACGATCTACCTCACGTCGATGGACAATTTTGCCGTAGTGAACGACGTCTACGCAGAAGTCTTCCGAAACACCAAACCATCCCGCTCGTGCGTGGCCGTCCGGGCACTTCCCCACAAGGATGCCCTCGTTGAAATCGAAGTCGTAGCCTCCGCCCAGGACCAATCCAGCCGCTGAGAAACAGGGATGCCGTCCGGCCCTATCGACGAAAACTTCCCGCCGGACGGTGTCCCGTTCCATCCAACAAGAGTTATCAGTAGAAGTGCGCAACTGAGATCTCCGGCATGACGCGTGAAGAGAGAAGATGCCGCTGCACTCACTGTAGGAAGGGATCCACCCCAATCGGATCCGTAATGCACTGGCGAAGTTTCTCGATTGGACCTGCCCCATCGTTTTTGGACGACGCAACCCCAGCGCGCCGCTGAGGGCAGTCATGGCTTCCCTTTGGATGCCTCCCTCGAGGTCGAAGCTTTCACTCTCACGCCACGTTTCGTCGGTGTTATCAACATTGAGCCCCACTGCCTTCAGTCGTTCCACAAGGTTCTTGCGGGACGCGATCTGGTTGCGCAGGCAGATCACGTGAACACCGGACGTGTCCGACATCGCTCGTATGCGACCGACTTCGACCAGGATGACGCGATCGCGGTGTCGTTCTCGCGCCGAGTACGAGTTCGATGAGTTCCGGACGACGAGCAGCCCGCGAAATTGTGTGGCGGATCAGGCAGATTCCGCTTCAAGCGGACGGTTTGAACGCCGATCGCACCTGATGACGTGGACTCCGATTATCGCCACCGTTGGTGTGCTCCGATTCCAACGAGCGGTTGGAACCTTTAGGTCTGCGACCGGCACACGTGACAACGGCCGGGGTCCTTCTGCACTTCCCTGTAGGTCAGGTCGTTGTCGCACGCCCGGCATCGGCACTGCCAGCGGAACCGGCCGTCCAGGTAGGATTCACAACCGAGGGCACGGCCTACGACTTTCCTGTGACATGGGAGGTCCTGCTGACCCCGCCCAGTTCAGGTCCTTGGACTACGCGGCGTAGGCCGAAACCAACGACAAAGTCTCTGCTCGCTATCGGCGACGGCAAAGGCCATGCTGGCATCACGCCTGACGCGCCAAATTGGGATTGGTCGTGGTCAAGCCATTCGAGCTGAAACCTCGCTGCTGACTTGCCGGGGCCACGATCCGGTGCAGCAGAAGGGGACGTTCTACTGGACGCGAGGGAGTTTGGAAGTTGCGTCCTCGTACTCCTGCACGATCGAGGTCACGATGTCCGCGGCGGGCATCAGTGCACTGATCAGGCCTGCCGATTGCCCGGCCTCGACCTTGCCGTTCACCACGTCGCCATCGAAGGCTGCATGTTTGAGTGTCGATGAGTGAAACTCGGTTCTGCGTTCCTCGATGTCGGCTGCGGAATCCTCGAGTTTGGCGATGCGGTCGGTGAAGGCGTTGGTGAGTGACCGGATCATCCCGAGCCCGCGCCCAACGGTCCGCGTGTCGGAGACGTCGGCAGCAAGAACCGCCTGCTTGTAGTCCGCGTGGACGGTGGATTCGTGGCTGGCGAGGAAGCGCGTGCCGAACTGTGCGGCCGCCGCCCCGAGGGACAGGGCTGCCGCTAGTCCGGCGCCGTCGACGAAACCGCCAGACGCGATGACTGGGGTCTGGGGAACGGCACGCACGACGGCGCGAACCAGCACCAGGGTGGACACCAGGGTTTCCGGCGGATGTCCGCCGGCTTCACCGCCCACGACAACCAGGCCGTCCACCCCGGATTGTGCTGCCTTGAAGGCGTGTTCCTCGCTCGCCACCACGTGCAGGCAGGTGGTGCCGATGTCGTGGAACTGTGCGAGGTAGCGTTTCGGGCCGCCCTGTGATGCGATCAGTACCGGCGGGCGAAGTTCGAGTAGTAGTCCCATCACCTCGTCGATGCCGTTGCGGTACAGGGGGAGGTTGACGGCGAATGGGCGATCGGTGCTGCGTTTGATAGTGAGGATGGCTTCGCGCAGGTCCGGAATCCGCATCGGTCCGGCTGCCAGCACACCCAGTCCACCGGCCTCCGACACCGCGATCGGCAGGCCCGGGGATGACGATGCCCAGGACATTCCTGCCTGCACGACGGGGACGTCGATGTGCAGCATACGTGTCGCGGCGGTTTCGAGTCTCATCCGCTGATCCGTTCGCTGAGTAGCGTTTCGGCATGGGTCGCCAGGTGCCGCTTCTGGACCTTGCTGCTGGCAGTCATGCCGATGCCTTCGAACCCGTCGACCACTTGCGCGTATTTCGGAACCTTGAAACCGGCGATCCGGGGGCGGAGCCAGGCGAGGATGTCTTCCGCCTCGAGTGCGTGTCCGTCGTTGAGGACGACGAACGCGAAGGGTACTTCGATCAGCCGTGGGTCGGGCACACCGACCACCACGGCTTGCTTGATTGCGGGGTGGCGGTGCAACGCGTCCTCGACCTCGGCCGGGGAGACGTTCTCCCCGCCGACCCGGATGATCTCCTTGGCGCGGCCCACGAAGCTCAGGCGCCCGTCCTCGTCGAGGTTGCCGAGGTCGCCGGTGTGCAACCAGCCGTCGGCGTCGATGGCGTGTGCGGTCTCCTGGGGCATATTGTCATAGCCTTGCATCAGCGACCATCCACGTACCAAGATCTCGCCATTGATGCCTGGCGGGCAGTCGGCGTCGATGTCAATGCCGAGGGAACGGATACGCACCTCGAGGCCTGGTTCCACCCGCATCTTTGCGGCGACTCGCGTGGCCTCGTCCTCCCACCACGCGGACTGGGCCACGTTGGGAGAGGATTCGGAGAGGCCATAGCCGGCAACGCATTCCGTCGCGCCCAACTCTCGGATCACCCGCTCGATGACTGCGGGGGAGGCCGCGACCCACGCGCCGCGCAGCCGCAGATTCCGGTGCGGGCGGTCTGGGTGGTTGAGGAGCAGCAGGGCGATCGTGTCGTTGCCCGAGAAGTGGGTGCAGCGTTCCCGCTCCATCAGTTCCAGGGCCTCGCCGGCGTCGAACTTCGGCATCGTCACGAGCGTGACACTGTGCTGGAGGGCGGACAGCACGGACAGGGTGGAGCCCGCCACGTGGAAGAACGGGCGGGCGCTGTGGAAGCGGTCGCCGATGCGAAATCCCATGCGGCCGCCGGAGAAAAAGGCGTTTGCGCACATGCTGCGGTGGGTCAGCAGCACACCCTTCGGGTAGGAGGTGGTGCCCGAGGTGCTCTGAATGAGCGCGATATCGTCGGGGGTGCAGGTGGGCGCGACTTCTGCTCCGGCGCCGGCCAGGAACTCGTTCCACGATGTCGCGGCGGCGGGGACGGACCCGTCGACAACGACCACAGCGGTGAGGTCTGGCAGGGTGCTCGACGGCAGCGCCGTGTCCACCTCGGGACAGACCTGGCGAAGCATGCCCAGCATGTCGTTGGTCAGCACCTTCTCGGTGAGGAACAGCAACTCCACGCGTGCTTGCCGGAGCACCTGCGCGAACTCGTCGGTGCGGAATCGGGTGTTGACCGGGACGGTCACGGCGCCCAGGGAACTGATGGCGAGGAACAGGGCAACCCAGGTCGGCTCGTTGCCGAGGCAGATTCCTACCCGGGTGCCCCTGCGCACGCCGCGCGCCGCGAGCGCCGACCGTAGCCGGCGCACTGTTTCGTCGAGTTCGGCGTAGGTCATCCGTTCACGCTTCGTGACGACGGCATCGATGTCCGGCGCGATGGTCACCGCACGGCGCAGCGCCTCTGCGGTGGTGAGGGGGCACAAACCTTCGAGCTTCACGGGCGCTCTCCTTCGTGGGCGCGGTGGGAAGTGTTGAATCGATCGACGCCGTCACGCCAGCCTCCGTCTGCCAGGCATCGCTCGATCGCGGCCATCTCGATGCGAATACCGCGATCGAGGTCGGTTTCCTCGCCGAGGTCGATGGCCTGTTTGGTCAGTTCGATCGCCAATGCGGGGGCGCCGGCGATGGATCGGCCCACTTCGGCGGTGACTGCCGTCAGCTCACCCGGTTCGACGAGGCGAGTCACCAGGCCGAGCGCGTAGGCCTCCTCTGCACCGAGCAGACGATTCGTGAACAGTAACTCCTTGGCGCGGCGCTTTCCGATGACCCGCTGCAGGCGCTGGGTCGCACCTACAGTGCCCCAGTGCGGCTCCGGGAACCGGAATGTGGTGTCGCGGGCGGCGATGATGAAATCGCAGGCCATGGCGATCTCGCCGCCGGATCCGACGACCGCGCCGTGGGTCGATGCGACGACCGGTTTGCGGCAGCGTTCGATCGCCTCGTATGCGGCGAAGGACGCCAGGCGGCGTTGGCGTACCCACTGCTCGTCCTTGTCGACGCGTTCCTTGAGGTCGGCGCCGGCGCAGAATGCGTTGCCCTCGGCGCTCAGCAGCACGACGCGTACGTTCGGGTCGGCGTCGAGTTCTTCGAACGATCGCCGAAGTGCGTGGCACAGTGCGAGGTTCACTGCGTTTCGGGCGTGTGGACGGTTGAGCCGGATCCGGGCGATGCCGTCGGCGATGTCGGTCAGCACTGGGCTGTCGGTCAGTGCCGACGAATCCACTGTTGTCGAGGACATCAGATCGTCCCTTCCTCGTGCAGCGCGGCGATCTCGTGGTCGCCCAGTTCCAGAACGGTGCGCAGGATGTGGTCGGTGTCGGCGCCGAGCAGCGGCGGGGCCTGCATCGGTGGGATTCCGTGCGTGCCGTCGTCGCCACTAACGGCCAGGGGGGTGCGGATGGCGGGAAATTCGCCTTCGGTGGGGTGATCGAACGTGCCGATCATCCGACGTGCCTCGGTGTTGTTGTCGTCCAGTACCTCTCGCACGCTGCGGATCTCGCCGATTGGCACGCCCGCGGCGCGGAGGTCCTTGGCGAGTTCTTCGCGGTAGCGTCCACCGATGGCTGCGCGGAGGGCGGTCATGACCAGTTCGCGGTGTTGCACGCGTCCGGCGTTGGCGCGCAGTTCCTCGGCGGCGGCGAGTTCGTCGAGTGCGAGGACCTCGCAGAGCGGAAGCCAATGCGCGTCGCTGCCGCTGATGTGCAGCCATCCACCGTCGAGGCACTCGAAGGCGGCCGAAGGGACCCGGCCCAGGTGTTCCGTGCCAACTCGTGTGGGGTACTCGTCGTTGGCGAACACCCGGGCCGCGGCCAGCGCGAGCAGGCTCACCTGGACGTCCATCATCGCGACGTCGATGTGTGCACCGCGCCCGGTGGCCGCCTTGGACGCCAGGCCGGCGAGGGCGCCGATCACGATCCACAGTCCGGATGTCATGTCGGACAGGGGTATGCCGGCCTTGGCAGGTGGCGCGTCGGGATGCCCGGTCAGGTCCATGATGCCCGACATGGCCTGGAAGATGGTGTCGTAGCCCTTGACGTCCTTGTTGGGGCCGCTCTGCCCGAATCCGGTGTTGGAGACGTACACGAGGGCCTTGTTGTCGGCGGAGAGCGCGTCGTATCCGAGGCCCATCCTGTCCATGTGCCCGGGCAGGAAGTTTTCCACCACCACGTCGGCGGTCTTCGCGAGCTGCCGAGCGATCTTTTTGCCGCGCTCGTGTTTGAGGTCGAGGGTGATCGACTTCTTGCTGCGGTTGAATGCGAAGAAGTACGCGCTCTCACCGTGGGGGAGGGTGGGCTGGAAATCTCGAGTCTCGTCGCCCCGTCCGGGGCGCTCGACCTTGATCACCGTCGCCCCCAGTTCGGCAAGGATCTGGGTTGCCATGGGGCCGGCGAGAACGCGGGAAAAGTCAAGGACGGTGATGCCGGAGAGTAGGCCCGGGGCGGTCATTGGCGGAACCCCCGCATGATGGTGTTGACGTCTTGGCCGGCGCGCATCGCGGCGTCGTACGGCAGGTCTGCGACCCGGTAGAAGAGCTCCTTGATGGCCGATAGTGCCGTCGGGTTCTGGGCTGCCCACTGGTGGGCGATGTCGAGGCCGACCGCGAAGGCGTCTCGAGCTTCGACGACTCGATTGGCAAGGCCGATCTCACCGAGTTCGGAGGCGGTGAGGATCCGTCCGGTGCTGATCAGCTCGAACGCGAGTTTGGTGCCGATCTGACGTTGCAGACCGGTCATGACCAATGCCGGGACGATGGAGTGCTTGATCTCGGGGTAGCCGAGCGTGGCGTCGTGGGAGACGACCATCATGTCGCTGCCCAAGGCCAGGCCCGCGCCGCCGCCGATTGCTGCGCCGTGGACGACGGACACGACGGGCTTGGTTAGGTGACGCAGCAGCGCCTGGGTGTCGGCGGTCAGTTTGGCGCGACGGATCACCGCGGGCTGGTCGGCGGGCGTGAGGTGCGCGAATTCCTTGAGGTCTGCACCGGCGCAGAACCCGCGGCCCTCGCCGGTGAGCAGGACGGCACGTACAGACGGATCCGTATCGGCTGCCTGCAGTGCTGCGTGGAGTGCCTCGGTGAGTTCGGTGTCGAGTGCGTTGCGCTTGTCCGGCCGGTTGAGCCGGAGTATCCGGACTGCACCGTCGTCTTCGCTCAGCAGCACGGACCGGGATACATCGGGGACGGGCGCGGCATCGGTGAGGGTGGAGGGGTTAGACATCTGCGGGCTCCTTGGTCTTTGTGGTCTGCGTCTGGGTGGTGCCGAGTCCTGCGCGGGCGACCATGCTGTGGAGCTGGCGGCCGAGAACTTCTTCGCAGAGGCGGGACGCGTCCATGACGGCATCGAGGTCGAGGGCGGTGTCGACGCCCATTGACTCGAAGAGGCTGACCAGGTCTTCGGTTGCGGCGTTGCCGGTCATTCCGCTGCCGTATTCGATCTGGGCGGGATGTCCGCCGACGCCGCCGAATGCGCTGTCGAAGTAGCGGCATCCGGCGTCGAGGGCGGCGACGCAGTTGGCCAGTGCGGTGCCCCGCGTGTTGTGAAAATGGGCGACCATCGCGACGTCGGGGTGGTCCTTGGTCAGCTGCCGGAAAACCGGGGCAACCGTTCGGGGTGTGCCCTGGCCGGTGGTGTCGCCCAGGGTGATGATGTCGACTCCGAGGTCGACGAACCGCTCGACGTCCTCGACGATGCGGCTCATGGGCACGTGTCCTTCGAACGGGCAGCCGAAGGCGACGGAGACCACCCCGACCAGGGTGAACCTGCCCTTGGCGAGTGCCGCCATCTCGGTGACGTTCGCCCACTGGTCGGCGCGGGTGGTGCGAAGGTTTCGCTGGGTGTGTGATTCGGTCGCGGAGACCAGCAGGCTCAGTTCCTCGGCTCCATAGCCGGCGTCCTGATCCGTGATCGCGCGTTCGACGGCCCTTGGGTTGGGGCACGTCGCCTTGAAGGCCACGCCGCGGCGCCGCGGGGCGGCGGCGAGAACGTCGCTGACGTCGGCGAAGGCAGGTATTCGTCGTGGATGGCTGTAGCTACTGGCCTCGATGCGCGTAAATCCCGCTCTGACGAAAGACTCGAGCAGGGAAACCTTCGAGGCAGTGGGCACGAAGACCTCTTCGTGCTGCAGTCCGTCACGCGCGAAGCATTCGCACATGACAACAGTGTCGTCCATTGATTCTCCTCTGGGGCGGTAGCTCCAGAAAAGCACCAGGTGTTGTCAAAGTCAACAGATGAACCCGATCACTCACTGTTTACGCAGATCGGCGCTAATCTTCCGAGCGTCGCATGGCTCGGGCAAGCGTGTCGAGCTTATGTAAAGCGGATTCGAGCGCGGCGGACTCCTCATTCGTGAGGCACACACGCAATGCCTGATCCCGTTCGTTGGCGGCGGCGATCAGTCCGCGGTAAACCCCCGCTCCCTTCCGGGTGAGACGCAGCTGGGTGGTGCGCCCCGGGCCGAGCTCGCGCTCGAGGAGTCCACGTTCGGTGAGCTTGGCGACGACGCGACTCATCTGCGCCTTGTCCAGTCCCGCCCGGCGGGCCAGCCGGTTGACCGTGAGCGAGGGATCTTCGCCGATCAGCGCCAATGTGCGCCACTCGGCGATGCTCACATCGAACTCTCTGCGGTAACGCAGGGCCGCGGAACCGGAGATCAGATTCGCCAGCCGACTCAATCGGTACGAGAGGAGATCGGAGATGTGCAGGAGGGCGGGTGGACTCGTCTCGATCCGCGGCGCCGGCGTCACGTCGTCTGGGTTGATAGTCACGTGTTCATCCTAGTAAGTGCTGTGTCCGTGCCAGTGGGTCAGAGCCCACATTTCAAACTGTTGACAAACACAACAGGGCGGGTGAGACTGTGTTCGCCCGGTCGGGCGTGACTCCAGTCACCGCTGCTGCACGAGGCGAATGCAGCCCAACTACTGGGAGTCCACGACCACTCATATTCATCACAAATACAGAGGAGCCGAACGGTGACTCATATCAATCATGTGCGCGCATCTTCGGGCGCCGACGAACTCGCGCCGGATAGTGGGGATGTGCGACGCGACGGCCTTTACCGCAAGATCGCCCTCAGGGTGATGCCCCTGCTGGTCATCTGCTACGTCGTCAGCTTCATCGATCGCACGAACATCGGGATTGCTCAGGTCGGCCTGGAACGGGACCTGGGCTTCAGTGCCGCGGTGTACGGCCTCGGGGTAGGCCTGTTCTTCGTCGGGTTCATCTTGTTCGAGGTGCCGAGCAACGCATTGCTCCAGCGGATCGGGGCCCGGGCGACGATGACCCGCATCATGCTCAGCTGGGGTGCAGTCACCATCGCGACGATGTTCGTCTGGGACGAAACATCCTTCTACGTCATGCGTTTCCTGCTCGGCGTCACCGAGGCCGGCTTCTTCCCGGGCGCACTGTTCTACCTGGCGCAGTGGTTTCCCTCGGCGCGACGAACCAGGATGACGGCCATTTTCTTCATCGGTGTGCCTATCTCCGGAATCATCGGATCGGCGCTGTCGGGCTGGATCATGAGCAGCTTCGCCGGAGTTGGGGGGCTCGCCGATTGGCAGTGGCTTTTTCTGATTGAAGGAATCCCACCGATCCTGCTCGCCGGCGCCGTATGGTTCTGCCTCGTCGACCGACCCGCAGACGCCAAGTGGCTCGACAATTATGAAAAGTTAACGGTGAAAGACGATCTCGAAGCCGACCAAGCCCGCAAGGCCAGCGAAGGCAAAAACTCCCAGAACCACAGCGGTCTGCGCGCCGCGCTGCGCGACCCCCGAGTTCTGATTCTCGGCCTGTGCGCTTGCGGCGCCTACACCTTGGCCAACGCAGTGTCATTCTGGACGCCACGCATCATCAACAATGCCGGTGTCGACAACGTCCTCAGCCTCGGATTGTTCTCGGCGATCCCGCCGCTGGCGGGCATCATCGTGATGCAGATCGTCGGACGCCATTCGGACCGAACCCTCGAACGACGTTGGCACGCGGCGGGAAGCTGGTTCGTCGCGTCGGCGGGATTGATAGTGCTGTCGTTCGTCACCCACAGCCCCCAGATGGTGGTCATCCTGCTCGCGGTCGTGGCCGCAGCCCACTACGCCGGTCTCACCGTCTTCTACTCGATACCCTCGATCTACCTCTCCGGTCGAGGTACCGCGACCGGGATTGCCCTGGTGACCACAATGGGCTCCTTCGCAGCTGCAATGGCGCCAGCGCTCCTAGGGTTCATCCAGGAACACACCGGGAGCCTCTCGTTGGGCCTGCAGATCAGCGCCGCCCTCGTGGTGATCGCCGGCGCAGTGCTCCTAGTCGGCATCCCCGCGCATGCTTTGAAGGAGAAGAGTTAAGACAGTTCCTGTCCGACAGCCGGAACGTGAGCTTCGTTGTTCAGGCGACGAGCTCTGGTGAAGTAGGTGTGCCGGTGGTCGTAGGATGGCTCACTCCTCTAGCTAGAGCCCGGCATGATGCACACCATCACGGTGCCGAGCGATCGAACGCATGAACGGTCGATATCTGATCGGAGGATCTGCAGATTGACGACCGTCACGTAATTCCTTAGGGGTGTCCGTCACGTAAACCCCCAGCTCGGGCGTGCTGAGTCGAGGGCAACCCGCGCGGACGGGGCTGCGGATCAGGTTTCGTTGGCGGCCCGATATGTTGCGGGGTCGGTAGGACGGCCCGTCCATGAGAGTTCAATGGCTGGTGTGATCAGTCCGGTCGAGGGGGGACTCGGCGACGACCGGGTTCGGGAAGAGCGATATCGTCCTTCGGGTCGCGCGGTTGCTGGTCAGAATCGGGGGCTTTTCGGCGATCGTGCGATCGGAGACGAGGTCGTAGAGGTCATCGGACTGGGTGTGGTGTTACTCGCGCGTCGCGAAATGATCGCTGATTAACACCAGCGGCCGGGTGCATTCCCGCATCCGCTGTCCGACGGTGCGGTCGGCATGGCCACCGATGAGGTCGGCGAGCACGCGCGAACCCCGAGTCCCCACGGCGGACAACGTTACTCCGAAGGATTTGTGCCACAGAAGTGTTGCCGAAATCGACGGGGCCTAGAGGATCACCGATTCGCCGGCGTCGAGCCCGAGCGGGCAAGGTCCGCAGCATCGCCGCCGGGTGCCTCGGGTTTGCGGTGAATCGAAGTCCTCGAACGTGGCCTGTTGTCCGAGCCTCGCCCCGCCGCAGCCGGCGGGCCAGGGCTCGCCGTCCCTGCAAGGTCGCGACACGCCCATGGGCTGTCCGATTAGCAAATGAGGGGCAAGTTGACTGTCCAGCAAACCGATTCCTAGTCAGCCCAGCGACGAATAGTCCACTCTGGACGAGGTGAAGGGTCCTGTCCCAGCAGAGGCACAGGACGACCACCGACTGCAGTGATCGTCGGCTACAGCGACGCTCACTGTCTTTGGGGTTGAACGATCCGTACCGCTCTCACCGGCTTGGGCGACGGGAACCGCTATCTAGTGCCGCCCGGACGTGCCCGACTCGCCGAGTCTCCGCATCAGCTCACTCCAGCCAAGGCGAAACAGGCCGCACATCCTGGGTTGAACTTGCCGACGCCTACGCTGCGACCGCAGTGTACGAACGATGAACCGCGCAGTTCGCGACACGGGCAGGTCAGGTGCTCCCCGACGGAGATCACCGGGATCACCGGAGCCTTCCGCCGCCGGCCGAGCGGCTGTGCGCTTCTGGACCAAGACCGGTCCCGGCGTGCGCTCGATCGCCCGGTCGTCAGGGTTTGTGCATATTGCTATCAACGCCACCAGGACGCCGCTGAACTAATTGTCGAGACGCCGACCGCAACACCTACCAGTCCTCCTCGACGCCGCGTTCGAAACCGCAGTCGGGCGACGAACCGGTTCGACTGTATCGTGCCATTCCGAGCGAGAAGCCTACTGGTGCAACAGAACCAGGCGGTCGGTTTCGCTTATTCCGCCGGGACGATGTCAAGAATTCCCTAGGGCGAGTGACCTTCCGCGCGTGCGGGGGCTTTGCCCTGGTTTGTCGGCGGTAAACAGGAGTTCGAACACATCCAGGCTAGGTGGTGTGCAAGACCTCTAGGCGCGCCGGCAGGTCGCCAGCGGAACCGCAAGTGGTGTCCGCTGACCCGAGTGGACCTTGACGTCAACCAACCAGCGACCCGGCTTCTGCCGGTAACCGCGAAAAATGGCGATACCACCGAAATCATCGACTTCGGGGACCGTGATGCAGGTTGCCATCGCACGGGCGGGCCACCTGTCCGTGGGAGCTGACCTGCTATACACCGCTGCGCGCATCGTAGGACAGGGCAAGGGGCCTCTTGCGAAACCTGCATCGGTAGGTGTTCAATTTTTGAGCAAACCCCCACGATAGGGTTGTGAGTCAGCTCTCAGTAGCTAGATTCTATGGAACGCAACACCGCACCCGTGGCTCGGCCCAGCGCGCACTTAGCAGCCGAGTCAGCGACACTACCGCCTCAAGGAGAACCCCCATGCGTTTCGGCGTGTTTATGGCCCCATTCCACGCTTCCCCAATCAAGAGTCCGGTCAGTGCGCTCACGCGAGATATTGAGACTGTGAAACTTCTCGATCGACTCGGCTACGAGGAAGTGTGGATCGGTGAGCACCACTCGTGCGGAACCGAACTCATCGCGAGCCCCGAGATCTTCATCGCCAACGTCGCGGCACAGACTACGTCGATCAAGCTGGGAACGGGCGTCCTGTCGTTGCCTTACCACAATCCACTCTGGGTCGCCGACCGCGCCATCCTGCTGGACTACCTGACTCGGGGGCGGTTCATCCTCGGCCTTGGGCCCGGGTCCCTGCCGACTGACGCATCAATGATCGGTCTCGATCCGATCAGCCAGCGCGGCGCGCTGGAAGAGGACACTGATGTTCTGATGCAGTTACTCAACGGCGACAGCCCGGTTTCAGTGAAAACTGCTCGCTACGAGCTGGTGGATGCGATGTGTCAGCTCCGCCCCTACACTCAGGGCGGACTCGAAGTCGGCGTCGCTGCGATCGCGTCACCGTCGGGCCCGCGTATCGCCGGTAAGCACGGCCTTAGCCTGCTGTCTGTCGGGGCAACCCTTACCGGTGATCTCGACCTACTTGGGCAGCACTGGGGAGTTGCAGAAGAACGTGCCGAGCAGTTCGGCACCTCGATGAACCGCGAGGGGTGGCGGCTCGTCGGACCCATGCACATTGCCGAAACAAGGGAACAGGCTTACGAGGAAGTTGAGCACGGGCTCGACGCTTGGTGCAACTACCTCCAACATGTTGCCGCCGTCCCTCACTTCGAACCTGGCGGCACCACATTCACCGAGCGCGTCGATTGGATCAACCAGAGCGGAATCGGCGTCATCGGCACCCCTGAGGACGCCATCCGCCAGATTCGTCTGCTCGACAAGCAGTCGAATGGCGGTTTTGGTGCCTACCTGATGATGGGCCACGAATGGGCGAACCCCACTGCGACAGCGCGCCACTACGAGCTCTTCGCGGAAGCTGTCGCACCCCATTTCCAGAATCGGCTCGACCGCCTGCACGCCTCCGAAGCGCAGGCCCGCGAATCGCGCGCCAGGCTGTACGCCCGGCAAGGTGACGCCCTACAAGAGGCGAGTGAACGGCACGCGGCGGAGAAGGCTGGCGCACTGGGCTGATCACGCAGCCATGCACTTCCAGGGCTGACGAATCGTAGGCGCACGGGCCCGCCAGCGTCATACCTTGGCTGCACGGGCCCGTCTGACGGGCGGTGTGTATTCAGTGCGCGAATGGATGCATCAAGCGGATCTGGAATAACAGACCCCATAATCTACTGCGTGTGCTTTCTGACGCACCGGCCAAGAGCACGCGCGCGATTTCAAAAGGCGTGCTCGTTCAAAGATCAGTGGCCGGTCGTGTCTGCGGGACTATCGCGCGTGCGCCGAGGCTCCTGTACCTAACGTCGCAAAACGCCTGCCCTAACACATCGATCCCAAAGGACCTGAGTCCAAGTTAGAAGAAGGAGCTTCAAATGACCAGTGTTAAGCGAACGCCAACGACTTCAACCAGCGACCGTCCGCACGTGCGGACGACGATCAATTTTTCGAGGCAGCTGGACCAGAACCAGACCTCCGTCTTCGACATGACCACGTGGCAGTGGACCAATATGGAGCTGCACGGTGTGGAGGTCGCGGTGCACGATGCGCGGACAATTAACGAAGGCCTCGATCTCGACTCCGATGGCTATCGGCTCTATCCCCACACTAGTTCCATCGCCGGCAGCCTCGACCTCGCCGAACTTGACCGGGTTTATCACGAAGAGGTCGGAGCGTTCATCAAGGACCTCACAGGTGCTCGGGACGTGATGCCCGCACGCGACGGACTCGTTGTCCGGCATGGAGAGCGTTCTGGAATTCATACCGATACGCGTGATGACGGTGACGATGAACGACGCTTGGTCCAACAGCCAGCGCGGTTCGCCCATCTCGACTACACCGCGTCTTCCGCCGAAATCTTCATGGACCGCATATTTGAGGCCGAGCAGAGGACAGTCGCTCCCTACAGTCGATTCGCCATCTATCAGACCTGGCGCGTCACCTCACCACCCCCGCAGGACAACTTGCTGGCAGTGGCAAACGGGACAACCGTAGATCCTGAAGATCCGATCACGTTCAAGACCCTGATGGGTGACACCGCTGTCGGTGCGCCGGAGGTACAGGCAAGAGTCGTCAAGCACAATCCGGCCCAGCAATGGAACTACTTCTCCGGAATGACTAGCGACGAAATCCTCGTCCTCAAAGGCTGGGACTCCGACGGCTCTCGATGCGGCGGAATAGTCCACACGGCGATCGATGACCCGACCGCTCCCAAGGACGCTGTGCCGCGCTCCAGTATAGAAGCAAGGTTCTACGCCTTCTACGAATGATCCCAAGCGCAACGCGCACAGTTCAAAGAGTAACCGGGACGGGAGGTCGCACGACCACATAAACGCACCCCCGGCGACGACGACGCCCCGACCTGCCACTGCGCGCCGGCGACGTCGTCGTCGTGACGCCCCCACTGGGCCTCGCGCGCGTATCTGCCGTTCGTGCAGCCGTGGCATAGACCCCGAGGCCGCCCGGGTTCATTCATATCACGGCCCTGTACGGCAAGCGTCATCGTCGCCATCCCGCCCGCGGGTGGTCATCAGATTCGTGAACAGGTGGCATTGGCGACCATCGCCGATAGCGCCGCGCTACCGTCACCGCCGACGCCGCCGCAGTCCGCAAGTTCATCGACGGCACGGGTACGCGGACGCCAGTTCGGCCGGCCTTCGCCGCTCCGTGGTCGGATTCTTTCGTCGTGCGCACAGCGCTCTAGGCTTTTCTAGCCAACGCGATGACATGCCGAGTCTTTCGAAACCATTTGGACGCCGACCGGAGCAGACTAGGGGACGCGGGCCATGCCGCGTCCCCATTTCGGACCGCGCGCAGGCTACCGGTCGTGGCTCGCGCAGGGCTCCTGCAGCCGCTCGCATGGGCGCCCACCTTCTGAAGCGTGCTGCGATAGCTATGCGGCCAAATAGATTTGGACTAGGGGACTCGTTCTCGCCAATGTACAACCGCCAACGGTGGGTGGCGACCGGATGCAACGGTCGATTAATCGTTCAGCAACGAACTGGACGTGATCGCTCGACGTCGTGAACGTTGAATTGGACAGTTGTGAGGTCGGGGTCCCTTCGATCGTCAAAGGTAGCCGACTGGGATCCTGATCCCCAGGGCATGGGGGACCGAGACTCCCGCTTGCCCCCTTCTCCATGGACGAGGAAGTGGCATCATACGCACGGATCTGCACTTCGATTACGTCGTCGCAACCTATTGGGGCTGATATTCATCAGACTAACCTTGCCCAGTACGCCGTTCGTCGAATCAGCATCCGCGGCGAGGAAGCAACAGACGGGCCACCGCTCTCCGTTTCGCCCGGACGATTCCGATACGGAGCGGTGCGGGAGCGCGGCGGGGGCATCCAGAATTAATAGGCTTGGTGGAAGAATTTAAGACTCTTCCGTGCCCAGTCTCGTTTCGAGCAATCGCCGGAGCAGTAATGCCCAGCAACTATTGAGACCGTGATTAACTCGGAACTGCAGTAGCTGCAGAAGAGCCTTTTAACTGCAGATTTCGCACGAGCGGCGGAGCGCAATTGGTCGATGCGACGGCGAACTGCGGAGGACGCGGTGATGGGCATGTCAAGACACTCCCGACAATCGGTTGAGGTCGCAAATCTTCACTGGGGCTCGAACCGCCGCCGGCGATGCGTAGAGATGATCTTGGGCGGCCAGGGTCTCATTCGAGAGTCGGTGTGCCCAATCAAATTCTGACGCAGATGAATTGAACAAACATGTTTCTTATCGGCGTGGGTCCCGGCGCAGGAAGCGCGGCGTCGCGAACAACATCCATCTTATGCCGCGTTCACCGACTCTGTCCTCAGAGTGGTCGCTCCGAATCGGGGGTTTCGGTGCGTACGATGTGCGCACGCACCGCTGACGCGTCGGGCGAGATCCACTCGTTCTTTGTCGCATAGTCCACCATCTGGTCGAACGCAGCGTCGTTGACAAATCCATGACCTTCGCGGAGGCGTCGCAAAGCGCCAATATCAAGGTAAGCGTAGACGTCGTCGACGTAGCCCGTCTCGGTGCGACGTAGGACCAGCCCGATTGTGGTCAGCGGCAGCGTAGGAGCACACGAGACATGAAGCCGCTTCAGATCACCTGCGTCTCTGAGCTCAACGTCTTCGGAGGTGACGGTCACGATCATGGGGTGTCTCTCAGTCTCGTCGACAGGACGGTGTATTCACGTGGGTAGGGTCGGCCCATGACTCCCACTCCTCACTAGATTCGGTATGCAGAATGAGTGTGCACACCGAAGAGTGTAGCAACGGACCGGCGTCATGTCACGGTCGCCGAGCAGCTCGAATCTACAGAGTATCTAGCTAATCTCGACACGCCGCGTTATGGTCAGCTTTGCAGTTAGGCCTTCAGGCAAATTCGGTAGAACGAATGTAGGTACTCAGAATGTTTGGACGGGCACGACGCCGGATGGACCTCCCGGCGCACAGACGCGCCGTACGTCACAGCTCGGGCGAGCAGGCGAGCCGACTTTTCCCAATAGTTCGATGTGCATGAACGTCCTCCATCTAACGCGTCACGTTGCAAGGTCACCCCCGTCGGCAACGCGATGATTCCCGGCGAGCCACCAGTATCTGGCATCACCTAAGCGCGATAGCAATTACGTAAGACGCGATAGCAATTACGTAAGAAGGGGGTCGGGGCACTTACCGAACGGCCGATGCGTCCCAATGCTACGAGTCGGCGGATTGCCAGGCCTGACGAGAAGGTGGTCATTTACAGACTGACAGGTCAGGGCTCGGTGCACCCGCAACCAACGGGGCGACACCACTATGGGGTCCGGATCCCATATATCGCGTGACGGCACTGAACTGCACACGGTGCCCCGCCGACCAGCGATGGAAGTGAGATATTGAGATCGGATTCGTTAAGCGCATGGGAGTTGTTTCACTCCGGTAGTGGTGATGCGATGGCACGTAAGGAGATTCATCAATCCTGGATTCGCTCGCGCGCTTCCGGTGTCGATCCGGAGCGTCTTGATCTACGGACCCGGGACTACAGCGACGAGGGCAGCCTGATAGCCATCGGCGGCCAAGTAATCAGCAGCTGCGCAGATCTCCTGGTCGGAGACACGGCATCAGTTGCACTCTTTGATGATGCCGGCACCTTAGTGTGGAACTGGGAATCTAAGCCCGAGTTAGGTCGCTTGCTCGAACGGGTGTCCGTCGTTCGGGGTTACCAGTTCGACGAGGATGGAGTCGGCACATCCGGGATAGGCTTGGCGATGGCCCTTCATCAACCTGCGGTGGTGGTTGGGACGGAGCACTACAAACATGCCTGGCACCGATTCACCTGCGCAACCGCACCCGTCGTAGACCCGGTTACGCGCAGGCGACTGGGGTTCCTCAATGTAGCTTGCCTCGTAGAGGACACCAACCGCTATGTGATTGCTGCGGCCATGGCGTTCACCGAACGTATGCGCTCGGCGATTCGAGATGCAGCAACACCTCGCCAACGTCGGCTCATGGATGCTCATCTGCGATTCCGTGGGGAAGGAGTGGCGGTAGTCACGCTCGACGGCGACATCATGATCACCGATGACGGATTCGCCGACCACCTTCCAGACCGCGCTACCCTATGGTCTGCACTCACTGAATCCGGCCCTGCGACCACCGAACTCGTACTGCCAAACGGCAGAGTCGCTCACAGCAGACTGGTGACACCCGGCCGATTCGAGGATGGATGCGTACTCGTCTTCAGCAGCACGGACGCGCCTCATCGCGACAACGACCCCCTTGGGCGGGCGGAAGCCGACGTGATACGCCGAGCACTGCTTGACTGCCGCGGCAACAAGAGTGCAGCTGCGCAGCAACTTGGAATCTCCCGAGGCAAATTATATCAAAGGATCCGTCGTTACAAGCTGGACTAGTCGCCGATCAGCCTCACTCCGACCATATCGCCAGATCCCACGTTCAATCCCCTGCGGATCTTCATCTACTTCGGCCTGATCGACTGGGGTAAAACGGAATTCGCGGCGGAGGTGCTTTCACGCTGTTGGGGGGAGATTTCCGTAGGCGAAAACGGCGCTCGACGGCACCACCTTCGTATCGACCAACTGTTGCGTTCCGAGTCAGAACGCATGCAAGCGTGAATCTGGATCGCTGGGATCAGCTTCGTGCGCCGCGAGGAGTCGGCCGGCCCAGGAGTTGTCAGGTGCTTTCTGACGATTTCGTAGAGCCTGTCCCACAACCGCCGCAGAGAGCTCGCGTTCAATGTCAAGGCGGGGGAACCGTCCTTCCAGGTCTTGTCGGAGGTCCCGTGAAACATGTTCTGCGCCGAAATCTGTGCGCACGGCCAGTCGAGTAAGACGGGTCAGGGGTCGATGATTTTCCGCGATTTGTGGTGTGGTGTGCAACGCGATCGCATCCCAGGCTTGCTCTCTGAGGCGCCGGTCGAATCCGAAGTCTTCTAGCCAGTTATACGCAGCATTGGCGCCTTCTACTTCGAATCGAAGGGGACCGTCGAACACGTCATTTGCGCCAAGATCGTGTAAGAGACAGGAATGTAATAGCATTGCCGAATTGAAATCGACATCCGCTACGAGTTCTTGCGCGTCTGCAATGAGAACCGCGTAGAGATATGTTCGCACGCTGTGGTTTGCGATTGATTTAGGTTCAACGCGTTCGATGAGATCGACCGCTTCAACGGCACCTGTGATGTCTGTGGAGCGCGCGGTCGCGCGTGCATGATCCATAGCTGAAGGTTCGATCGACATAGATATATCCTTTGTTTAGGTGGATGTGTGTAAGTCTAAATTTGCAATACCTCCGCGTTGTAGCGATCGCGCGCGGCTGACGAATGGGGTCGATAAGCTGTGTACTGCGCGACAATTCCGCCGCTATGGCAAAGTCGCTGATCATGGAGATAGCAGCCTCGCGCGTACCGTGTCACGACCACTGCTGTTGGCGGTTGCAGTTGCCGATCTTACGTCGATTGCGCGAACGCGACTCGTTAGTCGATTTAAGCAATTAGTCGTGTAGCTCGAGTGGTTTGTATCGACAGTACGTGGCGGGACGTTCCCCTCGAGATGTAGCCGATCGCTGCTCGAACTCGATCGGACAGATCTGGCCGAGAGTGGAATGCCTCCTTCCGGTGGTGTATCGCGTGATCCAGCGGAAGACGACGGCGCGGGCCTCACCCGCACTGTTCCAGCGCTTCCGCCCCTTCAGCGTCTCCCGTTTCAACGTCGCGTTCAGCGATTCGGCGGCCGCATTGTCCGCCGATGTGCCGACCGCACCCCACGACCGGGTCACCCCCAGTTCGCGGCAGAGGTCGGCGAACTCGGCCGATGCATACTGGGCGCGCCATACCGGGATCTCGCACACATCGGATATCAATGGAATTGCAGCTACCTGGAAGACTGACATTGCGGCTGGTTGCATCTGCAAGCTCCTGCTGGCGGTGGCGACGCCAGACCCCGGTTCGACGATGATTTATATCAATGGTCGTTCGATCATCAACTCATCACCGAGCACTCAAATAGGGAGCCTCAGTCATGCCGTACATCACCACCTCCGATGGAACCGAGATCTACTACACCGAGCAGGGCACCGGTAGGCCCGTGATCCTCAGTCACGGTTGGCCGTTGTCGTCGGACGCCTGGCAGGTCGAACTCAAGCTTCTCGCCGACGCGGGATATCGCGCCATCGCCCACGATCGCCGCGGCCACGGACGGTCGACGCAGACGTACGAGGGCAACGACATGGACACCTACGCGAAGGATCTCGCCGAGCTGGTTCAGGCACTCGACCTGACCGACATCGTGCTGATCGGGCACTCGACGGGCGGCGGTGAAGTCGTGCGCTACGCCGCGCAGTACGGCGCCGGGCGGGTCGCGAAGATTTTCACGGCCGGCGCGGTGCCCCCGATCATGCTGAAATCTGACTCCAACCCTGAGGGCACGCCGATCGAGGCGCTCGACGCGATCCGCGACGGCGTGTTGAAGGATCGTTCGCAGTTCTATCAGGATCTGTCGATTGCGTTCTACGGTGCCAATCGTGAGGGGGCCAGGGTGTCGCAGGGCGCGAGGGACGACTTCTGGCGTCAGGGGATGACGGTGGGGCTCGCTGCCGCCTACGACTGCGTCAAGGCGTTCTCCGAGACCGACTTCACGGAGGATCTCAAGGCGTTGACGGTGCCGGTCTTCATTGCGCAGGGCGACGCGGATCAGATCGTGCCCGTTGCCGCTGCCGCACTGAAGTCCATCGACCTGGTCAAGGACGGCACGCTCAAGGTCTATCCCGGGGCTCCGCACGGGATCTACGGCACCTACCAGGACGAACTCGACAAGGACATCCTCGCCTTCATCAAGGAGTAGCCCTGCGTATTCAGAGCTCGAATATCAACACGTCGCTCCTCCTAAACGCTGCCGAGGCGGCCGGCTCGCACCACCCATGGGTCGCGCGCTTGGTTCCGATCGCAGCTGCAGCTCGACGAGGCCGACGACCTTTCTGTACCACTACACAATTGATGGAGCAATCATGAGCATTACCGAACACACCCGCAATACAAGAACGATGGAGAGCGGACGAATTTCTGATCCGTCGGTTTCGAAGGGTTTTGATACTGCCGGGCAGCCAAGCACGGAGGATGACGTAAGGGATATCAAGCCCCCTGTTCCCCCTTTCACTCGGGAATCGGCCACCAAGAAGGTACGTGCGGCTGAGGACGGTTGGAATTCTCGTGACCCTGAGAAAGTAGTCCAGGTCTACACCGAGGACAGTTGGTGGCGAAACCGGTCCACTTTCGTGCAGGGGCGTGGTCAAATCCTCGAATTTCTCTCCGGAAAGTGGGATCGAGAACTCGACTATCGACTGGTCAAGGAGCTTTGGGCTTTCGATGGAAGTCGGATCGCGGTCCGGTTCGCCTACGAGTGGCATGACGCTCTGGGCCAGTGGTTCCGTTCGTATGGAAACGAGAACTGGGAGTTCGACGACAGGGGCCTCATGAGGCGGCGTCACGCGAGTATCAATGACCTTCCGATAGAGGAATCGGAGCGTAAGTTGTTCTGGGATAGCGCAGGAGTGCGCCCGACGGATCACCCGGGTCTGAGCGAGCTAGGGCTTTAACACTCCTGCGGCGCACCGCCGATCACTCACCCAGCCTGGTCGACCGTAGATTTCCATGCGTATGCGCGGACGCAGGAATGAGCATTACTGCGGTCGATCAGGAGGTGAGATCGTGCGGAACGCGGGGGAGTCGAGCGGTGACACGGGTCAGATGACGATGCTGGTGGTGTAGTCCCAGAGTTGCTCCGCTGCCTCTGGGTCGAGTGCGTAGGCTGCGACGCCAGCTGTGCGTCCGTTGCCGTCGGGTACGGTTTCCGCTTCCTGATTGTCTTCGAAGTAGCGTCCGCTGATGCCTTCGAGCGCCGGCGAGACTGCTAAGAGGACGGACGTAGCAGCACCCTGCTCTGTTGTTTTGTAGTGCGGCTGGACGATCCGGTTCCCGTTCTCGTCCATCGCACCCATCGCTCGCATCGTGTTGTCATCGAGGTGGCGGAGCAGGTTGGTCGGAATCCATCCGGGCATCAAGGCGTTCGCGGTGATCCCCTCATTGGCCCATCGCTGGGTGATTCCGACTGCGAAAAGTACGTTAGCGGTCTTGGACTGGCCATAGGCTGACCAAGGATCGTAAGGACGGTGATGGAAGTTGGGGTCGACGAAGTCGAATCCTGAGAGCAAATGACCGCCTGAGCTGACAACGACGACGCGGGCGGCGTCTGCGGCAGCGAGGTTCTCGTGCAGGCCGCGGGCGAGTGCGAAGTGACCGACGTGATTGGTCGCGAGTTGTAGCTCGATCCCCCGGGCGTTAAGTTGGCGGTCCGGAAGCGCCATGATTCCAGCGTTGGCAATCAACACGTCCACGGGGCCGTCCCACGCCCGCGTGAATGCGTGGACCGACGCGAGGTCGGCGAGATCGAGAGTCACGGCGTGGACTTTCCCCGCTCTAGGCGGAGCGCTGAACTCATCGACTAGGAACTGGGCGGACGCCCGGTTGCGGGTTGCAATTGTTACCTCGGCTCCGGCGGACGCAAGGGCTCGCACGGTTTCGGTTCCGAGTCCGGATGAGCCACCGGTGACGATGATGCGCTTTCCGCGGAGATCGCGCCCCTCGATCACGTCAGCCGCGGTCGAGCGCGCAGTAAACGGGGTGGTGAGCAGAGTGTGAGTCTTGTTCATTGCGGATTTCTTTCTAAGTCTTAGCCGCTTCGTTTCCAACGTGTTCGGAACAAAGATGGTGCTGGGTAGTGAACTGGAATGGGTGTGCGAGGAAGTCCGGATCACCCTGTCGGCATGCGAATCTGACGGAGCAATGGCCGTGGGGGCAGGTGGCTTTTAGGTCGAGCTACGGACTATTGCGCACAACGACGCCGTGCCTCCGACCGGCGGCGGGAATGGGACTTTACTCGGATCCGTGGTTGGGGGCATCGATTGAATCGGTTGTCTCTGTCTTAAAGTCCTCCCGAGATCAGCCCCTCCGCTTTGGGAGGGCGCTCGCGTGTCACCGCGAACTTCCTTCGACCGTAGCTCGAAGGGGCTGGACTACCAATGCGTGAGAAGCCGAGATAGTTTATTGTGAGTCCGATCTGTGGAGGTTTAATGGACCCTCTCGACGATGTGCTGTCGATCCTCGAAGTGACCAGCCATCTCTCGATCGGCCTTGTCGCCGGGGGCCGGTGGGCGATTCGATTCGATCCCCCGACCGGTGTCAAGTTCAATTCCGTAAGGAAAGGCGGGTGTGTCCTCCGCGTCGACGGAGTCGAGGACGCAGTCATGCTGAGGGAAGGAGACTGCTTTCTCCTCACCGAGCCGCGGACGTTCACCCTCGCTAGCGATTTGGGGCTGGACGCCGTCCCCGCGTACCCAATCTTCGCGGCTGCCGTGGACGGCGTCGCGCGCACCGGGACGGGCGACGACGTGGTGATGCTGGGAGGTCAGTTCTCCTTCGGAGATGGTGCCCGTGCGTTACTGCTCGATGGGCTACCCCCGGTCATCCACATTCCCGCGAGCACGGTCGAGGCGACAACTATCCGGTGGGCCCTCGATCAGATCGAGACGGAACTCCGCACGCACCCGGTTGCGTCGACACTTGTCGCCGAACACCTTGCCCTCGTCATGCTCATCCACGTTCTGCGTCTGCATCTGGCACATAATCCGAGGTGCGGTTGGCTCGCGGGGCTTGCCGACCCCGTTGTCGCACCAGCTCTGAACGCGATGCATGCGCGGCCGGCTCATCCGTGGACTGTCGCAGAACTGGCGCACGCCGGGACGGTTTCGCGCTCGACTTTCGCCGCCCGGTTCAAGTCCGTGGTTGGGCGCGGTCCGCTCGACTATCTAACCGACTGGAGAATGGAGATCACGTCACATCGACTCCGGAGCGGAACCGAGACCCTCGCGGCTATTGCCACTGCAGTTGGCTACAGCTCAGAGAGCGCGCTGAGTACTGCTTTTAAGCGGGTTACCGGTACCTCACCCCGCATGTATAGGGGAAAGTACGTGAGTTCCGGACCGTCTCTATCTCTTGAATAGTTCGGTCATTAGGTCCGTCCGATTGACGGGTCACGGCAGAATCTGACGATCGGACTCCTAAGGCATAATTAAAGGTTTATCTTTGCGCATTGCTGCCACTGACGCCGCATCGAGATTCAGAGTGGCCGCTACTACGTCAGGTGGAGTAAGACCCAGCCATTGGTTGAGTGAGACATCGGCAAAACGATCGCTCCGGAAAAGCTCCAACATTTGAACCGGATCGTCGCCGACGTTTTCGAAGTAGTGGCCCATACCGAAGGGTACGTAACCGACGTCGCCTGGGTAGTAATCGAACGTTCTGGCTTTTCCGCTGGAACCGAACACAGTCATCCGGGCATGCCCGGAGATCCAGTATTGCCATTCGTCATTATTGGTGTGCCAGTGCAGCTCTCGGATCGCACCGGGCTGAAGCTCAACCCACGCGGCGGCAATGGTCGAGGCCGACGGGAAGTTCGACGAGTCGGTGACGCGGACACTACCGCCAGGAACTTCGATCGGATCCTGAGTCAGCATTCGGTGACTCATTCGCTCGGCGGTCCCGGCAGGTGACCGTGTCGCCTCGATATCCGCCACCAGTGCGCCCGGCACCTCACCGTTGAAGATGTAGCGATCGTGTTCGATCTCTCCGGCAGTCGGAGTATTCGCGAATGCAGACTCGGGTAATCCGAAGTTTTTCGCTAGCACGTGTTTCGGAGTGTGCGCGAACCAATCAGTGACTAGAAACGTTTCGTTCTCCGAAAAGTTTCCGTCATCGAAAACAAGGAGGAATTCGCAATCTTCCAGCGCTTGGATCGAGTGCGGGAACCCCGCGCGGAAGTTCCACAAGTCACCAGGTCCGATATCGTCGATGAAGTTGCGCCCTTGGGGATCGATAGCCGCAATGCGTGCGTTGCCCGCGAGCATAAATGCCCACTCTGCTTCTTTGTGCCAGTGCAGCTCGCGGTAGGCACCCGCGTCGAGCCTCATGTTCACGCCCGCCATCGTCGTCGCAACCGGTAACTCGCGAACCGTCACCTCGCGTGCCCAACCCCCAGGTAGTAGCCGATTGTGGGCGGCGGAAAACGGGAACTTGAGGTTCGGCAGGCTACCCGAGTCGGTCCTCGGTGCTCCGGGATTCTGCTGACTGACAGCGATATTGTCTGGCCCGAGAACGGAGGCGCCGTCTTCTCCGCGAATTGTGGGCACCATGCCCTGATCGTCAGTTGCCGTCATGGGTTGCTCCCGTCAGATCCTAGCCACGATACCAAACACGTGATGTAGTCGCATTCACCATTTTCGGAAGCTGACGAGCAGCTCTCTGCCCCTCAGAGGTACTACCTCAGGAGGTCATGCCCCGGACGCCGAGTCCAGTGCGGCATTGGTGACGCCCGCAATTGGCTGTCCGACAAAGGAACCGAGCAAGATTCCGGTGAGTGTTTCTCGGGGGGCCTGACTAGCGTTCGCGGCCGGCGAGTGGACACGAGTCACCTCTCGGGTCGGTCGCGTATCCAATGATAGACCGAATGCGTCAGTGAGTGATACGCAGAGTGGATCCGGCCCGACGTCATGTCGGTGGGACGAGTTCGAGACTGATGCCAGAACGCACGGTCGCGTGTTACGCAGTCGAGCAGTAGGAGTATCGGTTGTTTTCCAGCATTGACATGCGCTTTCGGTCATGGAAACGTGTCCAGGTATTCGAGGTCGTCCGAGAACTGGACCACCCCGCTGGGCAGATTGGATTGCTAGACAGTCTGCCTGTCCCGTAGCGCTTGATGGCGGAGTCGATCGGAGCGTCGACTGTCGTGACTGTTGTTGTACTGCAACAATAGTCGTGATGGTGAGCCTTAACTTGGTGAGGTGTCCATGCCTGCGTGAGGACATTCTGCACGAAAAGGTGGGCACGGAAGGTATCCGATGGCAGGACGACACTCGCCGAATGATGAATACGCAGACGGCGCAGCGGAGGTGCCCGCGGCTGGGCGTGGCCCGAATCGAGGCGGGCCGTTTTCGCAAGAAGACGATAACGCTCCGTCCGCGGGGTGGGGCGCCGCGCGCAGTGTGGCACGCGTCGTGGCCGAGGCTCGGGCGCCAATCAAAGGTCCGCACGCAATTCTGAAGATGAATCACGAGGACGGCGGTTTCGACTGTCCTGGATGTGCCTGGCCTGATGACCGAAACGGTCTGCACCTCGACATCTGCGAAAACGGCATCAAACACGTCACGTGGGAAATGACCCGTAAAAGGGTTGATCGGGAATTTTTCGCATCGCACACCGTCACGGAGTTATCCGGTTGGAGCGATTTCGCGCTAGAGGACCAGGGGCGCCTTACAGAGCCGATGAGCTACGACTCGGCCACCGACAAGTACGTCCCCATCTCGTGGAAGGATGCGTTCACACTCGTCGGGTCCACCCTGCAAGGATTGGACAGTCCCCACCAGGCGTCGTTCTATACCTCCGGCCGACTGTCTAACGAGGCCACGTTTTTGTACCAACTATGGGTGCGCGAGTTCGGCACGAACAACCTGCCAGACTGTTCGAACATGTGCCACGAGGCGTCTGGCCGCGCGCTGCAGGCGGCAATCGGCACCGGTAAGGGTACCTGCGATATTGACGATTGGGAGCAGGCGGATCTACTGATTGTGATGGCCGTTAATGCGGCCTCTAATGCACCACGGATGTTGACGGCATTGGCGCAGGCGCATCGGCGCGGTGCGCAGATAGTGCATATCAACCCGCTCATCGAAGCCGCGTCCCGCCGCACTATCGTCCCGCACGAGTTCGTCGCAATGGGAACTTTCCATGCCACCAAGACAGGAACGATGAACGTCCAACCACGAATCGGCGGAGATCTCGCACTGCTTCGGGGCGTGGCCAAGGTTGTGCTCGAACGCGCAACAACCGATCCCACTGCGATTGATCACGAATTCATCAAACGCTTCACAACTCACTTCGAGTCGTATAAAGCACTCGTCGAGGCAACCTCATGGCCCGATCTGGTCGAACAGTCCGCCGTGTCAGAGCATTCGATCCGTGATCTCGCCGAGTTGTACCTCAGCGCGGACCGCACCGTGATCAGCTGGTGTCTAGGTCTGACACAGCAGGAGCACGGCGTCGACACAGTTCGCGAAATCGTCAATCTACTCCTGCTCCGAGGCAATCTTGGACGCGAGGGTGCAGGCCCGTCACCGATCCGAGGACACAGCAATGTTCAGGGCAACCGCACGTGCGGTATCGACAACCGGCCCAGCGAAGAGTTTCTTGATGCACTCGACGAAGTCTGCGCGATCTCATCGCCGCGCGAGCACGGCTTAGACACTGTCGCGACGATCGAGGCAATGCGCACAGGGAACGTCAAAGTGTTCGTCAGCATGGGCGGCAATTTCAGCATGGCCGCACCCGATACCGACGCCACCTTCCAAGGCCTTCGCAACACTGACCTCACCGTCCAGGTCAGCACTAAGCTCAACCGCAGCCACCTCGTACACGGCCGAGCAGCATTGATCCTGCCGTGTCTAGGCAGGACGGAAAAGGACCTTCAGCATACCGGCGAGCAAGGTGTCAGCGTCGAAGACTCGATGAGCAGGGTGCACCTGTCCTACGGAATGCGCAAGCCCGCCTCCACACACCTGCTGTCGGAAAGCGCCATCCTTGCCGGCATGGCTCGCGCAACACTGCCCGACTCGGCAACTCCGTGGGAATTCTACGTCGACGATTACGACCGAATCCGCGACACGATGTCCGCCGTTCTCCACGGCTTCGAGGATTTCAACCGACGGGCAAGGATGCCGCATGGATTCCGGATCCGCCAACCCGCCAGGGAACGCATCTTTCTCACCGAGTCCGGAAGCGCAGAATTTCTGCCCTCTCCGTTACCAGATGTCGTTCCTCCGAACGGAAAACTGATGCTGTCCACGATGCGGTCGCACGATCAATGGAATACAACCATCTACTCAGACAATGACCGCTACCGAGGGGTCAAGAATTTGCGGACGCTGCTGTTCATGAACACGAAAGACATGGCTGACCGAGGGCTCGAGGAGTTCGACCTCATTGACATCACGAGCTTCGCCCGAGACGGCAGCACCCGCAGCGTAAGAGGCTATCGGGTGATCAGATACGACATACCAGCCGGCAGCGTCAGCGGCTACATGCCGGAATTAAACGTGCTCTGCGCTATCAGCGACTTCAGTACGCAGAGCGACCAACCCCTGATGAAGCACCAGATTGTGTCCGTAGCCGCAGCAGCAACCGACCACACTTCTGGTATTTCTGGAGTGAGCACACCATGACGCGATTCGGTGACGCGACGCGCGGCGCAGTGGCAGGCGCCCTCGGCACAGCGGCCATGGATGCCCTCTGGTACACCAGATACCGACGGGGCGGCGGGAAGAGCGACTTCGACGACTGGGAGACCTCGGCGGGACTCGATCGCTGGGACGACGCGCCAGCGCCCGCGAAATTTGGAAGGTTGGTCATTTTACGCACTCTGCACCGTGACGTACCTCCGCAGCGCGCACGACTTGTCAACAACGCTGTCCACTGGTCCACCGGAGCAGGATGGGGTGCCATCTTTGGCCTAATAGAGGG
Organism: Rhodococcus sp. G6(2025); assembly: GCF_058628105.1. Taxonomy (NCBI): domain Bacteria; kingdom Bacillati; phylum Actinomycetota; class Actinomycetes; order Mycobacteriales; family Nocardiaceae; genus Rhodococcus; species Rhodococcus sp. G6(2025). The sequence goes on from NZ_CP179751.1 coordinate 560,702, forward strand.
TGCAATCACTAGTAGAAGAACCTGGCACGGACTGCCCTTCGGAGCAGCCGTGTGGCTACAGTCCTATGCCGTGCTCGCTCCTGCCAAGCTCTATCAACCGATCTGGCGTTACGACACGAAGACATTGGGCAAAGACTTCAGCGCACATCTGGTCTTTGGCTTCACGACCTCCGCCGCTCTCAATTGGCTTCTCAGAGCTGAGTAGTGCGATGGGGCGCTCGACGGTATATGCAGGCGATCTGCAAGCCAGCACGGCTGCCCGAGGTATCCGCCGCCACGCCTGGACGCGTGGGGCGCATTCAGTCGACCGGCCATCTGAGATTCTCCCGGCCTGCCTATCGCATGAAGTTTGCAACGTGAGCGGCTTGGGAAGTCGGCCGACCCCCCCCCTACGACGGGCCGCCGACAATCGTGGGCTCGGACATCGGAATGAGACAGCAATGAAGACAGTGGGAGTAACCAATTTCGGCGGTCCCGATGCTCTACAGGTTTACGAGTTGCCAGATCCTCACGCCGGCCCCGGGGAAGTGCGGATCCGTGTTCACGCCGCGACCGTCAACCCCGGTGATCGAGACCTCCGCGTCGGTAAGGTCGCCCTCGAAGCCCCTGGACCGCCCTATATTCCAGGTATGGAGGCCGCCGGCGTGCTCGACGAAATCGGCGACGGGGTCAGCACCGACCTGCAGATCGGGGACCGAGTGATGGCGATGGTGCTGCCGAACCGCCGGGAGGGCGGAACCTACGCCCAGTACGTCGTCGTGCCGGCCGGATGGGTTGCCCGGGCCCCCGCGGGCGCAACCCATGCACAGGCAGCGACGCTGCCTATGAACGGACTCACAGCACGTCTGGCGCTCGACCTGCTAGGCCTCGACCCGGGAGACACACTCGCGGTCACCGGCGCGGCAGGCGCGTTCGGCGGATACGTGGTGCAACTCGCAAAAGACGATGGCCTGACAGTCATTGCGGATGCCTCACCCGCCGACGCCGACCTAGTCCGCGCATTGGGCGCCGATATCGTGGTCCCCCGGGGAGACGACGTCGCACAGCGCATCCGACAGGCCGTTCCGGAAGGCGTCGACGGACTGGCAGACGGCGCCTTCATCGGCTCATCCCGCCTTGCCCCCGCGATCCGCGACGGCGGAGGCATCGCCATGATCCGCAACGAATCCCCAGACGCGGCAAGAGACGCCGAACTTCGTCGGCGCGACATCGTCCGCCACGTGGTTTACGTACCGCAGTACAACGGCGACCGTAGCAGACTCGAGGATCTGCGCCGCCAAGCGGAAAGCGGCGATCTGAGCCTGCGTGTCGCCCGCACCTTCCCCCTGGACCAGGCGGCCGAAGCCCACCGCCTCCTCGAGGCGGGCGGCATACGAGGACGGATGGTTCTCGAGCCCTGATCTCCAACCGGCTCCGGGCCCACCGCAACCCGGACCACACCGAGCGGATCGTCATCGGCCAATCTTCAGATGCGCCGATCTGAAAAAAGTTCGAATACGGTGAGGGGATCGTTTGGGGGCCGCCGTCAGCATGCCAGAGGGAGGCTCACGTCCAGTGACGCCTATGGCGGGCACTAACTAAGAAGCCAAGCAAGTGTCAGTCGATCACTCGGTCACATACGGGCGTGGTCGGCACATTGATTTTGAGCTTGGCCGAATCAACGCTTGGATACGATCGGCGTCCTCCTCAAGGAAGGAAGCGTCATCGAACTGAATCAGAGCAGTCTGACCGGGCTGGCAATCAATTACGGACTGAGAGCGGTGGGGTGGTGCGGTTGACCGACCGTATCCGCCACACTTCTGCCCATTCGATCTCGCTGACCGCGCCGTTGACGATGCGCGGCACTGCAATGCCACAGAGATCGCCGAGCACGGCGCGGATGAGCGCGCCGTGCGTGATCACCACGATCTGGCATCCGGGGTGCATGTGAACGATCTCGTCGAGGGCGCGGCGGCCCCTGGCCGAGACCGCCTCGAGGGGCTCGAGGTCGGGGAAGTCGCAGTCGGGCCATCGCTGCTCGGCGTCCGCCCGGGTCAGCCCTTCGGCGGCGCCGTAGCTGCGTTCGATGAGGTCGGAATACGTTCCTGCGATACTGTTTCCGAGATGCGCGGCGATGATCCTGCCGGTGTCGACCGCTCGCGAGAGCGGGGAGGTGACCACCGTATCCCACGCATCGGCTCCGAGCATCCGCGCGGTATCGCGGGCCTGCGCGCGGCCGACGTCGTCGAGCGGTGTGTCGGTGTGGCCCTGCAGCAACCCCCGCCGGTTCCAGTCGGTGCGGCCGTGACGCACCAGCGCCAATCGGGTCGTCTGGCTCATCGCGACGTACTTGCCAGCGCTGCCGCACCGAGAGTGGGTGCGGCGACCTGCGTCGGGTCCGGGTAGAACAGAGCGCGGCGAATCGTCAGACCGACGCGGTCGCCGACCACCGGCCGGGTGCCGCGTACCGCACAACGGAATTGCGCACCGTCGCAGGATACGACGACGTCGCTCGCGTCACGCCCGAACAGAGACGACATGACGATCCCCTGCGTGGTTCCGACGTTCTCCACCGTCGTCACCGCGATGTCGGTGGGCAGCACGGCGAGGGTGCCCACGCCGGACGACGTGTCGGCCAGCCGATCCCGCCCCACGTGAACGGTGCCGTCGGCGCTCGAGAACCCGTTATCGGACACGGTGCCGTGCACGAGGTTCGCGTCCGAGAGGAATTTCGCGACGAATGCCGAGCGCGGTCGCTGCACCAGTTCCTCCGGTGTGCCGACCTGCTGAATCTGCCCGCTGTCGAGCACGACGACCCGATCGGCCAGGGCGAGGGCCTCGGCGCGGTCGTGCGTGACGTGCACGACTGTCAGGTTCTGTGTGCGGGTGAGGGTGCGCAGTTCCAGACGTAACCGATCGCGCAGCGGTTCGTCCAACGCAGACAGCGCCTCGTCGAGCAGCAACCCGCGCGGCTGTGCCACCAGTGCCCTGGCGAGCGCGACGCGCTGGCGCTGACCACCGGACAGGGTCGCCGGATCGCGCTTCGCCAACCCGGGCAGCCCCACCAGCTCGAGCACTTCGGCGACCCGCTCGGCCCGCCGGGCGCGCGGCACCTTCCCGACCTCGAGCGGGTACGCAACGTTGCGCCCGACGCTGCGGTGCGGCCAGATCGCATGCTGCTGGAAGACCATTCCCAGTTTGCGCTTCTCCGGGGGCACGGTGTGTGCGCCGTCGGCGACGACCTCGTCGCCCAGGCACACGAGGCCGGCGGTGGGGGCGAGAAAACCGGCGACGGTCCGCAGCAGGGTGGTCTTACCCGAACCTGACGGTCCGACGAGCGCGACGAACTCGCCATCACGCACGTCCAGGTCGATACCGGACAGTCCCACGGTGCCGTCGGGGTAGTGAAGGTCGACACCGGTGAGGGTGATCGCGGACATGACGATGACTTCCGATCTGTAAATGGGTCAAAAGCGCCCGGCGCGGCTGCCGGCGAGCAGGCCGATACCCGCGATGCCGACGAGCGCGACGAGCAGGGACAGCGCGGACGCGGCGTTGTAGTCGCCGGCCTGCTGCAGGTTGAAGATGGACACCCCGAGGGTCTGGGTGCCCGGTGCCACCAGCAGCACCGACATGGTCAGCTCGCGCACCGCGGTCAACGCCACCAGCATGCCGCCTGTCGTCGCGGCCGGCACCGTCATCGCCCACGGCACGTCCCGTAACGACCGCAGGCGGGACGCACCGGACGCGCGCGCCGCCTCTTCCAGCGAGGTGGGGGTGGTGGACAACGGCGCACGCACCGCTTGCACGACGATCGCCAGGAATGCGGTGACGTACGCGCACAGGATCACCCACCGGGTGTCGAACAAGCTCGTGTAGCGGCCGACGATCAGCCAGCCCACAGCAATGACCAGCCCGGGCACGGCCTGCGGCAGCATCGAGAGCAGATCCAGGCTCGTGTTGTCCCGCGAACGGGTGCGGGTCGTGAGCACTCCGACGACCAGCCCGGCGACCGCGCACACGATTCCCGCACCGGCGGCGAGGAAGAGCGAGTTCTGTACGCCGACAATGGTTCCCGGCGCGGTCACGGCGGCCTCGATGCTGTCGAGTGTCAGATTTCCCCACGTCAGCGGCACGCCTGGGGCGGGGAGCAGCGCCTGGGTGGCGAGCGCGAGGATCGGCAGTGCCGTCAGGGCGAGCCCCACGGTCCAGGCGAGCGCCCCGGAGAGGATCCGCGCGCCGCCGAGAGGTAGCGGTTGCGGGGCGGTGACCGGGCCGTCGAGTTGCCGGGTGCGCCGAGACAGTCGCCGATCGACGAACACCGCGAGCACGGCGAGTAGCAGCAGCACGATCCCGATGGTCGAGACCACCTCGAGCGGACGGTCCACCGTGCCGGACTGGATGTACCGGTACACCATCGTCGACAACGTCACGTACCGGTCCGGCAGACCGATCAGGGCGGGAATCCCGAAGTCGGCCAGGTTCGACACCGCCGTGAGGGTGAACGCGGCGAGCAGTGCGGGCCGCAGCAGCGGCAGCGTCACGGTGCGCATCGCGTGCCACGGGGAGGCGCCGCCGATGCGGGCGATCTGTTCGAGGTCGCCGGGCACCCTTCGCATCGCCGCCGCGATGATCAGGTACGCCATCGGGTACGAGTGCACCGTCAGCAGGAACACGACGCCGTCGCCGCCGTCGATGTTCCACAGCGGAGCACCGAACGTCTCGGTCCAGAACCGGTTCACCGTGCCGCTCGGGCCGAGCAGGCCGGTCCACGCAATCGCGCCGACGAAGGGCGGGATCAGCAGCGGCGACAACAGAATCAGGCGCAGAATACCGCGCCCGGGCAGATCGGTGCGGTCGAGCAGCAACGCCATCACGGTCGCGAGAACCACCGCGAACACCGCCGACAGACCGGCCGACACCACGCTGTGGGTCGCGGCGCCGACGATATCGTCGTCGATCAGCTGTCCGATGTGGTTGCCGCCGACGCCGAGTGACACGACAGTGGCGAGCGGCGCGACGATCACCGCCGCGACGAACAACCACACCGCCACCCGCACGGCGCCGACGGGCTCGAACCGCCGCCCGGGCAGGGCTCGGGCGGCGGGAGAAGATTCGGTGCTAACCGACGAGGCCATTGAACTTCCGGACTGCCTCGTCCTGGATCTGCGTGATCTTCTGCAGATCCGGGGTGAGCAGCGCGAGTTCGGACAGTGCCGGTGCTCCGTCGGGGGTGCCGACGTCGCCGCGCACCGGCAAATACTGCTGCTCGACGGCCAGTTCCTGGCCCTGCTTGCTCACGAGGAAGTCGACGAACTTACGTGCCGCCTCGGCGGCGTCCGAGTCGGTGAAGATGCCTGCCGGCTGCGAGATGTAGGGAATGCCGTCGGTGGGATAGGCCAGCCCGATCGGAGATCCCTTCGCCGCCAGTTCCCGCACCAGGTAGTCGACGACGATGCCCACCGGCTGCGTTCCGGCCGCGACGGCCTGCCCGACCGGTCCATTACTTTCGGCGACCACCGGTTCGTTCGCGGCCAGTGCCTCGAGCCAGCTCTCGCCGAGTTCGGGGGTGCTGAGCCACACCGCGGTGTTGAAGGCGGCGGCACCGGACACATCGGGGTTCGGCAGCGTGATCTTGCCGAGGTACTTCGGGTCGGCCAAGTCCTTCCACGCGGTGGGAGGCGAGTCGACCGCCGAGGTGTTGTACGCGATCACCGTCGGGATGATGCGGGTGCCCACGTAGAAGCCGTCGGGGTCGACGACGTCCGGGTTCAGTGCGTCCACGTCGGCGGGGGTGTACTGCTGCAGGAGCCCTTCGGCCTTGTAGCCCTCGAAGGTCGGGGCGTCGGCGGCGAGCAGCACGTCGGCGCCGATCGTGCCGGTTGTGCGCTCGGCCTCGATGCGGGCGGTGAGGTCGCCGGTGCCCGCGCGGAACACCTCGACGTCGATGCCCGTCTCCTCGGTGAACGCGGCGACGAGCGCATCGATCTTGGCCTGCGGTTCGGAGGTGTACACCGTCAACGTCTGGCTGCCGCTCGCGGCGGTGCCGGTCTGTTCGGCGTCGGATGCGGCGGGCTCGGAGCACGCGGCGAGGGTGAGCGCGGCGACGGTGCCGAGCGCGGCGACCGATATGCGGCGGGACAGGGATTTCACAAGTTTCTCCTGGTCGAAGGGGTGGGTGTCGAGGCGGAATGACGAGTTCGGGTCAGGGCGCGGCGGCGGTGAGGGTGGGGCTCGACCGGAACAGCACGTCGGGGGTGTGCAGGGGAATAGGCAGCGCGCTCACTCCGTTTCGTGAGCATCGGACGATCGAGTACGTCGGGGCGTCGAACCCGACGACGGTGTCGGCGGACGTCCCGGTGTCCTGCAGGTAGGCGAGCGAACCGCCCACCCACAGCGGGATACCGGCGAACAGCCCACTCATCGGGTGGTGGAAATGGCCGGCGAGGATCGCCATGACGTCGGAGCCGTCGAGCGCCGCGGCCAGTTCCTCCGGGGCGGCCAGTTCACGTCCGGCGAGTGTGGCTGCGGGTGACGGTACCGGTGGGTGGTGCAGTGCCAGGAGTGTGCCGTTCGGTGCGGGCGAGCCAAGCTCGGCGCGCAGCCGGTCCAGGTCCTCTCGCGACACCGATCCTGTCGCGGTGTCGAGCCCGATCACCCGGAATCCGTGCACGTGTTCTATCGGGTTTCGCCCGAAAGTCGTTGTGAAGCTGACCGGTTCGTCGTGGTTTCCGGGGACGACGACCACCGGGCATCCGAGCCGTTCGCGCAACTCGTCGAACGCCGCGGCGAGGGCCGGGTAGGTCGAGGATTCGCCGTGGTGCGACAGGTCTCCGGTGACCACGACGACGTCGGGACGCAGCATCGACGATTCCACGCGCTCGGCGACCTGCCGCACCCGGGCGGTGCCGTCGACCTGTGTGTAGAGCGGTGCGGTGGCGGTGGCGTGCACGTCGCTCAGGTGCAGCACCGTGAGTTCGGTGGTGTCGAGCAATCGCACGCGCAGCGCCTCGAAGTCGGGCTCCGTGAACCCGTGGGCACGAAGATAGTTCGTGACGGTTTCGTACCGGCTGCGGACGTGAGCGAGGGCGGTGGCCAGCGCCGGCGGTGGCGAATCCAGGTGGAGTTCGAGTGCCCGGGCGTGGTCGGCGGGGTCGAGTGACAGTCCCGTCAGCAGTCGCCTCACCGGTTCCTCACGGTGGGGTCGCACCTGCGGTCCCGAGCGGGCGTAGTCGTCGAGGATCACCGCGTGCGGAACGCCCACTGCCGCGAGAGCCAGGGCGACGACCAGTCCGGTGCGGTCCTTACCCGCGGTGCAGTGGACCAAGACCGGGGCGGGGGAGTAGGCGAGGGCGCGTAGCGCCTCCGTGAGGGCGCCGCCACGTTCGTCGAGCAGTGTCCGGTAGACGACGGCGATGTCCCCGATCTGCGGCGGACCCGTGCGCGGGTCGTACAGCGGATGGTGCGCCACCGACCAGTCGCGCGTCGTATCCGCGGTGGCACGTTCGGTGACGTCGCGCAGGTCTATCACCGTGCGGATACCGCACGCGCGCAGACTGTTCCGGCCTTCGGTGCGGAGGTGATCGAGCGCTGCGGAGCGGAACAGTACGCCCGGTGAGAGGCCGGGCCCCGCGACCGCCCGCACATTGAAGGTGCCGGCTACCTCCATCGACTCCACGATCCACCTTTCACCACTCAACGTTCCATTCGTTCCGGAACGGCGTTCCGTCGGTGACATCGTGTGGGGCGGGATTGAACGGGTGGGACCGCGTCGCCCAACAGTCGGTGGCGGGAACGCTAACAGTCAGAGGGGTTCCGAGTGTCGCAGCCGCTCGTACGCTGCGGTTCATCGGGAAGTGAATCGCTGAGCGCGTCAGCGACGACGTCGCGCGCCCCGGTGTCCACCGCACCCCGCTCGGGATGGCCCAGCACCGCACGTTGCAGGGCATACAGGATCGTGAACTGGCTGATCCTCGCCGAGAACGAATCCGCCTCGTTCTCGTGCAGACCTGCTCCTGCCCACAAGACGTGCTCGGAGATACGGGTCAGCGGGGTATTGGAGTAACTCGTGATCGCTATTACCGACGCGTTCCGTTCACGCGCCGCCGCGCACGCCCTCAACGTGTGGGTGTTCGCGCCGGAGTAGCTGACCGCGAGACACACATCCTCGGCGTTCAGCAACCGCGCCGAGAACTGCTGCCCGAGGATGTCGAGCGGCGCCTCCACACTGCGACCTGCGGTGGTGAAACGTAACGCCGCGTCCTGGATCGGTGGGGACGAGAAGCCGTTACCCACCATCAGGATCCGTCGGGCCCGGACGATCAGGTCCACGACGACCGCGAATCCGGCGGCATCGATCGTCGCGTGGGTCGCGGTGAGCGCCTCGGTGGCAGCCCCGAACGCCGCGTCCGCCGGGGTAGCCACCTGATGCTCGGGGTCCGTTGTGACGCGGGCCAGTTCGAGCCGGAGATGCTGAAATCCACGAAATCCCAGTCTCTGACATGCGCGCACCACAGTAGCCGGGGACGTGCCCGATGCCGCCGCGAGTTCCGCCGTCGACAGCTCGACCACCGCCGCCGGCTCAGCGAGTACAGCCCGCGCGACTCGCTGTTCACCGGGGCCGAGTGTGGCCAGGCCGGCACGCAACCGTGCGAGAGTGGCGCTCGAACGCCACGGGTCGGCGGAGGAATGCGACATGTCGGCTGCTGTCCTGTTCGTCCCCACGCCGGTGGACTCCGGCAGTGTCAGGACCGTCAGGGTAGCCACTCCTGCGTCGTCGCCGATGGAGAGTAGTGACGCTTCACTCCAGCGTCACCGAACAGTTGGTAGCAGGTCACCAGTTCGTCACCGTGATGGTCGGCGTCGATTGCTACGGAAACGGTTTCGATGCGCGCCGCCCGGGCCACCGCCTACAGCCGCTCTGCTGCGCAATCGCATCGCAGCCGCAGCCGCAGCCGCAGCCGCAGCCGGTGGTATGCACGTCGCCCGGACGAGTGACCTGTTCGGTCTGGCCCGGTCGAGTTACTACCTGAGCTGCCTCGGCCACGCCTGGCGGTGGACCAAGCAGTTCCAACAGCGGTACGCCAACGAGCACCGACACAGCGGTACGAGCAGGCAGACGCCGTCGGCGATGTCGGTGCGGGCGGCCGAGATGCGTCGTGCCCGGTCCAGGACCGGCTCGGCCGGATCTGGACCGGGCATCCCGAAAAGTCCGCCGCCGCCGTGCAGCGGCCGCCGCGGGCGGACTCAAACCGCACCGGCTCGCGACGTTCACGCGGTCGAACGATCCGCGGTTCGAGCAGAAGTTCGGCGATGTCGTCGACTTGAACCCGCCGGAGAGAGCGAACCGCTATGTGAGGACTGGGATCTCTCCCCTCCCTATCCTGGCTCGACCTGGTCGAGCGCTGGTTTTAGGAACGGACCGACAAGGCGTTGCGGCCCGGCGTGCGTTCCTCCGTAATCGACCCGTTAGCCTCGATCCAGGAGCACCGCGACCGACCACAAGGACTCCCTCCCGTACGTCTGGACCGCGGCCGCCGAATCACTCCTCCGAGAAAGTTGCCCGCGGGACTAGTCGAAACATTCAGCCCCAGCACTAGGGAGGTCGCCGCGGAGGGTCGTTCGCATCGAGGTTGAGTGATACGAGGACTGTTACTTTCTCCAGTCGACTGCACGTCTCGTCCCACCGAGCATTAGAGCACCACAGTCCGATGCTCACTGAGCAAACTGATCAGCGAGGATTCAATGACGAATCTCGAATTACCCGATGTGACCGAGTCTCGTTCCACTCGCGTAGCGCTCAAACGCGTCGTTGCCGCATCCATTATCGGTTCGACGCTTGAATGGTACGACTTCTTCCTCTACGCCACCGCGTCGGCCCTGGTGCTGGCCCCGGTATTCTTTCCCAGTGCTGATCCCACGGTCGGTACCCTGCTGTCCTTCGCGACGTTCGGAGTCGGGTTCGCTGCGCGCCCGATCGGATCGATAATCTTCGGCAATATCGGCGATCGACTCGGACGCAAACCCGCGCTGATCGCCACGCTGATACTGATGGGCATCAGCACCGCACTAATCGGACTCGTGCCAGGGTACGACACCATCGGCATCGTTGCACCGATCCTCCTCGTTGCACTGCGCCTGTTGCAAGGACTCGGTGCGGGCGCCGAACTTGCCGGAGCGACGATTTTCGCCTCCGAGTACGCCCCCAAGAATCGCCGCGGCCTCTTCGGCTCGATTGCGACAATCGGGACCTACTCGGGCACGGTCCTCTCTTCGGGGATCTTTGCCCTGTTCTTCCTTCTTCCTTCGGAGGCATTCGGATCCTGGGGTTGGCGAATTCCCTTCCTGCTCAGTGTGGTCGTGGTCGGTGTCGGCGTGTACATCCGCCTGCACATTGATGAGACCCCGGAGTTCAAGGAAGCGGCGGAACGGGATGAAATCGTCAAAGCTCCGTTGGCCAATGTCTTCCGGTACGAGTGGCGCAGTGTCCTGCTTGTCATTGGTATCGTCGCCGGCGCCTTCACGACGACCTACGCGTACCAAACTTATTCTCTCTCGTACATGAAAACTGTTCTCGGTATTACCGGGGCAATCGGAACCCTCGCGGTGGCTGTTGCCGCGTTCATCGCCATGTTCGTGGTCCCACTAATGGGCGCTTTGTCGGACCGGGTCGGGCGTCGGCCGGTGCTGATTAGCGGTTGCATCATCTCGGCCATATTTGCCTTCCCGTTCTTCCTGCTGCTGAACACCGGGGACAACACGCTGATTATCATCGCGATGATCGGAGGTGTCGGCATCGGCGTTCCCACGATCCTTGGTGTGCAGGGTGTGCTGCTCAGCGAATTGTTCTCCACCAAGAACCGGTTCACCGGGTTCTCGGTCAGTCGCGAGATAGGTTCGATCCTCTTCGCCGGCGCCACACCTTTCGTTGCCACGAGTTTGGTGACCGCGGCAGGAGGCCAGTCCTGGCCGGTCTCGCTCTACGTCATCGGCGCATGCTTGATCACCCTCGTGACCGGCATCGTGATGCGCGAGCCAGCGCCGACTAGCGAACAACGTGACGCGGTTCCAGCACCGAATAACACTGCGGGCCGGTGAAGTATGAAGATTACGGAAAGGAACCATCGATGACATTCGATGCCTCCGCACTCCCCGGGCGACTCGACGCAGACGAATCTCTGGCGCTTCCCACGCTTCTCCGCACTCGAGGACAGGACTGCCCTGATCGGATCTTCCTGCGCAATGTGGACGGCAGCGATCTCAGCTACGGTGACCTCGAACGCCGCGTGCAGGGATGGATGGCAGCACTTGCCCTGCAGGGGGTAGGACCGGGAGACCGGGTAGCCACGCTCCTACCGCCGTCCTTCGACGCGGTAGCCGTCTGGATGGCGGCCGCCCGATTGGGCGCCATCGAGACCCCGATGAATACTGCGTTGAAGGGGGAGTTTCTCGCGCATGTGATCCGTAACGCGGCGCCGAGCTGCATCGTGGCGGCATCCGCTTTCTTGGGCCAGCTCGACGAGGTGGTACGTGGGAAGCAGGAGATCCCACGGGTTCTCCTCGCTGGTGACGAGCAGCGTGGCACCTCGGTCGTAAATCCGGTAGTGCCCAGCCTCGATGACGAGTTCGACGGGGAAGAGTGCATCGCCCGCCCACACGATATCGCGACCATCGTCTACACCTCGGGCACCAGCGGGCGCTCGAAGGGAGTCCTGGTTCCGTGGGCTCAGGCGTTTGCCACAGCCCGCTGGCTCATGCCGCTGGAGGGGCGTGAAGGCGATGTCTGGTACGGACCGTGGGCCATGTTTCACGTGTCGGGCAAAGTCGGGCTGTACAGCAGCGCCCTTCTCGACGGCCAACTCGTCATCCGTGACGGGTTCAGCACCTCGAACTTCTGGACGGACGTGCGACATTTCGGGGTCACCTCGACGATGATCGTCGCTTCGACTGTAGCGTTCCTGTCCCGGCAGGATCCGACCGAAACTGATCGCGCGCATAGCCTCCGAAATGTGTGCGCGGCGCCGATGCCGGAGGACCCAGACGCCTTCAGCAGACGTTTCGGTGTCAAGCTGTGCACCGTATTCAATATGACCGAGACTGCATCGCCGATATCAACCGGCTGGGATCCGGCACCATCCGGCTCCTGCGGCACGGCGCGGCCGGGGGTCGAGGTAAGGATCGTAGATGAGCACGGCGCAGATGTGCCGACGGGAACAGCCGGGGAGCTCCTCCTGCGGGCCGCGGTCCCACATGAGACCATGGCAGGCTATTGGAAGGCCCCGGAGGCGACAGTCGAGGCCTGGCAGGATCTGTGGTTTCACACCGGTGATTCGGTTCGGCGCGACAACCTGGGCCACTTTTACTTTCTGGACCGCCTCAAAGACACCATCCGCCGTGGTGGTGAGAACATCTCATCGACGGAACTCGAAGCGGCAGTTAATGAGCATCCCCTCGTCCGTGAATCCGCGGCGATCGGAGTGCCGGCGGCATGGGGGGACCTTGAAGTGAAGCTCTTTATCGTGCCGGAGGTGGGCTTCGATGCAGAGGAACTCGCCGCCTATCTCGACTCGCGTCTTCCTCGATTCATGCGCCCCAGCCTCATCACCGTTGTGGACTCGCTGCCCAAGACCCACACCGCCCGGATTCAAAAGGCTCAGCTCCGGGCCCTCGTGGACGACCGGGTCACCTGGGCCAGGCAACGAACTAACGCGTAACGCCCTCGACTATCTGAAAGCTGAAAGGACGACAACTAAATGACCATTCAGTCGATGGGGGAACCCACCAAGGACGCAGTGACCGTGCGCGGCTTTGATTTGGCATCGGAACTCATCGGGAAGGTCAGTTTTGCCGATCTATTCTTACTCGAACTCAGCGGCCGACTGCCCAGCGAAACCGAACGTAAGATCCTCGACGCGGTACTCGTCGCGCTCACGGAGCACGGACTCACGCCCACAGCGGTGGTTGCACGGCTCACCGACCTCGGGGCTCCCGGCGCACTGCAGGGCGCCGTTGCGGCGGGGCTCCTCGGAGCGGGAGACCATTTCCTGGGCGCGCTTGACGGGTGCGCCAAGATTCTGCAGGAATGGCCCAGCGACAACGACCCGGCCTATGCGGTCGCAGTCATCAATCGGCTGCGCGAACGCGGGCTTCGGGTACCGGGACTGGGACATCCCACCCATGTCGATGGTGATCCCCGGACAGCTGCCCTATTCGGTTTCGCAGAGACCACCGGATTAGGAATGGTCATGGCGACGCGGCTGAAAGCACTTCAAGAAGCAGCCGAGACGAGGTCTGGTCGTGTGCTGCCGATCAATGTGGATGGTGCAAGCGCGGCGCTCTTGTCAGAGATTGGACTGCCTTGGCAGATTTGTCGTGGTGTCGCGCTCGTCGCGCGATCCGCAGGCCTGGTCGGACATGTCTGGGACGAGTCACAGCACCCGACCGCGACCGCCATCTGGCAGGCCGCCGAGACCACCGCGCCGTACCGTTCACCGGCATTGAGATAATTGTGTGTGAATCGGTCGCGACGACGCTATCGGGCGGAACACCAATGATGGAGATACTTGTCGTGGACGATCACGAGATCGTTCGCGAAGGGTTGGCGGCGTCGCTGAACAGCGCCAATATCCAAGTAGTGTCAGCCGTGGGGTCAGGAGCCGCGGCTCTCGACGCACTCTCCACAACTTCAGTCGATGCCGTCATAGTGGATCTTCGGCTACCTGACATGTCGGGCCACGAGCTGATCAGACACATCAAAGCGAAGTGGCCGAACATCAAGATCATCGTCCTCAGCACCTACCTGAGCGAAGAGACGGTTCGGCTAAGCCGAGAATCCGGTGCTGACGACTATGTCGCCAAGTCATCAGGACTGTCGGAACTCCGTGCAGCACTGTCGCGGCTGGCCGATTCGGTCTCCCTCGACGAGACTCCAGCCGATCTGGTCAGACGCCTGCGTTCGGACGGTGACGACGTCCTCCTCACACCCCAACAAGAGCGAGTGGTCACCCTGGCCGCCCAGGGGAAGACCGACAGGGAGATCGCCGTATCGCTCTTCCTCTCAGAATCGACGGTGCGCTTTCACATGCAACGACTCAAGGAGATACTCGGTGCACGGTCCAAGACACAGGTCATCGCCGAGGCGATCCGCCGTGAACTCATCCGTCCAGGGCCGCCATGACCCGCTTCGCTGACTCGGCGGGCTTTGCCATGGGCCTCGACGAGATGGACGGCCTATGCCGGATGGTAAAGGAACTACTCGCATGCGACGCCGTGGCCATCCTGCTGTGGGGAGGGAATGCCCCCGAGGTCGGTGTCGCCGACCTCTCACGAAATGATGCGATCAGACTTGCGCAACAATTCGCTCCCAACAAGAACACAATGGGCAGCCGAACGCGCACCGACCCTTTCGACCCCTTCGATGACGACGGGGAGACGATGAGTGGATGGTCGCTCCACGCGGTGTTGACTCGCGTTGGTTTCGCCTCGGCCACCCGGGCGGCACTCGTCCGCGACGGGCAAGTTGTAGGACTCCTCTGCGCTTTCACGAAATCCGATGGCCGAGTCGACACGGCATTGGTCAGCGCGCTGGCGCGCTGCTGCGAGTTCGCTCTCGAGTACCGTGGCCCAGTCGAATCGCTCTCGAAGATCGACTCGCTCGTACTCCACGCTGACTCGTTCATCACCCTGATTCCGGCCCTGACAACGGCCATTACGGCACTTCTCGGTGAGATCTCTGTAGGCCTGTCGGTCTTCGACGCCGAGGTCGGCCTCCTCAAGACCATGAACGGCTCCTTCGCGCTTCCCCCGGAGATCACGAAGTGCTACTCGATCGACCCAAACGATCTGCACAGCAACGCGGCCAGGGTTTTCGAACTGCAACGACCCTTCGCGAGCAATCGAGTGATTGGGGACCCGGCCATTCTCCAGAACTATCCAATTGCGTTCGGGATCGAAAACATGATTGCCCTGCCACTGGTCATTTCTGGAAACTCCACCGGCGTCTTGATGATTGCGAACAAAGATGGAGGATTCCAGCCTTCGGATGTGGAGCACGCGGCCGAACTGGTGCCACAAATATCCGTCGCCGTCGAGCTTGCCCGAATCAACGAAGCAAGGCGCTTTACTTCGAATGCGGAGCAGGTCCTCGCCGAAATCAGCCATATGTCGGCTGACCCGGTCCTCGATCCCGACAGCTTCCGCCCCTCGCTCAGCCGGGCGGCAGAGCTGATCTACGCCGACGAACTCCGGCTCACGAACGGAGCAGGTACGGTTCTCTCCGTTGCGCCGGACCGTGTCGTCCTACCGGATCCCTCGGTCAAGGCCTACAGCCTGGAGTTTCCCGGTGGTCGGGCCTGGACCGACCCACTCCGGCTGGTAGCGACTCGAACCCTTGGCGGGGTCTTCAGCCCCACCGAGCACCAGTTTCTCTCCGGAGTTGCCAGAGCACTCACCGAGGTGAAGATGAGGAGTCGTGCACAACGCCAGGAGGCAGAACTGATGCAACACCGGGAGAGGCAACGCATCGCCGATGACCTCCACGACGACGTCTCGCAGCTTCTTTTTGCGGCGCAACTAGAGCTCGACAAGGGGGCGCAAGAGGAGAACCTGGCTGGACGAGCTACTCGGGCCGCCTCCGAACTGATCCGCAGGGCGGAGGGTGCACTTCGAGACGCAATCTTCGTCCTCCAGCAACCAGAGGTTGCCGCGTCAGCCGCGTTGGTAGACGTAGTCGAATTGATCCGCACTGAGTGGGCGCTCGAAGTCACCTCCGCAATCGACCCCACGATTGATCGCAGAGTCTCACCGGAAGTCTGCACAGAAATCACACGGGCCGCCCGTGAATGCCTGATGAACGTCGTTAAACACGCGGGCCCGTGCACGGCCTTCCTTTCCGCGCGCCTAGTGGATGGTTTCGCCATCGAAATCGCGATCACTGACACCGGGTTCGGTCTCCGTGGAACCGAGTTCGAACCCGGCGGTGCCAACGCTCATGGATACGGTTTGTCAGCACTACGCCGTCGTGTGAGCGCGTTGGGCGGATCGGTCACTGTCCGTGGTCAGGCTGGCGTTGGAACGACTGTGACGATCCGGATACCGATTCCGAATCAGATCGAAGCTCGGTGAGGATTCCAGCTGCTGCCTGCCTAGAGGCTGGCAGTTTCGGCAGTTGTGCGACCCGAACGGCACCGGAACGATAGAACCGCGAGGAAGCACGCGAGCTTCACGCGTCAGCCGAACCGAAGCGAGGACGACATACATGAATCAGAATCGGTACCGCGCAGAGGGACCGGACGTCGAGAATATCGATGTCGGAGGCCAGGCCGTAATCATGTCGCGAAGCGACAGCGTGGCAACCATCACCCTTAACCGTCCCGACCGACTCAACTCAATCACTGTCGAGATGCTCGACTGCCTGGAAAGAGCGTGGAGAATCGCAGCCGATGATGACACCATTCGAGTCGTGGTGCTCACCGGTGCGGGGCGGGCATTCTGCGCCGGTGCCGACATCGACGAGTATCTCTCTGAGCCGCCCAGCCTGTCCCGGTTGCTCTCGCCGAGCAAGGATCTCAGGCCTGATCGTGGCCTCGAACTTCGCAAACCGGTGATCGCCGCCATCGACGGCCCCTGCCTGGGTGGCGGGCTCACACTCCTGCTCTCCACCGACATTCGGTTCGCCACAGTTCGATCGACGTTCGCAACCCCTGAAACCGGCTGGGGGATACTCGCCTGTTACGGCGGGACTCAGAGACTCCTTCGCCAGATGCCACACGCCGGTGCAATGTCGATGCTACTTGGCGGTGAACGACTCACAGCAAAACAGGCACACCAGTGGGGACTCATCTCCCATCTCGTCGAGAGCGAAAGCGTGCTCGACGCCGCACTCGCCATGGCACACCGGATTGCTCGGCGGGCTCCGCTAGCGACCCAGGCCACGAAAGAACTTGCCTTGCGGTCCTACGATATGACCATCGATTCCGGTATCCGACTGGAAGACACCATGGTCCGGCTGCTCCAGGACAGCTTCGACGCCGAAGAAGGCATATCGGCATGGAAAGAACGACGAGAACCCCGCTATGAGGGACGGTGAACCACTAGTGTCAGGATCGCACTACGCAGAAGCGGTCTCACTTCAGGCCTTACTCGACTCGCTGGGTATCGACCCCGAGTACGAGGACGGCGAAGTCGCATCCGCACAGGCGCAGGGTGTCCGCCCGCTGCCACGCCTGAACTTCACACAGTTGCTCCAACTCACCCAGGCGCGATTCGGATCCGATCACACCCTGTTCGAGTTTCCCGACTCGGCCTCGTCGATGACGGTGGGTGAACTCGATACAAGGGCGCACCGATTCGCTCGAGCACTGATGGCAGCCGGTGTCGACCACGGGGATTCGATTGCAATATGGGGGCCAGCGTCACAATTGTGGCCGACGGCCCTACTGGGCGCGGGGATGGTGGGTGTGCGGGTATGTGGGCTGAACACCAGGTATCGGGGTGAGGAGCTTTCTCACGTGTTCTCCACGCTTCGTCCCTCTCTGCTGATTGTGATGACAGGATTTCTCGGAATCGACTCGGAAACGCTGGTCCGTGGGACAGTCCATAATTCGCGAAAGGATGGACGATTCGATCCCAGGGTGCTAATCGCGCAGAACGGACAAATCGATGGTGACATCGAGAGATTCTTCAGCGCGGGCGATCTCATAAGCGACATTGAATTCCGATCGCGTGCGAAAGCGGTCCATCATCGCGACGCGGCTCTCGTGCAATTCACCTCAGGCAGTACCGGAAAACCGAAGGCGGTCCTCCTCTCCCAGTCCGCCTCCGTCGCCGCAGCGCACTACGGCGCGGAAAGTATGGGCCTGGACACCTCCGATCGAATGTACAGTCCGCTACCCTTCTTCCATATCGGTGGGACGATCTCGACCGCGCTCGCCGCCCTCACCAGCGGTTGCGAAATGGTAGTCCCACAGAGGTTCCGGGTAGCAGACGCGTTGGCGACGATCAAGGCAGATTGTACGGCGTTCCAGGGACACGGAGCCTTCTGGCGGATCCTTCTGGAAGAGTACCGGGCACATCCCGTAGCCCTGCCACGGTTGCAGAAGGGCTGGGCAAGCGGAGACTATCAGCTTCTGCGTTCAATTCACGACGAACTCGGTGTCGCAGGGCTGGTCAATATGTACGGGTCGAGCGAGTCTGGAACCATCGCCTGCACTCTGCCTCAGGATCCGATACAGATTCGCCTCGACGCATTGGGCCGTCCGACCCCGGGCACACAAATTCGTGTCTCGGACGTGGCCGGCGAGGGCGAGGTCCAGCCGGGCCAGGTTGGTGAGCTATGGCTTCGCGGCCCAATGGCGATGCTCGGTTACCTCGGCGAGAAGGAACCTCCCCATCAGGACCATCGGGCCTGGATCCGGACGGGAGATCTCGTGCGTGTGGAAGGCGGCGTGCTCTATTACGCAGGCAGGACAGACGACCGCTTGAAGCCGGGTGGGGAGAATGTCTCGATCATCGAGGTGGAGGAGTTCATCGCGAAGGACCCGGCGGTGGAGCAGGTTGTCGTCGTCGGCGTGCCCGACGCCAGACTGGGGGACGTCCCCGCGGCCGTGGTTCGCGTGCGCTCCGGCGAAGCGACCGCGGACTCCATCATCGCGCGGTGTCGCGAGAACATCGCCGATTTCAAAGTTCCCCGACATGTTCGCATCGTCCAATCACTGCCGATGCTAGACACCGGCAAGGTCGACCGGCGCCGCATCCGTGCCGAACTCGTCGACTATCTCCAACGCACTGCAATAGGCGGCGATTCATGACTGCGCCGTCCGATCTGGTCCGTGTGACCATCGACGGCGCGATAGCGACGATCGAGCTGGCACGCGACGCTAAGCGCAACGCACTCAACGTCGAGTTTGCCAACGATATAGCGGATGCGTTTGCACGGATAGATTCCGCCGACTGTGACCTCGTCGTCCTCCGCTCGGCCGGACCGGTGTTCTGTGCCGGCGTCGACCTGACCGAGCCAATGCGTCTGGACAGTGAATCACCGGAACTCGTCGTCGTCCAGGCAATCCTGAACAGCAACGCCTTTCTCGTTACCGTCATCGACGGCCCCGCGCTGGCCGGTGGCTTGATCTTCGCGGCGCTCAGTCCCGTGGTCATCGCGTCGGAACGCGCGATCTTCTGGCTGCCCGAGCGCTCCATCGGCCTCTTTCCCGGTCGCGTACTCGCGTTCCTCGAAGAGGTCATGCCACCGCGGCAGGCATTCTGGTACGGCCTGACGGAACGCCAGATTGATGCCAAGCAAGCACAGGCACTTGGGCTCGTTAGCGAGGTGATTGCGCCCGAGATCCTCGACATCCGCGTCGCCGATCTTGTGTCCGAGCTCGCAAGCTCGGCGCCGGGCTTCCTGCAGGCGGCACGGGCAAGTTGGGCTCTCCATTTCACTTCCCCTTCTCAGCTGTCTCGGCGCGCAGACCTGGACGCGCTATTGGCGCGCAATGTGCACGATCACCAGAGGTTTTGACACGGCAGCGGCCACATCGGAGGGAGCGGAGTGCTGAGGAGGTTGGCATCCGTGTCACAGGTGCAGATTGCGTTCGGCGCGAGTGGCTTCTCGGGGTTGAAGCCACGGACGCTCAGAGAGTGAATTGGTGGAGGCACGGCAAGGTTGGTGGCCCGGACCCGCGGAAGCGATTGGCCTCGGCTCCGACCGGGTGAACCCTAGCTGTTAGCCCTTGGCACGCTATGAACGCCGACGTGGTCGATGGGTGAGTTGCCGTCGATCCCGGTATGGGTTCGGCGGTGATTGTCTTGATACAACCAGGCTTGGTAGGTCGATGAGCGGGTCTCGTCGCTGAGGGTGTGTGTCTACGACGCCCGCTCCGCGGCGAGGGGCCGATTGAACCGTTCGACTTTTCCGATGGTCTAGGGCCGGTACGGTCTGCTTCGCTTGTGTGCAATGTCCGGACCGAGCGTGTCTCTGAAAACGTCCGAGCAGTCGCATGATCCGTTGTCGTTTAACACTCGCGTGCCGGTGACGTGATGGCCTGAGAAGAAGTCGTTCGCTCGGGACCAGAACACGGCGGCGGCCTTCTTCTCATCGCGCATAATCTCCGAGTACGCGAGCCGGGAGGGATCGTCGACGTAGTGGCGCAAGTACGAGTAGCCCACTCCGGAGCGGTTGCGTCGTCCGGCGGCGCGACGAATTTTGCAGTGTCCACCGACGTCCGTGATGCGGCCGAGTTTCTTGATGTGGACGTGGACGAGGTCGCCCGGTGCATCGTGCTGCAGTGGTGCGCGTGTAGTAACCACACCGACCCCGGAGGTCCTTACTATCTCCGCTCGCCACGCCATCTAGCGCCTGGACCAGCGGGCCGGAATCGCATGGAACCACGTCGGTAATCACCGCTCGGGAGTAGGACCTGCTTCTCCTGTCTTCGAGAACTTAATCTTCGGCGTCGGACACGTCTGTCCAATTGACCGTCACTAGATGATTGATGAACTGCGTATGCGGATGCGGCCCGATCCGTAACCAGATGCCTCGTATTTGCGGAGGCAATTGGTGAGACGATCGGTCATCACAACCTTGGGCGTGTGGACGTCACCCGTCTAGGCCGGATCGGCGGGGACACGGGTATGCACGTGCTAAGTTGTGTATCTCGTCTTGGGCACAATTCGACTCAGGGATTGCCTGCCACAGTCGTTCGATGAAGCGGCGTGTCGTCATTCCGAAGTGTACAAGAATCTCGTCCTCGGTAGCGCCCCCGAATGGTGCCCACATGCTGGCGAATTCGATGAGGCGCTCTGCCTCAGTGTCAGGATGGTTGCGTTTGCGGTTGGCTTCAACCCAGGCGGCACGACGCCTCTGGCGCCACTGGCGATACTCACGAGAGTTCACAGAAATCACACATCTGATCGGGACTGCGGAAGCCTTGGAAGTTTGGGAGGTGGGAAATGCGGAGAATGCCAGTCGATCTTGCGCTGACGGTCAACCACTTATGTGACGCCGGCCAGACAGTGGGCTCTTCCTCCTGATGTCATCCTGGTCAATTGCGACGAAGCAGACGCGGGGCGGCGCTGGGCCTGCATGCGATGCTGTGAGGCAGACAGACTGGCGAGCATTACGATGCTGGAGCGGCACAATTCTGTTGGACGAGCGGTGGACCGAGTGTCGCCCAGGTAGTTATGGCCGCCGTACTCGCCGTTTGCGGGCGGACTTGCCGGGGGCGCTGTTATGAACAATGCCGATGTGCTCCAGATTTTTTGGGCAGACAGCGCCCGCAAGGCGGATGGGATGAGGGGTGGGGAACTCCCTACCAACCGGCTTCTCCAAGTCGGCCCACGTACGAGGCAGGTTTACCCTCGGCAGCGTGCGATTCGCGAGATGCGGCGTGGCGACCGGACTCCACTGCCGTTGCAACCCGGCGGGGCCGGACCTCGGTTTCGAGACCCCGTTCCGATCACCCGGCGGTAATGCCGCCATCGATGGCTAGTGCGGCTCCGGTAATGAAGGGGGCTTCGTCACTCAACAGGAATGCGACGAATGCCGCGATCTCTGCTGGCTGCGCGATCCGGCCGACTGGGTGCATTGCGCCTGCACTGCGCACAGCTTCGTCTGGATCGACGCCCATGTTATTGCGGAGAAGTGGTGTGTCCACGCCACCGGTGACGAGCGCGTTGATACGGATTCCGATCGCCGCCGTGTCGAGTGCTGCTGAGCGGGTGAGACCGATAACTCCGTGCTTCGCGGCGCTGTAGGAGGACATGCCCGCCATTCCTGTAACACCCAAGTTTGATGCGTTGTTGACGATCGCGCCTCCGCCACTTGTCCGTAGTGCGGGTATCTGGTATTTCAGCCCGAAGAAGACGCTGTTGAGGTTAAGGGCGATGTCTGCGTCCCATGCGCTGCCGGTGATCTCATCCACGGGGCCGTACGCGGTCGCGGCTCCGACGTTGTTAAACGCGCCGTCGAGTCGACCATAGTGGCTGATCACCTGCCGTACCAGATCTGCTACGGAGGCCTCGTCGCGTACATCTGTTGGTACAAAGTGTGCCTCACGCCCGTCGGCGCGGAGATCGGCCTCGAGTGCTCCACCGGTCTCTGCGCTCCGCGCAGCAAGGACGATCTTTGCGCCCTCGGCGGAAACCCGCTCGGCGACAGCGCGTCCCATGCCTGACGTAGCACCTGTGATTAGGATGACTTTGTTTGCGAAGCGTGCGGACACGTTCACTCCTTTCGTTCTTACTAGCAACTTGGTGCTATGCGGGGGCATTAGCCATCGGCGGACTCCGCCGTGCTGAAGCCGTCGATTGGCCGGCGGCGTTATCCGCTCGGAGTATTTGCCTGACTTTCCAGGTGAGTACACCCAACTCAACCACGTGTCGGGCCCACGTTCGGCTTCTCGGTACGGCCTGGGGCTCGCGGATTAAGCATCTTCACGGGAAGGGCGCTGTTGTGCCGCATTGCTCCGCCTGGCTCGGGGTGAGGGCCGACGGGATCCGTCGAGCGCTCGCGCTTGTAAGCCGGATTGCATCAACAGGTTCGCAGCCTCGACCGCAGGCGTGCACGCGAACCGAGCTCATGCCTATTGCTGGATCCGCTTCTGAAATTTCGGCGGGTTGTGACATGTCTGGCCTGCTGAATTGGTATATGCCTACTGCCCGCTTTCTCACAACCTCTAGTTTGAACCCTTGTTCCAGGAACGTCTTCAATTCCATTGATCAGGTTGGAGCACTCGGCAAGGCTTTGCAAGAGGGCACTCTCAAGTGCGGTGGTATCTCCGGCGGAACCGCTTTTAGGTGTCCGGCCGTGATCGTTTCCCCGATGGGACGCGAGTGACTGCTGTGGAGACGGGGGTAGATACTGCTACGTACCCGAAATGCCCCGCCGGTCACCTCAACGTGAGTGGGAGGTAAGTTCCTGGCATGGCGAGTGCGGCGCTGGCAGGGGTCGAGTTGGCGGCGGAGCCTTGCCGAAATGCCAGTGCCAGCTACGAACCTGGAGGACTCGTCGCTATCGCTTGATCTCCCCAGGTACGACTTTAGCGGCTGGCTAAACCAACACCAGATTGTGCCAGTGGCAATATTCCGAGCAGGGCGTCGAAGTCGCCGAGTAGGCATGATCGGGGACGCTCCTCCAGGGGTCCCAGACTCGTCAAAGTGACTGCACCCGTGAGGGCATGACGCCTGTCAGCAGGCCGAACCCTTCACCGGAGGTGGCAAAGGAGAATGTATACGATCGGCGCTGGATTCTCTCGTTCCGGTGTCGCGCCGAGGTCGCGCGACACTGCAAAGCTCCAGGAGATCCTGGCTGGGCATACCTGTCGGAAGGGACATACTTTCGCTCACCATAAACACTAGGCGAGATGGCGCATGATCCGTACGCGGCCGAACCTACATCGCTAGACCACGCCTTCGCGTTCGTCGTACTGATGACGAGCCTGCATGATGACATCAGCATTGACGTCAGTCCACCGCGCGAGTGCTTGCGCAATTTTGAGTAGATCTTGGCCCAGTTTGGTGAGCTCGTATGTCACGCGCGGCGGAGTCGTGGGGAAGACCGTCCGAAGGACGATCCCATCCCTTTCGAGACCGCGAAGTGTGGAGGCGAGAACCCGTTGTGTGATCCCGTCGGTCGAACGGCGTAACTCGTTGAAGCGTAGTGTCGTCGACCCTAGATTGCAGATAACGATCACCGACCACTTGTCGCCGATTCGCTCGAGAACGCTCTTGATCAACGCCTCCCGGGATGGATTCGATACCTCACAGGAATCGGCGGCCGCCTGCCCAATGGTTACTTCTGAGATACCTGGTGACATCAGAGTGCTCTCTTGTCGATTGCCGACCGGCTACGGATACTAAAGATAGTATCATTCGGATACCTGGTATTAGAAGGGTAATGGTTGTTGATGAAGGTTGTTGCCGTTCCAACTTATGGCGGTCCCGAAGCGCTGCAGCTCTTGGATGTCCCTACACCCGAGGCCGGCCATGGGCAGGTGCGCGTGCGGGTCAGTGCTGCGACGGTCAATCCCGCTGATGTGTTGTTCCGTGTGGGAGATGTCGATCACCTGATGCAAGAAGGCGTTCCCAAGCCCTATCGGCCAGGGATGGAGATTGCGGGCGTGATCGATCAAATCGGTGAGGGCGCCAGCACGGACCTTGTCGTCGGCGACCGGGTCATTGCGATGGTCATTCCCATCGAATCATCTGGCGGTGCATACGCCGAGTACATCGTCCTCGATGACACGCAAGTCGTCCGAGCGCCAGCCGGCGCAACCCATGAAGAGGCCGCAACGCTCCCGATGAACGGGTTGACAGCCCGCGCGGCACTTGAGGACATCGCCGTCCCGGCGAACGCGACCATTTTGGTTACGGGGGCGGTTGGTGCCGTCGGTGGTTACGTTGTTCAGCTCGCCAAGCATGCCGGACTCACCGTCGTGGCTGATGCGGCTCATGCCGACGTGGAACTGGCGCGCGGCCTCGGGGTCGATGTTGTCGTCGATCGTGGACCGGACTTGGGGAAGCGGGTCCGGGAGTTATACCCCGACGGCGTCGCCGCAGTGGTGGATGCAGCCCTCTTGCAAGAGGAAATCGCGCCTGCAGTAGCTCCGGGCGGAGTCATCGCGAAACTGCGCTCACTGGGTGAGCGCGGCACACGGCCTATCGAGGGATTTGACGTGGAGATCAAACAAGTCGCGTGCATGCGGTATCGCGATGATCGTGACGTTCTCGAGGAATTGGTCACGCTCGTCGAGCAAGGCGCACTGACGCTAAGAGTGGCGGGGACCGTGGACGCAAAGAAGGCACCCGACGCTCACCGTGCGCTGGAAGCCGGTGGCCTCCGCGGACGCATGGTCCTCAAGTTCTGAACTGTGTCTAGTGCCGTTACACGGCAGACTACTGGGTGCTGAAGGTTCAAAACTTGACATTTTGATCTGCCCATATGATCACGTCAAGATCGACTGGCGGCGCACTCGGCGAAGATCTATGGACGGCCTTGGCCCCTAGCTTTCCGATTCCATCGAAGCTGACGGCTTTGACGGTGATACCGACAGAACGAGTAGGATCTAGATGATGAGTAGTCCGCAGGACTGGAACGAATGGAACGCCAACATCATCGCCGAATTTCGGGCGAACGAGGGCAGAGTTGGTGGCCCGTTCGCGAATACCTCGGTGGTCATAGTTCACCATCGTGGCCGTAAAACAGGGCGCGATTTGGTGAGCCCGATGGTGTATCTACCTGATGACCAGGATCCGGACACGATCTACGTTTTCGCCTCAAAGAACGGCGTCCCTACCAATCCCGATTGGTACTACAACCTCGTCACCTCAGGCGAGGCGGAGATCGAACGTGGTACCGAGCGGTACCCGGTGACCGTCGTCGAGGTGACAGGTGAGGAGCGCGATCGGATCTACGCCGAGCAGGCACGTCGGTATCCCAATTTCGGTGAGTATGCGGAGAAGGCTGCGGGCTTCCGGACGATCCCTGTGCTGGCGCTACGCCGCGCGTGAGATCCATCAGGGGCAGGTCACAGCATAGTCGAGAACTGGAGACCCTTGCATTGGCCGTGCCGACAAGACGGTCGCGGCGGGATGAGCGCCGGTGAATTCGTTGCCAGTGACATGGGAGGGTGCCGCCCAGACGGCAGAGGTTTGAACTCTCTTTCCAGCATCGATCTCGCGTGAACAACGTCGATCTTCCATTGATCTCGCGGTGCCAGCGTCAGGGCTGCGGGCGAACTAGCCTGCGGCCGCGTCGAGTAACAGCCGATCTCTGATACCTATCAGTCGCTCAGCAAGATCGGGTTTGCCCCTGCCATAACAGTCGAAGCTAACGCAGACCTCGAAAGGTCGCTCTAATGTCTTCGATCACGGCGTCGCGGTTCTCCCACGGACTGCCAGATTCATGGGCGTTGATGTATATGGGGTTATACCACTCTTTAACATCAGGGCCATCGAGGAAGGTGTGGACCCGATCCTCGGTGGAGACGCCAGGCGGATTCTCGTAGCCGAGAAAAGTTACACCCAAGGGTGTCTCGACGATAGGTTTGCGGCCGTGTGAGGGGACCCAGGGGTGCTGGTTGGAATTTGCATGGGTCCGAATGGAGTTAGTGATCGCGTCATTCATCCACCCGATGGTTGCATCTGTAAGCAAGTGTTCGCGCAAAGGTGAGCATTGCATGTCGCCGGCCGACTCATTCACTGTGGTCCAGCGTTCCAGCATCCAAGCCAGCATTCTGACCGGCGAGTCGGCCAGACCATATGAGTGGTTCGGGGCGTCAAGTAGGCCGTCCTGTACCTGGTCGGGTACATAGTCAGGGACCATGAAGTCGGCGTTGCGGTCCCTGGGCCGTTCGCCCTGAAACAAGTCGAGGCGGATGGCACGCGTGAGCCAGATGCCGTACACCTCGGCGGCGTACCTGTGGCCGAGCTGGCTGACTACCACTGCGCCGTTGTCGGAGCCGCCGGCCGCGTACTCTTCGAACCCGAAGTGCTCGGTCATCAGCTTGTGCCATAGCTCTGCCATGTTCCAGAAGTTCATGTCCGGTTTGGTGATTGGGGCAGAGAAGCCGAATCCCGCGAGCGACGGGACGATCACGTCGAACGCGTCGGCGGGGTCACCACCATAGGAGGCCGGATCTGCTAACTGCTTGATAATCGTGGTCCACTCGCGGAAGCTCGACGGGGAGCCGTAGGAGAGAAGCAGCGGAATCGGCGCAGGGCCCTGTCCCGGTTCCTTGATGAAGTGGATCGGGACGCTGTCGATGATCACGCGGTAATGGTCGAACTCATTGAGCGCGGCCTCTGCACCGCGCCAGTTGAATTCGTTGATCCAGTAGTCCACCAGTTCCCTCATATAACCGGCGCTGGTGTCTTTGTCGATGTCATCCTTGTTCATATCCGCCGGCCAGCGGGTGGCGATGAGCTCTGCCTTCAGGTCGTCGAGCTTTTGCTGAGGTACCGAGATCAAGAACTTGTCGGCTGGTGCGTCTGTCATGGTGCTGTCTTCCTGGTGCTGAACTCACGTTGGGGTTAGAGGGGGAGGTGTCTTCGAGGGGGATCGGTCTGCTTCACTGTGGCGTTGTGCTAGTCGCCGCAAAAGCTTTCCCGCGACCTCGGAGTTCTCACTACGGTCTGCGCCAGGTACCGGACGCTGAAGTGAGACCACAAGGTGCTGACGATATTTCGTGGCGATGTGTACCTTGGCGCTAGGGCCGCCGAATCAGGCGGCGCCGGTGGCGGACGAGACCGGTTGGTTTTAAGAATCCGACCTCGCCGGCCCAACGCCCAACCGTAATCTGCCATCTTCCAGAACCGACGCGTTACGAAGGAGTGGCATCGGCATCAGCTAGAGCAGTTGGGCTGCTCTCGGCCACGTTCTTCAGGATCACCCGAACAATGTCCTGCGTGATCGCTGTCATCGCCAAAGATTTGCCGCAGCCTTGCGGTATTCGGCAACTACCAGGGCTCGACTGTCAATCGAGGTGCGTCATGGTCTGGAGGTGGAGATCGGTTCCTTGGGTTCAGGGAATGGAAAGCGCGCTCCTGCGGAGCGTTTGTGGACCAAGACTGTTCGGTCAAACGTCACACAGATGTCGCCGTGCTGGTTCAGGCCGCGGGTCAAGACAGAGACGACCCCCGCCTGCGGCCGGCTCTTGGACTCGCGTGCGGCGGTCACAAGGCTCTCCGCGTAGAGCGTGTCACCGACGAACAGCGGGTGGGGTAGGGCGATATTCGTCCAGCCGAGGTTCGCCACGGCGTGCTGCGAGACGTCGGAGACGCTGATTCCGAGGACCATGGCCACTGAGAGCCCGGAGTTCACGAGCTGCTTCCCGAACTCAGTGTTGGCGGCGTAGTCGTCGTTGAAGTGGAGCTGGTGGGTGTTCATCGTCAGCAGCGTGAACCACGCGTTGTCAGTCTCGGTGATGGTGCGCCCAAGCGGATGTTGATAGTGGTCTCCGACTGCGAAGTCCTCGAAGTAGCGGCCCAGGCCGTTCTTTGGTTGCATCCGTCGTCCTCCTAATGGTAGTAAGAATTACGAGAATAACACTACATGGAGGTCGGGATGTCTCGCACCGCTGGTCTACTTGAGGGCGTCAATGCTGTTGTGACAGGAGGGGCAAGCGGAATCGGCGCGGCGATCGTTCGGCAGATGACGCTTGCCGGTGCCACGGTGGTCGCATGGGATGTGCGACCACCCGATGCCGGTACCTTTGACGACCTTGACACCAAGGTCGCCTACGTGGAGTGCAATGTCGCGAATCATGCGAGCGTGGAAGCCGCGCTGAGGGAGACCGAGTCTTTGGTCGGAAACATCGACTCATTGGTCAACAACGCCGGTGTCACGCGCGACCATCTGGTGAAGGATTTGACGGTGGAGGAGTGGGACACGGTCCTCGACGTGAACCTCAAAGGCGCGTTCCTCACGACGAAGGTCGTGACGCCGGGCATGGTGGCGCGCCGATCCGGAACCATCGTGAACATTTCCTCCCTCGGTGGAAAGGTCGGCACGATCGGTCAGGCGAACTATTGTGCTTCGAAGGCGGGCCTTGTCGGCCTGACCAAGGCCACTGCGAAGGAGTTCGCCCGCTACTCGATTCGGATCAACGCCATCCAGCCCGGGCTCATCGACACCCCGATGACCAAAGCTCTGCGCGCCGACATCTACGAGAAGAAACTCGCAGAAGTTCCACTCAAGAGGGCAGGTACGCCCGACGAGATCGGGACGGGTTGCGTATTTCTGGCGAGTGAAATGAGTAGTTACATAACGGGAATCGTCATCGAAATCGGCGGCGGTCGCTATATCTGACCCACAGAAAAGAGAGAACCATGGCTGAAACCCCGGCCCTCACCGTCAGTGAGCCGGACCAGGACGGTATCGTCCTGGTCACGATCAACCGCCCAGAGAAGCTGAACGCTCTCCGCGAAGTCGAACACGACCGGCTGTCGACGATCTGGGCGGAATTCGACGCGCGGGATGACGTACGCGTCGTCGTGGTCACCGGCGAAGGCAAGGCATTCAGCGCTGGTGGAGACCTCGCATTCGTCCAAGGTCTCACCACCGATGACCACACCCGTGCGAATGCATGGTGGGCGGCTCGTGGAATCGTCCGTGGCCTTCTCGACTGCCGTAAGCCCGTCGTTTCTGCACTTGAGGGCGTGTCGGTCGGCGCAGGTAACGCGGTCGCACTCATCGCGGACATATGCATCGCCGCCGAAGACGCGAAGATCATCGATGGGCATCTCGCGTTCGGTGCCTCGCCGGGCGACCACGCAGCATTCCTGTGGCCGTTAGCCATGGGCATCCAGCGTGCACGAGGCAAACTGCTCCTCGGAGAGGCGTTGAGAGGGTCCGAGGCAGCCGAGCTCGGGTTGGTCTACGAGGCCGTTCCCGCTGGCACGACCTTGGACCGCGCAATGGAGCTGGCTCGCAAGATCGCGCACTTCGACCCATTCGCAGTTCAGGCGACGAAGGTCTCGGCCAACGGGATCCTGCGCCAGCACTGGCAGACGTTCGAAGCGAGCCTGGCCCTGGAGTTCATGTGCTTCGTGAACCAGTCCACACGCGACGCGCTCGACGAGGCCACCACCCCGCGTCGGAGCAACAACGGCATTGTTAAGTCCACGAATGAGGAGGCATCAGCATGAGCACCCCCGAAAGGCTCCGCGAGCAAATTACCGCTCTGGCGGCCGGTGCCGGCACCCACCGCGTCTCCGGTTGGACTGGTGCAATTGCCATCGCCGTGGGCGGTGACCACTGGCTTACCTGCGTCGTTGAACCTTCTGCCGTGCAACTGACTGAGGAGTCGATCGAGGCGCCGACCACTCTGAAGGCCGCGTCTTTTGATGCACTTCGCCGGTGGCTGATCGACGGAGTCGACTACACCCACCTCGTTGCATCAGGTGAGTTCACGATCGATGGAGTCTACTTCGACGTACTCCTGCTGTCGAAGGTCTTCGGCCTTCGGCCCGACCGAAAGCTGAGCGAAATTCGATGAGAAATGTCTACATTGCCGGCGCGGGGCGCCTGCCGTTCAAAAGCAAGTATCCGCTGAACTACCAAGAGCTCGCGCTCGACGCCGCCAGACTGGCTCTCGCAGACGCGGAGACCGACAAATCCGCTGTCGATTCTGTGGTGTACTCGATCTACAATGACCTGCTGCTGCGGCAAGGCACCCCAGACGTGATGCTCCACGAGTATCTCGGATTC
The DNA here is from genome assembly GCF_058628105.1 of Rhodococcus sp. G6(2025). Taxonomy (NCBI): domain Bacteria; kingdom Bacillati; phylum Actinomycetota; class Actinomycetes; order Mycobacteriales; family Nocardiaceae; genus Rhodococcus; species Rhodococcus sp. G6(2025). The sequence goes on from NZ_CP179751.1 coordinate 590,883, forward strand.
AACGGTAAGCCTGCCCAACGCGTGACACAGGGAGCTGCGACTGGTGGCTACGCATTCAAGGCAGCCTACGCAGACGTCGCCTCCGGGTTGTCCGATGCCTGCTTGTTGATCGCCGTCCAGAAGGCTCTCGACGTCACTGAGCTCACTGCCGGTCAGCGAGGCGACGCGGCCCTCACCGCGGAGAATTGGACACTCGATGCGACCTGGGACATGCCGTTCGCGCAGCAGCCGTGGGCACTTATTCTCAACCGCTACATTGCGCGTTACGGGGAACCCACACCGGAGGACCTCGCTGCGATCGCGGTGAAGAACCGTGGCAACGCAGTACTCAACGAATTTGCGCAGCTGCGCACACCGGTCACACTCGACGAGGTGCTGAACTCGCGGTTGGTCGGCGCCCCGACCACTATGTACGAGTCGTGCCTTTACAGCGAGACCGCCGCTGCGGTCCTGCTGATTTCCGACGACGCACCCGTATCCTTGCCGCGACGGCTCAAGGTCGCAGGGGTCGGCACCTGTCACGCCGACGGCGTTGCCTGGTCCGACCCAGCCTCGGATCCGGGAATCCCATCCGTAGGTGGCTCCGTTGCACGCGCATACGACATGGCAGGAATCACCGACCCAGCGACGCAGGTCGACCTCTTCGAAGTGCACGACCTGACAACTGGCGTCGAGCTGATCACCTATGAGGAGCTTGGCCTAGCTCCGCGAGGTGGCGCGACCAAGCTCCTTCGCAGCGGGCAGACGCAGAGAGGGGGAGCAACACCCATCAACGTCTCCGGCGGCAGGATCGCAGCAGGCCACATCGCCGGTGCCTCCGCAGTTTTCAGCATCTCCGAAGTAACCGATCAACTCCTCGGCCGAGCCGGAGCTCACCAGGTTCCGACGCCGAAGGGAGTAGGTGTCGTGTCGTCGACAGGCGGTGCTGGCCTGAGCCTGGGCGCGGCCGCCGTGCTGACCCGATGAGCACCAGTCGCCCGCGGCCAGTCAAGCAGCGCAGCAGGAAGGTACCCCGATGACCACGCAACCGAAGAATCGATCATCGTTCGAGATCGACGACGAGCTCAAAGTCCTATACAAGTATGGCTACGGTGGCATCACGCCGTTCTTCGCCAGCCTCGCTGAGGGTAACGCAAGCTTCCAGATCAGCGCCTGTGAGGCTTGTGGGCTGAAATTCTGCCCTCCTCGAATTCACTGCCAGGAGTGCTGGCGTGACACTGCCTGGGTTCAGCACACGGGCGAGGGGGTGATTGAGTCGCTGGTCTGGGCCTACTGGATCCCCATCGACTCCCCTGCGCGCGGATTCACCGACCTGCCGTACGCGTACGCTGCCATCCGGCTCGACGGCTGCCGCAACTTGCTCCGCACCCGTGTGACTGGGCTTGCTCAGGGGGTCCCGCTTACGGAAGCGACCGGAATCCGAGGGCGTCTGAGAACAATCGACAACCCGTCAGGCCGCCTGGGTGATTCGTACTTCGAGGTCGACCAGGCGCCGGAGTCGGCCCAGTGATGGAATCGGCGGGCCTTTTTCATGTCGAGGCGGGTCAGATCGCGGCGATGGAGCGCAGCTTCGGTTCCGAGTCGGCGTACAGTCAACAAGCTCTTGCGCCGTTGACCTTCACGCAAGCCAGCGCCCACGAGGACGAGCAGTCCCCGCTTCGCCCGCACCCTGGCCAACCATGGAAGGGCTCGGGTATTTCCGCGACGGGCGTGGAGCGCGACGCTGGCAATGACGAGGGATGGTTGCACGCAGAGCAGCACTTCGAGTACCGCCGACACCCCAGAGCGGGTGAATGTCTACGCTGGAAGCGGCGTCTCGGAAAGGCGTGGTCCAAGAACGGGTCGAGCGGAGTGCTGAACTTCCGTGAGGAGATTACCGACTTCGTCGACGACTCGGGCCACGTTGTCATCACCTCACGGATTGTGCGCGTGCAGCGGGTTCGCTCAACGGACGAGAATGGGAGCTGAGGGATGCTTCCGTCCGTGCTCGGGCCCGGTCACCGCACGCGAGTTCAAATTGTGGACTGCCTCACGCGCACCCAGATTGTGCAGTACGCAGGTGCCTCGGGCGACTTCAACCCCATTCACACCGATGAGGTCTTCGCGACCCAGGTCGCCGGACTGCCGTCGGTGATGGCACACGGGATGCTCACCATGGGTGTTATAGCGCGCGCCCTCACTGACGTTGTCGCACAGGATTACATCAGTGCCTTTGGTGGTCGATTCAAGTCCTCGGTTTGGCCCGGCGACACCATTACAGTGGAGCTGGCTCGCGGTGGTGCCGATCAGGAAAGGGTGGACATTGTCGCCACCAACCAGTCCGGTATCGAAGTCTTCACGGGTTACGCCCGACTTGGGTAATCCCTGTTAAGCGGACGACCCGCCGTAATAAGCGAAACCATAAAGACAAGAGCATCTCTCGTGGAGAACTAAGCAACGACACATCGATGTTGCCACCGGAACTAGATTACGAGTATCAGTACAAAATGGACTGCCACCAGACAGGGAGCAATTGCCCTTAAGCGCTGTAACTCAGCTGAGTGATCGAGATGCCGGGCACCTCGCGGATCCCCCGCAGCGAGATGTGCCGCACCGAGAATCCTCTGGTGTGGACCGTCGGGGCAGATTCAAATCTGGAATCAGTCGCGTCGCGAGTCTTGCAGTATCTGGCCCAATCCTTATGATAAACACAAGCAATGATATCTTCGACGCCTGTGACGCTATCGAGGATAGTGCACGTTGCTGCTCGGCGTTCGTGGCGTTGTCGTCGGGTAGGCAGCACAGTTCTCGGTTCTACCAAGGGGTGAAGAGAAGAATGACCGCTGACGTTCAGAACAGCACACGAGTTCCGAAGGCGTCGGACGTGCTTGCGAACCTGTTGAAGGTACGGATTCTCAGCGAAGGACTCGCGCCCGGCGATCGACTCCCCCCCGAGGCGGACCTGATCGAACAGTACCGGTTCAGTCGCGGCACCGTCCGGGAAGCGCTGCGCATGCTGGAGACGGACGGCATCGTCGCTATACGGCGCGGACCACGTGGGGGCATCGAGGTCGCCCAGCCGGATGTCTCGCGCGTGACGCGCTCGTTGGCAGTGCTCCTCGCCTTCGATGGAACGCCGGTCTCAGACCTTGTCGAGTTCCGGCTCATAGTCGAGCCGGGCGCCGCCGCGATGGCTGCACGTCAGGCGACCCCCGAACAGCGTGAAGAACTGCTGGCAGTGACCAAGGTTCATCACGACGACGTGCCTCACTCCGTGGAATTTCACCGCCTTCTGGGGCTTGCTACCAACAACTACTTCACGAGCACAATGCTCACCACCATGAACCAGGTCTTGGAATGGCAGACCAACACTACCGAGCTGTCGGCCCATCAACAGTCCGACACCTCGGCAGCGCACCGGTCGATTGCGGAAGCCATCAACCGAGGCGACGAAGCGAAGGCTTCTCGAATAATGCGTGCTCACATTGTCGAGTTCAAGGAGCTCTTGGCCCGGCAGGGGCGCCTCGACCAGCCTGTTGTGCCTCGACCCACGGGTAATTCTCAGCAGCAAGGCGCCGCCCTGTACTGATGGCCGGCACTTCTGATGGCACCGCAAGAATGCACTAACGACGATGAACAAACCCAGGCCGACACTGGGTCAGCCTGCATTGCCAAAGGAGCGCAGTATGGCCGACGGTCTCTTTCTAGCCTTTACGCATCCCAGCCGTCCTGAGTTAGAGGACGAGATGAACGATTGGTACACGACCCGCCACCTTCCCGAGATTCTGCGGTTGGACGGGGTCACCAGTGCCAGTCGATTCAGGTCGCTCGACCCTGATCCGGACTTCCGCTACCTAGCCGCCTACACGCTGCAAGGTGAGGATCTGCACGAGATCGTGCGCAACATCTATGCCGACGGACCGAACCGCACTCCGACGGAGACGACCAGGCGTCGTCCGCCGACTGCGTTCGCCTTGTACGAGTTCCTGGAAACTCAGCGCGGGTAATGACCGAAGTTACTTAGCGTTGCCTGGCAGGCGCCGCCTTGATGGGAGTGTCTTCGCCCATGCATTGTGACCGACATCGGCGGGCCGCGAGGCTAAGAGTGCGAGCGGTCGATGAGTTCGCGCAGACTGCAGCGCTTTGGCATTGCCAGACAGGCACGAATGCATCCTGCCGTCTGAGTGTCCCGTAGCGAGCGCCCCGGGATCGGCGCACTATGTCTTCACCGCGACGGTTGCGGCTCGCAACCGCCAGCCGATGTTGGCTGTGGGTTCCGGCGCGATGCTCTAGGACGACGGTTGGCCGCTAACCGGGGAGGTGCGCGGTATTTCGCGGCTTTCACATTGGAAAAGTGGATTGCAACTCCGGGTGTAGGCCGCCAAGCAGTGGAGGTGCCTGTCGCTGGAGGTGGAGACCGCTGTATCTTCACGACGCCCCTGACAACGGTCAGAAGAAATACGATCGACTGCACTGCAAGGCAATCGGGCGGTGGGGTTCGACCCCAAACTTCGATATTGATCCGGACGACGGCACCCTCAGCGCCGTAAGGGTCGGCTATTCCGACGGCAGATCCTAATCATGGCGATGGCGATGGCGATGGCGATGGCGATGGCGATGGCGATGGGGCGGACGGCTGGCTGACAACAGCGACCAGATCACACATCCTCTGTCCACGAATGTGTTTCGGGCAAATGAGGTGATCCCTGAGTGATATCCAGGGGTGGACAATAAGTCGTGGGGCGGACTATCCTGATGAGCATTATGATCCTAACACCAAACCCGAGCCTCCCGAGTGGGGTCGAGGTGAATCATCACGAGTTCCGGATGGCAGTCCGGTCCTGGATCGACGGGAACCTGCCCGCGTCCTGGCGCCATAGCTCGTTCGGCCCAAGCGACGAGATGCATCTGCGGCAACGCACTGACTTCGGTCGGCTGCTTGGGGAGGCCGGCTGGTTATCCATCTGCTGGCCACGCTCGGTCGGAGGGCGTGAGATGGACTCTTCGCGCAGGATCATCCTGTTGGAGGAGCTCATCGCGGCCGGAGCGCCGGAACCCATGAACACGAACGTTCTCGGAATCTTCGCGCCTACCTTGATCAAATTCGGCACCGTCGAGCAGTGTCAGCGATTCCTCCCGGCAATGGTCAGACATGAGTCGATTTGGTGTCAGGGGTTCTCCGAACCCGGAGCGGGATCGGACTTGGCCGGGATCGCCACGAAGGGCGCGATCGTGGGGGATGAGCTCGTCGTGACGGGCCAGAAGGTGTGGACTTCCTACGCGCACATGGCCGAATACTGCTACGCGCTTGTCCGCACATCCGGTGAAGGGAGTCGGCATTCCGGTCTCTCACTGGTTGTCCTGCCGATGGACCAAGAAGGTGTTCAGGTCCGCCCACTGCGCAACATCGCAGGAACGGAAGAGTTCTGCGAGGTCTTTCTCCAGGACGTTCGCGTTCCGCTCGAGAATGTCGTCGGTAATCTTGGCGACGGCTGGCGACTTGCAATGTATGCGCTCGCGCAGGAGCGCTCGGTCGGTCTGGCCCAACGTTCTTTGAAGCTCGAAGGCGAGTTTCGGCGGTTGGCGCAGATGGCCACGCAGGAGCGGTCCAATGGTAACCCGCGTGCAAGCGATGCGCTGTTCTCACGTGGTGTGGTCGACGCCTTCGTGCGATCGAAGGTTGTCTCGGCAACGGTACGCAGGGCAATTGAGCTCGATGCCGTCGGCGTCGACGTCGGTGCGTTGTCGTCGATAGCGAAGGTCTTCTGGAGCGAAAGTCACCAAGCCCAGATGGGCCTGGCCGCAGAACTTCTTGGGCCCGAGTTCGTTACGGGTGACGGTGCCGGAGCGGATTGGTACAGGGCTGCGATGTACACCCGCGCAGAAACCATCTACGGCGGCACGTCACAGATTCAGCGCAACGTGCTCGCTCGCTCACTGGGCCTACCGAAGGGAAGTTGAGTCGATGAGTTACGTTACGACTGATTCTGCGTTGGTCGAGGGCATCGTTACTCTGCTGAGTAGGCATAGTTCGGGACCCGGACAGGTCGGGGATGCATCGGCGCTGTTGAAGGAGGCCGCGGTGAGTGGCTGGCTCGACATCATGGAAGTCGGTATTTCGACCTCCTCCGACGTGAGTCTCGAGGAGGCCTTGCTCGTCTGCGAGATGTTCGGTCGCCAGGTGGCGCCGTTCTCTCTCGTCGTCGCCGCGGGCTTTCTCAAACCTCTGATGGCTGCGGTGGGGCCCGGACAGTTTGCTAGCCGGGTCGAGTCGTGGCTCGAGGACGGCGCTGTAGTGGCGATCCCTAGGCCAAAATTGGTTCTCGACCCGGAGGTTCCGCAGCAGGCGCGCTTCGTACTTAGTGGTGACCTCCGTGTCGAGTACGTCGACGGACTGGGACGTCTCTACGGGAGTGTCGACCGGCTCACGGACGGTGTTGCCCGGGCAGTGGTGGTCGCCGTGGGGGAGTTGTTGGTGGCAGTGCCCACAGATGCGCACGGGGTCACCCTCACGCCGATTCCGACGGTGGTCCCCGGTTTCGATGCCGGGCGGGTGACCTTTGACGGTGTTGCACTCGACGAGACTTTCATCGTCGAGTCGAATGCTGCTGCAGCAGTGAGTAATGCGGCGATGACGTGGAGTCTCGCCCTGGACGCGTTCGCGGTAGGTACATGCCGCGAGTTGGTGGCGACGGCCGTTCCGTTCCTGTTGGCGAGAGAGCAGTTCGGCAAGCCGATCGGGGCATTCCAGGCCGTCCAACATCTTGCCGCAGATATGCAGATCGCTGCCGAGACCAGCCACAGCTGTCTACTGGCGGTTGCTCGATGTGTGGTCGAGTCCCCGGAGAGCTCGCTCGATGCCGTTGCGGCATCGCGGCTGCATTGCGGTGCCGCCGCTGTCGCGACGAGTCAGGCCGCTATTCAGCTACGCGGAGGTATTGGCTTTACCTGGGAAATGGGGATCCACTTCTGGTATCGCGCGTCACAGTTCGCGCAGAGCTACCTAACAGAGGAGGCCGAGCTTCGGGCGTTTCTCGCCTATCGTCTCGGGAACTTGAGTGTTGACGCAGGGAAGGCCTCCGTCGAATGATGAATTCACGAACGATGGGCGCGCTTGTCAGCCACAGGGCCAGGACCCACGGAGACTTCGTGTTCGTCACAGTGGACGGCACATCGGTGCCTTATCACGAGTTCGATGCACTCGTCACACAAGCCGCGCGCGGACTTATGGGCGTGGGCGTCTCGCATGGGGATCGTGTTTGTCTGGCATTGCCCAACAGTCTGGCGTTCTTGGCGGCGAGTTTCGGCCTCATGCGCCTAGGGGCGATCCAAGTGCCACTGAGCCTGGAATATCGCAGTGCCCAGGTCGCGTACGTACTGGCCGACGCCGACGCCAAGGTGTTGGTAAGCACAGGTGCCTTCTTCGACGAACACCGCGACACGCTTATCGAGGCGAGTCTCGATACAGTAGTCCTCACGAGTGGCGGCCTACCTGCGGCGGATCGCCTAGTCACCCGCTCATGGGCTGATGTTCTTGCCTCCGGAGATGGTGCGACCGCAACGCTGCCGGAGGTCGTTCCGAGCGATACGTTGGCCATCATCTACACCTCGGGCACCACTGGTGATCCGAAGGGCGTCCAACTTTGCCATGAGCACGAACTGACGATCGCTGAGAACATTGCGGCGAGCATCGCCCTGACTCCCGATGACTGCTTCTACAATTTTTACCCCCTGCACCACAACACAGGTCTCGGCATCATTACCTGTGCGGTCCTCACTGTGGGTGCTCGGATGCTGCTCATCGAGCGCTTCTCCAAGAGCCAATTCTGGCCGGACGTCGTTCGCCATGGATGCACAGTCTTCTACGGGATGGGCCCCATCCTCGAGATCCTCGACAAGGACGAGGCCGCAGACACGAAGGCACAGGGCCACCAGCTTCGAGTGTGTTTCGGCATCGCAATGGGTGAAGGTCAGGCCGAGAAGTTCCGCAGGCGCTTCGGCGTCGACTTCGTCAGCGGCTACGGGTCGACCGAGGTCAACATGGTGGCAATCGCTCCCATGCTCGATGGTCACCCCGGTGCAGCGGGCAAGGTCCTCGACGACTTCGAGGTCGCGATCGTCGACACAACTGACCACCAGCTACCGGTCGGAGAGGTCGGCGAGATCGTCGTACGTCCTAGGCGGCCCTTCATTACCTCACTCGGGTACTGGCGCAAACCCGCCGAAACTGCAAAAGTATGGCGAAATCTCTGGGCGCACACCGGTGACGCCGGTCGGCTCGACGCCAACGGTTACCTCTACTTCGTCGACCGGATCAACGACGTCATCCGGCATCGAGGGAACAATGTTTCCTCGATCGAGGTCGAGACCCTGATCCTCGCAATGGACGAGGTCGCCGAGGTCGCGATCATCCCGGTGGCCTCGGAGCTCGGGGAATTCGACCAGGACATCTGCGCCGTCATCGTCGCCCGCGCAGGCGTGGAGCTGAGGCCGGCGCAAGTCATCGCTCGGTGCGACAAGGAGCTTCCGCGTTACGCCGTGCCCCGGTACGTCGACGTGGTTGCCGAGCTACCGAAAACTCCCACAGGCAAGGTGCGCAAGAACGTGCTCCGCGGCGCGCCTGCCTCTGCGGCCCGCTGGGACCGCGATAAGCACCTCCTCGACCACGGCGATACCACTGGAAAGGCTGGATAAGTAAATGGGACAGTTTGAAGGAACAACCGTGTTGGTTCTAGGTGCCTCAGGAGGAGTAGGCCGCGCAGCAGCCGAAATGCTTCTCGACCGCGGAGCACGGGTGGGGCTGCATTACCGCAGCAACTCCGAGCCCGTCCAGCAGCTCGTAGAAAAGTATGGCAAGGACCGGGCCCTGGCTGTGCAGGCCGATCTCACCGACGGCGATTCGGTCCGGGCTGCGGTGGCAGAGGTGGCGGCAGCCTTCGGTTCGCTCGACGGCTGCCTCAACACCATCGGTACGGCGCTGCGAATGAAGCCGTTTCTGGAGATCCCGGAGGAGGCCATCGACGACACGATCGCCGTCGAGCTCCGCAGCGTCATCACGGTAGCCCGAGCGACGCTTCCACTTCTCATCGAGACCGGCCGTGGACGTCTCGTCTTCGTCGGGTCCGACTCCGGCAAGGTCGGTACGTCCGGCGAGGTCATCTCGGCGGCATGTCGGGGTGGGATCATCGCGCTGGCGAAGTCGCTGGCCCGCGAGTACGCACGGAATAACGTCCTGGTCAACGTGATCTGCCCCGGGCCGACCGACACCGGACTCTGGGACGACCTGGTAAAAAACGACGAGTTCGGCGGCAAGATCGGGAACGCGATGATCAATGCGATCCCGCTGCGGCGGCTCGGCACTGCTGAGGAGGTCGCAGCGGCAGCCGTTTTCCTTCTGTCAGAGGAGGCGTCGTTCATCACAGGCCAGGCGATCAGCGTCAGTGGCGGGTTGACGATGTCATGAAGCGGCCGCTGGAAGACGTTCGGATCCTCGCCGTCGAGCAGTACGGTGCCGGCCCATGGGGGTCGGTTCATCTTGCAGACCTCGGCGCAGACGTCATCAAGATCGAGGACCCTCGGACGAATGGAGACGTGGGCCGCTACGTTCCGCCATTCGCCGAAGACGAGGACAGCCTCTTCTTCGAGGCCTTGAACCGCAACAAGCGCAGCCTGAGCCTGGATCTCACCACCGACGCAGGGCGGGCGGTCTTCCACAGGCTCGTAGCCGAGTCCGACGCCGTCTACTCCAACCTGCGTGGCGATGTGCCCGCCAGACTCGGGCTGACCTACGACGACCTCAAAGACGTCAACCCGGCGATCGTCTGCTGCTCCCTCTCTGCATTCGGGATGACCGGACCTCGAGCGGCCGAGCCGGGATACGACTACGTAATGCAGGGACTGACCGGCTGGATGTCACTGACCGGTGAGCCGGGCGGTCCTCCGCAGAAGACGGGCCTGTCTCTGGTCGATTTCGCGGGGGGCTACGTCGCGGGGTACGCACTTCTCGCTGGACTACACGCCGCACGACGGGACGGCGTGGGCATGGACTGCGACGTTTCTTTGTACGAGACAGCATTGAGCATGCTCAACTACCAAGCGACCTGGCATCTGACCTCTGGTATGACGCCCGAACGCACGCGGCATTCAGCACATCCATCGCTTGTGCCTTTCCAGAACTTCCAGACCTCGGACGGCTGGATCGTGGTGGCCTGCCCTAAGGACAAGTTTTTCGACAGGTTGCTCGTCGCGCTCGGACTGGAGAGCGTGCGCTCCGACGCGCGGTTCATCGACTTCAACTCGCGACGAGAGAACAAGGACGCACTGCTCGAGATCCTCGAACCGACGATCAGGGCTTGGCCAGCCGAGAAGCTACTGGCCAAGCTTGCCAAATCGGGTGTTCCGTGCGCTCCGGTCAACGATGTGGAGAACGCATTGCGGGACCCCCAGTTGGAAGCGCGTGGAGGTTTCACCGAGACGTCACATCCACGCTTCGGCACGGTCAAAGCTGTGGCATCGCCGGTCCGCGTCGGAGCGCCGTTCACCGAGCACAGACGTGCCCCTCGGCGAAACGAGGACGCAAAAGATGTCCTCACCGGTGTCCTCGGGATGGACGAGAATACAATCGGCGCGCTGCGCGAGTCGGGCGCGTTCGGACTGGCTCCGTGGGGTGAGGTATGACGATTGCACGCAGCTTCGCCCGGTGGACCGCGGAAGTTTCGGTCACGGACATCCCGGCTGAGATCCGCCGGAGCGCGCTCCTTCGCGTACTCGACGGCCTAGGTACCGCTTTCGCGGCCGCCCGGATGAACAACGCGCCGTTCGCCGTCCCGGTAGCTCGGTCGCTGGGTTCCGGCCAGGAAGCTACCGTAATCGGATCCACCGTAGCTGCCTCCGCGCCCGGAGCGGCATTCGCCAACGGTGTGCTCATGCACAGCCTCGACTTCGACGACACCCACACGGCCGGCTTGGTCCACGCCACCGCGATGACCCTCCCCGCTACCCTGGCCGTCGCCCAGCGTCAGGGCAGTTCAGGTCCAGAACTAGTGCGGGCACTGGTACTTGGCTACGAACTCGCCGGCAGACTGAGCTCCGCTGTGCCACACGGCTTCCACGCAAAGGGCTTCCATGCGACATCGGTATGCGGCACCTTCACCGCCGCACTCACGTCGTCGCTACTGTCCGGGCTGTCGGTCGAGCAGACGGTCAACGCATTGGGTATCGCGGGCAGCCAGTCGTCAGGAAGCATGGAGTTCCTGGCCACGGGCGCGTCCACCAAGCAGATCCACCCCGGATGGTCGTCGTTGGCAGGCGTCCTCGCGGCCGGGATGGCGTCCGGCGGTGCGACCGGTCCGGACACCATCATCGAGGGGGAACACGGACTGTTCGCGCTCTTCGCCGATACAGAGCCAGACCTCGACTCTGTCCTGGCCGATCTCGGCGAGTCCTGGCAGGTTGAGGGCGTCGAACCGAAACCGTACCCCGCATGTCACCTGATGCACCGGAGCTTGGACGTGGCACGAGAGCTGCAGCCGACCCTCGACGCCGACCAGGTCCAGGACATCCTGGTCCGGATACCCGCAGAGAGCGTGCCGATCGTGTGCAGCCCCGCGGACGTCAAGCAGCGCCCCCGTTCGCCATACGAGGCGAAGTTCAGCGTTCAGTGGAGCATCGCCGCCATGTTGATCGACGGCGAGGTCGGCGTCGACACGTATCGAGCCGACCTGATCGACCGGCCCGATGTTCGTCGATTGAGCGAGAGAGTGCGCTTCGAACCAGTCAATGACCCACGCCCAGCCGCGCAGCAGCCGGGAGATCTCACTGTGACGCTGAAGGACGGCAGCGTCGGGCGGCTCCGCACGGACGACTCATCGTTCGACGGTTTGGCGACAGACCTCGACGAGCTGGTCCTTCCGAAGTTCCGACTCAACGTCGGTGCATCAGAACATGCAGTCGGGCAACTCATCGACGCCGTCATGCTTCTCAATGACGCGCCAGACCTCACGGAGGTTTCGGCGGCACTCCATGACGTGACCGACGATTGGGCGACCAATCGTTCCCGGTTGACGAGCGAGGCGGTCTCATGACCCGGGCATACGCAGGCGCGGCAATCGTCGGTGTGGCCGAATCCGACCTCGGCGCCACCGGACGCGCCGCGCTGGAACTCCAGGCACAGGCGGTTCACCGAGCCCTTGCCGACGCTGGACTCAAGCTGAGCGACGTCGACGGGATCGCCTCGGTCGGGGTGCCACGCTTTCCGGCGATACAGGCGGCTGAATACCTCGGCATCCAGCCGACCTGGAGCGACAGCACATTCACGGGCGGATCGTCATTCGAGCTCATGACGGCCAGGGCCGCCCAAGCAATCACCGCCGGGCACGCCGAGACAGTGGTCGTGGTCTACGGCTCGAACCAGCGATCGGCGAAGTCACGGTCCCTCGGTGGAGTGCTTGACCCGCTGCAGCCGGAGTCTCAGTTCGACGCGCCCTATGGCGCACTCAACCCCGTGTCGTTTTATGCCATGGCAGCCGCACGGCACACGCACGAGTTCGGTACCAAGCCTGAGCAACTCGCGGAGATCGCCGTCGCAGCTCGAGAGTGGGCCAAGCTAAACCCCAAGGCCTTCCGGTACGACTCAGAGTCGCTCACCGTCGACGACGTGCTCTCCTCGCCACTGATCTCAACGCCACTCCATCTCTTGGACTGCTGCTTGGTCACCGATGGCGGGGGAGCGGTCGTGCTCACCTCCGTCGATCGAGCGGCTGACCTACCGCGCACCCCGGTCCATATCCTCGGACACGGAGAATGCTCGACCCATCACGGGTTCACCCAGATGCCGGACCTCACCAGCACCGGTGCGGTGCAGTCCGGCCGCGCTGCCTTCCGTGAGAGCGGCCTCACCCCTGCCGAAGTCGATGTCATCCAGGTCTACGACTCGTTTACGATCACAGCCCTCCTGTCGCTGGAGGCCCTTGGGTTCTGCAAACGAGGCGAGGGCGGATCCTTCGTTGAGGACGGAAAGCTACGTCCCGGTGGGGGATTCGCCTTCAACACCACAGGGGGCGGCTTGTCATATACGCACCCGGGCATGTTCGGGATCTTCCTCATCATCGAAGCCGTCCGCCAGCTCCGCGGAGAAAGTGGACAACGGCAGGTTCACGGTGCGGAGACGGCAGTGTGCCATGGCACAGGCGGAATCCTCTCGCACAATTCAACCTTGGTATTGGGAGTGCAGCGATGAACTCGTCGTACGCGGAGTTCCCGTCGCGTCCCGTCCCCCCTGTGACCTCCGAGACCCAGGAGTGGTGGGACCACACGCGAGAGCGCAGGCTCACCGTGCAGACCTGCCAGCAGTGCAAGCGGTCTCAGCTCTACCCCCGTGCCTTGTGCGTGTCGTGCGGATCGCTGACCCTGGAACTTGTAAAGGTCTTGGGCACCGGCACCGTGTACTCCTTCACGGTGCTCTCCAAGTCGCCGAACCCCGAGCACTTCGTGCCGCCCTATGTTGTGGCACTGGTTCGGCTCACCGAGGGTCCCGTCCTGCTGACCAACATCGTCAAGGCAGATCCCGCCGACGTCTTTTGTGAACTACCGGTGACGTTGGCCTGGGATCCACTGCCCGATGGCAGACACCTCCCACTATTTGCACCGGACAACAGCTCACACCGAGCCAGATAGGAAAATTCGATGGATTTCACTTTGAGTGCCGAACAGGAGACCTACCGAAAGACGCTGCGGCACTTCGTTCAGCGAGAAATCGAACCGGTGGCGAGGGAATGGGAGCACTCGGGTCGTTACCCCACCGAGATTGTCGACCAGATGAAGGCAATGGGACTCTTCGGCCTTCTCGTGCCTGAGGAGTACGGCGGCGCCAACGCCGACTTCGTCTCGTTTGCGCTGACCTTCGAGGAGATCGCCCGAGGCTGGATGGGCGTCGCCGGAACGCTCGGCAGCCACTCGATCGCTTGCTGGCTGATCGCCCGCTATGGCACGGACGAGCAGAAGGAGGCTTTTCTACCAGAGCTGGCCACCGGGCAGCGCCGCAGCGGCATCGCCCTGACTGAACCTCAGGCCGGCAGCGATCTGCAGGGCATCAGGACCACGGCCCGCCGCGAAGGCGACTACTACATCGTCAACGGCGCGAAGACGTGGATCACGAACGCTCGCTATGCAAACCCACTGCCCACTCTGGTGAAGACCGACCCTACGACGAGCCCGGCGCACAAGGGGATGAGCGTCCTGCTCATCGACGCTGAACTGCCTGGGTTCTCTGTCTCGCGGGACATTCCCAAAATCGGTTACAAGGGCACCGAGTCGTGCGAGGTGGTCTTCGACAACGTCAAGGTTCCGGTCAGTTGCCTACTCGGCGAAACTGAAGGGCGGGGTATGCAGCAGGTGCTGTCTGCGCTTGAGACCGGCCGGATCAACGTCGCCGCTCGCGCGTTGGGAGTCGCCCAGGCGTCCTACGACAAGGCGATTGCCTACAGCAAGGATCGAGAAGCATTCGGCAAGCCCATCTCGGACTTCCAGGCCATCCAGCTAAAGCTCGCCGACATGGCCACCTCAGTGCAGGCAGCACGACTGCTCACCTATTGGGCAGCCAGCAAACTGGACCGGGGAGAGCGCGCCGACCTGGAATCGAGCATGGCGAAGCTCTTCGCGTCGGAGGTCGCTCTCAAGGCAAGCCTCGAGTCAATGCGCATCCACGGCGGATACGGCTACTCCACGGAGTTCGAGGTGGAGCGCTACTACCGCGATGCACCACTGATGGCGATCGGTGAGGGCACCAGCGACATCCTCCGCACCGTGATCGCAAAGGCGTTGCTGGCCGGCGCGGACCTAGGATAGATATGACCGATCTCCTGTCGACCCGACGTATCGGAGTGGTTGTGCCGAGCGTCAACACCGTGATCGAAGGCTGGTACCCATACGCCGTCCCCTCAGACGTACGCGTGCATGTGAACCGGATGTTCATCGGACAGGCGGTCACCGCAGCCTCCCTAGAGGAGATGGATAGCTACGGAATCGAGGCAGCCAGAACCCTCTCCACCTGCCGACCCGACGTCGTCATCTACGGGTGTACTGCATCGAGCCTCGTCGGTGGCAGGGAGTACGACCTTCAGCTGATGAGTGAGCTACGTGAAGCCACTGGGGTTGCCTCCCTTACCACGACCGAAAGCGTGCTACGCGCCCTTGAGCACCTCGGCGTCACGACGCTGGCGGTCGCTTCTCCGTATACCGACGACCTCGGAAACACCGAGGTGGAGTTCCTCACAGCAGCAGGGCACCCGGTGCTCGGTCATGCACACATGGGGATCCTGGGTGGATTCGAACTCGCCTTGCCGTCGGCGGAAGACATCACCCGGATCGCAAGACAAGCATGGGCAAACACCGATGGCGGGGCTGATGCCCTATTCATCGGCTGCATGAACTTCAACTCACATCGGGTAATCGAAGCTATGGAGGCGGAGCTAGGTGTTCCGGTGGTGAGTGCCACACAGGCAAGCCTCTGGGCTGCCCTACGAGAGATGGGTAGGACCGACGCACTAAGCGGCCACGGGTCACTGCTTGCAGGGGGTCGGCGCGAAACGGAGAGCTGACGTCAGCCTCTCCATAATTCGAGTACTCGGACTCGTGGTCGGGTCGTGCCAGAGTCTCTGTTTCCTGCCAACCGACCCGGCGAATTCTGCCCGCCTACTCGGTGGAATAGACTGTAAGCAAAGCAGTTTCGTCTGCCGAGGCAGGCTATCGATTCGGTTCATTCGAAGCAGCCGCTGGGCGGGTCTCGACGATGCGTTTGCGGGCTACGAGATCCTTTGAGGGGCGTAGAGACGAGGACCTTCGACGACATTGTCCGAGATAACGTCGTCGTTCGTCGAAGCGACTTGACTTAGTTGTCGCCAAACATGACCTACTGCTGCGGGCTCCGAAGCCAACTTTGCGGGCCCGGTAAAGCGGCAGTGGTTACGCTGGACTCCCGCACAGGTCGACGTCGTCCGGCCAAGGCGAGGGGTGCAGCAAATCTTAATCGAAAGGTTTATGTTCGGTTGTTGTATGCATCCACTCCCGAGGCGTGGACAGTCTGTCGTTCTGGCGGAACGATGTTGAGCTGTGGGTAAGTGATCGCAGACGAAGACAATGCTGCCCTGAGTTGCTGTGTGATCGATCTCGATTGCTTGAGGCAGACGGCGATGTCGGTAGCGCCGACACAGGGTCTGGCGATCGACGAATAGGACGGATAATGTGAACGTCGCCGCAAGGGAAGTGAATTCGACTGCGGCGGTTGATAGATCTCGCGCAGGGAGCCAGTGGTTCTGAGATCTGACGCGATCGGAACAAGCTTGCAAGGGTGACGGTATTCAGAGATCGATTGACCTCTGATCGACCACCTTAGGACCATCCAGACTACGAGAGAGGAAAGCATGTCCTACGACCCGTACGAGACGCTCCCCAACCTGCGGAGCTTCGAGCTGATCTCTGCCGACATCACGGACGGGCAGACGCTGAATATAGACCAGGTGAGCGGAATATTCGGTGCCGGCGGCCACGACAACTCCCCGCAGCTGTCCTGGTCCGGATTTCCGGCGGAAACCAGGAGCTTCGTAGTCACCGTGTTCGATCCCGACGCTCCGACGGCGTCCGGGTTTTGGCACTGGGCGGTGGCGAACATTCCGGCCGACACCACTTCTCTGGCGAACTCGGCCGGTGACGACGACGGCACCGGTTTACCGAAGGGTGCTCTCGCCTTGCGGAACGACGCCGGACTGCGTCGCTTTCTCGGCGCGGCACCGCCGCAAGGCCACGGCCCGCACCGCTACGTCGTGGCCGTGCATGCACTCGACGTCGACACCCTTGAAGGTGTCACGGAAGACTCGACGCCTGCCTTCCTCGGATTCAACGTGTTTTCTCATGCGATCGCTCGCGCGACGCTCACGGGAATTTACGAGCAGTCGTAGCACCCCCCCGTATGTCGCTGTTCGCACGCGTTTCGTCGGATATGCAGCGTTTGCTTTCGGCGCCAACTGGCATCGTTGATCCGTGGCCCGCTGCCGAACAGGCGCGTGTGGATGCGGCGCGCGCAGAGGGGGCGCCGCGATTAATCGGGTCAAGCCGGGGACGAATGAGACATCGTCCAGGATTCGTTCCCACGTCTGGTCGGCGGTCTTGGTGCTGCCGACCGGGAGGAGTGCCGATTGATCATTCATTTGCCCGAGCTCACGCGCCGAAGCAGGACCTCAAAGCGACCAAGCCGACGGGCCGCGAGACCGGGCAGGAGTTGCTCGCACCTTCAGGCACCTGGGCCGGCGGCCGGTCATCTAGTAGTCGGGAGGTGCGTTCGAGGTGAGTCCGACTGGTAAAGGTTCGGAGAGTCCGCCAGTAGTTTTGCCTGTGAGTATCTCGAAGCGCCTGCCGCTAGTTCACGACGGCGATGAGCTCGCGCATTTGTGGGTTCAGCATCCGCCGCGGGCGCCCTTTTATGTTGCGGTCCAGCAGTTGGCGAATCGGGGCGCACCAGTGTCAAGGGGCGCGCGCGGCGGAGGTGCGTTCACCTGTCACCTAGCGTAATCCGAAATGATCCGTCGGGCCCGCCACCGTCCAGTAGCGTATTTCAGTGGATCATGGCAGATCTGTGTTGTTCTCAGATGCCTTCGGCGCGGGTGCTCGGACATCGTTAGGGCCTCTCGCTGGCGTCAAACGGGGTGATCGGCAGACCCGAACGGGTTCGGTACCTCGCAGCCGGAACAGCACTTCGGATGCGGATTCGATGGCGTCCTCACTACCGATGCGTCGTCGGATCCACGCAACTACGTTTGGCTCGTTTGCAAGCCCCTTGCGGGTGGGGCGTCATCGAGCGTGACTGCGTCGGACGGATCTGGCGCGGCACGGCTTCGCCGCATGATTTCTGGGAATGCGTTGGTGCGCTTGATGGACCGGACGAGTTTACTGCCGGTTGAGCCATTCCCACGACGGCATCAATCGGACACCCAACCACTCGACGCCCGTCATTCCTCCGTTCGCGCGGGCCGGTTCGCCAGGTCCGATTGAAACTCGGACCGACCCTCGCTGTCGATGGAATCGTGCCGGATACGACTCATCTTGAGGGATGCGATCCGCCAGCGTCCGTCGTCGGTCTTCTCGTAGGTTTCGTGGTAGTACCCGTAGTAGGTCGCCTCGCGCAGTGGACCGTCCATGACGAGTAGGCGCTCGATCTGGGCCCAGTCGCCCCGCGCCCGCTTGGCGTCGAGGATCTCGATATCCGGCATGGACACGCGAATTACGGCGTAGATGTTCTTGAGCGCATGCGGGAGCCACTCGCGCAGTTCCGCTCGGGTGCTGTGCACTTCGTTCTGCGTCTCGCCGGGCGCCGGCATGAACTGCGCGGTCGCCCCCTCGGTGAAGCAGTCCGCCCAGCTGTCCCAGTCGCGTTCCTCGACGGCCCGGACGTAGCGGTGCTTGAGCGTCGTGATGTCGTGGCGGGCATCGAGTATTTCCAGGGTGCTGATCACGGTTTAGTCTCCTCGTTCGTTTTCTGTTCGGTTGCGGCAATCGAGTCGGGCCGCCAATCCGGACGCGGTGACCGGAAGGTGCAGCCAAATCCGGTCACCGAGGGTTGGAGCGTCTCGGTGGATTTGGTAGTCGACTTCAGGGGCGGGTAAGCGTGCTAAGCATTTGGTCCACTATCACCTGCATTTTCGATCCGGTCCAGCGGCGATAAGCTCGGTCGGTGTGGTGTAAACCGGAGCGGGCGTTAGCCTCTGGTGATGGGGATTATGCCGGAAGTTGTGCGTGAGTCCACTACCTTTCTTTGCGGTCGGGCATCATCGACCGTGACCCGTCGGCGGGGATGCGTGCTGATCGAATCTGACAGCGGTTGGTAGGTCAGCACGCGCCGCTACCGCTCGAAAAGTCTATGACGCAGGCTAATCCGGTCAACCACATGTGGCTAGATTCGAGAGGTCCCGACTACGTCGTTCGACGTGTTTGACTATCGGCTGCAGGGTCCTGCGGTCGCCCGCACGGGGCGTGCTGGCGCCGAGCAGAATCTCACATAGATAGATCCGCGGTGAGCGGATAGCCGGCGCCGAATTCGCGGGTACGGTGTACGTCGTTTTCGAGTGCAGTTATGAGTTCTTCCTTCGAGGAGAACGTCACCTGGCCGCGAATCCATTGATCCAGATAGACGGAGATCTCGGCTTGGTACAGATCCTCATCGAAGTCGAGCAAGTGTGCCTCGAGGAGGCGTGGACCGGTGCGGCCGTAGAACGTCGAGCGTCGTCCGATCGACACGGCCGCCAGAATGGTCCTTTTGTCGGGCAGGATGCATCTACCAGCCCAGACCCCATCGGACAGACCTGAGCTATCTGAAGTGTCGTCGAGCTCCAGATTAGCTGTGGCGAAGCCGAGTTCACGGCCGCGCTGGTCTCCATGTGTCACGATGCCCCGGACGAGGCTGGGAGTGTTGGCCTCCTGCGGACGAATGGAAGTCGCCGCATCGGTGGACATCACGGCGGCGTGGACACCGAGGAGCTCCAGGTCGGCAGGTAGGTCGTCTGGTGGATCGAGCAGAAGCGGCGTAGTTACGCCCAGTTCCCGCATGATTTGGGCTACGTCGGCGGCGCGGTTTCTGGCTGCAAGGAGTCGCTCGGTGGGTGGGCGGGTATGTGCATCGACGTCACTCGTACGTCGCTCAACGAGTACCACTCCGTCACCGTGGTCGGCGATGCGATCGAACTGCGTGTACAGGTCGGTGTCGATGGAGGTCAGGTGTGGTGCGAAGTCAAACTCCTGGTGGAGATGGACGAGGGGAGTGTCGGCAACGTGTGGTCGGCCGACTCGATAGGCGACGTAGTCGATGCCGGACACTTCACTGCGGAAACCGGAGGTGCGGAGCTCCCCGAATGGCCCCGAGCGTGTAGCCACGAATGTAGTGCGTACATGTAGTTCGCGTGATCGTCGATAGAGCGCGACGTCGTCGGCGGAGAGCCAGTTGAGCTGGTGTTCGGCCGCGAACGCCCGGCAGTCGTCGGCACTGGCCATGCGGGTGGGTTCGCTGGGCGAGACAAGTGCAGCGAATGCGCCGACGCGGTGCAGTCCGGCGGCCCGGGTGAGGTCCGTGACTGTCTCGGCTGGACCGTGGAAGGCGAGTACGCCGCGGTCGTGTGCGCGTCGCGGCACGACGTGGCCGGGTCGAGTGAATTTCGCGGCGGAGGTGGAGGGCGCTGCCAGCTGCTGAAGTGTGCGGGCCCGGTCCAATGCGGAGATGCCGGTTCCCACGCCGTCTACTGCGTCGATCGAGACTGTGTAGTAGCCGCCGGCAGGATCGGCGACCATACCGGCCATCGGTGGGAGTGCTAGTCGTTCGCAATCCTTGCCGGTTACGGCGGCGCAGATGAACCCTGAGCTGTGGTGGATGAGGAAGGTCAAGTTCGACGAGGATGCCTTCTCTGCTGCGAGAAGCAGGTACGCGTCCGGGTCCCCTACTGCGCTGCCGGTAAGGACAATTGGGCGCCCGATGGCGAGATCTGCCAGAGCCTGCTGGACGCGGGCTATAGGACTTTCCATGGTGGGGTCTCCATTCTGCTGCGGTTGCGGTCGGAATCGGGTGTCTCCACGCGTGCTAGCTGGGCCGCTTCATTTCTTCTTTCCACGAGCACTGTGTTGCCGCTGGTGGTAGTAGCACTCGGGGATTCTCTGCACTGCACCCAGAGCTAGAATGATTCGTGATGCCGAATTCTGTCAATGGCGGCCTTCCTGGGGACAACCTAGCGAACATACTGGGATAATAGAAAATATCGCTGCACTATGGACGTTCGGATCATTGACTGGTTATAGTTAAGCGGCAACATGGATTCGCTATACCGAACAAAGTAGGAGGGGGCTGGAGGGGTGACTCTCGATTTAGTGGTGATGGGTGCATCAACCCGTCGCTGCAACGGCCTCATCTGCGACGAAAGACGAGCCCCCGCTTCTCATGCCCGTATTCGCAGTGCCGGACTACGACGCCGACCCGCCACTGTTCGTCGTCAAACTCTCTCGGGTCGTGATCAGAGCGAGACTCTCGCCCAGAGCCGGCTTGATCGCCTTCGCCCCCAATTTTCGACCGCGATTGCGGAACGACCGGGCGGTGCACGGCCTTGCGCCGCACCGAACTCGAAACAGCTGAACTACCGGGACTGAACCGCGACCCCTGCGGCGCAGCCCGCTCCACCCCACGCACCATTTTCGGATGTCAAAGCCGTACGTGCGGTTATCAATCGAGAGGAACGCCATATGCCTGGCGACAAGCAATTCAACGTGCTCACCGACGAAGCGCTCAACGAGCTCAGAGGCTTCATCGGCAAGGAAGCACGGCGGGGCCGCCCGTACGTCGAGCTCATGTCTTCGGACGCTATTCGCCACTTTGCGTACGGCATCGGGGACCGGAACCCTCTGTGGAACGATCCCGAATACGCTGCAAGCACAGCGCACGGTGCGCAGTTGGCTCCTCCGACGGCGCTCTACGCAACCGACCGCATCCTCTCCGGGTATGTCACCGGCCTCTCCGGTGTCCATGCAATGTTTGCCGGCACCGAATTCAAGTACGAGCGACCCATCAGGGTCAACGACCGCATCCGTGCTGTCGCCAAGCTCAAGGACCTGATCGAGCGCCCCAGTAAGTTTGCCGGAAGGTCTGTACAGCAGATTTACGCCGTCGAGCTCTTCGACCAGGAGGACAAGCTCGTCGCTACGGCAGAGTCGTATTGCTTCCGAACTGAGCGGGACGCCGCACGCGAGCGGTCCAAGTACGAAGTGCCTGCACCCGTGACCTGGACGACCGAGCAGATCGCCGACATCGCCAACCAGTACAAGGAACAGGACGCGCGACGCCGCGGCGCGCTTCCTCGATACATCGAAGATGTCAACGTCGGTGACGAGGTGCCCCAGTTGATCAAGGGTCCGTACACCGCCACCACCGCGATCGCATTCCTCCTCGGATGGGGCGGCCTCTACGTACGTGCGCACGGCGATGCTTTCGACCTCTACGAGCGTCACCCCGGACTCGGAATCCTTAACGACTGGGGTGTCCCCGAGCCGCCTGAGCGTGTTCACTGGGATCCCGTTCTGGCGGCGAACGTCGGAGTCCCCGGTGCCTACGACTACGGTCCGGAGCGCGTGTCGTGGCTGGGCCACCTCATGACCGACTGGATGGGAGACGACGGGTTCCTCGCACGACTCAAGGTCGAGGTCCGACGCCACAATTTGATCGGCGAGCTCGTGACTTGTAAGGGCACCGTCAAGTCTGTCGACCGGGAGAACCGGACCGTTCACCTCGAGCTCTACGCTCACAATCAGGACGGGGACGAGTCGGCACGCGGCGAGGCCGAAGTGGTTCTCCTCTCGAAGGACTCTGTTTCATCATGACCGCCGCCCGATCCTCGGTCGCGTCCGTCGACCCTCCCGGCTCCTACTTTCACGCTGTCGAGAACTTCAGCTGGGCATCCCTGTGGGACCTCTTCGACGGGAACCAGGACCGACTCAACATTGCGCACGAATGCCTCGATCGGCACCGTGAGCTCGGCGCGGCAGTCCGGCTTCGTCGGTCGGACGGTGCCTATCAGACGCTGACCTTCGCCGAGCTGGCGGACTGGTCCAGTAGGTTCGCCCATCACCTCGAGAATCTTGGGGTGGCGGCAGGGGAGCCAGTCGGAATCATGCTCGAGCCGTCGCTGGAGTTCTACGCGGCGGTCTTCGGCGCAATGAAGCGTGGTGCTGTCGCGGTGCCGCTCTATACCCTCTTTGGACCAGAAGCGCTCAAGGCTCGCATCGATGACTGTGGCGCACGTGTGTTGCTTGTTGGCCCTGAACTCATGCAGGCTTCGCGCGACCTGGAGGGTGTTGACGCCATCGCACTCGACAACGAGGTGTTGAAGACGATCGAAAGCCTCAGCACCGAGTATGAGGTCAAGACGAAGCCTGAGGACCTGGCAGTACTTCAGTACACCTCGGGTACTAGTCGGCTATTGCCCGAGGCGGTTCGGCACGATCACCGATCGATTGTCACCTTGACCTTGGCGGGAAGGTACGGTGTCGGCCTGCGACGCGGAGATCGTTTCTTCTGCCCTTCCTCGCCCGCCTGGGGGCATGGTCTATGGCATGGAACTATCGCCCCACTCAGCCTCGGGGTAAGTACCGGCGCATACGCTGGCCGGTTCGACCCCGCGGAACTGGCCGATGCGTTGCACCACTTTGCCATTACAAACCTGGCAGCTGCTGGCACGGTGTATCGCATGTTGGCGGGCAAAGACCTCCTGAGTCGGCTTCCGCGACTAGACAAAGCCTCCTACACGGGGGAAGCGTTGAGCCCGGAGATTCTCGAAGCGCTCGAGACCGCTCTAGGGACATCGGTGTGTGGCATGTACGGCACCACGGAAACAGGCGTCATTCTGGCCAACTACCCCGGTTTCGGTGACTACGCAGTCCGCCCCGGCGCGCTCGGGAAACCCGTACCGGGGTGGGAGGTGTCGGTCATCGACGACTCGGGCGCCGAGGTGGCCGACGGTGTCGTCGGAGAAGTTGCGGTTCGGCGCAGGGGTGAATGGTTCAGATCCAAGGACCTGGGACAACGCGATGCAGAGGGCTACTTCTGGTACCTCGGGCGAGCAGATGACGTAATCATCTCCTCGGGGTGGACAATTAGCCCGCTCGAGGTCGAAAACGCGTTGTGCCTTCACCCGGAGGTCACCGCAGCGGCTGTGATCGGCATACCGGACGACCTGCGCGGTCAGGCTCTGAAAGCCTTCGTGGTCAGTACCCGGAACGACGCCGAGATGGTCGACGAGTTGCAAAGTCTCGTCAAAACGCGGCTCAGCGCCCATGAATACCCGCGGAAGATTGCTTTCATCTCCGAGCTGCCAACCACGGTCAACGGAAAGATCAATAGGCGGGCGCTTCGAGTCGAGCACGACGAATCGACAAGTTGATCATCGCGATGCTGAAAAAGGTGAGGCTCTATGGTCGACGTTGACCAGCTAACGCAGGCGGAGCAACGTGTCGGTGGCGGCCCGTTGAAGGGGATTCGGGTGCTCGATCTGACTCACGTCCTGGCGGGTCCACTTGCCACGATGTTGCTCGGCGATCTCGGCGCCGAGGTCATCAAGGTGGAGCGACCACACGTAGGCGACGAAACTCGCGTTATCCCGCCCAGCCAGTCCGGGGAAAGTCACTACTTTCTCAGCGTCAACCGAAACAAGAAGAGCATCACTGTCGACCTCAAGAGTCCGCAGGGTCGGGATCTGATACTTCGGTTGATCGAGACCTCCGATGTTGTGGTCGAGAACTTTCGGCCGGGGGTCGCAGCCAAGTTGGGGCTCGATGCTGAGAGCGCGAAGCGGCGCAACCCGGCCGTCGTCTACTGCTCGATCTCCGCATTCGGCCAGGACGGCGCATGGGCGAACCGGTCAGCCTTCGACATAGCTGTCCAGGCGATGAGTGGGGCCATGACGGTGTCGGGTGAACCTGACTCCCCACCGATTCGTGCAGCGATCCCGTTGGCGGATCTAGCGGCCGGTCTCTTCGCCGCCATCGGGGTGCTTGCTGCACTGGTAGAAGCCAAAGAAACCCGTGCAGGAAAGACTGTCGACATCGCGATGCTCGACTCGACGCTCGGGCTCATGGGCTACTTGGCCTCCTACTACCTTATGACGGGAGAAAGTCCCAAGCGCGTAGGTAGCGGGCACGTCAGCATCGTCCCATACGGTGTTTTCAAGGCTTCGGACGGGTATCTCGTCATCGCCACGCTTACCGAGTCTTTCTGGCCGAAGTTGTGTAACGCCATAGACAGAGCCGACTTGGCAGCAGACCCAGAGCTTGCAACCAATGAACAACGGCTAGAACGTCGCGCTGACGTCGACCGGACAATTTCGGAGACGCTCAGTTCGCGAACCGTCGAGGACTGGTGTCAGCGACTAGCGGCCGCCGATGTGCCACATGCACCGGTCCTCACGGTCGCACAGGCACTCGAACACGAGCAGGTTGCTGCCCGCGGCCTAATCCGCAGCGTTGAGCATCCCACCCTCGGGCAGATCCGCACGATGGGGCCGGCGATCAAATACGGGAACGAGCCACCGCTCCCGGCCACACCGGCACCGGTCATGGGTGCGGATACGACCGCAGTACTCAGCTCAATCCTGGGCCTGACCGGACCTGAGATTGAGGAACTCGCGAGCCGGGGTGTCATCGGCAAGCCCTCAATCCCATATGAGGTCGAATCTCAGGACACTGGATCTCGCTCGGCACACCGAGCGAAAGATGGAACGCAGCGTGTACCTGTCGTGCAAGTGATGGAGAACAAATGAAATGCAGCGTGGGATTGCATCCAACCAACTCGGACGACTGGGAACGGGTTCTGGCGGAGGACTACACACGTCCTCCATCACCGCAGGACCATGAGGTCTGGTACCGCGCGCTGCGGATCGTTGATCTTGCCGACGAGCTTGGTTTTGACAACCTTTGGACGACCGAGCACCACGTCACGCCTTACGGCATGATTCCGAACCCGCTAACCTTCCTCGCTTATGTTGCAGGAAGAACCCAAAATCTGGGTGTAGGTACCTCGGTCATGGTTCTGCCCTGGTGGGAGCAGCCCCTTCGGGCGGCCGAGGAGATCGCGCTGGTCGACACGTTCCTTCAAGGACGCGAACTCATCATTGGTGTTGGTCGTGGTATCGCCAAGAGCGAGTACGACGCGTTCGGTGTGGACCGGTCCGCAGGCCGCGAACGTTTTCGTGAGGCACTTGACATCATCCGACTCGCGCTACGAGAGGAAAGCTTTTCCTACGAAGGTGAGCACTTCCAGGTCTCTCAGACTTCGATGCGACCCCGGCCGGTGCACGCGGACCGCATTATCGACAACATGGTCGGTGCGTTCACCAGCGGAGACTCTCTCCAGATGATGGCTGATGCTGGCCTGGGAATGATGTTTACGGGAGGCAAGTCGCTCGAAGCCTGCGCGGCCGACGTGGTGGCCTTCAACGCCACACGTCGACGCGCAGGGTTGGAGCCAACCCAACCCATCGTGCTGAACTTCACGCTCTGTACGGATTCGAAGTCGGACGCTGACATCGGCCGGAGATCCTTCTCACGGCTCTCCGCCGAGATCGGCTGGCACTACAGAATGGGTGACGCGGCCCAGTTCGAAGGTGTCAAGGGGTACGAGTCCTACCTGAAACAAGCCAAGGAAGCTGCCGGCAAGTCGATCACGGCATTTGGTCGAATGGACGACCTGGTTCTTGCTGGCAATCCCGACGAGATCATCGCCCGTCTGGAGCCGCTACTCAAATCCCTGGCCGCCAAGGAGGTCCAGTTCCAGTTCCTCTTCGCCGACATCCCGCTCAAGCTCGCAGAGGCCAGCATCAAGTTGTTTGCGAAGGAAGTCATGCCCATGGTGAAGGAGCTGAATGCACCTCTCACCGAGGAACTCTCGGGGCTCTCAGTCGTCTAATCCGTAGTTGCTGGGCGGGTGAGCGCGGTAGACGACCGAGCCATCGTCCGGCGGCGAAAAATCGCCACTCTTTCGACCCATTTTGAGGTATCGGTGTCGAAGGCGTGATGCTCAAATTTCGGAGGTCAGCATGCCAAACGTGGGAACCGTCGCTATTGATCAGCGATACAATGCCCTATTGAGTCCGTTCCAGCTCGGCTCCATCGCATTGAAGAACCGAGTTGTGATGTTACCCATGGGGGCGCGCCAAAGCCGCGACGGCCTCGCCTCAGAGTCTGATATCGCCTGGCTCGAGGAGCGAGCCAAAGGTGGAGTTGGACTTATCATCACCGGCGGTCAGATCGTCAGCCCCTCCGCCGTCGTCCCCAGCAACATGGATGGGACCCCCGGCAATGTTTACCGCCTTATGGAGGCGTTCCGACCCGATGGTGTGGACGCTCAGCGTCGACTCGTCAGTGCCGTACATGCACACGGTGCGAAAATCTTCGGCCAACTTGTGCATCAAGGCCGCGATAACTCCTTCCAGGTCGGCTTGTCATCCGTCGCGCCGATTCTCGCGCCGTCGCCGATTCGAACTGAAGGCGCCTCCGATACTCCGCACGCGCTCAGCCTCCGCGAAATCGAGCAGATTGTTCACGAGTTCGGGGTCTCTGCGCGCAACCTCCAGGATGCCGGCTACGACGGTGTAGAACTGCATGGGGCGCACGGCTATCTAGTCGCACAGTTCATGTCGCCGATTGCAAACACTCGCTCAGACCACTATGGCCTCCAGTCGATCGACAATCGGACGCGTTTCCTCCGAGAGATCATTGCCGAGGTCCGCCGTGTGTGCGGACGCGACCTGGTTCTCGGCGTCCGTCTCTCAGCAGACGAAGAAGTCCCCGGCGGGGTCGATCTTCCAGTGACCAAGGACATCATTGCTCGGGTCGAAAATGATGGCCTCCTCGACTACGTCTCCATCTCCCGCGCTACCAGGGGGAACTACGTCAAGGACTCAAGTGTGGCATTTGGTGCGGCCCGTGAGTCGGCAGCTGAAGTCCGCCGCAACACGAAATTGCCCGTAATTGTCGCCAGCCGAATCACAACGCCGACCCTTGCGGAGGAAATTCTCCGAGAAGGCGACGCCGACCTTGTTGGTCTTGGCCGAGCATTGATCGCCGACCCAACCTTCGTCCTTAAGGCGAGCGGCGACATGGAGGGTGCCATTCGTCCGTGCATCGGATTTGTCCAAGACTGTAGGCAGGCGGTCGGCGGGGTCCTATGTGGTGTCAACGCCAGCGCCAGCCGTGAGGGCCAGTGGTCAGCCTTCGACGTCCGGCGAGGAGCAAGGCAGCGGGTGGCCGTTGTTGGCGGAGGCCCTGGGGGGTTGGAGGCAGCAAGGGTGGCAGCGGAGGCGGGTCACGACGTCGCGCTGTGGGAGTCCAGCGACGTTTTGGGGGGGCAGGTGCTTCGCGCGGCATCGGCACCCAATCGTAGCGAGCTAAGAGGGCTAATCGAATACCAGACCAGCGAGATCTACCGGTTGGGGGTAGAGGTCTCCTTGGGGTCGCCGGCGACGCCAGACGCGGTTGAGGCGTTCGCAGCCGACGTCGTAATCATCGCGACCGGATCGCTGCCGCAAGTCCGCCCGTATCCGAACGCAACAGTCCCGATCACCAGTACATGGTCCCTACACGACACCGTTCCGAACGATCTACGGCATGCCATTGTCGTCGACGACGGAAGTGGCTTCTGGCCGGTTGCGAGCGCTGCTGAGATACTGGTCGCGCGGGGAGGGAATGTCGAGCTTGTCGGACCCTACGGAACGATCTTGCAGAACATCCCAGCAGAGAGCGCCCCAGGCGTGCATCGGCGGCTTCGAACGGCAGGCGTCGTCTACTCGCCGTTCACGACCCTCACCGATATTGAGGAAGAATACGTGCTGCTCAGAGATGTCATCACCGGTGAGACCCGACGGGTTGCCTGCACACTGGTTGTTCTGCAGAGCCCACAAATCACCGTGCCACTGGAGCCGCTTCCGACAGCACCCGAAGTGATCCGAATCGGTGACTGTGTGGCACCGCGAAGGATCTCGCACGCTATTTTGGAAGCTAACAAAGCGGTTCGATCGATGACGTCGCAGGCCACCGGGGTCGTCGGACGATGAAAATGGCGTCGACGACCGTCAGCACGGGAGAATCACCCGGTGTCTTGGCGGCGGCGGCACGAACGGAGGTCGTCTCCGCTTCCGGACTCCGGTACCTCGAACCCGTGCGAGGTGTCGGGGTCCGGAGCGTAGATCTCCGTGGGGCCGAGTTTTTTTGGCGCCACGAGTACCGCAGTCAATTCCACGAGTCGCGGCCCTCCGCCGACGGATTGCTGCGGCGTATTCAATACACAGGAGGAAAGAATCCCGGGGTAGGAATGATGGGCGCCGCCGAACCCGGCGACTCGCCGACGTGGACTTCGTATGGCCGGACCCCTGGAGCATGTCCCCACACATACTGACATCTCTTCCATACTGGGATGCAGAACGTCTGCACCGGTCAGGTGGACGAAGATTGAGTGTGTACGTCGACTGGCCCACTCGGCTTGACCCGCGCGTACAAGCACTCCAATCGAACAATACCGAGATAGCCCACAGGGAGACGCAGTGAACATCGAACAGTCGAGCACCGTCATCAGCGAAGGTGCGCGCATCGAGCAGCTACTCGCAAAGCGCGAGATTCATGATGTCCTGCTCACATACTTGAGGGGAGTAGACCGACTTGACGCCGAACTCATCGAGTTCGCCTACCACCCAGACGCCGTTGATGACCACAGCGGTTACGAATTGCACGGAACGGGAATCGGAACGACGCTTGTCGCACTTGTGAGGGATCTGTTCACGTCGACCTTTCATTTGCTCGGGAACCACCTCATCGAGGTCGATGGCGACACCGCGTACTCCGAAGCGTATGTGCTCGGATACTACACTGCAGTCGACGACCAAGGCGACTATCTGCTCATTCGCGCACTACGGTACATCGACCAATTCGAGCAGCGAAATGGTAAATGGAAAATCGTACGCCGACGAATCATCCGAGAGTGGGATCGGATCGACAGGAATCAGGAACGACCCGAAGACAGGCCATACGAAGTTCCGAGACGAAACCGCAATGACATATCCTACGATCGCGGCCTGTCGTCATGACCTTAACTAACCTGGAAAAGGCCCTGGCGGACAACGATATCCGTGAGTCCATGGCCCGATACCTTATGGGCGTTGATCGGCTCGACGCCAATCTGATCGAGTCGGCATTCCACAAGGATGCCGTGATCGATCACGCCGGTTTTATATGGTCTGGAAGCGAAATCGGTGAAGTGCTTGTCTCGGCCATCTCAACCATGTTCGACCGTTCGATGCACCTGCTCGGAAACCAACTCATCGAGTTCGTCGGGGAATACGCGTTCTCGGAGTCCTATGTTCTCGCTCATTGCGTTCTGCCGATCCCGGACGACGACACGCTGATCTTCAGAAGCCTGCGATATGTCGATCGCTTTGAGAAACGCGATGGACGTTGGCGGATCCAGGCGCGACGCACAGTCCGGGAGTGGGACCGTCTCGAAAAGCCACTAGCGCCGACACAAGAACTGCCGTCGAACGGGCCAACTCAAGACCGCGAGCGTCTCAAGGCTGACTACATCGCCGCCAATGGTTTTTGGCCCGAGGCGCACGAGGCACTTCTGGAGCTCGACCCCGACTTTCTGAGGGCGTATCTCAACCTCAGTAATCAGGCTTCCGCACGCGGGGCGCTTGAGCCGAAGGTTCGGGAGTTTATCGCTATCGCCATGGACGCATCCGCCACCCATCCTTACAACACGGGCACTAGGAATCACATTCGGCAGGCGCTCAGACTGGGTGCGACCCGGGACGAGGTGCTCGAAGTTCTCGAGATCGTGTCGCTGATCGGAATCCGCACGACGACGGACGCAATGCCAATGCTTCGAGAGGAAGTGCGGGCTATCGAGAAGGAGACACGATGACGGCCACATCGAATCTCAATGGGGCAGTCCCTCGGTACGACGATCTGCCAGTGGACCGTGGAGGGCGGTCGGCATGGGGGATCTTCGGGGCGGACGATACTATCGGCCGCATCAACTTGCTCACTGACCAGAATGCGCGGCAAGCAGCTGAACTTGTCCGTACCGGAAAGACATTCCCGCTCAACCTACCTCTCGACCACTTCCCTCGGATGGCACACCGAGCGGCGCCCACGCACGAACTTCAGCGCCGAGGCCCGGATATCTACAAGGGTGCCATGATTGCGTACGACGAATTACTCCACGACTTCAACCCCCAGGGGTCCAGCCAATGGGACGCACTCGCGCACGCAAGCGCGGATAACGAGCTCTTCTACAATGGGACGACGGACGCTGACATCGTCGCGGGACGGCGATGCACGATCGATCACTGGGCTCGACGAGGCATCGTCGGCCGTGGTGTCCTTCTGGACGTCGCGCGCTACTTCAGGGAGAGCGGGATCGCCTATGACCCTTCAACGGCCCCGGAGGTTTCCGTTGCGCACCTCGAAGGCGCTTTGAGCCTAAGTAACACCGAGCTGTGCTCGGGGGACATCCTGCTCATCAACCTCGGTTTTCTCGATTGGGTCGACGGCCTAGACGAGTCCGCCCGCAATGCCGCTATGACCACTGCGCCACTCAGCTTCGTCGGTCTCGAGCATCACGAGCGTATGGCGCGGTGGCTCTGGGACAAGGGCGTCGCGGCGGTCGCGACGGACGCACCTGGAGTTGAGAAGTTTCCAGCCGACTTCACGAAACCCTTCGGTTCCATGCACCGAGTTCTGATCGGATTGCTCGGATTTCCGCTGGGGGAGCTTTTCGACCTGAAGGCTCTCTCTGCCGACTGTCAGGAAGATGGGACCTACGAGTTCATGTTTACGAGCGCACCCCTCAACATTCGTGGGGGCGTAGGTTCTCCTCCGAACGCTCTTGCGATCAAGTGAGCCCGATCGACGATCTGAGACAGGACACATGGTGAACCAACCCATCTCCACCAATGCCTTCCTTCACGGAAAGTCGGTCGAGACTTTCGAGCGACTCGTTGTGCGCAATCCCTCAGATGGCACTGTTCTAGCTGAGGCCGCTCGGTGCAACGCTGAACATGTGGATGCCGCGGTCGAGTCTGCGCGGCGGACTTTTGAAGGGGAATGGTCGTCGACGACCGCCGCTGAGCGCGGAGCGGTGTTGCGAATGGTCGCCGATCGCTTGCGTGATCGCGTAGAAGAGTTCGGTCTTTTGGAGAGCCAAGATACCGGTAAGCCGTTGAAACAGGCGCGGGCCGACACCATGACGGCAGCGCGCTACTTTGAGTTCTACGGCTGCATAGCCGAAACGCTTGAGGGTTCCACTATTCCATCGACGCGTGACATCGTGGCATCGACTGTTCGTGAGCCCTATGGTGTTACGGCACATATCAGTCCGTGGAACTACCCCCTCCAGATCGCAGCGCGGTCAATTGCCCCCGCCCTCGCCGCCGGGAACACCTGTGTACTCAAGCCAGCCGAAATTGCTCCGCTGAGCAGTATCTTGCTCGCTGAGGTCGCGGCAGAGGCCGGTCTGCCCGCTGGCGCCTTCAATGTCGTCCCAGGCCTGGGTACCGAAGCCGGTGCGGCCTTGGCCGGGCATCCCGGTATCGACCACCTCGCTTTCACCGGCTCGCAGGCAGTGGGATCCGAGGTTATGGCTCTGGCCGCGCGGAACATCGTGCCCGTCAGCCTGGAACTCGGGGGCAAGTCGCCGAACGTGGTGTTCGCCGACGCAAATCTCGAGAAGGCGTTGCCGTACATCGTCAACTCGGTCATTCAGAACGCTGGCCAGACGTGTTCGGCTGGTTCGCGGCTGCTCGTCCATGAGTCCATTCATGATGAGCTCGTGGGCATGATCCTGGACAGGTTCGGCGCGGTCACGATGGGCCCTGGGCCTTCCGACTACGACCTCGGACCGTTGATTTCGGCTCAACAGTTGGAGCGAGTTACCGGGTACGTCGAGGAGGCGAAAATGTATGCGCAGTTGCGGAGTTCGCTCGAACTCCCGCGACGTGATCTGCCACCCGGTGGCCACTATTTTCCGCCGACGCTCCTCGATGACGTGGATCCGTCGGCGCGGATCGCTCGGGAGGAGGTCTTTGGCCCCGTCCTGGCCGTGAGCACGTTCGGGACGACTGACGAAGCTATTGATATGGCCAACAGCACCGACTACGGCCTCATCGCTGCAGTGTGGACTCGGGACGTCGCTCGGGCGCATGCCGTTGCGGGCGCAGTTCGTGCCGGCCAAGTCTTTATCAATAGCTACGGAGCTGGCGGTGGGGTCGAACTGCCTTTTGGCGGCTACAAACGCTCCGGATTCGGAAGGGAAAAGGGCAGGGTGGGGTTGGAAGAGTACTCCCAGGTCAAAACCATCACCATCCGGCTCGATTCCGACGATTGACACACCATCACGACGAAGCGAAGGGGAACCCGAAGGTGTTAAACGAACAAGCGAGCGATCGACTCGCGAGACTAAAGAAGCTCGGCAGTACGGTCTTCGGACCATTTGTCCACATCGCACGGTCGAAGCCTGCGACTGGGGCCACCCTGGAGGCCAGGCTGCGTCGCCTCGAGGATGAAGTTGCGATCAGGGATGCATTCGGCAGGTACCACTACTTCTACGATTGTGGCAGCGCGGAAAGTGTCGCGGAGCTCTTTACAGAGGACGCGGTTCTTGTCAATCCCCGGGGTACTTACGCCGGCAGAGACGCGATCAAGCGCAACTACGACTACCTCGTGAACCGTTCCGGTCCCGTCTTTCACTACGCGACCAACGTCACGGTGCGAATTGACGACGCCGAGCCCGACAAGGCGCACTCGACTGCGTTCCTGTGGTGTGTGCACTCAACCGGTGAAGACGGAGATGGACGTGCAACCAGGATCGGTGCGGCCGGCGGGACATACGCTGTCGAGTGGCAACGACTCGACGGAGAGTGGCTGATGGCCGCCAGCCGACTGACGCTCAACTATACGGCGGGATTCACTCCCCCCGCCGCTTCAAAGTCCGGAAATCCACCCGAACCCGACATCGCGGAATCCAGTGCAGACTGGCTGCGTGACGATCCTGAATCCGCGTGGCCGAAAGCGTGGGCTTAAGGTAGGGGAGTTGCCTGACGCGAAGTGGCGCCGCTCCACCTCAAAGTAACTAGGACTTGGCTCGTGGGGCACCGCCGACAAGAAGTACGGTGCGAGGCCGCCCCGAGAGGCCGCCCAAGGGAAGCACAGAGGTTTCGCCCTACCCTTTCCGATTGGATTACCGATGCGCTCATCACCGATTGCGGCCTTTGGTGCAATGAGTATCGGACTGACAATGTCTTCACCACCAAATGATGAACGGTCAGGTATCCGACCTCGACCAGGATCGGAGCCATCCATTGGAATTCACCGCCTCGCCACCGTCGGCGTCTGTGAGGGTGAACACCTCTGTGCGTGACGGGATACCCAATCACCTTAGACTCCTGGGTGATTGGGTATCCTCATACTCGCGGGCCCGCAGCATTTTACGTCCGCTAACCACTGCAGCTACCACAGCTGGGCTGACCGCCAGGACTCCTCAAGGTGGGCGCGCAGTCAGTCTGAGCAAGCAACCGGTGGCATCGAGCTCTCAACTGTCCCGAGACCCACTATGTAAGGATTCGCGATGCTGAACGGTCCCGCACTACTATTCTGTCCCGCCGACCGACCGGATCGATTTGCAAAGGCATTGGCCAACTCCGACCACGTCATCGTGGACCTTGAGGACGCCGTGGCGTCGAACTCGAAAGAGGCTGCCCGACAGGCCCTCGTAGCAACACCGCTTGATCCCGCGAAAGTGATTGTGAGGCTGAACGCACTTGACAGCGGATACAGCGAGGCGGACCTGGACGCAATAGACCAGACCGACTACAACTTGCTGATGCTCCCGATGGCCACCTCACGTGAACAGGTAGAGAGCCTATCCCCTCGAAAAGTCATTGCACTGTGCGAAACGCCACGTGGAATCCTATCCGCACTCCAGATCGCGGAAGCATCCAATTGCGTTGGCATGATGTGGGGGGCGGAAGACCTCGTCGCGGGCTTAGGCGGACAGTCGAGCCGATTCGCACACGGCACCTATCGCGATGTCGCCCGATCGGCGAGATCAACGGTATTGCTCGCCGCCGCGGCGGCCGGCGTCCATGCAATAGACGCGGTGTATCTGGACATCCCGGATGCTTCGGGACTCAAGAGCGAGGCGGAGGATGCGGTCGCCACCGGATTTGATGCCAAGGCCTGCATACACCCCACGCAAGTGACGGTTGTGCGCGACGCATTCGCCCCTGACTCAGAAGAAGTCGAGTGGGCTCGTGGACTACTGGAGGCGGCTAAGACGCAGCGTGGGGTATTTCGGTTCTCCGGACGCATGGTCGACGGCCCCGTCTTTCGGCAGGCCGAACTCATTCTCCAGCGCCATGCCGGCACGGGGGGAGACTCTTCGTCCTTCTGTCGATGATGTGGATCGTCCGTAGCGGGTACCTGTAGTATCGGCATGTGGCCAAGGATTCGGTAGTGCGAAAAACTACGAGCCGTCTGGTGCCCTCTGTGGTTACCGCGATGCGGGTACTCGATTACATCTCCTCGACCGGCAGAACTCGCGGAAGCCGGGTGGCGACCTCACTCGGGCTGAACGCGAGCACGTGCCACGAAGTCCTCAAGACGCTGGTACACGGGGGTTACCTGGACTACGACGCCGAATCGCGTGAGTACTGGCTCGGACCCACGATCGCCACGATGGCAGTCAAAGGCCTCTCTACCGACTCGATCATTGCGGCTGTCCGACCTGCGCTCCGCCAATGGGTGCGCGAGACGGAGTTCACCGCGTTCGTCGCGCGCTGGTTACCCGACCACACGGTGCTCGTCGTGGACAAGAT
Source organism: Rhodococcus sp. G6(2025) (assembly GCF_058628105.1). Classification (NCBI taxonomy): domain Bacteria; kingdom Bacillati; phylum Actinomycetota; class Actinomycetes; order Mycobacteriales; family Nocardiaceae; genus Rhodococcus; species Rhodococcus sp. G6(2025). The sequence continues at coordinate 626,294 of NZ_CP179751.1, forward strand.
CGAGAGCACTAAGGAAATCAAGATGACCCTCGAAATAGGGCAACGCTTTCCTCCGACCGCCGCCGCGCTCGGGAAGAGTTTTATGGCCTTCATGGATCCCACCGAGTTAAACGACGTGCTGGATTCGATTGACCTGCCAGCGTATACGTCAATGTCGATCATTGACCGAGAAGTGTGGAATGCGGAGTTGGACAGGGTCCGCAAACTTGGGTGGTCCGAGTCGTCCCGCGAGTTCTACAGCAGCACCAACTCTGTTGTCTCTCCGGTGTTCGACCCTGGAGGGCGGGTTCAATTCGCCATCGGCTCACTCGCCGCTGCGACGGACCTCACCGACGAGAGGATCGCCGAGTACGGCGCCAAAATGAGGGATCTCGCGATCGACGTTCAAGTCAAAATATTCGGAATTGCGGACCGACCGCCGCGCCCGCATGTTGGATCAATTGAGCCTTCGCAGGAGGCAAATTAGCAACCCAGCAACTACACCGAATGTCGCTTCTATGGCGGGAATGCTGAACGGCCACAAACACATCTAGTATGTAACTGCCTTAGCTCCATCGTATCCAAGCTATCTCTATGGGTGTTGGCATACTTGTCGTGGCGGGTTGCGGCACCGCCAATGCTTGAGTCGGGTGAAATCACGCTCGACAGTCGCGGAGTCGGTGGAGCGGGCGAAGGCCGGCGGTCGCCCATCTCGCGAGCCCTTTTCCTTCCGGCGTGCGATCTGACGGATCGTCGCCGTGCCGATCCGGATAGATCTCGAGCAGCGGCGCCAACTGGGGGTTGTCGCCGACCTGCCCGGCGGTCAGCAACATCGCGACCGGAGCGCAGGTGCCGTCGACGAGGGCGTGGATCTTCGTGGTCCACCCGCCCCGGGAACGTCCCAGTGCGTGATCGGTGGGCTCGCCTGCAATCGTGTAATTCGACTCAGCCCCCTGTGGGTCTGACAGGTGGAGCACCCGCCGCGTGCTGGTGGGCACGCACGCTGGTCGAGTCGATCGAGACCAGCGCCGCCAGTGCGTCGTCGTCGACATCGCTGGTCGCGTGTACGGCGTGGAACATCGCTTCGTAGGTTCCGTCGATCGACCAGCGCTTGTGTCGTTCCCAGATCGACTGCCAGGCCCCGAACTCGTCGGGAATGTCCCGCTACGGTGAACCGGTGCGGAACCGCCAGCAGATGGCTTCGAGGGTCACGCGGTGGTCGTTCCACGGCCGACCCCGTCGCGGATACGACGTGGGCATCACCTCCGCGAGTACCTCCCCCCATCACACCTAAACGGACACCCCTTCACCATGCTTACCCTCGACCCGCGATCACGCAGACATGCCCAATACTGCAACGCAGTCATTGCAGTACTTGGTGATTCATTTGATGGTGCATCCGGCATCGACAGGCAACGCGACCCCAGTAATGAAGCGAGCCTGGTCGGATGCGAGGAACACCACCGCATCGGTCACATCACACGGTTCGACCCATGGAACTGGGAGGAGATTGATCGACTGGAAGCGCTCTGCGACGATCTCCGGGGAAGGATCGTCGTGATCGGGAACGAAGAGTTTGATGACCTCTTTGTTAGTGAGCATCTCGGTCCGTACCCCGCCGGGGTGGATGCTATTGACGCGAATGTTGAGCGGTCCGAGCTCGATGGCTAGTGACTTCGTGAGCCCGATCAAGCCAGCTTTCGCCGAGTTGTAGTGTGCAGAGGAGGCACGAGGTCGAAGCGCGCTAGATGAGCCGGTGACGACGACAGATCCGCCTCTTCCGCCCGCGATCACGTGCGGGATGGCCGCCTTGCACACTTGCCAGACACCGGTCAGGTTTACCCCAACGCTGTCAGTCCATGCCTCCTCGGAGAGCTCGAGGACATTTCCGAAGCTCTCGACGCCCGCGTTCGAGCACACGACGTCCAAGCGTCCGAATCGACCGACCCCTTCGGCAATTGCGCTACCGATCTCGTGTGCGTCCCGGACATCCGCGTTGGCCGTAAAGACTTGGCGTCCCGTAGCTCGGATCGCCTCTGCCGTCTCGGCCAGGTCGTCCTCGGTTGCCAGCGGGATGGCGGAGGTGCTGATCGGCCGGCAGATATCGACTGCGATCACATCTGCGCCTTCTTGCGCGAACCGGATAGCGTGGCTTCGGCCCTGGCCGCGGCCGGCGCCGCTGACGAAGACTACGCGTTCGTCGAATAGTCCCATGTGGGGTTCCCCTTTTCGTGGATTGTGGTGAGATGGGTCGGACTGGAGGCGACGATGGTCATGACTCTGCCGCCGAGCGATTGATCGATTCGGGTTTGCCCGAATCTGGTGCGGTGTCTGGGTGGCGTACTTGGCCTTGACGAGGTGCCCTTTGCTGTACGACACCGACGGATGTCTTATGTTGGGTTGCGGCGGAGTAGGCGAGCGAAGGTGACCGCACCGATGAGGCAGGCTCCGTTGAACAGATCGGCGATCCAACCTTGGAATCCGAGCAGCTGGAGGCCTGCGATCCCTACAGCGAGTATGTACAGACCGACAAGAGTTCCGACAATGTTGAATCTTCCAAGTTGGATTGCTGATGCGCCTAAGAACGCCGCGGTGAACGGGGGCAGGAGGTAGGCGCCGTGGCTGGTTGGGTCTACGGCGCCGAGGGATCCGGCAAGTAGGACGCCCGCCACGGCGCTTATCACGCTCGCAGCAATCAGTGTGCCGCAGCGTAGCGTGGTCACCTTGACGCCGGCGAGATGTGCGGCGGACCGATTTCCTCCGATGAAGAGGAGGTAGCGGCCGACGGGCGTGTATTCGAACAGGTACCAAAGAACCAATGCAAGGCCCCAGCCAATCCACACCACCGTCGGCAGGTTGAGGAATCGTTGACTTGCGAACTCCGTCAGCGGGGCCGGGACAGCGGTCACGATCTGATTGTCACTCACGAGGCCGGCAAGACCTGTCAGGATTGTGAGCATTCCGAGGGTCACGATCATGCCGTCGATGTTCAGAATGACGACGAAGAAGCTGTTGACGAGGCCCACGACCAAACCCACGCCGACGCACGCTAAGCAAGCTAGCCATAGTGGAACACCGTTGTCGCTCATTACTGCCACGCTGCACGCCGTCAAGATCATGACCGCGGAGATCGATAGGTCGAAGTCGCCGCTCCGGAGAGGGATCGTGACGGCAATAGCTAGCATCAGCGCGATCGCCTGGCCAGCAATTATCACGCGCAAATTCGTCGAGGTGAAAAAGATGTCGGGTGAAACGATCGAGAAGGTGGCAACCAACACAATGAGGACCACTGGAACGGCGATTCCCCCAAGGCGTTCGCGTCTTGCGATATCACTTCGTTCAGCGGGGAGTGATGCTGACGCCCGAGGCGAACCTGGCGGCTGCGGAATCGTGGACGAATGAGACAACGTCGTTCTGTTCGATGTCACCTCGTCATTGCTAGGCGTTGTCACGAGGTCCTCTCCAGTTCTGAGCTGCTTCCAGCCTCCTGGACCTTGACCAGGAGCGCGCTCTCCGTTAGTTGACTGTTCTCGATTTGTGAGTCCACGTGTCCGTAGCCCATGACCAGGACCCGGGTGGCCGTCTCGGCGATTTCCTCGCTGTCGGAAGAGAAGAGGACGACGGCGGCCCCCTGCCGAGCCACTTCACTCACCTTCCGAAGGATCTCCTTCTTTGCGCCTGCATCGACGCCCTGTGTTGGCTCGTGCAGAAGCAGCACCTTCGGCTTGAGCTGCATGCAGCGAGCCAACACAATCTTTTGTTGGTTCCCACCGCTGAACCTTGAGAGGATCTGTTGGGGGCGAAGTGGGCGAACGGCGAAACGCTCCATCTCTGCTTGGACGAACGCACGCTCACGTCTGAGGCGCAACGCGCCAGTCTTCGAGTACCGACGGAGAAAAGGCAATGTCATATTTTCAATGACATTTCCGCTCAACCAGATAGCGTCGCGCTGCCGATTGCCGGGGACGAGGGCGATCCCAGACTTCTTTGCCTGCGAAGGGCTGTCTCCAACGGGCCGACCATCCACCCGCACGGTTCCGCCTCGACGCTTGATACTTCCGTAGAGGAGGTAGGGGATCTCGTCCTGTCCCATACCGGCGAGACCGGTAATCCCGAGAATTTCGCCGCGTCGGACTTCAAAGGATACCGATTCAACGCCTCCACCGGTGACTTCGTGAACTTCGAGGCTGACTGGGGAGAGAGGGGGATCTTCCCGTGTCGGATAGAAGTCACCGAGCGCGTAACCGAGCATGTGGTGAACGACCTCGGCTTCAGTGGTGGATGCGGCGTCTAAGGTTGTGACCAGTTCACCGCTTCGCAGCACACTGATGCGGTCGCACGCCTGCAGGACCTCGCCCATTCGGTGGCTGATCAAGATCACGGCCACGCCGCTGCGAGCGAGCGATCGGACGATCTTGAGGAGCTTTCTCGACTCTGAGCGCGGTAGTGCCGCGGTGGGCTCGTCGAGAATAAATATGTGTTGATCGCCGTCTCCTTCCCTCAACTTGCGCAACGATCGGAGGATGGCGACTATCGACTGCTCTGCCGGAGACAGTTCGCTCACGTGAATCGATGGCGGAAGATCCAGGTCGAACTCCGCAAGAAGCGCCTTTGCGATCCGCTCCTCACGCCGCGCTCGCACCGGTTGAATCAATCCCGCTCCGAAGTTGCTACCGACACCGATATTGTCGGCCACGGACATTCCTTCAACCAGGGCGAGATCCTGATGGATGATGGCGACTCCGTGATTACTTGGCCGAACGGGGAGTGACGCGAGCTCTCCCCAGATGTGGATCTCGGATCCCTTGTTGGGTGTGTTTACTCCGCCGAGAATCTTCACGAGCGTGGACTTGCCAGAGCCGTTCTCGCCGACCAGACCGTGGACCTCGCCAGCCTGAACGGTCAAGGTGATGTCACGTAGGACGGTGACTCCGTCGAAGGACTTTCCGACGTCCCTCAACTCGATCGCTTGAGCCATGTTGCTCCCCTTGTGCGAAACGTGCTGCGGCGAGGATGTGCGCATTCCGCCGCGCAGAATTTGAGATGACGAGTCTTACGCGCCGGCTACGCCCCAGATTTCTTTGAATTTGTTTTGGTATCCGGCCAGTTCGGGGTAGAGGTTCTCATCGGAGGTGTCTTCGCCCCAGTTCTCCTCGTCGACGAGACGTAGGCCGAACTCGGGGGTGTCAGCGTGTCCACCTGTGGCCCTGAGTGCCGCGTCGAACATGAGGTACCCGCACATCCTGAGCGGGGGCCACAGGATGTCAGCCACCTGGCCCGAGCCACCCTGCGCGGCTTCCAGGGTCTGACCGGTTGCGCCGACAACAGGGATCTCACGTCCAAGGCTCTTAGCCCCCGCGAGAATGTAGGAGACGAATGAATCTGAACTTGTCAAAATGAAGTTGACGTCAGGCGATCGCTGCAAGAAGTTTTGCGTCTGCGGAGTTAGTTCGGTTGCGAAGTTGCTCGCTTCCACGTTCTGCAGATCGAGTGAACATGTTTCCGGGCAGAGCCGTTCGAGTTCAGCCTTTGCGCCTTTGCCGATCAGGTCCGTAGCTGCGGAGGCCTGGGTGTAGAACATGACGCCCTGTACCTTGCATCCCGTCTCTACGGCCGCGTAGGCGGCCTGCAAGATGCCCTCACGCTCGGCGTCGAACGTGGAAGTGCTCACCACGCCGGGGACGTTCGGAGCTTTAGGGATTCCTCCGAGGGAGTGGACTACCGGAATTCCCTGCGCTTCCGCGTTGGCCACTGCCGACTTGACCAGCGATGGCTCGAAGCCTTGAAGCACGATGCCGGCGGCGCCGCGGCTGACCGCGGTGTTGACGCCTTGGTTGAAGAGGTCCGGGCTTCCTTTGCCATCAAATACCACCGCGCTTGCGCCCACGGCTCTAGCTGCCTCTTGAAACCCCTCCGTCACTGCAACGGTCGTCGGTGCTGCCTGAGTAATCGAAATGATCCAGAACGTCTTACCCGCAGCGCTACTGGCGTCAAATGGGGCCGGGAACTCCTGCACGAAGGGACCTTTGGAGTGGTCAACGATCGCCTGAGCGTCGGCGACGCACTTCCCGTCAGTTGCAGTGTCCATACCGGGCTTCTCTGCTGGGGCGTCGCGACTACTGCACGCGGCAGCGACGGCCGCGATCAGAAGGATGCTTGTTAACAATGCCGCCCATCTGATTCGTGAAGACCGGACCTGGAGTGAAGGCATGTCTTTCCTTACAATGGGATTCGGTATAAAGAATACATTGGATTGAAAGACTCACAGTAACAGCACATGTGTCGCATGTCACCATGCCGGTTGCGCTCCTGCTGTTGTCCTACGATATGGCTGTAGGCCACTTGAATACACTGATGCACAGCAGCATCAGCCGAATAGTCGATCTCGGCTGTGATGTATGCGATCCGAGCTCAATCGTGCCGACTGCTGGAATCATCAATTCGGTATAACGAACAATGCGTCAGTTGTCGGCACCCGGCTGACTGCTTTGCATGCCGTGCAGCGGGCGGTGAATGCTCTGGATTTTGTGACCCGCCGCCCGCGACGACCGGTCGTGGCACTGCTCGGGCGGCCGGCGGTGCGCAGATCTGGCAGCAGTGGGTCGACCGCTGGCACGCGACCTCGACGTTGACGCCGCGGGCACGCGGCAACGCCCGGTCCCACCTGATCAAGGTCAGCCGCTGGATCGCAGCCGAGCATCCCGACGCCGACGATCCGATGGCGTGGACCCGGCAGACCTGCGCGACCTGGGTCGCCGCGCTGGACCGGATGAACGTCGGCGACTACGTGCACCGCACCACCGGAATCGAGGAGCGCATCGGCAAGCCACTTCAGGCCTCGGCCAAGGATTGTCGACGTTCCCACGCCAACCGGCGCCACACCACGCGAGATCGGTGTTCCGGCGACTGCGACCCTGCTACCGATCGTCTCGGTCAACCAGCACAAAGGAGAACGAACTTGACATGTCAGATTCCACAGAATGTGGCCTTCGGCTGCGCCGGAGCTGCAGGTCGGGTGAGCCCGTTGCGGACGGCGTCGTGGTCGGTTTCGAGACCGCGGACGAATCGGTGCAGCTGCGGTAGACCATCCGCTATGACCGCGGCCATCGAGGGGCCAACGTTTCTGCCGCGACACTCGGTGAGCATCTCCCCGAACGATCAGACGTGGGCGGCGGTGGCCCCGATATGCCGGCAGCTGGCGAGGACCTGCTTGAGCCCGGTCTGATCCTCGTAAGTGAGGTCGTCGGGGCGACGCAGCATCCGGGACGTGATCCGTCGGACGTTCGGCACCGACCTTGAGGCCGGGGCAGCCCCCGGCCTTACGCAGCGGCCGGGGATTAGTGTCAACGGACATTCGTTCCCGCCCACTGACGGACACGAAACCTGCCCATAGGCGGACACGTTTCTGCCCACTGGCGGACATCCGTTTCTGCCCACTGGCGGACACGAAACTGCCCACGGTGTTGTGTTGTGGTCAGGTGAGTGGGTCGACGCCGGTGCCGGCGAGGGCTTGGCTCATCCGGATCGATTTACCGCTGGTCTGACACAGGTGGGCGTGGTGCATGAGCCGATCGACGGTGGCGGTGGCCAGAGTCTTGGGCATCAGCTCGTCGAATCCGGCCGGATGAAGATTCGACGACAGCGCCAGGGCGCGTTTCTCATAGGCGGCGTCGACCAGCCGGTAGAGGCCCTCGGCGGCGTCGGCGGCCACCGGCAACAGGCCGATGTCATCAATGACCACGAGATCGGCGCGCAGCAGCTTGGTCAGGGCACCCGAGACCGAGTCGTCGGCGCGGTGCCGGCGGATCAGCGCGCCGAGGTCTTCGAGGGTGAACCACAACACCTTCCGTCCTCGTTCGACGGCGTGCTGGCCGAGGGCCTCGAGGAAGAATGTCTTCCCGGTTCCCGAGGGTCCGCAGACCACGAGGTTCTCGCGCCGCTCGATCCATTCCAGGGTGCGTAGCGCCTGCTGGGTCGGGGCCGGGATGGACGACAGTTCCGGTTTCCAGGCGTCGAAGGTCTTGCCGGTGGGAAACGCGGCGGCGGCGCGGCGGGTGGCCAGTGCCGAGCGTTCCCGGCCGGCGGCCTCCTCGGTGAGCAGCGCCTTGAGGACCTCGGCGGGTTCCCACCGTTGGGCGCGGGCGGTGGCCAGCACGTCGGGAGCGGCGCGGCGGATGTGCGGCAGCCGCAGCCGGTGCAGCAGGGTTTCCAGGTCGGTCGGCAGCGGCGGCGCCGCCGGTGGTGCGGTGGTCACGAGGGTCTCCTTCGGGTGCCGGTTGAATCGGACGGTGAACTCGATTAGTCTGCGGTGCAGAGTTTTTCGCGTCAGCGTGGGCGGTGTTCCTAGAGTTCGGTGGCACCGTCGACGGGAACCTCGCCACCGAGGGCGGCCCAGCCGCTGGTGCCCTGGGCCAGGGACCGGGATTCGTCGGCCCGGTGGGTGCGATCCGAGGCGGCGCCGGCGGGGTGGGCGTCGAGGATCGCCATGAGGTCGCCCTCGGCGAAGCGGCCGTAGGCGGCGGCGTGCCCGAGCGCCCAGTCGACCCGGCCGGCGCCGAGCAGTTTCGCCAGCGACACCGCGTGGTCCATCTTTACGCGGATCTTCCCGGTGCCGGCCTCGGCGGCCTCACACAACCACAGCCGGGCACCGGCACCGATGTCGCAGAAGGCGCGTTCGGCGTCGGTTCGCGGGATCGGCTGACGGTCGAGGATCCCGGCCGGGGGCGGCGGGAAGTGCTCGTCGCAGATCTGCGGGGAGCCGGGGCGGGCCCGCCGGTGCCGGGCGACCTCGACCGGGCCGGTGTCGCCGTGGTGGACGAAGATGATCCGCTCACCGGCACCGGCGCCGTGTGCGCGGACGAACACCGTCTGCCCGCGCAGGGTGTGCGGCACCGAGTACTGGCCGTTCTCGAACGCGACCATCGGGGTGTTGTCCGGGACGATGCGGGTCACTCCCCAGGTGACGGTGTGTGCGGCGGCGGGAACCGGATGCAGGTGGAGGCGTTCTTCGGCGAGCATCTCGGCCGGGATGCGGCGGGTGGTGCGGTGGGTGCGGGTGTTGACCTGCTCGCAGAACTGCGTGCAGGCGGCCTCGAGGTCCTCGAAACTGTCGTACTCGGCGGCGAGGTTGTGGTCGGTGGGCACCAGGTCGGCCTTGGCCAGCTTGACGGTGTTCTCCACCCCGCCCTTGGTGGCCGGGTCCGCGGGCAGGCAGGTCTTGACGACCAGGCCGTAGAACCGGGCGAAGGAGACCACACCCGGGTTGCGGACGGCGACCGAGGCGATGTGTTCGGTGGTGACCATCTTCTCGTTGTCGGTGAGCAGATACGTCGGGACACCACCGATCCGCCGGAAGGTCCGGTCCAGGCCCGCGTAGACGGACGGGGCGGTGCGGTCGCGCAACGGGATCACCACCCGGTGCCGGCACCAGGCCAGCCACGCGCACAGCAGCACCGTCTTGGTGCCGTCGACGACCGGGCCGTCACCGAAGTCGTACTGCAACCAGAGGCCGGGTTCGGTGACCCACGGCCTGTGCACCCTGGTGTGGCCGAGCCGGTAGGCGCGTTTGATCCGGGCGACGGCGCGGCGGGTGGTGCGTTCGGTGCCGGTGAATCCGAGGGCCAGCAGCTTGTCGTGGGCGATGTCGGCGCGGACTCGGCCCTTCGAATGTTCGACCCATTCTTCGATTTTCGGTAGATATTCGTCGATCAGCATCGGTCTCTTCTCCCGCGGTGGGGTCGGCGCATCGGCGGTGTCGCGTTCGGCGACGAGGCGGGCGACGGTGTGATGGGAGCACCCCGCCAGTGCGGCGGCGGCACGGTAGGACTTCGTCAGGTCGTAGGCAGCAAGAATTTCCATGACTTCCTTGGCAGACTTCACGGTGGCCTCTCCTCGGTGGCTCGCATTTTCGGCGTGGTAGCACCGTCGAGCGAACCCGAGGAGAGGCCCCGATCCGGGGAGGCGATCGGGAAGAAAATCGAACGTGCCGTATCAGGCGGACAGACCCGGGTGGGCAGTTTCGTGTCCGCCAGTGGGCAGAAACCCGTGTCCGCCAGTGGGCAGTTTCACGTCCGCCTGTGGGCGTTTTCGTGTCCGCCTATGGGCAGTTTTTCATGTCCGCCGACAGATTAGTCGCAGACGGTGGTGTAGCTCCCTCCTGCGGTATCCCATTGTCCGAAGTTCCTCGCAAAGAACGGACGCGAGGTTTGACCGCTCGCCCCACGCGTTTGGAGGTACTCCGCCAACTCGTCCAAAAGGCGGTACGACCGGCTCGCGGAGTGCCGAGTAGCTCAGCGGCATCGGCGGCGCGGTAGAACCGCCGGACCGTGTTGCGTGCCAGCCCGAGCTCCCGACAGATCACCGAAATCTGTTCGGGCGCGTGGCGAGATGGTCATCTCGTGGAACTGCGCGATCTTTGGTACCAGCACCGTCTCAACCGCGTTCGGCTATCCGGCGGTCTAGTCGTGATGCGCGGCAACCAGCCAAGTCACCGCGCTCGGCGTGGCGGTCACCTCCCGGGAATCCGGTGACCGAATCCCGCCCCAGCGTCTCGTCGGACTTACCGTTCTCGCCAGGTATCATGCCTGTCTCGGGTGCCGGGGCAGATGCTCCCGCATCGTCTTGGGGTCAATTCCGTAGGCCGCCGAGCTATCTACCTGGACCAGCTGGCATGTTAAGGGCTGGAGGATCTCATCGGTCATCGTTGATCTTCTGCACGCCGGCGGGGCCCTTCCAAGCTCGTGGGCTGTGGCCCAGTCGGAAGTGGACCGCAGCACACGCCCGACCCCGACCGACACGCCTCGAGGTGGAGAACTGCGTGACGGTCGGGTGGCGGATCAACCCTCAAGCCGGAGAACTGCATGACCGTCGACGCTCGATGACCAACCTACGCTGCAGAGAGTGGTCGGACATCGTGCCGATCGTCGACGGTCAGGGTCGACATGCGCTCAGGATGCACCGGGGTATTTGATGGTGGCTTCCTCGATCGCTGTAGCCATCTGACCGAGGTGTAAGTCGCGGTTGGTGTTCGCCCACTCAAGGCTAGCTTCGCGGTTAGCGTTTGCGTTCTTGAAATGAGGAAGAACGTACTCGGCAAACAGCTCGAGACTACGTTTCGTAGTCTCCCAGGGCGCGCAGTCGGCAATGCTGTACAAGAACGTGCCGAAGCCACCGCTCTTCTCGACCAACTGCTCGATACGATTGATCGCCTCCTCAGGTGTACCGGCCATGATCCTGCCCCAACTAGGCAAACCATCGGTCGTCCATTCCTGGACCGCAGTCTGCGCGGATGAACGCCATGGCAGCTTGCTGCCACTGAGGGTCTCTAGGAAGCGGGTCGTCCGCAGCACTCCAAATTCCAGGTCCTCGCGTGCCTGGCGAGCCGAGGTCGACAGATGTACCTGATTTACGACGCGCCAATTCTCTCGGCGGGCAACGTGGCCGTGATCTGCGGAGACTTTCTCGTGTGTGGTCCACGCGGATGCCAGCCCGTTAGCGGCCTTCTGGTCGCCGGCCGCCAGCGAGAGCACACCAAGTCCGTGCCGGCCGGCAAGCGTAACCCCTGTCGGGGAGAAAACTGAGCCAACCGCCATAGGGATGCCATCCGGATTGAACGGCCTTAGCTGGCTTCGGGCTTCACGCAGGTCGAACCAATCGGTCTTTCGCGTAACAGTTTCACCGCGCAGCAAAGGAACTAGCACCTCGATCGCCTCGGCCATCATGTCCCGCTGTCGCCGAGGATCGATGCCCATCATGAAGGCGTCGGAGGGGAGCTGCCCGGGTCCGATGCCCATCATGACCCGGCCTTGTGTCATGTGGTCGAGCTGCAGTATGCGGTTCGCAAGGATAAGAGGGTTGTGATACGAGACGGAGCTAACCCCTGTGCCGAGATGGATCCGCTTCGTGCGTTCGCCTGCTGCGGCGATCATCACTTCGGGCGACATGATGAGCTCGACTCCAGTCGAATGGTGCTCACCGAACCAGACTTCGTCGAAGCCGAGATCGTCGAGAAGTTCCGCGAGATCAAGGTCGCGACGTAACTGCAGCGTGGGGTTTCCCTCCAGAGGATGGAACGGTGCGATGAAGGCACCGAACCGAATAGGCCCCTTAGGGGCTTCGTCCAGAGGTTCGATTTGGGGTGACATGGTTCTCCTAGATTCTCTCGCTCAGCAAGTTGTCGTGGCTCTGTGCGGTGCAATAGACCATCGACATCAGTGAAAAGCCACCGGTTGATCTCATGAGGGGGCTGGGCCCGGAGGCCGGCCTGCATCTACACCTTCGGGTCGCCGTTGGCAACGAACGCCGACCTGCCAAGACGCACATCGGCGCGAGCGCGCAAGGATGCGACAGGTTCGCGGGACTGCCGAAACGTAGCCGGTAGTCAACCGTTTGCCGCTCCCAGCACACCGCGACTGTTGACTGCGGGTTGAAAACGTCAGCGCTATGCGGATTGGGGGCTGATCGGACCCAAACCGACATGTTGCACTCTCGCTTCCATCTATTCGGTACACCGAAATACTCAGCGCCTCGACAGCAGTGTAGCAATATGGGTGACGGCTGTCACTGGCCACCGAAAGGGAGGCGAAACGTACAAGAGTGCCAGTTCGTGGCTTTTCATCGGGCGGACTCCGGGCTATCGTGAACGGACAGCAGAGCGGGCCCCGCGCCCCAAGAGGGATTCGATATACCGAACTACGATAGATGGATGAGGTGAAGATGCTTGAGAGGTAGCCCAAGGCGCTCAGCAGTCGAGTCGCCGACCCCCCAGGCTGTGGAGGGTGTTCTGCGCACTGCGACGGAATGGAAGATGTTCGGCACCGCGATCCTTGGCGCGATGCAACGTCGACCGAGGGCGGCAACGCGACCCATGGTCACCGTCGAGATGTCGAGGCCGTGGCCGAACAACCGGCCTGGTCTGTGATCCATGACGCGAGACCGTGATGATCAAAAACTCTACCGCTAAAGTGAATACACAATTTCAACGAGTGCTCCCTCCATTCCACCGGTCGCGACGGCACCCGGTCGATCATCACCGCTTCGCGTGAACGAAGTAACGCCGTCAGCTTGAGTTGCAACGCCTTTGCCCGGCGCCGCCGCGGGCGTCGTCCACGCGGAGTAAAAGAAGCCTCATTCCCGAGAGCGATACGTCGTTCAGTCTGTTCTTTCCCAAACCACGAATCGAGACAGGATCGAGCCCATGACGTCACCACTCGAAGCAACATTCTTCCGCGAGGTCCTGGGGCAGTATCCCACCGGCGTCGTGGTTGTTACAGCTATCTCAGGCTCGGGAGACCCACTTGGCATGACAGTTGGCTCATTCACATCAGTCTCGCTAGACCCCCCACTCGTCGCGTTTATGCCGAGTAAGAGTTCGAGCTCATGGCACGCGTTGCGGGAAACCGGCAATCGTTTTTGCATCAACGTGCTGAGTGCTGACCAAGAGGTCATCGGTCGGAACATTGCGATCCGCAAGTCCGATAAATTCAGCGATATCGACTGGCGTGTTTCCGACCAGGGTAACCCAGTTATCGATGGTGTGGTTGCCCACATCGATTGTAGAGTTGAGGTCATCCACGACGCCGGAGATCACGAAATTGTTGTTGCACGAGTCGAAGACCTCGGCATGCACAACAGCGCATATCCGTTGCTCTTCTTCCGCGGGGGATACGGCTCCTTTATGCCCCAGTCCCTCGCGATTCGCGAATTCGACTTGGTCGACCAATTGAAGGCTATCGACGTTGCACGTCCGCACATGGAAGAGTTGGCTAGATACTTCGATACTGAGGTAGCTGCGATGGCCCGTATTGGTGGCGAACTCGTTCTCGCGGCCACTTCCGGCACGGTCCCTGGCGCAGTCACTCCTACGCGTGTGGGGCAGCGACTTCCATTCATGCCCCCACTGGGCAGCGTGTTTGCTGCTTGGGGCGACGATAAGCTTCGCGAAACGTGGATGGCACAGGCCGGCACTTCAACCACTGACCGCGATTCCGAGAGCTACGCCACCATGCCTGAACGGGTTCGAACCAGGGGGTTTGCAGTCGCACTCGGCCACCGCGAAGTCGAACATCTGGAGCGGACTTGGACCCGACTAAATGAAGGCGACCCCAGCGTTTCGCTGAAGAGTTTTCGTGCTGAACTAAAGTTGGTCTCTCGGCGCTTCAATCCAGAAGAAATCGACGGGCTCGAACGATACGAGTTGCGATCGCTTGCTGCCCCTGTGTTCGGATTAGATGGTGAAGTAGCTTTCACCCTTGCAGCGTGGGGCCCGCCCGGCGACATTTCGCGATCCGAGTTCGACGAATACGTTGAGCAATTGTTGAAGACCTGCGCTGCTGCTAGCGACGCTATTTCCGGCGGTCACGGTGGTAAAGAGGATTGAGACTCAGCGTGAGTCCGAACGGTTGAGTTGGCCGACGAGTACCGATCTTGGGAACGCGCGACGGCGGAATTCGACCAGTGGAACCGTGAACTCACAGCCCCTGGTCAGAGCGCCGTAAGAGCGCGGCGACGATCTGCTCACTAATTATTCGGATGAGGTCCCGCCGCGTCCTAGCCAACTGCGAGCCAAAGGAACCTTCATGATCACGACATTGTTCAGGACCGTCGCGACCCCACTGGCGATACTTCTCGACCACGTGATGGAGCCACGCAGGATGCACGCCTACCTGGAGTACGTCGACGAATGCGACGAAGTGCGCACCACCGATCATCGAGAGGTGTCGTAGACCCGCACTGAAATGTGTAAATGCACAGGCGGGCAAAGTAACAGGCAGAAGCAGAGGTCTCGTGCGGGAAGATTCTGGCTTGCCAATATCGTCTATGGAATGTGTATTCGGTGCTATTTCCGCGTCGTCCAAATACTGAGCGAACACTCAGTGCAGATCTAATCGGCTTAGTCCTGTGTCCGCTTCACGACCCAAGCCGCGATTTGGGTGCGGGAAGTGAATCCCAGTTTCGTCAGGATGTGCTCCACATGACCTTGAGCGGTGCGGGGTGAGATCACTAGGCGGTCGGCAATGGCCTGGTTGGTCAGGCCTTCGGCGATTAGGTCGGCAACCTGGCTTTCTCTCTTGGTCAGTCGCGTGGACGCGTCAGGGGGGAGTGCAGACACACTGGGTCGTTGCTCGTGGAGGGCGTAGGCGATGGCCGCATCGAAGCCGAGCTGTTCACCCTTGCGGTGTGCGACTTCAAACGCTCGGTCTCCGAGCGACTGGCGAGCATTTCGATTGCAGTCCTGTTGGTACACAAGCAGGCTGGAGTGGA
Source organism: Rhodococcus sp. G6(2025) (assembly GCF_058628105.1). Lineage (NCBI taxonomy): Bacteria > Bacillati > Actinomycetota > Actinomycetes > Mycobacteriales > Nocardiaceae > Rhodococcus > Rhodococcus sp. G6(2025). The sequence continues at coordinate 641,534 of NZ_CP179751.1, forward strand.
AGATCGTAGCCGTTCCTACTGACCGCGCCAGCGCGTCTGCAGCTCCCATAAGCACCGCAGCCCGTGATGCGTCGCCGAAGTCGCAGGCGATCCAGGCCAGCACCTCAAGACATGTCGCGGCGATGCGTGGACTGTGCACTTGCCGGGTCAGTTCCAATGATTGATTGAGCAGCTGCACCGAACGATCCCTGTCGCCCTGCCACCACTCGGCAATGCCGAGGGCCCACAGCGACTGTGACCGATACATTTTCTCTCCGCACGCTTCCGTAATCGCTAGAACGCGCTCATGACATTCGATCGCCCGCTCTGGTAAGCCAGAGAGCCCATACGCCAATCCCAACGGGTACAAGGCGCTAATTTCGTACGTGCGATTGGCGCAGTCGCTGAATACCGCGATGGCAGCTTCGAGGCGCGGGCAGGCGTCGGCAGGCTTACCACTGTAGAGGGCCAGCATGCCGTCTGCGAAAGCGGCGAGGGCCCGGATCGCGGGATCGTTGGTATGCGCCGTCAGCGCATGCCCTTCCTCGACGAGTACGCCGCCGGTCTGGAGGTCACCCTGAACATCGGCCATCACGCTGGCGCAAAAGAGCGCCTTGGCCCGTTCAAGGGCGAGAGGGCCGCTCTGGCGGTCGAGCAGGCGATCGAGCCAGCGCCGGCCCTCGCTGAAAAGGCCCTGGGAGCCCCAAAACGGGAATAGCGCGGCGGCGGTGCGCAGGCCGGCCGCGGGGTCGTCTTCGACGCCGAATTCGAGGGCCTCCCGCAGATTCGGCTGTTCTCGTCTGAGCCGGCTGATCCATTCGAGCTGGTGGGCGCTGATCCACTCGGCCTCCGCATGTAGCGCCAATGCCTCGTACCAGTCCCGGTGCCGGCGACGCAACGTCGCAGCCGCACCGGTCTGCTCGAGTTTCTCGTGTCCGTACTGGCGCAGAGTTTCGAGCATCCGAAACCGCACGACCGACCGAGCTTCCTCGCGGATCAGAATTGACTTCTCCACCAACGAGGTCAGTGTGTCGAGCAACTCGCCCGTATCCAGGTCGGCACCGCACACGCTTTCTGCGGCATCGAGTTCGAAGCTTCCCGCGAACACCGCCAGCCGCCCCCACACCAACTGCTCCTCGGCGGTACACAAATCGAAGCTCCAGTCGATGCTCAACCGCAGCGTCTGCTGTCGCGTCGGCGCCACGCGGCTGCCGCGGGTTAGCAGGGTGTAGCTGTCGGTTAGCCGCCCCAGGACCTGCTCGGGTGACATCGCCCGCAGTCGGGCCGCGGCCAATTCGATCGGCAGCGGCAGTCCGTCGAGTCGTTGGCAAATCCGGGCCACCGTGACCGCGTTGTCCTCGGTGACCTCGAAGCCGGGAACGACGGCACTGGCGCGTTCGGCGAACAGGGTCACCGCATCGTATTTGGGCAACTCCCGCAATGACGGCCTCCGATCGGGATCGGGTACGCCGAGGGGCGAGACTCGGTGTACCGCCTCCCCGCCGATGTTAAGGGGTTCGCGGCTGGTGGCCAGAATCCGCACCCGCGGACAGGTGTGCAGCAGGAGTTCGGCGAGTTCGGCGACCGCGTCCACCACGTGCTCGCAGTTGTCGAGGACCAACAGCACCTCTCGCGGTGCCAGGAACTCGATCAGGACCTCCCGCAGTGGCCTCGTCGAGTGGTCCCGGACTCCCAGTGCGCCTGCGATGGAGTCGACCAGTGAAACCGCGTCGCGCAGATCGCCCAACTCCACCAGGCGTACACCGTCGGAGTACTCGCGTTGCACCGCGGACGCGATCCGCATTGCCAGCCGGGTCTTGCCGACACCGCCGATCCCGGTCAACGTCACCAGTCGGGACCCGGTCAGCAGGTTCTTCGTCTCGGTGAGCTCGTGTCGGCGGCCTATGAAGCTCGTCAGTTCCAGGGGAAGACTTCCCGTGACGCTGACCCTTGAGGGAGTCGGTGTTCGTCGTCCGCCACGCGACGTCGGTGGCTGGTTGCTTTCCTGCGCATCGGGTTCCGTGCGGAGCGCCATCTCGTCGACCGGGAAGCCGTGGTCGCGTTGCAGGCCTCGTAACTGTTCTCCGAAGTCGGCGGCGGTGGGCGGCCGCTGACCGGGCTCGCGGGACATCGTCCGGGCGATCACCGCGGACACATCGTCCGGTAGTCCGTGCTCGCGCAGGTCGGGCACCTCCTGCGTGGTGATCCGCAAGAACTGGGCGACGACCTGCTCACCGCTGCGGCGTTCGAACGCCGCGTGGCCGGTGAGGGCGCTGAACAGGGTGGCACCGAGGCCGTAGACGTCGGCTGCAGGGCTCGGCGGGTCACCTCCGAGGACCTCCGGCGCGGTATACGCCGGCGACCCGGTCACCGCACCGGTCGCGGTCTCGAAACCACCGCTGATGTGCGCGATACCGAAATCGGCCAACTCCGGTTCGCCGTAATCGGTGAGCAGGATGTTCCCCGGCTTGACGTCGCGATGCAGGATGCCGAGCCGGTGCGCCGACTCCACCGCACCGGCCATCTTCACACCGAGGCGAAGGACCTGGTCCAGGGCGAGCGGGCCGCCTTTGCGAACTCGGGCCTCCAGTGAATCCTGCGGGTGGTACGGCATCACGATGTAGGGAAGTCCGCTGTCGGTAGCGCCGACTTGCAGGACGTTGACGATATTCGGGTGCCCGGTCAGCCGGCCCATCGCTCTCTGCTCCCTGAAGAATCGGGCCCGGTTCTCGTCGTCGAGTTCGACGGTGAGTATCTTCACCGCCACCGTGCGATCCAGGTCCACCTGGGTGCACCGGTAGACGACACCGAAACCGCCGCGGCCGATCTCCTGAACGTCAGTGAAACCAGATCCACCGAGTCCGGCGGCAGGGAACGGCGGGTACCGCTGAGTGTCAAGCGGATCACCTTCACCCATCAGACGGTCTACTCACTCCGTCGGCTCGTTATTCCTGCACCCTGGCCTCGACGGCACGACCAGTGCGTATACACCACACATCATGATTGATGGCGTGTATCAAGGGTATCGCTGCTACAGACGGGTGTCTCCCAATTGCTTGAGTCCTGTGGCGCAGGATCTTCGGTGTGACGACTAGATTCGACCGGTACGAGGTTCTGACGGACACCCAATGGGCATTGCTTGAGCTGCTTCTGCCCACTTCCAACGGGTTGAGGGGGCGAAAGTTCCAGAAGAATCGGCTGGTGATCGAGGGCATGCTCTACCGACTACGGACCGAGGTGCCTTGGCGGGATCTGCCCGCGCATTTCGGTCCATGGAAAACGGTGTGGAAGCGCCAGCGTCGTTACGTCGACGATGGGACGTGGGACCGGATCCTCACGGCGCTGGTGGCAATGGCCGACGTCAACGGCGACCTGGAGTGGATCTTGTCGATGGACTCGGGGGCGGTGCGCAAGCGTGGTGGCAGCCCACCCGTGCCCCAGGATTAGTACCTTTTGCTTCATCGTCCTGACGAGTGCGCTGATCACCTCACCGGCCGCCCCCGAAGCGGTTTGACCGCCAAGGTGCACCAACATGCGACGGTCATATCGGGCGTGTTAGAGGTTGCCGGCTCCCGGGCAGGCTGGAAAGCCGCACAATTGCGGGCTTCCCCGACGGAATCCAAGCAACTTTAGCACCGTGTTAACCGCGTCGGCATTCGCGACGATGCGCTGGCCGGCGAAGCCCTACACATCCTGAGCCAAGCGGAAATTACTGCGCCGCACACCACACCAACCTCGCTAGCGCTGACGAACAGGCCACGGCGGCGGCAGGCCATCGATCTTTGACACTGCAGTCTCAATGCCGCAACTCGCCGAGGGAGTCTGATCGCTCCTTGGGCCATCTTCATCCTCGACGGGGTAGTCGAATGGACCAATCTAATAGGAGACGAACCCTATTCGGGTGGCGAGTCGACACGGGCCCGAAATTGCCCAGCCAACTTGATGCCTGCGCCAGCGGCGCTGCGATTCGGCAGAGGCGATCGACTTCTCTGCCACGGCTGTTTAGGCGAGCGCGATCAATCATCTCTGCAAAGACAGGGAGGTCAGGTTGGAGCTTCTTCGGCGCAACGAGGCATCATTCGGACCCGGCACCTCCACGCCCGGCCCGGGCGGGATAGCGGAGCCGTCGCAGCGACCTCACGAACCCACCGCCTAACGTCCAGTCGTGACGTGCAGTCGCGCGAGCGCATCGATACCTTCGAGCCCTTGGACCATGACGCGCGGGTCGCGAACGGAAGTCTGCACACCGCCGGGACGCGCATCGGGGTTGGCGTCGCGACGAAAGAGGCGAGAATTCGTAGCGTCAAGGCCTTGCGCATAATTCTTACTACTTTTACTATTCTCTTCGTCACACTAGTCGACCACTACGGAAGACGAGGTAGCAGCGGAACCGCCGTCAGCGCCGAGAGTCGCTGAGTGTCTTCCTCTCACCGTTCCGCCTCGCACTGAGGTCGGCCGGCGGCGGCGCGGCTATCGGAGGCAGTTCACGCAATCCAGAGAGCCAAACGCCGCCCCGGCGGCATTCGCCCGGCATCACAACGAGGCAAAAGGAGATAGACGTGGGACGTTTTGACGGTCAGGTGGCAGTCGTTACCGGTGCGGCTAGGGGGCAGGGTCGTTCTCACGCAGTGACTCTCGCCCGCCAGGGGGCCGATATCGTCGCCATCGACATTGCACAATCAATCGCATCAGTTCCATATCCCCTCGCTACGCCCGCTGACCTGAAGGAGACTGTGCGACTCGTAGAGTCGGAGGGCCGACGAGTCGTTGCCTTCGAGGCCGACGTGCGAGATCAAGTAGCGCTGGACAGTGCAATCGGCACGGCAATCGAGACGTTCGGCAAGATCGACAAACTCGTCGTGAACCATGGGATCGGCGCCTTCAGGCGATTCTGGGAGATCACAGACGATGAGTGGACTGACATGATGGATGTACTCCTCACCGGGACGTGGCGAATCACAAAGGCAGTCGCCCCCCACATGATCGAGCAGCAGTCTGGGTCAATTGTGATGATTGGCTCCGTGAACGCCGTCGAGCCCGGTTTCGATTACGCCCACTACAACTCGGCGAAGGCCGGCGTGGTTGCCTTCTCTAAGAACGTCGCGTTGGAACTCGGGCGCTACGGCATCAACTGCAACTGTGTACTTCCCGGCGCGATCGATACAGATATGATTCACTGGCCTGGTTCCTACGAACACGCGATGGGACCGGGCAAGGGCCGCGCCGACCTGGAGTTTGCGATGGCGAACTGGACGGCCCTGAAGGGGCGCGGCTTTATCCAGCCGCAGGCAGTCAGCGATACGGTTGCCTTCCTGCTTTCCGATGAGGCTAAGGACGTCACTGGTGTGGTCATCCCCGTCGATGCGGGCCACTTGAACCTACCCGGCTACAACGGCGATCCCGTTCGGGTCTAGGTGACATCGTCGGCTACGGCGCGCGATCTACCACACGCGCAGGATTCAGTCACCTCGGCAATCCAAAAACCGTGACTAGGTGGTGACGATCGTTTCCGCGGTGTTAGGAGTCATCGCATCCGTCGTCCTAAGTCGCGTCGCAGGAGATGCAAAATGCACCGTGCAAAAGGGCTTCTCGGTCTCCTCTGCACACCATCGGCCGCCCGATGGTTACCGACGTGCCGCGCCTCGGAAACGGTCATGTACCACGCACGACCAGAGTCTACGCCCAGGCCTACAGAGGTCACCCGAACCCAACCGCGTCCAATAGCCAAGGGTGCCCAACACCTGAAGACGCAAGAATCAATCCCACGTTCGGTTCATTCGACTACATGACCTCTATCGGCTGTTTCGGCCCGACGCAGACATCGTAACTGGGCTTCGGTCCATAACACTCGTGACAACAGTTCACCGCTCACTGAGCTTTAGCTCTATCGGTGCCGAGATGAGTCATTCAACGGTCACGCGACATTTGCACGGTTGAGGCCGTCGCGACGCTGCGCGCGGTCGCCGCCAGCCCGACGGTCTTGGGTTCCACTCCGTCCGCCCAGCTATCCCCCCATCATCTACTTGCGCCTCTTGGTGAGCCGCACCGGAGTAGAGGCCGGAGCGACCGAAACCCGTCGAAGCGCGCTGAGTCACGAGGGTAGGTCCGCAAGTAAGCGAACTCGTTTGCAGCGCAATTGAATTTACTACCAAAGAATCTCAACCCCAGGAGGAAACAGTGAAGCAGGAACTTGAAGGACGACTTCAGGAGTTGGTCGATCGCCAGGACATCGTCGATGCGATTCAGCGCTACTGTCGGGGTCTGGATCGCGGCGATCGGACTCTGGCACTCTCTGCATATCATCCCGACGCAATTGACGACCATGGGCCGGTGGTCCTGCCGGCAGGTGAGTTCGTTGACTGGGCTCTGGGAATGCACGCCGAGCAGCATCTAACGCACACCCATCAGCTGACGAATATGGTTTTCGATATCGAGGGTGATACGGCTCATGTCGAGACGTATTACATTGGATTCTGCGAGACCAGAGTTAAGCCCAACATGCTTACCAGCGGCCGTTACGTGGATCGGTTCGAACGCCGCGACGGGAAGTGGGCGATCGCAGCCCGCGTGTCCATCACGGAATCGATCCTCAAGGTCGACAACTTTGACTTCCCAGAGGGATTCACGGAGTCCGCTCGTAGTAGTGGGCCGGCAGAACGCAGTAATAAGGATGTTTCGTATGAGCGTCCGCTCGTGATTCGGCGTGCGATTAAGGGCCAGGACGTAGCAATGTCGTAGTCGCTTGACCCGCACGATTGAGATGAGCGTCGAGTCTGTCGCGGTAGCTGGGCAGACTCGACGCCAATCGCTGTGGTGTTGAGAGTCGAGACGCAAACACTGTCTCTGGCGTACGGCATGACCAGAACTGGGCAGCCACCTTCAGGGCCCACTAATTGTCGGGTTGAAACCGCCGACCAGAGCACACGCGTCCGGCCTTGAGGGCAGACGCACTCTCCAATGTCGACGGATCCGTCGGCTCACCACTCACCGGAGGCATCACGTGAACCGATCACGCGTTCCTTATATTCTCGTGCCGATTGGCGCGGCACTAATTATGACCTCGCTGACGCTTGTCTTTACAGGCACCAGCTACTTCGTCCGACCGGTCACAGCGGACCTTGGAATAACCCGTTCCGCCTTCATGGTCCACTTCAGCCTTTTGACACTAATGTCATTAGTGACAATGCCCGTGGTTGGCCGCCTCGCTCAACGCTTCAGCGTTCGGCTGCTCGTAGCTATCGGCGGGGTTTGGATGGGCGTGGGACTCATGGCGATGTCGCTCGCCAACTCGCTTCCAATGATCTATCTCTGCGGATTCTGGATCGGATTGTCGCTTTTTCCGACGACGATGTTGCTTGCTGCAGTCCTGATCAACGCGTGGTACGTCGAGCGACGCGGAACCATGCTTGGTTTGGCGTCGGGTACCAGCGGGATCGGCGGCGTGGTCGTCTCCGCGATCCTCCCAACCTATATCGCCGATCATGGTTGGCGTTCAGGCTATTTCCTTTTAGGAATCATGGTGCTGGTGCCGATGCTCTTGGCATCGATCTTGGTTCGCAATAAGCCAGAGGACCTCGGTCTCGAACCGTACGGCGCCACTTCGGAGCTCGGAAATGTCGGGGAGCGGGCGGGAATGCCGTACCGTTTGGCTCTCAAATCGAAGCCGTTCTGGATGCTCTACGCTGGAATCCTTCTGGCCTTCACGGCCGCTGCCGGTCAGGAGCACTATCCCGCTCACCTCGCCGGGCAGGGCATCGGGTCAAACGCGATTTCAACGATAATGTCGATTTTCTTCCTGCTTGCAATCGCGGTGGTCCCGGTCGTCGGGTTCATGATCGACAAAATTCACCTCGCTCGAACTCTCGCGGTCGTCTGGGCATTGGGTACGATGGGCTGGGCCTTGATGTCAGTCGCGGGAGGGTCTTTTGTGGGGGAGACAGCTGGCATATTTCTTGTACTCATCGTGACCGCGAACGGCGTCTTCCCTGCGCTTATGGCGCGTATTGCGTTCGGCGACAGAGACTATGCCGGATTGGCAGGTATCTTGATACCGGCCAGCACAATTGGCATCGCAATCGGAGCGCCATTGTGGGGCCTGGCACACGATCTCACACATTCGTATGTGGCAGCCTTTGTTCTGAGTCCCATCACGATGGGTACTGGCTTCATTCTCTCCGTCATAGCCGTGCGGAACGCTCGCGCAAAGTGGGCGACCGAAGGCCACGATTCCACCATTCTTCCTCCGGCCGACAAGGAGCCCGCGATTTAGCCGTAGGGTGCTCACTGAATGTCGGCCCTGTCTATCGATGACGGGTTCGAAGATGGTGTTCATGTACGCACCTGATGGACATCGTGACAAGTTGGAGGAGCCGTGAGCGGCTGTGATTGATTTGCCCTTGCTGGTCGCCACCTTGATCTTGGCGTTGATTGTGGTAATCGTCTCGCTGAGCGCGGCGGTCAGGGCGGACGCCCTGGCTCGCCGCCACTCGGGTGCGTGCGCCCCCGGCCCGGGTGCTGCGGGACCGCGGGCGGTCAAGGAAATAGGGAGTCGGGAGTGGGGGTGGCGGACGATCGCGACTCGGGCTTGGTTGATCTGTGCGCTGGCCTCGGTGCTTGCTGTTGCTGTTGTCGGCGGATTGGTGTGTTTCGCGTGAGGGCGGATGAGCCTTACGCCTTCCGAACGCGAACTGTGCTGCAGTCTTAGCGAATGCCCGGCCGCACGTTCGTCATCACTTTCACCGACCCACGACATCAACGGTCGTTCGTGTGCGTCCTCATCGCGCCCCGGGTGGAGTGAGGCCGTCGGCTGTGCAGCTTGGAACGTTTCGCTTACAACCGACTGTCGCAGGGCGACGAATCGTTGCTCAAGGGGTGGCTTGTGGGGTGACGCTGTCGGTTATAGTCCGGACCGGTCCGCGTCGTAACCTGTTAGGTGACTGAACTCTTCGGTAAACGTATTGCTCGATGGGGCTTCCGCGATTTGTAGGACTCCTTTTCGCTCCTCGTCCGCGATACGAGCAAGACGCATATCGTCAACAAAGCTGCGGGGGGCTGGTTGTGATTACGATCTGCGCGGTTATCGCACATGCATCGCAAAGAATCATCCGAACTTTTAGGGTCGGCCAAGTTCTGGGATCTACCAGATGCCCACACGAATTGGGATTTGTTATATTCCCGGGCAATTAAAGGCATTGGGCAGCAGACTATTCAGCCCATTTGGTGGTCCCTGCGGGTGAACTAAGGGTGGTGAGGAGATCGATTCCGGCGACGACCAGGGTCGGCCCACCGATGGCGATCGTTCCAATAGCGGCGCCGATGCCGGCGCCGGTGACGCCGAATGGTAGACATCCGAAGACCGCGACGGGTGTTCCGATGGCGCACCCGACCAGGAACCCGAGAACAGCGCCCACGATGGTCCCGGTGAGGCTACCGATGGCGGATGCGATCCCCAGCTGTTGCTGGAATGCCGTCTGAGCTCGGGAATTCTCGACGAGGGATGCCGCGTCGTGCAGCGCAAGTTGGTTGCTCGCTTCGGGCGTGGATAACTGGTCGATGCTCGGCGTCAGGCGAAGAGTCTTGCCGTCATCGCTGACATTTTGATAGAAGGGTAATTCATGCTCGCCGATGCGATAGGCGAGGGGCAGCGAAATGACACTAGTCCCTGTTTCGTCGTTGAGATCGGCGGTGCTGTATGCAGTCAGAGCGAATGTTCCGGTGTCGATCGTGGTGATAATCGAGGCACCTTCGATGTGTGTCTCATAGTTGATCTCGGTCGGGAGCGTTTCCGCGAGAGCAGTTGTGGAACCGGCTGTGAGTGTGGCGACGAGGAGTGCGGAGGGTATGGCGAATGAAAGTAGCCTCATATGAACCTCTAGTTGGTTTGGGTAGCAGAGTGGGTGCGGGAGTGTGGCGAGCACAGCACTAGCGCTGGAGGGTGATCGCCGGCCCGAACACCGATGGGTGTGGGATTTTGCGATGGGGATATCGCCTCGGCCAGATTCGTAGAGGGCGGGTGAACTGGCGCACGCGCCATCCGCTACGTCTCTGGAGAAGCGAGTGCCGAGCGCATCGGCGTCCTGCTTGTTCGGATCTCGGGGTTCGGCGCGCTGTCGAACCTATCGTGCGCAGTGAGCGGTTTCGGCGATGATTGGGATCACTCGATCATCCTGTTCGTCTTTCCGACCCTCCTGATTCGTCGATGCTTCCTGATCGACTTGGAGTTCGCCGGTTGACGTGCAGGTCGTCTCCTGCCCGGGAGGACGTCGAGGGGTTGGGGCCGCATGGGGTACGTGGTGACGATAGTGGCCGCCCTATGTAAGCATCGCCGCCGCCAGCAAGACGAGACCGACGGCGAGTCCGCCACCAAGGGCACCAAGTGTCGGGTCCCCGATCCAGGTTCCCAGCAGAGTCATCGCCCCGATAGTGGTGGCGGAAAACAGTCCAAACGCCTTCCATCGTAGAACGTCTTCTGAGGTGGAGCGCCCTCTGAGGTGGTGCTGGTCGTGGATGATCATGGCCTAGTCCTCCCGTCCGATGGTGTCTCGGCGATCAACTGCGCGAGCCTGGAACGAGGGCGGGCATCGCAGCTTCCTACGAAAATTGCGCGTGCGTGAGGTGGTCCCGACGAAGTAGGTGATGATCTGGCTGCGGCGGTTCCGCTTCGCGGCCACGAGTGCGACCTGAGGAGCAGTCCCGCGGCTATAACGAATACGGAGGCGAGGAGCCATACCCGCGTCAGGGGGGAGCCCGATGGTCAGGGTGGTCGATTGCATTGTTTGAGGATGGTTCCGCGGGTCGGCGACGAGGAACAGGGTCGCGAGGGCGATTGAGACGACTGTGGTTGCAACGAGCATGGCTAGTCTTCCTGACAGCTGAGGAGAATCGTGGTGTCTGCGATCTCGAGCGGGCGGCGCCCGGGACGCACGGGCTCCCGAGATCTGGGATCTGGATTACCTGCGAGGAGCTACGGGGCCGTGCACGATTCGTGGGGCGGGCTGTCCGGACGCCTGCCGGGGGGCCCAGTCGGAAAGTTCGCTGAGCAACTCGGCGACCCGATCTGAGCAGTGCACGGGATCCGGTGTGGGTCCCAATCCGAGTCCCTCGACGACCAGCACGTTCCCCTGGGTAAGTCCGTGGACGCCGAGCGACCACCCGAAGGTGCGATTCCAGGCAAGAATTGTCTTGCGGCCGCGGTAGTAGGGGATCTCGCTATAGAGGGTCACGACGGCGTCGAACTCGGGGGTGCGCCACCAGTCGACCGACAAGGCGTCCACCGTCGTAGCTACGGACCCGACGTACTCACCGGCATCTGCCGGGCGTGTGGTCGGTACCTGGCTATTTTGGAGCGCCTGCCAGGCGCCTCGATGTCTTTGCGCGCTCATCGGACGACCAATGGCGCCGCCGCCAAGCGGTGTCGTCTCCCAGGCGGCGGCATGGGCGCTGCGCACGCGATCGACCGTCGCTAAGTCTGATCTGCTCGAATCGATGTGTGGAAGGTGAGCCATGAATATATCCTTGCGCGTCAAGCAAATAGTTTGTGTAAGACAAAACAGTTCTATCACACCAACTGTTGGTGGGGAAGGATAGGATGTGTGGCATGGATGGTTTGCCTGTTGTGACCGAGCCCGCGCACCGTTGTGGTGCCCTTCTCGATTACCTCGCCAGACGGATGCGATTGCACGGTGAACGCGTCCTCGAGCCGTTGGGCCTGCGGGCGCGTCACCTAGTTGCTTTGACCGTGCTACGCGACCGCAGTGGCATTACGCAGCAGGCGCTCTCGGCCACCCTGATGATGGATCGGGCAAACGTCGTCGGTCTTCTCAATGATCTTGAAGGCGCAGGCTTCGTCGAACGTATCCGGTCCCCGGTGGACCGGCGCCGCCACTTCGTTCAGCTCACGGAGGCAGGAGCGTGCCACCTGGCTGCAGCAGAGTGCGCCCTTGCAGTTGCTGAAGAAGAGGTCCTTTCCGCTCTTGCCCCGGACCAACGGGAGCAGCTCTATGAGCTGCTCCAGCAGGCGACGGCTGCGGACCACTGCTCGACGGCCGCTGACTATGCGAACTGTGCGAAAGAGGTCGAGGAGAACTAACGCGCCGCGCGTAGCGTCAGCGGAGTGTTTTAAGTGGCAGCTTCCAGCTACGAACCGTCCGCTCGCAGGCGGGTTTGTGTCTCCGGGGGTACCCCAATCGGGTGATGCATTTGGCACTTATCCGTGGTGAACGTACCGCGGCATGGAGAGCGGTTGGGCGGAGCAGGTGGGCTCAGGTCCGTCTGGATGGTGGAATTCGAGGTTCCGCTGTCTATGTCACCGGCTTCGCGGGAGCGTCCCCAACGGCAAAAGCTAAACGCCTTATGGCTTGCGGCAAGTGCACCGCTTCATCCGCCCACTCGAGACCGACAGGACGTCGTCCCCGGCGGACTCAACCCCGACTAGCTCGGGCTCTGTCGAGGGCCACATCGGCGGCATAAAGCAGCGACGTTAATTGGTCGGGTCGCCCGAGAGATGAATGCGTGCCGGGATCGTCTGAGCCCTCCGGTTGACTGCTGTGAGACTATACGCCGCCGCATAGGTGGCGCCATTGACTGTCCATGACAGTCTCGAGTATGCCCCGTAGGGGCGCACTTCCTCATTCGATACCGCGTCCCAGTGAAGGTCGAGCGGCTAGCATCGCTTGTGTTGCACATCGATGGCGCCTGCGGCGCGGCGTGATTCCCCGTTTCGACGCCACCTCGAGAGGGAGTTGTCATGAACCGTGTTCCAGATGACGCGCTCGTGCTCGTGCCGGGCGGCAGTCTCATCACCGCGACGGCCGAGGAGGGCCGTGCTCTCGCCATGACGATGGCGCGTCACAGCATCCACAACATGCAGCCCGACTTCGACGTGCTGAAAGGGGGTCGTCCCAACTATTCGACGACGCCCGAAAGCCTCATCGCCGCGAGCCAGGTGATTGCCCTAGAATTCCAGACCATTGCCGCGGCCAACAATTATTGGCGCGACTGAGCTTCGCACAACTTCACCTTCGTCGAACCCCACCGGCCCGCACGCCAGACCTGGTTCGAAGCTGAGTGTTGCGCGCGGACGTTGTAGACAATAGGCGGAGCGATCAAGAGTCGCCCGACCACTACCTGAAGGCGGTGCGGCTTTCCGAACACGTCCCCGGACAGGCCGCTCGGGTATACGCGATGGGCCCGTCGTCGTCGGCTCTCCCCGCCATCCGTTCGTAGGCCTCGGCCGTGGACGCCGTGGCGCAGGCGAGGTGGTTGGGGTCGCGGGCCTTGACCTGGATGCATGAATGCAGTGCTTTCCCTTCATCTTTCGGCGCATATCGGTCATGATGACCGAAAGGAATATGTATGTGCTAACTAATTGATGTGAAATGGTCGTGATCCATGTCCGCAACCGTTCTGTCTCCGCCCGTGATTGGGAGGGTCCGTAGCCCCGCTCTGATCACGGCGGCGCTGGCTGGATGCGGTCTCATCTGCTCCTTCATGCAGACACTCGTGGTCCCACTAGTTCCGGAACTTCCGCGGTTGCTTTCGACGAGCCCCTCGAACGCATCCTGGATCGTCACGGTCACGCTCCTGGCGGGCGCCGTCTGCACCCCGATCTCCGGGCGACTCGGCGACATTTTCGGCAAGAAGCGGGTGGCGCTCGTCCTGCTCGGCGCCATCCTGGTCGGCTCGCTCTTGGCGGCGGTGACTACCACGCTGATGCCGATGATCGTGGGACGTGCCTTCCAGGGGGCCGGCCTGGGCGTCATTCCCTTAGGAATCAGCATGCTGCGTGACACCATTCCCGCAGACCGACTGGGGCGATCCGTCGCGTTGATGAGTTCCACCCTGGGGGTAGGCGGAGCGGCCGGAATGCCGTTGTCGGCGTTCGTTTCGCAGCACTACAACTGGCACACGTTGTTCTGGATGTCGGGAGCACTCAGCATCCTCGGGGTGGTGGCGCTTTGGGTGCTCGTGCCGACGGGTCCACAACATCGGGAGATCCGGTTCGACGTCCCGGGAGCGCTCGGGTTGGCTGTGGGGCTTACAGGACTGTTGCTGGCGGTCTCCAAGGGCAGTGGCTGGGGCTGGTCCGCGGCCCCGACCCTGGTCTGTGCCGCGGGCGGAGTGACTGTGCTGCTGGTCTGGGGGTTCTATCAGTGGCGGTCACGTAGTCCACTGGTCGATCTTCGCGTCAGTGTCCGTCGTCCGGTGTTGTTGACCAACCTCGCGTCGGTCGCTGTCGGCTTCGGCCTGTTCACGTCGTCGGTGGTTCTGCCAAAATTACTCGAGATGCCCAACGTGACGGGTGTAGGGCTGGGGCAGTCGATGGTGGTGGCCAGCCTGTGCTTGGTCCCGACCGGTTTGATCATGATGGTTATGTCGCCGATCGCCGCACGGGTCTCCGCCCTTCGCGGGCCTCGCACCAGCCTGATCATCGGCGCCACGATGATCGCAGCGGGATACGGTCTGGCGCTGGTGCTGATGACGGAGGTGTGGCACACCGTCCTGGTGGGGTGTTTCACCGGAATTGGGATCGGATTTGCGTATGCGGCGCTGCCGACACTGATCATGCATTCGGTTCCTGAGAGTGAGACCGGCGCCGCAAACGGTTTGAACACCCTGATGCGGTCGATCGGTACGTCCACGGCCAGCGCCGTCGCCGCAGTGCTCCTCGCACAGAATGTCGTGATGGTGGGCGGCCACGCTTATACCACCGCAACCGGCTTCCGGCTTGCGTTCGCGGCGGCCGGGATCGCGGCGTTGGTCGCGCTCGTGATCGCTTGGTTCATCCCGCGGCGCGAAAGGGTGTATCCCGACGCGAGCGTCTCGGTCACCTAGTCCGAATACTTCGGCGTCGCGCAGCAATGGCTGGCTCCTCGGGTGGAGATTCCAGGTGCGGAGAGTGGTAGGACCTCGGATCGGCTGAGGAGTCGAACATGATCTCGGAGTTCGACTGATTAGGACTCAGGCTCCCGACCGCTATGGCGTCTAACTGGGCAAGATCCTTTGCCGACAGCGTTACCGCAGAACCAAACGCGTCTGGCCACCGCTGGACCGACCACGACTTCACCCGGCACTCATCGATCGCTACCGAGATTACGTGGTCCGGATCGGCTGACGAAGCGACCTCGATGACCGCATCATGAACGTATCAACCGACTTCGTCCGGTCCACGCAGAAGTCACAGGAGTCATGTGATGACGAACAAGAAGATACTGCCGCAGGCGGTGCTCAGCCCGTTGACCGCGTCGGCGGTGATCCTCGTGTTGCGCGTCGAGCCCGGTGGCGAATCGGTCACCCGCGCTTTGCTCGGCGACCTTGCCGATCTGCGCCGGACGGTGGGGTTCCGGGTGCCAGTTGCGCACCTCGAAGTCGTCGTCGGCATCGGCGCGGCGGTGTGGGACCGCCTGTTCTCCGCCCCGAGGCCGCGGGACCTGCACAGGTTCCGCGAACTGCGCGGCCAGCGCCACCACGCCCCCTCGACCGACGGCGACCTCCTGTTCCACATTCGTGCTACCGAACAAGGTGTGTGCTATGAACTCGCCCGGTTGATAATGAAGCAGCTCGCGGGCGCGGTAACCGTCGTGGACGAGGTGCACGGCTTCCGGTACTTCGACAGGCGTGATCTGCTCGGTTTCGTCGACGGAACCGCCAATCCCGAGGGTGACGATGCCGTCGACGCCGTTACGATCACCGCGAACGAGGACCCTGACTTTGTCGGCGGCAGTTACGTGATCGTCCAGAAGTACCTCCACGACCTGCAGGACTGGGATGCGCAGCCGGTCGACGAGCAGGAGAGGGTGATGGGACGGACCAAACTTGAGGACGTCGAACTGGCTGACGAGGTCAAACCCGCCAACTCGCACGTGGCGCTGAACACCATCGAGGACACCGACGGGAATCAACGCGAGATCGTCCGCGACAACATGCCCTTCTACAACTTTGCGACCGGGACCTTCGGGACGTATTTCATCGGCTACACCGCTGACCCGGGGGTCATCGAACAGATGCTGGAGAACATGTTTCTCGGGCGATCACCTGCCTCGCACGACCGCATCCTCGACTTTTCGACCCCAGTCACCGGATCGTTGTTCTTCGTCCCCACCGTCGCGCTGCTCGAATCCCCACCGATCACCGCTGAATCTGCCTCGACCACGGAGCCCGTCCGAAACACGCCCCCGGTCTCCTCGGACGGTTCACTGGGGATCGGCAGCCTCAAACGAAACAGTTCTCGGTGAATCACCTGACTCGACCGGAACCCGCGTCCGATGACGAAGGGGTGGGTGTTTGAAGTGCAGAAACACCATCACGAAGTGGTGATCGTAGTGGGGCGTCGGTGCGCCTCGGTTGAGGCCGCCTTGCCGACCAGCGAGTCGCAAAGGCCGTGGACGACGGTTCATCGTCCATTGACGACCAGACAGTGAGATCTCCGAGTTGCCCGGTGCGTATCTGGTTGTTCTTGGTGGACGATGCGGCGTTCCAACCTCCAACCCTTGAGCGGGTAAGCCGGCTGCGATGCTGATGGTCAAACATTCGAGGACGGTAATGAGACGGCAACCGGCGACGAGCCAGGCGTGACCCGTGCGTCGACAAGGTACCGGAGCCTGCATGATGTAGATACGGGCCGCACACCTCCGAGGCGTAGAGCTCTCAGGGCGCGAGGGCGCCGAACATCGATCAACATCGACGGTTACGGCCCAATCAGTAGGATTTGCGGGCCTGCAGCCTGCATGCGCATCCGTAGCCAAGCTAATTGTGCGGTGATCTGGGGGTGGCATCGTGCGACAACGTCCAAAAGCTCGCGGTCGCGAGCGCCCGATGCGGCTTGGGCCACCACGGACCACGTGATATCGACAAAACAAGCCAATTGGTAGAGATCTTGCAGGTCACGCAGGAGACCGATAGCGCCGTCGCGGGCAGTCGGCAGCCCGGGTGGATGCAGCCGATCCGGCTCGGGTTGCCGGCGATCCTGATACCGACCGACGATCGGGTCGAGGGCCTCGGCGTGTGGAATGCATTGGCGGGCGAAGTCTTCGCAGGCGTAGCGGACATCGGGCTCATCTGAGTGCCCATCGGAGACCAACCGATAAGAGGCGGCCAGTGTGTGTTCTGCCGAACCGAGCAAAGTCAGATAGGTAGGGAGATGCACCACCATCACCGCAATGATTCCGGCGCGCGATAGACACCGTCACCGTCAACCGGGGCCGATGCGGTGTTGGTAGGCGCCGGAGCAGGCCCCTCGCCGGCACGAATACGCTGGACAGAAACAGCGGCGACCTTGAACTCGGGTTGCTTGGAGACCGGGTCCCAGGCATTAAGCGTCAGTTCATTGGCGGCCGTTTCGTCGGATCCGCCGTAGTGCCACGGGGCGAAGACGACCCCTTCACGTACGTGTGAGACCCGCGCTGGCGCCTCGATACTGCCGCGACGTGAGCGTACTCGGACGATGTCGCCTTCCATGATGCCGAGGCGGGTGGCGTCCGGCTGTGAGATCTCGACCCACATCGACGGCGCGGCTCCCTGAAGCGGAACGGCACGCTTGGTCTTGGTTCGCGTGTGCCAGTGGTAAACGGTACGACCGGTGGTCAACCGCAGCGGGAACTGCTCATCGGGCACTTCGAAAGCGGGTTGGTACGGTGTGGTTTTGAGGATGGCGCGTCCGTCAGGGTGAAGAGCGCGGAACTCGGTCTCGCTAGCACCAACGCCGGTGGCTAGGTCATGACCAAAGTTTTCGCAGGCCTCAGCAGTGGTGGGGAACTGCGAGTCGACGTAGAGACGTTCGGTGCCTTCGGGCGAAGCTGTGTTGCACGGCCACTGCATACCGCCGTGCTCATGCAGCCGTGTGTAGCTAAGCCCGGTGTAATCCACCGGTCGCCCGGCGGTGCACAGTTTCCAGGCCTCGAATGCCTCTTCCGGCTCGTCCCACGGGGGTAGTGGTGCGCCCTCCTTATCGGTCAGGCCGAGTCGCCGGGCGTAATCGAGCCAGATTGTGAAGTCGCTGCGCGCTTGCCCGGGCGGGTCGACGGCTTGCTCGAACAGGTGCACGGTTCGGTCAACGTTGGTCGCGGTGCCGGGCTTTTCCCCCCACAATGCTGCCGGCAGCACCACGTCGGCGAGCTCTGTGGTCTCGGTTCGGTAACCATCGGACACCACGACGAAGCACTGCTCGCCTTCGAGGATGCGCCGGATGCGTTGGGTGTCCGGCATTGACACCATCGGATTGGTGCCTGCGATCCACAGGAACCTGATCGAGCCCTGCTCCGCGTAGCGGAAGATTGTGTTGGCGTCGGTCGGGGGCGCCCAGTGTGGGATGACGAGCGGATCGACGTTCCACAGGTCGGCCAGCTCCTGAACGTGCTCGGGGTTGTGCCAGTTCCGGAATCCCGGGAGGGCTGGACCGCAGCCGGTTTCACGATTGTTCTCCGCCGAGGGCTGACCGTTCATCTGTAAGATCCCTGCACCGGGGCGGCCGAGCATCCCACGCAGCAGGTGCAAGTTGTTCACCTGGCAGGATGCCGCGGTTGCCTGGTGGGACTGGTAGAAGCCCATTGAGCAAGTGGATACCACCTGATCGCTCGTGCCGAAGATCTCGGCGGCCGCGGTGATGTCTGCAGCAGGCACGCCGCAGATTTCCGCGGCCCACTCCGGGGTCGTGTCCCGCGTCAGATCCTCGAGCCGGTCGAAGCCGATGGTGTGTGCCTCGACGTAGTCGGTGTTCACGTACCCGCGAGCGATCAGCTCGTGCACCAGCGCGTTCATCAATGCCAGGTTGGTTCCATTGAGGATCGGCAAATGTACCGTGGCTCGCTCGGCCACATTGGTCCGACGCGGATCGACACAGACGAGCCGCGGTGAGTTTGGGCCGTCGAGTCGGTCGAGCATTCGAGCCCAGAGCACGGTTTGCGTCTCGGCGACGTTGTGCCCGAACAGGAAAAGCGCGTCGCAGTGATCGATGTCGGTGTAGGAGCCTGGTTGTCCGTCGCATCCGAAGCTCTCCCCGAAGGCAGAAGCAGCGGTCGCGGTGCACAGGCGGGTATTGCCGTCCATGTGCGGCGTTCCGATGCCGCCCTTCCCGATCATTGCAAGTGTGTAGTATTCCTCGATCATCAACTGGCCGGATGTGTAGAACGCATGCGAGAGCGGGCCTAGAGCTTTGAGCAACGCACGAGACCGGTCCGATACCAGGGACATCGCTGTGTCCCAGTCTGTCTCGACAAGTCGGCCACCCTTCCGGATCAGTGGCGTTGTCAAGCGGTCGCGTTGCTCACCTTGCCATCCGTACAACCCCTTCGGGCCGAGCCGGCCATGGTTAACTCGATCTTGCGCGCGGCCACGCATGCCGACCATCTGGCCGTCGGCAACTGCGATCTCCAACCCACAGCCGTTAGAACACAGGAGGCATGCACTGCGCACCCATCGATCGACGTCAACTCCCGCGACGCCGTCGACAAGGTACTCATCGACCCGTTCCGCCCATGGCGTACCGCCGGAGTGTGGAGTACGAGCACCCCAGATGTCTGCTATGCGATCCGTGTCCATATTCGACCGTCCTCTCACCGCCCCGCGAATTGCCATGAGCGAGCATCCGAACGGCCTTGGTGGCAGCCTCCAAGGTCACCCGTCGCATGTATCTCCTGCACGGTCGACTGCGCTGCACTGCGTTGTGCGCCGTCGACGACGGTTCTGCCAAGGGTACTTGGCCGCCCGTCGATCTGTCATGGTCGATCCAGTAGGATTGACGAGGGCCTAACCTCGCTGTGGTCCGAGTCGAATCGAATAGTCTGCGTGCGCAGCATCGTCCAACGGGAGCACTTCTGCCGGACGCGGTGATACAACAGGCTCAACGCGTCGACTCCTCGGACCCAGATACTGCGCAGGATGTTCGGAACTAGTTACAGTCTTTAATGTTTCGTGCGTACGCTCGCTGCTTGAGCCCGGAGAGTGGACGGACGCCGCCCGTCTCGTTGAGTACCGCCCGCACGGTAAGATGTCAGGATATGGTCGCCGGATGCGCGCAGCGCTAATCGGAATCGGCGGAGTACTTCACTCATCGATCGCATTGGCGTTGCCGCGGGACTAAACCGACCGTCGGAAGCTTTAAAGATAGGTCGATTCGTAAATCGTTGGCGTTTTCGGCACGGTATCTGCCGGCCACATTGCGGTGTCGCGAGCGCCGCCGACATGTTGCGGCCGGCCGCCTTGGCCCTCGTCTGACTTGGTCTATTCTAGGCGCGTAGTCTAACGGAGATCAGGCCCCTACTCCATGCGAGCCGTGCAAGGGCCGATTTGGCCGCCGTCGTACGGAGGGCATCGCCGACGATTGGAGTCCCCGGTTGGATGACGGAGTTTATTTGAACGAGCATCCTCCGCCGCGGGAAGTGGACTGGCCGGATGGGACAATTTTCACCCTTGGACATTCGACACTGACAATTGAGCGTTTCGTCGGTATATTGAAAATCTACGCTATTGCGGGACTCGTGGATATTCGTACGATTCCGAGATCGCGTCACAATCCACAATTCGATAGTTCCTCCTTGGCGAACGGAATGCCCGCCTATCATATTAGTTATGTGCCGATGAAATCGCTCGGCGGCCTGCGGCACGCTCACAAGGATTCTCCCAATTCCGGTTGGAGAAACAAGAGCTTTCGCGGCTACGCCGATTATATGCTGACCGCGGACTTTCAGGATGCTCTCGACATGCTTGTCCAAATGGGCCGGAAAGAGCGCGTTGCTATAATGTGCGCCGAAGCCATGCCGTGGCGCTGCCATCGTTCGTTGGTGGCCGATGCGCTCAGCGTACGCGGTGTGACAGTTGTCGATATCTTGTCCAACATCAGCTATCGGGTGCACTTGCTCACGTCTTTCGCTCGAGTCGACGGGACACGCCTGACCTACCCGCCCGATCGAACAACATCACTCTGATTGTTCCACCCCTCTACTTGTTCAGCCATCGACCCGGGAGTGTACGGAACGTGCAGGAAACGTTGACGCAGTTGCTCGAAGGCATCCGCGCGTGCACACAATGTGAAGACCAACTGCCGTGCGGTCCACGGCCGGTTCTGCAGGCGAGCCAGTCGGCCCAACTGCGCATTATCGGCCAGGCACCCGGGCGAAAGGTTCACGAAACCGGAATCCCGTGGGATGATCCGTCCGGCGATCGGCTGCGTGATTGGCTAGGATTGACGCCGGACCAGTTCTACGATTCGCGCTCGGTCGCCATTATCCCGATGGGTTTCTGTTATCCCGGAAAGGCGAAGTCTGGTGATAATCCACCGCGCCGGGAATGCGCGCCCATTTGGCATGGGGCGCTGAATGATCATTTGACCGACGTAAGGCTTACTTTGTTGGTTGGTAAGTATGCACAAGATCATTATTTGCGTAACCGCCGTAAGGCGACGCTGACCGATACCGTCAAGGCATCGAAAGAATATCTTCGGCTGGGCTACCTTCCACTGCCGCATCCCTCTCCCCGCAACCAGCCGTGGCTCGCCAAGAACCCGTGGTTTGAGGAGGAACTGATACCGGGGGTCCAAGCCATAGTTCGTTCGCTGGGCCTCTGAGAATTGACGTTAGATGTCGTTTAATGGCAATCCCTTCTGGATCATGACGGGTCGGGTGCTCTGACGAGGCCGGCAAGGACCGTTGCCTCACTAATCGCGGGGTGTCGTGTCGCGGTGAGCAGTGTGAGCATCTGCTGACCTGCGAGCTCGCGTAGGTGCATCAGCGCCGAGGCCCGGTCCGGATCGGAGAGTTCAGCCTGGTAGCGGCGGTCAAATTCGTCAAAACGTGCCGGGTCGTGGCCATACCACTTGCGCAGTTCGGTCGAGGGCGCAATCTGTTTGCACCACTCGTCCAGGTGCGCACGTTCCTTGCTGATCCCACGCGGCCAGATCCGATCGACCAGTACCCTGGTGCCGTCCTCTGGGGCGGGATCGTCGTATATCCGGCGGACCTGGACATGTCGTCGTGCGCCCGGCATCACGCTACTCCCTGTCGTCGGCTATGAGCCACTTGCTATTCGCCCCCACCCATTCGGGGCAGCCCCGGCAATACTGCCCTGGAGTTCCAGCCACCTCAAGAAGCGAGGTGGCGATGGGAAAGGGAGCGATGTTCACGGTAGCGCGTTTCGTGGTCGATCGGCGATAGCTAGTCGACCACGGGGGAAGTCGAACCGCGTTGAACCAGCGCATGCATTCGGCCGTTTCCTCTCCTCCCATGCCCGCCGGACCACGCGTGCTCACGATGGATCAGCTCGGTCTTGAAATCAGATCACCGATTCCATTGGTGTGTAATCGAGGGTGACAACCTGAGAGTTGCAGCTAGCGCAAGGCCGTTTGCGCGGAGCGAATTGGCTCGTTTGGAATAGAGGGGGCGGTGCTCCTCGATATATGCTCATCGAGGTCTGTCCGAGAGATTCACGACTGATCCGAGCATGCACGATGACGCGAAAGTGGTCACGGTCGTCGATGGGAGCGCTGTCGCGGCGCGGCGCAGCGCCCCCTTGGGCGGCTTACGATGCGGACGCGCACCAGATGCCTGCGCGTCTGATATCGCTCCTGGTGCGTCCGACCACCCCGCCGTTATGGTTGGGAATCGTGGTCGCTACCACCATGATCATCGTGGAAACCGTTGTAGTGCACCAGCTGAACAAGGTAGCGCCGCAGAACGCCTTCGGTGCGGTGTTCCTGCTCGGAGTTCTGGTGGTCGCGGCGCGGTGGGGATTCGCGCTGTCGGTGCTGACGACAGTGGTGAGCGCGTTCGTCTACGTATACTTCCACCTCCAGGTGGAGGGAACTCTGTTTCCGACCAAGGCCAGCGACTGGGTGGCCATCGTGGTCTTCTTGCCCGTCGCGCTGGTGGCCAACCTCATGGCGGGCCAGGCCAGATTGCGCACTGCGGAGGCGGTTCTGCGCCGCCGGGAGGCCGAGGCGAGCCGGGACGAGCTCGCGATCCTCGCCGAACACCAAGCCGCACTACGCCGGGTTGCGACTTTAGCGGCGCGCGGGGCCAGCCCTCCGGAGGTCTTCACGGCGGTGGCCGAAGAACTCGCGCTCTGGCTGCATGTGGTCAACGCCGTGTTGCTTCGCTACGAGGGAGAGGGCACCGCGACGTTGGTCGCCGTTCGATACGAGCCGGGGATGACGCGGATGCCCGTCACCGGGGACCGGATCTCGACGGAGGGCGACGACGTCGGGGCGATCGTCCTGCGCACCGGCCACGGAGCCAGGATCGACAACCACGAACATGTCGGAGGGGCAGTTGCGACGCGTATTCGTGCCGAGGGCTTCGGATCGATCGTGGGAGTCCCGATCGTCGTGGACGAACGGGTGTGGGGCGCGGCGATCGTCGGATCGCGGCGCACCGAGCCGCTGCCCGGGGACACCGAAGCCCGACTCGGTGACTTCGCCGATCTCGTCGCGACCGCGATCGCGAATGCTGCGACCCGTGCCGAACTGATCGCCTCGCGGGCCAGGATCGTCGCGGCCGCCGACGAGGCGCGGCGTCGCCTGGAACGTGACCTGCACGACGGGGCCCAGCAGCGGCTGGTGTCGCTCGGACTCGAGGTGCGTATGGCGGAGGCGTCGGTGCCGGCCGACTGGGCGGACGTGCGGGAGCAGCTGTTGGCAATCGCCTCGGGGCTCAACGGCGTGTCGGAGGATCTGCGTGAACTCTCGCACGGAATCCATCCGGCGATCCTGTCGAAGGGCGGGCTGGGATCGGCGGTCCGGACGCTGGCTCGACGCTCGGCAGTGCCCGTGACTGTCGATGCCGCTGTCAAGCGCCGATTCACGGAATCGGTCGAGGTTGCCGCATATTACGTAGTGGCCGAGGCGCTCACCAATGCTGCCAAGCACGCTCGGGCCTCTGAGGCGAACGTGTCCATGAGCGTGGAGGGAGACTATCTCCACCTGGTGATTCGAGATGACGGTATCGGCGGCGCCTCGTCCGGTGCAGGCTCCGGACTGATCGGACTACAGGACCGTGTCGAGGCCCTCGGCGGACAGATGCAGGTCACGAGTCCGCCTGGTCACGGGACCACGCTGAACATCACCATCCCGGTAACCGGCGAGTAATTAAGGGGCCGGGCTGCCCAACGGACCCTTGGTTCCGCCCGGAGCGACATACCAGGGGATCCCACCAATCCCACACCACCGAACCGCTCGATGCCGCCGGGATGCCCGACGAGTGCCTGAGATCTGCCTTCACGATGAATCGGTCGAATTTGTCCGACTCGATCGCGGATGCAGAGGTCTGAGCTACGCAGTAGCCGGTATTGCAGTTACCTGCAATACCGAGGTTGGGGCTGGTTGCATCCGCAAGGTCATGCTGGCGGCGGCGATGTCGAACCGCGTTTGCGTGAGAATTTACATCAACCCGCCACTCGATCCACCCCTTGCTGGCGCCACACAGAATTGGACACCATGACGGAACGGCAGCAAGCACTTGCGCGAAGGGACTGGACCTTCCGGCAGGCAACCGGGCACGATACGGATGTTCTGGCTAGGCCAAACCGATCGTTCGTCGGATATAGAGGGCGTGAGGTGGCCGCGGTCGGTGCCGGTGGACTAGTTGGCACCCCACTGCGTTTTCAGCTCGGTGTGTGGTTTCATGAGGTGGCCGGTGGGTGGCCGGTGACCACGTTCGCGATCAACGTGGCCGGGGCGTTTCTGCTCGGTTTGCTACTCGAGGCTTTGATTCGGCTAGGCCCAGACACTGATTGGCGGAAGCGGTTACGCCTGGGGGCGGGAACTGGACTGCTTGGCGCCTTCACCACCTACAGCACCTTCGCCGTCGATACTGATCTGCTGCTGCGCGGGCATCAGTGGTGGACCGCTGGCAGCTACGCGGTGGGCACGATCCTCGTGGGTATGATCGCCACTACCATCGGTATCGTCGCCGGGGCGCAGGTGCGATCACTTCGGCCGAAGGCGAAATCATGATGATGTTGTGGATCGCCTGCGCGGGTAGCGCGGGCGCTGCTTGCAGGTTCATGTTGAACGGAGCTATCGAACACCGCCATGCGGCCAAGTTTCCGTGGGCGACGGCGGTGATCAACGTGACGGGGTCCCTGGTCCTCGGTTTCGTGGCCGGGCTGGTGCTATTCCACGATGCGCCGCAGGAGTTGCAGTTGATCTTGGGTGTTGGGTTTTGTGGGGGATATACCACCTTCAGTACCGCCAGTTTCGAGACCATGCGACTGTTTCAACGCGGAAGATACCGGGTCGGGATCGCGAATGCAGTCGTGCCCTTGCTGGCGACCGTCGTTGCCGGCGCGATTGGGCTCGCTCTGGCCGGGATGTGACAACGCCGTGGGTCCCCGCGGGTCACGAGATGCTGCGACGCTGACACTGCCCGCTCGTGTCGGCCTCTGCGCCTCCATCGTGATTACGCTCTGCACGCCGTGCCGGGTGTTTTCCTGCTAGCAGGAATGCGTACCGGGGGTATCGGGTCCACCATGGGATGCATGGTGTTGCAACTCGGTCGTCTACGGTGCGTGATCGTCGATGACAGCCCAACCTTTCTCAATGTTGCTCGGAGACTCCTTGAGCAGCAGGGCATCGCGGTGCTGGGTACTGTTTCGAATACCGCCGACGCGATACGTACGGCCACGGAGTTGCAGCCCGATGTGATCCTGGTGGACGTCGAACTCGGACCGGAGAGTGGCTTCGACCTCGCGGAGCGGCTCGACGCAGCGGTGTTCCCGGCTGCGGTGATCTTGATTTCCACTCACGCCGAGCAGGACCTGGCGGAGTTGATCTCCGGGAGCCCCGCGGTGGGTTTCGTGTCGAAGTCCGAGCTGTCGTCCGAGGCGATCCGGGGACTGCTCGGCGCCGGTGACGGAACCGAAGGGGAGCGGGTGGCTCCGGTCAGCGGGCCTCGAGGAAGGTGACGACCGCGAGTACTCGTCGGTGATCGTCGCCGGTCTCGGGGAGGTTCAGTTTGGTGAGGATGCTGCGTACGTGTTTCTCGACGGTGCCCTCGGTGACCCACAGCCGGTGGGCGATGCCGGCGTTGGAACGTCCTTCCGCCATCTGGGCCAGTACCTCCCGCTCCCGCGCGCTGAGTGCGGCGAGTGGGTCGTTGCGCCTGCGGGCGGAGACCAACTCCTGCACCAGCGCGGGGTCGACGACGGAGGCCCCCGCGGCGATGCGCTGGAGGGTGTCGATGAAATCGTCCACGTCGGTGATGCGGCTCTTGAGTAGGTAGCCGATTCCGCGGCCGCTGGCGAGTAGCTCCATCGCGTGTTCGACGTCGGCGTGCGCGGACAGGACCAGGATGCCGACTTCGGGGAATTCGTCGCGGATCGCGCGGGCGGCGTCGAGCCCTTCGGTGGTGTGGGTCGGGGGCATTCGGATATCGACCATCACCAGGTCGGGGGCTCGCTCGCGGACCAGGTCGAGGAGTGTGGTTGCGTCGCCGGCCTGGTCCAGGACGTCGAAGCCGGAGCGCGTGAGCAGGCTCGCCACACCCTCGCGGAGCAGGACGTCGTCTTCGGCCAGGATCACCCGCAGCCGTGTCGTCACCGGCCTGCTCTCCGAACTTGCCCGTGCCCGAGCCGATTGCGGATGGTCGCGGTCGTGGGGGTCGCCGAGGTCGGTGGGCACGGCCATGGCGTCGACGGTCAGGCCGTGGCGGCGCTGGATCCGCCGCAGTTCCTCACCGAACTCGGCGGCGGTCGCGGTTCGATCCTCGGTGTTGCCCGTCATCGCATGGTTGATGGCGGAGCGCACGTCGGCGGGTATGTCGGTCTGGGTGGCACCGGGCAATGTTCCTTCGGTGGTCTGCGGCACCTGAGTGGCCGTCTGCTCGGCTCGGGGGGCGTGACCGTTGAGCGCGCACAGCAGCGTGGCCCCGAGGCTGTAGAGATCCGACGCCGGTGTGGGGGTCTGTCCCTGGAGCACCTCGGGTGCGGTGAACGCGGGGGAACCGGAGATGAGGCCGGTGGCGGTCTCGAAGCCACCGGCGATTCGCGCGATGCCGAAGTCGGTCAGTTGAGGCTCCCCGTATTCGGTGAGCAGGATGTTCGCGGGCTTGATGTCGCGGTGGAGGGTGCCGCGCCGGTGTGCCGTCTCGAGCGCCCCGGCGATCTTGACCCCGATATGCAGACAGTCCTGCCAGCTCAGAGGGCCCGCCTCGCGGATCAGCGCGTGGAGGGAATCGCGTGGGTGGTACTGCATCACGATGTAGGGCACGCCCGATTCCGTGGTGCCGCTCTGGAAGATGCTGACGATATTGGGATGCCCGGACAGTTTGCCCATGGCGTGCTGTTCGCGGAGGAACCGGTCGAGATTGTCCGAGTCGAGGGCGGCGGCAGTGAGCACCTTGATGGCAACAGTGCGCTCGAGGGAGCGCTGCCAGCAGCGGTAGACCGCTCCGAAACCGCCACGTCCGACTTCGTGGGCATCGTCGAACCCGGCCGCGGCCAGCTCTACTGCAATCGCCGAGAGCGGATCGGACCGCGTCGCCGGAGGATGGAATTCGGCCATCGTCGACCCCGAGTTTCGCAGTTCGTGAGAAAAGCGCTCGATCACCGTCGAAGTGACCGACTTCGAGAATACTCATCGACCCCGCCGCTGGGCACTATTCTGGGTCGATGTTTGGGCGCGACGGCCCTGCTCGCCTGCGAGGAATGAGATCAGTGTCAGGAGCTAGCGTCGCCCGCGCTCATGGACATCTGTGCCGGCGATGGTTCGACCGCCTATCTCGGAGTGCTGGGTTCCAACCGTCGAAGATACTAATCGGCCCTGCGGTCCTGCCGCCTGGGCAGCGCCGGCGGTGCTGGGCTGGTTCTGCATCCCGTTGCTGCAGCCGCGGGCGCGACGTGGTAGGTGACCACGGCGGCGCATCCTTCGGGTGTCGAGGCGAAACCATTCGAGCGGATATCCGCGGCTGGCCCAGCCATCATGGTTGCGGCGGCCAGTGAGCAGCTACCTCCGATTCTGCTCCCTCGATCGAGGGGTGAGTGTGGAT
Organism: Rhodococcus sp. G6(2025); assembly: GCF_058628105.1. Classification (NCBI taxonomy): domain Bacteria; kingdom Bacillati; phylum Actinomycetota; class Actinomycetes; order Mycobacteriales; family Nocardiaceae; genus Rhodococcus; species Rhodococcus sp. G6(2025). The sequence continues at coordinate 669,481 of NZ_CP179751.1, forward strand.
CGTATGAGGATGTGTGGTTCCCCGGCGAGACAAGACGACACCGAGGACTGAGGCCGCACCGCACGCGGCGGCTCCTACGAACAGCGTCGCCGCTGCGCTGACGTTACCGATGGCACCGATGATCGGCGCACCCAATGGGGTACTTCCCAAAAACGCCGTCGACCACAAAGCGGTCACGCGGCCGCGATAGGTCGGCGGTGCGGCCAGCTGGATCGTGCTGTTTCCACTGGTGAGGAAGGTGATGCTGGTCAGGCCGACGAGGAACAGGAGCGGGACCGCCAACCACGCATCCGGTGCCAGCCCCGTCGCCAACATCGCGCAGCCGTACAACGCGGACGTGACGATCAGCCGATGCAATCCGGTCGCAGGGTGGCGGGTGTTCCACAGCCCCCCAATCACGGATCCGGCGCCGAATGCCGCGATCAGCCAGCTGTACGTGCTCGGGGTTCCGTGCAGCGCATATTTGGCGAAGACCGGCAGACTGACCTCAAACTCGTATGTCAGCGTTCCGATCAGTGCCATCATCGCGACTGGCCCGACGATCTCCGGCACGGTGACGGCGTATCTCAGTCCCTGGCGAAACTGGCCGGCGGCGCGGCGCGTGGCGACTACCGGGTTCAGACCCGCGACGTGCATGGTGGCTAACGCAACGAGAACGGCAGCGAAGCTTGCCGCGTTGACGTAGAAGCACCACGCTAGGCCGGTAGTGCTCACCAGCACCGCAGCAACCAGCGGTCCGACAGCACGACCGACATTGACGAATGTGCTGTTAAGCGTCACGGCGTTGCGAACGAGCCCGGGTTCGACCATTTCCGGGATGAACGCCTGGCGTGCAGGGTTGTCCATCGCACTCATGCATCCGAAACCAAGTGCGAGGACGAACACGTGCCAGAGGACGATGACGCCGGTCGCAACAAGAGTGCCGGTGATGAGCGAGAGCAGCCCCAGGACGGTCGCTGTGATCATCAACAAATGGCGCTTGTCATACCTGTCGACGAGCACGCCGGCGTAGGGCGTGAACACCAGCACCGGCAGGTAGCGCGCCGCGGTCGCGAGTCCGAGCATCATCGGTGAATGAGTCAGTTGCAAGACCAGAAGTGCCTGGGCGACTGTCTCCGTCCAGGACCCGACTAACGAGATACTCTGTCCTGAAACGAAGCGGCGAAAGTTGGGAGCCGAGAGAGCGGCGAAACTCGAAGTCTGCTCGAGTTTGTGCACGTCCATACTCCTTACAGACTCGAAGGATCACTGATCCTGCTCGGGTGCAACTTCCACGATCCCAGCGGAGGCGCTTGAGATCTTCGCCGCCAGCGTCCATCTGCAATACCTGCTAGCTGCAAGGGCGGGTGCGTCTGCGAGTGACTACTCGGGGGCCGCCGAGTTCTGCTGTTCGCGGTGGAAGGGTCAGGACTCGCCCGGCAGGCATGAGGGCGTGACGGAGCAGAGGCAATCGCATGTCCAATTTCTCGGAGGTTGATCAGGGGGCGGCCAACCTCGTCGTCGAGTAGGTGGTGCATTGTGCTTTTCCGGTAACGACCCCCTAGGTTCGGGGTAACCCCTCCGCGTCGGAGGGCCGGAAACGCCGTCTGGATTTCGCGACATCGCGGTGAAGTAGGTGTTGGACGGTTACGGTGTCGTCCCGCGGGCGATTTCGGCGAGCGAGCCTTCCATGACACTTAGGCCATGATGACGGTGGCGTGAGTCGCGCCATTGACTCGATGGATTCCACGGCCACCCTGTCGCGAAGGCTTCCCGCTGTTGATCGAATTTCTGTGACTATCTCATAGTAGCTATTGCTATCTGCGGCAGGTGGATTGGTGAGGCTGCGGAGTACCTGGGCATGTCGGTGGCGGGGTGCGTTAGGCGGCGTCGAGGGTCGGTTGCCGTCTCGGCGTACCGGTGCGGGGCACCGGATATTTGATCTCGCGGATCTGGACGTTGACCTGGGCAGGCCTGCGTCGGGTTCGGTGTCGCCGGAACGGGTGGAGGCGCTGTATGAGGTTGCCCCTTGAAGGTGGACACCGCATGAAATCCGGTGTCCACCTTCAAGGGGCAACCTCATTCCCGCACGGGAGGGATCGATGGTTCCTGACTCAGGCTCGCCTGAGACTGATCTTGGCAGGACCAAACTTGCGACAACCCCGACCGCTGCCCCGACCACCCGGTGGTAATAGGCCCATCAGATCAGGTCTGCGTGGACCATCGCTGGGGAGGTGGTCCGGTAGAACGACATGGCCGGCGCCAGCGCCGCTGCGCATCCCATCACGGAGTATGGGGAGCTGGCTCGCCTGAGTGCTGGAGTCCGGATCGATGCCCGCGGCCGAAGCTCGCCCGCTGGTCAATGTCCTTCGGTGATTCACGCACGCATCCCGACCATTGCCGGTTTACCCGGATGGATTCCACACGGTCACTGCCGAACTGGGCACGTGCCTGCCTATGTCTAACCACAGGACGCCCGCCCGAGAGGAAACCGGCACGCCGATAGAGTCGGCCGCGCAGCGCCGGTAGGTCTTGTTGGAATTCGAGCGCATCTTGCGGCCTCCGCCGGAGATGGTATTGATCCCGGAGAATTGAGAGGCTTGACCTGTACTGAGGGCACCCAGGAGGGAGGTCTCGGACTCGTCGCTTCCGCTCTTATGGTCATTCAGTTCAACATTTTGCCGAACAGATTGTGAGTCAGGACTATTCGCGCCCGTCTCTTCCTTAACGAGGACGTCGAATTGTCAGTTGGTATGGGCGATCTGGTCCCAGCCCTCGACATCATCAGCTCGGCGGGGTGCGGGTCCGGTGTAGATGGCGGCGGGGCGGACGAGTTTGCCGAGCCGTTTCTGTTCGAGGATGTGGGCGCACCAGCCGGCGGTGCGGCCGCAGGTGAACATCGCGGGCATCATGTGCGCGGGGACCTCGGCGAAGTCGAGGATGACCGCGGCCCAGAATTCGACGTTGGTTTCGATGGCCCGGTCGGGGCGGCGTTCGCGCAGTTCGGCGAGGGCGGCCTGCTCGAGGGCGGCGGCCGCCTCGTAGCGGGGGGCGTTCAGCCGTTGGGCGGTGGCGCGGAGCACCCGGGCGCGGGGGTCTTCGGCGCGGTAGACGCGGTGCCCGAAGCCCATCAGCTTTTCCTTGCGGTCGAGGATGCCCTTGACCAGGGCGCGGGCGTCGCCGGACTTCTCGGTGTCTTCGATCATCGGCAGGACGCGGGCGGGGGCGCCGCCGTGCAGGGGGCCGGACATCGCGCCGATGGCCCCGGACAGGGAGGCGGCGACGTCGGCGCCGGTGGAGGCGATGACGCGGGCGGTGAAGGTGGAGGCGTTCATGCCGTGTTCGGCGGCGGAGACCCAGTAGGCGTCGATGGCGGCGACGTGGGCGGGGTCGGGGTCGCCCTTCCAGCGGACCATGAACCGTTCGGTGACGGTGTTGGCTTCGTCGATGCGTTTCTGCGGGACGGCGGGCTGGTAGATGCCGCGGGCGGACTGGGCGACGTAGGACAGGGCCATGACGGAGGCGCGGGCGAGTTGTTCGCGGGCGGTGTCGTCGTCGATGTCGAGGAGGGGTTGGTATCCCCAGATGGGGGCGAGCATGGCGAGGCCGGCCTGGACGTCGACGCGGACGTCGCCGGTGTGCACGGGCAGGGGGAACGGTTCGGCCGGGGGTAGTCCGGGGCCGAAGCGGCCGTCGACGAGCAGGGCCCACACGTTGCCGAACGTGACGTGCTTGGAGACGAGTTCTTCGATGTCGACGCCGCGGTAGCGCAGGGCGCCGCCGTCCTTGTCGGGTTCGGCGATGTCGCTGGTGAACGCGACCACGCCTTCCAGTCCGCTGACGAAATCGGCTGGTACAGCTATGCGGTCGGTGATCTCTGCAGTAGTCATGGCTGGTCCTCAAATATTCAGGTGGCGTGACTGTTGGTGCGAAAATCAGGATCCGGGTTGAGAAACGGCCGCTAAACCGTTGAAGCAGAGACCAGAGCGGTGCCGGAGTTTCGCTATCGTCGACTCAGTCTGAGCGCACAGGGTCGACCCAGCGTCGTCTTCACAATCTATGTCCACTCAGCGAACAGGATCCCTGATCGTCGCGACTCCACTAAAACGGTTAGTGACAAACATTTCAATAGCAGTTCGAGTACTGCTCGTGATGCGGACAACCGAATCATGATCGTTCACTCAGTGAACGTAAGACCCGAGTGGTTCGAGAATCGGGCGTGGCGGTCACCCTGGCACTCGAAGGCCCGGCACAGGGCCGACTTGAGGTCCGTGAGAGGCACTGGCGACAGATCGCCCAAAGGACAGCAACCGCTCTCGCGCGACGGTCCGTTGGCTGCCTACGCGCTTATTCGGGTGTCGGCAGGTTTGGTCAGGCGGTACTGGTAACAGTGAGGGCCCGATCGACGTCGCATCTAGTGTGACGCAGTCGAGGTTCGAAATATGAACGAACACCTGGCTTGGTCGATTCGACACGCATAGTCTCAACGCGCATCGATCGCGACCGATCTTCGAGCGTTTGGTTGGTGTGGAGACCCCACCTAAGAGTTGGGCGGGGTTTCGCTTTGCCGGGTCGCAACGGCACGGCACGCGGCACGGGACCCCCCGGCAAGACCCTGAATCGTTCTCAGTCGGTGGGGTCCCCTGTTGCGCAACTTGTCTTGGTGCGAGCGCTGTGGGACAAAGTCTGCGAGAGTGCCCGAGTGAGGCAAAGAGCGCTGGGGCGGAAGTCGCAGCCACCTGCTGCGCCGGAGGGACCGCCACGAGGACGCCCTACTCGGCATCGCACAGTGTTCTCGGAAGGAACCTCGTCAGGCGCGAGAGCAGTGACCGCCAAACTGGTCGGCGCAGTCCTCACGGATTGTCACCCCAGATACCTACTGAAATCCTGCTCTTCCACTTCTCGCTGTGGGCGCGCTGCAGGTGGGCCACTGTTTCTCTGTGAGAGGTTCGCGCTTCCCACGGTTTCGCCTCCGCGACACTATTCGAACTGCCACCCGCCCCAAGGCGGATCTCTACGGGGGGTATGAGCTTCCGGCCGGAACATACTGGTGCTGATGTCATTCGCTCGATTTGCTGTCAACGAACACGCGGAAGCCCGGACCGGCGGACAGGAGATCTCCGGATCTGTGGACATCACGATTCCGATGTGTGGTCATTGAAGACCGGTGGCGGGCGGTGCCGCCGTTCCGCGTTTTGGTCGAGTGGGTGCACGCCCTTGCCAGCGAGGGGACGACGTGGCCGGGGTGCAGGAGCCGATCGACAGCAGCGGTGGCCAGGATCTTCGGCACGATCGTGTCGAATTCCGAGGGGTGGTGCCCTGGAGAGGACGTCCTCGGAGGCGTTCTACCGCATCGTTGATGCGCATACGAGCGCCGCTCGGTCGCCGTGACGTCGAACATTGCGCATCCGCCGGGTGGCGACGTCCCGGCCGACGACTTCCTCCTGCAGCAGTACCCGCACCGCCTCGTCCGGGTCCCAGCGTCGTGCCTGGGTGGTCTCGAGCGGTGTCGGACGCGGCAGCCACGTACGGGTGCAGATCTTGGCCAGCTCGTCGGGGAGGGGCGGTGACGAATTGCTGTTCCTGTTCATGCGCCCACCCGGCCCCATCCGGCGGTGCCGGGAAGTGGAGTGGGTTTCGTCGACCACCACCACAGGTCCGGGCTGTGCGGCGGCGGCGAGGTGGTCGAGGATCGAGGCTAGATCGGTCGCCGAACCGCGCCGCGGCCATGGCCAATGCCTGATCGACTCATCCGGCGGCGAGGAAGTGGGCGAATTCGACTGCGCTGGGCATCCTGTGGCGGATCCGGACGACTCCTCCGGCGGCGGCGTCGCTCAGCCAGCGGGTGCGCCCTCGCTGAGGGCGAGGAAGTCGATCTCGTCTTCGCAACTCGGCAACGCAGTGCCGCGATCTGGCCCACCGAGCCCGCGCTGAAGGCGACATCCGCGACGGCGTCGACGCTGATGAGCTTGTCTTTCTGGTGGGGGACATGGCCTACGGAACCCGTCCGCTCGCCGAGTCCACCAACCACCATGCAGTCCTGCACTGTCGCATGACCACGACACGGCAAGTGTTGCTACCTGCGCTGGTCCGCCGGGCGGTGACGAGTCACTTGAGGCATTGCCCGCGTCGCGCCGGACCTGTCCGGCGAGAGTTCACCGTCCGGATGATGCCGTAGCGGAGCTCTACAGGGTCCCGGTTCGTGGCGCGGTCGAAGCCATCAGGGGTCATCGTCGATGCGCAGGTCGGTTCGTATCGGATTTGGTCGGGAGTGGTCGTCAACGGAAGCCGGCAAGGACAGATCGACAGTGCCTGAGCACGACGGGGTCGGCTCGACCGCAGGAGTGGTCTGCGCGGTTGCTTTCGCTGCGGAAGGTCGTCCGGTGGCGCGAGAGCGGACGATTCAGCGTCATGAGTACGACTGCACTGCATCATCATCCATAGCCACTCGCGCGCGGTCGGCGGGCACGGGCTTGTTGTAGGGCCACCAGTTGCCCATCGCTGAGTCTCTCCTGTGCGAGGTCACTCCGGCCCCGCCGAGCGTTCACCGCGGCTCGAGGTGGGGCAACAACCGCCTCTGCGAGGAGCGGCCTGTCATCTGGTGGGTGCCAGAGATCATGGGGAGTTTGATCGTGCGGTGCGAAAAGGGTGTGGTCGAGGTCGACGCTATCGATGGGACCGTGCTGTGCGAGGAAATGCCTGGACGAGCATGGGAATAGTATTTGTGCTCAATGTATTCCGTGCTTGTCATTGGAGTGGGTCCGGTGCGGGATGCTCAGTAGTGGTGTGAGTCTCTGTGTGTTCACATCGAACGGGGGCGCGCCTTCCGGGAGGCAATCACGGTCCGAGGATCTAGAGGTCAGCGCCCGGTCCCACCGCCCGAGTGTGACCATGCTTCATGGTCAGTTGTGGGTGGCGTCCGACATCGTGTACTAGAAGTTCTCTAGCAGCCAGTCGATTACATGATCGAAACGGATTCATCTTGTAGGGGTTGTCCGTTGATGTCCACCCCGCCGCGTGGCATCTGCCGGGACGTGAGTGAGCTGTGGCAACGTCGGCGCCCGACGCGTTGTGCGCTGTGGTGTTGTTCGGAACTGGGGTTTCTGGCTTACCGTGGCGGTATGAGAGGAGAGGAGGCGCGCGTGGCCCGGGATTTCGCGGGGTGGTTGTCGTCTCAGGGCTGGACGGTGCGAACGGATACGGAGTTCGTCGACCTCGTTGCCGAGAAGGAGGGGCGTCGGCTCTACGCCGAGGTCAAGGGTGCGACCGCCGCGCCGGGGTTGGATGTCGATACCGCCATCGGGCAGCTGGTGCGGCGGATGCCGAGCGAGGCGGATCAGTCGGTGTCGTTTGCGCTGGTCGTTCGTGACGAGCGGCGATCGGTGGAGGCTGCGGTGCGGGCGCCTCAGCGGGTTCTGGATCTGTTGGGGATGGCGCTGTACGCAGTCGATGAGACCGGTGGCGTGCGGCAGCTCTTCGGCCGCGCATGAAGACTGTCCTCGGCACGGGCCGGGGCCACGGCCAGCAGGGTGGCCGGTAGCATCACCACGCCCCACGATAGTGGGGATGGGGCGGTAGCTCAGTCGGTTAGAGCCGTGGACTCATAATCCATTGGTCGCGGGTTCGAGCCCCGCCCGCCCCACCGCGTGTCGCCTCCGGGCCGCAGGGCGGTCCCGTGGAAGGGGCGAATCAGACCGTGGCGTCGGCGATCGAGGGTGTGCGATGCGGACCAATCTGAGGGCGGCCGCGCTTCTCGGTTGGTCCGACGTGTTCAGGCGCAGTCGCGGCAGATTTGTTGCGCGGCGTCGGCGAGGCGGCTGCGGTGGTGGACGAGGAAGCAACTGGTGCAGGTGAACTCGTCGGATTGTTTGGGGATGACGCGGACGGTGAGTTCTTCACCGGACAGGTCGGCGCCGGGCAGTTCGAAGGATTCGGCGGTGTCGGTGTCTTCGACGTCGACGACGGGGGACTGGGTGTCTTTCCGGCTGGCGGTCAGCTGTTCGAGGGAGGTGTCCGCCGACTCGTCGGATTCGGTGACTCGTGGTGCGTCGTAGTCGGTGGCCATGACTGTTCTACCTTCACGTTCTGGGTGTTCGGATCCGCCAGGTTAAAGGGTCCGGTGACGCGCCACACTCGCGGGGTCGGGCCCGCGTGGCGGGTGCGCCGGGTGTGGCGGGCGCGTTCGGTTTCGGACAGGCCGCCCCAGATGCCATAGGACTCGGTGGCCGTGAGGGCGTGGGCGCGGCAGTCGGCGAGCACGGGACAGTCTTGGCAGATCTGTTTGGCGGCGTGCTCACGCCGGGCGCGGACGTTGCCGCGTTCACCGTCGGGGGAGAAGAACATGTCGGTGTCGGTGCCGCGGCAGGAGGCGTGGTGCTGCCAGTCCCGGTCGATGGGGCGGTGGAAATGATCAGGCACAGCAGATGGGTCGCTTTCGGAATTGGGCGGTGACACGATCAGCGGCGAAACGAGCGAACTACGCACGGTGCGGCCGGCGGGCTGGGGCGGTCGCCGGCCCGTGCGTGCACGGCACATCGATGTGGGGCGGTGTGGGCCTCCTTGGGCGCGGACGGTGTCGGATCGGGTGCGCTCCGTCTTGCTGTGGCCCGGGAAGAGTTGTGCGACATGACCCCTCGACACATCGCGGTTTCACTCCGGGGCCCCAGGGATGGGCTGTCGCGTGTGACGACAGTGACCGACCGGGTCGGGATTGTTATCGGTGCGCACCGGTGCCCACACGGGTGCGTTGATGCCTGGGCTCGACATCGGTGGGTCCGGGAGGTACCCGGATGCTCCACACCCCGGGGTCCTTTAAAGGTTTGGTAAAGGGTGTGTCCACTGATTGTAACGGCGTGAGTGCCCGATGCTGAGGGAATCGCTGAAAAGTAACTGCCATCACATCCGTGAAGTCGGTCGTCTGTGCGGGTCGCCAACGGGATGTTGTCGACCGTCGTCCCCGCCACACGCGCGCCGGGTGGTGGACACGGGTTGGGCGACGGTATCGGCGTCAGGGGTGCGGGCGTCGGCTCGGTCACCGTGGCGGGTGGTCGGGGAAGGTGGGGGTTCAGCGGCGAGGAGGGCGTCGAGCGTGGTCGCGCGAGTGGTCGGGTCGGGTTCGCGTTCGGCGGGGTGAAGGTGTGCCCGGGCGGTGTCCGGGGCGCCGGACAGTGGGGCCAGGACTGTGCTCCGACCCGGCCTTCGTGGTGGGAGGTCGTTGGCGTGCGGGGTGTGGCCGGCGGTGGTGTGTACGCTGCGGGCCGGGTCGTGGCGGGTGGTTGTGCCAGCGGGCGCAAGGCTTGCGACAACGCGTCGACGTCGTGATCGGTGATCAGGGCGAGGAGATGGCCGGCCAGGCGAGCCTCCCAGCGCGCGCGGCCGCCGATGTCCGAACCCATACCCACCGGGTGCCCGCCCTCGCGGACGGGCACACTCAGAAGGTCTCCGGGGCAGGGCGCTGCGACCGCCTATCGCCCAGGGAGCGTCCCGCGGGTGCGGTGCCGCTGTCCGGCATCGTGCTGTCGTCGCCGCGCATGTCCAGCGCGTCGTGGGCACCAGGCCTGCGACCGGGGAAAAGCCGCGAGGGAATCAGATCGCAAATTCGCGTGGTTGCTGGACCAACCGCGTGGCCGCCGCGGCGGCCCGAGAAGCCCGAGTGACGAGGCAGAATTCTCATGGCAACACACGTGACCCCGACGATGTCCGTGTCCCCATCCCGGGCACGGCGGTGGCCCGCGGTGATGAGTACCGCGGCGATCAAGGCGAGAATCGACGCCATGTACGCCGACGATCCCCGACCGGTCACCGGCCCGGCTCGCTGACACCGGTCGGGTGCGGAACGGGGGTGCGAGATCATCACCGAACGTGGCGCTCCGGTCCTGCTGGTTACGCTCGAACCTGCTCGGTCTTCACCTCGACACTTCGACACCTCGATGGGACGGCCAGGATGGAACCGGACACGGCGGACGCTCGCCTGTTGCTCACGGTGATCGAACGCGCCCAGACCCTGGTTGCCGTCTCCGACTACGACAGCGGTCGCCTGCGCTATCTCAACCCCGCCGGGATGGTTCTGATGGGGTTGACGGACGAGGCCGCGGTCGCCGCGCGCAGGGCGCCGGAGTTCTTCACCGATGTGGGGGTGGTGCAGGCCCCGGAGATGGAAGCGGCCCTGCTCGAGCGGGGCCTGTGGGAGGGCAGGTCGGAGTTCCGGCATTTTCTGACCGGCGAACCGATCCCGGTGACCGTGTCGATCGTCGTGGTCGAGCACACCGACGACCATCACCCGGCGGTGATCGCCTGCATCGCCCAGGACGTGCGGACGGCGCAGGAGCACGAACAACGCCTGCACACGGCGATGGAGGCGGCGGCGTACCGGGCTCGCGAACAACAGGCTCTTGCCGAGCTGAGTCGGCTCGCCGTGGACGGTGACCTCGACGACGTACTCGCGGGCGCGGCGGACGCGGCGGCGGCGTTGATGGGGGTCAACTGCGCCGCGGTGGCCCGGGCGGGTGAGCCGGGTGGTGTGTTGCGGGTGCTCGCCTACCGGGGGCAACCACCCGCCCCGCAGACTTTCGGCGCCGGTGCCGATTCCCAACCGGGATATGCGGCCGCGGTCAACGAGACCATCGTCTGCTCCGACCGGTACGGGGAGCACCGATTTGCCACCGACACCATGAAAACGCGGGGGTTGCGGTCCGGGGTGTGCGTTCCCATCGGCGCCGCCGGGTCGGTGTGGGGTGTGTTGACCGCGCACAGTGCCCGCCCGCGGGAGTATTCGGTTCGGGAGGTGATGTTCCTGCGCTCGGTGGCCGCGGTGCTGGCGGCGGCGGTCCGGCGCATCGAGGCGGAAGAGGCGCTGCGGTATCAGAGCGTGCACGATGTGTTGACCGGGCTACCGAACCGCGCCCTGGCGTATCGGCGGATCGATGCGGCGTTGGAGGCGGCGCGCGGCAGCGAGTTCAGGGTTGCGGTGTTGCTGGTCGACCTCGACGGGTTCAAGATTCTCAACGACCGGCTCGGCCACGCGGTGGGCGATGACGCCCTGATCCGGTGGGCCGAACGGCTGCAGTCGGTGGTGGCTCCCGGTGACACCGTGGCCCGGATCGGCGGCGACGAATTCCTCATCGTGTGCCCGGAGATCGCCTCGGCGCAGGACGCCATCACGGTCGCGACCCGGGTCACCGAATTGCAGGTCGGCCCCGGTTCGGGCGGGCGCGGTCTTCGGTTCACCGCCAGCGTCGGCATCGCACTCGCCGGCCCGGGTGAGACCCGTGAGTCGCTGATCGGCCGTGCGGACGCGGCGATGTATCAGGCCAAGGCCGCCGGGAGCGGGTACGCCCTGGCGCCCGTGACCTGAATCCGATTTCTGCTGAGGCGATGTCCGGATTGATATCGCGCCCTGGAAGACAGCCTCGTGATCGGCGTTGCGGGCGCGTCTCGGTCCCAGGTGACATGAGGTGAGCCTGGCGCCGATGAGATGCAGTCCGTGGGGTCGGAAGGCCTTGCGCGGAAAGCGTGGGCCCGGTTCCGGAAGTCGTCCGCTCCGGCGGCCGCGTAACAGCCGCCGTCCGTGAGCAGACCGTGTGTGATCGAGGTCTTTCGTTCGGCGATGTCGGGCAAGCAATCACCCGTAGCCGGTTCACCGAGACCGAGAAGGCCTTCGTCCAGTCGCTAGCGTCAACGCTCGCCGACGGTGCTCGGCACGCGCTGCTGCTGGGACACGCGCACGACCCGGACTTCGTCGATTCGGCGGGCCTTCTCATCCTCAACGACCGCTGGGAGGTGGAATCGGCGACGGCCGTTGTGGGGCGCTGGATGTCGGATTTCCCGGGCGGGGACTGGGATTAGGGTCGGCTACCGACGGCGGTGTTGACGCTCGCCGGCCAGACACTGCGGATGGCGGACGGCGGTAGCACTGTCCCGCTCCTCATCCGTTTCCGAACGTTCCTATCTGACACTTCCGACAACCAAAGTGCCTGACCAACAAGATGATTAGGTCTGGGTCTGTCTGAATCCTGATGTGGAATGTGTTTGGGAACTCCAGGAGGAATCGTGTTGCGTGCCCAGATCGGCGATGGGCTGGGAAAGTTGAAATGGCGGTTCGTTTGGGTTTTCTGATTACCGGGAGTGCCCGCCTGCCGTTACTGTGTGCGTCGACGGTTGCCCGGCGACGAAGGAGACACATGATGGTATCACCGAGGGGTTCAGACGGTTCGGCGAAGAAAACGACCAGGGAGATTCGTGAGTGGGCGATCGGGAAGGGGCTGGAGGTGTCCTTACGTGGCCGGATTTCGGCCGAGATCGAGCAAGCCTTCCACGACGCTCATGCGAAGAAGGCTCAGGCTAAACCGGCTCCGGTGAGGAAGACGGCCGCGACGAAGAACGCCGCGACAAAGACGGCCGTAAGGAAGACCGTAAAGAAGACCGTCGTTGAGAAGCCGGTCACGGCGAAGCCGTCTGCGGAAGAGCAGGTCGCGGCGAAAGCTCCGGCGACGAGGGCGACAGCGAGCAAGGTTCCGGCGAAGACGTCGTCCAGGGAGATCCGTGAGTGGGCGATCGAGGAGGGGTTGGAGGTGTCCTTACGCGGCCGGATTTCGGCCGAGATCGAACAAGCCTTCCACGACGCTCACGCGAAGGAGGCTCAGGCTAAACCGGCGCCGGTGAAGAAGATGGCCGCAGAGAAGGCAGCTGCGAAGAATGCGGCGGCGGCTCCGGTCAAGCGGGTAGCGACGAGCAACGCTCCGGCGGAGAAGAAGGGGACGAAGAAGGCGGCTGCGCAGAAGACGCCGGTAAGGAAGGAATCCGCGACGAAGACGGCCGCGACGAAGAAGGCTGTGGGGACGTATTCGGTGACGAGTGCGCCGGTGAGTAAGGCTCCGGCGAAGAAGACGACCAGGGAGATTCGTGAGTGGGCGATCGGAGAGGGTCACGTAGTGTCCTCCCGCGGCCGAATTCCCGCAGATCTCGAGCGGGCCTTCCATGACGCTCAAGCAGCGAAGGTTCGGACAAAAACCGCGAAGGCCAGGAAAGCTTCCGCGACGAAAGCGGCCGGGAAGAAGACGTCCGCGTCGACGTCTCCGGTGAAGAAGTCGGCGGCGAGCAAAGCCCCGGCAACGAAGGCCGCCGCGAAAAAGACGCCTGCGGAGAAAACTTCGGTGAAGAGTGCATCGGCAAGTAAGGCCTCGGCGAAGAGGGCGTCCAGGGAGATTCGTGAATGGGCGATCGGGGAGGGCTTGGAGGTGTCCTCGCGCGGCCGGATTCCGGCTGAGATCGAGCGAGCCTTCCATGACGCTCACGCTGATATGCCGGTTGCGTGAATTATCACGCTACCCAGATGGATTCGGCGGTCTACATGCCGCGAAGGCTATGAGCCTGTGGGCATCCCGATCTTCGGGGCCATGCGCTGGGGTGGTTGGCCGGCGCCAGTGGTGCCGGCTCTGGGTCCGAGGTTCCCCTGGCGGCACCTGAGGTGAGGACTCCGGCGCGGGAGTGGAGTGGGTGTAAGAGTTCCGGTCCAGGGCAAGCCTGAGCGTGGTGTGCGTCGCGCTTCGGGTGTGCGGCGGAAGACTTGTATGCCGTGGTGGGTGTGACCGGGCGCCGGCACATGCGGGACAATCGCGCACACTGACGGGTCGCCGGGTCGTCTCGGACAACTGCCGAGGCGATCGCCGATCCTCGCTCTGGGGAACCGCCGGCGGCCGCGGTTGCCGCCATTTTGAGCGGCGACCGATGACACGATGGGCGGGTGGGGAGACAGAGCGGGATCTTCGGGGTCGTGGGCACTTGATCGTCGGGCTGGTGGCGGCGGTGGTGTTCGCCGCGTTTACATCCCGGCCGTACACAATGGCGACGTCGTTCCAGTCGGCGTGGACCGATCCATCGATTGTGGTGGCGATCGTGCTCGGCGGCGCCGCGGTGGCCGGGGCCGGTTGTGGGATGGTCCTGTGGCTATTCAGGCCCGTCTCGAAGGCGCCGCCAATGAGGAGTGCTTGCCAAAGACGTGGATCGAGGTCACTCCAACGCTTCGTGGTCATGGGATCATCGTTCGCCTGATCCCCGACCAGGAGCAAGGCCGAAGGCCGGTCGCTGCGCGTCTAGTTCAATGCCCACCTGAGGGGTTTCTTCTGGCAGCGGTTACGGCCGAGCGGTCCCATGCGCGCACTGGCAGGGTGGTGACCATGCAGACTGCCGACAAGGATGTGCTGGACCTGCTCGACCACGCTTGGGAACGGTTGTGGAACCCGGATGGCTGGACTGACCGATCGTGAGTGGTCGTGGCGGCCAATTGACGCTGACGACAAGATCACCATTCGCTGGCGGTTGTTTCACATCGCTGAAGTCCTGACCCAATTACGCAACTGGACGTGGCTCGCAGTCACGCCGCCGGAGGCAAAGCTCGATAGCGACGGCGCGGACTGCGCCCAGGATGCCCTGGCCTCGATGGACTTGGCGTATGCCGCCTTCCGCGAGCTCGTTACCTTCGAATCCGTCGACCTGACCGCGGCGATCGGTCCGGCCGCCGGGCAATACGGCTCGGCAACCCGAAGATCGTTTGTCCTGCGCATCACGGACGAACTGATCCATCATGGCGCCGAGGCCGCGCTCTTGCGCGATCTTTATGCCAGCCGTACGTGTCACTGACTGAGCGACCCGAATTGGAGCGCTTTGATTCAGATCAGCGTGGGTGTCACGCAGCGGTCAGCCAGTACACCCCGCCGCCCCCGCCACCTCCGGCCCCGTACGCACCGCTCAACCTCTCCTGAGTCGCTCGGACGCTCGCGCCGCGCCCGAGTACCCACTATTGGGTGCTGGGGCGCAGTCCATTTCGCAGATACCGGCTCGCCGGGGTGCAGTGAGCGATTGTGGTGGCGGTGGGTGCCGTGGGGTGCGAATCGAGGTCCCCGGACGTACCGGAACAATGGCCGGTGACGAGCGAGACAAACATGGGCCGGGTACCAGTGGGGGATCCGATCCCGCTCCGGTTCGACCCGAAAACCAAACAACGCCTCGAGGAGTTGGCCGCCGGCATCGGACCGCGCCGCTTCGGGGCGCTGGTGCGGGTGGCGGCACGACGACTTCTCGCCGACCCGGACCGTGTGCCCGAAGCACTGGACCAGGCCCGCCGGGCCTCCGCCGACGCCCGCCGCATCACGTGGGCGGAAAGACCGCTCGACCTCGACCCCGACACAAGCACTCGCCTCAACGAACTCGCCCACGAGGTCCACACCGACCGGAGCGCGATCGTCCGCGTCGCTCTGCACCGCTTCCTGACCGGGGCAGGACGGTTTCGGCACCCGGTGCTCCGCGAAGACGCCCGCACCGATCTGAGCTGCCGCATCCGCGTGTACCTCAACCGCTCCACGCTGGTCCGCCTCGACCGACTGATCGGCCGCAACGGCGACGCCCGAACCCCTGCGGCGATCCGGGTCGCGGTACGCCGGCTCCTGGACGACCCGGGAGACCTCGCCGCCGACCTGGGCACGATCGGCGCGGTCCGTGACCTGACCCCGGAGACCCTGGGCTCACGCACGAATGTGCACTTCGACGACGACCTGCGCGGCCAGCTCGACGCCCTTGCCGGTCGGCTCGACTCCGATCGCGCCGAACTCATGCGGTTGGCCGCCCGCCAGCTCCTGGCGAACCCGCGGGACCTCGATCAGGCGGTGACCGAGGAGATCTATCGTGGGGACGCGAACCGGGACCTGCTGATCGCCCGGAACACCCGCCGCAGGCAGACCGCGGCCGCAAACCAGGCCACCCACCCGCCTGCCGCTCGGAGGGTGCCGAGTCCGCAGGGGAACTCGTTCGGGAAACGGCACGTGTTCCGGTTCGATGTGGACACCAGACGCCGCCTGGAGGAGCTGGCGGACGAGTACGGTCCCCGCCGGCTGTCCGCGCTGCTGCGGGTTGGGATTCGCAGACTCATCGAGAACCCGTCGGCCGATGAGGCCCTGGCGCAGGCACGCCGCGTCGCCGCCCCGCCGCGCACAGCCCGGGTCGACGTCGCCCTCGACGACGCACTCCTCGCGCACCTCGACGCCCTCGCCGACCGGCTCGGCTCGAACCGCCAGGAGCTGGTGCATCTGGCGGCCACACGCATCCTCCGCTTCCATCACAACATCGAGACCCGGATGCTCGACGAGATGTTCCGCGCCCCGAACAACCGGAAACACCTGCTCGCCAAGCATGCCCGCCGTGAGCGGATTCGTCGGGGGGACCGCGGCAGCGGCACCTGACCTGCGAGAATGGGCGGTGGGTCGGGCCCCGCACCACCGGAGGACCCATGTCTCGGTTTCTGCGCCTCGCCCTCGTCGCGTGCACCGCGGCCGCCGCCCTGTCCCTGACCGCGGCGCACGCACACGCCGCCCCAGCTCCGAGTGGGTGCGACATACGATTCTTCGCGGTCGGTGCCATGTCGACCTGTGCACCCGGATCGGTGAATACCCACCAATTGGAACTGGTGTGCGTCCCGTTTACCAATTTGATTTATCCCGTCAACACCATCACCGTGTGGGGGCCGGAGGTGCCCACCTTCTTGCCCTCCATCGCACTGTGTCCGCCGCCCCTCTACTTCGCGCTCGGCCCCCTGGGGGACACCCGGGTGCACACCCGATAGGACCCCCCGGCTGCTCCTGCGCCGTACAACCGGCATATGACCTGCGGAGATGACACGTCCCCGGGGTCGGTCTGCCCGATCGGCTGCGGCCGCCAGTAGGGTTCTGCCTGCTGTATTGGCAGAAGACGTGAGAGATCGGGGAACTGTGGCGCGCAAGGTAGTTGTCGAACTGGTCGACGACATTGACGGAACCGTCTTCGGTGAGGACGGGGAGAGCATCACCTTTTCCGTCAACGGGGTGGATTACGAAATTGATTTGAAAGGCAAGCACGCCAGCAAGTTTCACAAGCAGATCGGATTCTTCGTCGAGCACGCCACCCGGGTCGGTGGCCGCAAACGACGCTCGGATCGCCCCGTCGTCGCAGACGCCCCGGTGCGACGACGCGGGAACGGCCAGGAGATCCGCGCCTGGGCGGCCGAACAGGGCTATGAAATCTCCTCGCGCGGGCGCATTCCCGCCGAGATCGGGCAGGCGTTCCAGGACGCCCACTGAACGCGAAGGAGCGTTGATGCGATCGCTGCGTAATCCCTGGTACCGGGCCTCGGTGCGCCGAGCGGCGAGCGAGCATTGGCTGACCACCGGCAGCCGGGGGTTACGTGGCATGACCGGTGAGCCGGTGGAACTCAGCGACACCGAGGCAGCTACCGTCCTCGCTGCCCTGGTCGAAACCACCGGCGGCCGGTGGCCGGCCCACCCCGCACGCATCGCCCGCATGCTCCGCCGGCTCGGCATCGACGGCAACACCGAGCAGATGGCCGCCGCTATCACCGCTCTGGTCAGCGACCCGAACTGGTCCCACCGCGCCGACGAGATCACGTCCAGCGCATCGGACTGGTAAGCCGGATTACCTCATTCACCTGGGGAGATGACATGTCCCCATCGACCGCAGTCCGGGCCCGGCTATTGGCACAGGGAAGCTCTCTAGTCAGGCGTTCTCGCTCTGCTTGTTCGCCACTTCGCCGACTGCACTCTTGAGCCACCACCGGAGATTCCGCCTTCCGGCCAATCGCGCGCCATCCCCGAACCGGCTTCGCTCCTGCGAAATGAACGGAACCGGATTGCCCTCGACCACAGGCTCTTGTGTCCAACGGTGCGGCGACCCGTAGATCGCATTGAGGGCATCGCGGTCATTTCCCAGCTCTACCAGCTCATCTTCGGAGATTTCATGGTGATGGAGCGGATCGGGAGCACCATCAGTTCCTACTCGACGATTGAGCTCCTCGTAGAGCCTGACCAGCTCGCCAGCAGCCTCTCCCACCTCGGAATGTCCGCGCAGACGTTCGATAAGGAAGGGCAGTACAGGGATGAGGGCCCTTCCTTCTGCGCGGTCGATCCAGTCATCTTCCCAACCGAGGGTTCCGTCGGGGCTTGTCTTTGGCTCCCCGAAGAGCTGACGTGCTCCATCGACCGTATATCCCTGGTCGTACAGATCTTGGGCAGCGATCCACGACTGCTCGGGCATTTCACTCCTGTTCACTCTTGTTACGAGCTTCTCAGTCGGACAGTTGCGCGGTGCTTGGCGCGAAGACAGTGAATCCGCTAGGTGACGGTTTCTCCAAGGACCCCCGCACGCGCTCGGGCGTGTCGCTCAGCCGGACAGTAGTCGCGCCAGCTGAAAGTCAGTCCTCAATGGTCCGATCCGCCGCTGGGTCAGCGGATCCAGGTCAGAGGTTCCAGAGTCGGAGTAGCGCGGCACGCAGGCTGGCAGAGATGATCCGGTGATCGGTGGTCAGCCGGGGATTGGGGTGCCCGAGATTAGCGAGCTGCTGTTCGGCGTCCGCAACCGAGACCGGCTGCAGATCCGCTCGGACGAGCAGGAGATGGCCGAACGCCCTGTGCGTGTGAGGGATCGCGATGGCGTCGGAGTCCACGACCGCCGGAGGGTAAATCCATTCGTTGTCGTCGGTGAAGATGAGGACGTCGCCACGCTCGAGGCGGGCACGTCGGTCGCCGAGGCGGAACCATTCCAGCTGATATGTCGCTGCCGGCCCGCCGGTGGAGGCTGAGGATCGGCCCGCCTGGGTGGCCCAGGTCTGTTGCTCGGCCGGGCCGGGTTCGTATTCGACGATGTGCCGCAGGAACATCCGGGTCACCCGTGCAGGAAGGAAGTCGCGGTTGGCGCGCATCCGGCCACCGATCCCGGGGATCGGCACCGACCGACCGATCTGCCATTCGGTGGTGGCGTTGTCGAGGAACGCCTGGTCGACCTCGGTGATCTCCTCGATCCCGTCGATGAACGCCCGGACGGCGGCGACGACCTCCGGGTCGTCGGTGATGACGACGGCCTCGTCGGCGAGGGTGGAGCTGTGGGAGGCGTTGGCGGAGCCGATGACCGCCCGCCGGTCGGTGGCGATGACATTGGCGTGCAGGTTCGGTGACGACAGCACCCGCACACCGGCGTCCACGTAGTGGGCGAGCGCGACCGGGGAGGTCGCGTGGGCGCGCACCGCGGCGCGGGAGGCGTTGACGACAAGAACATCCCCGGCACGCAGCGGCAGCAGGGTGGGCGCGTCCTGGCCGAGGTGCGCGATCGCAGCACGCCGGAGACCGCGCGTGCGGATCGCGCGGGTGATGTGCGGCCACGGACTCGGCCCGTGGAACGTGGTCCCCATACCCGGAAACGGTAGCGGGTGCGAACACCCGGTTGGGTGGATCCGCGATCGGCGGGCTCACAGACAGTGCAGTGGATTCAGGCCGCTGACCTGTGAAGATGACACGTCCCTTTCCGCGGGGACCGATTCGCACAGCCCGTTACTGGTGTGAGGGGGTTGCCGTGACGGGCGCGGTCATCGGTCGATTCGGTTCGGGTGCTCGGTACCACCCATGCATGCCGAGGCCGAATACGTCGAGGTTGACCTGTGTCGGGGTGGGGTGCGTCCACGCCTGGGGTGGGTGAACGGGCCCCCTGGGGTTGCTTCAGTTCGGGCGCTGGAGTGGGCAGAGTTGTCTCTGTCACCGACGCACTTCCCCGACATCCTCAGGAGCGAATGAATGATCAACGCCCGCCGAACCTTTACCGCCATCGCCTTCACTGCCTTGACGGTCCTGAGTGCGGCCGGGGCAGCGTCCGTCGCTCAGGCCGAGCCGATCGGCCCGAACGGTCCCACCGGTGGTCCGTGCCCGATCGTGAACACGGACTCGAACGGAAATGAGACGGTGACGTACGGCAAGCCCGGCGACCGCAATGGCGCTCTGGTGTGCGGTGCGGACGGCGAATGGACGGTCGGCAAGACCAAGGCCAACCCCGGGCAGATCCAGATCCAGCCCGGACTCTCCCGCGGGTAACCGACAGCAGCCTCCGCCCTCCCCTCTCGAGGGTGAGTGCCCCGCATCGATGCCGATGCGGGGCACGTCCGGTTCCGGGCCGGTGCGTGTATCCGGTGCTGATCGGTGGCCGGTTCCCTCCCGGGTTGCAACATTGCAATGCCGAATTGTCAGGGGATGGAGTAGTGGGACCGCGACGGATGGGGGAGCCGTGATGTACGACCCGCCGATGACCAACCTGCCGGCCGCGCTGGCGCAGATCGACAAGGTCAACACCCGCCTGGCGCACACCAACATCGTCGAACGGTTCACCTACGTCCTCGACCCCTACACCCACGAGGAGACCAACGCCCTCGGCATCACCACCGCACAGCAGCGGGTGCACCTGACCCTGTCCGCCCCGCAGATCGGGTTCGACGGCTGGGTGTTCGTCGCCCGGCCTCGTCGAGGAGGAAGCCGGTTACGTGAGCTTCTGCGCACCGGGCCAGAACCTGGACGGCTGGAGTCGCCCGGACACCCCGCACTGCGACTACTGCGGCAAGTTCCGCCGCCGCGCCGCTCGATCGTTCCAGGGAATTTCGGATCGAATCCTTAGCGCTGGCTCCGGCTGCGAGACCCAGTAGCTGCGGCGACGGCATTGTCGCGACCGGAACACAGCAGTGACGGCTCCGCTACATGTCCCCGACCACCGGTGTGCATACGCCGCTCGGGCTGAGGGAACCCGAGTCTCTGTACCGTGACCGAGGCCATTGGTCGCTAACGATAGAACTGTCATGTGACCTCATACAGCTAGAGCGACAAACCTCCATCAACGACCAGTTCGGTGCCATTCATGAACGAGCATTCCGAGGATGCGAGAAACAGAACTGCCCGCGCGATCTCGTCGGCCGTGCCACGCCGCCGCAACGGAGTGGCATGGGTGACTGCATCGATTTGCTCGTCTGGCATGACGTCGATCATCGTGGTGCTGATGAATCCGGGCGCAACGGAGTTTACGCGCACCCCATACGGTCCCAGCTCGACCGCAGCGCATTTTGTCATGCCGCGTACCGCCCACTTAGTCGTGGAATAGCCGATCTGATTCGCGTAGCCGCGGTGACCGCCGATGGAGGACAGGTTGATGATCGAGCCCGAGCCCCTTTGCTTCATCTCTGCTGCCACTGTGCGCATTCCGAGGAAGACGCCGAGCTGGTTGACGCGGTAGTGGCGCTCGAAATTCTCTACGCTGGTTTCGCTGATGTCGTGACCCGGATCGAGCACGCCAGCGTTGTTGACCAGAATCGTGACGTCGCCCAAGTCATCGCGGACACGGGAGAGGAGTGTCTCCCAGGACTGTTCGGAGCTGACGTCGTGGGGCAAGTAGTGGCAGCCTAGGTCGGTGGCCAGGTCGCGGCCGTGCTTTTCCGAGCCGCCGGCGATCACGACAGTGGCGCGGGCACCTACAAGCGCTTTGACGATCGCAGCTCCGATGCCGCGGCTGCCCCCGGTGACGATGGCGGTCTCGCCGCCCAGGTTGGGCGCCGAGGCAGTTGTGTCTGTGGACGGACTGGAGTTCATGACATTCCTCCCCATAGGGGTGATCGAGTCGAGGAAGGGTGGCTAGCGCTGTTAGGAGTGCGACCGGTTGCCCTCGGGTGTCGAGATAGCTGGAGTTGGGTTGGCTATGAGTGCGGATGCGCCGTAGCGGGGAGTGCCGCGGCGGTCGGTTGCGTAAGCACTCCAGCGGCCGAGCACGCGGCCTATAGCGAGCGCCGGACCGATGCTGCTGGCGACGACGAATCGGGCGGTGGTTTCTGTGTCATCGAGCTCCGGATCAACAAGTTCTCGGCGACGGACTCGACGTGGCGGCGGCCCGCCCCCTTCCGCACTTGGTCATCATCCGGCGGCGACGCTCATCCCGCAGTCGGCCATGACGATCGATCCCACGAGATACGCTGCTTGTTCCGAGGCCAGAAATGCGATGACTTGCGCGATTTCGCGTGGTTGGGCGGCGCGGCCGATTGGCGTCCCGCTGCCGTGCTCGGCGAGGAAGCCCGATCCGTCTTCGTGTATCTCATCGAGGATGTGGGTGATCACGTCGCCCGACCCGACGGCGTTGACGCGGATTCCGTGTTCGATGACCTCGAGGGACAGTGCTCGAGTCAGCTGGGCGAGTGCGCCTTTCGAGGCTGCGTATGCTGCGATTGTGGGAAAAGCCTGGAAGCACGCGTAGGAACCGACGTTGACAATCGCACCCGACTTCTGCGGCGTCATAGCCCGCACGGCTTCTCGGGAGTGCAGAAATGCGCCCGTGGCGTTGACCGCGAGAATGGAATTCCAGTCGTCGAGTGTCATATCGGCGACGGTTTTGTTGATGATGATCCCGGCGTTGTTGACCAGAATGTCGAGCCCGCCGAATCGCTGCTGGGCGAGCGCAACGGCACGGTGGGCACTGTCCTCGTCGGTGACATCGGCGACCAGAGGGGCGACGCTCGGGCTAGCGAGCGCCTCGACGGCAACGTTGCGGTCCTCAGCGACGACCCGGACCCCGCGCTCTACCAACAATTCTACGGTGGCTCGCCCAATACCGCTGGCTGCGCCTGTGACGATTGCGACTTTGTCACTGAGATCGTTTGTTTGGACGGGAGTAGTCATGTTGATGCCTTTCGTGTTTGGTATGACTAGCGAGGGTCAGGCACCGACAGCGGAGTTGTTTCGCTGCCGTGCGCCGGCGTCCAGCTCTTGATCGGCGTGAAGTAGTGCAGGTCGAAGACACGCTCGACCATGCCCCATTGACCGTCTTGTCGCTCGAATCGGTCGTGGTAGATACCGCCCACCTGTGTAGGGCCCGACTCGATGTTGGTGACGAAGCAATCGAGCGCGGTCGTGGCTGTGGCAGTGTCGCCGTCGATGTCGATCACAGCGTTCGACATCCAATGATGCATCCGCGGGCTCTGGGACCAGAGCTGGTGGGCCGCGCCTACGATCGCATCCACACCTGTGAAGTTGCCGAAGGGTTCGCCGAGCCTCAGCGTGGCGCCTTCGTGCCAGATGCCGCGCAGCGTGTCGATGTCTTGCAGGTCAAAGGCATGGGCGTACTGCGCGATGAGGCGTTCGATGGCACGTTGGCTTTCAAGGCGGTCGATTCGGGCTTCAATGTCAGTAACTTGCGGCATCTTTTCCTCCGTGTCCTCAGGGTCGTTGGATTGCCGTGAACGATCGTGCCGTCGCCAAGACGTAATTGCCGTCAATCTCGTCGAGCATGCAGTGGCGGGTGATCATTCGTCTCGCTTTAGCTGGCCGGGCGTCGTTTATGCGCAGCAGCGAGACGATGTCATCACTCGGGAGACTCGCTGAACACTTCGGCCCTGGCCACTCTCTACCCCGTCTTGTTATGACGAAACGGTGTCTTTCCTCATCGAGCCGCTGATGCTTCGTCCTCCGCATACCGGGATGCTCTGCCCGGTCAGGTAACCGGCGTTGGCGTCGGCGAGGAACGCAACCGTGCGTGCGACATCGATGGGCTGCCCCACTCGACCGACCGGGATGGATTGGCGCACCCGCTCGATGATGTCGTCGGGCATCGAATTCGACATCGGGGTTTCGATGAACCCGGGCGCAATGCAGTTGACGGTGATGCCATCGGTTGCAAGGCTCAGCGAGAGGCTTCTACTCACGCCGGCGATCCCGCCCTTGGAGGCGGCGTAGTTGGTGGAACCGAAGTTGCCCAGCCAGGCGCGCGAGGTCAGCGAGATGATGCGGCCGGTTCCCGAGCTGCGCAGGGCCGGCAATGCGGCGGAAGTGGTGGTCAGCATTCCAATGAGATTGACATCGAGAACCTGCCGGAAGACCGCGGGATCCATCTTCTCGATTCGGGCGTCCTTGAGGATCCCCGCACAGTTCACCAGAACATCGAGCCCACCGAGCCGGGAGACGGTGGCATCGACCGCTGCTTGCACGGATTCCCGGTCGGCGAGGTCCGCGGCGAAGACGGAAACAGCGACACCGGTGGTCTCGGTGATGTCCTCCGCCACTGCTTGCAGTGCGCTTTCGGAGATGTCGGAGAGGCCGATGCTGTATCCGAGTCCGGCCAAGTGTTCGGCGATGCCTCGCCCGATACCACCGGCAGCACCGGTGATGAAGGCGACGCGAGGCCGTTCTGCAACTCTCTGGTCGTCGGAGCTCATGGGTGCAGCCTTCCGAGGTCGGTGCCGTTGGCGGCGTAGATTTCTTGACCGGTCACCGCAGCGGCATGCTCGGCGGTGAGCGCCGCGATCAGCTCGGTAACGGCTGGTTCGTTGGGATCGGTGTCGTAGAAGACTGCGTTCGCGGCGCCGCCGTGCCGCTGCAGCTCGATTGCGACAGACCGGACGAAGCTGATCAGAGCCCCGGTTACCGCGCAGTCCAACGGCCTGAGTGGGTCTCCCAGTGCCGCCGTCGCCGGGGCAAGGACGATCACCCGGCCGCGATGGCGCGCTTCGGTGATGGCCGTCCAGTGATGCTGAACGGCGGAAAAGGCCGCCATCAGCGGATGTGCCACCGCCTGCTCGAGGTCCGCGGTATCGAGCGTCTGGCCACTTTCTGTGCCGCGGTAGACGAGCACCACGACCGCGGAAGCTGGTACGTCGGCGGCATGGGTGGTGTCGGCGAGATCGAACGTGGTGAACGTCGAGGTGGTCATCGCGTCACCAGCAGTACCGTGACAGAGCCGCCGTCGGTGCCGCTGACGGTGCCGCCCTTGCAGTATGCAAGCCCGATATTCGCGTCGTCGACCTGCCGTTGACCGGCCCGGTCAGTGAGTTGCCAGGTGAGCTCGCAGATTTGCGCGACACCGGTGGCACCGACCGGGTGTCCACGACTGAGGAGGCCACCGCTTGCGTTGACGGGGAGTTTGCCTCCGATCGAGGTGTTACCGTTCTCGGCCCACCGCCCGCCCTCGCCGACGGGGACGACACCGAGGCCTTCCAGGCGGACGATCTCGGCGATCGTGAAGCAGTCGTGCATTTCTACCAGGTCGATGTCTTCGGGCCCGTATCCGGTTATGTCCCAGGCCTGTTCGCCCGCGCGGCGTGAGACGTCCTCGTCGTTGAGGTTGGTGTCGGCAGTGACGATCTTGCCGCTGACCAGCGCGCAGCCGGCGATGCGCGGAGCTGATGATCGCCCGAGTTTGGCGAGTCCGGCAGCACTGCACAGCACTACCGCGGCGGCACCGTCGCTGATGGGACTGCAATCGAGCAGTCCCAGGGGATCGGCGATGGTTCGGGCGTCGACAACTTCCTGCAAACTGATCGGCCGCTGGTATTGAGCGAATGGGTTGTGCACCGAGTGTGCGTGATTTTTCACGGCCACCGCGGCAATCTGTTCGCGGGTGGCACCGTGGTCGGACATGTACCGCCGAGCGCTCATCCCGTGATTGGCGGCCATGACAAGGCCGTTGATGGCATCGAGGTCCGTGGGGTCGGGCATGACCCCACCGGAGACACGGTCGGTCATCTTCTCCGCACCGATGACCAGCACGATGTCGTACAGGCCGGCCTTGATTGCGATCCAGGCTTCGCGGATCGCGGTGGCACCGCTGGCGCAGTAGTTTTCGTGGTTGGAGACGGGAAGGCCGCCGAGGCCCATTTGCGCCGCGACGCGTTGACCGGCGACCGGACCGCCGAAGACATGTCCGACGTAGACGGATTCGATGTCCTTGGTGGTCACGCCCGCGTCGGACATCGCTTCGCGTGCGGCGCCGACCGCAAGTTTCTCGAAGGTGACGTCGACGGGGTACTTGCCGAATCGCACCATGCCGGCGCCGGCGATGTAGGTCTCGCTCATCGGTTCTCCTCGGTGCCCCGGAAGCGGTACCACCACAGTGGTTCTCCGGAGGAATCGGTCTTCAATGTGAACAACTCGACGGCTACTTCGTCGTCGATCTCGACGGCACCTGTCGCCGCGCCCAGCAGTCGGACACCGTCGTCGAGGTCGACGGTCACCAGGGTGTACGGCGTCTGCAATGGGGGCGGGGCTTGGTGCACGACGGTCCAACTGACGATTCGACCTCGGCCGGCCAGGATGACGTTGTCGACGGCGTCAGACCCGCAATGGGGGCACAGTGGCCGCTCCGGGAAGGAGCGTCGGCTGCACACTCGGCAGGCGATACCCTTGATGCCCTGCGGCTCCAAACTGACGACATCACTTCTCAGTGGTGAACCTGTGGAAGTCATGGTCTACATTCCGCCTCTCTGAACTAGCTGCGCTGCAATGACGTTCTTCTGGATTTCGTTGGTGCCCTCACCGACGATCATCAGGGGGGCGTCGCGGAAGTACCGCTCGATGTCGTACTCGGTCGAGTAGCCGTATCCGCCGTGGATGCGCAGCGCGGACAATGCGATCTCCATCGCTGTCTCGGAGGCGAACAACTTCGCCATTCCCGCCTCCATGTCACAGCGGAGCCCGGCGTCGAATCGACTGGCCGCGAACAGGGTCAGCTGACGTGCGGCGGTGAGTTTGGTTGCCATGTCGGCGAGTTGGTGACCGATGGCTTGATGCTTCCAGATCGGCTTGCCGAATGACTGTCGATCCTGTGCGTAGTGCAGTGCGTCTTCGAGCGCGGCGCGGCCGACACCGAGGGCGCGGGAGGCGACCTGGATGCGACCGGTCTCGAGGCCCTTCATCATTTGGGCGAAACCGTGTCCCTCGGCGCCGCCGAGTACCGCCGACGAGGGAACTCGGAAGTTGTCGAAGGAGATCTCGCAGGTCTCCACACCCTTGTATCCGAGCTTGGGGAGATCACGCGAGACGGTCAGACCGGGGCCGTGCTCGACGAGCAGGATGGAGATGCCCTTGTGCTTCGGGGTGGCCTGGGGGTCGGTCTTGCAGAGCAGGGCGATGAGCCCGGACCGGCGTGCATTGCTGATCCAGGTCTTCGAACCGTTGACGAGGTAGTCGTGCCCGTCGAGGCGTGCATGGGTACGCATCGCCTGGAGGTCGGAGCCGCCGCCGGGCTCGGTCAGGGCCATGGTCGCGCGCAGTTCGCCGGTGGCCATCCGCGGAAGGTAGGTGGCCTTCTGCTCGGCGGTTCCGAAGGTGGTGAGCAGCTTCGCGACGACGGTATGACCGCCCATCGCGCCGGCCAAGCTCATCCAGCCGCGCGAGAGTTCCTCGGTGACCCGGACATAGCACGGCATCGAGACCGGGGCGCCCCCGAATTCTTCGGGAACGGCCAGCCCGTAGATGCCGATTTCCTTCATCTGTTCGATGAATTTCTCGGGGTACTCGTTCTGGTGTTCCATCTCGTTCACGACAGGCTTCACATCGCGGTCGATGAAGTCACGGACAGTCTGGATGAGGAGTTGTTCTTCCTCGGGGAGGTCGAAATTCACGTGAGAGTCCATCCGTGTCAGTGGTCGGCGAGCGGAGTGGGAACCGACGGGGTGGGCATCCCGGTGGCGTCGAGCCCGAGTTCGATGAGCGCACGTTCGCGTAGCCGGGCCTTGGGTACCTTGCCGCTGGCGACCCGCGGGAAGCCGGCGCTGGTTCCGTAGATCACATGGTGCGGGGCTTTGTATTTGGCGGCCTTGCTGCGGACGTGGTCCTGGATCCGGGTGAGGGTGACGTCGTCGCGGTCGGCGTCGACGAAGACGACGATCGCCTCACCGCGGACGATGTCGGGGATGCCTACGGCATGCACTTCACGGACGCCGGCGATCTCCCCGACCAGTAGCTCTACTTCGAGGGGGCTGACGTTGATGCCGCCGGGTTTCATCATCTCCGAGAGTCGGGAGTGGAAGTGCAGGTACCCGTGCTCGTCCAGGTATCCGAGGTCGCCGGTGCGGAAGAAGCCGTCGGTTGTCATGACCTCGCGATTGCGGTCGGGATCCTTGTAGTACCCGCGCATGACGTGTCCGCGGATCAGGATCTGTCCGATTTCACCGGCCGGTAGCGGGTCGTCGGTTTCCGGGTCGGCGATGCGGATGTCCCAGTCGGGGAGGGGGCGGCCGATGGTGCCCTCGGCCCGCTCGACGGGGTCGTGGGCATCGGTCAGCGCGCACAACCCGTAGGACTCGGTCAATCCGTAGATGCTGGTACCCAGGGTCAGGCCGAGTTCGGCACGGGCGAGTTGGCGGTCGGCTTTGCTCAGGCCGAGGACACCCTTGCGAAGGCTGAGTTGGCGGCGAGCGCGGTCGGGATGGTCGACGAGGCTTCGGGTCATGTTGCCCAGTCCGTAGTAGGCGGTGCAGCGTTCACGTTCGAGCAGTTCGAGGGCTCTGCCGGGTTCGTACACCTCCATGAGAACCACGCACGCGCCGTGGGTCCAGGTCGCGCCGAGGGCCTGGACGACGCCGAGTCCGTAGAACAGCGGCGTCGCGAGAAAGGACCGGTCCTGCTCGTCGAGCGCCTGCCGTTCGCCGATGTTGAAGGTATTAACGATGGCGTGGTGGTGTTCGAGCGCGACACACTTCGGTCGGGCCGTGCTGCCACTGGTGTAGATGAGGTACACGAGGTCGTCCGGTTCGACAGCGGCTTCGGCTCCGGCCAGTACCCCATCGCTGATCTGTTCTCCGCGCCCGAGGAACTGGTGTAGCGGTACCGCAGCCGGGAGGCGGTGCTCTCCGAGCTCGACGACCTGGCGCAACGCCGGCAATGCTGTGTCGTGGAGTACGCCGTCGGTGCCGGGTTCCTTGGTGGACGCCGCGACGGTGCCCGCGACGATGGGCACATAGTCCGTGCCGCGCAGCCGGTCGAAGAACAGCAGGGCTTTCACATCGCCGTGGTCGAGCGCGTACGAGAGCTCATCGGTCTTGTACCAGGTGTTGATCGGCACGACGGCGGCGCCTATCCGGGCCCCGGCCATCGCGGTGTACAGCCATTCGGGTCGGTTACCTGCCAAGATGGCGATCGAGTCACCGCGGCCGATCCCTATGGCTAGCAGTGCCTTCGACCATCGGCTGACCTCGTGATCGAGCTCGGCGAAGGTGACATCGGTGCCTTCGAAAGAGATCGCGGCGCGGGTGGGGAAGCGGTCGGCCATTTCGTGCAGCAATGCCCCCCAGGTGTGTGCGGTAGGAGCTGATGCGGTCATTGGGGTTCCTCGGGTTGTGCAGGCGATGAGACGATTGGGTCAGCTGCAGGCGGGGTGGGTAAGCCGGGGATTTCGACGGGAAAGGCGAGTACGCGCCCGCCCTTGGCGACGGTGACAATGAGACGGTCGAGCGCGTCGCCGGCGAAGCAGACGCTGGTGGGCATCGTTCCTTCACCGATCGCCAACTGCTCGCGCATCTGCCCGGCCGGGTCGAAGTAGGTGACGGTTCCCGATTTACTGCCCGCCACCCACAGCCCGCCCTGCGCGTCGATGGTGATGCCGTCGGGGGTTGGGACGGTGATCTCCGGGAAGTCATGATCGACGGTCGCGGTCGATGCTGTGACCAGGTAGCGGCGTACCCGGTTTCGGGCGGTCTCGGCGACGTACAGGTGTTCCGGGTAGGGCCCGAACGCGATGCCATTGGGGAAGAAGACGTCGTCGAGAACGACCGTTGCGTGATCGGCCGCGGGATCGTATCTCCAGACGCGACCTGGCAGGGCCGCGTCGCCGAAGCCGTGTCCGTTCGGGTCGGTGAACCAGAGGGCGCCGTCCGGCCCGAACGTGCAGTCCGACGGGGCGTCTACTGTTCCGCTGAAGAGGGTGCTCGGCGTGGTGGAAGCACGGTAGTCCCAGACTTGGATGGACGGAGAGACCGGCAGCTGTGATCGGGTAGGCATCACGTCGCCACCATTCTGGGTGATCCACAGTTGCCCGTCGTAGCCGAGCGTCATGCCGTTCGGTCCGCCACCAGTTTCGGCGGCCGCCACAGCCGGGCGACCGTCGAGGAAGCCCTCGTACAGCGCGCCGCGGCTGACACTCGTGACGAACAATCGGCCGTCGGTGGTCCACACCGGTCCCTCGGTAAAGCCGATGTTCTCGGCGAGGGTCAGGCCGTTGTCGACCGTTCTGGTGGTGATCGAGGGTGCCGCCATCAGTGCTGTCCTGTTCTGGTCGTCGCCGCCGTCGCGCAGATGGTCGAGGCCCACTGCGTCATCAAGGTCTCTGCGGGCTTGCTCTCGCCGCCGTTGGCGGCGCCCGGTGTTCTGCTGTATCGGGGAGCGGGCGCCGGTTCGACGCAATCCTCCCGGAGGAGGGTGCCCCGGGACTGCATGTGCGGGTCGGTCACCGCCTCGTCGAGCGTGAGGACGGGGGATACGCACGCGTCGAGTTCGGTGAAGACCACCGTCCATTCTTCGCGGGTTCTCGTCCGGAAGATACTCGCGAACCGATCCTTCATGGCCGGCCACTGCGCCCGGTCCTGTTGTGCCGGCAGGTCGGCGTCGGCGAGTCCGAGACCGCGGAGCAGCCGCTGGTAGAACTGCGGCTCGATACTGCCCACGGCCATGAAAGCGTCGTCCGCGGTTCGGTAGACGTTGTAGAAGTGCGAACCGCTGTCGATGCTATTCGTGCCGGGTTCGCTCGACCAGTTCCCGGTGGACTTCCGATTCCAGATACCGCTCATCAGCAAGCTGGTTCCGTCGATCATCGCGGCGTCGACGACCTGACCGACATTGCTCGTCACGCGCTCGTAGAGCGCGGCGAGTATTCCTGTGACCAGGAGCATTCCGCCGCCGCCGTAATCACCGACGAGGTTGAGCGGCGGAACGGGAACTTCCCCTTGGCGGGTGATGGACCGGAGGGCACCGGTCAGCGCGAGATAGTTGATATCGTGCCCAGCGGTATTCGCGAGCGGTCCCTCCTGCCCCCAGCCGGTCATTCTGGCGTAGATCAATGCAGGATTTCGTCCTAGACAGATGTCAGGCCCCAGGCCAAGACGTTCCATCACACCCGGCCGGAATCCTTCGATGAGCACGTCGGCGTGTCCGATGGCATCGAGAGCACGGTCGCGTTCGTGTGGGTCCTTCAAATCGAGACTCAGTTCGCCGGCCCGGCCTCGACCGAGGATGCCGACGTCGTGTGTGTTCTGGCCGGGCCGGTTGATGCGCAGAACTTCCGCGCCGGCGTCGGCGAGCATCATCGCGGCGAACGGTGCCGACCCGAGCGCGGCGATCTCGACCACGCGCAGTCCACGGAGCGGGCCGCGAGAGGGGGCTGTGTGGGTCATGTGCCTTCCTTGTCGGCTGGGACGAAGATCAGGTGTGACTCTCCGTCGTCGGTGGTGGTGAATTCGGCGCGGACTCGCTGCCCGATCCGGAGCGAGGTGGACGTTGGCACTCCGGCGAGGTTTCCGTAAATCTTGGCGCCCTCGTCGAGTTCGATGACTGCGACGACGTACGGGCTCGGCAGATGGAAACCGGTCAGGTAGGTCTTGTGGAAGGTTGCATACGTCCACAACTGTCCCTCGCCGCTCACCCGGTTCCACCAGGGGATCTCCGTGCTTCCGCATCGAGTGCAGACCGCTTTCGGGGGGAACTGCTGGGTTCCGCAGGCCGCGCATGCGCTGATCAACAGCTCGCGGCGGGCCAGTCCCTCGAGGTGGGCGGTCAACAGATAGCGGG
Source organism: Rhodococcus sp. G6(2025) (assembly GCF_058628105.1). Classification (NCBI taxonomy): domain Bacteria; kingdom Bacillati; phylum Actinomycetota; class Actinomycetes; order Mycobacteriales; family Nocardiaceae; genus Rhodococcus; species Rhodococcus sp. G6(2025). The sequence goes on from NZ_CP179751.1 coordinate 700,845, forward strand.
GGTTCATGCCTGCGCTCCGTACACGACTGAGGTCACTACGGGAGCGGCGCACAGGTATTGGGCGATGGTCGCATCCTGTACCTGGCGGTCTCCGCAGGTTCTCCTCAGCTGGCGGACGGCCTCGACGTTCAACCCCCACCCTTGCATGTAGCTTTCCGACAGATGACCGCCGGAGGTGTTGATCGGCAGCTCACCGCGCAGCCCGATTCGGCCGTCCTGGATCCATGCTCCGGACTCGCCGGGTGCACAGAATCCGAGGCCCTCCAGGGTGAAAAGCACATTGGGGCTGAAGTTGTCGTAGGCCATCAGGACGTCGACGTCGGCCCGGCTGCAATCGGCCATTGTGTACGCCTGCTGCCCTGCGGTGGCGATCGCCTCGCGCCAGAAGTCGTCCGGGGGGAAATCGGAGTTGCGTAGCTGCCCTTGTTGTCCGAACCCCAGGACATGCACGGGCGGTTGAGCGCAGTCGCGGGCCCGGTCCGCCGAGGTGAGGATCATGGCCACCCCGCCGTCGTTGATCAGGCAGTAGTCGTAGATCTTCAACGGTTCGACGATGAATCGGGACTCGAGGTAGATCTCGCGTGAGATGGGATCTGTGAACACGGCGTGGGGATTCAGCGATGCGTGGTCTCGCAGGGTGACCGCGACCTGCGCCAGCTGTTCGGCGGTGGTGCCGTACTGCGCACAGTGCCGCTGGAACATCATCGCGTAAAAGGCTCCGGGCGAGGTCATCCCGTACGGCAAGGTCAGCGCCGGATTGGTGCCGTATCCCTCGGCGGCCGCGCTGGCGCTCGCGCCGCCGCCTCCATAGGTGTGCCCACCCGAGCGCCCATTGTTGCCGTACACCAGCGCGATGGTGGAGGCCATCCCGGTCGTTATGGCCAGTACCGCCATCTGGATGGCGATGCCGGTCATGCGTCCCTCTGCCGGCAGCTGCGCCGTCCAGCGTGGCTCGATTCCCATCCGCGAGGCCACCGTCTCGTAACTGCTCACCCGGTTCACGATCAACCCGTCGAGGTCGCGCGCGGTTAATCCGGCATCGTCGAGTGCGGCCTCGAGGGCGGCCAAGCCCAAATCGTCGGCGGAGGAACCCGTGAGATTGCCGAATTCGGTCGTGCCGACCCCGACCACCGCGGTGGCCGCGCGAAGTGCGGCGCGATATGGGCGACGGTGTACCTGCACTGAAACTCCAAATTGGATAACTGATACGTACGGACAACTTTTACTGTGCCATGTTCAGCAGTGCTTTAGCAAGGGAAGGCGGATCCCGTAGATGAGGTCGGGAATCAGTGTGTTGCTGGGGGATTGGTGTGGCGGGTTTACCGGGTGCGGGCAAGCCAAGGCGCCTCCCGGCCTCAGGAGACCGGAAGGCTGCCGAGTGCGCGGCGAGCGTTCAGAGTGAGAAGTCGATGATTCCGCGGATGTTCTTTCCGTCCCGCAAGTCCTGATAACCCTGGTTGATCTCGTCGAGCGTGTAGCGGGTGGTGATGAGCTCGTCGAGCTTGAGCTGACCGGCATCATAGAGTCGCAGGAGCCGGACGATGTCGTACTGCGGGTTCGACGAACCGAACAGAGTGCCCTTGATGGTCTTCTCCATGAACACCATTTCCTGGCCTGACACGTGGACAGTGAGGTTGGCGGCGTTGGACACGCCCGTGACCACCACTGTCGAGCCCTTTCCGATCACCTTGAAGGCCGCCGTAATGGTTTCCTCGTCCATGGTGCCGATGAGCACGAGAGCCTGGTCGGCGCCCTGGCCCCAGGTAAGTTCGGTGACCTTTTCGTGTGCTTCCTCGGCGCTGGAGAAGACATGGGTCGCGCCGAATTTGAGCGCGGTGTCTCGCTTGAATTCGACCGGGTCGACGCACACGACGTACTTCGCTCCGGCATGCACCGCACCCTGGACCGCGTTGGTGCCCAGTCCGCCGATCCCGTAGATGACGGTGGTGTCTCCGGGGCGAACGTTGCCGGCGTTGACTGCGGTGCCCCATCCGGTCGGGACGCCGCACCCGACGAGCACCGCGCTGTCGAGTGGAAGCCAGTCGTCGACCTTGACGACCGAGTACTCGGACACGGTGGCGAATTCGGAGAACGCCCCGAGCATGCAGAAGGCGCTGTAGTCGGTGCCGTCCTTGTGCAGCCGGAAAGTGCCGTCCGGCATGCTGCCCTCGAGAATTGTGGATCCGGCATCGCAGAGGTTCTGGCGCCCGGTCGAGCAGTACCGGCAGATGCCGCAACTCGGTGTGAAGCTGCAGACGACATGGTCACCGACCACGACCTTCTTCACTCCGGGGCCGATCTTCTCGACGATGCCCGCTGCTTCGTGTCCGCCCACCATCGGATAGCGCACGGCTAGATCGCCGTCCATCATGTGCAGATCCGAATGGCACAGTCCGGCCGCAGACATCCGCAACATGACCTCCCCGGGGCCGGGATCGTCGATGTCCAGCTCCACGATCTCGAAGGGGGCGTGGGGTGCGGTCAGTACGGCAGCGCGTGTCTTCATTGTTCTTCCGATCGTTCGAGGGGGATTCAGCTGTGCATGGTCCAGACGGACTTGGTTTCCAGGTATCCGTCGAGGCTGTCCGGGCCCAGGTCACGGCCGTAGCCGGACTGGTGGAACCCACCGAAGGGAGCTGCTGGATCGGTCAATCCCCAGCCGTTGACGTAGACGGTCCCGGCCTGCAGCCGGCGTGTCATCGCCTGGACAGTGTTCACGTTCTTCGTCCAGATACCCGCGGCTAAACCGTAGTCGCTGGCATTTGCTCGTTCGATGACCTCGTCGATGTGGTCGAAGGCAAGAACCACGAGGACCGGACCGAAGATTTCCTCGCGGACACATTCCATGTCGTCGGTCACGTTGGCGATGATCGTCGGGGGGTAGAAGTGTCCGGTCAGATCGGCGGGAACCTGCGCGGGCTGATAGACCGTGGCGCCCTCGTCCTTTGCCCGTTGGACGTATCCCTGGACGCGCTCGAGTTGCGCACCGTTGGCCAGGGGCCCGAAGTCGACGCCCTCGTCGATTCCGTGTCCAATCCTCAACTGCCCTGCAATCGAGGTGAGCTGCTCGACTACCTCGTCGTGAATGTCATTGTGAACGAACAAACGGGATGGGGCACTGCAGGTCTGGCCGGAGTGCCAGAAGATCCCACCCGCGGAACCGGTCACCGCCTCCTCCACATCGGCATCGGGGAGGATGATGTTGGCGGACTTGCCGCCCAGTTCCAGGGTCACCCGTTTGACGTCGTCTGCAGCTTGGCGGGCGATGTGCTTGCCGACCTTCGTCGAACCGGTGAACGTGAGTTTATTGACCCCGGGATGGGTGACCAGTGCTTGACCAGCGGTGCCGCCTGTGCCCGGCACGACGTTGAGCACGCCGGGGGGCAGTCCGGCCTCGATGGCCAGCTCCGCCAGCCACAGCGCCGACAGGGGTGTTTCCTCGGAAGGCTTGAGGACCATCGTGCACCCGGACGCAAGGGCGGGACCGATCTTCCATCCGCACAGCAGAAGTGGGAAGTTCCACGCGGTGATCGCGCCCACCACTCCGACCGGTTCGAGTTCGGTGCGTACGTGAATGTTGGGATGAGACACCGGGACGGTCGAACCGACGATCTTGGTCGGCCAGCCGGCGTAGTAGTGAAACGCCCGCGCGGCGAACTCGACATCGATGTTTCGTGCTGCGCCGAGAACCTTCCCTGCATCAAGGACCTCGAGCTGGGCGAAGTCGTCGGCGTGCCGGTAGATCAGATCGCCGATGCGGTGGAGGATGCGTCCGCGGTCTAGCGGACTCATCTGCCGCCACGGGGCGGACTCGGTGAAGGCGCGCCGGGCGGCATCGACCGCGTCGGCGACATCGTCCGCCCCACCGGACGCCGCAACCGCAATCTGGCGGCCGGTTGCCGGGTCGAAGACGGGTATCTCCTCTCCGCTGAGCGCTGAGCGTCGTTCGCCGTCGATGAAAACGTGCGGAGCGGTCTGAAGACGCTCGACGACAGCGGAGGACAGAAGGTGATCAGTCAATGCGGTGATTGTCATCGTCCCTCTCAAATGGATATGTGATACATCAGGTGTGACTCACGTTACGTCATCTAGGTGCTTCAAGTCGAGTTCGTCCAACCGCCCAGCGTGTCCGACACGCGGCCTTTACGCCGCCTCGGCGAAACATAGACTGTAGAAGAGCCTGTTCAGAGCCATTTATCTGATGCCACTGCTGGTGGGAGAAGCTGTCGGCTGGTGGCGTAACGCTGCGCCGGCGGGGCAGCGCTACACTAACCAGTGTTGATGATTGATCAAATAAGGGAGTCGATATGACAGCGTTCGACGCCGGAATCGATGTGCCGAGCCGTGCTGCACGCAACGGTGGCCGACGTGAGGACGCTCGTCCGGTTCCGCGGCGGAACATGAGTGGTCAGGTCGTCGACTACATCAAGACGATGATCTTCGACGGGTCTTTGATCCGGGGGCAGCGAGTGCCCCAGGACCAAATCGCCAAAGATCTCGGGGTGAGTCGCCTGCCGGTGCGGGAAGCGCTCATCGCCCTCGAGGCCGAGGGGTTGATCGACTCCGAACCGCATCGTGGTTCCTTCGTCGTTCCCATCCTGCGCGAGGACATCGACGATCACTACCGGATCTACGGAATGGTGCAGGGGCTCGCATCGCGCCGCGCCGCATCCCGGATCACCCAGCCAACGCTTGCCCGGCTGCACGAGCTGCACGAACTCATGCAGAAGAGCGACGATCCTGACCTTCTGCACAACCTGAACTGGGAGTTCCACGCCCTCATCAACCAAACGGGGGGCAGCCGGCGCCTACTGTCGGTGCTGCGGCAGCTTGCCAAGAATCTGCCACGGGCCGTATACGAGGCACCCCCCGGTGCGAGCCCCGAAGCCAACCGGAGTCACCAGAAGATGCTGGAGGCTTTGGAGCGGGGGGACGGGGCAGGTGCAGACGCTGCATCACGCGAACACGTTCAGTTCGAGGGGGAGTACGTGATCGCCAAGCTCAAGCGCGATGGGATCCTCGCCGACGACGACTAACGGCAGGAGAAAGACCAGTCAGTGGCCGGGAGCACCGGACTTACCCGTCGACGACGGGAAGAAATGGCCCTGGCGCTGGTGGGCGTCCGCCTTGTCAGTTAATCGGGTAGTCGAATCGCCGCTGGTTCAAGACGAGCGCAATGACTTCCGCCCGTGTCCGCATGCCCAGCTTCCGCAGGATGTGGCTCACATGAAAGCGCACAGTGCTCTCGGCAATGTAGAGCTGCTGTCCGATTTCTCGATTGGACGAGCCGTCGACCAGGCACTCGAGCACGTCGCGTTCTCGACCGCTCAATGATGCGCCGCGCGTTCCACCGCCCCCGTGATCGGTGTCGCACGGAACGGCGATGAGCTGGCCCAGGATGTCGAGAGCTGCGCCACGGGCCGCGCGGTCATCGAGCCCATCTGATCGCAGTGCCGTCACGGCACGGTGGACAGCAAGCCACCCGGAGGCGCCGAGAACTGCCTCGTTCCGCGAATGGCAGCGGTCACGATCAGGAAGGGTTGTCGACACTTGCTCCTCTTTCACTACTCGACGCCCCTCGATTGTATCAAATCGGCCTCCTTGGTCGGCGTGGCGATGACACGTTCGGAAGACCTGTGTCTCAAAAACTGCAGGTAACGGCTGTTCAGCGAGAACGCTTCGTGGAATCCCGTGCCGAAACCGCACAAAAACTTGATAAGTGATGCAAAAACCCGCAAACTATGTGGCGCACGCCACTGCGCGATCTCGCTCCTCCTTGAGCCCCCTCGACGCCACCAGGAGACCCCATGACAGAAATTGCCGTTGACGACGACGGTTTGCGCGAAAGACCCCCAACCACCACTCTTGCCGCGGATGATCGGCTGCGGCCCTATCACTGGGCTGTCATGGTGCTGGGGGTGCTCGGTTATGCGACCATCGCGGCCGACGCCGCAATTTTCCCCACCAGTTACCCACTCGTCCAACAAAGCCTGGGTTTCTCCGACAGTGCCGTCGGATACATCTATGCAGGCGGATTCTTCACCTGCGGTGTCATCGCCATGTTCCTCATCGGCCCATTGACGGACCGATTCGGCCGTAAACCTCTCTTCGTAGCGGCTATCGCGATTTGCTCGGCGTTCACGATTCTTACTGGATTTGCTTGGAACACCACGTCATTCGGAATTCTCCGGTCGATTGCAACCATCGGTTATGTCTCGTGGGGGCTGGCTACCGTCCTCATTGCGGAATCGGTACCCGCGAAGCATCGCGGATGGATGACCGGGACCGTTCCAGTGGGGTGGGCAATCGGATTCGGATCATCGGCCTTCTTCTCCGAACACATCGCCGCCAGCATGGGATGGCGGGCGGTGTTCTGGATCGTCGGCATACTCCCGTTGGCCTTCGGTATCGCCGTCTCCTTCGTCATCAAGGAAACACCGCACTTCCAGGATCTCCAGCATGCCCGTCGAACTGGGTCGAGCAGGTTCCACATCGACGTCGCCAAGACGGAGAAGAGTGTGCTCTCCCAGCTGTGGGCGGCCGATATGCGTCGCCGCACCATCGGGGTGACCCTGTTCTTCCTCTTCATCGTGCCCCAATACGCCATCATGTCCTACTTCGGACTGAGCTTCCTGCAGGGTAAGGACATTTCGTTCCTCGAGGCCAACCGGGCGATCACCTGGGCAAACTGGCTCGGAATCGTCACCATCCTCGCCGCCAGTTTCGTCACACGGGGCAAGGGTGCCCACTACACCCTCACCGCCGTCGGGGTGCTTGGATCCGTATGCGCACTCTTCATGGTGTACCTGGCGACACCGTCGACGATCGTGCCCTGGTTCATCATGTACGTCTTGATCACCATCGGTCTCTGGGGCGGGTCCTCGAATTTTCTCCAGGAAGCCTTCCCCACGCGTATTCGTGGCACGGGCGGAGCATGGGGTTCGGGCATGCTGTGGACCAGCTACGGGACTCTCGCGCTCATTGTCGCCCCTCTGCTGACCGTCTACAGCTGGAATGTGTTGGTCATCGTCTTCGGTGCCGTTCTACCGCTGATCGCGCTGGTCGGCCTGTGGATGGTCCCACGGCCGAAGGCACTCAACTCCAACCTCGAGGACCTGGTGCACTGACATGCGCTGCCGCGCAAACGGAACCAACCGGAGCCTTGCACCCCCACTGTCGAATGCAACTACCCCGCCTCGCCCCACCTGCCTCCGGCCGAGCGACACGACGCACTGGCCAGAAGGGAGAACACAATGAAAGTTTTCGACGTCGCAGACCAGGGGCACGGCCCACCCGTGCTCTTCAGCCACGGCACGCTCCTGGACCGGACCATGTTCGCCGAGCAAACCGCTGCTCTGGCTGATCGCTATCGAACCGTCGCCTACACCAGCAGGGCCGGAACGTCGGAATACGGCACCGAATACGACCTCGACTCCCTGGTCACCGATTGTCTGGAAGTGGCCGCCCGAGCAGAAATCGACCGATTCGTACTGGTGGGAATGTCGGTGGGCGGTTTCATGGCGATCGAGCTGGCCCTGAAGTACCCGGAACGGCTGGCCGGGCTCATCCTGATGGACACGATGGCCGACGCCTATACCAGCGAGGAGAAGACGCAGTTCGCAGAGGTGTTCCGCCCCATGAAGAGCGAAGACCCCATCCCCGCGAGCTTTTCGCAGACCTTTGTTCCGATCATTTTCGGCCCGCAGGCCATCGCGAACCGTCCCGCCTTGATCGATTCGTGGGTGCACAAGTGGCGGACTAGACCATCACGGTCGGTATGGGGCGAATACAACTCGTGGATCAGCAAGAGTGAACGCCTCTCCCGCCTGTCCGAGATACAGATTCCGACCCTCATCGTGCACGGTGAGGACGACAACGGCATCGACATTTCCGCCGCCGAACGGATGCACGCCCGGATACCGGGATCGGCTTTCGCGCGAATCCCTGGTGCGGGTCACTTGGTGACCGAGGAGAACCCCGATGCCGTGACAACGGCGCTGACCACCTTCCTCGATGCGCTCCCGCGTTGGTAGACCCAGCGATGCAGTTTTGACCAACCATGAACTACCTGCCCGCCCCGTCGAGCGGCTTCGTCATCGACGCCGCGCCGAACTGATGATCGACGGCGAGCTATCCGCATGAGAGTTTCTCGACTCCAGCCACCGTGTACCACGCCGTGGCCCACCCCCGCACGTTTACTGCTTCTCTGGAGGAACCATCATGAGCGTGTCTGAAAAACGCTCCACCACAAAGATGTTGCGCGTGACCGCAGCAGGATTCGCCGGCACTGCCCTCGAGTACTACGACTTCTTCCTGTACGGCACCGCCGCAGCCCTCGTGTTCGGGCCCTTGTTCTTCCCGTCATACAGCCCGCTGGCGGGGACCCTCGCCTCCTTCGCGACTTTCGCGGTCGGATTCCTCGCTCGGCCGTTGGGCAGTGTTCTCTTCGGCGGAATGGGGGACAAGGTCGGTCGGCGCAAGACACTCGTGTTCTCGTTGTTGATGATGGGCACCGCGACGGTTCTGATCGGCGTACTTCCGACATTCGAGCAAGTCGGTTGGTTCGCTCCGCTCCTTCTGGTCACCCTCCGATTCGTGCAAGGCATCGCGATGGGCGGAGAATGGGGTGGAGCTGCTCTGATGCTCGTCGAGCATTCACCCCCGCACCGGCGCGGGCTGTTTGGCAGCACCGTCCAGATGGGGGTACCTGGCGGACTCCTGCTGTCGACCATCGCCATCACCGTCAGTGACCACATTTCCGGCGACGCTTTCGACACCTGGGGATGGAGGATCCCGTTCCTGCTCAGCGCAGTCCTCTTCGCCATCTCGATGTTCATCCGCCTCGGCGTCGAGGAAACTCCGGACTTCACGGCACTGCAGACCGCGTCCGCCCAGCAAAGCACCCCGGTGCGCTCACTACTGCGCAATCAATGGCGGGAAGTCGCACTGGCCGCGGGCGTCATCGCTCCTGGAGGCATCCTGTTCTATCTGGTGTCCACCTACGCCGTCTCCTACGGCACCACCATCTTGGACCTCAGCCGCACCACGATGCTCAATGCGCTGCTCGCCGCATCGCTCGTCTATCTGATCAGCCTGCCGGTATCCGGCCATCTGAGTGACCGGTTCTCACGCCGCATCGTCATTCTCACGGGGTGCTTCACCTCTCTGTTCGGAGGTTTTGTGCTGTTCGCGCTGATGGATACCGGGTCGGGGTGGGCCGCGTTCTTGGGCATCACCTTCATGCTGGCGGTGGTGCACTCGGCACTGCAAGCCCCGCAACCGGCGTTCCTTGCGGAGCGATTCAGTGTCGATGTCCGGTTCAGCGGCGTCGCGTTGAGTCAGGCGCTGTCAGTCAGTGTCATCGGAGGCACCGCCCCGTTCATGGCGACGCTGTTCTACAGCTGGACACACTCCACCTGGCTGATCTGTACCTGGCTCGCACTCTGGAGCGTGGCTGGGGCCGTCTCGACGATCGCGCTCAGCAGGAGACCATGCGCGATCGACGATGCCGAACAGCGACCGGCCGATACCGACCGGGACCCCCGACTCGGTGCGTCACGACAACTGACCGGCACCCACGAATAGTTCCGCGGATGCCCGTAGCTCCGCGGATAGCACATCCGCGGAGCTATGAACCGGGGGTGCCCGGCGCGCCACCGACATAACGCCACTCGATCCGACCACGCAGTCCGCCGAGAATCTCATCCGGTGTCGTCCCGAGCGCGTGAGCCCACCGCTGCGCACCCGCGGTGCTGCCCACAGTTCCCCCGAACAACACGGCGCGATCTCCTTCGACCACATCGGTGTCGGTCCCGAGGTAGACCAGTATCTGATCCATGCATACCCGCCCGACCTGAGGGCGCCACCTGCCGCCCAGCAGCACCGACATGCGGCCACCCAGCGCACGCGGAATCCCGTCCGCGTACCCCACAGGCAGCAGTGCGATCGAACAGTCCCTCTCTGCCACCCACCGGAATCCGTACGAGACCCCGTCTCCCGCCGCGATCTTCTTCACCAGCGCCACCTCCGCCGACAACGTCAGGGCCGGAACCAGTTCCGCTTCGAGGGCAGAACCCGTCGGCGCGACGCCGTACAGACCGAGATCGGCGCGGACCAGGTCGAAGCGTAAGTCACTGCGACGCAGCGCCTGCGCGCCGGCGAGATGGGCGGATTCGAAGGTCACCCCGGCTGCGCGTGCGAACCGTAAGTACTCGAGAAAATGGGCGCGGTCTCGATCCACCACAGAGTCGGCATTCGTGTCGTCGCCGGTCGACGAGTAGATGCCGCGAACGTGCACCGTCCCCTCCGATTGAGCGGCGCGTAGCGACCGGAGCAGATCTGCCCAGTGCGGGACCCGCTGGGGGGGACGTCCGCAGTCGACGGCCACCTGGACCGTCGCAGTTGTCCCGCACCGTGCCGCCGCCCTCACGGCCGCCACCTGATCGGCGGATTCAACCGTTACGGCGATGCCGGTTCGTATTCCCGCGTCGAGGCAGTCCTCCCCGTACCCACGTACCGGCGCGAACGCCAGGATCGGGGCGCCGATACCGGCCCGGCGAAGCGCGCACCCTTCATCGATCGTCCGAACCCCCAGTTCCCGCGCCCCAGCCGCCAAGGCGGTGACCGCGACCGGCACCGCACCGTGGCCGTACGCGTTGGCCTCGACTACCGCCATCAACGACGCCGTCCCGGCCCGAGCGGCCAGGGCCCTCGTGTTCTGGGAGGTGGCGTCCAGGTTCACACAGGCCTCGATCGCCGGTCGACGGCCCTCCAGAGATCGGGCGCCGGGAGCGACATCGGTCTCCGTGTGGATGGCTGACACGGTTCTGGCCCTCGATTCAATGGCAAGTGGCCACCCACATATTGGGTGGTGGAGGAGGAAAAGTGCCTCGGACGAGGCTGCGAATTCTGCCTGACACCTTACTCGGCCACAGCCTCGGTCATCGGGCATGTAATTTGACCGCGTTCAGCCCGGTTCGGTCGACTGCCAGATTATCCTCGATTCAGTAGGCGAGGTGGGTGATGAGCCGATTCAAGGCACCAGATGCCGGTCCGAGGTGATAGATGGCCGAGACCGATCCGGGGGCAACACAGCGCGACCAGACTCCAGACATCGCCACGGAGCTGGCGGCGGAGGGATTCGAGTGCGCCATCGAGATCGGACGGGGCGGCTTCGGGGTGGTGTACCGCTGCGAAGAGCGGACTCTCGATCGCGTCGTCGCGGTCAAGGTGCTCACCACCTATCACGACTCGGAAGGTGTGGCCCGCTTTCTCCGTGAGCAAAAAGCAATGGGACGCCTGTCCGGGCACCCCAACATAGTCACGATTTATCGCGTCGGAACGACGGGCGCCGGCCAACCGTACATCGTCATGCACTACCACGAGCCGGGCTCCCTCCAGGCACTGATCGAGTCGGGTCCGATTTCCTGGACCCGTGTCCTGCACCTCGGGATCAAGGTGGCCGACGCGCTCGAGGCCGCCCACCAGCAATCCATCCTGCACCGAGACATCAAACCCGCGAACATCTTGATCGACACCTTCGGAGAGCCGCAGCTGACAGATTTCGGCATCGCCCGCATCACCGGCGGATTCGAGACCACGGCCGGTGTCGTGACCGGATCACCCGCCTACACCGACCCCGACGTGCTGCTCGGGCATCCCCCCAGCCCAGCCGGCGACATCTATAGCCTCGGAGCGACCCTGTTCAGCGCGCTCACCGGACACGCGGCCTTCGAACGGCGCAGCGGTGAGCCTCTGATCGCTCAGTTCCGGCGCATCACAAATCCGACCGGTCCCTTGCTACGTGACGTGCGGGGAGACATCCCCGAGGAACTCTGCACTGCGATCGAGCATGCCATGGACCGCGATCGCGGCAACCGTCCCCGCGCGGCAGCCGAATTTGCGGACCAGTTACGCCGCGTCCACCACAACTCCGAGAGCAGCGCACCCGAGGGGATCGCGCCAGAATTGAGCGCCGACCCGGAACACCATTCATCAGCATCCGGTTTCCAATCCCCGTCACCGCACTCGCGGACGCCGACACCCTCCGGTCGGTATTCGGCACCTCCCACGCCCGCCACCAGATTCCGACCACCACCGAGCCGCACCCTGGTCCCCCGTGCCCGCCTGATGCAGGCTCTCCACACCGATCGACGGCGGCGCCTGGCCGTGATTCACGCACCCACCGGCTACGGAAAAAGCACCACGGCGGCACAGTGGCTCCGTCAGCTCGCCGACGAGGGCATCGCCACCGCATGGTTGACCGTCGACCGAGACGACAACAATCCGCTGTGGTTCCTCGCGCATCTCATCGAAGCCGTCACCACCGCATTGCCGGCCGTGGCGACCGACTTGCGGGACACCTTCGAAGCACACGGTGACCACGCATGCCCGCACGTGCTGACAACGCTGATCAACACACTGCACGGTCAGGACCAACACCTGGCCCTCGTCGTCGACGACTGGCATCGGGTCTCGGATCCCTCGAGTGTGGCGACGCTGACGTACCTACTGGACAACGGGTGCCACCACATCCAGGTCATCGTGACCAGTCGCAGCAAAACAGGACTGCCGATGAGCCGAATGCGCGTTCTCGACGAACTGGTCGAGATCGATTCGGCAGTACTGCGATTCGACGAAGAAGAAACACGCACCTTCCTCACCGAAACATCGGGAGTGGACCTGGCGACAAGTGACATCGCCAACCTGGCGAGGTCGACCGACGGGTGGGCCGCCGCCATCCAGCTGGCGTCGCTATCTCTGCGCTCGTCCGCGGACCCCGCCGGTTTCATCGAACACCTCTCGGGCCGCCACCAAGCGATCGGAGATTTCCTCGCCGAGAACGTCCTCGACTCCATCGACACGGACACACGCGCATTTCTGCTGGCCACCGCCATTCCCGACCGCATCTGCGCCGACCTCGCCTCCACCCTGACCGACGTGCGACGCGGCCAGGCGATGCTCGAGCTGATCGAAGAACGCGACCTGTTCCTGCGCCGAGTCGACGACGAAGGACACTGGTTCCGCTACCACCACATGTTCGCCGAATTCCTACGCGGCCGCCTCGACACCGACTTTCCCGGACGATCGGCGCAGTTGCATCGCTCCGCCTCCACCTGGTTCGCCGAGCACCACTTCCTCAGCGAAGCGGTCGATCACGCACTGCGTGCCGGCGATACGACCGGTGCGGTGGAACTGATCGAACGCGACGGGACGTATCTGCTCGAGCATTCGCAGATGTCGACGTTGCGTGGACTCGTCGACAAGCTGCCGATCGACAGCGCGGTATCGAATCCGCGGCTGCAGCTCGCCGCCGCCTGGTCGAACATCCTGCTCTACAACCCCGACCCGGCTCTGCAGGCACTCGACCGCGTCGATACCGCGCTCACCCACCGCAGCGACCCGGACACCCCCGCGCTGGCCGCCGAAGCGTCGGTGGTCAGAGCAGTCGTGGAATTGCGCGCCGACCGCGCCTTTCGCATCGACGACTTGGTGCGTCCGTGTCTCGATCGACCCGATGACCTCAGGCCGTGGGTCGTATCCGTCGCGGCGAACGTCGCGACGTTCGCCGCAATCTGCCAAGCGGACTATCGCGCCGCCTATGCCCTTCAGCAATGGGCCGCAACGTATCACCAGCGGAACAACGGGCCGTACAACTCGGTGCACGGACACTGTTGGGTGGGTATAGCCGCCTTCGAGCAACTCGACGTGAGCTTGGCGGAATCGAGTTTCCGAACCGCGATGAAGATCGCTCAGCAAGTGGATGGACGTCGGTCGTACACAGCTCGGCTGGCCGGGGGCCTGCTCGGTGAAGTTCTGTACGAGAAGGGTCAGATCGTCGAGGCCGAGCGACTGCTCGACGACGGATTCGACCTCGGGCCACACGCGGGGGCCGTCGACTTGAAGATCACCCGGTACGTGGTGGGAGCCCGAATCAAAGCGATTCGCGGTGACCGTTCGGCGGCGGTTCAACGGCTGGACGAGGGCGCACGATTCTCCATGCAGATGCAGATGCAGCTGCCGAGGCTCCACAGCGCCATCGTCAACGAAGCGGCGCGCCTGGATCTCGTCCTGCCGTCCGCAGATGCACAACCTGAGGACCTCACCTATGCCGAACGCGCCGAGCAAGTGTCCGGTCTCGACGAGGCGATCGCGCAGTACCGGGAGGAGGCGGCAATCCGGGGATTGGTGCGAACCGGATCCCCGGCGAATACCGACCTCGCATGCCAGTGGGCCAGAGAGTGGGTAGAGCGCCTCGCGGACAGCGAACGCCACCGGGCCGCGCTGCGGGCCCGCCGACTGCTGGCCGGCTGCCTCGCCGCATCCGGCCGCAGCGAAGAGGCCGGAGAGGTGCTCACCGAGGTGATAGCCCGCTGCTCGCAGGCCGGGTTGGTGCGGTTCCTCGCCGACGGGGGCGAACACGTCATGGACACCCTCCAACACATCGTCGACACCGACCATCCACCAACTCATCCGCCGCAATCGTCGGACGTGCCCCGCGACTTCTTGTTGGCGGCGCTCGCGGCTGATGCCGGCCTGACGTGAGACCCCTTACCGCAGGGGTGACACCGCATCGTCGGTGTCGTGTTGAACTGACCGTCGGGCCACGGTTCCCGCGGTAGAGAAGAGGATCAGGCCCGCCCCGATGGCGAGCCAGATGGCCGCCGTAAGCATGCCGATGCCAAATCCCCACGGGCTGACCCCCGAAGCGAGTGCCGGACCGGCGCTGGCACCGAGGAAGGTAAAGGATCCGTACAGTGCCGTCGCGCCGCCCGTTTCCTCCGGATGTGCTTGCGCCAGAAGTGATTCGACGATGGCCGACGCCGTAATGGCGATGGCCGCCACGAGCACCAGCACCGTGATCGACAAGGCAACCAGGGAACCTGACAGAACCGATCCGCCCGCAGACATCGCCGCCACACCCATTGCCGCCGCGCCCCGGTGGGCCGGTCGGCACCGCCTCAGCACCCGACCCAGAAATGGAATGACGAGCAGCGCCGGCACGGTGGCCAATCGCAGCACCTGCAGGGCCTCGGGATTTCCGGCAATTGAAGGCGGCCCCACCAGCGAGATGGTGGTGAAGACGCTGACATACGCCCCGAGGAAAGTGGCTGCAGCACCAAACAGCGCGACCAACCGCCACCTGCCCAGAATCGTCACCAGGACTCCGAAAAGCCGCGTACCACCGGGGTGGTCCCTGGGCAGCGCCCTCGGAACCAACGCAGCAACTGCCACGGTTGCCACCACGAGCGCGCCTGCGCCGACCACAAAGACCGCGCGCCAGCCGGCTGCAGCGGCGATCATCTGCGCGGCGACGGGAACGACCGCCGCAGCGGCGAGAAAACCGCTGGTCAAGCAGCTCAAAGCGAGTAGGCGGTGGCGCGGATCGATGCTCTCGGCGATATACGTGAACGCGGCCGGGGCGAAGGCGGCGGCTGCGCAGCCCTGCCCCGCGCGAGCGATCAACTCCAGAAGGAGCGTGGACGGCAGCGCTGCCAGCAGTGTGGTGACCGCGGCGGAGAACAGGCCGACCGTCATCACGGTATGCGGCCCGAACCGCGACGCCAGCGGCCCCGCGGCGAGGAAGCCGAGAGCATAGGCGACGCCGAACACAGTGGAGGTTGCCGTCACGTGCGCAGGGTCGACACCGAAGGTAGCGGCCATCTGCGGAAGTAGCGCCAGTACCGAGTACATCTGTCCGACCGCGGTGATGGCCGCAGCGGTGAGGATGACGATTACTCGTCCGGACGGGGCATATCGATCCCAGACTACGTTGATCGGACCGATGTCGGTGTTCGGCTGTAGGCCCACACCGCCTCCTTCGTGCGTTCCTGATGGGTGAACCGTGTGATGGTCGCGCCTTTCGCTTCCTGGTGGCCCAGTAGCACACCGGGCACGGATCGTGGGCCCGCATCAGCGGCTCCGGCGCAGGTCCATCCGGTAGCTGTAGCGGCGGGGATTGAGTCGCGAGGTGGTGAACTCGACCGGCCGCCCCCCGGCGTCGTGGTAGAGCCGCTCGATGAGCAAGACGGCGTCTCCCGCCGAGCATCCGATCAGTTGGCTCTCCGCCTCTTCGGCTTGGGTGGCGTGGATATTCTGAGTTGCGGAGACGATGCTCTCGGGTAGTAGTCGCTCTGCCGATTGAATGATCGTGCTGTCGGTCTCCCACAGTCCCCGCTCGATCACGTTGTCCGCCAATGAAGAAACCATGTAGTGCCGGGTCAAGGCGAAAGGCGCATGGTTGTAGCAGCGTTGGACGAGTGCGCAGCGGATGTCTGAGATATCCGCACCGAGGTGGCGGGCGATCGCGGGCTCGCTCACTCCCCGTCGGAAAGGCTCGAGTAACCGGGTGGTGGTGCCGGGCCAGCTCATGATTTCGTCGAGCGATCCGATTGCACGCTGGTAGCGACCTGAGTTCGTTTCGTGCCCAATCAAGTACGTGCCGCTGCCCTGGACGCGGTGCACCATGCCCTCCTCGACCAGGTGACTGATCGCTTGGCGGATCGTGTGTCTGCTGACGCCGAAACTCTGCCGAAGTTGGTCTTCGGTGGGCAGCTTGTCACCCACGGCGTACTCACCGCGTTCGGCTCGCCGCCGAAGTTGTTCGGCGACGAGCCGGTACGCGGGACGCCTGAGATACGAATGCGTCTCCACAATCTGGCCTGTCTGTCATTTCCTCGCGGAGGGTGCTTCCTCGCTGAACAGCGACACCCCGCTGGTCTCGGGCAGATACCGCAGCAGAAGCACGAACGACAGCGCTGCAATCGCGACCAGGTAGAGAGCGGGGGCGACGATGAGCGCTGCGGCAGCTGCGATGGCGGTGGCGATGAACGGGCCGGGCCCGCCGATGAGGGCCTGCGCGACGTTGAAGCCGATCGAGCTACCCGTCACCCGCAGTCGGGCCGGGAAGAGCTCGACCATGAGAACGCCGAGCATGACATTGGCCAGGGCCTCGAAGGCCGCGAAAATCACCAGGCCGATCAGGGCGAGGTACCAGGTGCCGGTCGAGAGCAGAACGAAGCAGGGGACCGCGGTCAGAGCAATGCCACCGGCGCCGAGCAGCATTGTGCGTCGGCGGCCGATGCGGTCGCCGATCATCCCTGCCACGGGGCACATGAGCGAGTAGATGAGCAACCCGAGCACCGCGAGTTCGAGGGCGGCGGTCTTGGTCATGTGGACCTCGACAGTGAGGAAGGTGACCACGAAGGTTGCAAGGTAGTAGAAGCCGAGGCCGGTCACCGCGGTGCAGACGAACACCAGGAGGATTCCGGATCGGCTGTGCTTGCCGGCGTTGCGCAGGGGGGCGTGCTCGACCTCGTGAGCGCGCTGGAGCTCCTGGAATACGGGAGTGTCCTCGAGCCGGAGCCGGACGTAGAGGCCGAGGACGGCCAGCGGGCCGGCGACGAGGAAGGGGACGCGCCAACCCCAGGTCGTCATCTGGTCGTCGGACAGCAGGGTGGTCAGCAGCAAGGTCACTGCACCCCCGGCCATGACCCCGATGCCGGCGCCGGCGGAGACCACACTGCTCCAAAGCCCGCGTCGGCGGGCCGGTGCATATTCGACGAGGAAGGCAGCTGCGCCGGCGTACTCGCCACCCGCGGAGAATCCTTGGGCGCACCGAAGGAGCACCAGAAGGGCGGGAGCGGCAAGGCCGATCGTGGCGTAGGTCGGCAGGATGCCGATGCCGATGGTGCAGATACCCATGACGACGATTGCGAGTGAGAGCGCCGCGCGGCGACCGGCGCGATCGCCGAAAGCTCCGATCAGCAGCCCCCCGAGCGGACGAAAGAGGAACGCGACGCCGAAAACGGCGAGGGAGGCCAACAGCGACGTAGTGGCGTTGCCGGACGGAAAGAACAGCGTCCCGATGGTCGCGGCCAGAAATCCGTACACCGCGAAGTCGAACCACTCGAGGAAGTGGCCGATGCCCGCGGCGATGGCGACGCGTCGGGAGACCTTGGGTGCCAGGGTCCCCGATGAGGTCAGCGCATCAGTCGTCGGTGCATCTCCCGCAATCGTGGGGGGTAACGGCGATACAGGGGGTGGGTTCGTCATCGAGGTCTCCTCGGGAAGCGTCGTGGACTTCTTTCGCCACGACGTGAATTTGGTCCTGCGGGAATCTGATCGGTGTTTCGGCGCGCCCATGATCCTCCGCCTGGCAGCTCGCAGTGAAGTGGGCCACAGTTGTACGGATGACTTGAAGTTAGTCAGGGTTGGTGCGTGCGTCAACCCCTCGTAGGTTGCGGGCCGGTTCCAGCATGAAAACTAGACGAATGAAATGCTTTTGCCTGGTTATTTACTGTAAATGGAGTCTAGGTCATAAGCGGAACGGGGAGGGTTGGGTTCGATTCGCATCGCGATTGACAGATGCGAGGGTTCACAATAGTGTTTCAAGTCATACGGACAAATTTTTGCGACGGCGGTGATTGGATCCGCGTCCGCGGGCCCCTCCCGCAGCAACCGCAACTGACGTGTCCACGAATCATGGAAAGGATGTGCGCATGGCTGGCAGCACGATCGCCGAACGACTCGGCGTCTTCGCCGCGGGTCTGGAGGTCGATGCGCTTCCACTACCGGTCATCGAGCGGGCCACAGGGTGCCTCCTCCACGCCTTGGCGGTGGGAATGGCCGGCTCGGCCGCCGGCTTCGGGCGACAGGCCGAGCAGGCCAGCCCTGGTGTGAGCTCGCCGCCGAACAACGAGGGGTACGCCCGCTCGCTGGTGACCGGGCAGTGGCATCCGGCCTCGACGGCGGCCTTCATCAACGGAGTGCATCTGCATGCCCGGGCGCAGGAAGACACACACGGCACGTTCCATCCAGGTGTAAGCGTCATACCCGCCGCCCTGGCGGCCGCAGAGTCCAGCGCTGTCGACGGCCGCACTCTGTTGGCGGCGGTTGTCGCGGGTTACGAGGTGGGCATTGCCCTGTCGGAGCCGCTCACGGACCTGACCACCCCGCCCTTTCGCGCGACGGCGGTGTTCGGGCCGGTGGCTGCCGTAGCTGCCGTCGGACGGATCCGCGGGCTGAGCGGCGAACGTATGACCTCCGCACTGGCGATCGCCGCATCGATCTCGGGTGGCACGTCCGAATCGTTCGGTGCGGGAACCGACGAGTGGCACTTCCAGTCGGGGATCGCGGCGACGAGCGGGCTGATGGCGGCGCAACTCGCCGAAACCGGGGTCACGGGGTCCCGGACGGCGTTCGAGGCCGAAGCGGGATTCCTCGACTGCTTCTCGCGATCGCGGGAGGCTACGGAATCACTCGCCCGCGAGCTCGGGCGGTCCTGGAACACACTCGCAGTAACATTCAAGCCGTACCCGGTGTGTGCGTTCAATCAGGCACCGGCCATGCTCGCAGTGCGGCTGCGCGAGTCCGGTCTCCGCGCCGACGAGGTCGCGTCGATCCGGCTGCGGATGAACGAACGCGAAGCCACCTATCCGGGCATGCCCTCGCGGGGGCCCTTCACCCGTACCTCACAGACACTGATGAGCGCCAGATTCGCCTTCGCGACCGGTCTCATCCACGGCGACATCAGCTACGACCTGCTGCAACACTTCACCGATCCCCAGGTACTCGACCTCATCGGCAAGATCGACCTCGTCGCCGAGCCGGGACGCCCAGCGAAAACCGCACACGCAACCACGGTGCTGGTCGACGGGACCACGGTCCACGACGCCATCGAGGACTCCGACGCGATGCTGTCGTGGGACATGGACGGCGTCGTGCGCAATGCCGAACGCCTCGCATCCGAGACCCCGCTGTCCACAGAGGAATTGGAGACCCTGATTGACAGCGTGGCCACACTGCCGCAGGCGTCTTCCGTCGACCCGTTGATCCGGGCGACATTGGCGGGAATCTCCGTCGGAACGTGAGGGCGCCATTCCCTCACCCGCTTAACGTGCGCGGTACATCGAAGCCCGCCACCGCCCTCCCATGTGACAGTGCCGGGCACTCGGTCCGGCCGTGAAACGAGAAAGAGCACAATGACCGAGAACGTCGTCGCCATCGCCGAAAGGCGAAACAGCGAACTCCAACACCGACAGATGTACATCGACGGCAATTGGGTCGATGCGATCTCCGGTGAGGTTTTCGAGACCATCAACCCATACAACGGGCAGGCTTGGGCCACTGCGCCACTCGCGGGATCGGCCGACGTGAAGAAGGCTGTCGACGCCGCGCGGCGGGCGCTGTCCGGGCCGTGGGGATCGATGTCCGCGGCGCAGCGAGGTGTCCTGATCCGCAGGCTGGCGGCGCTGATCGAGCCCCACGCAGACGATCTCGCGCGCATCGAGACCACCGACAACGGCAAGGTCATTCGCGAGACCCGCGGTCAGATGGCCGGGCTACCGGCGACCTACGAATTCTTCGCCGGCGCTGCCGACAAGATTTTCGGTGACACCATCTCCGCACCCCAGACGAACTTCTTCACCTACACCCGCCGCGAGCCGATCGGCGTGGTCGCCGCAATCCTGCCCTGGAACAGCCCACTGTTCCTTTTGGCAAGCAAGCTCGCGCCCGCCTTGGCCGCCGGTTGCACATTTGTCGCCAAGCCGGCGGAGCAGACGCCGTCCTCGACCCTCGAGTTCGCCAAACTCGTTGATGAAGCCGGTTTCCCGCCGGGAGTGTTCAACGTCGTCACCGGCGCCGGAGACACAGGAGCCGCGCTGACCGCCGAACCCGGCGTGGACAAGGTCACCTTCACCGGATCGACTGCCACCGGAATCGCGGTCATGAAGAGCGCCGCCGACCACATCGCGGAGGTCACCCTCGAGCTCGGCGGCAAGTCCCCGAACATCATCTTCCCGGACGCGGACATCGATGCGGCCGTCAACGGGGTGATGGCCGGAATCTTCGCCGCCACCGGCCAGACCTGCATCGCAGGAAGTCGGTTGCTGGTCCACGAATCCATCCGCGACGCCGTCGTCGAACGGCTCGCCCAGCGCGCACCCCAGATCAAGATGGGCGATCCGCTCGACATCGAAACCGAGATGGGCCCCATCGCTTTCGCCGAGCAACTCGAGAAGGTCCGCTTTTACGTCGACCTGGGTGTCAGCGAAGGCGCCACGGTGGTGTGCGGCGGCAAGCGTCCACAGGACGCCGACCTGGCCGACGGGTACTTCTTCCAGCCCACGATCCTCAGCGGCGTCGACAATTCGATGCGCGTGGCACGGGAAGAAATCTTCGGACCGGTGCTGTCGGTCATCACCTTCACCTCGGAAGAGGAGGCGGTCCAGCTCGGCAACGACACGACCTACGGACTCGCCGCGGCGGTGTGGACCAAAGACGTCCAACGCGCACACCGCGTCGCACACCGCCTCAACGCCGGCACGATCTGGGTCAACTCCTACCGCGTGCTCGCCAACAACGTGCCCTACGGCGGCTTCGGGCAGAGCGGCATCGGCCGCGAAAACGGCATCGAAGGCCTCGACGCCTACCTGCAGACCAAATCCATCTGGGTCGAACTCACCGGCGAAAGCCGCGACCCCTTCAAACTCGGCTGAGCGCACAAGGAGCACAAACTGATGACTACCACCTTCGACATCCCCAAGACCAGCCAGGCGGCGGTGCTCACCAAGCACAGCGAGCCGCTCGAGATCCGCGAAATTCCCGTGCCGCAAACACTCGAACCGGGCGCACTCCTGGTCCGGGTCGAAGCCGCGACGGTCTGCGGATCAGACCTGCACCTGTGGGATGGCTCCCTTGGCGGCAGCCAGGCCCTGGATCTGCCAGTCATCCCCGGACACGAAATGGTCGGCAAGGTAATCGCATTCGGCGATGGGGCCGAGCGAGACACCTTCGGTACACCGCTCGAGGTCGGCGATCGCATCTGCTTCACCCACGCCTCATGCAACCAGTGTGACCACTGCCGGTTCGACAACCAGCCCACCCTGTGCACCAACCGCCAGTACTACATGTTCACCAACTGCGAGCGACCCCCCTATCTGGTCGGCGGGTTCGCCGAATACGCCTACGTCTTCCCCAACTCGGGACGCGTGCGCGTGCCGGACGAAGTGGAAACCTCCTGGGCATCAGCGGCCAGCTGCGCATTGCGAACAGTCGTGCACTCCTTCGAGCGCATCGGCAAGATGAACCCGTGGGAAACCGTTGTCATCCAGGGCGCCGGCCCGCTCGGTCTGTTCGCGACCGCCCTCGCCGATCACCTCGGCGCCGGGCGAATCATCACCATCGGCGCTCCCGACAACCGCCTGGCCATCGCCAAGCAATACGGCGCCACCGACCTCGTCTCCGTCGCCGAACATCCCGAACCCGAAGACCGGATCGCCGCGGTCCGCGACCTGCTTGGCGGCCACGGCGCCGAAGTGGTGTTCGAGTTCTCCGGCGCACGCACCGCATTCCCGGAAGGCTTGGGAATGATCAAGGAAGGCGGCCGCTACATGGTCACCGGCCAGATCGACGGCCCCGGCAAGGAAGTCCCGGTCCGGCCAGGCTTCATCACCCGACAGCAGCTGACCATCATGGGGACCTGGTCCGGACACATCGCCGAGTACCGCAAGGCTCTCGAATTCATGAAGAACACGCACGGCAAGTACGACTTCGGTGCACTGGTCCCGAACCGGTACCGCCTCGACCAGGCCACCGAGGCGCTGACGCGGATGCGGGCGCAGGAGGACATCAAGCCGATGCTCGTCCCGCACGGAACCGAAGGAATCTGACGTGAGGCCCCTCGACGGCATTCGTGTGCTCGAGATGGGCCAGTACATCGCCGCCCCCTACTGTGCGATGATGCTGGCCGACCTGGGTGCGGAGGTCATCAAGATCGAGCGGCCCGACGGCGGCGATCCGCGCAGAATCTATGATCCGCTCGAGCAGACCGAGACCGGGTCCATGAGCGGCGGGTTCCTGAGCTACAACCGCAACAAGAAGTCCGTCACCCTGGACTTGAGCGCGGAGAGTGACCGAGCACGGTACCTGGCTTTGGCGGCGACCGCCGACGTCGTCGTAGAGAACCTTCGCCCCGGGGCAGTCGACCGCATGGGAGTGGGATACGACGCGCTCAAGGAGATCAATCCACGCCTGATCTACTGCGCCATCAGCGGATACGGGAGGTTGTCGACACATCGGGGTGTATTCGCCGAACGGCCGGCCTTCGACACCGCAATCCAGGCGATTGGTGGGCTGATGGCGGTGACCGGAGAACCGGGGGGCCCGCCGTTGCCGACGGTGACCGGTTTCGCGGACGTCTTCACTGCGGTGCAGGCCACCGTCAGCGTGCTCGCCGCTCTTGAGGGACGTCACCAGTCCGGTACGGGTGCGTTCGTCGATCAGAGCATGTACGACTCGGTGGCGTCCCTGCTCGAACGCGAACTCATGCTGTGGGATTTCACGGGCGAGCATCGAGTGCGCGGGGTGGATCGTTATTCTCCACTCGGGGCCCTCGAAGCCGAGGACGGTTATGTTGCACTGATTCTGCCCACCCATGAGATGTGGCGGCGGCTGTGTGTGGCAATCGAGCGGCCCGACCTGCTCGAGCATCCGCTGCTGGACTCGGTCATTCACCGGGCCGAGAACTTCGCATCGGTGATCCGCCCCGAAGCCGAACGGTGGACACGGTCCCGTACCCGCCGCGAGATCGTCGAGCACTTCGCCGCGCATGGGCTTCCCGCTGGAGAAACCCAGACCATCGACGAGCTCTACCAGTGCCCACACCTCGACGCGCGTCGCATGTTCCTCGAGATCGACGATCCGCATGCCGGTCGCCGTCGGATGATCCGGACACCGTTCCTGACCGACACCTACGAGGAGCCGCGCACCGACTCCGCGCCCCAGCTCGGCGAGCACAACGACGAACTGCTTACGGAGGTGGAACCGACCACCGCGTGACGCACCCCGCCGACATGCGGGCGGCGGCGGGGACACCAGCACCGCCGCGATAAGGCCGACATCCGAATCGCGGTCGTGTTCTGGTGACAGACATCCGTCGGCGGCCTGACTCCGGCGCCGGACGGACTGAGTATGGAGGTGTGATTCCAAACGGTCACACCTCCATACTCGATTGATCAGTATCAATTTTCGAGCTACAAATGTCGAGATGGACTCTGTCGCCACGAATACTCGGGTGTCGCAGCAGATCACCAATGCCGAGTGGCCCACGTTGAAGATTCATCCGGACGAGCGCTAGTGTGGTGGATGGAACCCTGCCGGCCGCATCAGGGAGAAGGAGGGCCCGTGGTGACGAACAAGGTAGCTCCCGCGGAGCGTGGTGTGCCGGCGTACAAAGTGCTGGCCGAGAAGTTGCGGACCGACATCGAGGCCGGTGTCTACTCGGTCGGACGGAAGATGCCCACCGAAAGCGTGCTGCAGTCGGTCCACAATGTCAGCCGCCACACGGTGCGCGAAGCCCTGCAGATACTGCTCTCCGACGGGCTGATCTACCGCGTGCAAGGCAGCGGAACCTATGTGAGCGGCCGCCAACAGGACACCCGGGGCCGCTACGTCCGCTCGATCGG
The DNA here is from genome assembly GCF_058628105.1 of Rhodococcus sp. G6(2025). NCBI lineage: Bacteria > Bacillati > Actinomycetota > Actinomycetes > Mycobacteriales > Nocardiaceae > Rhodococcus > Rhodococcus sp. G6(2025). The sequence goes on from NZ_CP179751.1 coordinate 725,312, forward strand.
ATCCCTCGACGAAATCATCGTCTGGCCCGACACGAACACCGAGGTGATCGAACCATTCACGGTCGTCGTCGAGCCCTCCATCGCGTCCCGATTGGAATTGCCGTACATCGAGGTCAGCAAGGCCACCGTTCGCCGTTCCTTTGAGGGGATCCCCTTTGTCCTGACGCGCCACTACGTCGAACCCGACCTCGGTGCGAAACTGGCCGCGGAGGGGGTCCCGTCGGTCGGCGAGGGAACCGTGATCGGGGCCGCGGAAAAACTGCTGACCAAGCCGATCATGGGCGCACGGCAAGAGATCACCGCCATGAATGCCCCGGAGTACGAAGCCGAACTGATCGGATGTCAAGCAGGAGACGCCATACTGCTGATCGAGCGTCTCTACTACGACGCGGACGGGAAATTCGTCGAATTCACGTCCTCTCACTTCAATCCGCGCCGGTACTCGTACCGCATGGAATTGCGGCGGCGAGGAGCCTGAGCACGAAGAAGTGAACGTGTGACTCGCGGCCGTTATAGCGCATGGCGGCGAGCCGCACATTTCCTTGTCGAGTGAACGATTGGGACGCTGTAAGTGGCCCTGGTTGGCCCCTTGTGCAACCGTCCGAAGTCCGCATTGAGTGTCGACATCGCGCGCCCTCGAGCGCATCTCGACGACTAAACGCCGCCACAGAACTGTTCGCTACAGTTTTTTCGCGCTCGGCTCATCCGGGCAGGACGTCACCGTCGAGTTCAGTTTCGCCTCGGTTGTATCCAGTAGCGACTGGACCCGTAAGAACACGGCATCGTCGATCTCGTGTCGTTCAAACACGGTCAGAAGCCGACTGCGCTGGGCAGCGAGGATCGCCAGCGCATCGTCAGTATCTGGAGCGACACCGGGTCCTCCTGCCGGACAGTCAGGGCGCGCAGGTGCTCCTGCAGCTCGGCGTCGAGCCGATCGGCAGGGAGGGGGGCGGTGTCGCGCTGAGCCGGGTCCGTCACATACCGCAACACTTCCTCGGTCAGAGCGATTTCCGCTGTCCGCTGTCCGGCAGATTCGTCGATGGAGTCATAGTGGGCCCATGTGATCACGCGCGGCAGGGACATGCCCTGCCCGAACAGGGTCACAACGATGACACCAGCTGTGATGAACACGATCAGGCTCTTGTACTCGAAGGGACGCCCATCTGCCATGGTGTCGGGAACAGCGAGCGCGGCGGCCAGCGATACCCCGCCACGGACACCGGACCATGCGAGCGGAAAACGCTCACGCGCACTGATCCGGCGTGAAACTTGACTACCGCGGCGGTCGATGGCCCGAAACACGGAAGGCATCGTGTAGAAGTACAGCAGCCGACAGCCGATCACGCCGAAACCGGCCAAGGCCACCGCTGCCAACCCCACCGTCAACGATTGAGGCGCCAGATCATCTACAACGGAGGGGATTTGAGTACCCACCAAGACGAACAGTCCCGAATTGAGGACATATGTAATCAGTGACCAAAAAGGCTGAGTTTGCATTCGAGTGGCTGGCGGAATGACACGCGGTCCACGCTGGGCCAGGACACTCGCCGTCACGACGGCAATGACACCCGAGGTATGTATTTGCTCTGCAAGCAGGTACGCCACAAACGGCGTCAAGACGCTGAGCACACTCGAGAGCATCCAGTCTCGGAGAAACCGGTGAGCGACCAGTGCGGTCCCGGCGACCGCGGCACCGAACAGCACCCCGCCAAGATAGCTTGCGGCGAGGGCCCAGCTGATGTGCAGCAGATCGAGATGACGCGCGCCGATCGCGACCGGGACGGCGGTGGCCAGAAGAACCAGCGCAGTTCCGTCGTTGATCAGGCTCTCCGCTCGCAGCAACGTCATGAACCGGGGCGGTAGAAGCTGAGCCAGCGCGGCAATGGCGGCGGCATCGGTCGGGGCAAGCACGGCCCCGACGACGAACGCAACAGCCCACGGAATGTGCAGGATCCAATGCAGGCAGGCGGCCACTGCGGCGGTCGTGGCAACCACGAGCACGACCGCCAGCAGAACCACAGAGCGGGCATCACGACTCGCTGTTCGCGTAGAGGTCGTCAGAGCCTCCCAGTACAAGATCGCAGGAAGGAACAGGACGAGGACCCACTCGGGTGGCAACTCGAAAGCAGCAATAGTCGGGGTCAAACCCAAAAGGCAGCCACCGAGCAGCAGGGCGGCCGGTTGGACCATGCGAATCCGAGCGCCCCATACGGTGAAGATGATGACCGTACCGAGCACTGCGACGAGTAGTTGAATCGACTGCAATGGTCACCTCATGGCTATTGAGTGCTGCGGGGTACGTGTAAGGGCGCTGGCGGAAGGATGTGGGTCGGCGCCAGGCTGACGTTGTCGGCCCCGCCTCGAGGCGGGGCCCGGAATGAGATTGCACGACGGGGGCCGGAGACTCACGTCGTCCCTCTTTGATCCAGTGGGGACCGTTCCCGCCCTCGGGTTGCCAGGGGCGGGAACGGTGTGTGTGGGTGGGTTAGATGGCTTGTGCGGTGGGGAGGATGGTGATTTCGGTGAGGTTGACGTGCTTGGGGACGGCGGTGAGGAAGGCGACGGTTTCGGCGACGTCTTCGGATTGGAGGACATCGATCTGGTCGATCAGGTCGGCCATGAGTTTGCTGGCGTCGGGGTCGGTGACGTGGTCGGGCAGTTCGGTGTCGACCATGCCGGGTTCGATGGTGGCGACGCGGACGTTCTTGCGGCCGAGTTCGGTGCGCAGTAGGCGGGTGAGCTGGCTGATGTAGGCCTTGGTGCCGGAGTAGACCTGGAACTTTTCGAGGACGCGGGTGGCGGCGATCGAGGAGGTGGTGATCAGGTCGGCGGGTTTGTCGTCGGCGGCGGCCTGGACGAGGGGTCCGACGAACGCCTGGATGGTGTTCATCACGCCCTTGATGTTCAGGTCGATCTGGGTGTCCCAGTCGTCGACCTTGAGGTCGACGATTTCGGAGATCAGCTGGACGCCGGCGTTGGCGAAGACGAGGTCGACGGGGCCGAGTTCGGTGGTGATGCGGTCGGCGGTGGCTTGCAGGGCGGTGCGGTCGGTGACGTCGGTGGTGACGGCGATCGCGGTGCCGCCGGCGGCGTTGATGCGGTTGGCGGTGGTGGTGATGCGGTCGGTGCGGCGGGCGAGGAGGGCGACCTTGGCGCCGAGTTGGGCGAGTCGTTCGGCGGTGGCTTCGCCGATTCCGCTGGAGGCGCCGGTGACGACGGCGATGCGGCCGGTGAGGGGGGTTCCGGTCAGGACCTGGCTCATGGGGTGTGTCTCCTTGGTGGTGTTTCGAGGTGTGGTTCCTCGGGGTACGGATTCCATCGTCGGCGTGATCGGGGTGGGCGAACAGGCCGCGATTTGCCTAGGTGCACCACCCCCAGGCAAACCGCAAAACCGTTACCCAATTCATCCGTACGTATCCTCCCAATGATTAGCGGTGCGGTCACAGTGCAACCGGTGAAACTGTGTGTTAGTAGATGTTTTGACTGATCAGTGCATGTTCTCGCTCACCTCCATCAGGCGTGCTGCAAACCAAAAAACAACCGGATGAATAGCGTCGAAGGAGCCTGTGGTGAATGAGATCGCTACGCGGCGGCGGTCAGTGCTGATCGCGCCCGGTTCCGACAAACGGAAGGCGCGCCAGGCGCTGGCCTGGACCGTGAGGACTCCGTCACCCCCCCGCAAACAAGGAGCAGGCCCGCGACCTCGTGCGCCGACTGGTGACTGAGACCGACCGCGAGGGCAGTGTGTCGTTTCGGGTGAACGGGCACGGGACGACCTCGCCGCGTGCGCGGCACTGCCCGGCCTGGCGAGCGTCGTGCTCCCGAAGACCGAGACCACACGGGACCTCGAGATCGTCGATGAGGCGCTGACCGGCATCGACGCATACCACACGCGGGTGCCGGGCACGCATTTCGATGCCGGGCTCGGGGCGGTGCTCGCAGCAGCGGCGACCCGGTCTCGAGCGCCCCGGAACTGGCGCGGCTCACCGCTCAACGTCGCCGCCACCCACCACGAACGGTTTAGCGCCGCCGGCCGCCTCGTCTACGGCGGGCACACCATCGGCATCGCCCTCGGCCGGGCCACTCGCGCCCTGCCGAATCTGGTGGCGGTGGATGTCGTGGATCACACCGGTCCGGTCCCCGAGGGCGACACCCTCACCAGCGAACTCCACGTCGAAGGCGTCGACGACCTCGGCGGCGGTGAGGTCCTGCACCTTCACTCACTAGTGTTCTCACACACCGCGACCGCCACCGATATCCCCGTCCTCGACCGCCGGTTCTCCGCCCTCACGGCCTGAGTCTGAAATGCACGACCCCGATGAAGTCGCCGGATGGTACGGCGCTGCTCGGCCTGCTCTCGGATCTAATCCATTGACGCGGTGGGTCGGTTCGCCTGCCCAGCGGGCTGTGCGCTGGGCACATCGGTATCGATTCGGTGTGTCGCCAGGTCGAGCAATCGAATCTCACCGAGCGAGCCGGGTTCGACCTGGTACACCAGAAGCTGATGGCCAGGCGCGCTCGGGACACCGAACGCGTGGAATTCGATGGTGAGCTCGCCGACGGTCGAATGGCGCAGCTGTTTGACCTCGTGAGTTTTCGGCTGTACCTCGTGTCGAGCCCACAGCTCGCAGAAACGGGGGCTTGCGGCCTCGAGCCGGGCGACGAGGTCGGTGAACCGGTGAGGGGTCGAGGAGAACTTGGCGGTCGCTCGTAGACTGGCGACCGTGGATTTCGCCGACTCCTCCCAGTCGACGAAAAACTCACGGGCGGCCGGATCGCAGAAGACCATCTCGACGAGATTGGTCGTATCGGCGAATGGTTCGAACAACGCCACCGCCAGGGAGTTCATCGCCGAGATGTCTAGTACCGGATCGAGGACGAACGCGCCGGAGCGCTCCCAGGACTCCATCAAACGCAGTAACGCGGGATCGACCTCCCGTCGAAGCTCGGCACCGTCGAGTCGCCACGCCACACCTGCCAGCGAGTAGAGGTGCCGACGTTCCTCGAAAGTAAGAACCAGAGCCTTGCTGAGCCCCTCGAGGACCGATTGGGACGGGTGGCGTTCACGGCCCTGCTCCAGCCGGCGGTAGTAGTCAGGACTGACATCGGCCAGCATGGCCACTTCGTCCCGGCGCAACCCCGGCACCCGCCGAGGTCCCGCGGACGCAAACGGAACCGAATCCGGTGATGCGGCAGCGCGTCGGGCCCGCAGAAATTCCCCCAACTCAGTGCTCGCCATGGCTTGATTGTAAGGCAACCGGTCACGGTTCCAAGGGGGGTGCGAAAGGGCCAGGTGCACATCATCTGAGCCCTGAAAACTATAGGTAATCAACCTTGATCGGAAGGAAGTACCGTATGACTGGTCCGGATGAATTCTCCCCGTACCCAATTTCCAAGGTGCACAGACTGATTGAACCAGGACCTGTGATCATGATTTCGACGTCCGACGGACGGCATGACAATCTGATGACAAATGGTTTCAACATGCCAGTGCAACACGGCGGTCTCATCGGATTCGTGCTCGGACCGTGGGACTACAGCTTCGACACGCTGCGCGACACCCGAGAGTGCGTCATTGCCATCCCGGCCGTCGAACTCGCTGAGCAGGTCGTCGACGTCGGAAACGTATCCGGTGCGGACGTCGACAAGTGGGAGCGTTTCGGCCTCACCCCGCTGGCATCGGCATCCGTTGCGGCCCCCCTCGTCGCGGAGTGCTTCGCGAATATCGAATGCCGCGTCGTCGACGATCGCCTCGTCGATGACTACGGACTCTGGATTGTCCAGGCCCAGCATGTGTGGGTAGATGATTCGAAGCGAGGCACGGGCGAGATCCATCACCGCGGCGACGGAACGTTCTCCGAGAACGGTGAGGCGATCGACCTCCGTGAGCGGATGACGAAGTGGCCATCGCTGATCGACTAGTCAATATCGCGGCACCGTGTGCCACCCGGCGGACTTTGGGAGAAAGGGAGCAGGACTTGTAGTCGGCAACTGCGCGAGGGTCAGTCGGTCGAACTTGCTTCCACGTCCCGCCGCTCCCGGTCCCTGGTCGCGGTGAGCGAACCGAGCAACTTCAGTGCCTGATCACTCGGGGACCCCGGCTCCGCCTGGTAAATCACCAACTGTTGTCCCGGCTTGTCACGCACGTCGAAAGCTTGAAAGGTCAAGCTCAATGTGCCCACATCGGGATGAACGAGCTCCTTTGCATCCAGTGTCTTGCCCCGCACCTGACCCTCTTCCCAGTACTGGCGAAACGCGGGGCTGGCCGCCGACAGCTCATTGACCAACTGGGTGAGACGAGCATCATTCGGGTCGTGGCCGACGGCCAAACGTAATGTTGCGACGGTGGCCTGTGCCGCGCGATGCCACTCGGCATAGAAAGACGCTCCCGCGGGATCGGTAAACACCATCCGCAGCAGATTGTCAGCAGCGGTGAACGGCGAGAAGAGCGCTTCGGCGAGCCGGTTGCAGGCGAGAATGTCGAGTGTCCGATTCAACACGAACGCCGGAGTCGAGTCGTAGGTATCCATCAACTGGAGAAGCGTCGGACTGACCGACTCCCGTGCACTGGACCCGCGGGCGCTCGGCACCAGGCGGGCCAACCGGTACAGGTGCATTTCCTGGTCGGCATCGAGCCGCAACGCGCGCGAGAGTGCATCGAGCACCTGAGCGGACGGATTGCGTTCTCGCCCTTGCTCCAAGCGGGTGTAGTAATCGGAGCTCAGTCCCGCAAGGATCGCGACTTCCTCACGTCGAAGGCCTGAAACTCTTCGAGTGCCATAGCTGTGAAGTCCCGCGTTGTTCGGTGAAACCTGAGCACGACGTGACCGAAGGAAATCTCCAAGTTCGCTGGAAGGCATTCCCCAATGTTAGTTCTGAACCGCCTGGTAGTGGTGGGTGCACTGCACCCACGACAGACGAGCCGGCCGTCGGCGACAGTGGAACCCTCACCGACATCCAGCGTCGCTGGCGCGGAATCGGGCACCACACGACCCACAGCCATCCACGAAAGGATCCGAGGAGCATGTTGACAGTTCATGCAGAAGTTCGCACCCCGCTGGACCAGAAGCTGGTGTGGGGGAGGATCGGAGACTTCTTCGCCATCGACGGATGGCATCCCGATGCCGACCACGCTGCACGCGACGGCAGCCGGAACAGCATCCGCCGCCGCGTCGCCCTGCGAGGTGGTGGTGAGGCGATCGAAGAACTGATCAATCAGACCGAGCAGTCGTACAGTTACAAGATGGTCGGTGGGTCCATTCCCGTACGCAACTACCAGGCGGCCGTCGCCGTCACCCGGGACGTCAAGTCAGGGGAGACCGTTGTTTCCTGGGACGCCGAGTTCGACGCCGACGGTATCCCTGCCGAGCAAGCTCGCCAGCTCATCACCGCCTTCTACGAAGGCGGGTTGGCTGCCGCCGTGAGCTGACGTTCCGGAGCGATCCTCGACCGGAGAGGACATCGTTCTTCATGAACTGTCCGCAATGATCATCACTGCTGCCCCGTTCTGGGCTGGCGGTCATACCGATCTGGGCACGAGGCGGGGCACGTCAGTCTGCAACGCTCGGCCCCGCGTACGAACAGCTGTGCGCGGGGCGGGCTTGTGCAGAGCGTGATCGACGCCGTCTGTCGTAGCGAATGGACCTGGAGTATGGCCGCGGATACGTTATCAGTCTTGGGGGCAGCCAATTTCGGGTGCGTGATTCTCTGTGTTCCTACGTCCTCTTTCTGCGGGTGCGAGCGGCAGGATCAGGAGAGGACGTGTGCAAACCCGATGTCACCGACACGTCCACTACGCAACCCAGCCGGGCAGGCCGCAGCGGCAGTGAAAGGATGACGCGTTTCTTGAGGACTCCAGCGGCCGTCGGAATGAATTGGCGAGTGGATCAAGGTGGCCGTCTCGTCGGGAGACGGCCACCTCGGTCCGGCCGAACTACTGTGCGCTCGCGGCGGGGCGAACGATGATCTCGTTGACGTCCACATCCGCCGGCTGATCGATGGCGAACGCGATCGCGTTGGCGATCGCCGCGGCCGGAAGCGCGACGGCACGGTATGCCTTCATGTCCTCGCGCGCTTTGTCGTCCGAAATGCTGTCCGCTAATTCAGATTCCGTTACACCCGGCGAGACGACGGTAACACGGACATCGCCCGACGATTCTTGGCGCAGCCCTTCGGAGATCGCGCGCACCGCAAACTTCGTCGCGCAGTAGACCGCCGCTGTCGGCACCACCTCGTACGCCCCGACAGATGCGATGTTGACGAAATGTCCGCTACCTTGTGACTGCATGACCGGTAGTGCTGCGGCGATGCCATTGAGAACGCCACGAACATTCACGTCTAGCATCCGGTTCCACTCGTCGATCTTCAGCGCGGCCAGCGGCGACAGGGGCATGACTCCGGCGTTGTTGACCACAACATCGACGCGACCGAAATGCTCACGGGCGGCCTCGACGAAGGCCTGGACGTCGGCTACGTCAGTGACGTCCAACTTGCGGAATGCTGCACTGCCGCCGGCATCGCCAATCTCCTGGACCAAGTGCTCGAGTCGTCCTGTGCGCCGTGCGCCGAGAAAGACCTGGTGGCCGTCGGCAGCCAACCTCCGCGTTGTCGCCTCCCCGATCCCGCTACTTGCGCCTGTAATCAGGACTACCTTGCGCTCGCTCATGACTGTTGGTCCTCTCGGTATAGGACGAGATGCTCGTGGTATAGCACCCCGCCACAAATGTCTCCTGTTGCGGTAAAACCAAGGTCGTCGAGGTAGTCGAGATGGCTTCCTGTCACCGTGTAACTTCCGGTATATGCACACTGCCGTGCGCCACGCGCCTCGTCGTAGCGCCCATCGGCACGCAACTCCTGGCGAATGAAGCCGTCAGCTGTCACCCACATCCCAATGACACCTGCCCGGTCGATGGTGGTTCCGGATTCATCCATCACGATCCTCCCTCGCGGACTTGGTGATCTCATTCTTGCGAGACATGCGGCGGGTAGGCAGGACGCAACTCGACTAGGTGCCGCGCACCCAGTCACGCCGCGGACAATAAGTTGACGATGACCGCGAGCGTGGATGGTCTGCAGTCTCGGTCCGCTCTCAGCGCCGGCTGCGCGACCTACTGCAGTGTCGGCGTAACCTGGCGCCGAGGGCGCGCGCGTTGCGGTATTCACGGATTGCGCTCTTGGCTAATGTATTTGACGGGTCGGTGCCTTCCTGTGTCAAGAATTCTTCTTACTTCGGCGTCCAGTTTGGACGACGGCCCTAGAATGAGGTAATCGCATCGCGAGGAGACTTCATGGGTAGGTGCTGGACAGGCTCGACGCGGCGCAACGACGAACCGGTCATGGCGCGCCGAAGTCGCCATGCCGGACAACGCAGACAACTCAGTGCAGAGCACTCAACGCCAGGTCGATGCCGATATCGTTGCCGAGCTGGCGGCCGATGGTTTCGAGGAGGCGCGAATTTGGCCGGCCGCGGCGGCTTCGGCGTCGTCTACCGATGTCGGCAACCGTCTCGATCGAGTGGTCGCTCAAAGTCCTCAGCCCCGAGCCTGCAAGCCGGAATCGCCTACACCGGAAGCCTGTACATCGTGATGCCCTTCCATCGCTGCGACTTCCCTCGATTCCTGGATTACCAGGCATCGGAGCCCTGACGGCGGCAGCGGCGCTGGCGGCCGGTGTCAAACTCGCCGGCGCTCTCGAAACTGCGCGCCGCGGGGAGTACTGCATCGCGACATCAAACCGGGCAACATTCTGCTAACCGAGTACGGCGAACCGCAGTTGACCGAATTCGGCATCGCACGGATCACCGGAGGAGAGAAGACCACGACCCGACATGGGCGCGCGACCCTCGGCATCCCGATAAAAAACGATGCCGTCCTTACTCGACCAGCACGGCTTGCGCGCAGGACCTCGTGCCCAACGATCTTCGCCGAGCCGTATCTGATGGAAGTCTCCTCGGGTGCGGTCCGGCGCTCCATGTCCTGGTGGATGCGTCGCACGATTCACGATTCACGATTCACGATCGCGGTTCGTGAGCGTGTCGCTGAGCGTGCAGCACGTCTATGTGGGTCAGGTGGGGGAGAGGATGGCGCTGTGGTCGGCGATGATGCGGGCGACGAGGTCGCGGCCGGGGCCGTGGTCGAGTGGCAGGGGTGTGGTGGTGGGGTCGATGGTCAGGTCGGGGTGGGGTGTGATCGCTGGGTCGGTGGTGAGGATCCAGGCGAGGGTGTCTTCGTTGTGCCGGGGCCGGTAGGCGAGGCCGTCGAGGGCGGGGTCGGCGGTACGGATGGCGTGGGCCCAGCGGCGGGTGGTGACGTATTGCCGGGCTTCGCATTTGGTGAGCCACAGGTCTTGTCCGACCGCGGCCAGGTGCGGGCCGTGGAGTGCGGCGGTGGTGAGGGTGCGGGTGACGGTGAGGGCGGTGAGGGTGCGGCCGGTCACGGCGGAGGCAGGAACGATCCGGGCGGTGGTGGGGTCCAAGGGGAGGTCCCGGCAGATGGTTTCGGCGATCGCCCCGTCGGGGCTGTCGGCGATGTAGAGGTAGGCGTAGCTGCCGTCGAGGGAGTCGAACCGGCCGCCGGCGTACTCGTCGGGCTGCGCGGTCGGGTTCGGGGCGTGCGGGGCGCGGTGGCTGCTGTGCACCGGCCACACCACTGTTCCGGCGGTGAGCACGGTGCGGTGCGCCGGCCGGAGCAGTCCTGCGGCCGGTGGTTCGATGTTCGGCATCAGTCGGGCAGCACCGCGGCGGCGAGTCGCTCGAGCTTCCGGCCGGTCGTGGGGTCCGGGTCGGCGGCGAGGTCGGCCGGGGTCTGCCCCTCGGGCAGGCGGGTGGAGGGGGTCAGCCACCACGACGCCACACCCCAGGGGTCGGCGGCCGCACCAAGAGTCGTGTTGACGGCGGCGACGATGTCGCGGACCGAGGCGGTGGCCTCGTCGAACTGGAACGCCGGGTACCGGTAGCTGTTGCCCACGGGCAGGGCGACGACCTTGCCGGTGGTGCGCAGCCTCGAGGCGACGGTGCGATCTGATGCGGGCCGGTGCAGGACGGCGGCGACCTGGCCGGCGGTGAGCATCGGGTGGTCGAGGATGTGCCGGCGGGCGGCTTGCTCGAGGTCGGCCTGTGCGATGGCGTCGTCGACGAGGTCGGCGCCGATCCGGGCGGCCTGGGTGCGGTCGGTCAGGGTCGGTGCCATCGCCAGCAGAGCGGTCACCTGGTTGCGGACCAGGTGCATCTCGGGGCGGGCGGCGAGTTCGGAGGCGACGACGTCGATCAGTTCGGGGGTCGACAGATCCGACAAACGCCGTTCGTCCGGCGACGGAGCGGCGTGCGGGCGGTCGCCGGCGCGGGTGTAGCGGCCGGTGGCGGTGTCGCGGCGCAGGCGGTGGCCGGCGAGTTTGTGGTGTCGCCTGGGAGAGATCGATCGGTGGGTCGACATGAGCACTCCTTGCTACGTTTGCACCGCAATCTTATATCGTTGCTTTCGTTGCAGCCAGTAGAGGGGTCTGCAGCTAATCGCCGCCCACTCACGGCAGGATGAGACCGTGAGCGACCGCACGGCAGCAGACGTCGAGCGTGAACTCGCCATGCTCGCCTACGTGCGTGACCGACTGCGGGCTTCGGAGGGCAGCGACTTCCGCATCCCGACCACCGCCGTCGACCAGGTCCTCGATGAGTTCAACAGTCTCGAACTATCACCGTGGGATCCCACCTGATGCCGTGTGGGGCCCGGGGTGCTGGTCGCCGGTGTGAAGGGGTCGTGCCCCCGGTGACGTTCACTGGGGTCGGGCATGCGCTGCCACGTCACCCGCGTGCCTGGAAACCAGCCCAAGTCTCCGGGTCAGGGCACAGTCCACATACCCATCCCCGGCCAGAAGGTGGTGCTGTAGGGGATACCCAGGGTGATGGTGGCGACGAGGACACCGGACCCGGTCGCGGCGGCCGCGGGTGGCGGTGATTGCGGGGAGTTGGATGCTCGCACCTCGGCATCCCCGGCCGCGCCGGTGGTGAGGTTGCGCCAATGCACGGTCCCGGTGCATCCGGTCTCCATGCGGAAGTACGTGAGACCCGGTGTCGCGGTGTCGGTTCGCGCGATGACGCGGCCCTGGCAGATGCCCATCCACGTCGCATACTGAAACGACAGCGTGTTGCCGGCTACCGGCACTGGCAGGACCGTATCGACCGGTGCCGCGGACACGGAAGGTGCACCGACGATCGCAGCCGTCAGCGGCGCCAGGGTTGTGATTCCGGCCGCGAGAAGGCGCGGCAGACGGGGCGCGATGAATCCTTCATGACCGGTCCTCTCGGGCGATGTAGGGCCATTTTCCGCCGGACGGCGACCACGGTGTGCCGGAATCGCAGACTCCAGTGGAGACGTCGGCTGGCCGGGTCGACGTCCCGACGGGCCCGGGCGGCGCTGTTTCTGTGCACAGGGGCGGGGGTACAGGACGGGGACGAAGTCGGTCCGCTCGATATCGAGCGCGAAGTTTGAGGAGTCCGTCGTGCCGCCTGCACATCATCACCGTCTCGCGCCGATCGTGGATGTATGGGACTGGCAGTTGGAAGGCCTGTGCCGCGGAGTCGATTCCGCCGTCTTCTTTCACCCCGACGGTGAACGCGGTGGGGCCCGTGCCCATAGGGAGGCCCGCGCCAAGGCGCTGTGCCGGCGCTGTCCGGTCCTGATCGAGTGCCGCGAGCATGCCTTGGTCGCGGCGGAACCGTTCGGAATTTGGGGCGGGATGTCCGAGTCGGAGCGTGCTGCGTATCTCCGTGAGCAGCACGACGTGGCCAGCTGACGTGACCAGCGGCGGTACCGTTTCGGCGCCCTCGACATGTCGGGCACGCGCCCTGAGTGGTTGTCCCGGTGGGGTACGCGGTGGTTGTGCTTCACTCGTTCGGTGGGGTGCTGGGGTTGAATGGGCGCCATGGTGTCGTCCGCGGCAGAAGAGCTCATGCGGCCCTGAGCCGGCGTCTGGGGCCGACGGAGCGTTCGTGGATGGTGTGGCAGGCCACCTCGACGGCGTTGGCGGTCCTGGGGATCTACTCCTGGTCATTGCGATGCCAGGTCCTGGGCACCGAGCTGGCACATCTGAATCCGGTCCGGGAGGCCCTTCGCTGGTTCGATCTCGGGTGCATCCCGCGGGACGTTGCGGTCAAGCTGATCGGACAGTCGTGCGGCGGCATCAGCGGCGGCGCCGTCGCGGCTGTCGGCCGCTGCTTTCTCAGGTGTCGAACGAGGCACGAGTGACCGCCTACGAGTACGCCCACGTCGAGGCCGTTGACACCAGTACCGTCGATGCCCGCGGGAAGAGTCAGGTTCGTGGGGACAGATCATTCCAGGATCCGCGCTGAGGACAGCGCTATTGTTCTCGCGCACTGCCAGTGTCACGTCCAAGCCTTCGGTGCGAGCATGATCGCCGCGACGGATACCGCCACCGTCCGGTTGGGCGGGGCCGCTCATCTGCGGGCAAGTGCCGGCGTGTGCGTCACCGGTCCGTCGGCGGCCACGAATCTGACTATCGAACCGCATCCGATCAGCCGTCTCGCCGGTCACCTGAACCTCTGATCCGAACATCGAACACAGTTGGGTCGGTTGCCGTCGAGCAGCGGCAGCGCACCGAGGGGGTATTGGGGGCGACGACGTGAGTTTTCGTGTGGCGCAGCCAAGCGCAGCCCCCGCCAACGATGGATATCAGCTGGCAGGGGCGCTACACGGACAACCTGCACATCAGTGACGAGCAGCGCACCACTGATTTTCGTGAGCCGGCACCGGGAAGTCCAGAGACTGTGATCCACGCCATTGAACAAATTTCTGCATCCCCGAATTGCCGAGCAGTAAGTGCGCGGTCGACGCCTTCGATCGGTGTCTGTATTCGTCACGGGTATCGGCTCGGGACTCGCCGGGGATGTGCCTGGTCTGGTTGTTGTTGTGGGTGGGAGCCAATGGCGGTCACACCGCACCGAAGGAGATGGGGAGGAAACGATGTGGGAGTTGCCAGTTGAAGGTGGGGTACCGTGGCTCGTCTGGCTTATCGATCTAGTGGTCAACGGTTCCTGACACCGAACTGAGTGCGGGTCGTTGCCCTGCCCCGGGGGGCATGGCAGTGTGTCCGTGCGGACTTCGCAACGCGGCGGCAGCGTCGAGCAGCGGCCTCTGCTCTATTGGGGTCGGGCGGCGGTGGTGCCGCGCGTGTCGGCGAATTGCCGCCGGTATGCGGTGGGGGAGGTGGCGAAGGTTGCCGTAAATCGTTGCCGGAGGGTGACGCTGCTTCCGAAGCCGCATTTGGCGGCGATGATGTCGATTCCCCAGTCGGTTGTTTCGAGGAGGGCCCGCGCTTGTTGCAGGCGGTGTTCGAGGATCCAGCGTGCCGGGGTGGTGCCCGTGGATTGGTGAAAGTGGCGGACGAAGCTGCGTCTGCTCATCCGTGCCTGATCGGCGAGGCGGTCGACGGTGAGCGGCTCGTCGAGATGGGTCAGTGCCCATTGCTGGGCTTCGGCCATCGTGGTGTCGGATGCCGGCTGAGCGAGGGGGCGGTCGATGTACTGTGCCTGTCCTCCTTCCCGGTGCGGGGCGACGACCAGGCTGCGGGCGATCCGGGTGGCGACCGCGGATCCGAGGTGTGTGCGCACCAGATGGAGGCAGGCGTCGATCGCCGAGGCCGTGCCCGCGGAGGTGAGGACGTCACCGTGATCGATGTAGAGCACCGAGGAGTCCACTTCGCTGCCGATGCTGCGTTCGGCAAGTAGAGGCATCGCCTCCCAGTGCGTGACCGCGGAGCGTCCTGCGAGCAGGCCGGTGTCGGCGAGAGCGAAGGCGCCCAGGCACAGGCCGGCAATGACGGCACCGCGGGCATGCGCAGCCGTGATCGCGGTCTTCAACACGTCGTTGACAGGGGTGAGGGACTGGGGCCAGGAGGGAATGACGATGATGTCGGCCCACTCGACGGTGTCCGGACCGGCGACCTCGCCGATCGGGTATCCCTCGATGGTGCGGATGGTGCCGGCCTGATCGGACCACAACCGCGTCTGCCAGTCGTCGGCAAGGCCGAGGCGGTCCACCTCGCCGAACACCATCAACGGTGCCGCCAGGTGAAACATGGTGATGTCGTCGAACGCGTAGACAGCAATGCGCATGATGCCTCCGAGGT
This sequence comes from Rhodococcus sp. G6(2025), assembly GCF_058628105.1. Classification (NCBI taxonomy): domain Bacteria; kingdom Bacillati; phylum Actinomycetota; class Actinomycetes; order Mycobacteriales; family Nocardiaceae; genus Rhodococcus; species Rhodococcus sp. G6(2025). Next base: position 740,450 of record NZ_CP179751.1, read on the forward strand.
TGGCCTGATTCCATCGAAAGTATGCATCCATGCCACTCGTGGACGAAGCCGAGGTGCCGAACACTGGGGACGGGCCCGCGCCCACAGGGTGGCGCGACGCCACCACCACCGTTGAAGGAGAGACCTGATGACCGCACCCCGCCGCGCCCTTGTCGTCGTCGATGTCCAGCAGGAGTACTTCGAGGGGCCACTCGAGATCCAGTACCCGCCGCGCGCGGAGTCCCTCGCCAACATCGTCAACGCTATGAAGACGGCCACCGCAGGTGACCTCCCGGTTCTCGTGGTCCAGCATCAGATGCCGCAGGGCGCTCCCGTGTTCGCCGAGGGCACCGCGGGATGGTCGCTGCATCCAGAGATCGAACAGTGCATCCATCCGGCAGCCAAGCGGGTGCACAAACAGTACGGGAGCGTGTTCGCCGGAACGGATGTGGCGCAATGGCTCCACACGCACAACGTGGACACCATCACGATCGTCGGATACATGACCAACAATTGCGATCTCGCCACGGCGGTGGAGGCCGAAGGGCTCGGGTTCGCCACCGAGATCCTGTCCGACGCCACGGGCGCCATCGATCTCGCCAACGAGGCCGGCACGATCTCCGCCGAGTCCCTGCATACTGCGCTGATGGTGTTGCTGCAGTCAAACTTCGCTGCGGTGTCGACCACCGCGCAGTGGATCGAGACAGTGAGGGCCGGCTCGACGCTGCCCAAGAGCAACCTGGTGCAATCCGCCCTCGATGGACGCTCGGCGGCCGCCCTCGCCTGACGGAAGCAACACGAGAGGGCGATCGTCGGATCCGTACCGATACCCCAAACTTGTGCGGATCCGACGATCACGCCGCGCCAGCGAGACGGGGCCACTGCTTCTCCGACAGTGGCAGGGATGACTGCACCCTGGGATTTCGGGCGACAGATCTGTGGCGCTGTGCGAAGGTGCATCCCAGAGTCGCCATTCGGCCCAAACGACGACCAAAGTACACGGTCGCAAAGGGCACTCACGCTGTGTCAACGTCCTCGCCGCCACCAAAATGGTGCTTCAATTCCGCGCTGGTGGCTCCCGGCCGGGATGATGCCTCGGCCGACCCGGTGCATTGGTCCGATATGCGCGGGCCGTAGCGCGGCTGGGCTTCGACGCCTCCCCGACAATGCTGTTCCGGTGGCGTCTGCATATGTGCCACCGAGCATCCAGAAGTAGCTGGCTTGTCGCAGTGCTGCACGGCCCCGAGTCTTAGTGGTTCGGTTCATAAATTCGTCGGGGGTCATGCCGCTTGCAGAGGTCGATCGTGGTGGTCGAGTCGTTCGAGGTGCCGGTGCAGGTCCGCAGTGGTGTAGCGCCATTTGAACGGCGCAGCGGTGGCGTTGTACCGTTCCTCGAAGGCGAGTAGACGCTGTTCGACAGCATCGTGATCTTCGAAATCGTTGGGCGAGAGCGCCTTGCGTTGAATGATCGAGAAGTAGATCTCCACCTGGTTCAGCCACGAGGCGTGCTTCGGGGTATGGGCCATCACCGCGTTCGATACCTCGCGGCCAGCCGATCGATCGCGGCCCGCCCACGATGCGAGGACCCGTTATCGACAATCCAAAACACCCGGGCTGCGGAGGCATACGGCTGCTGGCTCATGACCTGATCGACCAGCGCGATGAACGGGGCGATGCCCGTCGTGGCTTCGCACCGGCCGAACACCTTCGCCCGGTGCACGTCGTAGGCCGCCAGATACGCCAACGCCCCACCACGGCGGTAGTCGTGGTTGACGCGCATCGGTCGGGGTCCTGCCCGACGGAAACTTCGCCGGCAGTGGCGAGGACGCACTCGACTGCGCCTGTGGCCTGTACCTCGGCGACTCGACCGCCTGGCAACAACCTCCGACGAACTTATGAATCAGACCACTAAGTGTGCCAGCCCCTGGATGGGTCGGCGGGCTCCGTGTCCCCGGCGGGGGTGGCGGCCGCGTCGAGGATGGCATATTCGGCAGCTCGAAACCGGCACCGGCGGCGACGTGCTGGCCTGATCTACAGCTACTAGCGAGTCGCGATGACGTTGGGCAGCAGGTGTGTTCGCACCTCGAGCGCGGGTCGCGTTCAGGGACCGTCGACGCGTACGGCGTCGGGAACCGACCCGAGGTGTTCGGTGATGGCGTGCTCGACAGCGAGGTCGAACGCCTGGACGTGCGGACGCGGGTCTTTTCGTCGGGTGGCCACATTGATCGTGCTCAACGCGGCATCCTCGAGCGGCACGTAGATGACACCGGGATGCTGGAAGAGACGGGCGGCAGTCTGCGGGAAGGTGTCCACCGCACCGAGACAGGAGATCGCCATCAGTGACTCGCCGACCGACCGGACCCGGGTTGCCACCCGCCCGGGTTCGCCGCGACGATCGTCGCACGTCCAGTACTCGCCCCATCCGGCGAGTTCGCCGGCGTCGGCGATGGCGAAGGGTTCGTCCAGTAGATCGTCGACCGAGAGATCGTGAGCTTCGGCCATCGGATGGCGGCGGGGTAACGCCGCGACACGGGGTTCGGCGAAGATCGGTTTGAGTTCGACGCGCTCGTCCTCGAAGGGGCCGCGAACAACTGCCACATCGACATCCCCGGAAAGCAGCTTGTCGAGCTGATCAGCCATCGTCAGCTCGGTGAACTCGAGTTGGACGTCCGGCCGCAGCTCGCGGTAGGCGGAGAAGATGATCGGCGTGAGCTCGCCCGCGGCTTCGGCGAAGCTACCGACCCGGAGGATCTGCTGCTCGCCCGACGCGTGCGTCCGAGCCTCCGCCGCCGCATCGGTCAACTGCGCCAAGATCAACTCTGCTCGTTCGACGAATGCGACCACCCGCCGGTGTCAGGGCCACCCGGTGCGGGCTCCTATCGAACAGCTGCACACCGAGTTCCCGTTCGAGTCGGGAGATGTGCGTGCTGAACGCCGACTGCGCGATGTGCTCGAGCCGGGCGGCACGACCGAAGTGCAGTGTTTCGGCCAAACGCACCACATACCGAAGCTGGCGTATCTCCACATCGACTCCCAAGCGCCATAGATTTCGCGCCCGAGGCGCACTGTGACCGCCACTGACCTCGACGATCGCCACACACGATTGTGCGTTCTCGATCTCGTCGTTGTCCAGATCTCATTCGCTGTTCATAGTCGATTCAACGCACCTGCAACTTCGCTGGTGGTTGCAGATTTTTCAGAAAGGCGGTGCGATGAGTACCGAGACTTCGGGGCAGCTCAAGAAATCAGCCGTGGGTACTGCCGGCATTGCCTTCTTCGTCGTCGCGGCAGCGGCTCCGCTGGGCGCCACCTTGGGTGCGGGGCCGGTGGTTTTCGCGTCGAACGGTGTCGGTGCACCCGGAATGTATCTGGTCGCCAGTGCCATTCTGCTGCTGTTCGCGGTCGGGTACGCCACCATGAGCCGGCACGTCACGAGCGCCGGCGGGTTCACCGCCTACATCTCACTGGGTCTGGGCAAACGCCTGGGCCACGCCTCCGCCGGTATCGCCCTGTTCGCCTACAACTGCATGCTGCTGGGCCTGTTCGGACAGTTCGGTGTCTTCGCATCCGACCTGCTCAACCGGTGGGGATGGAATATCTCATGGCAGGTGTTGGCCATCGGGGCATTAGTGCTGGTCGGGATACTCGGGTACTTGGAAGTGGACCTCTCCGCGAAGGTGCTCGGTGTCCTGCTGGTCGCCGAGGTCCTCATCTTGGTGATCTTCGATGTCCTGGTCATGGGCAAGGGCGGAGCTGAGGGCATCAACGCCGATGCGTTCGCCCCCGCCAACGTCTTTTCGGGTACTCCCGGAATCGCGCTGCTGTTCGCCCTCACCTGTTTTGTCGGCTTCGAGGCGACCACGATCTACGGGGAGGAAGCACGAGATCCCCGTCGCACCGTGCCACGGGCGACATACGTGGCCGTGATTATGATCGGCGTCTTCTACACGATCACCACCTGGACGATCGGATTGGCGCACGGCTCCGATGCAGTGATGAGCCAAGCGGCCGACGACCCGGTCAACTTCGTCACCGGCGTGAACACGATCTTCGTCGGTCAGTTCTCCACCGATCTCATGCAGATTCTCGTCGTCACCAGCGTGTTCGCGGTACTGGCCGCGTTCCACAACACACTCAGCCGCTACATGTTCTCGCTGGGCCGCGGGGGTCTTTTGCCGGTGCACCTCGGGCGCACCCACCACCGCTTCCAGAGCCCTCACCGTGCCAGTGTCACCCAGAGCGTGATCACCCTCGTCGCGTTGGTGGCAATCATGGCCGCCGGACTCGATCCCTTTACTCAGCTGTTCGCATGGTTCGTGGGGCTGGGCACGTTGGCTGTCCTGGTTCTGCAGGCTGCCGTCGCCGTCGCGGTCATCGTGTTCTTCCGGACCCGCCCCGGCGGTCCGCTGTGGCAGACCCTCATCGCGCCGGTCCTCGGCGCACTCGGTCTGGCCGTGGGGATCGTCCTGGCGGTCGTCAATTTCGACAGCCTCACCGGAATCACCGGCCCCACGGCCGCGCTGCTACCCCTGTTGATCCCGGTGGCCGGGCTGCTGTCGTTCGGTGCGGCACTACTGGCGGCACGACGCGGGCACCCCGTAAACCTGTCCGCCACCGCCACCACGGCAGACGGTGTGGGCCCAGACACTCCCGACGCTTCCACCATCTCAGAAAGGACGATTCGTTGACTACGAACAATCTTCTCGAGCTCGACCGCCAGCACCTGGTTCATCCGCACCTCCCGCTGAGCGCCAAGGACCGCACGATCTTCGTGCGCGGCAAAGGCTGCACCCTGTGGGACACCTCGGGACGGGAATACCTCGACGCGACCGGTGGTCTCTGGCTCGCGCAGATCGGGCACGGCCGCGATGAGGTCGCCGACGTCGCCGCCGTCCAGATGCGAAACCTCGAGTACTTCACCAGTTTCTGGGACTTCTCCAACGATCGCGCGATCGAACTGGCCGCCCGACTGGCGAAGCTGTCCCCCGAAGGTCTGGACTACGCGTACTTCACCTCCGGCGGATCCGAAGGCAACGATGCTGCCATCAAGACTGCCCGCTACTACCACACCCAGCGCGGCGATACCTCGCGCACCTGGATCCTCTCTCGGACCACCGGTTACCACGGTCTCGCTTACGGCGGCGGCACCGCCACCGGCTTCGACGAGATGAAGCTGGGTGTCGGCCCTCACCTGCCTGACGTTGCTCATCTGACCCCGCCGCACCCGTTCCGGACCTGGCTGTTCGACGGCCAGGACCCGACCGACTACTGCGTCGCGGAACTCGAAGCCACGATCGACCGGCTCGGTGCCGACCACATTGCGGCGATGATCGCCGAACCAATCATGGGTGTCGCCGGCATGGTCGTTCCCCCGCAGGACTACTGGCCCCGCATCAGCGCCGTCTTGCGCAATCACAAGATTTTGCTGATCCTCGACGAGGTCGTCACGGCCTTCGGGCGTATCGGCCACTGGTTCGCCGCAGACCACTTCGGCATCACCCCGGACATCATGGTCACCGCGAAAGGCCTGACCAGCGGCTACGCCCCACTCGGGGCGGTCCTGCTCAGCGGCGAGGTCGCCGAGACGGTGATGACCGGGCACGGCTTCCCCGTCGGCTACACCTACAGCGGCCAACCCGTCTCCTGTGCCATCGCGATGGCCAACCTGGACATCCTCGAGCGGGAAGACCTGCTAGCGGCAGCGCAGCGCATCGGCGCCCACATCGCCAACCGCCTGCAGTCGTTGTACGAGTTGCCGGTGGTCGGAGAGATCCGACAGGCTGGGATGGGAATTGCCCTGGAATTGGTGGCCGACAAGGAAACCCGGCAAGCGCTGCCCGAAGTCGGGACCGGCATCGCCGACGTCATCCGCGAGGAGACCGGTGTCGTCGTCCGCGTCAGCAGCAGCCACAACCTTGTCTTCTCACCCCCGCTGGTGATGACCGAGTCCGAGGCCGATCGGGCTGTCGACGCCGTCGCCGGCGTCTTGAGCCGGGTACGTCCCGACGGCACCCTGGCGAGCCCTGGAATCACGGCATGATCACCGTCCTTACCGGGCGTCACTGACCTGGGACGTCCCCAGTCCGGCCACGGCGCGTGACACCACGCATTGCGCGGTCGACGGACCGGGCCCACCCACCCGTTGGGGGCGGACGGCTCGGAAACGTCAGCGCACGAACTCATCGGTGCGTCCGCTCGAACCACCACCCCGCTGCGCCGGCTTCGATTAATTTTTCGACGGCGTCAGTTCCCTCAGAGAAGGATCTTTACCATGACGACCACAGCAGAGCCCACCACGACCGACTGGTCCGTCTGGAACACTACCTCGGCGGAAGTGGGCGACGGCGCAACGGTTGTCGTCACCGCGCCGGCCACTGGGGAGGTGCTCACCACCGTCCGCGCCGCCACCGCTCAGGATGTGGACGCCGCCGTTGGGTTGGCCACGCGCGCCCAGAAGGACTGGGCGGCGCTCACCTACGATAAGCGCGCTGCCGTCCTGCGCAGGGCTGCTCAACTGCTCGAAGCAGATCCGGACCGGATCCGGAAATGGCTGATCCCTGAATCCGGCTCCGGGTTCGGGAAGGCCGTCTTTGAGGTATCGATGCTGATCGGCGAGTTGAACGAATGTGCCGCGCTGGCCTCCCAGCCCTACGGGGAACTGCTGCGCTCGACCATGCCTCGGCTGTCGATGTCCCGGCGCATCCCGCTCGGAGTGGTTGGAGTGATCTCCCCCTTCAACTTCCCCGCCATCCTCTCGCTCCGATCGGTGGCCCCTGCACTGGCGGTCGGTAACGCTGTCATTCTCAAACCAGACCCCCGTACACCGGTCTCTGGAGGCCTGGCCCTCGCCGACCTGCTGACCGAAGCGGGCCTGCCCGAGGGACTTCTGCACGTTCTTCCCGGCGGCGCCGACGTCGGCGAGGCCATCGTCGCGCACCCCGACATCCCGTGCATCTCCTTCACTGGCTCCACCGGTGCCGGACGCGCGATCGCCGCAGCAGCGGCTCCGCTACTGAAAAAGGTTCACCTCGAGCTCGGCGGCAACAACGCCCTGCTGGTCATGCCCGACGCCGACATCGACGCAGCCGCCTCAGCGGGGGCTTGGGGATCGTTCCTTCACCAAGGCCAGATCTGCATGACCACCGGCCGACACATCGTCCACTCGTCGATCGCCGACGAGTACGTCAGCACCCTCGCGCAGAAGGCTGCGCAAATCCGGGTCGGTGATCCCACCGACCGCGCTCATGCACTCGGTCCGCTCATCGACGAGAAGCAGCGCGACAAGGTGCACTCGATCGTCACCGCCAGCATCGAGCACGGTGCCCGGTTGGTCACCGGCGGCGAATACGACGACCTCTGCTACCGGCCCACCGTGCTCGCCGACGTGACAGTCGACAGTCCGGCCTACCGGCAGGAAATCTTCGGCCCGGTCGCGCCGGTCATCACCTACGACACGATCGACGAAGCCATCGAACTGATCAACGACAGCGAGTATGGACTTACCGTGGGCATCCTGACCGGCAACGCCTTCGCGGCCTTCGAACTCGCCGACCGGATCGAGTCCGGCATGGTCCACATCAACGACCAGACCGTCGGCGACGAGGCGACCATTCCCTTCGGGGGAACGAAAGCCTCTGGTTCCGGTGGCCACTTCGGTGGGGTCCGCGCAAATCTCGACTCGTTCTGCGAAACCCAATGGGTCACGATGCAATCGAATATCGAACGCTACCCATTGTGAGTATCCAAGAAGGACTCCTGCATTACATTCGCGATCCCTGGGTTGCGAGTTGGGGAGACGCCGCTGAGGAGGTGAGCTGATCAGTCTGTCGGTGGTAGACCCACCGTCGACCGATCCTCACCAGTTTCCCTCCAGACCGGGAGGAGGCAAGAATTCTCACGCCACCTCAGAAATCCAGAAGTCCGCGCGGGCAACCTGAGTCAGGGAGGTCGATGCACGTGACTGCTCTGAGGCAGCCGTCAGAACTGCGTTCGTACGGCAACACGTGAGCTGCACTTCCGGCGGAGGCACTACGACGATGCCGCTACCGTCCGGTTCCTCGGCCGCACATCGCATCCCATATGGGTACCAATAATCGATAGAACGCCGCAACTGGGGTGCCGGGTACGGCACCGACATGCGACATGGCCGACTCCGATCCTTGGGCGCCGGCGGGTGCTGCGGTTGAATGGGAGGCATGGGGTCGTCCGCGGTGGAGCAGCTGTGGCAGACGTTGTCCGAGAACGGGTTGGCGTTGGTGTGCGTCCGGGGCCCGCAGTGCGGGTGGGCGGATCTGATCACGGCCGGGGATGACACGCCGGGGGAGCTGACCTGGCTGGCCCGGGAGACGAGCGAGATCGCCGAGCAATACTCGCTCGACAACGTCCACCGCACAGCGACGCGGTAACTGCGCCGAAACTGACCATGGCGGAACAGGAGGTGGTCTGGGCCGCCTACACCGCCACCATAGGTATCCCGGGGCGCGCCGAGCCTGCGGATTGGATGGGGGTGCGGGCGGTGCGGCCATGTCCAAGGCGGAGATGAACCCGGTCGGGCAGGTGATATCCCTCCGGTTCACCGGGCTTGACTCCTGGACGAACCCGGGCTGCTGCCTGTGCGCGGTGTGCGTGTGGCGGCACCGGCGCTGCGCGCCGGGCGTGCAAGTTGTCATCCGCATTCGTGGCTGGCGGATTTGGTGCCGCGGCGTACGACGTTGTCTTTCGCTGCGGCATCGGTCCTGAGAAGTCGCTGCCGTGGGGTGTGGAGGTGGCCGCGATCTGGCGCGGCGGCGGGGTTCTCCGAGGGGACGACTCGTTGGTGCCCGGCAGCTGACACAATTTGCGGCATGCCGAAACAGTCCCAGACGTGCGCGACAGTTGATTCGACGCCGTGGCTAGTCAGATGCGTTGGCGCCGTTGGCGTAGCCGTCTCCGTAGTGCTGGTGTCCGGATGCGGCGGAACGGACACCTCGGAGGTGGCCGGTGAGTCCGCGGCAGTGGTCGCGAATTCGTCAACGTCAGGTTCGGCGGTCGCGCCGGCGTCCGCTACCTCGACGCCGGCCACGGTGTCGAGTCGCGTGGAACCGGCGGCTGGGGAACTGCTCCTCACTGATGATGAGCTGATCGGGAGTGGGTGGAACACTGATGGGGACACCGACCCTGAAGCTGCGGAAGTACAGGCGTCGTCGCAGCCGGAGTGCAGTAATCAGTCGTGGACGCTGAAGACGCCCGAGGTGTTTGACGATGCCGCCGGCGCATGGCATTTCGATTCGGCCGCTGAGGTGGAACTGATCACCAGCCAGGCCTGGACCTATTCGAGCGCCGACACAGCCTCGGCAGCGCTGGCAGCCTATCGAGACATCGCAAGCAGGTGTGTCTCCTGGGACACCGCCGACACCGGATCCGGCTACGCCTATCACGAACAGCAGGAACTCTTCGATATCCCGGTGGCCGAGGAGGCGCTGGGCCGGCACGGCACCACATCGTCGATCAAGTATCCGGAGGTCGGCAGCTTCCCCATGTACTGGGTTGCCGCGCGAAACGGTTCCCAGGTCGTTCAGGTCACGTACCGACCTGGCTCGTTGTTGAGTGCCCCCGAGGGCCGCGCCCGTGTGGGAACACTCGCGGCCACGGCAGCATCGAAGACGCAGGATTAGCTTCCGGTCCGGCCATGTTGCCATCCACAATTGCCAGTCCTCCGTGCCGCGAGGGTGTAGCCGTGTCGTGAGCGTTGAAGCCGTCGCAGAACATGAATGCACGGTCGATCAGCAACCTTGGTTGTGACTGCGATACACGCCCGGCAGGAGCTCTCCGAGGTGTTTCTGGGCGAGGTCGGGGTTGTTGAGGATCTGCGCTGACAGGTCTGTGGAGGATTCCGTGGCCCCGATGACGGCGCTGACGAACTCGTTCTACAGGGGCGGCGATGCGGAGAACTGAGGGGAGTTGGCCTGCCGGCGCCTCGTCCGCCAGCACCTTGCCGACCGCACACTTTAAAAGTACATTGAAAGTATGTCTGTGGGTGAGGTGCCGTTCTCGGATATCCAGAACAAGGGGAAGGCGACGCTGTCGGAGTGGCAGCGGTCGGGTGCGCGGCCGCTGCGGGTGACGCGGCGCGATGACGAGGATTTGGTGTTGATGACGGCTGCCCGGGCGGATCAGGAACGGGAGGTACTCGCGGCGGCGACGGCGATGGTCGACGCCCTGCTGCACTCGGATGACAGCGCTCTGGTCCGCAAGGTCGTGGCGGCGGCGTTCCCGTGGGTGAGCTACCTCTCGGGTGAGGAGGTCGCCGGCTTCGTCGACGAGCTGATCGCATCGCTGCGGGCGGGCTCATCGCTGGACAATCCGGCTCCGCCGGCCCGCACGATCGAGACCTGGCGCCACACGGCGGAGGTGTATGCCGATCCGGAGTTGGCCAGGATCCTGTCGATGCCGTCCGAGGGTGACTTCGGGGCCGTGCCGGTGCCGGAGCTGTGAGCCCGAAGCGGGGTGAGCGCGTCGCACCGCCAGCGGCCGGGGAGCTGTGGGACCTGCGGTTCGCGACCAGCGAGGCGGCGAAGGGGTGGGATGAGCTGTGCCGGCAGGCGCCGGCGAACACGCTGGTGGCGTACGAGGAGTTGCGACGCCGTACGGTCGCGGGGGAGTCGACCACACGCCATCACCGGTTGAAGGGCAAGCTCGCGACCGGGGTGCACAACGGTGTTGAGATGGAGCAGTGGCAGTACGAGGTCACCGCCGGCGGCCGGATCTGGTATGTGCTGGATATCGAGCACCGCACGTTGTGGCTGAAGCATGCGGGCACAGGGCACCCCAAACAGACCGAATAGTGTTGCCATTGTGCTGAATAGGGACCTGATCGAATCGGCTCAGCGGAGTCGGGGAGCCGAGGTGGTCGGCTCGCGACCTAGAACCGTGCTGTGCGAGCATACGGTCTCTATTCGTGGTCCCGACCCGAGCCGCACACTGAGCGAGTGTTTGAGTGCGGGAGCTGGAAACGGGGCACCATGGCCATGGTCGCGAAGAAGAACAGCTGAGCGGGAATCCGCTCTGCTCATAAGTGGCTGCGCGACTTTCGGTCGATCTGCCACCGAGCCGGCTCCCGACCCTACATTCGGTGGGCAGTGAGGTTCTGGGCGCCGAGCGAACGCATCTGAATCCGGTGCGGGAGGCATGACGGTGCCGGCAACGGCGCGTTGCATCTCCGGTCACGGTCGATCCGGGAAAACGCGGGATGGCGGAGAAGATCTCCGCACTCAGTGTCTTCGATGCGGTTCCTCAGTTCAGGGCAGCAACGTCACTCTGAAGAGCAGATCGAGCCGCGCGGCGATCGCGACCAGAACGCCGAAACGCGACTGCGACGATGAAGAATGGCGACGCCGCGCGATCAGCCCAGTCGATCGGCACATCGTCGATAGAGCCGTGCGGCCGACTCTGTGCGCCAGGCAGTTTCTTCTGTTAGGTGGCGCGGCCCAAGAAGTTCAACAGCTGGGTCTGGGCGTCGGCGTTGTCTGTGGGCGCCACCTTGGCCCCGAAGGCGTGGGGGAGTCGGATCCGGTCGTCTTCTGCGACCAGAAAGGTTCGGGCCAGCTCGACTGCCTCGGGATCGAGGTGTTCGTCCTGCCCGGTGGCGCGCGCGAAATCCCAGGTATGTATCAGCGTGTCGGCGCACGCCATCCGCCGGACGAATTGCTCGAAAGGCAGGTTGCCGAACTCGGCGCCCAATACCTGCTGGGCGGTCGCCTCCGACTCCAGGGCGGCCTGTACCCGGGCCGTCGCATCCAGCCATGCGGCCACCACGTCCTCCCCAGGGGTAGGCGCCCGGTAGTCATTTCCCCTGAGCCCTGCGCAGGCCCGTCGGTGGTTACCCACCACATGGGCGGCGACGTCCCAGGCGGTCCAGCCTGGGCAGGGGGAGGCCGAGTTCCAGCGGTCCTGCGGGCAGCCCAGGAGACGATTGGTGAAGTCCTGCGCCACGCGCGCGTACAGACTGGTGATGGGCGATCCCATCCCCACACCGTACGTCAACCGCACCTCACCGCATCTGTGCTGGTAGAGGGCATTCGTATGCGCGCGGCGACCCACACCGGCGGCCACTCAGCCTGAACTGGGAGATCTACCGCCCCCGACACAGGGTTCCGGGGCCGGGTGCCGAGCCGTGACGATGTGCCTCGAGACCTTGTCAGCGCTGAAGGGAACAGGTGCGATGGGGGAGCTGACCGCGGTGTATATCGGTCTGTCCGTCGGCGCCGTGGTTGCCGAGGCAATACTGCGCGGCCAGGGCCACCGGACCTGATCGTCCGCACGCGACGGTTGGCCGACAAGTCGTGGACGGATTGGTGCTCGACGAGGATGTCGAGGTGGCGGTCCTGCGGTGGCCAGCGGAACATCATCTGGCTCGGCCAGGGCGCCTAGCTGACGGCGTGGGTGGGACTACGCGCAGACCCGCCGGACCGTGACCGACATCTTGACCCGCACGATTGTCGCCGCGCAGGGCTGCATTACAGAGTGCCGGCACGGATGCAATGAACTCACGCTCATGCTGGTCGACGGACGGAAACCGCCGATGCTGATGGTGGTGCGGTCGGCGCCGTTCGATGCCGACGGATGGGCCCGAGAGATGGTGCTCGCCTCGCTCGGTCACGATTTTCGATCTGACAGTGGGATAGCGAGGCGACGTATGGCTGACGCCAGTTGATCGGAGTGAGCACCCGCGGTTTCTCGGCCGGCGCGCGCCCCACTGTTGTCGCGAGGGGTAGCCGTCCCGGTGCTGTTGATCATCGCGGTGTTGTGTCGAGTTGTCTGCACTCGTGTGCACGGTGCCGCAGCCGGTTTCGGGTGAACCGTGTGTGTGAGTGCGGTGCGGAAGAGAATGATGCCGGCTGTGGGTGACCACCCCCCGAATGCGGTGGCACGGCCACGACGGTGTTCTCCGGGCTGCTGGGGATGTGGCCGGCGCGCGGCCTTCGCGAGGTAAGGTTCGGTGCCGCTGTGACCCGAGTCAGGGAGGCGCTGCACCGCCGGAATTGCGGCACAGTCGTCGGTGAGTAGGTGGTGGGCCGTCGGGCGCACACCCTGCTCGGCACCGTGAACACCGAATTCGGCAATGTCGACCATTTCAATGCCGCAGCTGCCGAGGCAATTTCGGGATTTCGGTGGAGAATGGTCCCTGTCGGGGTGAGTCGTGCTCGTCCTGCATGAAGCTCGGTGCGATGTGATTTTGAGCTCGAAGAGGATCGTGTTTGGTCTGCCCACATGGACAATGTCTTGAGACGTTGAATTGTTAGTTCGGTGAGCTTCCTCATTTCCAGGACGAGCCTGCCGTTACTGTGTGCGTTCGACGATTGCCCTGACGTAGAAGGAGAGCGCGAAGGTGGTATCACCGAGGATTTCCGAAGGTTCGGCGAAGACGACGACCAAGGAGATCCGCGAGTGGGCGATCGGAGAGGGCCACGAAGTGTCTCCCCGCGGCCGGATTTCGGCCGAGATCGTGCAAGCTTTCCATGACGCTCAGGTAACGAAGGCTCAGGCAAAAGCGGCGCCGGCGAATAAGGCGGCCGCGAAGAAGATAGTCGAGGGGAGGGCTCCCGCGAAGAAGGCTCCCGCGAAGAAGGCTCCCGCGAAGAAGACGGCTGCGAAGAAGGCTCCCGCGAAGAAGGCTCCCGCGAAGAAGACGGCTGCGAAGAAGTCTCCGGCGAAGACGGCAGGGCCGAAGATGACGGCTGCGAAGAAGGCGTCGGTGAGGAAGTCGCCGGCGAAGACGGCAGGGGCGAAGTCGACGGCGGCGGAGAAGATTGTCGCCACGAAGGCGTTGGCGGTGAGCAAGGCTCCGGCGGCGACGACGACCAAGGATATTCGAGAGTGGGCGATCGGAGAGGGTCGCGAAGTGTCTTCCCGCGGCCGGATTTCGGCCGAGATCGTGCAAGCTTTCCATGACGCTCAGGCAGCGAAGGCTCAGGCAACGAAGGCTCAGGCAAAAACGGTGCCGGCGAAGAAGGCTCAGGCAAAAACGGTGCCGGCGAAGAAGGCTCAGGCAAAAACGGTGCCGGCGAAGAAGGCTCCGGCGAAGAAGACGGCCGTGGAGAAGATTGTCGAGAAGGATGCTCCGGTGAAGGGAGCGGCGGCGGGCACGGCTCCGGCGAAGACGACGGCCAAGGAGATTCGAGAGTGGGCGATCGGGGAGGGCCGTGAAGTGTCCTTTCGCGGTCGGATTTCGGCCGCAATCGTGCGTGCCTTCCATGACGCTGCGGCGAAGTTGCCGGCTGTGGGCGGCTGAACCGAGTGGTGTCCGCTCTTGAGCGTGACACACCGACTCCGGGTTGCCGGGGTCTCTCAATCCGACGGACGTTCAGTGGACGAACCCTTGCCTGTCTCTTCGAAGCCAGGCTCACCGAAGATGAGCGCGCCGGTGTCACAGCCATGAACGCGGGCGGACGGTCGGTGCGACTGGTACGGGAGGTTGCATTCACGAGCGCTGGTCGACAGTGTGCACCGAGGGGCCGATGGGAGTTCCGCTGGCACCTGCTGGGTGAGTGTCGGTGCCGAGAACTGTCTCCCGTACCGAAACGGCCACTATCGGTGGCCGATTTGCCCGGACGGTGTGTCGCTGTGTGGTCTCTTCTTGCGGTCAGGCGAGGCCGATCAGCTTCGGTTCAGTCGGTGGTCGATTCCCGGCACTCGCGCTGACATCGTGGTGTGGTCGTCGGATGGGGGTCGTACGTCCGGCGGCGATCACCCCTCGGTCGGGCCACTCGGGTGCGGTCATTTGCGGCCGGCGGTCCATTTCATTCCCGAGCGGTAGGCTTTGGAGATTTCGGATTGGGTTCCGTTGATGTATCGCACTTCTCGTATGGCGGTGAATTCGTTCTTCTCGTTCTTCAGCAGGGCGATGGCGCAGGATCGGGCGCGGTTGTCGGGCGAGTCGAGGCGTACTTCCACTTGGGGGCCGTGGGGTGGGTACAAGGTGACCACGCCGTCGGCGGCGGACCAGTTCGGGGTGCCGTCGTAGATGTAGGCGAAGATGAGGATGCGTTTGAAGTCGGCGAGGTGGGCGAGGTTGATGTGGAGGTTCTCGCCGCCGGTGTTGGTGCCGGAGCGGTCGTCGCCGTCGAGGGCGATGTAGGTCGGGTAGTGCAGGTCGCCGAATGCGTTGCCGAGTGCTTGGACGACGCCTTTGGACCCGTTGTTGAGTTGGTAGAGGCAGGCGAGTTCGAGGTCGATTGCGCCGTTGCCGAGGAGTCCGCGCCGGCCGCGGGTTCAGTTGAGGTTGATCCGCATCGTGCCGGTGTCGCCGCCCTTGGGCGAGGGACACGGTGGGGACTGCCTTGGTGGGGTGATCTTGCTGAGCTGGACCCGCGGCCCGCCGACGCTCGCGCGGTTCGTCTTCGGCGCGTTCACCGGGGGCGCGCGAGCGGCCTGCTCCTCCGGCATCGGGCCGTGCCCAGGTCCCGACCCATCGCGTGGATCTCGAGCAGCGGGTCGACGAGATGTGGGGTTCCTGTTGCCGGGGATCATGCCGTTGACGGCCGGTCCGGGAGCTGGTTCGCAGGAGCGCCGCGGCCGACATCATCGGGGAGATCATCGCGGACGACGCGGCAGTGACCGACCCTGGCGGTGGTGGGCACGTGTGGGCGCCGGTGCATCGGTGGGGAATCGCGGTCGACGACGGGCGACTGACCTTCGTCTACACCGAGGACCTGCCCGTCGATCCGAGTTTCCACGGCCCCATCCCGGAACGTGATCGGGATGGGGCCGTGGCCCACACCCGGCCGGCACCGGGGAGATTGACGGCGGCACACCGCCGCCCGCGGGCGGGTCCCGCCCCGAGATGTTGGGATGCGGGATGCTCGTGCGGCGGCGAGGAGCCCAGGGCCATCCGAGGTAGCCGGTGGCTTCCGGTGTTCGGTTAGGTGCAGTCCCGGCAGATCAGCTGCGCTGGGTCGGCGAGGCGGCTGCGGTGGTGGACCAGAAAACAACTGGTGCAGGTGAATTCATCCGCCTGCTTCGGGAGGACGCGGACGGTGAGTTCTTCACCGGACAGGTCGGCGCCGGGCAGTTCGAAGGACTCGGCGGTGTCGGTGTCTTCGACGTCCACGACGGGGGACTGGATGTCTTTCCGGCTGGCGGTCAGCTGTTCGAGGGACGTGTCCGCCGTGTCGTCGGATTCGCCGACTCTGGGGGCGTCGTAATCGGTGGCCATGGTGGTTTTCCTTCAAGCTCTGCGTGTTCGGACCCGTCACATTAGAGGGTCCGGTGAGGTGACCCGGTGCCCGGGGTCCGGGCGTGCTGTAGCGTCCGCATTTCCGGGGTGGGATCGTGATTCGGGTCCGTTCGGAGTTTGCCGATCTTTCGATTGTCGTTTTCTGGCAGGGGATCTGGACATTTCGGAGGAGGGGCGGGTGGACCCTCTCGGCTGAACCCCACTCCGGAGAAGTGTTCTCGCCGAGGTCCCGCTTTCACCCGCGTCATTCGTGCGAATGGCAGCCGAGCTTCATGTGGGGGATGTGGGGCAGGCGGGGATCGTGCCACGCCGATCGGGGCTGTGCGCGTCGAGTCGGTGATCGTGCGTTTCGGCTTGAATTTCCGACGCCGAGAAGGTAAAAAATCTATATCCTGAGATGCAGATAAGTTCGCCGTGACGAGCCAGGAACCAAGGAGAAATTTGATGACCGCAGACGACCCGGAGGGCGCTCCTCGTGATGGACGACCCCTGGTTCTCGGCGCGGGCAGCGGCGGGGCGATCACCGGAGGGCTGATCGTCACGCTCGCCCTCAGCGCGCTGACCGTCCTCTCGTCCCTACCCACCTGACCACCGGCGACCCGCCGCCGCCCTCGTTCCGCGGCGATGCTTCATGGTTGACAGGAACACGCCGTGACCTGCGGGGACGGCGACCGATACCGGTACTTGGGCGGGTGTGCGGATCGCGGGCCCGGCGGGCGTGTGCTAGAACTATCGGGCATCGGCAGTGACGTGACTCACATTTTCGCGTCCGTTCGGGAGTGGTTGTTGGCACACCGGCACCTCCCGGCCGACGTAGGAGAGCAAAGGACACACCACATGTTCGAGGACACCGCAGAATCACCCCTGACCCCGATTCCCGCCCCCACGCGCCTGATGCCCCGGCGCCGCCCCGACGGTCGCGAACTTCTCGCCACCGCGAAGGGCATCCTGATGGCCGCCCGCCGCTGCAGCGACGCCCAGGCTTTCGACGAACTCCTCGACGTCTCCCGCCGCCATCACCTGACCGTGGTCGGTGCTGCCCGGCATCTGGTCGACCTCGCCGCCGGGGCTTCGCCCGGTCGGCGCACACCGGAGGCGGTCCGGTTCGACGAATGGGAGCAGCTCCTCGCCCAACTCCCTTCGCACCGGCACGCGCACGCGAGCTGACGCCGTAGCGGGCGCATGCCTCGCTGGTGTCGAGGGTCCGTTCGGTTCGACACTGATCGAACATCGAATCACCCCAACGGATCTCGACCCGAGCCGGGCCGCCCGACGGGGTGGAACCTGTGTGACGGCGACCCCGTCCGCCGTGGGGTAAAACCACTGCTCGGACGTGCCTGCGATGAGGATCTCCGGCAGCGGCCGGGATGGTGGGTCGGCGGTATGCCGTGTCCCGGGATGTGGGTTGCTTCCTGGGCAATGGGCGTTATCGTTGAGGGCAGAGGTTGAGTACACAGCCCGGCAGGCATTTTTGTCCGTCACCGGCTAGATTCTCGGCCTTTTTTGGGTTTTCGGGCCGGTTCCACCCCGGAGGAAACCTCATGACCTACTTCCATTCCGTCGTCGACTCACCGGAGCAGGTGCAGTCCTGGTTGACGGACACCTGGCGGCCGAACGCCACCGCGTCGGGGGCCACCGAGTTCCGCATCGACATCGACGAGCCACCCGGCGGTCCGGTGGTGATCCGGGTGGCCGGGAACGTGGACGCCGGAACCGCACCGGGGCTGTCGGCGTGCCTGGACGAATCGGTGCTGACCGGTCACAGTGTCGTCGTCGACCTGTTGGATGTTCCGTTTCTCGGCTGCCCCGGGTTCGCCGCGTTGCACGACACCGCGACCGATCTGTCGGCGCAGCGGTGCCGCCTGACCGTGGCGGCATCGGCGGAGGTGCGCTCGATGCTGAGGAGGATCGGCCTCGGTGCGGCGGTGCCCTGCTTCGCCACCGTCGCCGAGGCATTTCTGGCGGCCCGCGCACCCCAACGGCACGCCGGCAGAAGGGATCCGTCGTTCCCGATCCCAGGCCGGTCGGGTTCGTCGAACGGCTCTCTCGCAGCCCTCGCCGTCGGCGCCGGCCGCCCGGAAGGGTTGAGCGCTGCCGGATGAGAGCACCGTGCCGATCCACTGTGCCGGCTGCCGGCGGATCCACCCGACGGAGTGCCCACCTCGACCCGGTGGCCGTCGCCGGCGATGCCGCCGGCACCGGGCAATCGTGTTCGCGGCAGGTCTTGGCGGCCTGGACCCGTGGGGCGGCAACCGGTGCACAGCACCGCCAGGGGCGGTGGTGACCGCGGATTCGACCGAGTTGAGTCGGATGGTGGCGTTCGCATTGCGGTGGTGCGCCCGCGGCGGCGGCCCGGCCGAGGTCATCAGGGGCCGATTTCGGGATGGACACCACGGCGTTCTTCCGGACACTGGTCGGGTACCTCGACGTCGCTGCGCCGGCCCCGCTGCGGCCGGTGCTGGTCGAGCGGATGACCACGGTCGCTCGTCGACGGCTCTAGCTGGGCACCTGACTTCGCGGAGTATGCGTGGAGGGGGATACTCAGGGGAGACGGGGTTGAGTGGGTTGGAGGCCTGGTCGTGATGGGTGAGCTGGGTGCGAACGGCGCCGGGTCTGTGTCGATGGAGACGGTCGGTGTCGCGTTGGACACCGTCACCGAGGCGTTGGACCAGTTGCGGTCGGCGACCGCCGCGGAGGAAACCCTCGAGGCGGTGTTGGGCCGACTAGCCCGCACGGCGGTGATCGCCCTGCTCGATGCGGACGCGGTCAGCGTGACACGGATCGACACCCCGGATCCGGTCACGATCGTGGCCACCGACGACACCGTGCTGGACATTGACGCGCAGCAGTACGCGGCAAACCGGGGACCGTGCCTCGAAGCCGCCCACAGCCGCGCACCGGTCCGCGCGGTGATCGGGGAACATACCGATCAGTGGCCCGAATTCGATACGGCCGCGAAGCTGGCGGGGATCCGCGCGTATCTGTCGGTTCCGGTGATCGTCGACGGCGACGGACCGGGGGAGCTGGTCGGGTCGTTCAACGTCTACAGCTACCGGGCGGAGGCGTTCGACCCGTTCGACGAGAAGCTGATGCGCCTGCTGACGACGGCGGCGTCGGCGGCGATCAGCAACAGCCGTCGCTGGCACAGCGCGGCGGCGACGGTCGGGCAACTCGAGGCGGCGCTGATGTCTAGGGCCGAGATCGACCAGGCCAAGGGCATGCTGATGGCGATGCACCACATCACCGCCGATGAGGCGTTCTCCCGGCTGGTGGAGATCTCGCAGCGGACCGGCACCAAGCTGCACCGTGTCGCCCAGACGCTGATCGCCTCCCTCACTGCCCCCGATCCCTAGATCATCGCCCAGCGAGTTGGTGGATACACACTGCCCCTCGTCGGTGGGGAAATGGTTCGTCGCACGTGTCCACCCGTCGGCGGGGCTGTGCGAGGAGGCCTCGGGGTGGGGATACCACAATCATCCCACAATCATCTCCCTGCCCGAAACGCCGAAGGAGGCTCGTGGCCCGATCGTGGCCGGGTGCACGGGTCCGGGTACGGGCAGGTAGCGGCGCCTGGTCAGCCTGGATGTCCGGTGTGGTGGTCGACGACTACGCAGCCGAGGCGGGCACCGGTGCCGGTCCCGAGTGGGCGCCGGTGCGCCGGTGGGCCGTCGCCGCGGATGACGGCACTCTGGTCTTCGTCGACGACGGTGACATCGAACCCACCCCACCAGACGAGGGCTGAGACTGTTCTCCCGTCCGTGTGGTGCGTTCGGCTCTGGCCCTGTCGGGAACGGTGGTCGGCTGGGACCGCGGCGTCCCCAACCCTGGGCGCCGACCCGGGCGCCGACGGGGTGATCTACCGCTGGCGCAACAACCCCGCCGAGCATGCCCTGTGGCTCCTCGACCGCGGAACCCTCGACTCGCCCCCATGCCGGGCCCTGAGCTGGTGTTCGATTCATCTGTCGCGGTTGTGGGTAATCCGGGATCTCCTCCAAAAGAAACACCCAGCTCAGGGCTGACTGCGACCGAGAAACTGATCCGATGACCATGCAGAGCGCACACCGCCACATCACCACAGACCATGACGAGATCCGCCGTTGGGTCGAGGCGCACCACGGCGCACCGGCGAGGATGACGAACACGGCGACCGCCAACAGCGCCGGAGTTCTGCGCATCGACGTGCCGGGCCAAGGCACCGCGGGACTCGAGCACATTTCCTGGTACGAATGGTTCACCGCGTTCGACGGGCAACGCCTGGCCCTGTGTTACCCGGATCCGCACGTTCGCGGCGGAACCAGTGCATGGTTCGAACTCGTGCACCGGGATATCGGCGACGCAGTTTTCTCCTGATCTCGGCGCCGCTCCACGCCGATTCGCGGGACCCACGCACACCGAGTCGCCGTCGACCTCGGCCGGCACGGCGCATCCGCTTCAATCGTGCGTAGTTCCAACGGCATTGGAGCTCGGGTTGAACGACGCGCCAAGGCGATCACGTCACGATCGCCATGCTGACACATCCTTATGGGTCCACCGAAGTGACCATCGCACCAAAGGTTCCCTCCTGTCATTAATGATCCCCGCACTCCGCGGAAGCGGCGCAGTCGATTCCTGGTGATGGCCAGCGAGCACCGTAAATGATCCGCTCAGTTCCCGCCGCCGCCACTGCCGTTGCCCCATTGGTGGTTCCTTGCTTCCGGTGGCCCGGACCGTCGTTGCCGCCGCCCTGGCTGCCGTTCCCGCCGCCGTTGCCCACGTCTGCGCGGTGCGTCACGTTCGGCGCGACAATCGCAAGTGCCGGGGCGATCGGTTCGAAGCTGATCATCGGCGGCGGCGCGGCCGGGGCCGGGCTGCCACTCGCGGTGGGAGCGGGCGCCGGGACCGAGAGCGACCCGACTGTGCTGCCCTCGTCCCGCGACGTCACGGCCGTTGCCGGCACCGCGATCGCCACCAGTACCCGACGACCGCGGCGCCGACCACCCCGTCGTGGTCGGGCGCCGATCCTCCTCCTCGTCACCGGCGTACCACTGAGCCCGTAGGCCGTGTGCGCGTACGCGGGTTTCGCGTCCCCGGTCGTCGGCCGCTGCGGGACTACTGCATGCTCGCGGCACGCCGCTGCTGGCGGGCGTATCGGCGTCGCTCGGTCTCGCTCATCCCGCCCCAGGTGCCGTACGGTTCGGGAGCGGACAGGGCGTAGTTGCGGCAGGGTGCGAGCGCCGGGCAGCTCGCGCAGAGCCGCTTCGCTTCGGCGTCCCGGCGGGCGCGGTCGCGTCCGCGTTCCTTGTCGGGGGAAAAGAAGATCGCAGCGTCGACGCCTCGGCATGCTGCCCGGGCACCCCACTCGGCGACGAGCGGACCGTGGGGGTCGGTGCGCCGGGGATCGCGACCCTCGGGGTGCATGGTCGGTGGAACAGGGCACGGTAGCGATGCCATGGGAAGGGGGCCTCCGGACGGACATCCCGGGGAACCGACGCAGGGTGACGTGTGGCGATCAAACCTGGACTCGTTCCGCCGGGGCGAAGAATTACCAGGGCTGCTCTCTCAACCTGCAGATTCCGATGATAGAAGCCTGCCGAGCTGCCGCTTTCCCAGGGGTGGCAGACGACTGTTCGTCCCCGCCAGTACACCCACCGCGTGTGTCGAATCGAGCGTCAAGCGATGTCGCTGTTCGAGAGGGGGCCCTCGACACGCGGCACGGATTCCAAGCTCCCGTGGGGTCTTACGGCACCGGGTCGGCTCACACGGCATGGTCGGGACAGTCGGGGAGCGATTTTCAGGAATGGCGGTCGAGTGAGGTGACGATCCGGTGGGCGACGGCGGCGAGTTTGACGTTTTCGCGTTGGGAGGCGTCGACGAGGGACGCGAAGGCGGTGTCCTCGTCGATCCCGCGGGAGGCCATGAGGGCGCCTTTGGCCTGTTCGATGACGCCCCGGTTCTCCATGGCGGTTTTCACGCCGGACAGGTCGTGGCGGGCGCGGTCGAGGTCGCGGGAGAGGCTGATGATGGTTTCCCCGACGGTGGTGTAGATCGTCAGCAGGGCGGCGTCGAGGTCGCTGAAGCCGTGGCCGTCGATGCTGTAGAGGTTGAGGGCACCGATATGATCCTCGGCCAGGCGCAGCGGCGCGGACAGGTAACTGCGCACTCCGAGACCACGAACCGCGGCGGCGAAATCAGGCCAGCGTTCCGGCAACTCGTCGAGTTTCACCCTGACGACCGTGCGGGTGGCGGCGGCTTCGAGGCACGGTCCCTGCCCGGTCCGGTACTGGTCGGCGTCGATGTCGACGACCCGGGGGTCGGTGCACGCCGGGGTGGTCGCGGGGCCGTCCGGATGGACAAGGGTGATGCCGGCCATGTGCGCGCCGGGAATGGTGTCGACGGCCCACCGGCACAACTGCTCGAGGAACGAGGTGGTGGGCTGGTCGGCGACGGGGGTGGTGGGCGGGTCGGCGACGCTGAAGCGTACGCGCAACTGATCCAGGGCGGAGGCGACGGCGTCGACCCGGGCGATGACGTCGAGGTCATTGTCGGGCGAGAAGGTTTGGTGGGACATCGGTGATCTCCTCCTGGCAAACACGCGTCAGGCACACCTCACCTGCCGCTGGGGGTGGGCAGGCTTCTCTACCGCGGTAAACGAACCCATTTTACCGACCCTTGGGGCCGGTTTGCGGTGGGTGTCGGGGCGTAGTGTTCGAGGTGAGGCGAGAGAAGATGCCTCCGGTGATTTCGCGTGGCCCCAGCACAATCTGAAGCGTTGCTATGTCCCAGGCGCCGACGCCGGCAACGCGAAAGGGCGGTGCACCGGTGACCGATGTCGATCACGATCGTCTCGGGGTGTTGATGGCCGATCTGGCCCGCTCCTGGACCGCGCCGAGCGACCTGAACAGCACCCTGTGTGCGGTGACCCAGGCCGCGGTGGACCTGATCCCGGGCGCGGACAGCGCCGACATTTTGACCATCGCCGGACGGCACCACTACGAGTCCCATGCCGCCACGTCGGCGTTGCCGGCCGATCTCGACAGGGTGCAGGCCCGATTCGGGGAGGGTCCGTGCGTCGACGCCGCGGTGGACGGGTTCGTCACCCGCAGCGACGACCTCACCGTCGAGGTGCGGTGGCCGCGGTTCACCCCGCAAGCGCTACGTGCCGGCGTGTACAGCATCGTCTCGTTTCGGCTCTACACCCACACCGCAACCACCGGCGCCCTGAATGTGCTGGCCACGACCGCGCACGCGTTCGACGACGAATCGGTCACCATCGGCGAAGTCCTCGCCGCCCATGCCGCGATCGCGGTCACCGCCGGCCAACGGGAGTCGCAGTTCCGGTCCGCGCTGGTCAGCCGTGATCTGATCGGGCAGGCCAAGGGCATGCTGATGGAACGCTTCTCGGTCTGCGCGGACCAGGCATTCCAGATCCTCGTGACCCTGTCCCAGGACTCGAACACCCCGGTCGCCAAGGTCGCGGAACGGATCGTCCACCTCGGCCCCGGTCCCGACCCCGGTCGAGGTCCAGGTCGAGGGCCGGGTCGAGGGCCTGGTCCCCGTCCCGATCCCGATCCCTGTCCCGGTCCGCGGCCGATGACGAGAGGACGGTGACCCGTCGTGTCCGGCCCCGTCGAACTCTCACTGCGTGCCGCCGCCCTGCGGCTGCGCCGATCTGTCGAGTTGCGGGCCGCCCGGGCGGAGAGCATCGGCATTCTGCGGCAGTGGGGTGGGCTGTCCACCGAGCAGGCCACCGGTGAGTTCGACTCCGACTGCGTGGGGTCAACCAGCACCGCCGAATCCGATCGGTTGCGCGGTCAGGTCGACGCCGCCGCGCACGGCCGGTCCGATCCGGACTGGCCGTAAAGTCAGCTCAGGACGTGCATCGGACTTGAGGGCCGTCGGCGGTGTGGTGGTGTTACTTCCCGCTCCCGGCCTCGAGAGTGCCGGTCTCGGTCAGCTCGATGGGATGCACAGTGCCGTCGGTGATCCGGCGTGCGAGTTGCCGCAGCGGCACCGCGTGCAGACGGCTGTAGTCGTCGAGCAATCCGCGGGCCCGAGCCGGTGAGACGTCCAGGGTGCCGGCGACGAAACCGGTGGCCTGCCCGGCATGCACCCGGTCGTTGAGCAGCACCAGCGTCCGCTCCGCCAGCCGGCCGGCCCGGTCGTCCTCTTCGTCTCGGGTGAGCTCGAGCACGATCAGGGCGGCGAGCAGACCGCCGAGCCGACGATCTTCCTGGTCGAAGACGGTGGGCTGGCTGTAGAGGACGTTGAGGCCGCCGACGGTGCGGCCGTCGAGGACCATCGGGATCGCGAGCACCGCACGATATCCGATGTCGCGGGCAACAGCGGCGAACTCCGGCCACCGGTCGGGATCGACCGCCAGATCCGGAACCGCGAGCACCTCCCCGGTGCGGATGCACTGCGGACACGGGCCACTCTCGGTCTGGGTCTGCAGCAACTCCACCAACCGGGCCCGTTCGTCGGAGGCGGCGACCACCCCGAACCCGCCGCGCGGATCGACGATCATGATCCCGACCGCGGCCGCCGACAACAACTCCACCCCGATCGTGGTGCTCCGGAAGAGCACCGCCCCCACGTCCTGCTGACTGTCGACCAGCGCTCCGGCGATCTCCGACAGTGCGTCGATCACCCTGACCCCCGGGTCCGGGCTCTTCTGCGACATGTGGGTTCGCCTCCTGGCTTCCATGGTCTCACTCGCCGAGGTCGTCGACGTCGATGCGGTGGGCGATCACGTCCCGGGCGAGTTCCAGCACTGTGCGGTCGAGCAGGAAGGCATGCCCACGCAACCGGGCGAAGGCATCGCCTAGGCTGATCCCCAGGCGTGCGGCCAGCATCCCGGTGGCGATGTTGACGTCGTGGTACGAGCCCGCGCCGGAGAACCAGTCCTGCCCGCCCCTGTGCGCCTGCTCCCTCCCGAGCAGTGCCAGGGTGATCAGGTCCGCCAACGCCGCGGCGTCCGCCATCGCCCGGCCCGCCAGCATCCCGGGGGCGCGCCGATACAGATCCAGGGTGCCGAGCGCGATGGCACCGAACTGCAATGGGAACGCGAACGCCGCGCCCATCCCCAACGTTTGCGCGGCATCGGTGAACGCCGGCCAGGAACGGTCCGCAGCGTCCAGGCTGCCCACCAGCACCGGTTCCCCGGTGCGGAAGGCCGCCACCCCCGGTCCCTCGCCGAGGGTGTACTGCTGATCCTCGAGCGCCCGCGCCCAGTCATCGCTGGCACCGAGCAGGTCCTGGGCGGTCTCGGTCGCGCGCAGCGTCACCGCCGCGGCATCGACCCCCGGCAGCACCGCAACACCGTTGCGGCATACCGATTGCGCCCACCCAGACTGTCCCGGGCTGCCCGTGGCGTCCGCGACGGCATGCCACAGCGACCGCCGCCGATCCTCCACAAATCACATCCTCTATCGCCGAACCCGCCCCATGGTTCTCACTCTACGAGCCCGGCGGCATCTCCTGCGCCACCGAAACTCGCTGATACGGCACGCACACCGCGAGTGCGATTTGCCCCCTCAGAATCCGGGTACCCGACCCTCCAGACAGCTTCGGTGTTCCGGAGCATCAGAGCCGTCGAGGCTGCATCAGTTCACATCCAACAGCTGGTGCAGCCGTCCGGCGACCGGTGTCGTTTCAAACGATGCTGTTCCCTGTTTTCCTGCGACGACAGCCACGAGTGTCGTCGTGTCAGCTGGTGGACTCCCGGCCCAGGTCGAATCGTTCCCGGTAGACCAGCGCGGCCTCGTCGAGGACCTTCCGATCCAGCCGGGCCAGCGGCTCGATATCGGTCAGCAACGGTTCGTGGTCCGGACGCCGGCCCACCACGGTCCCCTTCAGCAGCCAGGCGAAGCAGCCGTCTTCCGCGGCGAGTTCGGCGTGCCTGTGAATCCGCCGGGCCACCCACTCTTCGACCGGGCGGTCGCAACGGCTCCGGGGAGATCGTGGTCTCCGACAGACCCGGCAACGTCAGATGCGCTTCATAGTCCCGGGACGGGCCCTTCTCGGCGTCGACGCGCGGACTCTTCGAGTGGCGCAAATACACCTGCGGGTCGTCGGCGACGATGTCGGTCAGCTCGGCGAGAGCAGTGATGACCGGCAAAACGTCGTCGCCGACAACCACGGTGTCGTCGGGCGAGTGGAACATCGGAGACTTCCTCAGCAATACGGAGTTTCGGCTTCGGGACCGGCGCCGACGAGGTCAGGTCATCGCCGGACCGGCATCCGCCGAACCCGACAGCTCTTTGAGCAAGGCGTGGCAGCGGCGGGCGCGGTCGGCGTCCTCGGCCATCACCTGCTCGAAGAACGACGCGATGTCGTCACGGTCGGCGTTCCTCGCGTCACGCACATATTGGCCGTAGTCGTGGCCGGCTTTGAGTGAGTGGTACTGGACGGAGATGAGATCGAAGCTGACGTCGTCGAAGCCGGTTTCTCCGGTAGCCATGATGATTCCCTTCGCAGGTCTGCAGAGAGTGTGGGCGGTCTGTGTCGAGTACCTGGGGTGGCCAGGCCCGAAACAGGTCCTGCCCATGCACCGGGCGGGTGTCGGCGCGCAGGGTTCGGGTAGGTACCCCTGGCACGTCACCGTCGCCGGTTCCGGACCCCGAAGTGACGGAGCCCGGTTGGTCACTGTCCCCCGAAAAGCCCTTCGGCCAGGCATCTCCGCCTCGGTCACGCCTCGATGTCCGGTTGAGAGTTGCCGTGCTGGGGTAGGGGATAGGGAGCATGTGCGAAAAGGAAGTCACCATGCGTGGTTCTTCGCGTTGTGTGTTCTCCTGGTGCTGGTGTGGGCGCCGTCGTTTCTGGTGATCAGCAACATCGATTCCTGGCGACTGTTCATCAACACCCTGACCACGATCGTCACGTTCCTGCTGGTCGCGTTGCTGCAGAACACTCAGTAGCGGGCCGACGACGCCCGGCACAAGCTCAACGCGATCGCCGACGCACTGAGCGACCTGATGGGCGAACTCGCGACCGACAAACCCGCACTGTCCCGGCACCGGGACGAACTGCGTGACGCCGGTCGGACTCGAAGACCACGAAAGCGCCTGAGGCACCATCGGTTGGTGTCACGGCACCGGCTTGCGGGTAACACCTGAACATGTCAGTGGCAATCGGGTTGCGTTCGGCACCACCAAGAAAGGCGCCGGGCACCGAGACGCCAACCGCACGTGTGTGCAAAAGTCCGGGGTGACCGGATTGGTGTCATGGTCGTCCGAGCCCTTGATAGGTCCATCCCGCGCGGCGCCACTGCTGGGGATCGAGGCAATTGCGGCCGTCGACAAGCACCTTGTTGCGCACGACCGCATCCAGGTCGCCCGGTTGCAGTTTGCAGAACTCCGACCACTCGGTGAGCACCAGGACCACATCGGCGCCCTGGCACGCGTCCGAAGCGGTCGGTGCGTATCCCAGCGTCGGGAACAGCACGCGCGAATTGTCCATCGCCTTCGGGTCGTAGACGTTCACGGACGCGCCCTGCAGCTGAATCTGTCCGGCAATGTTCAGCGCGGGCGAATCGCGGACGTCGTCGGAGTCCGGCTTGAATGCTGCACCCAGGACCGCGACCCGCACACCGAGGAGGGAGCCGCAGGTGTGCCGGACAAGTTCGACCGTGCGGGTACGACGTCGCATGTTGATGTTGTCGACCTCGCGGAGGAAGGTGAGTGCCTGGTCGGCGCCGAGTTCGCCGGCCCGGGCCATGAACGCTCTGATGTCCTTCGGCAGGCAGCCGCCGCCGAACCCGATTCCGGCATTGAGGAAGCGGCGCCCGATGCGGGCGTCGTATCCGAGCGCGTCGGCGAGCACGGTGACGTCGGCGCCGGCGGCCTCGCATACCTCGGAGATGGCGTTGATGAACGAGACTTTCGTGGCGAGGAAGGCGTTGGCCGCCGTCTTCACCAACTCGGCGGTGGCCAGATCGGTGACGAGGAAGGGGACGTCCGCGGCCAGCAGCTGCGCGTACACCCCGCGTGCCACTTCTTCTGCGCGGCCGAGTCGGTGGCGGTCGATGCCGAGCACCAGCCGGTTGGGATGCAGGGTGTCCTGGACGGCGAATCCCTCTCGCAGGAACTCCGGGTTCCACGCCACCTCCAGTTCGGCTCCGGCGGGTGAGAGCTCTCGTGCACGGGCGCCGAGCCGCTGGGCGGTCCCGACCGGCACGGTTGATTTGCCGAAGAGCACCGCGGGACCGGTGATCAGGGGCGCGAGGGTGTCGATGACCGTGTCGACGTACACGAGGTCGGCGGCGTACTCACCCTTCTTCTGCGGGGTGCCGACGCAGAGGAAATGCACCGCGGTGAACGCGGCGGCCTGCTCATACGAGGAGGTGAAGCGCAGCCGCCCGGTGGCGACGTTGCGGCGGAGCACGTCCTCGAGTCCGGGTTCGTAGAACGGCACCTCGCCGGCTTCGAGTGTCGCCAGCTTCGCCGGGTCGACGTCGACCCCCAACACGTCGTGCCCGAGTTCGGCCATACAGGCGGCGTGAGTGGCACCGAGGTATCCGGCACCGAACACTGCGATCCTCATCGTTACCTACCGTTCCGCAGGAATGTGCCTCGCCGTTGCGCGGGCTCGGGTGGAGTTCGACGTGACCGGTCCGCCCGACACCCGAGTGCGGCGTGAGCGCGTGACGTCGTGACGCCGTGGTCACTATCGGGGAGAGAGGCCCTTTGGTGGTCTCGCCACAACGACGTCATGCACCGCGTGTGCCCCACCCCGCCGAAGCCAAAACGAGCCGACACCGGCCCGCTGGCATCGCCCTGCCGGCCGGAGACGGGCACGGGCGATCGTACGCGGCGGTCGAACAGGCGGTTTCCCGCCCCCGACTGGCTTGTGTGGTGTTGCCGCACGGTTTCCTCTCGTGCGACTTGGGGTACTAACGTCTGGCGCCCATCAGCCCGGAATCGGGCCCGATTTCATCGAGGGATCTCATGTCGTCCGATGCCATCGTGATCTTGAAGAACGATCACAAAGAAATCCGTAAGTTGTTCCGTGCGTTCCGCAGTGCCGGAGAAGGCGCGAAGAAGGGTGAGGTTGTCGGCAAGATCATCGAGGTGTTGACCGTCCACACCTACATCGAGAATGAAGGAATGTATCCGAAGGTCCGCGACCTGGTTCCCGAATTGGAGGACGATGTGCTCGAGTCCTACGAGGAACACCATGTCGCCGACGTCCTGGTCTCTGAACTGGCGGCGATGTCCCCGGAGGACGAGAGATTTGACGCCAAGACGACCGTGCTGATCGAGAACGTCGAGCACCATATTCAGGAAGAAGAAGACGAGTGGTTCCCGCAGGTGCGTGAGCATCTGGGACGCAAGAAGCTGCAGGAGATCGGTGCCGGATTGCTCGAACTGAAGGAGAAGGCGCCGACCTCACCGGCGCAGCCTTCCGCTCTGAAGAAGGCGGTGGACGCGGTCATCGACTGACGTCGCTGCCCGGCAGCAGCGCGTTACTGAACCACCGAACGGCGTGGGTGTGCCTACGCGGCAGCGTAATTCCGCCCAACTCCGCTGCGGTGGCGGGACGCCACGACGCTGGGACGGTGTTACCGGTCCAGCAGGCGCGCGCTGATATCCGCGCGGGAGAGTGTTCCCGGCCGTCTCGGCTCGTAGACATGGAATCTAAGGAACCAAGAAGGTAGCCGCGGTCGAAGGTAGCCGCGGTCGGCTACACCACTTCGGCTCGACTGCAGATCGTGCATGCCGCTGCGCGAGCAGCGCCACCGCTTCGAACTCATGCTGTCGAAGCGGTGACGCTTTCGCGGCGCAACAGCTCGTCACCACAGATTGAACGCGGCGTATCGAGACGAGCAGGCGCGGCTACCGTTCGCCACGGAGGCGATCCCGGATGCCGCGGATCGGGACAGCGCGTGCATCCGAGGGAGCACCCGTTTGGGCGGATTCCGTTTCGGGCACGCGTCGAGAAGCGGACGGCTTGTGGTCGCACGCTGGGAGAGGTTCCGCACCGTCAGAGGCGACGTTCCGTTCGGGAGTGTAGGTAGGAGTGCTGAACGTGACGACAGCATTTCTTCGGCGAGAGGGTGTGCAGATGATCCGAGTGGCTTCGGCGTCGGATGTGACTGTTCGGTGTCCCTCCGAATTCGACGACGATGACCGTGTCCGGCTTCTGGGCCCGGTGCCGGTCGATGGGCCGACGGTGCCCGGAGGGTGGCGGTCACCGGAGATGCAGGGTCCGTTGTGATTCGTCGGCGCCGACGGGCACTGTCGTGAGCGGGTCGCCGCTGCGTATCGCGCTGCTCGCCTCGTGCCTTTTCCCGATCCGGCAGCCTTTTGCCGGCGGCCTCGAGTCGCATGTGTGGTGGTTGGCGCGTGCCTTGTCTGCGGGCGGGCATCGGGTGACGTTGTTCGCCGGTCCGGGCTCGGATCCGGCGCTCGATTGTGCGCATCTCGAGGTCCGGACACTGGAGATAAGCGCGGCGGCACGGGCGGATTCATCGATGCCGTCGACCCGGTTCATGGCCGAGCATCACGCGTATCTGCAGCTGATGCTCACCCTCGCAGGCCCGTTGGCGGGGGCGTTCGACGTGATCCACAACCACAGCCTGCATTACCTGCCGGTGGCCATGGCGGACACCGTCCCCACCCCGATTCTGTGCACGCTGCACACCCCGCCGACCCCGTGGCTGGAGTCGGCCATCGCGGTCAGCCGCGGGCAGGGTGCCCATTTCGCGGCGGTGAGCGCACACACCGCCGCCGCGTGGGCGCATGTGGTCGGCGATATCGAGGTCATTCCCAACGGGGTCGACCTCGCCGCGTGGCCGGTCGGCGCCGGCAGCGGGCGTCTGATCTGGTTCGGCCGTCTGGTGCCCGAGAAGGGTGCCCACCTCGCGATCGCTGCTGCGCGGCGCGCCGGATACCCTCTGGTGCTGGCCGGCCCGATCAGCGACACGGACTATTTCGTCCGGTCCATCAGCCCCCATCTCGGCTCCGGCATCACGTATCTCGGGCACCTCGAGCAGCCCGCACTGGCCGAGGCGATCGGCGGGTCCGCGGCGGCGCTGGTGACACCGGTATGGGACGAGCCCTACGGCCTGGTCGTCGCCGAAGCACTCGCCTGCGGCACCCCCGTGGTCGCGTTCGCTCGGGGCGGGATCCCGGAGGTGCTGACCGAGGACTGTGGTCGGCTGGTCCCACCCGATGACCTGGATGCCCTGGTGCGAGCGATCCCGGAGACTGTGGGACTGTCCCGTGCGGCGGCGCGCGCCCGGGCCGGGTCACATTGTTCCGACGGTGTCATGGTTGACGCCTACATCGACGTCTACCGGCGACTGTCGCGGGCGCACCGCAACGGGCAGTCGTCCCGATATCCCAGCTCCACCGTGTGATCGGCATCCGCACCCGCGGGCACGGGCGCCCAGCGAC
Organism: Rhodococcus sp. G6(2025); assembly: GCF_058628105.1. NCBI lineage: Bacteria > Bacillati > Actinomycetota > Actinomycetes > Mycobacteriales > Nocardiaceae > Rhodococcus > Rhodococcus sp. G6(2025). The sequence goes on from NZ_CP179751.1 coordinate 772,016, forward strand.
GCCAGCGCCTCTGGACAGCGGTGTTCGACCGCCGAGGGCTGCGGGCACAAGCGAACGGTACGTCCCTCCGTTGGGTTGATGCGAGGACGAAGTCGTTGTCTCGCTGCGGGACCGCGTGTAAGAGGAGATGAGGCGTGTTGGCGGTCACGAAGCCATCAGGTTCCACGGCGATCCGGAACTCCGCCATAGGGTTCACTGTAGAGGACCATGCCCGCGTCGACTGGCGATTGTGGTGCTCGCTGCTCCTAGATGGTCTCGGCCCCGTGAACGAGGTGGGCACCGCCGTCGAAGCGACGCACGGAAACGACCGTACTTGCTGGGTGGGAATCCGGCGGAGGTGGTTCGCGATCGGAGGTGCCTGACTCCGTCCGCGCCGGCGAAGGGATTATGTGGCGCCCAGTAAGTCTGCGCTTCCACTGAGGTTGGCGTTCGTCGGTCCGGGAACCCGTGGTTATTGTGCTCGCCGCCGAGGGCCGTAGAGGTCGACACGACACTGCGCACGTATGTCAGGCCCACACGGGGGAGGACAGGGTGGAGGGTCGCTGTGTTGTGGTCAGAGGGTGATGGTGGTGCCGCGGTCAACGTGGATCATCCGCCCGCTCAATCCGCGTCGGTCAAGTTCGCGGGCGAAGTCGGACAGTGGTGAGGCGAACACGGTGTAGTCGTCGTAGTGGACGGGAATGACCCGGGGCAGGTCCATGAGTTCGACGGCGTCGGCACCGCGGCGACCGTCCATGGTCACGGTGAGACCGAACGGCAGCGCGGGCCCGGCGGGTAAGCGGGTGCCGCCGAGGTGCAGCACACCGGTGTCGATGTCGGGGAAGCGTTGCGGAATGGCGGTGAGGTCGTCGACGACGAGGGTGTCGCCGGAGAGGTAAAGGCGACGTTCCGCAGCTCCTGTTTCAGGTCCGAACTCGAGCATCGTCCCCATCACCGGGGGAAGCAGCCGCCGCGTCCAACCGGGTGCGTGCCGGCCGGGCAGGGAGGTAATCGTCAGTCGAGTACCACTTTTCAGGATCTCGTGGGTCGACCAGGTGTAGAGGCCGTGGGCGCGACCGAATCCGCGTTTGACGAGTTTCTTCGCGGCGTGTGGGGTGGTGGCCACCGGGATGTCGTGGTCGAGGTTGTGCTGTGCGGTGCGATCCCAGTGGTCACCGTGCAGGTGGGACAAGACGATCACGTCGATCGGCGGTAGTTCGTCGATGCGTATCGCGGGTTCGCGCAGGCGCCGGGAGACGAGTCCGTATCCGAGGTAGGCGCGTTGTCCTTGGTGGAGGAAGTTCGGATCGGTCAGGACGGTGATCTCGCCATGCCGGATGAGGGCGGTGGCGTTGCCGATGAAGGTGAAGGTTGTGTCCATCGGGCCTCCCGGGAGCAGGGAACAGGTTGGGGTGGGGTGTGGTCCGAGTACCCGAACGCCGACGGCCGACACGAACACCACCGAAGGGGTGCAGCTCTGGTCCCTGCCCCGCGGTCGGCCGGTGCGGGTCTGCCCGCTGTGCCGGTGTTTTCGTGTGCTGGTCGGAGGGTGCGGTGACCTGCAACGATGTCCTGCAACGATGTCCTGCAACGATGTCGTCGGCGAGGTCGGTGATGGCGCGGTTGTCGACGTAGGCCGCGGCGCGTAAGCGTAGGAGTGCCTCCGCGGCGGGGGTGTCGAGACGGTGGGCGGTCAGGCGGGCGGCGACGGAGATGTTGCTATGGCGGAACAGGTGGTGGTCATCGCGCCAGGGGGTCGCGGTGCGGGTGTGGAGATTGGTGACCAGGGTCGGTGCGCGGGCGGCGGCGTAGCGCTGCGCGGATCGGTACTTGGCGTGGGTGAGGTCGGGGGTGGGTGCGGTCGAGTTCGAAGACTCCGACCGGCCCGTCCTGGCGGGTGGACAGGGGCAGGCGTAGATGACGCGGACACCGAGGGTGGAGACTTTCGGTGACGAAGATCGGCCACCGGGTAGCCGCGGTGGGTTCGGTGAGGCCGTCGATCAGGTGTGGTGCCTGGAATTGGTGTGATTCGAGGCAGGGTCCCTCACCGAGGGTGAGCTGGAGTTCGTCGATTTTCTCGGCGCTCTCTCTCGTCGGTGGCGTAGACGAGGTCGTGGGGGGTCGGGTCCGGGAAGATCATGACCGCGAGGCCGTCGGCGTCGACCGACCGCAGGTAGCGGTCGGTGAGGAAGCGGCTGCGGGGGAGCGCGTCCGCGCAGCGGTCGGCGGAATCCTCGAAGGCGGGATCGGCATTCATCGGTGCCTGCACATGTCATTCATCGGCGCCTGCCTACCTCGGGTTTCGGACCGCGGTCGTGGGGTCGGTCATCGAGGCCGGGCGGGGGGTGTGTGATCGGGTGTGGTGCGGTCGAGGTGGTGTCTGATCTACGCGGTGGACACTGCGGTGGTTAGAGGGCGCGGCGTGGGTGTGGTCATCGGTGGGTCCATTTGGTGGTTCGGGCGGGTGCGGCGAGAAGGTTCCCTATGGTCGATGGTGCCGAGGTTCCGGCGAGCAGGGCGTCGGCGCCTTGTTCGTGGTGCCCGTCACCTGCTCGAACACGATGCGGGTGGTTCAGGACGGGTGTGCTGTCAGGGCGGGTGCGTCGTCGTCGGTGGCGGGCGCGGTCGGTCTCGGACATGCCGCCCCAGATGCCATACGGTTCGGCGGCGGACAAGGCGTGGGTGCGGCATTCGGTCAGCACGGGACAGTCGCGGCAGATCTGTTTGGCGGCGTGTTCGCGGCGGGCACGGACGTTCCCGCGTTCCCAGTCGGGGGAGAAGAACAGGTCGGTATCGGTACCGCGGCACGATGCGAGGTCCTGCCAGTTCCCGTCGGCGTGGATGCGGAGGTGCGGAAGATCAGACACGAGTGGGATGAGTCGCTTTCGAAAAGAGGACATTGGACTATGCAGTCGGGTGTGCCGGGTGCGGGAAAGGGGAGCGGCCGGCGAGTAGATGCACGCTTCGTGCCGGTCCGTCTGATGTGAAGACGCGGGTGGGCTGCCTCCTCGTAGTGAAGGTTGGAAAACTGGTATGCGCAGCGACGTATCCGAGACATGCTGCTCGACAGTCCTATTCGACACGTTTCCGGGTTTCCTCGGCCTCTGGAGAAGGCCGCGGTCAGGCGGTGACGCGACGACGGCGGGGATGACGGCCTATCGGCACCACGTTCGGAAGCGGGATGGCAGTGCCGATGCGCTGATGCCTGTTCTCGACATCGGTGAATGGGAAGGCGTCGTGTCCGGGGGATGCTTCCCTGTCCTCGTCGCCTGCGGAAAGTGCTGGCGTAAGGGCGTGATATCAGGGTAACGACACGCTGGTTGAGGATTCAATGGAGTCGGGGAAGAGTAAGCGGCGTCACATTAACGGGTTCACACTAGGACATGTCTCCTAATAGTTTGAGCCACTCGACGATGCCGGCGAGCAGGAATCCGGCGCGGTAGGTGAGGGCGAGTTTGTCGTAGCGGGTGGCCACCGCACGCCACTGTTTCGCCTTGTTGAAGGCCCGTTCGACCACGTTGCGCCCCTTGTAGGACTCCGGGTCGAAGTTCGGTGGCCGCCCACCCGAGCGGCCCTTGTTCACCCGGTTCGCTGCCTGATCGGTCTTCTCGGGGATTACCGCCTTGATGCCTCTGCTGCGCAGCAGTTCCCGGTTGGCCCGTGATGAGTACGCCTTGTCGGCCCGGACCTCGTCGGGGCGCGTGCGGTGCGCTCCGCCGGCGAGCCGCGGGACGCAGATTCCCTCCAGTACGTGGGCGAACATCGGACTGTCACCGGCTTGGCCGGGGCCGACCAGCACCGACAGTGGGCGCCCGTGACCGTCGCACGCCAGGTGCGCCTTGCTGGTCAACCCGCCCCTCGACCGGCCGATGCCGTGATCGGCAGGCTCGTCACCGAGGTTCGTGTAATTCGGTAGATCCCCCTGTGTGGCGGGCGGCGTTCGCACCGTGCTGATGGACACGGACCACTGTGGAATCGACCGATACCGCCCAGTCCAGGTTCCCGCCGGCGTCGGCCATCGCGACCAGAGCCGTCAGCACCCGATCCCAGGTTCCGTCTCCGGCGTAGCGGCGATGTCGCTTCCACACCGTCTTCCACGGCCCGAAATGCGACGGGAGATCTCGCCAGGGCAACCCGGTCCGCAGTCGATACAGCATCCCCTCGACCACCACACGATTGTTCCGGAACTTCCGCCCCCGGAGCCCGTCGGAACTGGGCAACAGCAGCTCGAGCAACTCCCACTGCTTGTCCGTCAACACCTCAAACCGATCAACAACGTCTGCCACACCGAAGAGTCTGCAGCACAACACCACAAATCATTGGGAGACACACCCTAGTGCGGATTCACGGGCCGCGCCCGTCGCCGCACGGTGTAGATACAGTTGGCTTCGGGTACCCGGAGCCCGAAGCCGGCACGTGGCATCGCGTGGTGTGCGCCCGCAGACTGCGACCGTCGACTCCCGCCGAATGCACCCACGGTCATCAATCCCGTCCCCGTCGTCCATCTACGCCAAGAAGGGTGATCGCAATGACTCAACGTTCGACCGCGACATCGATGACACGTTCCCCTGTCCAAATCGCTGCCGTGGCGGTCGGGGCGGTGTTCCTGCTCGTCGGGATCCTCGGCTTCATACCGGGTATCACCACTGACTACGACATGCTCACCTTCGCCGGCCACCACTCCGGCGCCAAGCTCCTCGGTATTTTCGAGGTCTCGATCCTGCACAATATTGTTCATCTACTGTTCGGGATCGCGGGCCTGGTCATGGCGAGGGCCGCGGCGACGGCGAAAGCGTTCCTCGTCGGCGGTGGGATCATCTACTTGGTGCTGTGGCTATATGGGTTGCTCATCGATATGGACAGCGCCGCCAACTTTGTTCCGGTCAACAACGCCGACAACTGGCTGCACTTCGTGCTCGGTCTCGGAATGATCGCCCTCGGTGTGCTTCTCGGGCGTCGCACTGTCGCCGCCACGGCCCCCGGCACGACCCCGGGAACCGTCCGCTAACGCTTCCTCTTGGGCGGTCTGGGCGATCGTGACAGACTGTCGTGCTGATCGAGAAGGGCGACACCATGTCGACGAGGAAGAGCAGGAGTTGTTCCCCAAGGTCCGAGAAGAACTGGGCCGGAAGCAACTCCAGAAAACTGGGTGCGCGACTGCCGGAACTGAAGGGCAAGGCGCCCACGTCTCCCGCTCAACCGTCGGCACTGAAGAACCGTCGACGCGGTGATCAAATAGCGACGATCGCGTGGAGGGCGGGGAACTGACGAAACTGCTAGGCGGTGCCCGGAGTGCGCTCGTCCGGGCACCCTTTCAGGCGGCCGCCGCGGTCCGGGGCGGTGTTCGGGTCTTCCATCCGCACGGTCTCACCACTGCCGGGCATATCGAATTCGACTCCGCCTGGTGACGCTGCCCGTCCGAACGCCGATCAGTGCGGTCGCGAGGCTGTCCGGGGGAGTGGGAACACCGTCAGGGTTACCGGACGTGCTCGGGCTCGCGCTGAAGGTTCCGCTCGATCCACCCGACACGAGTGGGATCTGCTGCTGGCCAGCGCAGGCACCTCGGCATGGACACGGATGGTTCCTATTCCCGCGATGGGGTGGCGCAGTGCCCGGTACAGCAGCCTGATGCCCTATTTGTCGAGGGGAACCGACACCAGGTGGGTGCTCGCCACACCGATCGGCCCGCATCCGGCAACGACGTCGCTGCACGCGCTTGCGCAGGCGATGACCGAAGCGCCACTGCGGTTCCGGTTGGAGCTGGTATCGGAGTCCGGATCGTTTACTCCGGCCGGCCACGTGATGCTGACGCAGATCCGGGATGCGCCGGACGACGAGCAGCCGAGCTTCGACCCGGTGCTCCACCGGCCGCCGGAGATGGCGCTGCGCCCCGCATGGCTCGCCTGGGTGCGGGCCGGCGCCTACAGCGGGAGTCGGCAGGGTCGAGGCGGCGCAGAAGGTGCGCGCACGCAGGGCGCCGTGGGCTAGTAGCTGCTCTTGAACCGGGTCGTGGCAGGCCAGAGATCGGGAACGGGCCGGTGGGGGCGCCGGCGCACGGCGGGGCGGTCGTTGGCGATGAGCACCGCGATCCAGGGCAGCGGGATCGACGCCATGAGCAGGATCGCCGCACCCCAGGGGTTGCCGGTGACGGCGTAGAGCAGTGCCGCGACCAGGAGCGCGGGTATTCGGATCGTCATCAGCAGGAGGTACCGATGCACGCGGGCACGGTACTGCTCGTCGTAGGAGGCGGTCGCGTCGGTGATCACGATCGGCCGGCAACGGTTGCTGACCGTGACCGTGGGCTCGGCGTAGCCTCCACTCTCGGTGCGGGTCAGCGGGACCGGCGGCAGTTTCATGGATCCGCAGTACCCCGAGTCCGCCCAAACTAATCGTCGCGACATTCCGAGCAATGACGGTTTCGGGTGAGCGCGACCAGGGTAAGAACTGTCCCATTGTCGCGTTACCGCGACGGGAGCCGAGTTGGAGATCTGCCATGACTGCCACGGGAATGCGTGTCCTCACCCCCACCCGGCCGTATCCGCCGCGATACCGGCGCAAGGGTGGGTTCGTCGTCCAGATGATCACCACGACGGATCCGAAGACGCTCGGCCTGATGTATCTGGTGACGGCGTTCGCGTTCTTCCTGGCCGGCGGCCTGATGGCGATGCTGATCCGCGCCGAGTTGGCGGTGCCCGGCCTGCAGTTCCTGTCCAACGAGCAGTACAACCAGTTGTTCACCATGCACGGCACGATCATGCTGCTGCTCTACGCGACGCCGATCGTGTTTGGGTTCGCCAACTACATCCTGCCCCTGCAGATCGGCGCTCCCGATGTGGCGTTTCCGCGGCTGAATGCGTTCTCCTACTGGGCGTTCCTGTTCGGCGGGCTCATCGCCTTCGGTGGGTTCATCACGCCTGGCGGCGCCGCCGACTTCGGGTGGACCGCCTACTCGCCGCTGACTTCGTTCGTGCATTCGCCCGGCATCGGAGCGGACTTGTGGATCCTGGGCCTGGCCCTGTCCGGGCTCGGAACCATCCTCGGCGGGGTCAACATGATCACCACCGTCATCTGCCTGCGCTGCCCGGGGATGACCATGTTCCGGATGCCGATCTTCACCTGGAACATCTTCATCACCAGCATCCTGGTGCTGCTCGCCTTCCCCATCCTCACCGCGGCGCTGATGGGGTTGGCCGCCGACCGGCACCTGGGGTCGCATGTGTTCGACCCGGCGACCGGCGGGACGATCCTGTGGCAGCACCTGTTCTGGTTCTTCGGCCACCCGGAGGTGTACATCATTGCGCTGCCGTTCTTCGGGATCGTCACCGAGATCTTCCCGGTGTTCTCCCGCAAGCCGATCTTCGGGTACACGGGACTGGTGTTCGCGACCCTGGCGATCGGGGCGCTCTCGATCGCGGTGTGGGCGCACCACATGTACGCCACCGGCGCGGTCCTATTGCCGTTCTTCTCGTTCATGACGTTCCTGATCGCCGTCCCGACGGGGGTGAAGTTCTTCAACTGGATCGGCACGATGTGGAAGGGGCAGTTGACGTTCGAGTCGCCGATGTTGTTCTCGGTGGGGTTCATCATCACGTTCCTGTTCGGTGGTCTGTCCGGCGTGATCCTCGCGAGCCCGCCGCTGGACTTCCACGTCACCGACAGCTACTTCGTGATCGCCCACTTCCACTACGTTTTGTTCGGGACGATCGTCTTCGCCACCTACGCGGGCATCTATTTCTGGTTCCCGAAGATGACCGGTCGCATGATGGACGAGCGTTTGGGCAAGTGGCACTTCTGGACCACGTTCATCGGATTCCACGGCACCTTCCTCGTCCAGCACTGGCTGGGTAACGAAGGTATGCCGCGTCGTTACGCCGACTACCTGCCGACGGACGGCTTCACGTTCCTCAACACCTTCTCGACGATCTTCGCCTTCGTCCTCGGCGCCTCGACGCTGCCGTTCCTGTGGAACGTCTTCAAGAGCTACCGGTACGGCGAGGTGGTCACGGTGGACGATCCATGGGGTTACGGCAATTCGCTCGAGTGGGCCACCAGCTGCCCGCCGCCGCGGCACAACTTCACCGAGCTGCCCCGCATCCGCTCCGAGCGCCCCGCGTTCGAGCTGCACTACCCGCACATGGCCGAGCGGATGCGGGTGGAGGCGCACATCGGCAGGGGCGGACACCCGCCGACCGTCGCCGGCACCGCGGACATCGCCCAGCGATCCGAACCGCCGGACGCGCCCACACCCGCCGGGGAGCACCTCGACGACTAAGAGTGTCGGCCGGAAACGAAGATCGTGCCTGAAACTGTCGCAGCGGCCTGGGCACGATCGGCGCACCTCCGCGCCGCAGTCCAATGGCGGATCAGCGGTAAGTGGACGAGTGTTCGCCGTGGCGCAGCGGCGGCAGGTGTCCGACCGTGCCGGCGATCGCAGCCAGGACGCGGCTGGTGCGGCGGGCAGGTCCGGCAAGATAGCCGGGGGCGTGGCGGGCGAGGCGCTCACATCGATCCCGGGTGCGATCGATGCCGGTCAGCGGCAGCGCCGCGACCGCATTGCCCGGTGGCCGCCGCGCGACCACCGGATGCGGGCGAGTCGGGGCGGTACCGCGCACACGATCTCCCAGACCCGCCGGCTCGGCGCAGCGCATCGACACCGAGGTGTTGCTGCAGGCTGCCCTACCGTGATGAATGGCGGTCGGCACCATCGATGATCTCCACTCGTCGCGAGGCACCGCACGGGTATGACTCGATGGGTTCTCCAGTGCATAAGGTCGAGTGCCGTTCGCCTGCAACTATTTCGAAGTCAGTGGGCGGAGTGCGGATGATTCGGACGACACGTGGCGTCTACCGGTGCCGACGGGCTCGAATCACCACGATTTCCTCGCTACGTTGATCAGCTGTGATGACGCCGCGAGACTCCAGCATGCGGCGGCGTGCGGTCAGGACGGGCCCGAAGGCAATCTCGCGGCGAGCCACGATGTCGGCCTGTAACCCCTGCTCTTCGAGCATGACGTGTGTCTTGTCCACCCCGCTCAGTGCCGACTGGGCAACAAGCAGTGTTCCTTCCGGGGCGAGGATGTCGGGTGCCTGCATGCAGATCCGGTCGAGCAGCGCTCGCCCGTCGGTGCCGGCATCCCAGGCCCGCGCCATGCCCGTGCCGGGAAGCCGATCGTCCTCGGCGGGCACATACGGCGGGTTGGAAATCACCAAATCGAAGCGTTCCCCACGGACGGGGGCGGTGAGGTCTCCGCGCAGCACCCGGATCGTGTGCCCGCTCACGCGGGAATTGAGTGTGGCGGTGAGGGCGGCGCGACGGGAAATGTCGATCGCAGTCACGCTGCCGGCACCCAGCTCGGCCGCCCGCACGGCAAGCGCCCCGGTGCCGGTGCAGAGGTCGAGGACGCGCGTATCCGCGTCCAAGGACTGCTCCGCCATCGCGTCGGCAAGTAACCACGTATCGTCCTGTGGGGCATAAACACCCGGGATCCGCAACAACGTCGACCACTCCTCACACCTGCCGATCCGAAATCCCATGAGCACCCGCACCTACTGGTCGAGGGCATCTTCGAGCAGGAACAGGGCATGGGCCGTGGTCGCCTCGACGACCTCGCCGGGATCACCGTCGAAGTGGCGTGGTTCGGTGCGTATCTGACCGCCAGCGAAGACCCCGAACCACACAGTGCCCGGTGATTGTCCGTCCTGAGGCTCCGGTCCACCGACTCCGGTGACCGCTACCGCCAGATCCGCGCCAAGCAGCTCGGCGACCGACGCTGCCATCGTGCGCGCACTGGGTTCGCTGACAACCGGGCCGTCGGGAACCCGCAACAATCCATGTTTCACCGAACTGGCATAGGCGACGATGCTACCTCGGTACCACTCGGACGACGACGGCGCGGCCCCGAGAACGCACGAGATCCGTCCGCCGGTCAGCGATTCCGCGGTGGCCACGGTGAGTTGCCGACCGCGCGCTGTCGCCGAGATCCGCTCGGCGCACTCATCAAGCTGCTCATGCATCTGCACTCCAGTCCTGGTGCAGGGCGCTTCGGCGGCCAAGATGGTGAAGTCCGGAAGCTCCCGCCATACCCGCCGCGACCGCGATCACCAACAACGCCACATTGAGCAACTCTCCTCCACCTTTCTCCCGCGCAACGGCTCTGATGCGCTCTCACGGACTGTAGTGACCCGTCGGATCAGGTCGCAGGACGTCGGCTCGGACGCGCCGAGACCCTGCGCCCGGAACTACGCCGGGGCGGCTCCTGAGGTTCCCCCCGAACGGTGGACAAGGGGGTTACCTGCTTCAGGCGACTGCCGCCCGAAGTGACTTCTCGTAGCTGTCGGGGCTTTGCATTCCCACTGCCGAGTGTCGTCGGACAGTGTTGTAGAAGATGATCCAGCTGTCAACTGCGGCAACGAGATCAGACTTCGTCGCAAAGACGTGCCGATAGTATTCCTCGTGCTTGAAGGTCGACCAGAACGATTCGGAAGGACTGTTGTCCCAGCAGATCCCGGTCGCACCCATCGACCGACGCAACCCGTGCCGGAAACAGGCGGCCGCGGTCAGGTGAGCCGTGTATTCCCCACCCCGGTCCGAGTGCAGGATCGTCTGACGACACCACCCACCGCGCGCAGCCACGGCGCGGTCGATGGCTGTCGTGACCATCTCGGCACCGATGTGATCAGAAATGCTGTATCCCAACACTTTCCGCGAATGGCCGTCCCGGATTGCACACAAGAACATGTTTCCTTCACCGGAGGTGAGATAGGTGACGTCGGTGAGCCAGACGGCATCGAGTCGGCCCTGGTCGAAGTGCCGCTCGATCAGATCCGGCGGGAACGACGCCTGCGGATCGACCACCGTCGTCTTGACCTTGAACGTGCGCGGACTGATGCCCTCCATGCCTATCGAGGCCATGATCTTGGCCACCGTCTTCTTGTTCACCACCTCGCCGTGAGCACGCAACTCGGCCGTGACCCGCGGAGACCCGTAGGTTCCCTTCGAATCCTTGTGGATCTCGACGATCTTGACTTCGAGGTCGGCGCGACGCTGCTGTCTCGGCGTCAGCACCGTGGTAGCTCTGCGTTTGATGTACTGGTAGTAGCCAGATGTGGACACTGTCAGCAGTCGCGCCATCCGCGTGATCGAAAAGCGCTCACCTTCCGGTGCGGCGGTACCGGCGGTCTCCGCAATGTCGTCGGGGCCGGCGTACTTCACCATCAGATCGAACCGGGTCGATTCTTCTGCATCGCAGCAAAGTACGCCGAGGCTTTTACCAGGAAAGCGTTGTCTTTCTCGAGCTCGCCGACCTGCCGTCGCAGTCGCAGCAACTCGGCGCGTTCGGCCGTGTCCAGAGGTTTTTCTCCATGGACCTCGGCGGCAGCGATCCTGCGGCGCTCGACTTTGACCCACTCACCCAACAGGCTCTCGTTCAGGCCCAGCTCCCGGGCCACTTCTGCGATGGTACGGCCGGAATCGATCACACGATGGGCGGCCTCGACCTTGTACTCGGCCGTGAACGACCGACGCTTGCGAGGAGGCATACGGACATCCTTCCAGCGGGACTGGAGTCCCGCTAACTCGGTGTCCACTTTTCGGGGGGAACCTCATCCGCCGGCTACGGGGCTGAACCGGGGAGCCTGGCCGTCACCCGCGTCCGGACGCGGGGGCGGCGTGAATACCGAAATACCCGGCCGCGCCTGGAAACAATCCGGCCCCGCCCGGCCCGGCCCGGTTCGACACACCGGGCCGCCGCACGACCGCCTCAACCGAAAGAGGGACGGGGCTCCCCATGAGGACATCCGCCACACTGGGTCATGCGGGGCTAGAGGAAGAAATGTCACCGACCGCACCAGGCCGGTCACGGCCGGCAAGGTGGCCCACCAGCCAGTGAGCGCCCAACAATCACCGTAGCTGGTGGGCCCTACCGTCCGAACAACGGTGTGTCCGAATCTGTCCGGACGGTAGTGCCCGTAGAGTATCCGCCGACGATTCCGCCGAAACCGCGGGCGCATACCGGACAGACCTGGGTCCCGCGGGCGGTTCAGGGCAAGAACAGGGCGCCCCATTCGGCGCGGGCCGCGCGGGCGGTGGCGGGCTCGGTGGACTCGTTCCCGCTGGCGAGCGCGACCAGGGCCTCGGCGAGGGTGAAGACGGACATTCCGTGGCGGCGGGCCGCGGAGACCAGTTCGTCGAAGGCGTCCGTGGCCGGGATCCGGCGGAGCCCGATGAGCACGCCCTCGGCGGTGTCGAGCGCGCGGGTACGCGATCCGGTACCGCGGGCATCGGGCGTGGTGTGACTGGGCAATCCGACCATCGAGGACACCTCCGTCGACATCTGGGGAATGGCTTCCAGTGCGTCGTGCCCGGCCGGATCCGATCCCAAACATGCCGTGGCCGGATCACCCGGCGGTCCGCGGCGCCGGATCGCGATAGTTTCTTCCGCTGACCAGCGCAGAAGGTGTAGTTTCGACGTCGCCGCGGACGGGTACATGATCCGCGATGGAGGAAGTGTTCACAATGAGCCACGGTGTGGGTGCCGGCGAAACCCCCGACGTCCAGGGATATGTGTTCTCGGTCGCGCGGGCATTGAACGCCGACGCGATCCGCCAATGGGACACGGTCACCTTCGATGCCGTGCTGGTGTTGGCGGAGCAGTTCCGGTACTACAGCGGCCGCCGCACCCTGATCGCGTGGAACCATCACTTCGGATGGTCCCTGGGCATCGAGGGACAGCGCACCGATTGCGTCCTGATCATCGGCGGCCTCGGGATCGGCCGATGCCCGAAACCGGAGGTGATCGCCGACCGGGTCGACGAGCTCGCCGCCGACCTGATGCACCTCGAATGCCGGACCCCGGACAACTTTCCGGTTCCCACTCTCGTCCACCGGTTCGGCACCGCCTCCGCCGCTCACGAGCGACCCTGCCGGTGACGACATCGCCGGTTCACCGGGTGGAGATCGTCGCCGGGTGAGCATGGCGGTCGACTGGGCCACCGTCGACGGTTGGGGAGTGTGGTACCCATCGTCTAGTGCTGTCCACCCGCTGCAGGTCCGGCGTATTCTCGCGAGTGCTCCTCGGCATACCCACTCGAGTCTGGGTTCGAGGACCACACGGCCCCGGCGTAACCCCCCGACGCCGGGGCCACCTCTTTTCTGCGCGGTAACCCCGGATCCCACGCCCACAGCCGGGCACGCCGGCGGTACACATCAACGGCGTCGCGGACGTCGTTGCATAGACACCATCGCCGTCCCGACTTTGCTTCGCCGCTGTCGCCCGTGTTCCTGCCCTGTCAGTGGGGGCCGCCTACGCGTTCCCGCGAAGCGCTGTCCCCCAGACGTGGACGCCGCCCCGGTGACGACCGCCGAGGGCGGCCGGTTCGGGTGGTCTGCGGCTCCGCGCCACCTCGCCGACAGTCTGGTCCTCGACGGTGTCGTCCCGGGGGTGGATGAGAGAGGTGGTGCCGGTGTCGGTGGCGGTAGCTTGTTCGGCGCCCAGTTGCGCGTTGTCCGCCGCGAGGCGGCGGTTGTCGCGTTCGAGTTCGCCGGTGCGAGTCTCGAGGTCGAGGACCCGGCCGATGCCGACGAGGTTGACCCCGGCGGTGATGAGTTCGGCGATGCGCCCCAGTCGGGCCAGGTCGTAATCGCTGTACCGGCGGCTGCCTCCACCGGTGCGACTCGGTGTGATCAGGCCGTAGTCCTCGTACAGGCGCAGCGCCGCGACCCCGAACCCGGACAGCTCTGCGGCTACCGAAATGCCGTACACACCACGCACCGACGGTATTTCGGAGCCGCGCCGCTCGTCTTCTTCGGACATTTCGCTCCGATCGGAATTTTCTCGCACAACCTCTTGTAATCATCTACGACAGGTGATATACCAAACCTACAGCATCTGCTGGAGTTTACCTGGTGGAATGAAGAAGGTTTCAGGAGGTGGACACGATGTTGATGCGGACGGATCCGTTCCGGGATCTCGACCGTCTGACACAGCAGATCCTCGGCACCGCGGCCCGTCCGGCGGTGATGCCGATGGATGCCTGGCGCGAAGAGGACCGGTTCGTGGTGGAGTTCGATCTCCCCGGGGTGAATGCCGACTCGCTGGATCTGGACGTCGAGAAGAACACTCTGACGGTGCGCGCCGAACGGGCCGCGCTGAACGAGAACCAGGAGATGGTCGCCGCCGAACGTCCGCGCGGGGTGTTCAGCCGGCAGTTGTTCCTGGGGGACAATCTCGATGCGGACAAGATCGAGGCGAGCTACGAGGCAGGGGTGCTGCGGTTGACGATCCCGGTCGCGGAGAAGGCCAAGCCTCGCAAGATCGAGATCAGCAGTAACGGTCATTCCGAGCAGAAGGCCGTCAACGCCTGAGGCGAAATCCGGCAACGCTCAACCGGGGTGACACGGCTCGGGAGGGGGTGAACAGAGGATGACATTGGCGAACATGGCCACCGAACTGCAGCCCATCGCTGATGGGGAGCGTACCGAACACGAGGTGGTGCGGCCGTGGCACGAGCTCGAATACGCACTGCTCGTGGCCGATTCGGATCGCATCCTCGCCGACGCACTCACGCCGCGGACCGTGGTCCTGCTCAACCGGGTGGCCACCGCACCGGCCGGTCCGCCGCATCCATCCCCTCCCTCTTCGGAGTGGTGGACGGTGACGGCCCCACCGGCCCCCGACGTCCGGGCCACGCAGCGCTCACCTCCGAGAAGCCAGCGCAACCGGGCCACCGGTCCAGGTGAATGTGCTCCGACCCGTGGACAGTCGAGAAGGGGGTGATCACCCACTCGAGTGCACCAGTCGACGGGTTCGTCCGCTGCCGCCTCCGGTCACCTGTTTCCATCCCGTGCGGCGCGGCGAATCCCGGGCACACCGCCCGCCCGGTACCGCCGATCCACCGAGAACAAAGTGACGGCGCCGACGGCGAATGCGACGATCATGTGGTGTCTGTCGTATTCGACCGGGGCGCACCGCCATTGACTGGCACACACGGCGATTGTCGGCCGTCCCCGGGTGGGGCAGTGCCCGCCCAGCGAGCAACAAAGCAAGGAAAGAAACCGGCGGAAAGCGGGGGGCGGGCCCGTCCCACTCTGGTGGTTCCGGCATCCCGAGCCCGGAACCACCGTCTCGTGTGCATCACACGAAAAGGAACGAGGTAATGGCCACCGGGCGAGATCCGTATCGGGTGCTGGGACTGTCCCCATCGGCGTCCCAGGCCGAGATCGCCAGCGCCTACCGGCGACTGCTGCGCGAGCATCACCCCGATACCCGCACCCACCACCGGCCCGCAGATCCGGCTGCGGATGAGCACCTCCAGCACGTTCTGACTGCCTACGCCCTGCTGCGCGACCCCGAACACCGGGCCGCCCACGACCAGACAGTGACCGGGAGGGAGGCGGCCGGACCCCCGGCGTGGCCACGGCGATCACCTCCCCTTCGCGTCGTCGTGGTCGCCAACCCGCCGCCGCGGCGCCCACCCACCACCGGCTTGTGGGTCGGACCAGCCCGACGGCACCGCTGAGGTGCGCCCTACGCCGCGCGAGGAATCCCGCGGAACCGAAGCACAAGAGAGGCCCTTTCCGTGTGTGACCCAACGATGGTCAGGTACCGACCCGGGCAGATTCCCAATTGCCAGCACGGACTCCAGCTGAGGTGATTCGTCCAGTCGAGACCGGTGCCGGCGTCGCTGAGTAGGACCGCGGGCACCGGCCGCGCTGAGTGTGCTGGAACGTGGTGAACGTTTCGGGTGCCGACCGCGGCGCACACCGGCACCACCGGCCTACCACCACGACTCGCCGCGTTCGGCGTCCGCATCAACGGATCACTCTGCAGCCACCATCATCGCACCGGATCCGGTGCCCGCCCCGCTATGGGGTGTCGTCCTGCCGAACGTTTACCTGTGCCCTCGGTATATGCACCGAGCCTCTCATGCACTTCTGGGGCGTCGCCGTATCTCGTCGCTCCCGTAAGGTGTCGGGTCTGGTTTGGATTGTGTCCGTCGTCTTTTCGGTCGACACTCCGCTTCAGGGGACTCGTCGGACGCTATCCTGCCGCTTGTGGGTGTGCGTCCTGCTGCTCGTGGAGTGGGTGCGGCGGGCGCCGTCCGGACGTTTCGAGAGTGCTACTGTCTCGGCTTCGTCGGAGGGTGTCGGACATGATGCGTTGCCACCACAGGTCCAGCGGGCTGGGATCCGGCCAACGGATGAGGTCATCGTCCGGTGACGGTTCGATACGATCTGCTCCCGAGGTGGGGTGGGGAGACATGGCGCGACTCCTTTCGTCAGGAACACCGAAATCAGCCAAATTCCCGGACAACACGGCAGAAAACGCCGACTGCAATCGCGGCCTCTTCCGTCCTTGGTGGCTGCACATGATCGCCGTTCTCGCATCGCGACGAGTACCCAGAAACTGTGCCGCCCAATCACAATGTGCAGGTGGACGCTGAGCGTACACGCCGCGCCTGACTCCTGTGGCATACCTCCGGGCACGCACGCTGAACGGGCTTCCGGGTGCGTTACGTCAGAGATTGGGTAAAGCTGCGGCGAGGAAGACCAGCCCAGCGGTGATCCCGAAGGCGCCGGCAAGGACGCCGAGGAGCGCTTCGAGAGCCTTGGACTCGTTCCCTTCGACGGCGGGGTGCCGGTGTGCGGCGATTCCGGCCGCGATGGCGCCGGCACCGAGCAGGATGCCGAATCCGAACATCCAGAACATCACGATCGACAGCGAGCCCAGCATGATCGAGAGGTCACTGAGCTGGCCGCCGTGGGGACGCGACAACGTGGTGGTCCGGGATGGGTGTGCTCGCGGCCGCGGGGATCGGGTCGGAACCCGGTCGTGGTGGCAGTCATCGCTTCAGGTCCTCGCAGGGCGTGCGGTGGGGATCGGCTGTGTATGTCCTGCAGTAGGTTCGATCCAGTGGCGAGGGGTGCGCCACTGGACCGAACCGACGTGCGTGGTGGACGGGGTCAGGCTTCGATGAGGGTGCGGTCACCGCACTCCACGGGTGAGCCGGTGCGGGTGATCTCGATGCGCCGCGGCTTCGCTCGTTCGGCGACGGGCAGAATTACGCTGAGGACACCGTTGTCGTAGCTTGCCGAAATGCGGTCGACGTCGATGTTCTCTCCGAGCGACACCTGGCGCCGGTAACGTCCGCTGAATCGCTCCGATGTCAACCACTGCACACCATCGTCTGCCTGGCTTCGATGGGCGGTCAGGGTCAATACCCCGGCGTCGACATCGATGTCGATCGAACCGGGGTCGATACCGGGCAGATCGGCGTGCAGGACGTAGTGGTCGTCGACCTTGTACAGGTCCATCGGCATGAACCGCGGACGACGAGACGATCCGGTTTGAGCGCCCAGCAACGACTGGGTCATCGAGTCGATGTCGGTGAAAGGATCGAAACGCAGCACAGCAACACACCTCCCATGTTCAGTCCAAGGGCCCGCCACCTCGGCGGAGCCGCCATCACTGTGCGAGAGCAATTTAGCACTCGGCCGTGTTGAGTGCCAGACCTGATGGTGGTGTGTCGCATTCCCCCATGCGGTCGCATCATCGCTACTCTCTGGTTAACGGGGTCGGAGGTGCCGCCTCGGCTGGCCGGTTCCCTCAGGCCCAGCCCGGCGCGCGCCGGCCCCTGCAGTATCCGGCCGCTGCCGGCCATCGGCGGCGGATGCGTCGAACCCATGGTGGATCCTCGGGGGGCGTCCTCGCCGACCGTTACGTCGCCGTGGTTCCAATCCTGAACGCCTTCCGGTGACGTGGCCTGTTCTACCGACGGTCGATAACCTGTTGCGCGATCACACTCAATCGGGTGTTCGTCTCCTGGGAGAGTTTCGTGAGCAGTTCGAACGCGCGAATCGCGTCGATGTCGATGTCGAATCGTTCCATCAGCATGCCCTTCGCCTGTCCGATGGCGTCGCGGGAGGCGACCGCTGATCGGAGTTGCTCCTCGGTGCGCGCCGCGGTGAGGGCCAACGCGGCGTGGGTGGCGAGAACTTCACCCGCGGCCTCCTCCTCGGGGCCGAACGCGTTTGGAGAGAACACAAACACGTTGAGTGCCCCCAATTTCCGTCGGCGGTATAAAGCTGAAACGACACCGAACTGAGAATCCCCACCTCAACGGCAATCCCCGGAAACTGCGCCATCGCGGCTCCGCACGAAGATCGTCGCTGCGCACCACGAGGTTGTTCACTGCAGCTGCCCCGCACGGTCCCTGCCCGAGTTGTTGCTGCGCGTGGTCGAGTTTTCGGAGTAGTTCGGAGGTCGGTGCGACGGTCTCGAACTTCTTGCCGCCGGAGATGAGAAGAATGCCCGCGCACGTCTTCGGTGGCATCAGTTCGACCACCGCGGCGGTGACGGCGCGCACCGGGACCGCCACGATCTGCCGCTGAGGGTTTTGCGACCGAACGAAGCACGTCTGTGCGCAACACATGAGGAACGCACCATCCGGGTATCCGCTTGATGTGGAAATCTTCGGGATACTCATTCTGGTCGTTGTCGTCGCCTATGTGCTGTACAAGAAGCGGGGAGCGAAGAGCCATTCAGGGCACGACTGAGACGCCCCGCCGTCCCCCGCAACCGCCGCGGTACTCGCCGAACCCCGAGGAGTAGCTTGAACGCTGCCCACACCAACGGCTCGTTGCGCGCCGGATGCTGGACTCTTCCGATGCAATCGGAAGGGTGCTCGGCCCTGTCATCGGCAACTTCGTCTCCCCGCGTCCGCCAAGAAATGGATTTGCCTGCACCGCACCCAGGTTCGTGCGAGGGTTAGGTCTCGTCGGGGAGGCCGTGGTCGGGGCGGTCGATGTCGCCGCGCCAGGCGCCCGTTTCGGTGCCGCGTGCTTCGATGAATTCCTTGAATTTCGTCATGTCCCCTTTGACCCGGTGGGTCAGGATGCCGAGTTTGTCGGCGACGTTTTCGACGAGGCCGTCCGGGTCGATATCCATCTGGGCGGTGACTCGGGTGTGGGTGTCGTCGAGTCGGTGGAAGGTGATGACCCGGCATGGTCGGGGCCGACATCTGATTTCCACGCCACCCGCTCGTCGGGGTGTTGCTCGGTGATGGTGGCGTTGAATTCGCGTCTCTGCCCGGCTATGTCGAGTACCCAATGGGTGGTGGTGGAATCGATCTGCCGGACTTCCTTCACGCCTTCCATGAACTGGGGAAACGACTCGAACTGGGTCCATTGGTCATAGGCCACACGGATCGGAACGTTGACATCGACTGCTTCGGTGATGGTGCTCATGTCCCGGCGCTTACCCGCCTCCTCAACGTCCTACACGACAGGCCCCCGCCGACCGCGCCGGTCGACGAGCCTGCCGACTCGGAGAACTCACCCGCCCTTTCCTGAGCAATCCCGGGCACCCGCAGATCTCGTTCCGGTTTGGTTGTGGTCAGGTGGTGACGGTTGGGGTGGCAGTGCGATTGTTTGGTCGAGGTGGCCGCCGCGGAGTTCGTTGACGGTGTCGTCGATCCAGTCGCAGATGTAGTCCCGTACAACGGACATATTGTCGACACTGCAATGTTCGACCCCGCCCTCGCGATCGGTGAAGATTCTCAATTCACCTTTCGGGCTGTTGACGAGGTCGTTGTAGAGGTGGTGAGCGTACTCGAGCGGGATCTGCCGATCGTTCGCACTGTGGACGACGAGGAATGGACGGTGACCCGGCCCATGATCCCCCGCAGGTTCACTCGGGTCGCGGTGGCAAGGAAGCGCCGGACGGCAGTAGCCGAGAGGATCCTTACCATGACCACTCAACCCCCAGACCCTGATCCGGCGGATACCCCAGACCTGGAGCCGGGGGGGTCCGGCCTGGATCGACCCCACCCGATTCCGCGCAAACTTCGGGACTGTCCGAGCACGAACCGCGCACCAGTTGGGCGTTTCCACCCACAGGTATTGCGACCATGGTGGTTATCGGTGTGATCGTTGTCGTATTCCTGGCGATCGCGGTCCTACTCGTTCTCGACATTGTCGGAGTCTTCGACTGAGTCGCCCAGGATCGTCAAACAATCCCTCCGAGCAAGCCAACCGATCTCGGTATAGGCGCGGCAGTAATCGACGAGACGGATGGCGCGTGAAGTCGTGGTGATCAGGAAGTGACAAACCACGAGTCTCGAGGTGCATTTCCGCGGTCCAGCGGGCGTCACAGAGGCTGTCGACCAGTACCGCCGGCAAGAGCGATCGGTTCCACCGTCGAGCAGATCGACGTTCACAGCGGACTCTTTCTCGAAACTCCTGGCGGCGTGGTGTGAGGGTCGCAATGATCACGCTCCGTCCAGCGCCGTCAGGGCAGTTTCCGTCTGGTGACGGGCCCAGAGGTGAGGAGTTTTCGCAGCCGCACGGCCGGTGAGCGTTCGCCGAGGACTGCGCTGGTACTGCGTGATCGGTCCTCGACTCCTGCAACGAGTTCGCGAATCACCGATTCGGTCTCGTGCTGGGGACGCCACCCGATCTCGGTGTGGGCGCGGGAGCAATCGACGAGCGGGGTGGCATAGGCGAGATCGATCCACCCCCTGTGAATGGGCGAAAGATGGAGCGACCAAGCCATGTTGGTGACAATGCTCAATGCTGTCGACGGTACGTGCACCAGGTGAGCGTCGAAGACGTCACCGAGCAGTTTCGCGGTCAGTGGTTCGTCCGCGGCGATGTTGAACGCTCCGGGCGCACGATGGGTGAGGGCCTTCATCACCGCGTCGGCGACATCGTCCGTGTGAATGACCGGAAGTGTCAGTGTGCGGTCGAGGAGCAGTACCGGCAGTGCCGGTATCCGCCGCGTCAGGCTTCGCGGCAGGTAACTCGGTGCCGCGTAGCGCAGGAGCGCGGTGGCCTCATCATGCTGGGCGATCAGGCCGGGACGTAGCCGGGTGACGACAAGAGGTGCCCGCCCATCCGATGCGATGTCCTGCTCGACTTGGTCGAGAACGTCTTCCTCGGCGACCTTGTCGACGCTGTAGATCGATCGCGGCATGCCGCGGCGGGGCCACTGTTCGGTCACGTATCCGCCGTAGGCGCCGGGGGAGTACACCGCCGCCGACGACAGGTGGACCACCTGTTTCACGCCGGCATCGCGCGCCGCCTGCGCGACCGCGCGCGTCCCGGCGACCGCTGTGCGTCTCAGGTAGTCGCGGTCTCGTGCCGGTTGGAATGCGATCGCCAGATGGACCACGGCGTCCGCTCCGGCGAACAGAGGTGCGAGTGTGGTGTAGGCATCGTCTCGTGCCAGGTCGAGCTCATGCCACTGCGCGCGCTCGTAGGGTGCCGTGCGGGGAGGTGTTCGGCGGGCGATTCCCGTCACCACGGTTGCGGGTTCCTGTGCGGCGAAGAGGCGTAGAAGGGCGGTGCCGACATTTCCAGTGGCACCGGTGATCACGACTTTGCGGGGAGCGTGCGGCACCTATCTACCCCTCCCGCACCCGAGCGAGTGGACGAGCACCGATGGAGGCGGACGGGTGACTCATCGGACGGAAAAGGTGATCCCGAAATTGTTCAGCGTGGCGGGGAGGGGTTGGTCCGGGTCGGGTGTGGTGCGTGAGGTGACGGTGAAGTCGGCGCGGGTGAAGAGGTTGGCGAGCACCGTGCTGGTTACCAGCAAGACCACGTTGCGGCCGGGGCAGGCTGTCGGTCCGGCGCTGAAGGGGACGAGCCCGCGGTAGTGTTCGGCCCGTCCGTCGATCCATATTTCGGGTTCGAATCGGTCGGCGAACGGGAAGGCGTGGCGGTCCCGGTGGAAGGCAGTTGCCAGGATGACGAACGCGGAACCGGCGGGAATCGAGTACCGTCCGTTGTTGTCTTCCCACTCCGTCGGCACGAGGGAATCCCGAAGGATGGCGGGGGTGGTCGGCCAGAGCCGGGTGCTGTCGAGGACGCACCCACGCAGGTACTCGTAGGGCTGCGGCTCGTCCAGGGTCGACGGTTCGATCCGTTCCAGTGCCTTGATGCGGTGCCGCGGATGAGTCGCGAGGAGCGCCATCGTTCGGATCGTCACCATTCCGGCGGCGTCGAACGCGAACAACCAATGCGGGATCTGGCCGACGGGGTCGATCGGTGCGCTGGTGGAGACCTCACGCAGCGCACCCGCGAGGCTTTCCGGCGGTGCCGACTCGACGTAACGTTGCAGCCGCTGGGTGAACCTGTCCCGCAAGGCGTGCCGGGTAGGGTGAGCGAATGACCAGTTCCCGTTCGCGCGCAGCGTCCACAACTGGTCGGTCAATTCGTGGTCGTCTCGCGCGGACTCTCCCAACACGACACGTCGTACCGTCCGCCACCACCAGAGCGTGAACTCGGCGGCGTCGAGGCTGCCGGTGGCACGGGAAGTGCGCAGCAACTTGTCTGCTTCGTCTCGAATCACCCGCGCAATCGGGGCTGCCAGGTGATGCATCGGCTGCTCGGTGTCCAGAGCCTGCTCGTTCACGTCCCGGCGGCGCGCACGAAGGTCGCCCTGTGAGATCAGGACACCGTTGGGTTGGAACGGGCTCAGCGCCGCCGTCTTTTCGCGATTCGCCGCGGTGAAGGCGTCGGCGTTCGTGCGCAGCACGGTATCGACGTCCTCGTCCGACAGGACCAGGGCGAGGTCCCGGCCGAATACTCGCAACGGCAGCGGTCCGTCACCGTAGCGCTCGCGGAGTGCGGGTATCTGCCGCGCCGTGGCCGCGTCGGCCTGCAGTCGCTCGAGTAGACCCATTACGGGACGGCGTCGCGCAATGGCGCCGGCGGCGAGGAACGGTAGCGCTACCTGACCGAACAAACGCGCCACGTCGGGCAGCGCCGCGCGGCGCTCCCGAGCGGTTGCGGCCGGTCCTGTGGCGGTCAGTGTCATCGAATACCTCCGGGTCGACGCATGCCGGCGTCATCGAATACCTCCGGTCGACGCATGCCGGCGGGAAGCAGGGTCCCGCCCTCCCCAGTGCCGTCTACCCACGGTGGGCGACGTGAAAACAGGTTTCCGGCGCGCGGCCGCGTCGATTTGCCCGCTCGCGGGCCGGGTACTCGACAGGTGAATGTTCACCCGATCGGAGAAGTGCATGAGCGAACACACGCCACACACAATCGACTATCCCGGCCGCACGTCGGACATGGCTGAGGAACCGCATGACGAGATGCGTGCGTACCGGGGCAACGAACTACTGACGGGCAAGCGGGCGCTGGTCACCGGCGGAGACTCGGGGATCGGCCGCGCCGTGGCGGTGGCGTTCGCGAAAGAAGGCGCCGACGTGGCCATCGCCTACCTCGAGGAGAGCGACGACGCGGCCCACACGGCTGAGTTGGTCGAAAAAGAAGGGCGACGCTGTCGCACGTTCGTCGGTAATCTCGCCGATCCGCAACACTGCCGTGACGTAGTAGCCCGCACGGTCGCGGAACTGGGCGGGCTCGAGATCGTCGTCAACAACGTGGCCTACCAGGAACCGGTCGACGACTTCCTCGATCTGTCCGATGAGCAGTGGCGGCACACGTTCTCGGTAAACATCGACAGCTACTTCCACGTGACGAAAGCGGCCGTGCCCCATCTCGGCCGGGGCTCGGCCATCATCAACACGGGCTCGGTCAACGGATTGCGGGGGAACAAGTCGTTGATCGACTATTCCGCGACCAAGGGGGCGGTGACGGCGTTGACGTACTCGTTGGCGCAGACCCTGCTGGACCGCGGAATTCGCGTCAACTGTGTTGCACCAGGACCGGTCTGGACACCACTGATCCCGGCAACCATGGACGAGGAGAAAGTCGCCGAATTCGGGAAGCAGGCCCCCTACGGGCGGGCAGCGCAGCCCGACGAGATCGCCCCATCCTACGTGTTCTTCGCTTCCGGTCTGCTGTCGTCCTACTACTCCGGGGAGGTGCTCGCCCCGCTGGGCGGTGAGACTCTGCCGGGTTGACGGCGTGCAACACCGTGGCGCGCAGAAGCGTTCGTTTGCGCAGCTCGGCAACGGGGCATCCGCGCCGGAGTGGTCCGAAAGGTGTTCGTCGAGGGAATATCGGGATGAGGTGGATGTGAATCTACTCGAGCGAAGTGTGCGGCGGCTCGAACACGCTCATGGATTGGATCGCCCTGCCGGTGCGGTCGTGAACGCGATCAACAGGTGGCTTCCGGCCGGCCGGGCCAAGGATGCGTTGTCCGGCACCGATCTCGGGCACCCTTTGCACCCACTCCTGGTTACAGTGCCAATCGGGGCGTGGGTCAGCGCCGGTTTCCTCGATGCTCTCGGCGGCAGGAGCGCGCGGATGGCCGCGACGAAGCTCGTGGGGCTGGGTGCCATGGCCGCGGTGCCGGCCACTCTCACGGGCGCGTCGGACTGGGCCGACACACTCGGCGCCGAGCGCAGGATCGGCGCAATCCACGCGGCCGCGAACTATGCAGCCATTGGGGTGTATCTCGCGTCGTGGACCGCCCGACGACGCGGCCGTCACGGCGTCGGCGTCGGCCTGTCGGCAGCGGGGGCAGGACTGCTCGGAGTCAGCGGCTGGCTCGGGGGTCATCTGTCCTATGCTGCAGGAGTCGGGGTCGATACCACCGCGTTTTCCACCCTGCCATCGGACTGGACGGACGCGGCACCGGAAACTGTGCTGACCGGCAGGGAAATGGTCGCCGTGCTGGTCGGCACCGTGTCGGTGCTGCTGGTGAATCGCCCTGACGGCGTCGTTGCCCTGAGTAACCGCTGCACCCATCGGGGCGCACCGCTTCACGACGGCTTACTCCATGACGGGTGCATCGAATGCCCCTGGCACGGGAGCCGCTTCCGTGTCGCCGACGGCCGGGTCATGCGGGGTCCGGCAACGCGACCGCAGCAGGTGTACGAGGCCCGCGTGCGGCACGGTCGGATTGAGGTCCGGCAACCGGACGAGCAGCGGACGCTCCGCACCAACCCCGTTGCTAGCGGCAATGATTAACGGCATTGTGTTGGTTGGCGGTGACGGGTCGCGAAGCCTGGTTCCCGTTTCCCGGCTTCGAGCCAAGAGCGGGATGCGCTCCCCGCACACGCCGAGGCGGCCGAGTAGCAGGATGAAGCTAGGGTCCGGACACTAGATTGTATCGGCCTGGGGACGGAGCACTCCACGAAGGCGCGCCACAGTCCTCTGGCCCGTTGTTGCGCAGATGAGGGTCATCACCATGATTGCGATCGCGAATGCGGGACCACATTCACCGATCGTTCGGTCCTACGAAATGTAGGCGATCGGGCAAGTCCGGTGGGTGGTTATGCGGCGTCGGCTTTATCTCGCGTTCTGCGTGTTTGAACCCCGCCAGGTCGGAACACGGGCGGCCGGACTGTCAGGGGTGTCGAGGCCGCACCCCTTCCGCCGGCAATCGGCACGGACGCTGCCGGTTTCGCTCGGGGCAAGGAGTATGTTTTGCCCTGCCAAGTTAATTCGATCTCGGTAGGTTGAGTGATTTCGCCTGAGACCCGAGGGCGGCGAATCAGACTCCGTGAGCGACGAGACCGTGGCAGGATCCCGATGAGAACCAGGTGTGGGCGGTTAGAGCGGCAGCGCATCGTCCGGTTCGGGAATGCATCCTTCGAAGGTGCGGCGCGCACACTCCGCGATCACCTCGGCGACACTGCCCCGACGGGCCAGGGTCCGGCGTTGCCGGACGGCCCCGTTGCCGTGATCGAGGATCGCCGACAGCGACCCGGCGACCTGCCGGTACTCATCGAGTTCCGTCAGGGCAGGCCTGACATGCGTCAGCAGTTGGTAGACCAGCCGCCGCGCGTGCACCAGGCGCATGGTGGTCAGGTCGAAACCGTGCCCGGCAAGCCCGTCGCGGGCCGCCCGCCAGCACGCACCGCGCAGCAGCTCCTGGTGAATCCTTGGTGCCGGTGTGCCGTGTTCGATCGCGCGCGCCGCCGTGATGACCAGTGCGTGCACCAGGGTGGCCAGGGTCATCGTCTCGTCGATGGTGGCGGGGACATCGCTGATGCGGATCTCGACGGTAGGCAGATGATCCGAGACCCGCACATCCCAATAGACCATGCCGGTGTCAAGGATCGTGCCGCTCTCGCGCATCGCGTCGACCGCGGCATCGTAGTCGGCGGAGGAGGCGAAATACGGGGGTGCTCCCGCACTGGGCCAGTGCCCGAACAGGATGTAGCGCCAGCTGGCATACCCGGTATCGCACCCGGCGGCGATGGGGGAGTTCGCGGTGAGCGCCAGCAGCGTGGGCAGCCACGGTCGGAGATGGTTGATCACCTGGACCGCCTGCTCACGGTCTGCCACCCCGACGTGCACGTGGCAGCCGCATACCACTCCGGTCGCGAGCGCGCCGAATTGTTCGGCCATCCGCCGATACCTGGGGGTATCGGTGATCGAGTCGGGTGGCGGGACGTACATGGGGGTGCCCACGGCGAGGAGCTGACACCCGGTGCGCGCGGCGGCGTCGGCGGTCACTGCGCGGGATTCGCACAATTGGTCGCGCAGATCCCGGATGTGCGTGCCGATCGAGGTGGCGGTTTCGATCTGGCAGCGGGAGAACTCCGCCTGGAGATTGATGCCGAGGTCGCGGCCGGCGGTAATGACTTCGGTGTTGTGCAGGCTGGGCCGCCCGGTGTGCGGGTCGGCGAGGACGAACTCCTCCTCTACCCCGAGGGTGGGTATCCCGCCGCGGACCGTCCTTGCCGGCACGGTGGTGGTTGCCATGGCCTCCCTCCAACTCTGACGAACATCCCCACGGTGACGAGCAGCCGCCCTGGTGCGCACTAGTTGCGTCAGCGACGTGATCGTGACACCGGCATGCAGTATCGCCGCGCCGCCACAATGGATCGGGGAAGCGTTCCAGGCGCCGACATGAATTCGAACCCATCACGCCGCGGCGCTGCGGCAGATCTCCATGAACCTGACTGTGGCGGTACCGCTTTAGGTCGTCGGACCCTCAATGGCTGCGGAGTGCGTCGATCAGCTCACCCTTGCGCTTGGACGAATAACCCGACAGACCAACCTCTTTCGCCTTCTTCTTCAGCTCGTCGACGGTCCAGTCCTCGTAAGACGACGATTTGCCACCCTTGCGGCCGGTAGCGGACCGGCCACGGTTGGCGGCCGAGTTCGCGATCCGTGCCGCCTTCTGCTTCGACGCACCGTCCTTGCGTACTTCTTGGTACACCTTCTCGTCCTTGATCGATGACCGCGGCATGGCGTTCCTCCTCACTTGATTGGCTGCTCACCGGATACCCGGATTCACCGTGCTCGTACCAGCCGCACAGCTTTCGCTCCTGTATGGCAGGAGCCGCAAAGCCATCACCGTGCTCTACCCGGCCGCTGCGGCACTCGAACCGCAACCCTGACGATATCGACTACCAGTCTTCGAGGACTGCCGCACCACCGCGAGGGCGGCGAGGATCTGCCGATGCCGAGGGTATAAATCCACACCAGTAAGTCGAGAACGGTGTGGGCGCGGCCGATGGGTCGGGTGTGGGCGGCGGCGCTGGCATGAAGGACCGCATCGTCGGGATGCGCGCCAGCTGAGGGAGGACCGCACGCCGCGCTCCCCGGGTCGGGAGCAAGAGCGTCGATGTCCGCCCGCACGTTGTCTATCCGGATTCGGACGACGAACACGTCGGCGGTTCCAGCTCCGATGCGGTGGGCGGCAAGCCACTCAGGTGCACCAGCAGCGGCAACAGCGCAGCGATGCTCCATTCCTTCCGGGCGACCAGGCGCATTAACGCTTCCTGTGCCGCGATGAGATCACCGTCGGCGAGCAACCGACTCAGCCGAACCATCGCCGCTACATTCCTCGGCTGCTCGGCATGGTCGGCCACTGCCTGATCGACCCGACGACGTTCATCACCCAACACGAACCCACCGCCGACGCCCTCGACGCGTACGAAAAGTTCGACACCCGCGAGCGCGGTTCGCTCAAAACCGTGTTGTCCAACACCTGACAACTGAAGAACTCTTCAGCAGAATGATGCGTCGACCGTGCGGGAAATCACCGAGCCGTCCAGGCGGAGGTAGCGCCGACCTGCCGTCCGCTATCGACGGATTGTCATCGAGGCTCCGCAAAAGAGCACTCGTGCCCTTATCCGGAGAGGTGCGGTTTCGCGTTCGTGTCCCTGGGCATAGCTACAGCAGACGTCAGCCGCGAACGAAGCAGAGAATCCGGCATTCTGGGGCGTCGGTGAGGAGAGAATCATGGGTACCGAACCAGGCAAGCAGCTGCAGGAGGAGCCGCAGTCCGAGCGTGGCCCCAAAGGCGCGCGGGACGCGGGCCCGGACCAGGCTGGAGCAGGCGAGACGGACCGCGAACCGGGGTCACTGGAGCAGGAGGAGACAAAGTCCACCGCGGAACCGGGCGCCAATCCCGCTGCTGCCGGTGGGTCGCTCCCGCCCGGGGATGCGAAGCCGGCGATACCGCCGTACGACGGCCGGACGACGAGCACCAAGGAGGGGCGTCCGGCGCACGACGAGCACGTGGACGCCGACGGAATGCAGTCCCCGGAACCCGAGGAGACCCCCCGCGGTGCGATGGCCTCGCCGGCCGAGGAGAAGCCCGCCGCACATGCCGCCGAGACCGAGGACAGCGACTCCGGGGTCGGACCCGCTCATCAGGGAGGCGTCGGCAAGGCCGAAGACAAGAAATGACAGAACAGGCGCCGTGTCGTGGGTGCGGCGCTCGTGTGCGGATACCTGGACCCCTAGACGGCCCGACGTGGGTTCGCGTACCGAGTGGCTGGCCGCAACCCGCAGATGGCGCGATGAGGAGTAGTCGCCGCCAGGGGATCCGTCCGGACATCCGCCCACGCAACAGTGACTTGGATCCACACGACCTGCTCGCTGGGACGGTCGACGATGGTGAACAATGTCGCGGCGTGCGGTGACGACGAGCCCCCAAGGACTCCGTCAACGACGTCGCGCCGTCAATAGGCTCTTCGAGCTGGCGGCATGTGTGTTTCGGATTTCCGCGTGGAGACGCGATCCGTGGACACCGCATTGTGGAGCGTCTTGGTAGCCGTTCGGATGCGCGGAATGTCAACCCGCGGGGAGCGGCGCTGCGGTAGTGAGTCGAGGGATCGTTCGGGCACTTGGGGCGGGGATCGGCGGACTGTTCCGATGCTCGAGGCGCTGACGCAGCCGGCAGCGAGCCATTGTGCGACGTGCAGGTTTTCGCCGAGTGCAACGGTTCCCGCAATCCCCGCGGCGGCGGGCTCGAGGCTCTGCAGCACACCGACGGTTCGAGGCGGCAGGCGACGCAGCGCCGCGAGTTCGAGCGAGTACGGCACCACGGCGGACAGGACCGCGACGACTGCGCCGATGGCGACGGTTCGGACCTCGAGGAGCGCGGCACCGTTGTCGAACACACCGACCGGCACCGTGACCAGAGCCGCCCAGGTAACCGCCCACGCCAAGGGTTCGGCGCCGGCACTGCGCGTTCCTGCTCGTCGGCCCATCAGCAGATAGCCGGCCATCGACGCTCCGGAGGCCAGCGCCAACACGATGCCGGTGACCGGATACGCGCCACTCGGCGATCCGGAGAACAACCACACCCCGGTCGCGGCGAGACCGACGAACACCACGTCAGACCACCGTCGGGACGACACCAGGGCCAGGGTGATCGGCCCCAGAAGTTGCAGGCTCGTCGCGACACCCGTGGGCAGGTAGTGCAGGGCGGGATAGACGAGATTCATCCCCGCGATCGCCGTACCGAATCCGAGGATCACCGCCCGGTCGGTCCATGGCCGGGGCAGCCTTGGCCGCCACACGAACAGGAGCACCACCGCAGCTATGCCGAGACGCAATGCCACCACGCCGGAGGGCTCCACGGAGTCGAACAACCCTTTGCCCAGCGCCTGCCCGAACTGGATGCTGACCACGCTACACAGAACGAGAGCGGGAGCGGAGAGGCTGCTTATGTTCCTCATGCACCCAGCATCGCCACGATAAAGGTGCAGGTCCATCAATACTTTGGGCGCAATTTCGTTTAGATTGGACTTCATGATCGACCTGCGGCGGTTACAGGTCCTGCGGGCCCTGGCCGACTACGGCACCGTCACCGCGACTGCCGCGGCGCTGCATCTGACCCCGTCCGCGGTCTCCCAACAGCTCAAGACATTGGCCAGTGATCTCGGCGTCGACCTGCTCCGCCACGAAGGCCGACTGGTGCACCTGACCCCGGCCGCACGCATGCTGCTCCACCACGCCGACACACTGCAGGTTCAATGGCAACGCGCCCAGGCCGATCTCGCCGCCGAGGGCCGCGAGTCGACCGGTCCGTTGCGTCTGTGCGGGGTGTCCTCGGCTGTCGCGGCACTGGCCGCACCCGCTGCTCGTCGTCTCGCGGTAACCCACCCCCGGCTGCAGGTCGAAATCAGAGAAGAAGAATGCCTCGACTGCTACCGGCTCGTCGGTGCCGAGCAGGCCGACGTGGGAATCGTCCTCCCCAGTCCCGACGCTCCGACTCTTGTCGATCCTCGGTTCGAGCAGTATCAGCTGCTCGACGACCCGCAGGACTTACTGGTCCCCGCGAACCATTCTCTTGCGAAATCAGAGGGTGTGGCACTCAGCGGGGCCGCTGCCGAGGAATGGATTGTCAAGAAGGAGAACAACGACACCTACGCTTTACTCGTGTCAGCGTGTCTCGCAGCGGGATTCGCTCCCCGCATCACCCACCAGGTCAAGGAGTGGTATGCCGTGTCCGCCTTGGTCGCAGAAGGATTCGGCGTCTGTCTGTTGCCGCGGATGGTGCCTATCCCGTCCTCGCACGCTGTGGTGCGTGTCCCACTACGCGAAGCGCCGATACCGACCCGCACGATCATGACGTGTATACGGCGCGGTAGTGCAGGTCATCCAAATATCGCCGCCGGCCTCGGTGCCCTCGGCGTCGTCGCCACCGCCTTTCGAACGCTCACCGGCGGCTAGAGACGCGTCGTGACCCCCCGGCGACGGTGGCGCCGTAGACCAGGTGCGCGACGACGTCGCTGAGCCAAGTCCTGGGCGGATAGCATCTAATCGTCCTGAGGCGCCGAGCGCCATCCAGGTTCGATCCAGAGTTCCTGGTCCGGTAGGCCGAGGCAGAAGCGTGCTGTCGGCGGAGTTGTTCCGAACTCGAAGGCGACGGCACCGAAAGTCCGCGTCCGATGACCCAGACGCGGTGTGACGCACAGGGGCGCGGTGCGGTCGGCGAGAAGGCGCTCGGCGGCAGCGCGATCGCGGGCTTCCGACGCATTCGCTTCGAGGAAAGCGAGCCGAGCCCGGGAATCGGTGATCCGTCCTTCGCGCTCCAATTCGTGCTCGGCATCCTGGTCGATGTCGCTGTTGGACAGCGGGTGATTGGTGTGGAGCAGGCGCGGCGACCCCGCCCGGCAACTGACGACCACCGCTGCGGCTGAACACTCGACCCCGTGAAAACCGTGCGCATCCGCCACCGCGTAGTGCTGGCCGCTGGCGTGTGAGATGCGGTGCAGGAAGTC
The DNA here is from genome assembly GCF_058628105.1 of Rhodococcus sp. G6(2025). Taxonomy (NCBI): domain Bacteria; kingdom Bacillati; phylum Actinomycetota; class Actinomycetes; order Mycobacteriales; family Nocardiaceae; genus Rhodococcus; species Rhodococcus sp. G6(2025). Next base: position 803,384 of record NZ_CP179751.1, read on the forward strand.
GACGGCCTGCTCGCGGGAAGCGTGGGCGAGCGCGCCACGGATCGCGGCGGCCACGGGCAGGCCGGCTGAGTTGTGGCGCAGCATGCCGAGGGTGTTGACGCAGACGCCGACTCCGGCATCGTTGATCCCGGTCAATCCGATCATTCCCGCCGAACTGAGCACCAGTGCCTCGGGGCCGGCCTCCGGGCGGATGCGGAGAACGATTTGGGATCCGTTCATGAAGTCGGGCAGGTCCATGTTCTGCGCGAGGTAGACGCCGTCCACGTCCGCCCGCCCGAGGACGCTGCAGCCGAGTTCGAGGTGCTCGCGATGCACCCACCACTGTTCGTCCATGAAGTTGTACGCGAGGATTTCCGCGAACGGGACCGCTGTGGCCTCCGCGATGCCGCGCATCTCCTCGGCCAGGTCGGGTACGGCGGCCTGAACCGTGGCGAGCAGTCCTGTCGAGGCGAGGTGATGGCGACTTCGAGCGTTCGTACCGTCTCGCCAGCGGTCGAGGGCGGCGTGGACCAAGTCGCGGGCCTGCTCACCGTGGGCGCGGCCACGCGCCCGCCCGTCTCCGGAACACTCGATGACCGTCATCGAAACCACTCGTCATTCTCGACTGCCATGTCGTCAAGTACCTTTCCGGCGAGACGCGATTCGCGAGCGCCGCGTGGCGGGCGCGCCGCGTGTCCGCGGGGCCATATCGATCATAAGAACATTTCTTCGGCCGTTGTCGCCGTGTGGCGCGGTGTGCGCCGGCGGCCGAAAGCTGCGGCGACGCGTCGAGGGTTCAAGGCGGAAAGAGTGCGGGTACACCTCGGGGATGGACCAGTCGCAGGCACCATTGTTGGATGCGTTGGAGCAGTATCACCGGCTCGACCGATACGGGTTCTCCCCACCAGGCCATCGGCAGGGGCGCGGCGCCGACGAGCGGGTAAAAGAGGTTCTCGGCACCGACCCGTTCCGTGCGGACGTGCTCGCCTCCGGGGGACTGGACGACCGGAGGTCGAGTAACGGCTACCTGTCCAAGGCCGAGCAACTGATGGCCGACGCGGTCAGGGCCGAGCAGGCCTTCTTCTCGACCTGCGGCAGCTCGCTGTCGGTGAAGGCGGCGATGATGGCCGTCGCAGGAAACGATCCCGGCGGCCTACTCGTCTCCCGCGACTCGCACAAGTCCATCGTCGCCGGACTGATTTTCAGCGGTGTGACACCTCGCTGGATCACCCCACGCTGGGACCAGGACATGCACTTCTCCCATCCGCCGTCCCCGGACCAGGTGCGGGCCATGTGGGAGAAGTACCCCGACGCCGCCGGTGCACTGATCGTCAGCCCCAGCCCATACGGCACCTGCGCCGACCTCGACGCCATCGCACAGGTGTGCCACGAGCGGGGCAAGCCGCTCATCGTCGACGAGGCATGGGGAGCGCACCTTCCGTTCCACGACGACCTGCCGACCTGGGCGATGGACGCCGGTGCCGATGTCTGCGTGGTCAGCGTCCACAAGATGGGTGCGGGCTTCGAGCAGGGATCGGTCTACCACCTGCAGGGTGACCTCGTCGACGGCACGCACCTGTCGCAGTGCGCGGACCTGCTGACGACCACAAGCCCGAACGTGATGCTGTATGCGGCCATCGATGGGTGGCGGCGACAGATGGCCGAGCACGGCACGAACCTGCTCGGCCGCGCACTCGCGCTCGCCGGCCGCACCAGGGAACGGATCGCCCGCATCGGCGGACTGACCGTGCTCGAAGATCGATTGCTCGGGGAGCAGGCCTCGCACGACCTCGACCGCATGCAGATCCTCATCGATGTCAGCGAACTCGGTGTGTCCGGGTTCCAGTGCACCGACTGGCTCCGGGAGCACTGCCACCTCGATGTCGGCATGCACGATCACCGCCGCATCGCGGCGACCTTATCGATGGCCGACGACGACACCACCACCGACCGGCTGGTCACCGCGCTCGACAACCTGGCCCACGCCGCGTCCTCGTTCGATCCACCACCACCGATCTCGTTGCCGAGTCCCGAGGAACTGCAGCTCGATTCGGTGCTGTCCCCGCGGGATGCGTTCTTCGGGCCGGTGGAGTTGGTCGAGGCGGACAAGGCCGCCGGGCGCATCGCCGCCGAACCCCTCACCCCGTATCCACCGGGCATTCCCGCGGTGGTGCCGGGTGAGCGGCTCGACCAGCCCGTCATCGACTATCTGCGCAGCGGCGTGGATGCCGGGATGGAGATACCCGATGCCGCCGACGGATCCCTCCGCCGCATCCGGGTGGTCACCGGGTCGCGATGACAATGCAGCCCAGTGGATAACCTTTGCACCAAACCGGCGGGATCTTCTCGCCCGTCGGGTGCACTCTGAATGCCGACGCCTTGGATACGCTTCGAGTACAGGGTATCGGCCTCGTAGTCGCTGGTGAGGCCGATGGGTCACCGCACGAAGAATTTCTGTTGGTCGACGATCAGGGCCGGTCCAACGCGAATCCACCCGTACTCGTCGAGAAGTTCGACGGCGCGGCGGCGACGGTCGTCGGCTGCGTCGAGCGGCCACCTACTGATTACACCGCAGTCGCGGACACGACCCTCGATCGGCCCAGAGGGTCCCGAAAATCACCCGGACCGCCCTGCTCGATCCAACGCGCCAACCTCACATTGTGCACCCGGCGCCTCCACCGCAGCTGGTACACCGAGACCGCCGAGCACCAGCGTAGAAAGTGCTGCGAGGATCCACAGAACCCACGTGCTCACTGTTCCTCGTGTCCGCCTCGGTGAGCCTCGCTTGGGTCAATGTTGTTGCAGGGGGCGGTATCCGGACGGTTCCGTTGCCTGACGCCTGGACACTGTCGGCTGAATCGGCGGCACACCCGGCGAACGCTAGTCGAGACATCGGCGATACCCCAACACGGCGGTGCTCCCTACCGTCGGTAGTTGCCGGGATGGCAGGATCGCAAACACCGGGTCGGCGAGGCGCCCGTCGCGGGAGCCCGGGACCTGCTGCGAGCCGCGATCGTTCCGGCCCGCCCGACCCGCGGTCACCGGCCGCACCCATGGTGCTGTAGGGACCGAGACGTCGTCGTATTCGGTCTATGCTCCGAGACCGAACGCGACGAGGAATCCCAGCGCGGTGGACAGGCCCACCCACCAACCGCCTTCCTTGTAGGCCTCGGGCATCAACGAATCCGCCAGTACGGCGATGGCCGCGCCGCCGGCGAACGCCTGGATGGTGGCGATCGCACCGTAGGAGATCTGGTCGGACACCAGATTCGCTCCGATCAGACTACCGTGCTGTCGATGCATTCAGAGGTATCGACCACGGAGACACCCGTTTCGTCGTCGCCGAGATCGTGTCCACGCTCGCGCGAAAGCCCAGAACCCGCAGGCATTGTCGGACATAGGCGAAGGGCAGAGGCGGCGGCAATGGCGCTCGATTTTGTCATCCATGCTCTGCCCGCTTGACCGGATTCTGGCCGGGGGCCTTGCGGACGATGTCACCCTCGGTGATGCTGTTCCACAGCTCACGGTCGACACGGACCTTGGTGGTGGTGCCGTCGGCGAGACGGATTGTCAGGCGGGGGTACAAGTCGGGTAGCGCGAATCCTGGTACGCAAGTGGTTCAGTCCTTCTGACGGGGCCGCACGCGTTCCGGCGACAGGTGCGGGGCCTCGTCCTCGGGCAGCGTGCGCACGCTGTTGGCTGACCGAGGTCGCCGCCGGAGGAGTCGCCAGAAACCGTTACGCCCTGGACGGGCGACTCGTGCTCCACCGTCCTCGACTGGCTTAGCGGCCGCGGCCGTATCGGAGGTACAGGAAGTCGTCGTGGGTCAGGACGTGGTGGAGTGACAGCGTCCGCGGCGCTCCCAAGGTGGGACCGGTGGTCGACTGCAGCGGTTGGGGTCCGGCCAGCCTCGGCGCCACGGTGAGGCACATTTCGTCGACGAGGTCGTGGAGAAGTGTGGGGCCTCCCTCGCAGAGGATTCTGCGGAAGCCACGGTCGCGGAAGGCGGCGATCAGGGCAGGCATGTCGACGGTGTCTTCTCCTGCCGCCACGATGTCCGCGACCTCTCCGAGGGCGGGGCCACGCTCGGTCGCGGTTCTGTGGGTGGTGACGACGATCGGCCGTACGTCGCCGGTGAACAGTGGGGTGTCGAGCGGGAGGTTGCCGGTGCGGGTGACGACGGCGATCGGCGGCGGTGTGTCGAGGCCACCGTTCGAGTCGATAGCGCGACTGCTCGTCCGTCAGCACTGCCGGCCCGTACCGTTCGGCCCGGATGGTTCCGGCGCCGACGAGTACCACGTCGGCATAGGTGCGCAGAGCGCGGAGGAGTTGGTGATCCACCGCGTCCGAGAGGGGCCGGCCCCGGCCATTGAAGGCAGCGGCGCCGTCGAGGCTGGCCACCATGTTCACGCGAACGCCGTCGGGCGGGTCGCGATAGAAATCCTCGGCAGGCACCTCGCCTGAGCCTGTGTCCAGTTTGCGCATGGTCGGTATCACGCCTCGTGTCCGGGTTCGAGGTCCTGCACATCCGAGAAGGTGATCAATTCACCCAGAGCGTTTGGTGCGAAGCCTGTTTCGGGTGCGAGAAGGAACGCGACATGATCGCCGAGCTCGAGGCGTTCGAGGATTCGGCCGCTGAACCACGCCGCGGCGCTGTGGAGGATGGGCCGCTCGTGGGGGCCGGCGTGCCAATCGCACTGCGCGAACTTGTCGATGTCGTCGCCGGTCTGCTCACCGAACAGGGTTGCCACGGCACGGTGGTCGGGTCAGCAGATGGACCGCGAGGTGTTCGGCGTGCGCGGCGATGCTGTAGGTGTGGTTCTTGTTCGACAGTCCCACGAGAAAACGCGGCGGGTTGATGCTGACTTGCGACGCGAACCCGACCAGGCATCCCGACCGCTGTTCTTCCCCGCGCGTCGTGACCACGAACATCGGATAGTCCAACTACGCGACGACATCTTCGAACGCCTGTCCGGCGTCGCGCGACGCCGGTGTTGCCACGCCGTCGACATTTAGTTCGGCTCGGAGAGCTGTGTCGTGTCGGGATTTCCGTTGTGCGCCATTCGCTCTGTCTAACAGAGTCGACCTGGACGCGCGACGAGACCAAGGGACGTTGTGGGACCCACGGACGCGAAATACGACTGACGCTGCCGGTAGGGCAATGGGTACACCGCGCACACCCGCCCGGCCGTGTTTGCGAGCTTGGGCGATCGGGCTCTACACGGCAGCACCATCAAGGCGATGTCGACCAGAGCCCGGGGCAGTCCCTTCGGTGTCATCCCGCGCAGCCTCCACGGTCGGCCCACAAAGACCGAGGTGGGGTGTTCGAACGCGGAAAGCCTCATGCGTCGAGAGGGAACTATTGATGGACAACTAAATTGTTATATGACTTAGTTGTGGCACATATGATTCTTCGATAGCCTGAACCAGTGTCGAATGACGGAGCGGACGACGGGGACTGCGACCTCGGGTGGTCGGTCGCGATGTTGATGCGTGATTACAAGACCCTGGTGGAGCCCGTGGTGGCGGACTTGCCGCGCGGTTCTCGCGGCTTCCAGCTGCTGTATACCGTGGCGCGCAAACGCATTCGCACACAAGTGCAGCTCGCGGACTATCTGGGAGTGGATCGGTCGGTGATCCCCTACGTGATCGACGACCTCGTCGACGCGGGCTTGGTGGATCGCCAACCCGATCCTGCTGACCGTCGAGTCCGCACGGTGGTCGTGACGGCCGCGGGATCGGAGCGGCTGAAGCAGTTGGAGGCGCGGATCGCCGACGCCGAGACCACTGTCCTCGGCGCCCTCGCGCCGGGCGAGCAGGAACAGTTCCGCTCGCTGCTGAGCAGGGTCGCACGCCAGGCGCGGGACCACACCGCACCCTCCAGCGCCCCACCATTTTCTGAAGAAATCTGATTGGAAATGGAGTACAGCATGGCTACGAACAAGATTCTGATCATCGTCACCAACGTCGGAGAGTACGAGAAGGTCGGCTATCGCACCGGGCTGTGGCTCGGTGAACTGACGCACTTCTACGACTACGTCACCGACCACGGATACACCGTGGACATCGCCAGTCCCTCGGGTGGTTACGTGCCGATCGACCCCGAGAGCCTGGCACACGAGGTGCTCGGTGAGCTCGGCACCGACAAGCGCTACCACGACCGCGAATTCATGAATCTCCTCGCGAACACGACGAAGGCGACCGACCTCGACGTCGAAGATTACGACGCGATCTACTTCACCGGCGGCCACGGCGTGATGTTCGATTTCCGCGGTGACGATCTCGGTGCGCTGACCGCACGCTTCTACGAGACCGGCCGCATCGTCTCTGCCGTCTGCCACGGACCGGCCGGCCTTCTCAATGTCCCGCTCAGTACGGGAGACCCATTGGTCAAAGGCAAGAATGTCACCGGCTTCTCCTGGCCGGAGGAGGAAGCGGCACAACGCGCCGATGCCGTTCCATTCAGCCTGCAGGACGAGCTGAATAAGCTCGGCGCGAACTACAGCATCGCCGACAAACCCTTCGACCCCTTCGTCGTCGAAGACGGACAGTTGATCACCGGCCAGAACCCGGGAAGCGCTCGGCCCGTCGCCGAAGCACTTGTGACGAAGCTGCAATCACACTGACCACCCCAGCTCCCGCGCAGACACTGCGCGGGAGCTGGAGGTCGACTTCGCCGCAGATAGGCTGCCGCTGCGCGGGAGCGGCAGCGAGCCACCGGTACCCAGCTCGGTGAGCTGACAGAGTCGGCCCACGTCATGCTCGGCGTTGAGTTTCAGCAGCGATGCCAAATCGGTGAGCTGAACGGCACACTCTCGCGCTCAGATGCGCACGAGGACGGACGCCGGATCTTCGTGGAGACAGACTAGGTGACCGTCGACCCCGATCCGGCCTCCGGCCAGGGCGGGCCCCACCGCCAAGGCCTACGGGAGTCGGCGGCGCGCACCAGTCGCCCGTCGTGGCCGCTGGTCTCGGCGTCGACGGATCGACCGCTCGGAGGTACGATAGGTACGTGGTCAGGACGATCGTACCTGGGAGGGTTGGATGTGTGCCGAAGCGTTCTCCTCGGGACCTGCTCCTGCCATCGACCCGGTAGTGGTGGCGCGGATGTCCGAGTCGATCCAGGTCGAGGGCCTCGAGCGGGCGTTGGGCACCTATTTCGCGGAGTTCCGCCTCGCCCTGGTCCAGGCAGGCGGAAACGCGCCGGATCCCGGACCCCGCGCAGGCACAGCAGGTCGGCGCGGTGACGCCCTGACTTCAGTGGGGGCAGACGAAGCGGGCGGGGACGTGGTCACTGCACTCACCCAGTTTTCGGCAGCCGCCCTGTCGCAGACCGAGCGGCTGCAGTTGGCGCAGTCACTGATCGCGACCGTCACCGACGCCGAAGAGGGCACATCGCTGCGGGCGAATGCTCGCAGGTCGGTCCTCGACGCCCTCGAGGTGATCGACTCGAAAGAGGTCGCCACGATCCTGGCGCCGACGAGTGAGCCGATCCGCAGCGTGGCGCAGAAACGCAGGAAGGCGGGGGAGTTGATCGGGTTGCCGATCGGCGCCCGCCCGGACTACCGGTACCCGCTGTTCCAGTTCGACCGGGCACGGCACCAGATTTTTGACCTGGTGAAATATGCGAACCGGCGGCTCGCGGTGGCGGAGGACCCGTATGGTGCGGCGTCGTGGTGGCTGACCGCTACCGAGATCCTCGACGGCCGCAGCCCCCTCGAGGACCTCGAGGCCGGCGAGCTGACCGAGATCGCGATCGACAACGTCCTCGACGTGGCACGCCGGGGCATGTGAGCGGGTGCGAACGTACAACGGCGCACCCGCGCACACCGACACCATTGCGGCCGGCACCGAGTTGTGGCGGATCCACCGCACCGACAGCCCCTACCCGCCGAACAGCTTCAACTCCGCCGCCATTGCCCCGCTCGCGGACGGCGTGACGATCAACACCCGCACCACGCGAATTCCGCGGCAGGGCCGGTTCGACCCGGTCCACGACGACCGCGTCTGCCCCGGCGGCTCACTGCTCGGTGGCTACCTGTACGTCGGGTTGCCGGTGGGTGCGGTGGTCGCGAGAGGATCCTGCGCGGCACCGACATCCCCAAGACCGGAAGGCTCTCCGACACAGCCCGTGCCGAAGTGTCGCTCACCCGGATGATTGCGGGCGAGGACCTCACGGTCGCGGCCCTCGACACCCAGGCCGGGTTGGCGGCGATCAACCAGGACGGCTCGCTGACCGGGTGCACGTGGCGGGACTACCGCGACTCCCGCATCACCTGCACCAACATCCTGGTCGGCACCCCGACCGCGGCGGGGGTGCGGTATCGGTGCCGCCACGGACGGGACGAACGCGCCGTCATGCTGGTCGAACGGGGCACACCACCGGAGATCAGCATCGATGCCACAGGTGATCTCGCCGACCGGAGAGCGGCACGGGACCGGGTCATCGACTCCCGCCTCGACGACTTCGGGCGCGTCGTGGACGTTCCGAACCGGCGTCCGCAGCAGTGGTTCGAGGAGAAAATACGGGCACAGTTGTGGGGCTGAGAGGACGGGCTTGATCGGGGGAACCTGTCGAACCGACCCGGATCGCTCGTGGTCGATTTCCTAAGCACTGCACACGATTAGGGTTTCGTGACGCTGGCCTCGCCGGACTGTGCGCGGGGTCGTCGGGCGATCGCGGTGGCGGCGATGGCCACTGCGGCGGCCGCCAGTGCGGCGATGGCGGCTGGCTGCGAGGTGGAACCGTCGCCGGTGGTCCGCGCGACGGCGATCCATACGAGCCCCCAGACGATGGCTGCTGTGACGGTGAAGCGTCCGTGACCGGCGACGGCAAGGACCACGGCGACCAGGGCGACTGCGGTAAGGACGAGTACGGCCCAGGTATCGGCCCCGAGAGCGAACGGATCGATCTCGGCGGCGCCCAGGGCGGCAGCGATGTTGGCGACCACCGCGACACACACCCATCCGACGTATACGAACGCGGTGGCGTCGACCACGATCGCTTCGACACGACTGGACGGCTTCGTGTTGGTCAGGATGTGAAACACGACGACCAGCACTGCGAGTAGGGCCACGATCGTCAGGACGCTGAGCCACAGTTGTTCGAACTGCACGCAGACTATCCACGCGGCGTTGAGGACCATCGCCGCGGCCAGCCACCACCCGGCGCGGCGTTGCCGAGGATCGGTGCGGTGCGCGGGCAGTGCCTGCCAGATCGCGAGCGCGAGGAACCCGAGGTAGATCAGGGTCCAGATGGAGAAGGCGGGCCCGCCCGGGGCCACTGCGGTGGCGTCGGCGGCGAGGGCGCCGTCGGCGACCTGGGCGATCGGGGTTCCCACCAGCGCCCCTGAGCCGATGACCGAACCCACGACCGCCACCACCGCGGAGAGGATCACGAAGAGCACACGGGCACCGTCGTCAGGGGATGATTCGATCGATCCGCTCATGGTCACTCCTTTGCGGGAGAACGTCCATTGTCGAGGATAGGAACTCGTCGAGAACACGTCCTGAGGAGCACCGTCACGCCGGCTAACTGAGACACGCTCGCAGGGTTCCGGTGACGGCGCCGTACCGCAGGGAACCGATTTCACCGCGCACGTGGTTGGTTACGTGCGCGAGCAGGTGGAGCGGTTGCGGTGCGCTGCCGAAGCGGGTGCGGTGTCGCAGTGGCGGGCCGTGGAACGGTTCCGTCGGAGGTGGCGGGCGCGCTCGCTTTCGGACATGCCTCCCCAGATGCCGTAGGCCTCGTTGGCGGTGAGGGCGTGGGCGCGGCACTGTGCGAGGACGGGGCAGTCCTGGCAGATCTGTTTGGCGGCACGCTCACGCTTTGTGCGGCCGCTGCCCCGTTCACCGTCGGGGGAGAAGAACGTCTCGGTGTCGGCGCCGCGGCAGGAGGCGCGGTGCTGCCAGTCCGGATTGATGTGGTGCGAATGATCAGGCACTGCGGGATGGGTCGCTTTCGGAGTTGAAACGGTGACACGAACGCCGGCAATAGCGGGGGACACACGGGTTCGGCAAGGCCTGGGCCGGTCGCCGACGGATCGTGCAAAGTGCACATGGAGGTGGGTGTTGGCATGGCCTCCTCAGAAGGAACGGAGCCGGACCAGCTGCAGGATTGTTGTCCGGAAAATGTTGTGCGACATGACCCCTCGACACATCGCGCGTTCACTCCTGATGCCGGCAAGAGACATCGAGGTAGTGACAGCGAGGACCGGATTCAGAAACGGTAATCAGTGCACCACGTCTCCGCAGACGGGAATGGACGTTATGCCTGGTCTCGACATCGATGGAACCGGGAGACGCCGGAATACCGGTGATCTCCCCACCCTCACCGACTGCAAAGAATCGGTAAATGGATGTAACGCTAATGGTAACGCTACGACGGTGGACGGTGAAGAGATTCGCCCGAAAGTAACTGGCATCACATCCGCGGTCTCACGCGAGTCGTCAGCGACCGGTCGGGGGACTCGGCCTCGCAATCGTGTGTGGGTTGCGTGTTCAGCCGCCCGAAGTGGTCCGGCGTCGCCGAGGCAGCAGCGATGCGGCTGTGGTCCCGATAGGGGCGATGCGGGCCGCCCTGCGGACCACCCGGCGGCCGGGCGACGGCGCCCACCGGGAGTGTCATTGTGGGAGGTCAGCGCGGTGGGCAGTCTGGAAACGCAGGCGTCTGCGCGGTAAGGAGGGCGTCGAGCCAGATCAACGCCTCGACGAGCGTGCCTGCCCGGATGGCCAGCTCCGGTTCGCGTGCGGCGGCTTCGAGGTGGACGTCGGCTGTAGCCCGGTCGCCGGACAGTAGGGCCAGGGCGGCGCGTCCGACCCGGCCTTCCCGCAGTGGGAGATCCTCGGCGCCGAGGGTGTGGCCGGCGGTGGTCTGCAGTTCGAGGACGAACGATTCTCCGGGTGCGGGCTGACCGAGACGGGCGGTGACCACGTCGGTCAGGGCGGTGACCAGCCAGGTCAGCACACTGCCGTAGAGAACGGCCCGGACCGGGTCCGCGGCCGGTGGTTGTACCAGCGGACACAGTTCCGCCGACAACGCGTCGAAGTCGTGATCGGTGACCAGGGCGAGCAGGTGTCCGGCCAGGCGAGCCTCCGGGAACGCGCGGTCACCGATATCCGAACCCACGCCCACCGGGTACCCGCCCGGGCGACGGACACGCCGAGACGGCATCGAGTCGAATCGGCTGTGCGGTCGCCCGTGGCGGCACGCACCCCCACGTTGAAGGCGGCACTTCTCGTGAGCGACACCCCCCCCGGGTCCCCGTGATCCCTGTGTCCGCGCACTGCCCGCTGCACGGGGCCGATGTGATGGGTATTGCCGAGATCCAGGGGAGGATCTCTGGTGAGAGCCGCCGGCAGGGGCACTGGCACAGGTGCCGACTGGCTCGGACGCATTGCTCACCCCATCAGGATTCGCTTCTCCTCCTTCTTCGATTGTGCGACTAACTCCGATTCGGTGTCACACGCTGTTGCGGGTAGTGCGACTGCGAGGCAGCCTGTGACGAACGACGGCCGGTCCCTGTTCTGGCTCGACGCGGCTGATGATCCTGACGTCGCACGTCGCACGTCGGCTGTGGCGTCGACCATCTGACCATCGCTGAGACGACTTTGTTGCTCGTCAGATTGTGTTCGTGGCCGGTGGGCCTCCTCGAACTACTGTGAGGTCCCTTTGTGGAAGGTCTGCGCTCGGGTTCGCGTCTGGGCGGTGGGGTACCCGCAGGAGGGCGGCACACGCGGGTCCCGGTCACCGGGCACCGATGGCCGGTATAACGCGTGCCGCGCTCGATCTGTCGGAAATCTTGGACCGAAAGTTGGTGAGCACGATCATGACACCATCGCCTGCCGTGCGTTCGAGGACGCGCACCCCGGTGCGGTGTTTCTGCTGGTGGGGGTGCTCGGGTTCATCCCCGGCGTCACTACCGACTACGACACCCTGACCTTCGCCGGCCATCATTCCGACGCCCAACTGCTGGGGTTGTTCAATGTCTCGGTCCTGCACAACGTCGTGCATGTGTTATTCGGTGTCGTCGGGATCGCCGCGGCCCGCACCGCCGGTGCGGGGAAGGCGTTCCTGCTCGGCGGCGGCCTCATCTACCTGGTGCTGTGGATCTACGGGCTCGTCATCGATCTCGATAGCGCCGCGAACTTCGTGCCGGTCAACACCGCTGACAACTAGTTGCATTTCGGCCTCGGGGTGGCCATGATCGCTCTCGGCCTGCTCGCTACCACGATCGGTCCACCCGTCAGCACAACCGCGACCAGTCCTTACACCCGCTGATGCGTGCCGACCCCTCCCGTGCCGGGAATCGAGGGCGCGTCTCGATTGGTGCTGCCGAACAGAGCGGGCCCGAGGGCGTTAGCGTCGGATCGGGCGATGGGTCAAACTTGCGTGCGGGCGGGGATCGCTATTGCGGGAGTTCCTCGACGCGGGTGGGACTACCGGCCGGGGTCCCGGTTCCCGGGATCGGCGGAGGCTTTCGGACATCACCCGTTGCCACCACAGGTCCAACGGACTGGGATCGGGCCACCGGATCGGATCGTCGTCGGATCCGAAATCGGCGCCAGAGGTGTGATCGGGGTCTTCGCCGGTGCGAGGCACGATATGTACACCCTCTCGGTCGGACGCATCCGGTGGGATGCGCCGCGATCTTTTGGTTGGTTCGACGTCGCCCACCGTGACCGGCTGTCTCGCGTCGTCGCCTGCGGTCCGGTTACCCGAAACAGTGGTGGGTTACCCACCCCGTGACGGGCAATGGGCCCTTCGGTCACGTCGGGAGGCACGCACGCGGGGCATACGGTCGCGTGTCGCCCGGAATCACCAGAGGCGGCCGGTAGCAACGGGCGTCCGCTTTCACGCCGGCGGGCGTGAACGGAATCGCTTCGGTGGCTGCCAATCCCGGGAGTATTCGTGGGCGGGTTCATCGCGGTGGGGGTGCCGGTTGCTGGGGTGGTGGGAAGTTCCCGGGGCGGGCAGTTTGGGTCCGTCGTTGCAGAATTGGCAGCCGTCGATGTGGTCCGGTGGTGTCGGCTTGGGATTGGGGGTGTGGCAGCTGGTTCCCTTGCAGGGGGTGTCGGCGACGGCGGCGGTGACGGGCCCGACGGTGGCGATCGACAGCGCGGCGGCGACGCCGGCGAGCGTCACCGCGATCCGTGTGCGGGGTGTCTTCGGTATGGGTTCCTTTCCAGGAAATGGGGAAGCAGGATTCGACAGTTCGGAAGTTCGACGTGTTTATCGTCGGTGACCTGCACGGGGGTTTCCAGGCTCCCTGGGGTGGGAGTGCGGTCACCCTGCCGCCGCCTCAGTGGGGCGGAATATCGGTATTGGTTCGGTGCGCTGGGGGTTACCGATGTTTTTCGGTTGTCACGAGCGGGTGGTGTCTGCCTGGTCGGGCACAATGACGGTCACACCGCACCGACAACACTGGGAGGGAACGTTGTGGGAGTTGCCAATTGAGAGCGGCATACCGTGGGGGGTCTGGCTGTTGGACCTGGTGATCAACGGATCCTGACACAGCAGGTCGACCGCACCTCGGTGGGGCGGTGTAGCGGGGAAGGGGTCCGGGCACTCTCGGGTATGGAATCGAACGGACATCGCCCCACCGATTCGTCGGCCGCGGCTCTCGGCGGTCGGCTGATGCAGCTGGTCGGGGATCGTGACGCGGCCCGATTCTCGTGCGAGGTCTCCCGCGTGTGCGTCGACCCGCGCCCTCTCGACGAGCGCCCGGAGTACCGCGCTCTTCTTGCCTGGGTGGTCGATGCCATCGTCGGTGTGGTCATCGCGCGCTTGGGTGCCGCGGGGCCAGGCGAACGGTTCATCCTCGACCTGCGCTTCGCGGACGGCGGGTACGTCGATGTCGAGGCCTTGCCGGCGTCGGAGCGGTGGGTGCTCCAGACGGTGTCGGCGTTGGTCGCCGAGGATGTCGCGGAGGGGGAGCGGTCGCTGAGCGCCGCCGACGATTTCGACATCACCATGCGGGCGGAGACCCTGGCCGACGCCCTCATTTGGCTCGACTTCTTTCTCGATGTCGACCTCCCCGACCCGCCCGACGTCACCACCGGATAGGAAGGGGTTGTCTGGTCGAGGAGGTGCTGCGGCAGCCGCGGCACGGTTCCTCCGGGCGACCTTCCAGCGCGCAGGATGTCGGCATGAGGCATACGCCCCGCCGAGAGCGGAACAAGCACTCGCAGCAACGCCCCTACAACATCCCCGACGACTGACACCAGCCGCGGTGTCCAGCGACGAGTCGGGCGATGCACGGCACCATCCCGCGCGCACGCCGTACCCGAGAGTTCCGACACGCTCGCGTAACCTGCCGTCCGAGATCATCGACCGGACGGCTGTTCTGAACGGTCCTGAATGGGGTTGAACGACGCACTGCACATGCATATTCGATGTGAGGTTCGTTGCAATATGTTTGGCGTGACCCCCACTGAGGCTGCCTGGCCGCACGACGTCGTCCCCAGCGCAGCTCAGGAAGGTGGGACTCCAGGCGCAAGGTGTCGGCGCCCCGACATTGGAGACCCCACCGACGACCGGCCCGCGAGGTAAAGTTTCAGCTCAAGCGAGGCGGAAAACCGTTGTGCGCTCGGCGGGTGCAAGTTTCGGCGGAACGCGCGCGGGTCCTGTACCGATCGACGCGCCATCCTGGTCGGTGTTCATCGACGTCGCGGCAACTGCTCCTGTGCGTTTCCGACAGCTGACATGAGGTCGCGACCCAGGCGCTGGTAGGTGCGTAGCCACACCGTGTCGACGGGCTCGTGTTGGAGGTGCGCCATCAGCGTTTCGCTGTTGTTGTCCGTATCCAACCATCGGCGCATCTCGGTGGTGCGGTCTTGCACGGCGTGCAGCAACTGCTCTGGAACGGTCGAGTTCGCCATCGTCGTCCTCTCTTGCCGCTCATCTCAAGGCTTTTCGGCGCTCAGTGTGGTGCGTTGGCTCGCACGCATGTCACCGTCGGTGGGCACCGTCAGGCGTATTCGAGTGAGTCGACCTCGTCGAGTGAGTCCCAGGCGATCTCGAAGCGCCTGCGGCTCAGGTCGTCGGCATCGGTCAGGAGCGCCTCGAACAGCAACCTGGGATCGGCGTGCCACGACCGGACCAGGTCCTCGACCTCCCGCGGGGTAAAAAGGCCGGACCGGGCGGCGGCGGAAACCCAATCGTCGAAGTCGCCCGCTCGGATCCGCTCGACGGCATCGACGTCCCCGTCCTCGAACGAGAACATTGCCGCGACGACGTCACCGAGCGGACGGCGGATGATGCCTTCGGCGCCCCGTCCTGGGCCGTCGTTGTTGTGGACAAGCTGTCCTGTGGTCATGGCGACCGCACCTCCTCGAGTAAGCGCGGGTTCCGACTCACTCTGCGCATCGATCCGTGAGGGAAGCCTTAGGCGGTGTGTTTTTAAGCAGGGTAGGGCATCTCCGCGGCAGTCGCTGTGTCCTGCATCACATTACCGAGCGGTAGTGATCCGGTCCACGAGATGAGCTCGTCGGATTCGGCAGCGGTCGCACTGTTCGAGCGGTGGCCTGATGGCATACGACCCAGCGGAACTGGACGATTGACCTAATAGCGTTTGCGCTCAATGTATTCCACACTGTCCCCGGAGCTGCCCGGGTCAGAGGGGCGCTCCGGTAGTGGTGCCGGCACGAATGGTCGGGGCGCGGAGGGAGGGCAGGGAGCGGCAGGATGCGGGCACATCGACAGATGAGGTGGGCGGCCGCGGGTGTCGGGTTGGCCGCGGGCCTTCTTTGGGCGCCGGTCGCGGCGGCGGAGGAGGTTCCGGATCTGCCCGGGGCGAGCTCGGTGTGGCAGGTACCGGACCGCATCGGTCCCGCCCAGAGCGAGCATCCTGATGCCGCCCGGTATGCGCGGCAGCACCCGGGATCGGTTCCGCCTGGAGTCAACGATTTCACCTGCACCCCGACCGGGGATCATCCGAGGCCGGTGGTGTTGGTGCACGGCACGGACTCGAATGCGTACTCGGACTGGGCGGCGCTCGGTCCGCGACTGGCCGGGGCGGGGTATTGCGTGTTCGCGCTGAATTACGGCGGCGAGCCCGGGGGCGACAACTACGGAACCGAGGATATGGCGGTCAGCGCCGGTCAGCTGGCGCAGTTCGTCGCCGAGGTCCGCGGCGCGACCGCGGCTTCCGAGGTCGACCTCGTCGGCTACTCGCAGGGAGCGACGGTGGCCCGGTATTACGTCAACCGGCTCGGTGGTGCAGCCATAGTCGATCAGTGGGTCGGTCTCGCCTCACCCACCTACGGGGGCACCCTGTACGGGCTCGTTCCGGTCCTCGAGCAGACGCCCGGCGGCATGCAGTGGGCGACCGCGGTGTTGCCCCCGGACTTGGTGTCGCCCGCGTTGGAGCAGCAGGCCCAGGGCTCGCCGTTCCTCGACGACCTCAACAGCGGGGGAGACACCGCCGGGGGAACCCGGTACACGACGATCGGCTCGTGGCTCGACGAGGTCATTCAGCCGGCGACCAATATCGCGTTGCGCGACGGGTCGGCAACAAACCTGATGATCGGGGACCTCTGCCCGTCCAATCAGTCCGGGCATTTCCGGATGCCCTACGACGAGTACACCCTGCAACTGGTGATGGGTCTGCTCGATCCCGCACAGGCGGTGACACCGCCCTGCACCGCGGTCCCGGCGGGCACGGGAGTACTGGAGATGATCCTCACCGAGAAGTTCTGACGGTAACGGCTTCACAAGGCCGGACGAGTCGGGCTGGCGAACAGGCTTGTGGTCCTGGCTGGCTATTCGGGGGGGTGGCCGGCGGGTGGGCTGCGGCGATCGCGCCGACTTGTGCGCCGGAGCTGAAGCTGGCGGCGGTGCTTGCAGGGCGGAGTGCCGGCGGATCTCGAGCAGATGGCCAAGGGGCTGGGATTCAACCTACACATGGGTTTCGGGGCCCCGCCTTCGCGGCGGCGATCGGTCTCGACCGGGGAGTACCCGACCCGGTTGCCGGTGTCGTCGCAGCTCAATGAGACCAGTCTGTGGTTGCAGGAATGGATGAGCAATGGGTGCAAGTCCGATGCGGCCCCTTCCCGCGCGCAGCGGTCGACAGATCTCAGCTGTTACCGAGACCGTGGTCCGCCTCACCCCGGTGAGTGGCGTTCTGGCCTCGGCTGGCCGTGAGCGCCGTGCAGGCCAGGGCCGCCGAGGCGAGGCCCAGGCCCGCACGGACCCAATTCAGCGATACCAGTCGGTCAACTCGGCGGACACGGCCTGCGGCGGGAACCCGGGGTCGAGCATGGCGAGGTTCGCGTCCACGAAATAGAGCGGTAGGAGCACAAAGGTCCAGGCCATGCACAAGGTGGCCAGCGCCCAGGCGAGCCGCCCCGGCCGGTGACGCTTGACGGCGGAGTACGTGGTAATTGCGAGCAGCAGCACCGCGGCGACCGCGAAGGGAAACACCGTCGCCCCGGTGACGGGTCCGTACACCGCGAAATGGTGCAGGAATGCCGCCGGTTCCATCGCGCGCCAGGCCGGGACGACCACGGGGTCTGAGTGAGCAAGGCGCCGCCGGCGAAGGCCGAGGTAGCGACGACCGCGGTGATGTCGATGATGCGGGCTGCGCGCCCCTGGGTGGCGGGTCCGCGAGAAGGAGAACTGCTCTTCGCCGTCGGGGCCATGGGGCAACTCCAGATCTCTTGCCTCGCACAAGTTTGGCCGACGTGGTCGGTGTGAGGATTGTCGATGACGACCAACTGGGTCCGAATACGGCGACGGCCGGGTCGAGCACGCCACGTAGGTTGCGGTAGGCCTCCGGTAGGAACGTCGTCTTCGCTCGGCGTCTCCGATATTCACCCCGCATCCCGGGCCGCATATCGCACGGAAGTGCCCTGGGCGATTCACTGCAAACCAGAAAAATTGACATTCTTTCAAACTGAACGAAAGACCAATTTGGGCGAGTGATCAAAATGGAAAATGGACGACTGATCAAAATGTGTGGAAACCCCCCGGGGCGAATCGGGGCCGGGGAGGGCCGATCCGGCGCGGCGGGGCGCACCGGTGCACCGTGCGCGTCGCGGGCTCCGAGCACCATGTGCAGCACTGCTCCCGCGAATGGGACGGACCCCGACATCGCGCAACATGGTGCGCCGTCGCGGCGATACACGGGGCGGGGTGGGGCCGTAAAGGTTACCGATCGCGTCAACGGCCGCCAGCCCTCGGCAAACCAAGAAAGTTCGTGTGGGGCCAAATTCCCGGTGGCCGAACGATCCGTTTGGGGTATTGATGACAATTACCCGCCACGAGTAGCGTCAGAATTAGCGGCCCGGGCGGCCGCCGGAACTATCGGATGCGTGGTCGTCCGCTTCGCGTTTCACATCAGGCGCGAATCGAAGGAGTACGGCCATGATCACCTTCGCAAGTCCAAGTATCGGTTCGGAATCGGCAGGCCAGGGCATGCACGTTCGGCGGCGGCCGGCGCGACGGCTCCGGGCCCCAATGTTCACACTCGGCGCCGCTGCCACCGCGATGGTCCTCATGGCCACACCCGCAGCAGCGGTTGACGTCGATACCACGACGACTGTGTCCGTGCAGGGGACCGTCGCGACCACCTGTCCGGTCACGCTGACCGCGAAGATTACGCCCGTAAACGCCGCTGGCACGGTGGAGTTCAAGGACGGCACCACCGTGATCGTTGCCGCCGCCGTCGTGACGAATGGCACCGCCACTGCCAATCACACCTTCGGCGCGCCAGGCGCGCACGTCATCGGCGCAAAATTCAAAGGAGCGGCCGGCTTCAGAGGCTCGGAGGGCAGCACGACCGTCACCGTGGCAACGGGACTGAATCTCGGCTCGATTTGCCTTCCGATGGGCTGACCGATTCTTTGAATCTTCGACGCCGGTTCGGGGCCCAGGATCGCCCGTGTGCACCGGGGTCGGCCTATGTGCAACGGAGGCGGCAGTGGTGACGAGGTCGAAACCCCCACATCCGGAACTCGATAGCTGAAATTGTCCGGTGCCGTCGCCTTCTCTGCGATAGACGTTGTACAACCACCGACCATCCAGCCACGCCGCGACGGAAGTGTGACAGCCAGTACGCAACCGACGCCGTAGCGGTTGTCCGGCGCGGCACGCACCGCCGCAGGCCACTGGGGGATCACTTCTGGTTGGAAGATGACGTGCCATGTAAGTTCGTCCAACCGGGGAAGAGCGTCACCGTCGGCGAGCATGAAGTTCGCGGCGGCGCAGAAGAGCAAAGGCCAAGGCCCCCATGAAGTCGAGGCCCACGCCTCGCTGCGGAGCACCCGAGACCGGTGTCGGACGGGTGCTGCCCATCGGTCAGGTGCACATGGTGCGTGGCGCCCGCTGTTGCGCGCCAGGGGCCTTGTGGCGTCTCTGTTCAGTACCTCAGTTCGAAGCGGTCTGTGCTGACGTAATCCGACGGCTCCAGGATGACCGTCCCGGCCGGACCTTGCTGCGGGACAACGAAGCTTGCGTTGTAGATCGAATTCGTTTCCCACGTGTCCAGATCAGCACCGTCCTCCTCGACGCTGAGGCAATATGACGCGTCCTCTTCCATCGCCGCTTCGTCGATCACGACACCGTCGTCGCCGCGCACTTTCCACAGGAACGTGTCGAAGATCGACGTATAGTCCGCGGGCACCGTCTCGCCGGTGCGCACAACCAAATCGACCCGGAGGAACTGCTTGTCCAGCGGACCAGCGAAAGCCGAACCGGTGCAGTCGGCCCCGGTGAGCGAGGCGAACGAGTCGACCGTGAACGTCAGTTCGACGCCATTGCTCAAGGTCAGCGTGTTGGGCTGACCGACGACCATCTCGGTCGCGCGCGGCGGCAGCTGCGTCGTAGTTGTCGCGGTGGTGCCGACCGGCGGTGGGAACGGTTCGACGTCCGGCGACTGGTCATTGCCGCAGGCTGCGAGCCCGAGGACAGCGAACGAAATGACAGCAAGGGTGGTGAGGTTCTAGCTCACCGAACAAACATTTCTCGAATGGCTGAAATCGCGGACGATAATCGAGGGGGCCGCTATTGCCGGTCCGTGTGAGCATATGCATGACGATTACGCCATTAGTCGATTCCGACTTTAGGCGGCAAAGCATCCTTATGGGCGGCGGGCAGCGTTGAGGCGTGGGCCGCTGCTCGGAAGGCGGTGGCTCGGCTCCCACCTGGCGAGCCGCGGGCCACCGCCGTTCCAGGGCATATATGGCCGATCAGCCGATTCCGATACCGCCCCCGAACGTGATACTCAGCCACTTGAGGAACGCCTCGAAGGCGACGGCAAAGTCAACACCTGCAGAACCCATGACCCCTTCACTCCTCTTGCCTTTTCTCATCCACGGGCACCGAACCCGCTTACTCCTATATCGGCTGTGGGCGCCTCCGGCGTTTCACGAAAAGGAAGATAATTTTCGCCCATCAAACTGAACGAATGCCCAATTCAATTGGACGCGCGATCAAAATGGAAATTGGACGACTGATCAAAATATTGAAAAAACTTCGTGGGCCGATCGGCGCAACAGAGTGAGCGATCGTGGCGATACACGACGGGGCGGGGACCGACGGGGACGGCAATCGCCTACAGCGGTGGACGCCCGAGAAACAAGGAAGTTCGAGTTGCCGTATGAATGTGTTCTGGATGGTCGAGGTCCTGGTGGCCACGCTGTGCGTGATTGCGGTGTCGTTCGCCGCGGCGGTGACCGCGGATGTGGTGTCGCGACGCTCGCGCGAGCGGGTGCCGGACCGAGCCGACACGGCGGCATCACCCTCGCAGGCTCGGATGCTCACCGCCCAGGTGGTACGCCGTGACCGGGACTGGCACCGGGTTGCGATCCGGGCGTGGGCGATCTGTGTCCTCGCCTCCGTGATCGCGGTCGCCGCCGTCGGTCTGCTGATCGTCGTGGGATAAAGGCCCCGGCGCCGACCGCCGAGCGCTTACGCTCGGCGAATGGCGAAGAAGCTGCCCGCCGATGAGCGCCGCGCCCAACTTCTCGAGGCGGCGTTGACGATCGCGGCCGAGCGGGGCGTCGACGCGCTGACCATGCGTCCACTCGCCGCCGCCGCCGGAACGTCACTGGGGATCGTGCATTACCACTTCCACGACAAGGACACCCTCCTCACCCAACTGGGGGAGACCCAGATCTTGCAGGTCAACGAGGGGATGCGGCTGGCGTTCGGCCAGTACACCGCACCGGCCGGGCTCACTGGGATTCCGGCCCTCGCGGATCTGCTGCGGGCCGGAATCCGCGGACTGTGGCCGATCATCGAGGCCACCCCTAACCGCCAGCTGCTGACCTATGAGATCACCGCGCACGCGCTCCGCCGACGCGGCGCCGGAAACCTGTCTGCAGGGGCGATCGCCGCGCGGCAGTACCGCACCATGGACGCCGAGGCCGTCGCGTTCCTCACCCTGTGCGCACGTAGAGCTGGCGTCGCCTGGATCACCCCGGTCGATCAGGTCGTCCGGTTCGCGCTGGCGTGCATGAACGGGTTGGTGCTGCGCTGGCTCGTCGACCGGGACAGCGACGCCGCCCTGATAGCGCTCGACGACCTTGCGGCAATCCTCACCACCAAAGCCCGCTGACCCTCGGCTACGTCCTTACGGGGGTCGCTACCCGCGGACTGACCGCTCACTCTGCGAAGCGGCCTGGGTCGTCAACAACGTTGTGTCGCACAACGCAATAGCAAGCAGGGCGGGAGTCCCCTGAGCAAGAGTCCACTCCACAGGCTTTCCCCGCGCGCGTGGGATGAGCGGGCGGACACGGCGCTGTCATCTACCGTTTGGCGTAGTCGGCGACGCCGGTCCAGTCGATGACCACGCAGGGCTCATCGCCGAGAATCCAGGCGTCGTGTCCGGGCGGGCAGACCATGAGATCGCCGGGGCCGAACTCCATGTCCTCTCCGTCGTCCATGACGATCTTCATACGACCCGAGATGACATAACCCATGTGAGCGGCCTGGCAGCTGTCCGTCTTGGCTATCGGTTTGACGTGCTTGGACCACTGCCAGCCGGGCTGGAAGGTCGCCCTCCCCACAGCGCCGGACGTGACGTTGACGAGTTCGAGCTTGCCCATGTCGTCCTCGAAAGGGCGGGTTTCCTCGGGCGAATCGAGACTCTTGCGGATGAGACCGGACATCGTTGTCCTCCCACGTCGTTTGGGCGGCACCCACAGATGCGGCGGATCTTCGACCGTCAAATCGGGAACCGCGGGCTGAAGCGAATTTGCTGCCTCTTCGATTCTGGGCGGGCACCCTGATTACCGCAATATCGAGCATCAGTCCGTGGATGAGGGCAGCGGGCGCACTGGGCGAACTGCTTCTTCTCGGAGCGCGGTGGATCCGTATAGGAGAGGTCACGGCCGAATGCCCCACGACGAGTACACCTTGCAACTAATGATGTGCGTGCTCGATCCGCACAGGCGGCGACACCGCGCTGCACCGCGGTCCCCGCGGGCACGGGGGCACGGAGGCACGGGGGCACGGGGGCACTCGAGATGATCCTCACCGAGAACTTCTGACAGCGGAAATGGCGCTGAACGAACCACAGCCCTGGGGCGATCCCGCCCCTGGCATCGCTGGGCACTTCCACGGAAAGGGCTCTTTGGCCACGCTGGGCAGACTTTCCCGTGATTCGCCCAAACCCAATGTTCTGAGGGTTCCGCACGGGACTGTGGCTGAGGTTGCCTGGGATCGAGTCGGTAACGGTGCGGGTGCCCGTGCGGATACTGTCACCGTGTCCTGACGAGGGGGCGCGGAGGGAGCAGGACGTGGTGCGGCGAGGTTTGCGGGGTTTGATGGCGGCGGTGCTCGGTGTCCTCTTCCTCGCATTGGCGGTTCCGGTGCCGGCGAGCGCGGAACCGCTGTATCCGTGGCCCGACCCGGACCCGTTCTACCTCGCTCCCGCCGATCTCGGGGCCAAGGCGCCGGGCGATGTGGTGCGGACGCGGCGGATCGACACCTGGATGTACGCCAACTCCGACGGGTGGCAGGTCGCGTTCCGGTCGACGAATTCGGCCGGAAACCCGATTCTGGCGGTCACGACGGTGCTCCTTCCTAGGGGTGTGGCGAATCCGCCGTTGGTGTCGTATCAGGCGATCGTGAACTCGTTGGGAACCAAGTGCGCGCCCTCGCGGGCGTTGTTCAACCTGGAGATGCAGGAATCACCGGGGATGTATTTGGGGTTGCAGCGGGGGTGGGCGGTCTCGGTGCCCGATCACCTCGGCCCGACCGGTGCGTACGGTGCGGCCAAGCTCGGCGGCATGATCACCCTGGACAGTGTCCGTGCGGTGCAGCGGGTGGCCGAACTGGGCCTGGCGAACAGTCCCGTGGCCCTGGCGGGCTATTCGGGTGGGGGAATGGCCGGCGCGTGGGCGGCGGCGCTCGCGCCGACCTATGCCCCGGAGCTGAAGCTGGCGGCGGTGGTGCAGGGCGGAGTGCCGGCGGATCTCGAGCAGATGGCCGAGGGGCTGGGCTTCAACCCGCACCCGGGGTTCGGGCTGGCCTTCGCGGCGGCGATCGGTCTCGAGCGGGAGTACCCGGATCGGTTGCCGGTGTCTTCGCAGCTCAATGAGACCGGTCTGTGGTTGCGGGAATGGATGAGCAACGAGTGCCGACGGTTCCTGCTGTTCCATGGCGCTTTCCGCAACGCCGGGCAGTTGGCGGCGTCGACCAGTCTGATGGCGAGTTCGGCGGCGCGGCAGGTGTTGCGGGAGAACAGTCTCCGATATTTCGAGGGGGTGCCGTCGGCGCCGGTGTATATGTGGCACGGCACGCTCGATGGGCTCACTCCGTTCGATTCGGTGGCGGAGGTGGCGCACCGGTACTGCGCGGGCGGGGCGAGGCTGACGTTCGTGCCCTATGACATCTCCGAGCACATGACCACTGCGGTGGTGGGTTTTCCGGATGCGTACGAGTTCATCGCGGCACGTTTCCGGGGTGAGCCCGCCCCGACACGGTGCTAACCGCCGGCCCCAGCGAACCGAAAAGGTGCAGGATGGCCCGGTCCCCGGCCTTCCGCCTGCACAGTCGGCTCTGCGGGAAGTGTCAAGCGTTCGGTACACGGATTGCTTTAGCAGCCAGGTGATTACGTGATCGACACGGTTGGGTCCGGGAGGGAGCCTCGTGAACGTCGGATTCACCGCACGGCGCCCTTCGGGGCGGGTTCGAGTCGTGACGTGTCCCGCGTCGGCCGTATCGCGCACCGTGGGGTCCGTGTCGCTCGACAAAAGAGGTTTGAACTGACGTTTTTCGGGCTTACCGTGGCGGTATGAGAGGTGAGGAGGCGCGCGTGGCCCGGGACTTCGCGCGGTGGTTGTCATCTCAGGGCTGGACGGTGGTGCCCGATACGGATTTCGTCGACATCGTTGCCGAGAAGGACGGGCGCCGGCTTTACGCCGAGGTCAAGGCTGCGACCGCCGCGCCGGGATTGGACATCGATACCGCCATCGGGCAGCTCGTGCGGCGGATGCCGAGCGAACCGGATCAGTCGGTGTCGTTCGCGCTGGTCGTGAGAGACGAGCCGCGATCGGTGGACGCCGCGGTGCGGGCACCTCAGCGGATTCTGAATCTGTTGGGGATGGCGCTGTATGCGGTCGATGAGGACGGCAGCGTGCGGCAGCTCTTCGGCCGCGTATGAGACTTCCCGACGCGGGCGGGGACAGCCAGCAGGGTGGCCGGTAGCATCACCACACCCCACGAGGGCGGGGTAGTGCGGTGATGGGGAGGTAGCTCAGTCGGTTAGAGCCGTGGACTCATAATCCATTGGTCGCGGGTTCGAGCCCCGCCCGCCCCACCGCGTTCACCGCCGGCCCCCAACAGGCCGGTGGAGGGACGGGGTCAGGCCGCCCGGATCAGAGTGTGCGAGGCAGTGACATGGCCGTGGCGGATTCCCGGTCGGTAGGTGGTGAATCTTTCGAACACGGTGCTGCAGACCGGTGACTGCCGCGGCGTGGTACCTGCCCCAGGTACCGGGTGGGTGTTGTGCCCGGTGTCGGTCATCTGAGCCCGTATCAGGTGGCGTTGCGTTCGGCGGATCCCACGGCGTCGAGCACGGCGGCACGCGTGGAGACGTCGGGGGTGAGAGTCTTCTCGACGGTTCCGATGTTGAGCAGTTGCCGCCACCTGGTCTCGTCGAATGGCGATGGGCGCGTATCGGACAGGAACTTCTCGACGGTGTGGAGGAAGTGCATGGGGTCGTCCCGGAAGGGGAAGTGACCGGCGCCCCGGAAGATCTCCAGCCGCGAACCCGGCATTGCCGCGTGCGCGGAGTGGGCGTGGCTGACGGGGATGACCGTATCTCGATCTCCCCAGATGAGTTGAACGGGAAGGCTTGCCGTCAGATAGCAGCGGTCGAGCATGGTCACCGTCTGTCCGCGCCAGTCGACCACCGCCCGCAGGGTGCGTAGGTAGGCCTCGTACGCGGCGGGGTCGGGAAGCTCGGTCAAGATTCGCACCAGATCCGGTGTGTCGTGCAGCGTCGCACCGGGGTGCAGGGCAGTGCCGTGCAGCCGAGTCAACAGGGTCCCCACCCAGCGCACCGCGGGCACCGCTCCCGGCAGGCGCAGCAACTTCAGTGCCTCATTGACGATCGGCGTCGCCGCGAGGCGCAGGAGTGGATGAACGTCGGTGGTGATACCGCCGGCGGAAACCAGGATGAGCCGATCCACCATCTGTGGGAACTGGTAGGCGAACTGCATCGCGATGCCGCCGCCGAGCGAATGTCCGATCACGGTGGCGTGGTCGATTCCCAGGGTCGAGAGTAGATCGCGCATGCCGTTGGCATAGGCGGCGACCGAATAGTCGGCACGGGGCTTGTCGGAGCGACCGTGGCCGAGTAGATCGGGTGCGATCACGGTGTACTTCTCGGCGAGGTGCGGGATGATCTCGGTCCAGGTCGACGAGTTGTCGCCGATTCCGTGCAACAGCAGCAGCGCGGGGCCGTCACCGGCCATGCGGAAGGCGCGCCGGTACCCGTGGATGGTGCGAAACATCATCTGCGGCTCGGCGTCGGGCACCGGCCGGAGCCTGCGTATGCGACTGGGGTTCATCGCACCCTCCTCGACTGTCGCGTTCTACGTCGATTCTTCGCTGCACATCGTCGACACACGTGACGACACGCCCCACCCGAGGGTGTCGACATCAGAAGGCCGTTGCCTCCTCGTGCCCCGAAGCAGCCGCGAGAACGTTCGCTGGTTATTCGCGGTGGAGGCCGCGGCGTTACACCCACGTCGGCGCGATTCGGGTCGAGTGTTGTTCACTCCCGGACGGAGATCCGATCAGGCCTTGTCTGTTACGTGGATTGGCTACCGTGGGGTTTGTGACAGCAGGTAGTCCGGGGCCGTCGGACAAGATGACGCCGAGCCCCGAGGTTGGGCTCGACTTCGCTCGGGAATGGGTCGAGTTCCTCGATCCCGATAACGCCGAGCATCTCATCGCCGCGGACATGACGTGGCTGCTCTCGCACTGGACCTGCGTGTTCGGCACCCCGGCCTGCCAGGGCATCATCGCGGGCCGACCCGACGACGGCTGCTGCTCGCACGGCGCGTTCTTCTCCGACGAGGAGGATGTCGAGAGGTTGCACGAGTCGGTGAAGCTGCTCAGACCCGAGGACTGGCAGTTCAGGAAGCAGGGTCTCGGGAAGAGGGGGTACATCGAGGAGGACGAGCTCGAGGGCGAGCCGGCGCTGCGGACCCGCCGCTACAAGGGCGCGTGCATCTTCCTCAACCGTCCCGGATTCGAGGGTGGCATCGGGTGCGCGCTGCACTCGATGGCGCTCGAGCGCGGGATCGAGCCGCTCGAGGTCAAGCCCGACGTGTGCTGGCAGCTGCCGATCCGGCGCACCCAGGAATGGGTGGAGCGACCCGACGGTGAGCAGGTCCTGAAGACGACGATCACCGAGTACGACCGCCGCGGTTGGGGTGAGGGCGGCGCGGACCTGGACTGGTACTGCTCCGGCTCGCCGGACGCGCACGTCGGCGCCAAGGCGGTGTGGCAGTCGTATGCGCCGGAGCTGACCGAGTTGCTCGGTGAGGCCGCGTATCGGGAACTGGCGCGGCTGTGTAAGCGACGCCGAGGTCTCGGCCTGATCGCCGTGCATCCGGCGACCGCGGTCGCCGAGAAGAAGTCCCGGTAACGGAGCGGCGGCCCCGGACGACGTCGACACCGATTACAGCGGCATGGGCGTCTACGGCGCTCGAGGCGGTGAGGTAACGAGCTGGTGCTTGCCGAGCGGTGTGAGCCACCGTTGGCGCAGGCGCAAGCACCGGAGTCCGGTCGGTTCGTTGTCGATCGCTAGGCCTGGCGGCGTCGAGGATGAGGTTTCGTCGGCGAGGTGCTTATGATCCGGGCGTGTAGTCGACCGGAAGGCGCAGACCGATGTCCGAGAAGAAGGATCACAGTCCGAGACCCGAACCCGGTCCGCTCGGCGCGGGCGCGCGGGTGCTGGTGCGGCGGCCGTCCGAACCGGCGCAGACCGGTCGGATCATCGAGGACTACGCCGAGCTGACCGACACCGAGGAGCGCGGGCATGCGTGGGCGCCGGTGCATCGGTGGGCTGTCGCCCTCGACGACGGTCGGCTGGTCTTCGCCGACACCGACGACCTCACTGCCGACCCGAGATTGCCAGGATCCGCCGGGTAGACCGACCCTGGGCGGTGGAAGAACCACATGGGGACCGCGCCCCCGGGGGGGCGACCGGGCTGCAGGGTTCTCTCCATGGTGGCAGAACTGACCAGGTGTTGAACTGATCCGCCTCCTGACGGTCTTTAGCCCAGGAGGGCGACGGAGGAGTTCGTCGCTGTCCTGGGCGTATCGGGTTGCCGAGGCTGGGTGCACCCTGCCACCGCCTGGGGATGGGTGTCGGCTTGTCGGTCGAGCGCCGAATGGGCGGGCCACGGTCGCGGCGGCGGCGACTGTTAAGTGAGTGACACCGTCGGCCGGAAGTCGTGGGCCGAGGACATCTGTGGCAGTCGTGGCGGCATGGGTTGTGTTGGGGGACAGCCAAGCGCAGCCCCCGCCAACGATGAATATCAGCTGGCAGGGGCGCTACACGGTCAACCTGCACGTAGTGACGAGCGGCGCATGACTGATCTTCGTGAGCTGTGGTGGGGAAGTCCAGGGATTGTGATCCACACCATCACACTATTTTCGAACTCGTCGGCTCGGTGTGATGCGTTGGCCCGATTTCGATTGCAGTGCTTTCCGCCCCGGTGCGGTGGGAGACCGAGGCCGAACACATCGACTGACCTGCGAAGATGACATGCCCCGGCTGGGGGGTCACGCGCGTCGCCGTAATGGTGGTTCCGCCGCCGATGAGGCCTACCGTCAGGGGACGGGGTCTGCGACCGGCGTGGGCTCACGCGGAGGAGGGGCGATGACTGCGAAGTTCGAGCTTTTCAAGGACACCGGCGGCAAGTTCCGGTTTCACCTGAAGGCAGCCAACGGGGAGATCATCGCGGCCAGCCAGGGGTACACCTCGAAGGCGGCGGCCCAGAACGGGATTGCGTCGATCAAGGACAATGCCGCCTCCGCTCCCACCGAGGATTTGACCTGACCCGAGGCGTGGTCCGGCGGGGGTGGGGAGGGTACGCAGCTTGGGACGTCGTCGCCCGGGGTGAAGGCGGCCGCACGAAAACCATGTTTGCAGTCGGCGATCCGGAACGTCTTCGCTCGCAGGCTTTCCCGATGGCCTCGAGCGACCTTGTGCGGTCGGGTTGGGTCGGCGCCGCGGTATCTGGTTTCTGCCGTGGGGTCAGGCCGTGGTGGGAATGGTGATCTCGGCTCTGCCGTCGAGGCCAGGTAGTAGGTAGTGCGGGCAGGTGACCAGCTGCCGCGGCACGGGTATCACCTGCCGGTCGGTGTCGAGGTAGAGCCGGTAGGTGAGCTGCCCGCGCCGGTGGGTGCCGGTGTTTGGGTCGACGGCGCCGAGGAAGTAGCCGTGCGCGGCGCCGGCGGTGGAGAAGATCGCCCGCGCCCATTCAGCGGGTTCGGCGGGCGGCAGATATCGTGGCCCGCCGTTCGCCGCGTCGACGATGTGCACGATGACCGTGACTACGAAGCCGACCGCAGCGGGGAACCACTGTTCGGCGGCGACATCGAACCGGGTGATGGATGTGTGAATCCGCAGTTCGATGTCCGTTCCGGTGTGGGCCGGTACCGCGAGGATGTGGGGAGCCGGGGAGGCATCGTCGGTGGCCAGGGACGGCAGCGTGGCGTCGGTGGTGAGGTTGCTGCCGGGGCGTGCGGACATGGGGCACACAGTACGGGGCCGCACACACCCGGCCGGCAGGACGACCGGTGGTTCGTCCGGTCGAGGACTGGTTCGCAGGGTGGGGTATCTGACCTGCGGTGACCGCATGTCCCCTGGAGCAGAGTGTTCGCCGACGAAGGCCGTGCTGCCGGAGTTCTTCTCAGTGCAATCCGGGGCGGGACGATTTTATCGCTCCCGGCTCGGGCAGGATGGGTCCGTGAGCGACCGGACCGCAGCCGACCTCGAGCGCGAACTCGCCGCGCTCGCCTCCGTGCGCGACCGCCTCCTGGCGTCGGAAGGCGCAGACTTCCGGATCCCCACCACCGCTGTCGATCAGGTGCTCGATGAGCTCAGCGGTCTCGAACGATTGCCGTGGGATCCGACCTGATTCCTGCCGTGCGGATTGGCGAGCCCATGAGTCGCAGGGTGTCTGCTCGGCGGTCGTGGCGGTCGTGGCGGCCTTTACGGCCTGGAACTGCGGGTATAAGATTGCTTATAGAGGAGGTTCGGGTTATGACGATCATGATGGACCGGGACCGGTTGTTCTCCAGCATGGCCGAGAACCGGGCACGTGAGGTGGTCGCGCATATCGGATTCCTCCGTAACCTGCGGCAACTGTACGAGGGCGGGGTCACCCAGACACGGCTGGCGCAGGTCAACGGCGTCAGCCAGCCCGCGATCAGCCAGATGCTCCAGCGCGCCCGCATCGAGGCCCCGGATGTGCGCCCGGGCACCCACGGCGGCACCGCCTACGAGATCGCCGCCCGGTGCGCGGCCGGCGAGATCGATCCGGAGACGATGCGCGCCGAGCTGATCGGCTGGGAGTACGACAAGCCGACGGCACCGACCGGCTACCCCGACGTCGACGATGTCCGCCCCCAGACGGAGGGTGGCTTCAACCACCAGGTGGGCCGCGCGCTGACCCACGGGTTCCTCACCGATGAGGACTACGACCTGATCCTCGAAGCACTGGCCGACTGACCTGTGCCGACCCACGAATTCGAGGATCGCCGTGCCTTCCTCACCTCACTGTCCACCCCGGGCGGCCCGCTGACGATCGACGCCCCGCACGCCACGATCAATGACCGCCGGTACTTCCGCAGAATCAAGGGTGAACCTGTCCCCACCCGGCCGTGGTTGCGGATCCTTGCGGACTGGCGAGCATCGCGCACACAGGTGCGTCGCGACCGGGTGGGGATTCTGATGGCCGGCCCACCCGGTGCCGGCAAATCCACCGCCCAAGCCCACCTGGTGGGGGAGCACCCCCAGGGGTGGCGGCATCTGGATGTGGACGAGTTCAAACTCCGCCTCCGCGCGGCCGCAGTAGAGGATGGCTCGCTGCAGCAGTTCCTGCCCGAGGTACTTCAGGCGCAGCCGGGGCTGCCGAGCCGGCTCTATCCGAACGAGCTGTCCGCGCTGGTGCACATCGAATCGAATCTGGTACTCGAAACTGCTGTGGCACAAGCATTGTCGGTGGGAGAAAGATGCGATCATCGATGGCCTGGACGCCGTGGGTGACAGAGTTGGTGACCCGCCTCGATCGGGAGCAGTACACGATCGGTGTCGCCGACGTCGAAACCTCCCTGTAGAAGAGGTGCACCGCTGGCTCAAGTGATGGTCATGCCGCCGTCGACAACTATCGTCTGTCCGGTGACGTAGCCGCCCGCCTCGGATGCGAGCCACACCACCGTACTCGCCAACTCTTCTGGTTCGCCGGTTCGTCCGAGGAGCATGCGTCTTTCCAGTTGTTCGATGTTGCTCTCTGGGTATTTCCTGCTGATGGCATTTGTGAAGAAGCCTGGTGCAATTGCATTGACGCGAATGCCTTTTCGGCTGCCCCATTGTTGCGCGAGGTCGCGGGTGATCCCGGCGATGGCGGCTTTGCTCGCGCTGTAAGCAGCTTGCGGCATGCCCGTGTTCGTGATTCCCATAATGCTTGAGATGTTCACTATTGAGCTCCCCGGTTGCATCACTCGCCCGCATGCCTGTGCTGCCCAGTAGGAACCGTGTAGGTTCACATCGATCACGGATCGGAATTCGTGAACGCTCTCGCCGATCGCAGGTCCCACGGTCACGAGTTCGGCGTTGTTGACCAGGACATCGACTCTTCTGAACTTGTCCAGTGTTGCTTCGACCAGAGCGGTGCAGTGGCTTGGATCCGTGATGTCGGTGGGAACCGTCAGTACACGGCGGCCTGAACGGCGTATGGTGTCGGCCGTTTCGTGGAGTCCGTCCGTGCGAGGAGCGGCGAGGACTAAGTCTGCGCCCGCTTCGGCCAGTCCTTTGGCCAGGGCCGCGCCTAGCACCGATGAAGCATCGGTGACGATCGCGACGCGGTCGTCGAGGCGAAATCTGTCGAGGATAGTCATCCGTCTGCGCTCCCGCGGATCAGAACCACGCGGGGTTCATGTCGAGTGTCGTTCTGTCCAAGCTCGCCAACAACTCCACCTGCGGTCCGACCTTCGGTAGTTCGTAGGCGTAGAAGTACCGGGCCGCTTGCCGTTTGCCCTCGTAGAAATTGCCGGCCTGACCATTCGCGGCGATGACTTGCTCCAGCCACATCCATGCGATGACGGTGTGCCCGAAGGCTTCCAAGTAGAGTGTCGAATTGGCGAGTGCAAGAGAGGGGTCACCTGATTCCCAGAGCGTGGATGTCAGGTCCACTATTCGGCTCCAGGTAGAGGCCAGTTCGGTCGCGTAACGCTCGGCGTCGTTGCCTATCGCCTGTGCTCGTTGTACGGTCGCCGCGATCTTCGAGTTCAGTAGTTTCAGTCCAGCGCCGTCTTGCATTGTGACCTTGCGGCCGAGCAGGTCGAGGCCCTGTATTCCGTGAGTACCCTCATGAATCGGATTCAGCCTGTTGTCGCGGTAGTACTGTTCGACGTCGTAGTCGCGTGTGTAGCCGTACCCTCCGTGAACTTGTATGGCGAGGTTGTTCGCCTCCAGGCACCATTGTGACGGCCAGCTTTTTGCGATCGGGGTTAATACATCGAGCAGTAACGTCGCGTTGGACGCATCTTCCTCGTTGTCGGCGCTGTCGTGTTCGTCCACCAGGTAGGAGCAGTACAAGCCGAGTGCCAGCGCTCCTTCCACGTAGGACTTCTGCGCTAGTAGCATGCGGCGCACATCGGCGTGTTCGACCAGGGCGACTGGAGGCGAGGACGGATCTTTCGCGCCCAGTGCCCGGCCCTGTGTCCGTGTCTTTGCGTACTCGACCGACTTCAGGTAGCCGACATAGCCTAGGGCGATGGCCACGAACCCGACGCCGATCCGCGCCTCGTTCATCATGTGGAACATATAGCTCAGCCCACGATTTTCTTCGCCGACGAGAAAACCGATCGCCCCGGCGTCGCCTTCCGGCTGATGCGTGCCGTCACCGAAGGCAAGGAGCGTGTTGGTGGTTCCGCGAAAGCCCATCTTGTGATTCAGGCCGGTCAGCGTCACATCGTTGCGGATGCCGGGTTCTCCGGCCGGGCCGGGTAAGAATTTCGGGACAATGAACAGCGAAATTCCCTTCACCCCAGACCCGCCGCCGGGAACCTTTGCCAAGACGAGATGGATGATGTTCTCGGTCAGCTCGTGGTCGCCGGCGGAGATCCACATCTTGGTACCGGTGAGTCTGTACCGGCCGTCGTCCTGTTTCACGGCACGAGTGGTGATGTCGGCCAGCGACGAGCCGGCCTGCGGCTCCGACAGACACATGGTTCCGAAGTATCTGCCCTCGATCATCGGTCGGACGTAGTCGTCTACCTGCTGGTCGGTGCCGTGGGTGGAAATCAGATTCGCATTTGCGATGGTGAGGAACGGGTACGACGAGGTCGAGGCGTTGGCGGCCTGAAACCACGCCATCGCAGCGCGGGACACCGTCGTCGGCAACTGCATGCCCCCGACGCGCTTGTCGAACTGTCCGGCCAGTAGTCCAGCCGCGGAGTAGATGTCGAGAGCCTGCTTTATCTCCGCGATCATCTCTATCGAACCGCCTGGCGACATGGTCGGCTCGTTCGCGTCGGACTTCTTGTTGTGCGGTGCGAAATGTTTGTGGGCGATGTCCGCGCTGAGTTCGAGCACCGCGGCGAACGTGTCCTTCGAGTGCTCGGAGAACCGTTCGCGCGATGTCAGCGAAACCACATCAAGCCACTCGTACAGCAAGAAGTCCAAGTCGCGGCGTGACAGTACGTCGGTCATCGAGATCTCCGAATCCTGTGCAACGTCACATCGACACCCCGCCGTCGACGGGAAGCACGACGCCCGTGATGTACGCGGCTTCCTCGGATGCGAGGAAGCAGATGGCATCGGCCATCTCGGATGGGTCCGCGAGCCGGGCGATCGGACCGGTGAGCTCGGAGAGCTTCTCGTCCGGGATCGTGGCGGTCATGCGTGTGGCTGCATTGGGCGAGATCGCATTGACCGTGACTCCGAAGGCAGCCAACTCTTTTGCAGCAGTCTTGGTGAATCCGATGATCCCTGCCTTCGCTGTTGCGTAGTTCGCTTGTCCGCGGTTGCCTCGGAGCCCGGTGTACGACGTGATATTGATGATGCGCCCGAATTCCTGCTTGCGGAAGTGGGGGACCGCTGCGCGGGTAAACCGAAAAGTACCTCCCGCGTGCACCTGCAGGACCTGGTTCCAGTCGTCGTCGGTGAGCTTCCACAGGACTTTGTCGCGCAGGATTCCTGCGTTGTTGACGACGATGTCGACGCGGCCGGTCTCGGCGACAACGGTCGAAATGACGTGTTCGACATTGTCGGTATCGCCGACGTCCGCTGGGATTCCGATTGCACCGACGTCTGCGGCCGAGCTGGCAAGTTCGTCCTTGTCGAAGTCGACCATGAACACGGTCGCTTGTGCCTCTACGAAATGTCTCGCGATCGCCTGCCCGATGCCGCGGGCCGCGCCGGTGACGATGACGGATTTGCCTGTGAAGTCGTACGTGATGTTGCCCATTGCGTTTTTTGCTTTCGGTTTAGTGTTGTCAGGGGGTTGTCACGACAGGCGTTCGAGAATCATGGCCATTCCTTGGCCGCCGCCGACGCACATCGTCTCCAGGCCGAACTGTTTGTCGTGAAATTCCAGCGAGTTCATCAGCGTGGTGGCGATGCGGGCGCCGGTCATGCCGAAGGGGTGACCGAGTGCGATCGCGCCTCCGTTGATATTCAGTCGGTCTTCGTCGATGCCGAGTTCACGAGCCGACGGAATGACCTGAGCCGCAAATGCTTCGTTGATTTCCGCCAGGTCGATATCACCGATGCTCATGCCGGCGATGTCGAGTGCGCGCCGTGTCGCTTCGACGGGTCCCAGACCCATGATCTCGGGTGAGAGTCCCGATACGCCGGTCGATACGATGCGGGCCAGGGGGGTGAGCCCGAGCTCCTTCGCCTTCGCGTCCGACATGATGACCAGTGCTGCCGCGCCGTCGTTGAGCGGGCATGCGTTGGCTGCGGTGACGGTTCCGTTCGGACGGAATGCCGGCTTCAGCTTGCTGACGACGTCGTATGTCGTTCCGGGCCTGGGGCAGTCGTCAGTGCTGACAATGGTGCCGTCGGGGAGGGTGACGGGTGTGATTTCGCGGGCGAAGAAGCCTTGCTCGATTGCGGCCTCGGCGAGATTGTGGCTGCGGACGCCGAATTCGTCTTGTTCTCGGCGTGAGACCCCACTGTATTCCGCGACGTTCTCGGCAGTGTGTCCCATGGTGATGTACAGATCGGGAAGTGCCCCGGTTGTTCGCGGATCCACCCACGGGTCCTGGTTGCCATCAGCGCGCCGTTCGGTGAGGGACTCCGCGTCGGAGAACACGGCGTTGTGCGTCTCGGGGTTCTCGTCGGCCATGCCTTTGTTGAAACGGCTGACAGTTTCGACTCCGGCGGAGATGAAGATATTTCCTTCGCCTGCCTTGATCGCGTGCAGCGCCATCCGGGTGGTCTGAAGGCTCGAGGAACAGTAGCGGTTCACGGTGACGCCTGGTAGGTGGTCCATTCCGGCGAGAACGCTCACTGCCCGTCCGAGGTTGTATCCGCTCTCGCCGGCGGGCTGGGCCGTGCCGAGCATGAGGTCGTTCACCGTTCGGGGATCGACCTCGGGCACCTTTCCCAATGCGGCGAGCACCATCTGTGCTGCCAGGTCATCGGGGCGCATCTCTCGGAGTGAACCCTTGACTGCGCGACCGATTGGGGACCGGGCGGTCGCGACGATAACTGCTTCAGGCATAAATCTCGTCCGTTCATGTTGTCGACCAGCGGGTCGAATATTCGATCTTGCGGTCTACTTATCGCAGTATGGCTGCGCCGGGAGTGGCGGTCAAGTGGACTGTCGTAAGCCGACTGCGGCGTGCTTACGTAACGGCCGCAGGCGAATACGCGGTCCTGGGTGTGTGGTAGGGCGGCTTGTTCGGCGGGGTTCGACGCGTATGACTCGACCGCGAGCGCCGAACTTGCAGTCTGCGCCGGTTCGGCTGGTCGGCTTGCGGCAGGTCTGCGTCCTGCCCTGCGGACGACGAGAACAGATGCGTCTCTCGAACAGGTGCCCTCCGGAGGAGTACAGCGCGCGGCAGAGCCGTGCGAGTCGGCCGCATCGGCTCATAGTCTGCTGCCGCAACCGCTCCCACCGCGGCGCCAGGCAAGTCTGGAGAGATGGTCCTGGTCGGGGCCGTGCAGTGTGGGCGCACCCCTGTGCTGCCCAAGTCCGACAGTGGACCATTCGCGTGCCGGACGTCGCCTCATTCGCCGACGAGCACCCCGGTCATCTCGGGGATCCGTCTAAAGGCCGTGCAGTACCGACGCTCAGAGAGGGTCAGAGGTGTACCTCGAAGAAACCAATCAAGGCGACGCGCTGAAATTTACCGATTCCTCAACAAGAGTTCGAGCTGGCTTGTGTGATGCCGTATCTCGCGGGCGTGGTAGGCAAGCGCCCCATCCACGCCCTGGACGTCTTCGGGCCAGCCGGCGGACGCCGTCGACGTGGTCGTCATGACTCCGCGCAGAATCAAGTGGGCGAAGGTCTCGGCGATGTCGTCAGCGGGTTTACCGTCTTCTCCCGGGCGATACCACTTCCAGATCCAGTTGCACATGCCGTCGATCGCAAATGCTGCCAGGGTTTCATCGATTGGTTCGAAGATGCGAGCCTCTACGCCCTCTCGAATAATCTGCCGGATCAGCACATCATGCTCGCGCTTGGCTGCCCGGAACTCGTCGCGGACGTCGTCGGGAAGCTCGCTTTCTTCGCGAAAAGTCAGTGAGTAGAGATCCAGGTGATCGACCAGGGAGTTCAGGTGGAAACGAATGAAAGCTGTGAGCTTGGTAGCTGCGTCGGCATCCGATGCAGCGATCACCCGGGCTTTCTCGACCTCACCCCTTGCCCAGTCACCGAAGACGTGCCGGAGCAGGTCGTCTCGGTTTTCGTAGTAGTGGTAGATGGACGCCTTCGACAACCCCACCTCCGCAGCGACCTCCTGCATGGTGACTCCGTTGATCCCCCGGGCCTGGAAGAGTCGGGCCGCACCCTCTGTGATGCGGTCACGCATCACGGAATTGCGTACCGAACCACCGGCGCTCTTTGCAGCCGCCGCGTCCGCACGATCAGAAGCCGTTGTCATAGCTTCCGAGGATAGACACCGCCGCAGCCAAGCCGGTACCGGTGGGCACTGCAATCAGCGCGACGACGGCGTTAGTGCAGCTACGCGCCGCGTTGTTCATGCATGCTCGATCAGTTCGAGCTGCACGCCGTTGAGTGCTCGGGGGTGGTAAAAGTTGACCGCCCCGAAGTCTCCGCGGACGGCCTCGTCGAGCAGAGGCGACAATCCCTGCTGCTTCAGCTCGTCCGTAGCGATATCGAGGTCGTCTACTTTCGCAGAGAAGAGAAAGACGCCTTCACCGTGGCGCTCGAGAAAGCGCGCCACCGACGTGCTCTCCTGGGTCGAGGCGATCAAACTGATGATGAAGCCCCCCACGTCGAGCTTCGTACCCTCGAGGCCGGGGAACGCAAATCCGTCGGGGCCGACGTGCTCGCCCCGGACATCGAACAGGCGTTCGTAACGCTCGGTCGCGGACGCTAGGTCGCGAACGGCGATGTTGATTCCATTGACTGCGAGGCTCATCTTCGTCTCCTGTTGTTGCGTTGTCGTGTAATTCGCTGTCGCGCTGGACATCTGCACGGGGGCCTCGCCGCAGTGGGCGTGCGCTGGTAGGTGGGCGCGTACAGAACGCTGACCTTCAAGGGTCTGCACCGAGACAGTACCGACCCGAGGGTCGATAATTCAAGGAGTCGGTCGGATTCGTTCGGCGAGCCCGCGGCAGCGGAACCGTAGTGGCACGCGCGCAGGTCGCGACATCACGCCATCTGACCGAGGGTCGACGCGGCTGTCGTCCAGGGTCGAACCGGGCACCACTCGACGCACGAATCGTTGGGAACCCTGGAATCCGCGTCAGAAGAATGATACAACTTGAGTCGACTTCACGGTCGGGTTTTCAACCTATGGGTAGGTTCAGTCGTATGATGGACGCAGCAGCGTCGACACCGGCGCGGCTTACCGCGGAGTGGACAACGGCGCGGACGCGGCCGGTGACGAGCTCCGATACGCCGTCCTCGTTCGCCATTCCCACGGCCGTCGAGCCGGAACAGACCAGCGAAACGTCCCATGTCGAGGTGAGGTGGATGAACGATGGAACAGGCCGATAATTATGCGCATCGAGGCACACAGGTAGTGGTGGTCGGACTCGGCGGCATTGGCGGTGGAATTGCCCGTCGCATGGCCGAACAAGGCCGATACGTCATCGGCATGGACGTCGACGGGGTCCGTGCGAGTGAGTGGCAGGAGCAAACGGGAAGTCGGGCGGTGTCCTCGTTCGATGGTATGGACTGGGGCGGTGTCCGGTGCATGTTCATCGCGGTGCGAACGGTGCAGCAAATCGAAGCGGTGTTGTCCGACGACAGCGTGCGGTCGGCGATGGACGACGGCGCCAGTGCCTTCATCGTCACCACGATGACTCCGTCGGACGCCCGCCGCGTCGTCGACGCGCATCGAGCGTGGCGTCTGTTCGAGCTACCCGTTTCAGGCGGCGAGGTGAGGGCGCGAGAAGGCGAACTCACCGGTCTGATTGCAGGTCCGCAACCCGATGCCTTCGAAGAAGCCCTGTTGCACGACGTCTTTGCGAGACTGTTCCCGTTCGACACCGTCGGTCAACCCTCGTTGCTCAAGTTGATCAACAACACCCTGGCCGCCCGCAATGTGCTGAGTGCGGCAGTGGGGCTTGCTACCGCACACGAGCAGGGAGTCGATCCGTCGATCGCAAGCGAAGTCATCCGGGCGTGCTCAGGATCGAGTGCGGCCGGTGACGCCCTGGCCACCCTTTCGGACAATCAAGTCGACCTCCTGCTCAAAGACGCGCGGTTACTCGGCGGTGAGTTGCCGTCGTCGCCGTTCGATCGCGCGTCCATGAATGAACTCACCTCCACCGTCAGCGCTGCCCGGATGTTACTCGAGGCTGCCGATCCAGAAAGGACACGGTCATGATCGAAGAGTGGAAAGACGGGATGGCATTCCCGCACCTGACAAGTTCGGTGCGTATCGGTTCTCGAGTAGTGAAGAACCGCATCGTCTCACCCCCGCATGGCACGTACTACGCGTCCAACGGAATGGTCACAGAACAGCAAATCGCTTACTACGCCGAAAGAGCGGCGGGCGGCGTGGGCATGATTGTCGTCGGAAACATGGCAGCATGGGATCGGTCGAAGACCGGAGGAGGACAAAACTACGCCTTCTCCTCGGAGGCGGTCGAGGGCCATCGCAAGCTCGCACAGGCTGTCCAATCGCATGGTTCGCTGCTATTGGCGCAGCTCTGGGACGGCGGCCGCCAAGGTTCCTCACGTCTGAGCCATCTGCCGCTTCTGTCAGCGTCGCCTCTACCCGACCCTGTTGTTCGGGAGATACCCAAGAAGATTGAAGCATCGGAGATCGAAGACATGATCTCGAGCTTCGCTCGGTCCGCGGCGCTCATGGAGCAAGCCGGTTGGGATGGAGTCGAACTCCTCGCAGCGCAGGGTTACGGACTCGCCCAATTCGTTTCTCCCCAGATGAACCATCGCCACGACGAATGGGGTGGCTCACACGAAAACCGCGCACGCGTCGTGAGTGAGATAGTCCGACGTATCCGGTCAGTGGTCTCCGCGGACTTCATGGTGGGTGTGCGCATCAACGGCGACGACATGATTGCCGGCGGTAACACCCCCAGCGACGCCATCATCACGGCGACACTGTTGGAGCAGACCGGTGGGGTCAGCTATCTGAATGTCAGCGGCGCAAGCAACGAAAACTATCCACTGTGGATTGCCGATATGGGGCACGACACCGGACTTTTCGTCGACGCCGCCCGAGCGATCAAAGATGCGGTGTCCATCCCGGTCATTGTCGCCACGAGAATCAAGGACCCTCTTGTCGCCGAGTCGATTCTGGCGCAGGGCTATACCGACATGGTGGGGATGAATCGGGCGTTGATCGCAGACCCATCCATGCCGGCCAAAGTCGCATCAGGCCGTCTCAGCCAGGTTCGACCATGCATCAGCTGCAACCAGGGTTGCGTCGGCAAGACCGCTCAAGGCGGACAGATGGAATGCACCGTCAACCCTCGGGTCGGGTTCGAGTGGTCGAGTACCCGGGGGCAGGTCACCCGACAATCGGTCGTGGTCGTCGGTGGTGGCCCGGCAGGCATGCAGGCAGCGGCAACCTGCGCCGAACGCGGCGCCGACGTCGTGTTGTTCGAAACCCGCGAGACGTTGGGTGGCCAAATCGAACTGGCGTCACGCACGGCAAGTCGATCGGAGTTTCGACTGCTGATCGAACATCTACGTCGCCGACTCAACACCTTGGGTGTCGAGATGCACCTGGGTACCACAGCGACCGTCGACAACCTCTCTGCCTTCGATCACGTCTTTCTCGCAACAGGCTCGAGGCCGTGGACGACCGGCTTCACTACTCACCGACCGGATGTCAGGGCCGTACCAGGACACGACTTGCCGCATGTCGTCACGTCATGGGAAGTGTTCGACGCGACCGCGTCGGTCGGGAACAGAGTTCTCGTCGTCGAGGACGATTTTCAAGGGCACGCGACGACGGCTGCCGAATACCTCGCAGAGAACGGTCTAGATGTGACCATCGTGACGAGGTCGACCTCGGTGGGACTCTGGAGCGGGGCCGGCCAGGAATTCCTGTACAAGCGGTTGCGCAATGCACGGGTAGAGCTACGGCCCCACACCTGGATCGGCACCATTCGAGACAAGACAGTCGAAGCTTACGATGTATTCTCCGGCGTGCCCGTCGAACTGGGCAGCTTCGACACCGTGGTTCTGGCAACCGGTAGCGCCGTCGACGACACCCTGTACCAGCAGTTGGGCGATGACCGTCGTGTGGTTCGCATCGGCGACTGCCTGGCACCCCGACGTCTCGACAATGCCATGTGGGATGGCCTGCACGCCGCCGACCGGCTGTCCGCAGTGGGCACAGCTTTGAAACTGGTCACCCCATGACGGGTGCGTGTCGCGACCGGGCCGGTTCATCTCTGTAGGAGCTTCAGCACCAATGCGCGTCTTCACATCACCGGATCAACTGAAAGCCGCTATCGGAGAGGACTTGGGCACCAGCGACTGGCTGCACATCACGCAAGAACGCATCGACACCTTCGCCGACGCCACGGGGGACCATCAATGGATCCATGTGGACGTCGAACGTGCGACACGCGAGAGCCCGTTCGGAGCCCCCATCGCTCATGGGTTCTTGAGCCTGTCTCTCGTGTCGTTGCTCAACTGGCAGATATACACGATCGAGAACACAACGCTGGCGATCAACTACGGATTGAACAGAGTTCGATTCGTCAACCCGGTGAAGGTCGAGGCCCACGTTCGTTTGCGGACGACGTTGAACTCCGTCGGGGACGCACCCGGAGGGGCCCTTCAGATCGTCACGACAAACACCCTCGAGATCGCAGGCGAAGAAAAACCGGCCTTAGTTGCAGAAACCGTCGGCCGCATCATCTTCTGAACTGCCCCCCCGCCTGCCTCTGAGCGACCGCGGTGATCGATCGCCCGCTGCCGCCGGGGCACGACCGGCCCCGGCGGCCGCGGGGTTTATCGGTGCACCGAACACACCAGCGACGACAGGACGCTTCAGTGGAGCGACAGCACGGCGAATGGGCTACCGGAACATCGTTGCGCGGCGGATTCCGTTCAGGTGAGCCACCCCTTATTGACAAGCCTGTGTGACCTACGCCATTATCGGCTTTGAACAATCGGTTGGGTTTTCGACTCTCCGGTCAGCCCCCGGATGGAACAGTCGAGCCGCGACGAGACGAGGAAACATCATGACCAAGCATCCGGCGCTCTGGCAGCCCATCGAACTGGGCCCGGTCAGTGTCAAGAACCGCATCGTGGTCACCGCACACGCGCTGATGTACGGCGACAAAGACAACCTGATGACTCAACAGAGCATCGACTACTACGAGGAGCGGGCGAGGGGAGGCGCGGGGCTCATTCTCACCGAGGCTCAAGCCGTGCATGCAACGAGTCGCGGACTGGGGTACCGCACCCACCAGGGATGGCCCACCGAGGTGATACCGGTGTACGAGCGACTGGCGAAAGCCGTGCACCGCCATGGAGCCAAAATTTTCGTCGACCTTTCACACTTCGGCGTGGAAGACTACAACGGAATGTTTCTCGAGAACTGGAGGGCGCTCTGGAGTCCCTCGGGTCTGCCCTCGACTACCTATGGGGAGATCGGCCGAGCGATGTCGCACGCCGACATCGAGCAGCTCGTAGCGGGATTCGGCCGAAGTGCACGCAACGCACGGGTTGCCGGTATCGACGGAGCCGAGGTACACGCCGCTCACGGGTATCTTCTGTGCAGTTTCCTCTCCCCACTGACGAATCGTCGAACGGACGAGTACGGCGGCAGCACCGAGAATCGATGCCGCGTCGTTCGTGAGTGCGCCGAAGCGGTGCGCCGAGAGGGTGGCCCCGACTTCGCGGTCGGCGTGAGACTATCGCTCACCGAATACGTTCCGGGCGGTATCGACGAGGCCGAGGGCGAGAAGATCGCCAAGAACCTGGCGGACTCTGGATTGTTCGACTACTTCAGCATCAGCGCCGGGAACGCTTCCACGTTCGATCGCGTCGTCTCTCCGATGAGCCTGCCCGGCCCCCAGTTGGTCGATCTGGCTGCCCGCGCGAAGAAGGTCGTCGGAAACTATCCGGTCGTGACCGCAAACGGAATTACCGAGCTGTCGGTCGCCGAACAGATTGTGACTTCGGGTGACGCCGATCTCGTCGCTATGACCAGAGCGCACATCGCAGATCCCTTCCTGGTGCAGAAGGCGCAGACCGGACGCGAGGACGAAATTCGGCATTGCGTCAGGGCAAATCAAGGCTGTATCGGCCGGATGTCCAAGGGCTGGGAGCTGACCTGCACGCAGAATCCCGCCGCTGGGCGCGAGAAAGACCTCGGCAGCGGAACATTGGATTTGGCCGCCACACCCCAGAAGGTGCTCGTCATCGGCGGAGGACCCGCTGGAATGCGGGCAGCGGAAGTTGCCGCATCGCGAGGGCATGACGTCGTACTGATGGAGCGCGGCGACACGCTCGGCGGGCAAATTCGATATGCCGCCAAGTTGCCCACGCGTGGCCGATGGTCCGTCATGGTCAAAGACATGGAGCGAATGCTCGAAAAATACAAGGTCGATGTCCGTCTCAATACGACCGCCGACATCGAGAGCGTGCATGAAGTCGGTGCAGACCACGTCATACTTGCATCCGGATCGACCTGGCGCACCGACGGGTTCTCCGCCACCCTGGCCGCCCGCCCGGAAATCCCGGGGTTGGAGCGTATCCGCGTGCTCAATCCGATCCAGGCCATCGAGGATCCCTCGGCATGTGGGGAGAACGTCGTCATCATCGACGACACGGGCGAGTACCTCGCGCTGGGACTGGCGGAGCTCCTCGCGAACGCGGGCAAGAAGGTCGAAGTGGTTTCCTCGAAGCTGTTCTTGGGCGACAACACACTCTTCAACCTCGATGTCGGGCATCTCTATCCGAGGCTGTATGCGCAGGGGGTGACACTGACACCGCAACACATTGTCGCCGAAGTGAATTCGGACGGCGTCGTACTGAATCGCATCTGGGATGGTGCTGCCAGAGTGGTGCCGGCGCAGTCTCTCGTGACCATCATGCTTCGCGATTCCGATACGGCCCTTCTACCCCAACTGGAAGCGCAGTTCGACGTGACGGCCGTCGGAGACTGCTTGGCACCCCGCCGGGTGGACGAGGCGATCTACGAAGGCGAAATGGCCGGACGCGGTGTCTGAACAAGCACCACACACACTCAACGAAAGAAGCAAACCCCATGACTCATAGCTGGCAGATCGGTGATGTGAAAATCACCCAGATAAACGAAATCGCGGTCGAGGTCGGTGAGCTCGACGGACTGATCGCAGAGGCAACGCCGGATGCGGTCAAGGCCGTTCCGTGGCTGTACCCCGACTACGCCAACGAACACGGGCAGACACTCTGGAGCGTTCACTCGTTCGTCGTCGACACCGGGTCGTCTGTCGTTCTCGTCGACACCGCGTGCGGCAATCACAAGGATCTACCGCTGATCCCGGCCTGGGGTGGCCTGGACACCCCCTATCTGGATCGACTGGCGGATGCCGGCTACAAGCCCGAACAGATCGACTACGTCGCCATCACACATCTGCACCTCGATCACGTGGGATGGAACACCGTGCTCGACGGTGACCGATGGGTGCCGACATTCCCGAACGCCCGGTACACCTTCGTTCAGGACGAGTTCGAGTACCACAAGGGACTCACCGAGGGCGGCGCCGTCTCCGACGACCTCGGGCATGCCGTCACGTACAACGGAGCGGATCCGGACATCCACCGGCAGACGCGTCTCGTGTTCGCGCAGTCGATTCAACCGTGTGTCGAGGCGGGCCTCGTCGATCTCGTTCCGGTCAACCACACCATCTGCGAGGGCGTGCGGTATACATCCACGCCTGGCCATACCAAATCCCATCACAGTCTCACCATCGAATCGAAGGGTGAGACCGGGTTCATCACTGGTGATTTCGTGCATCACCCGATTCAGGCCGCCCATCCCACGTGGAGTTCGCGAGGTGACTGGGACCGTGAGCTGTCCTCCGCTCGGCGTCAGGAGTTCCTCGCGTCGGTTGCAGACCGTGATGTTCTTGTGTTCGGCACGCACTTCGCCGG
Source organism: Rhodococcus sp. G6(2025) (assembly GCF_058628105.1). Taxonomy (NCBI): domain Bacteria; kingdom Bacillati; phylum Actinomycetota; class Actinomycetes; order Mycobacteriales; family Nocardiaceae; genus Rhodococcus; species Rhodococcus sp. G6(2025). Next base: position 847,826 of record NZ_CP179751.1, read on the forward strand.
GAACAGCGTCGGTCGTATCGTGAGCGACGGCAACGCCTACCAATTCGTTACTGCTTGAGCCGAGCACTTCTACAACACCACCGGCGAACACACTGCCGGCATAACGACAGCTTCAGGAGCATTGATGTCGAAGAACGAAATTCCCTACTACTGGTCGAGCATCGACTGGCGTCAGCTCACCGAGGACTACCCGCCGCCGCCCCTGTTCAACTCCGTCATGTCGGCACGGTCCGACGACGAGATGCGACAGATTCAGGAATCACGCTTTCTCGCACGGGTGGCCGACGCTTGGGCGGTCCCGTTTTATCGCGAGCGGTGGTCGGACGCCGGTTTGCAGCCAGGAGACATTCGAGGCCTGGACGACCTCGAGAAGATCCCTACGTTCACCAGTGAGGACATCAAGCACTCGATCGAGGAGCACCCGCCGTTCGGAAACCATCAGAACTTCGCACTGGACGCGATGCGAACACCGCTGAAGATTCAATCCAGTGGTGGCACCTCAGGGCTGCCGCGGCCGACACTGTTCGATCCCGTAGCGTGGGAAGTGCAGGCAATTCAATTCGCCCGAGCTTTCGTTGCGCAGGGGGCCGAAGTCGGGGACATCCTACAGATCACCCTCACCAACAGTTTGGCCAACACCGCGTGGTGTTCGTCGACCGCCGCCATGCACTGGTGTGGCATGGTCCCCTTGACCACCGGTTCGGGTGCCGTCACCAGTTCGGCAAGGCAACTGGAGCTGGCGCGCTCCTGGGGAACAAGTGGTTGGGTCGCCTTCGGCGAGTACCTCAAAATTCTGGCGCAAGAGGCTGATCGATCTGGCATCGACCTCAAGAAGGATCTGTCCACGCGATTCATTCATACCTATCTCGGGGTGGATACCGAGGGACACCTGCGCGACTTGCTCGAAGATGCATGGGGTGTTCCGGTCTACGACAACTACGGAACCCATGAAGTCGGCCTCATCGGATACGAATGCGCTGCAAAAGATGGGTTGCACGTCAACGACGACACCGCCATCGTCGAGATCGCCGACAGCGAGACCGGACGCATCCTCGGCCCAGGGCACGACGGCGACATCGTGGTCACCAGCCTGCATCGCTCGGTTCCACCCATCATCAGATACGACCTCAAAGACCGCATGCGTAGTTCCGAGCGCGCAGCGTGCGCGTGCGGCGCCCGGACGACCAAACTGTCCGGTTTCTTGGGCCGCCTCGACGAAATGGTGAAACTGAGAGCGACAAGCGTGTATCCGCGGTCAGCGCAGGACGTCGTCCAGGGCGACGCGCGATCGACGGGCGAGTTCCTGTGCGTGGTGGAGAACGTCGGCGAGGGTCTCGGTTCCCGTGAACGAATGACCGTGTTGATCGAGCAGGCGAACGACGAAGACACAGCACCCCTCCAGGAAGACATGAAGCATCGTCTCAAGTCGACCTTCGGTGTCTCGGTCGAGGTGACGATCGTCCCTGCTGGATCCCTCGCTCCTCAGACGGGGCTGGGAGGAGAGGGGAAGGTCAAGCGGCTTCTCGACCGCCGTGGTCAGGCCCCCTCACCCGTCTGAGCACTCCCAATAGTTGGTCAATAGACCGGTCCCGGCTCCAGGTGTCGACAGCGGTAGCCAAGCCTCAAGAGTCGACGAAACTTTCAGCAGAGTCGGGCGGTATGGCGTAAGCCGTCGATATCCGGGTCGGGGCTGACTTCGAAGAGGGAAGTGAAATGCACGAACAAGAGGCGGCCGACAACCTAGGCGCCTTCGCGGAAATGTTCCGCCTCGACGATCGAGTCGCGATCGTCACCGGGGCGTCAGCAGGTCTAGGCGTATCGCTGTCCACGGCCATGGCCCGCGCCGGAGCCCACGTAATCGTGGCATCGCGCAGGGTCGACCGCTTGGAGGCAACCGCACAGGCGGTACGCGGGTACGGGCGCGAGGCCCTGGTGCAGAACGCCGACGTGGCCGATCCTCGCCAGTGCGTAGAGCTGGTCGAGGCGGCGATGGCACGGTTCGGTCGTGTGGACATCCTCGTCAACAATGCCGGCATGGCGAGTGCAGTCCCGGCGACTCGGGAGAGCCCTGATGCCTTCCGTGCGGTAGTAGATGTCAATCTCGGAGGTAGCTATTGGATGGCCCAAGCCTGCGCCGAAGTGATGACGCTGGGGAGTTCGATCATCAACATCTCGAGTGTTCTCGGCTTCACTACTGCCGCACTGCCCCAGGCGGCGTACACCGCAAGCAAGGCCGGCCTCGTTGGACTCACGCGAGATCTCGCGTCGCAGTGGGGCCGTAAACCGGGAATCAGAGTAAACGCGATTGCGCCGGGCTTCTTCGAGACCGAAATGACGGAGTCGTACCCCCCAGAGTATGTGACCGATTCGCTCGAGCCCCGGTTCTTGTTGGGAAGAGCGGGCAAGCCCGAGGAACTCGCCGCAACCGCGGTCTGGCTCGCATCGCCCGCAGCGGGGTACGTCACCGGCCAGACGATTTTGGTCGACGGCGGGATGTCGACGACGTGAGAGTTCAGCCTGCTCCGCCGTCCCACCGAAACACCTCGCGAGGAAAATGCTGAACTGCAACAGCTCCCCGCGGAGGCGTCGAGCTGCAACAGCTGCTGCGTAGGCTGATGGCCAACGTCGTTATAGTTCGAACAACAGAATCCTTGTCGCCAGAAACCGATCTCCAGCCGCGGTACGTGACAGTCAACGCCGGACGAATCCACGCACGCGAGACTACAACTCGCATGTGGGACTCGTCCGGCGTTTCAATACTGCAGCTGCTCTGCCCAAACCAGCCTATAGATCCGGACACGGTCAGGGCACCTCGCAGATATGGCGCCTGTGACCATTGACACGTCCACGCGCTGGAACTAGGTTACTAACCAATGGGTCGATATTACGACTCAAGAGTCGGATCAAATGTCCGGTGAGTCGCACACAAAAAATATCCTGTGCCACCAGTCAGCTCGCGTATTCGACAGTGCCTGTACTGCAATTGATTTCGATAGAGCACGGGCGCCGAGCGGTTCTTCGATACACATCACGCGGACGACACGCATAGATACCTCCAGTCAAACTTCGAGAACAGGTGAGTGATAGAGCATGGGGAAGCTGGATGGAACGGTTGCACTCATCACCGGCGGAGCAAAGGGCTCAGGTCGATCCCACGCTCTGACACTGGCACGCGAGGGGGCGGACATCGCACTTGTGGACAACTGCGTTGCCGATGTCCCGGGGCAGAACTACCCAGGCGGCTCCGAGGAGGAGTTGGAACAGACCCGCGCGATGGTTTCCGACGTGGGACGTAAGTGCATCAGCATCGTCGCGGATGTTCGCGATGACGAAGCTATGGTGGACGCTGCGCGACAGACGATCGATGAACTCGGACAAATCGATCACCTGTTGAGCAGTGCAGGTATCATCCTGAAATTCGGCAAGCTCGCAGACATCTCGCCCGAACAGTGGCGTACGGTCATTGATACCAACCTGACCGGCGTCTTCAACGGGTGTCGCGCCGCCCTGCCTCACATGGTCGCGAAGCGCAAAGGCAACATCGTGATCACCTCGTCCACCGCAGGCCGCGCCGCCTACCCCCACATCTCGGACTACGGCGCCTCAAAGTGGGCAGTGATCGGACTGATGAAGACCCTAGCAATGGAATACGGCGAATACGGTATACGCGCCAATTGTGTGGCCCCGACGAATGTCAACTCCGGTGACCTTCCCTCAATGAACAACAACGAGGAAGCCTACAAACTCTTCTGCCCGGACATCGAGAACCCGACGCGCGAGCAGATGATCGAACGAATGAAAACCATGCATCCGCTCGGCGTCCCAGGTGTGGACTGGCAGGACGTCTCCAACGCCTACCTGTACCTCCTGTCGGACGACGCTCGCATGGTCACCGGCGAAGTGTTGCACGTTTCTGCCGGGCTCATCGCCAACAACGTTGCGTGAACCCCGGGGAGTACAAACCGCAAGGAACCGAACGGGTAACACCGAACGGCTCCGCGGCAACAGTATCTATACGACGACAGATCACGAGAAGACCGACCTGCGAGTCGATCGGACGGGGAGATAGAGAATGCATGACCTGACAGGCAAAGTCGCTCTGGTCACCGGGGCGGCCCGAGGGCAGGGCCGTTCGCACGCCACCTTCCTCGCTGAGTCGGGCGCGGACGTCATCGTGCTCGACATCTGCAGACAGGTTGCAACCGTGCCATATCCGACGTCGACGGCAGAGGACCTCGACGAAACGGTCGGTCTTGTGGAGAAGTACGGACAGCGTGCTTACCGCCTCGAATGCGATGTGCGCGATCCGTCCGCGGTTGCGGAGGGTGTCGAGAGGGCGGTACGTGATCTGGGGCGACTGGATATCGCGGTGCTCAATGCCGGCGTATGCGAAATCACCGCGGCAGAATCGATCACGCCCGAGCAGTGGAACACCGTGGTGGGCACAAACTTGTCCGGCGCGTTCTTTTCGGCGCAGGCTGCCTCGAAGCATATTGTCGATGGTGGACGCGGTGGATCGATGGTATTCATAGGTTCGGCCAGTACCATTACTCCCGTCGAGTCGATGGTGCACTACATCGCCTCGAAGCACGGTGTTGTCGGTGTAGCAAAGGCATTGGCCAAAGAACTGGCACGCCACCAGATTCGGGTGAACGTCATCCACCCGACCAATTGCGATACCCCGATGATCCAGAACTCGATGATCTACGATCTCTTCGCGCCGGACGTGGATCAACCTACGCGCCACAGCGTCGAACCCGTGTTCCAGACACTCGCTGCACTCGATACACCGTGGGTGGACCCGGCCGACATCTCCCGCGCCGTCCTGTACTTGGTAGGGGAGAGTGGCCGATTCGTCACCGGAACCCAGTTGGAGGTTACCGCTGGATATCCGCTTCTGTAGTTTTGGGCACCTGTTGTGCACCGTCTTCGGTGGTCAGCAAGCTGCGATGGTTCGCCACCCCAGGTTCGATTCGAACCCGCGCTCGAGGGCGTTGTTCGCTCAATGCGGGCTGATAGGAAGGTATGCCGTGTCAGAGATCGTCCCCGCCGAGTTGTTGTCCAGCGAGACACCGGTTGCGTTCTACGGTTACGCGCGAGCCAAGGAAGGAACACGCCACATCCTGATGGAGCGGATGCTCTCCCTGGGAGACCCGAGTCGCGCCGAGCCCGGCATTCTTGTGTACGAGATCCATCATGATGCATCCAGGCCCGACAGCATCGCATTCTATGAACTCTACGCTAACGGTGCCGCAATCCGTGAGCACCTCGAAAAACCTTACATGAAAGCATTTTTCGCCGATAGCACGACATTGCTGCAGTCGAACCTCGAAATCATCCCTCTCCAGCCCATCCGCTCCGTGGCAGCAATCTCGACTGACTGCCCCGGTTGACCCTACGTCCCTGTCCTATGAGTCTTCTGACGGTCGTGCTGGTGCAGAACGTAGCATCGGACCCTCCGTGCGAGGGGTATCCCGTTCCCCCACTCGGCATCGCGCCGCAAACCTAGAAGGCCTCCCAAATGCCGTTGGTCATCATTCATGCTGTCATTGCATGTGTCAGTCTGATCACACCCCGCCGCGCCACCGAATCGATCCAAAGAATCTTTACAAATATCGCTCTCGCACGAGCCAATGCAAGATATTTAGCCGTGGCAGCGAGCGGCACACAACACGAGCCGTCTAGCCGTCAGTCATTCACCGATGCCCAGGCCGAGGCGATCCGCGCAACCTCCTAGCCCAGCCATTCCGGGCCGCAGCCTCCGCCCGACCCTCCGTCGAATTCGCGGAAACAACTTCGGGGTCCAGCGGGCTTACACCCACAACAACCACTGTCAAACTACTTCAACCAATGTCGCGCTAGCGCTCCACGCGTGGGGATCCAGGCAATGAACCGGTGACAGTGCTTCAGCGACCGCCGAGACCAGACCGTCCGATTCCGGGCGATCAACACATCCGCCCCGTTCCCCGAGACTCCCCGTCGACGGCATCTCGGGGATTCAACCAAGTCGGATCAACCCGTGACTCGAGAAGGAGTCGGCATGACCCTCAGTGGGGCTCGCTCGATGGCGTCCATGACGCCGTATCAAATAGCAATCGTGCTAGTATGCTCGCTCGTCAACCTGCTCGACGGCTACGATTTGTTCATCATGGGGTACGCCCTCCCCAACCTCCCCGAGGGGTACGCAACAGCGTCCGGCAAGGGCTACTTGATCAGCGCAGCCTTGGTGGGCATCGGCGTCGGGGCCTTCTTCCTGGCGCGGATGGCCGACGTCCATGGGCGTCGCCCGACGTTGCTCGGCGCGCTGGTACTCAACACGGCCGGCCTCCTTGTTTCATCACTGGCCCCCAGCTACTCGGTGTTGATCGCATCGCGATTCGCTACGGGAATGGCAATCGGTGTGCTCGGTGCAATCTCTATGGTCATCGCCCAGGAAATGTCTCCACCATCACGCCGCAGCCTCTCGGTGGGCGTGGTGCTCTTCGGGTACCCGCTGGGAACTTTCGTCGCAGGCCTGGCAGGTGCCTCGGTGATCGAAGCCGCAGGCGGATGGAAAGGGCTGTTCTGGGTAGGGTTTGCGCTCAGCGCAACTGTCACCGTCGTTGTCGCCGCTTTCATTCCAGAAACAGTGGCCTACCTTCGACGGTCGTCGGACGACACGGCGCAGGAGACGGCCGAGAAGTTGTCTACGCGGGTCAACTTGGAGGAAGGACTCGTCACTGGTGGTGTTCTAGCCGACGAGGCGATAGTCGATCAATCGGATACGAAACTCCTCGGACCAGGACTGCGGGTAACCACCCTGCTCCTCTGGCTCGGTTATGGATTCTGCACTGCCGCGTTTTATTTCATCGGTTCCTGGACCCCTCAGCTGATCAAGAATGAGACCGGAGACACCGGCAGCGGGGCGCTAGTGGGCATCATGCTGTCGGTTGGCACGATGATCGGGGCCATCCTGTACGGATTTCTTGGCCTCAAGCGGCCGTCTGCCCAAATATCCTGGATGTCGATGGCTCTGGGCATGGTTGCCCTGGTTGCCTTCGCACTGACCCTGCAGGGCGCCTTGGCGCTGGCCATGGCCCTGCTGCTGGGTCTGTTCGTCTTCGTCTCACTGACGGCCTTCACCGCGATCGCAACCACCGTGTACCCAATACGAATACGAGCCAAAGGGTTCGGCACGATGCTAGGCGTCGCCAGAGTCGGATCGATCCTGTCGCCCATCCTCGGCGGGTACGCAATCGGCTTCATGTCACCGAAAGATCTGTACATCGCAGTGCTGGTGCCCTTGGCAATCGCTGGGGTGTGCTCGTACGGGCTACTCAGAGCAACTCGACCAAAGACCGTGACCGGCCAACATCCCGCGCGGCACACTGACTTCGTGTAGCCGCAGGGGAAGACTGGCAGGTGCGTCGAAGTCGCCCGCAATCGCTGCGCAGAGCGCCCAGCCGTAGCAGGGAAGGAAGTCGGAATGAACTATGCCGCACCTGGTGACGGCCAACTGTGCTATGCCGAGGACCTCGTCGTAGGGGATGAGTACGACCTCGGGGAGTACCTCGTCACAGCGGAGGAGATCATGTCGTTCGCCGACCACTGGGATCCTCTGCACATACACACCGACGTCGCACTCGCCGAAGCAAGCCACTTCGGCACGATAGTTGCGAGCGGCGTCCACACGCTCGCGGTATTCCAACGCCTCGCTGTCAACCGAGTATTCGGAAACTGGCACATCGTCGCAGGCCGAGTACTGCGTGAGGTGCAGTTCCGCGCTCCGGTCCGTGCCGACACCTACCTGCGGGGTACTTTCAGCATCACCGCAATCGGCAATACCCACCCGCACTGGGGTCGGGTGACAACCATCGGAACACTATCGTCACGAGACTCGCAGCCTGTCATGACGCTTCAAATGGAGATGTACGTTCGTCGCCGTCCGCGTCCGAGCGAACACAGCGCCCTCTAGTTCACGGGCGAGAGGCGGCACGCGGACGGGTTCTATTCATCCACGAGTGTCCGAACAAACTGACTCGACAAGGAGATCACTATGACCGGTCGTCTGGAGGGCAAAGTCGCCGTAATCACCGGCACCGGCCGCGGAATGGCGCGGCAGGTCGCGTTGCGGTTCGCAGCCGAAGGAGCGTCGATCGTCGGGTGCGACATCAACGCCGAAGCCGCCGAGGAAACGCTCGAAATCGTGCGCGCGGCCGGCGGACGGATGGAATCGCTGCACCCGATCGATCTCTCGAACGAGGAGGAAGCGCACCAGCTACTCGAGTTCGCCGCCGGGAAATTTGGCGGCATCGACGTCCTACACAACAGCGCGATGCAGTTACGATTGGGAACAGTCGAAGACTCCAGCCTCGCGGACTGGAAATTCACCCTCGACCACACACTGACCGTTCCCTTCCTGGTCTCCAAACACGCCATTCCCCACCTACGCGCACGCGGCGGCGGCAGCATCATCTTCATGGGCTCGGTGGCCGGTTCCGATATAGGAACGGGATACCCGGGCAACCTCCCCATCATCCAGGCCTACTCAGTGGCCAAAGCTGGTGTCATCCGATTGGCAAGCTGCCTGACGAACGAAGTGGCCAGAGCAAACATCCGGGTGAACACGATCTCACCAGGCTGTGTGGCAACCCCGAACGGCCTCCTGTTCTACGGCACGGAAGGCACCGAACAACGCCGCGTTACGCTGACACCGAACCTGATTCCGCGCCTGGGGGAGCCCGAAGATATTGCAAGCGCGGCTGTCTATCTGGCCTCAGACGAGGCCTCCTGGGTTACGGGGCTCAACCTGGCCATCGATGGTGGTTCTTACGCATCCGGCGGAGCCGGCCTAGCGCGCCCCGACGACATCGCCGCCTACGCACCCGGGATGGCCGAGATGTCCGAGGTCGACCACTGGGCGACGAGTGGGCAACGCGCCCAATCGGGTGGTACCCCTCTTCGTCAGTAACAGTCGCGCATGCCACGCCGGAAGCCGTCGTCTCGACGTCGCCGAGCGGGCACAGTTCGGATTGCCGGCCGCTCGGGGCGGGGTGAGGCGGTGAGCGACCGAACTGCAGCAGGCTTCGAGCGCTTAACTCGCCATGCTTGCCTACGTGCGGGACCGCCTCCGGGCTTGGGAGAGCGCAGATTTCCGGATCCCGACCACAGTCGTCGATCAGGTTCTAGATCAGCTCAACATTCTCGAACGATCGTGGTCGGATCGGAATTGGTGCGCGCCGTGCAGTGGTGTGGGTGAACGCCCGTCCGCCGCTGCCGGCAGTCGCCGCTCGAATGGAAAGAAGGGGGTACAGGTGCGGCCAACGAGTTGGTATCCGCCGATGTCATCGCGTTCGCGCAACCGGCTGGTGGGGTTGCGCCCGTGCTGTCGCGCGAACGCAGCACGTCGGTTGTGTGCTGAGTGCATCTGGGTGGCCTCCGACCGCACGATGGCAGCCGATTGCTTCGGCGGCGTTTCGAATCGCGGAGTGTTTGTGCAGGTCGGTTCGCGTACCGGGCCGGTCGGTGCTTATGCTCGATCTAGGGAGTTTCGCCGAGCGAAGAGGTGCATCACCATGGCCCGAAACAGCGGCAACCGGCCGGTCGATGGCCCGAAGTTGACGGTCGGTGTCCGGGTGCTGGTCCGCAGGAGCGCCGGGGCCGATCTCACCGGTGAGGTGGTCGAGGATTATGCGGCGGTGACCGATCCGGGCGGTGGTGGGCACGAGTGGGCGCCGGTGCATCGGTGGGCGGTCGCGCTCGACGACAGGCGGCTGGTTTTTGCCGACACCGAAGACCTGACCATCGATCCGGGCTCCTACCGCCCCGAACCCGAACCCGGACCCGGACCAGGATTCGGCTGTGCGGACACCCGGCCGACACCGGGGAGAATGATTGACGGCAGCCGCTTCGTGGCAGGTTCTGGGCTGCGTCAAAGATCGGGCACACGAATTGCGCTAGCAGTCAGTCGATTACATGAATCACGCGAATGAGGTCCTGAAGGGGGTACGTCGACCCGCCGCGCGGCATCTTCCGGGGCATGCTGAGCCGTGGCAACGCTGGCGCCTGATGTGTTTGCGCTGTGGTGTTGTTCGGAACTGACAATTCAGGCTTACCGTGTCCGGTATGAGAGGTGATGAGGCTCGCGTGGCCCGGGACTTCGCGGGGTGGTTGTCATCTCAGGGCTGGACGGTGGTGCCCGATACGGATTTCGTCGACATCGTTGCCGAGAAGGACGGCCACCTGCTCTACGCCGAGGTCAAGGGCGCGACCGCCGCGCCGGGGTTGGATGTCGATACCGCCATCGGGCAGCTGGTGAGGCGGATGCCGAGCGAGGCGGATCTGTCGGTGTCGTTTGCGTTGGTCGTGCGGGACGAGCCGCGATCGGTGGACGCGGCGGTGCGGGCACCTCAGCGGATTCTGGATCTGTTGGGGATGGCGCTGTATGCGGTCGATGAGGACGGTGGTGTGCGGCAGCTCTTCGGCCGCGCATGACGACTGTCCTCGGCACGGGCGGCCACGGCGCCAGCAGGGTGGTCGGTAGCATCACCATCCCCACGATGGTAGGGATGGGGCGGTAGCTCAGTCGGTTAGAGCCGTGGACTCATAATCGGTTGGTCGCGGGTTCGAGCCCCGCCCGCCCCACCGCGTCGCCGGGCCGCCGGGAGGCCCGTGGAGGGGCGATGGCTGGCTGCCGCTCCGGCGGGGCAAGTGTGTGCGATGCAGTGACAGTGGCGGATGCCGCTCAGTCTGGAGGTGTCCAGGTCCTCTGATGCCCCGACCTTCTCAGGTGCAGTCCCGGCAGATCTGTTGCGCGGCGTCGGCGAGGCGGCTGCGGTGGTGGACCAGGAAGCAACTGGTGCAGGTGAACTCGTCGGCCTGCTTGGGGATGACGCGGACGGTGAATTCTTCACCGGACAGGTCGGCGCCGGGCAGTTCGAAGGACTCTGCGGTGTCGGAGTCTTCAACGTCGACGACGGGGGACTGGGTGTCTTTCCGGCTGACGGTCAGCTGTTCAAGGGAGGTGTCCGGCTCGTCGGATTCGGTGACTCTGGGGGCGTCGTAGTCGGTGGCCATGGCTGTTGCGTCCTCATACTCAGGTTGTTCGGACTCGCCAGGGTAGGAGGGGTTCGGTGGCGCGATGCAACCGGGCGGCTTCCGCTCGATCCCAGGCGGGCGGGGATCGTGCTCCGTCGGTTCGGTTCGGTGGCCGCCGGGTGTCTCATTTTCGTTTGTTGTCAGGGGAATTGGCTCTGTCGGTGTGGGCGGGTGGGGGTTGAGGATTAACATTCGCCGTGTCTGGTGGACCCCTCGGTTCCCACCAGCGCTGACGGCGGGTGTGTGAATGCCTGTCTGTCGGCCCGTCGGACAGGCGCCCCGCAGTCGGTACTGCGCCCGCTCTGCCGCGCCATCCGGCGTGGGTCGACATCGTCGCCGACGCAACTACCTTGGCATGATAGTTACATACCATGCCATGGTTATGAGGGTAAGTGTGTATTATTGTGGCATGAGATCGGATAGTCGTGCTGCTCAGGTGGTGGCGCTGGCTGCTGAGCAGGGGGGTGTGGTGACCAGCCGGCAGGCGCGGGCGATGACGTCGGTGTCGGTGCAGCAGCTCAAGCGGATGGTCGATTCGGGGGTGCTCGAGCGGCTGCATCACGGGCTGTATCGGCTGGCACGGATGCCGGAGGATGTGCACCTGGAGGAACGGGTGGCGTGGCTGGCGCTGGACCCGGATGTGGTGGTGTGGGAGCGGCTGGATCAGCCGGTCCCGACGGGGGTGCTCTCGCATCGCACTGCCGCCGGCCTGCATGGGCTGGGGGATCTGGATGCCGATGTGGTGGAGCTGACCGCGATCCGGCGGATCCGGCTGTCGCTCCCCGGGGTGATCGTGCACCGGGGTGTGCTGTCGCGGGAGGATTGGCAGCTCGTCGACGGGCTGCCGGTGACCACCCCGGCCCGCACGATCGGTGATCTGGCCGCCGCCGGCACCGATGCCGGGCATCTGGCGTCGGTGGTCCGCGACGCCCTCACCCGCGGCCAGGCGACCGTGGAAGAGGTGCTGACGGCACTCGCCCCGCATGCCTTCGACTACGGGCACCGGGCGCTGGACGGGCAGGGCTTCCTCGAGGTGCTGATCGCGCAGGCGGGGGTGCCGGCCACCACCCTGGCCCTCGCGGACCTCGCCCGCAAGAACACCACCACCACAGCCGCTGGTGCCACCGCCACCAGTGTGGCCGCGCCGGACGCCGCGCAGCTGAGCATCGCCGCCCTGATGAAGGCGGTGACCGAGTCACCGCAGGCACGGGATGCGCTGATGCAGTCGCTCGCCGCCGCTCTCGGGCAGTCCACCGCCAGCCCCGACGCCGATACCGGCGTCGGGGAGACCGCACCCGCCGCCCAGCCGGCGGACGGCACCAGCACGACCGGAACCGGCCGGACGGCCCGGACGGCTCGGTCGGCGAAGACGGCCGACCGGTGAGCCCGGCGTCGCGGTCCCCGCAGGCGGTGCGGGCGAGTATCACCGACCGCCTCAACCGATACGCCCGAGAGCACGGCCAGAACATCGCCCTGGTGCGCCGCCGCTTCGTCATCGCCCGCTTCCTCACCCGCGTCTTCGACACCGACCCGGACGGGTGGATCCTCAAGGGCGGCATCGGAATGATGGTGCGCCTGCCGCAGGCCCGCTACAGCAAGGACATCGACCTCCTCGCCGCCACCGACCTTCCGGACTCGGTCGACGAGCTGCGCCGCACGGTCCGCGACCACCACCTCGACCACTTCCGCTTCGCGGTCGGCCCGTCGACCGAACTGAGCCACGACAAGGGGGTCACGGTCACCGTCACCGCCTCCCTCGGCGGCAAAACCTACGACAGCTTCTCCCTCGATGTCGTCGGCAGCCGCCGCACCCTCGTCGGCGAGATCGAACGCCGCCCGATCCCGAGGCTGGTCGACACCGACGACTTCCCACCCGAGACCAGCGTCCCGCTGTATCCGCTGGCGGATCAGATCGCGGACAAGATCTGCGCACTCTACGAGGTGCACGGTGCGGCGGGGGCGGCGTCGGGACGGTTCCGTGATCTGGTGGATCTGCTACTGATCAGCATGTTCCTGCCCATCGATCTGACCTCCGCCGTCGACGCGGTCGAACGGGAACGACGCGTGCGCGCCCTGCCCGCGCTGCCGGCGACGCTGGTGAGCCCGGGCCCGGCGTGGGCGACTCAGTGGGCCAAGGCCGCCCGCAACAGTCCACTGACCGCGGACCTCCACGACCTCGAGAGCGCGCTGGCTGCGGCGGGCCGCTGCTACGACCGCATCCTCGGCTCGCTACCCACTGCCCGGCAGCCGGCGGTGTGGAGTCATGAACGCAGCGCCTGGGAGACAACGGGGCGAAGGGTCGCCAGAGTCGCGGCGTGGCCGGCAGCGCGGTCAACGGTTCGGCGGCCGCCACCGTAGCCACCGATGCCTTGCCGTCGGCGGTGGCCCGCATCCGGGTGTCGCCCCGCAGCCGGCAGAACTCGTCCACGCGTTGTTGGGCCTGTTCGACGGTGACGTCGTCCGGCAGGGTGCGCCACCATCGTTGGGCGGCAGTATGATTGGCCTTCTCGACCACACCTTTGCGGTTCCCGGCTTTGGGTGGGCAGATCGCCACCGAGACGCCGTAGTGCTTCGCGACGCCGGCGAAGCTCGCGGTCACCCGGCCCGACTCGGGATGGCAGACGGTGGCCATCCGATCGAACCGCCACACCCTCGTCATGCCGCCGAGCTGGCGGCTGACCCGGTCGAGGCCGTCGACCAGGTGCGGTTGGGTCATCGCCGGTGCCAGGATCCCGCGCCAGCGCCCCGAATGCGCCAGGGAGCCGACCAGCAGGTGCGCCATCCCGCCCCAGCCCCAGGAGGCGGGTGGATTCGGCAGATCGACCCAGTCCCACTGAGTTTCCTCGCCGGGCGGATGGGCGATTATCGCGTTCGCCCGGTCGGTGGCGTTCGCGCAGGCCTCGCATACCGGGCGGAGTTTGCGGTCGCGGATCTGCCGGGTCAGCGTCGGATACGACAACCGGTAGCCGAGATCCTCGAGCTCGTCGCACAGGGTGCGGGCCCACAGGTGCGGGTCCTCCCGCAGCCGGCAGGTGACGTACTCGACGAACGGTTCGAACGGGTCCTCACGTGCGGGTTTGCGGATACCGGGGGTGGTGACGCCGTTGATGTAGTTGCGGATGGTGCGACGGTTTCGTCCGGTGTGTCGGGCGATCGCCGAGATCGTCCAGCCTTGCTTGTGCAGTGCGTGTATTTCCACGTCTTCCTCCCATGTCAACATGAGATGCGGGTCTCCTTCGCCGGCGCTGGTGAGTGGTCAGAGACCACCAGCATCGAAGGAGACCCGCCCTCATTGGCGGAGCCACACGGGTGCGCACTTTCGGTAAGCAGAACTGAGCATTTTCAGCGAGCGCCATCAGCGGCCGGGCGGCATGCCAGTCACCGTGCGAATCCGCTGCGCCGGTGACAGACCGCGGACGATCCCCGCAAGACTGCAAACTGCTGACGGGCGGTGACGATCTGGAATCTGAGGAGGCGCGGAAGCCGGGTTCACGGCCGACGGCGGTAATCTGTCCCGCAGGACGGCCTGACTGACTTCTCCGACGCTTCTGAACGACCGAGTCCCGACTCGCGTTGGCCATCTCGGTGACACATGCCCCGCGCGAGTATTCATTCGAGACGCCGCCGCTCTGTGCGGGTGTCGCCCCACCTCCAGGTGCCCGATCCGTACAGAACAGCTGTCGTATCGATTTCGGTCCAGTCGCCAGCCAAACCTGGTTGCGAGTCGTTTGAACTGAATAGCTGCTTCTCGCCCAAATGACCGAAGACAATTGACCATTGGGCTGATTCGAGGACGTTCGCCAGCCACGTGTAGCGGACGAGTAGTGCGGCGTGTTTCTGGTCGGCGGTATCAAGATATTGGGCGGCGACTTGGCCATCGACATCGAGCCATTCTCGCGTGCGGTTCAGCCAGGTCAGCTGGCCCGCCTCGAAGAGTTCGAGCGATGGCATCCAGGCGTTGACCGCCTCGTCGATGGAGCAGTCGAGGACAACCGATTCCCAGCAGTATTCATTCCACGTGGGATAGACCGGTTTCGGAAGAGGCTTGGCACCATGTCCGGTGTCCCATTCTTGGGGATACTCGTTGGCCGACGCTCCCCACGGCATCTCGCCGAGGTAGACCACCGATGTTGGGCTGCTTCCCTCGGGCATCCATCTTCCCATTAGCGAGTTCTCTGATAAGAACTTGTAGACCGACGCCGTATTTGATTTCGCAACAAGCCAACTGTAGATGTGGCTCCACTGTTGGCGACGGTTGCGGTCAGGATCCTCGCCGCCGAGGGGATCCTCCTCTTCCCAATTGTGCGTCGAGTGAAGTACCACCCATTCGCTACCGTCAGGAGCGAATCGCTTGAGGTGTGGCTTTATTTCGACAATGCCATCCGTGCGTGCCGCCCAGTCGCAGTCTGCTGGAGGATCGGACCGACCATAGTCAGGTCCGTCCGGGAGCCACCAATGTGTGCTGTCGTCGGTCGGGAACGTTGTCTCGAATCGCGTCTGCCGAGGGGTACTCGACAGCAGTGGCGCCGGCGGCAGAGTCGGATCGATATCGCGTCCATGAATCTGCCAGGCGCCTCGATAAGCGCTCGCGTTGTCGCCCAGTCGTCGTCGCGGGTGATAATTGTCGGCGATCCGCGCCAGCAACTCGCGCAATGCGATCCACTGATACTTCTTACCGAAGCGTTCAGGTTTGTGGCCTTCTCTGCCGCGTGAGGAGATGGTGGCGTCGAACTCGGCGAACAGTTGCGGAGTCCATCCCAATTGCAGCACCCTTCGGAAGATCCACGTCTTCGCGGAGTCGTCGGGGAACTCCGCGCGTGGCCGAGTTTCAATCTGGTCTGGCGCGCGTAGGGAATTCTCCTCCGGGTCTTTATCTCCGGCATCCTCTCGTTGAGCCCTACTCTGCAGCGCGGCAAGTCTCTGACGGATGTCGTCAAGGGTGGTCTGGGCAGGCGGAGGGGGAGGCGAAGGATAGGGTTCGTCTACGGGGAACCGGCTGAAATGTCGGACATCGGGGCCGACGACCTTCACACCGAAGTCGCCAAGGCCGCAGATTGACAAGAGAATACTCGCGTACCCGGCCTGCGCTGTGGATCCCGTCGCGCGCGGGGCGTATACGGCATACAGATCGCTCTCGGTAGGCGCGTCCAAGGTCAGCGACGACCGCGCCGACTGGGGAAGCTGCTCGGCCGCGTCACGGTCGAGCATTCCCGTTCGCACGCACCATTCCACGGCACCGTTCAGTGCGTCTCGGGCCAGCAAATCGGGTACTGAGCGCCCGGCGACTGCTGCGGCCATGCACCGCACAACCTCGACCGCATCCTGTGAGATCGATGTTTCCGACGTGATAAGCGCACCATAGGTGATCACGCAAAGACGTTCGAAGATGTAAGGGTCATCGACTGCGCTGAACTGGTCATACAAATTCTTGAGGATGTCCAAACGGTGCGAGAGCAGCCGAGAGAGCGTCTTTGTGATGTGATCGCGCATCGGGCGATGCGGCGTTCCGAGCATCCAGACCAGCACGACCGCGACTCGCTCGACGACATCGTGCGGATAGTTCTCGTGGTCCGGCCGTGCGGCCCATCGGACAATTCTGCCAAGGGCACCGGTATTCATGCTGTGGTACAAGGAAATTCCCCATGAAGCGTCGCGCTCGGGCATTGCGGTCTGGTCGAGAAGACGGTGAAGATATTTAACATCAAGGCGATGGCCAGGATGGACGGACAGCTCAACCAGCGTTTGCGCCGACAACTCGCGCATCGAAGGCGGCAGTTCAGTCAATTGCTCAAACAGTTCGACGGTATCAGTGGTGATGGCGTCACCATGGCGCGTCGGCAGGCTGCGAAGAAATGCCCTATGCCACTGCTGTTGGTCGAGCGGATCGAGGTTCCACGTCGTTGTTTTGAGCAACTCGACGCCAAATCGTTCCGGTACGAGCACTGACAGTGCCTCAATCACACCCGAGGACGATGCACTGATAGTGGACGCGGCTGCGGCGAGCTGCGAGATCGTAGTGGTAGTGGAGAGAATCTCTTCGGCGATCATGTAGTCGGAGAACCGTTGATAGCTGAGCTTGATAACTTCGATCTCGACGAACTTTGTGCCGTCATCGATGTCGACGATATCGGCCGATAGCAATCCTTCCGACAGGAGTTCGCCGAACAAGGTTCGTGGCCACGAGAGCAGATGCGGCGCAAGCGCCGTGATGAGCTGCTTCGCGCGCGGCCGTGGAATCCAATCCTTCTTTTGTGCGGTGAACTCCTTTGCCATGAAGCTCATACACTGCTGCACGAGCTGATCGGACTCGTCCAACTCTAGAGTTCCGGACACCTTCCGATTGACTGTGCCCAGGTACTGGTCGAATAGGGTACTGACGGTCACAGCTCGCTGGTTGACTGGCGGGGTCCAGCCGTTTTGCACGGTCTCGCAGTAGAGCTTCAGGAACAGCGGATTCGACATATCCTGACCGACCAACGGTAGCTGTGGTGCCGGCAGCTGATAGTGCGCGAAGAATCTCTCCGCAGCCTGTTGCTCGACACCGGCGAAACCTTGATGCTCGACTGTCGGTAAGTCGGCAGCATCCGAGCCGAGGACGATGTCGCGATAGGTTGTGCGAACCGACAATGCCACCACGATCCAGGGAGCGTAGCGGCGGGTCTCGGCGAGCAAGGTGGGGAGCTCGGTCTGCCAGCCACGCGGTTTATCGGACTCGTTGATTCCGTCGATGATCAGTACGAAGGGGCGTTGGTACGCCTCCGCGGCCGATGCCATTGCCTGGAGCATCGTCGCCCAACCCACTGTCTCCATACCGAGTCTTCTCGACAACTCGCTGAGCACATCGCTCCCGGTCAAGCTGCTTCCCATGATCAGGGCCGTGGGTTGACCCTCGCGCAGTAGCCGGTAGGCGGCATCGACGAACAGATGGGTTTTGCCTTGGCCGGCATCACCGGTAACGATCAGCGCACGTTCGTGCGCCGCCTGTGCCGCTCCCGATCGGAGATAACCCTGGACATCGAAGAGCTTTTCAAGCAGCGAGTTCGCCTTGAGCGACACAGATTCATCGCCACATTCATCGATGACCCGGTCCACCTCATTAACACATCGCTGCAGAGCGTCGCGCAGATCGAGGGGAGCCGCCGGTGCATCGGCATCGGCATATCTCGCGAGCATCGCGCGGCACGACTGGATGGCTTCACGCAACGCGTCGTCGAAACGAACGCGCAGCAGCCCGTTAGCCGCCGAGTTAAACGACGTCTGCAACAACTTCCGATCGCGGCGAAATCGCGGTGCGCGCGCGAGTCCGTCGATCGCCGCCGCGATCGGCATCTCGATGTGCAGCTCCTCTGAGTAGCGAGGTCCGGCGACAGCTCGCGCCGAGTCGACCCGCTGGCGACACCAAGACAGCGACAGCACATCCTGATCCCAGAAGAACCAGGCACGTCCGCGATTGCTCGGGTCGTTCAACCGGGTCAGCAAGTCGCCACCAGACCACAGCAGAATCTCAATGCGCTCGGATCCGGGCACCTTCGCCTCGCGCTGGTCGCGCCACCGTTCGAACTTTTCGACAGCTGAGGATCCGGTACGGCGGCCTCTCGTCTTCGGCACGACATCGGGCAAATCGAACGGGATGCAGAACGTCAATCGCACGCAATTGGGTCGCTCAGCGACAACCGTCTCCAGAGTGTCGGTGGCGAGCTTGAGGAAGTCGTCGATCCCGAAGGTGTACTTGACCTGCCATCCCCACTCGGTGTCATCCTCATGGCGAACGAACCACTCGTACCCACGGTCAGGGTTGCCGACCTTCCACAGGATGGCCCCGTCGGGGGTGGGATCGCGCAACTGATAGCACAACTCCTCGAACGCATCGGGCTGCGATCCATTCCAGGAGCGGATGCTGCGGAAACTGTCCAAGCTCAGCACTCTCGATCACCACTGACGCAGCTGAAATGATCGATTAGATCGCCGTCGAGAGTCATATGTGGACTGTAGCGACAACATCGGATCGGACCTTCACTTGTTCCATTTGTGGAGTCAGTTCCCGTTTCGGTCTCGCGCTGTGTCGTGGGCACAATCGGGGCTACGCGCCAGACGGGCCGCCGCCTCCCCGGTCCGTGATGCATATCGGCCACCGATAGCCTGGCACAGGATGGATTGCATCGTCTTTCGTACGCTTGATCGCATCTTCGAGCCCGTACGCCCCGTGAATGATTCGATCGTCGGGTACGTCGAGCGTTGTCAGGGTCCGGGTGCCCAGGTACCGGTGCCGGTGCGACCGTTATTGACGCAGAACAGATCCTGACCTTCGGGTGAGATCGCGATCCCGGTGGCGGCGGGGTTGCAGCTCTCGCCTTCGGCGGCTTGGCCGATGATCGGCACGGACCTCACCCAGTGCGGGCGGGTGGATCCGGCGTAGGTGCATTTGAGGAAGGTGCCGTCGGCGGAGGTGGCGTGGTTGTCGACGGATGTGTCGCAGTCCCCGTTGACCGTGGGGGATGGGGTGGGCTCGGGCTCGTCGACGGCGGTGGCGGCTTCGGGCTCGGGTTTGGTGGTCGCCGCAGCGGGCGGAACGAGGGCGGGCGGAACCGCGGAAGCCGACGTGAGGGCCTGGGCCTGCGCCGAGGGGAGGGAATAACTGGTGGCCGGCGACGAGTCCGTGACCGCGTCCGAGAGCGAGGATCCAGCCGAATACAGGATCGTCCCGGCGGCAAGTGCCTCCAGGATCCCCAGGATGAGTGCCGCGACCGCGATGGCCCGCCCGGCCGGTCGCCAGAACGCGAGAATGCCGAAGACGATCGCCACGGGGAACAACCCGAGCAGTGCGGCGACGAGAGCGATTACCGCGTACGGGTTGATCGGAGCATGGTTCGGCGACGGTGTCGCGGCCGCCTTGGACAGGTCGACGGTCATCGGCCACCGATCCGTGTGTGAGCGGCACGGTCACGCTCGACGGGGAAGCCCATGGTCACCTCCGGTAGCAATGTGGGAGGCGACTGCACCCCTCGGCGCCGATCTTAGGTCGGCCTGCGGTGTGCGCAGGCCGCGGGTACATGATGTTCATTTACGTGAATGACACAGGCGGAAAAAGGATTTTGGTGAGCCCTGCGTCTGAGGAATACCAGATCGCGGCGGCCGGGACAGCGAAGCCATTCCCGTGATCGCGTCAGGACTCGGGGTGTCCGCCGTATCCGGCCGGAGGCGCGACAAGGTCCCGGTGCCCGCCCTGTTCCGGCGGCTGCGCGAACGGGTCGTTGGCGGCCGGGTTCGGGGAACGGCGGGTTGGGATCACGGTACGAGTTGCACGCGCACTGTCACATCGGCGTGATTGCCGGCCCGGTTGCGGCGTCTGCCGGCCAGTTGTTTCTGCTTTGGAAGTACTGGGTGGCTTCGGGTTGGTCGGTGTATTCGAGGAGGTTACCGACGTGGGCGGCGAGGACGTCGCGGACTTGGGCTGGTGTGGCGAAGAAGAATTCGCGGCGCAGGTTGGCGTGGTTGAGGCGTTGCCCGGTGAACGCGTTGTGCAGTGCGTTTTCGAGTGTGATGGCGTCGTCGGAGAAATACAGGGCGTGGGTGTCGAAGGGGAACGGCACTGAGGCGCTGCCGAGCTCGCGGACCCGGTCCATCGGGTCGAGGCGACGGGTCATGCCGATCTTGACGACGTTGGGCCCGAACGCGCCTTGGTTGCTGATGACGTAGACGTAGCCGGCGCGGATGTTGGCTTGGCGGTAGTCGTTGTCCTCGATCGCCCGGTCCAGGTCGGCGAGCTTGTCAAGGATCCGCTGCTTCTCCTGCGGGTCGGTGCCGCCGATGGAGGTGAGCACGTTCTGGTAGTGGGCGCGTTCTTTGTCGAGTTTCTCGCGTTGAGCGGCGAGTTCTTGTTCGACTTTGCGTTCTTCCCGGAGGCGTTCGCGTTCTGCGCGCGTGGCTTCTTTCTCTTCCTGCACTTTCATCATGTAGTCCGCGGTCAGTTCGAGCTCACGGATCCTCAGGGCGTGATAGGCGTCGGCGACGTGCATCTGCATGATGTCGCCGAGCTTGGCGATGGTGACCGCGGCTTTGTCGAGGCGTTTGACGGCGGTGGCGAGGTTGCCGGCGCGGATGGTGCGGACGCAGATGTCGGCTTCGGCGTTGTAGGCACGCAACATCAGTTTCGACAGGTCCGCGGTCATCTTGCGGCCCTTGGCGAGGGAGTTGTTGAAGCTGAACATGTTCGACGCGTCGATCGCCTTACCGCTGGTGACCGCTTCCTTGATCGCGGTCTGTATGTCGGTGAGTTGGTCGCGGTACTGGGCGGCGTTCTCGAGGGGGTGGTGGTAGGTGTAGATGCCGACTTCCTGCAGCACTAGGCGATCGTCGGTCTCCACGATGTCCGGATCGGTACCGCCGCCCGCGGGTGGGAGGCCGTGGTTGAACTGTGTGCCGGCGCGGTGGGCGTTCTCGGTCGCCTGCGCGAGGTCGCGTTCGAGGCCGGCGATCCGGTCGAGCAGGGTATTCGCCTCGCGTTCTTTGACTACGAGCATCTCGCGGAGCGCCTTGATCGTGATACTAGGGTCGGGAGTCGTCATCGGAAAATCCCTTTCCGTCCGTTAGCCGCGGACGCCGCGCGTGTTGGCGACCGGAACCAGGTCGTGCGGATTCTTGGAAACCCCGGCACGCAGGTGGTCCAGGGTGGCGCGGGCTTCGACCCGAGTCAGGTCGAGGTGGGTGAAGGTGTCGCGGTCGGTGGCCAACTGCACCAGGGTGATGGTGGCGTCGTGCCCGGTGCCGGGGTCGATCGCCCGGGTGCCGAGTTCCATCGAGATCGTCGCGATGATGCCGTCTCGGTCGGCCTCGAAGATCTCGTGGACGGTCCGGATGGCCACTTCGGAGATCGCTTTCGCGTAGCGGTCCTTGCGGGCCTTCGCCGTCAGCGGGGTGCTGGTGATCGAGTCACTTGCCTTGACGTACTTGAACGCCTTCTCCGCTGGGAGGGCAGCCGGGTCCGGGACGGTGACCGTCAACCGCAGTTCCCGGTCGGCGGCGTCGAACGCGAAGTCATGCTCGACGGGAAAGCACTCCGGGTACACCGAGTTACCGAGGACGATGGACACGTATTCCTCGAGCGCCCACGGCTCACGCTCTTGCAATGCCACCATCAGCCGCTCGAGTTTCACATTCGCCGATAGCACCGATTCCCGGCGCTCGCGGCAGTCGCGCTCGTATTGCTCCTGCGCAGCCTGCAGTTTCTGCGCACGCTCGGACTCGAGCCGCTGATACGTGTGCTCGTTCTCCGCCTCGACCCGGCTGCGGTCGGCGAGCAGCTGCTGCCAATGATGATGCTGCTGCCAGAACAGCGCCTGGGCGTCGGAGATCGCGGCCGCATGCTTCTTCTTGCCGCCGAGCGCCGCCCCAAGCCCGGTCGGCGCCGGGGGTTCGGTGTAAACGGGCTCCGGCGGGTAGGGCAACGGATCGGGGCGCCGGGTCGGGGTGGTCAGATCGGGGCGGTCGAACGGGGGGTGCGCGATCTGCTGCCGCAACGTCGCCAGGTCGACATAGTCGTCGACCGCCAACGTCGCCGACAGGAGGCTGTCGATGGCCTCGGACTGCTCCGCCAGCTCGGCGTTGAGCCGTTCGACCTCGGCCAGTCGTGCTTGTTCGTGCAGCCAGACGCGTTCTTTCGCCGCATGGGCGGCGTCGGCCGCGGCCACCCGGGCGCTGGCGGCCTGCGCGCGCTCCCATTCCCGCTGGGCGCGCTGCGCTTCGCGGACCGCGCGGGCGTGTGCCTGGGCGGTGGCCCGTTGTTGCTGGCGTTGCCGTTGCTCGGCGAGTCGCGCCTGGTGTTGCATCTCCGCGAAGAATCCACGTCGCCTGGCCATACCTGGGCCCCCTTCGGGTGAACAGTGCGTCGATCGCTGCAGCCCCCGCATCGAAATTTGGTGGCGTTGCGGCGTCGGCTGACGCGTCAATGCGTACGTGATTAATATCAAACCACCAGCGCTGCAACGCGATGTCGATCGAACAACCGACAGAGCCGCGCGTCGCCAACTCGGCCAAGTGGCGGTAGGTGGTAGTTGGTTCCCTGTTCCGTATTTGTCTATCTCGGACGTTCTTTACACTCTCATCACGCCGGGGTTAGTCGTTCTTCGTGTTGTCGTGAGAGAAGGGTTGGTCCAGCGAATGGCGGATCAAGCGAGCGAGCGTGGCGGCGACGCTGACCTCAGTCCGGTCGAGCGGTGGTTGGCCAACAGCAAACCCATCGAGTCACACGAGCCGGAGCCCTTCGTCCCCTTGGTGGACTTGACCATACCGGGAAGCTTCGTCGGTGTGCCGCCGCTAAGGCCACCGGCGCCGCTTCCAATGAACTACAGACCGAACATCCTCGCCGGGTTGGTTGCGTGTCTGGTGATCGTCGTCGGCAGTCTCGGTCCTTGGGCGGCATCTCTCAGTTTTGGGGTGGCGGGTACCGAAGGCGACGGGGTGATCTCGCTGGTGCTGGCTGCGGTGGCCGCCGCCGCGTTGTTCGCGATGCACGCTCGGGGTGGTTTCACGAAGTTCGGGGATCGTTGGCTTGCGCCGGTGGCCGGCGTCCTGGTTCTCGGCATCGGGATCATCGATGCGGTAGAAGTCAGTGGTAGCGAGGTCGAGTTCATGAACACGATGGTCTCGACTGGGATCGGCTGGGGACTGTGGGTGGTCATCCTCGCGGGTGCAGCGCTGAGCGCCTCGTCCTGGGTGGTCGCCCGGATTGTCGGTAATCGGTAGGGAGACGCGGCTGATCGAGGGCTCGACTCTATTCGGATTATTGCCGCCGAACACCATTCGCATCACTTCGGGCGCCGAGTCGACGAAGCCTCGTCTCCGCATCACGGCACGCGGATCATGTGGGCGCGCGTCGGTGAACCTATGCGTGGACGGTCGGCACGTTGAGCGGTCCGTGGACGGCCCGACCGCGATGTACCCGGCAGTCACCCGCGCGATAATGTGCGCCGATGTGCCCTCGCGGCCCGCCGCAGGCTGCGCCCGCGCGTCGGTGTAATTCGAACGAATGACACTGACCCACTGTGTCACAGCGACTTGTTCGACAAGGCAGACCGGGTGCGAGGGTGTGGGGTATAAATCACGCAAAGATCTGAGTCTGCGCGGAGGGGCCATGACGAACCCGTTCTACCCCAAACAGCCGCGCAGGGATGAGCCTCGCCCTGACGGCCCGGGGAGGAGTGCTCCGCCGCCACCGGAGCGGCCCACGACGGCCGACCGCGTGTGGCCATGGGCGCTGGGCGGCATTGTCATAGGCGTGCTGGTCGTAAGCAGCGTCGTGGTTGTCGCTACCGTGAACGACGATGACGAGTCTCTGGGGTTGGTGACCACCACGAGCCGGGTGGTGCTGTCGCCCGCGCAAGGCGAGCGCAGCCGACAGGCCGTGGACGCCGAGCGCGCCCGTGTCGACGCGATCAACGCCGCGTAGTTCGGCAGGTCTACCTACGAGGTGATCTCGGATCGGGACCTTGCTCTGCTCGCCAGGTCGCCTGATGCCGCGAAGGGGCGCAAGCTGGTCATTCATGGTGTTGTGACGCAGTTTGACTCGGGCACGGGCGTCACCCAGTTTCGGGCGAGTGTCGCTGGTGCTCAGCAGGACGCTTGGTACGACTACGACATCAACGTGGTGATCGCAGGGTCGAGCCCACCGGTGGTGGCCAACGTCGTCAAGGATGACCTTGTCACGCTCTACGTTGAGGTGGCGGGTGCATACCGATATGACACGACGCTCGGTGGCAGCATGACCGTCCCCCGGTTCACGGCGAACATCGTCGATGTCACCGGCACGACCGGCTAGTGCACTCCCCGCGGCCTCACGTAGAGGAGTTCACCTCGGACACGGGCAGGGAGACAGGACGGCTCGGGTAGAGCGACTGCAGAGCGGATTTTCGTACATCGAGCTGATTTCAAATTCTGGTTCGCCCTTACGCGTGGGGGTCTGCGTCTCTGAAAGTCTCAGCGAATGACTCTGAGAGCGAATGCTCGGTGCGGCAGTGTCATTCACCCGATATACACGCGACGGACGGTCCCGTCGCGATCCGCGGAGCGGCGTCATCCCACGGGGTCAGCGGCGGTGTGGAAGGAGCCGGAGCCTGCCCTTGAACCCGCCTGCCGGAAAGGGGTCATTTTTCGGGTTCACCGCTACCCCTATGAGCTCTGCCGCAGGCGGACCAGGTGCTTGGCTGGGCGAAGTGCACCAGTGGATGAACAGCGGACGGACGGTGCTGGTGCACGGAACGGTTGAACGCGCTGGTGCGAGTGGCCTATATCCGGCAACCCCAAACGTTCGGCCCGTTAGACGAAACCTTCCTAGATGCTCCAGAGGACGCGGTCACGTAGGGATAGGTGCCCAGGGGCGCCGTCGCGGTCCAGGGACCGCTGAGAGGCCCGGTCGGCTGACCTGTGAGGGTACTGGAGGCTTTATCAAACTGCGCAACAATGGGATCGGGGTCACGTAGCGCTCGGCGGGGTGACTTGAGGCCACCACGGCCAAGGTTCTTGCTGGGCGCCGTCTTGGACTTTTCGAGGCTCCCGGACCTCTCCGGTGGATTGGTTCCGGAGCCGGCTCAGCAGCACGACCGTATTCTACCAGAAATGAGGTCTGGTAAACCTTGGGTTGTGGCCCGAAAAACACTAGCTGAAGCCGCGCCGGAGGTGGCCGCGGAGTGGCACCCCACGAAGAACGGCGCACTGACACCGAACGACGTAGCAAAGACGTCCTCGGAAAAAGTGTGGTGGAGGAGCGAGGACTGCGGCCATGAATGGCAAGCCTCCGTTCACAGCCGGACTAAAGGTTCGAGATGCCCCTCCTGCAACAGGGCAGTGCGGAAGCCGTTAACCGTTGGAGTTAACGATCTAGCCAGCCAGAACCCGGAAGTAGCTTCTGAATGGCATCCCACCAAGAACGGGGAGCTAACTTCCGAGCGGGTTCCAGTCATGTCGGGAAAGAAAGTGTGGTGGCTGGGGAAGGAGTGCGGTCACGAGTGGCAGGCGATCATTTCGAACCGGAACAAGGGCGCATCGTGTCCTTATTGCGCTGGAAAAACGGTTTTGGCTGGTTACAACGACGTTGCGACCCTAGAGCCCGAACTTGTCTTTGAATGGGATTACGGGCGTAACGGGGGTCTTGATCCCACTCGGCTCGCTAGAAGCTCCCGAAAGGTTGTCTGGTGGATTGGTCGAGAATGCGGTCACAGCTGGGAGGCCTCGGTAGATCGCAGATCGCATGGCAGCGGCTGTCCCTTCTGTTTCGGAAAAAAGGTTCTGCAAGGGGTCAATGACCTCGAAACGCTGGCTCCTGACACAGCTGCTGATTGGGACTATGAGAGAAACGGTGAGTTAAAACCGTACGAGGTGCGCTTGCACTCAAACCAAAGCTACTGGTGGAAGGGTGTCCTTTGCGGTCACCGGTGGCAAACTACCCCGGCCCACAGGGCCCGTCGGTATGGGTGTCCCTACTGCTCCGGGCACAGAGTGCTGAAGGGGTTCAATGATCTCGCTACATTGAAGCCCGAGGTGGCTTCCACCTGGCATCCGACGAGAAACGGGGATCGGGCTCCGGCGGATGTGACCGTATCCGTTGGCAGTAAAGCATGGTGGATTTGTGAGTTCGGCCATGAGTGGCAGTCTGTAATCGCTAGCCGAAGCGGGGGAGCTGGTTGCCCAGCGTGTGACGGGAAGCTAACCGTACCCGGAGAAACTGACCTACTAACCATGAGGCCCGATGTAGCTGCGGAGTGGGACTACGAGAAAAACTGTGACTTAAAGCCCGAGAATATCAATCCGTATTCAGGGAAGAAAGTTTGGTGGATCGGCAGCGAGTGTGGGCATAGTTGGAAATCTGCGGTTGCCTTCCGGTCGGGGACGAGTCTTAATTGCCCTTACTGCATTGGGAAAAGAGTTCTGCCGGGATTTAATGATCTGAACACGACCTTTCCTGAAATTTCTGAACAATGGGATCCTGCACTAAATGGAGATCTGAACCCCGCTAAAGTAAGTGCCGGTTCCAACAAATCCATTTGGTGGGTTTGCGAAGAGAAACATCGATGGCAAACTTCGCCTGCGACCCGCACGCAAGGTATCGGGTGCCCCTATTGCAGCGGGTACTTTGTGATTCCCGGTGAGAATGATCTTCAGACACTGAATCCGGAACTAGCGGCACAGTGGCATCCCATTAAGAACGGAGATCTCACCGCACATGACGTCAAAGTTAAGTCAAATAAGCGGGTCTGGTGGATATGCGAAAAGAAGCACGAATGGGAGGTCTCGGTTTCGGATAGAAGTCAGTACGAAACTGGTTGTCCTATCTGTTCCGGTTCACTGCCGTGGTCCAAGGCGGAAAAACAGGTCTACGCATATATCGTCGCAACTTTTCCGGAGTTGGAAGTTCACGAAAATTACCGGGCAAAGCAACTGGGCCAGTTTGAGCTGGATATCTATGTGGAAGATGTGAGGTTAGGTGTCGAGTTCAATGGTGAGTACTGGCACGACGAGTCGCGGGACCCTCGGATCAAAGACAGGCACGACCGTAAACAGGCGATCTGCGAGACCCTCGGAGTTCGTCTAGTCGTCGTGTGGGAAAATGACTGGAAAACGCGACAGAATGACGTTGAAGAACAGATCTCGGAGATCGTCGCCGGTGGCGAGATCCCTCGATGGATGACCTACGCTCGCGTGTAATGTGATTGGCCACTAGACCGTGGCTTCGCAGGCGGAGTCTTTTCAGGCTCTGTCGGGCGAGCACCGCTCCGCGTACTCAGCAACCCATGGGACCCGGGTCGAGGCCGGCGCGTGAGGTCTGGTGCTGAGAAGTTCGGTTCACGAAAGGGTGACGTCCTCGATCCGGTGATCGCCAAGGTCGCTTGCGGTCAGCCGTACCGGTACGTGATGGGTTCTGGTGACTCGTTTGCCCGGTGATGCCATCGCCTCCCCTACCGGTGCTCCGTTCGTTGCGCCGTGAGGCAGGCGACGAGACGGTCGGGTGCGACGAGGGCGACGGTGCGGATCGCATCGCGGACGGCGCCGGCGACCAGGGACAGGCCGGTTTCGGGTTCGGTCAGGTCGGCGATAGTCCGTTCGACGGTCGGTATCGGGAGTCCGTTGGTGGGGATCACCTTGGTGCGGGTCAGGGGCCCGATCCTCAGGTGCACGCCGGGCAGGCGGGTGACTTTGCGTGCGGGCACGAGGAAGTTGACGCTGTCGGGAAGGAAGTCGCCGATGTGGTGGACGACGGCCGGGATGGCACCGGCGGCGATGGGGGACACTGCGGCTGCGGTGCGGGGCGTTGTCGCCCAGGGACCAGCCAGGTCGTATAGATCGCGGAGCCCAGGTCATGCGGTAGACGCCCGGGCGGGGTGTCTACCGCATGACGGACAGCGGAGCGGTGCCGTCGGTCACGGTCGGTTCTTCCCGTCGGCGGACGCGTTGGTGGTACATCTCATCCTGCCATCGGAAGACCCGACTTTCGCTCACCCCGTGCTACGACCGGGCGTTGACAACCTCACGACTCGCAACCGCTAGTGACTGGGCAGTCAGGCGGCACCGGGTCCGGAGAAGCCACCGATGTGCCATGTCTGGCCGTTCAGGGTGACGAATAGATCGATCCACCCTGCCTCGCGCACATGGTGGTTCCCGTAGTGGTCGTGTTCCACCTGCTTCTCGGCTGACCGATAGGCGTCGAATGTCGCCTGAGGGAAGTTGTCGAAAACGAACGATACCGATTTCGGTGGCACTGGTTGTTCGGCAGGATGGTCGAGAGGAAGCGATTCGTCGCTCGGGCCGGCGAAACCGGACTGATGCACAACATTGCCGTTGGAATCGATACGCCCGACAATGTTCAACCAACCCGCAGGAATTGTTCCGTCGAAGGCGGAGTCAGATTGAGCCTGCTGGATCCGTGTCACCTCGAAAGTCACGTGCGGAAGCGTTTCGAACTCGAAGGTCGCTCGCGAAACGTCTTCTCGGCACTCCTCCAATACAATCGGATTACCCGTGTAGTCGGAAGCCACGAATGACTCGATGCCTCCGAGCGCCGGAGCTGTCGTCGTATTCGGTACGTCGTACCCATTGCGTCGCAGAGTCAGAAGCAACTCCTCCGCGATGGTCTTGACCGAAGCGTAGATTGGCGTCGGCATCGGTTCCGCCGCACCGTCACCGCCACCGGCACGCACCCACCCCGCGCTGTTGGAGTGAACGAGAGCGAAGGTATCTTCATTTAGGCGGTCAATGTGCGCACCGCCGTCCTTGTTTGCCAGCGCGAGAACCAGACCCCGGCGACTGAACTCAGCGCCTTTGCTGTCAATCAGCACGGGCCGCTCCCACCAATCATCGAAACTCACATAGCGCGTCGTGGAAGACTGCTCGATCCCGTCTGCGCTTCTGGCGAGGAAAGTGACTCCATCCCGACCCAAGCCCATGCTCGTGAGGCCGGGGCTCCGGCCGACGATGTTCGGATCCCTGTCGATCACTGGCGCGCTGTCGGCCCAATCGAGTTTGTCTTTCACTTTGAGCTGCGCGAGAAGGCTATGGCTGTTGGAAGTGTCGTGAACCAACACCCTGATGACAAGCGCGATGCGTTTCGCCTCCGACAGATTCCCTAGGTCGAAGGCAGAGCCCGAGCTAGTGAGAAACTGCAGTTGCTCGGACAGGTCATTGTCAAGGTTGCGGTCACGTGGGTGCGGGTTCACCAAGAAAAGATCTCACGTGGTCTCCATGGTCGGCTGGAGGATCGTCCCCCGCGCCAGCGTGTCGCGGCGGAGAGCTTCACCGCAGCCTTCAGTGGCCGACATGAGTTCACCGACACCAGGCAGGAGAACACCTCCGCGATGACACGTCGTGGGAGTGGAGCGCCGAGTCCGCAGGCCATCGGCCGGGACTGCCCAGGCTCTGGTTGACACCTGACACACGTCGGAGACGTGTCGTCTCCCCAGGTCACACCTGGAAGGACTGTGCCGGTGCATCGGTCGGGCAAGGTGAGTTGCCGTATCCGGGCAGAGCGTCGGCGAGGTGTCGAAGAGGGCGGGCGATCCGCGGCGCAGCAAGGTCAGGCGGCCCCCGTCGAGGTGGTTGCCGTCGATCAGGTGGGGATCCCTTGCTTGTGCTCGAGCACGCCCTGCTGCCGGAGCCGGGCGTAGACCGGGTTGACCGGCATCTGGTGGCGGGCTATGCGTGCCCAGACGTCGTCGGTGGTCCAGTTCCAGATCGGCCCGTACGCGGCCGTCCCTCCTCGCGGGTGACGATCCCGTCGAGCCGGCCACCGCGGGTGTAGAAATGCCGGCGGGCCGCGGATTCGTCGGCACGCACACCCCGTGACGCACCAGGCCCGAGCAACGAATGGGCGTGCCGGGCGGGTTCGGTAAATAGCACCCGGTGCAGATCCACCCCCACCCCCCGCGGCCGCGGTGTCGGTGGGGTGGTGTGGTCCCACAGTCCGGAGACGGCGAGCGGGTCGAGTAGTGGCGGGTCGGTGGGGACGCGGTGCAGGTCCAGCCGCCATGCCTGGGCGAGTTCGGTGAGGTAGTCGTCGGTTTCGGGTAGTCGAGTCCGGAGTCGAAGTACACCACCGGCACATCGGGTTCGACCCGGCGGGTGAGGTCGAGGACGACGAGTGAGTCCTTGCCGCCGCGAGGTGCGCTTCGATCCGGGCCGTGATGTCCGCGACGGCTGCCGGTCCGGCCTTCGCCAACGGTGTTCGGAGCCCGCGCAACGTCGCGAGGTTCAGGCCGGGGGCCGGTATCGCCACAGCGATCAGGCTACGGCGCCCACCTCCACGCTTTCACCTGACGGCAAGTCATTCGGCCATATGGGGATTATGGCCTGGGCGCGCCGATCGTCGGCAGCGGTGCTGCGACCTTGGCGGATGCGGCGCCCATGGTCCGTGTGGCCCGTCCCCGGGGGTCGATATTCTGCGGTTGAATGGGCGGTATGGGGTCGTTCGCGGTGGAGCAGCTGTGGCAGGCGTTGTCCGAGAACGAGTTGGCGTTGGTGTGTGTCCGGGGGCCCGCAGTGCGAGTGGGCGTATCTGATGACCGTCGGGGAGAACGGGTCGGGGAAGCTGATCTGGTTGGCCCGGGAGGTCGGTGAGATCGGTGAGCAGTACTCCCACGACACCGGCCACGCCGCAGCGACACCGTTACGTTACCGGGGCTGACCGCGGCGAAGCGGGACGTCGCGTGGGCCGCCTATACCGCCGCGAGGGCGCCCTGGATGCCATCGCGCCTGCGGATCGGGTGGCCGGGTGCGCCCGTTGTGGCTACGCGACAGCGGTGATGCTGAACGCCTCATCGCAGGTTCCTATTGCCGAAATAGTTTGCGGTCTAGTGTCATTCGCGTGATATACACGACATGTCTCAGAGTGGGCCGAATCCAAGGATGTCACTGCCCGGTGTCAGAATTTGACAATGACCGCTTCCCGTGAGGTCGCAGCCCTGGATATCCCCGCAGGTGCTCCGCGCTCGAAGTTCATCCGCTACGTCCGGACCACCGGGAAGGACCACGACCCGCTCTTCCCGATCACCCCGGCCACGAGACCGATGCAAGTGGGCCTGGATCTGCGAACGCTCGGCGCCGACCCCGATGGGTTCCCCACGGTCGTGGACATTCTCCGGCGACCTGAAGTCACCCCGCTACTGTTGGTCCATCGAGATGACGACGCCGGCCTCGCGTCGCGATGGATGACCGCCCTGGAAATCGACGAACTGCATACCATCGGTTACACCGATCGGGCGACCGCGGGACGGATGGCCGATTCTCTCGAGTTCTGGGTAACGACGACGCAGGCCGGCGAGGACGTCGCCAGCCGCCGGTGCGGTTTCTTCGACGCATATGCGCTTCTGGACGAGAACGAGTCCACCGTCGGCGGGCTCACTCAAGATGAGCGGTGGCGCGCGGCTGCCTTGGCATCGACCGCCTTGCAGCTCGGCATCGACACCCTCGTCTCGACCGCACGTACGGTCGGGCGCTCGGACGTCGCCGATAATGACCTCGTGGCCATGATCCGTCCCGAGGAGCTGCCACCGATCTTTGGACACTACCTACGCATGACCGGAAACCTGGTGGTGAAGCAAATCCGGAAGGGTAGGCACACGAAGACGGAGAAGGCGCCATCGGTGGCCGACCTCTACCACCAGGGCATCGACAGCCACCTGCCCTGCCTCGGCCTGGTTAAGTTGACGGCGTCTTTGAAGGGTGACCCTGGCGTGGCGTCCGAGGTCGATTCGATGTTCACACGCCTGCGCCGTGCAGCACGAGCAGTTGACGAATTGCTGGCCGCTCTGTCCCGGACCAACGGACAAGGCGCACCTACCGTGGACACCGTCGAGCACGTCAGTGAGGCGTTCGACCGGGAGTTGCTCTACCTCACCGCCGCATTCGACACCTACGGCCGCCTGTTCCGACGACTTCTCAACCCGAGTGACAACGTCCGCAATGGCCCCCGATCGTTGCACTCGAGTAAATTCATCGAGGAGTACCTCGAACCGAACTACCCCGACGATCGTGCACTCGTCGCGGTGCGAGCGCTGCAGCCCTACGCCTTCACCT
The DNA here is from genome assembly GCF_058628105.1 of Rhodococcus sp. G6(2025). Lineage (NCBI taxonomy): Bacteria > Bacillati > Actinomycetota > Actinomycetes > Mycobacteriales > Nocardiaceae > Rhodococcus > Rhodococcus sp. G6(2025). The sequence continues at coordinate 880,457 of NZ_CP179751.1, forward strand.
GCGCCACCCTGCGCAACCGAATCCATGAATCGGTTCTCCCGACCGGCGCGTACCTCACACGCAGCTACGGCGGCGCGAGCACCGTCGCGATCGACTTGTCCGAAATCGAGAAACTCGAACTCGACCAGGATCACGTGGACCGTCTTGGTGTGTGGATGTCGACACCGCCAGACGCTTTGCACGCACCAGCTCGTCCGGTGAGCGACATGGCGACCACCGCTATCGGATTGCTGATGGCCGGCCTGGAGTACATAGACGCGTTCTCCCGCCTCATCCTGTGCACACCGCCTGCCGCTGCGACGTCGAAGGCGCACGTCTTGTTGGGCGCCGCCCCGGCCGCCCCGGACGTGCAGGTCCCTCAGAGTCCACAGGAACAGTTCTATCGAGACTTCTTCGGGTGGGACCCCGCGATCCGGTCCTCAGCAATCGCGGAGCCGCCCGAGTAGGCGAGGCCCGAAATGACAAGTGTCAGCCGCGGTGTCAACCGTCCCGTTGCGCCGGCCCGGAGCTTCGTAGTCCGGGGCGATCACCCCGGACAAGGCCAATATGGCTAGGGTGCGGTCCGTGTCGGCACCTCGTCCCTATTCGGAACCTTGTTGCCCGAAGCATCTCAAGGATGATGGCGGATCGCCGAGAAGCACATGCCCCACCATCACGGCTGGGATGGCGGGCGGCGAAATTTCGCGGCGCGCCTCGAGTCTGGGCCGCGGCGACCTCACCGGCGCCGCGAATCGAAACTCTTACCGATGGTGAGAGAGCAAGGCAACCCGTCGTTGCACCGAGCAGCATCACGAACTCCCTCGATAACTGGGGACTAGGCAATTCAAGAAGTCGTTTGAGACATGTCGAACTGGCTTCGCCTACTTGGATCAGCCCATTCGTTGAGCATGGAATGCGGCACATAAAGAGAGGAACCCCACGAGCGCAATGACCGAACCGAATTCAGAAATTAGCCCCGACGCCGTCGATGTAGTTGAGAGTCGAGCCCGTGCCGCAAACTGGGATGTGGAGTCCGGTTCAGTGGTAAATGCAGAGGGGGTTGGTGTTCGTAAGACTCCAACCACGTTATTTATCCCGAATGGAAAGGAGAAGCGTCCAGTCCGATTGGATGAAGAAAGGGCGCTTGGTCTTCTGGGTTTCGCGTTTGAGAATTATCGATTCCTGGGCGACTACATTGCGATCAATGATCACAAAAATGCCTACATGGAGGTACTTGTTCGAGGGGCGCGATTTGGAAGCCGTGAAATCCTCGCCCTTCCAGGGATTGAGGTGATGGCACCCGGCGATTCGGGGACCGAAAGCTTGGCCGATGCGGATGACGACGCAGATATCCTTACCGACGATGCTGCGGAGGATATCGTCCCCGGTCGCCGAATCGGCCCCACAGACGACTGGCGCCTGGTTATTGAGGATGGGAGGTGTCAGTGGAGCGCGGAAGTATCACCCGCCTCGGCGCATTTTCTGGCACTGGTTGATGGCCGGGGGGCTCGTATACGCCCCTTTGGCGTCAGAAGCCCGGTGACCGTGAAGCTCCGAGGGCTATCGTCTGTCACTCATGACGCTGCTACTCGGATGCTAGAGGACCACGTCGGTGCGTTGTTGTACGAGATTGATCTGCGCCACAACGTTCTTCTGGAGATGCCGAAGGCGGACCCGTATCGACTCGGAAGAGGGTTCCGTGGGCCGCGATCATATGGAGCATCTGTGGCTCTGCCTCGAGTTCGGTATCCGAGGGAGGCCCTGAGTCTGTACAGCTACGCACGGACCGCTAATTCTTTGCCATTGCTGCAGTTTTTAGCCTACTATCAGGTATTGGAGTTCTTCTTTCCTCACTATTCAAAGAAGGATGCGCTAAAACGTGTTAGGCAAGAGCTACTGGATCCTCGCTTTGATGCAACCGATGAAGCTGATTTGACACGGATCTTGAAGTTAAGTGAAAGCCGGGGTGGTACGTACGGAAAGGAAAGCGACCAGCTCAAGGTTACCGTCGCTAGCATTACGGATGATGCTGCGATCAGAGAATTCATTATGGACGTGCCGGGAATGCTGGAGTGCTTGGGCGACAAAAAGCGGATTAAAAGCGCTTCTTCGATCAATCTTAAAAATGAGAATAATTCGATCGTCGAGCAAATATCGTCCCGAATCTACTCAATTCGGTGCCGAATAGTTCACACAAAGTCAGACGGCGATGACGGATCAACGGAGCTGCTCCTTCCGGGGTCTCGCGAAACTGGACTGCTTGGTCCAGATGTAATTTTGCTGCAGTTCTTGGCGCAGAAGGCGATAGTGGCTGGTGCGACTAAGCTCTAGCCCCCTACCGGTTTCGGGCTCGGCGTGCGTTCGGGCTGGTTGTTCGTTCGGTGAACCGGCATCTCGTTTGGGAGCGAGCTTGCGGGGGTCATCGGTCAACGACCGGCAGTGTTCCTCCCTATCTCACGAAATCGCGGTTGTGAGGAATCACCTTCCCCTCCTTTGGCCGGGATCGACCAGCAGCTGCGCGAGGGCGTCCTGCAGTACAGCGATTGGTCCGCGGCGGTGTTTGATCCGGCCTTTCCAGGTCCAGCAGTATTGCCACCGGCTCTCTGGTGCCGTGCTGGGGTGGTCAACGATGGCGCACACAGATGAAAGCGATAGCTCAGCTGGATCGGAGTTGCTGCTCCTTCTCGGAATGAGCGGTGATCACCGCTGAGGGGGCGACCGCATGCGTCGATCGATGGCCCAGCGCCATCGCAGAGTCCGCGGCGAGTATGCGGATCAGACCGGAGGCCGCCGGACTGGAGGCGACATGCCCGAACACCTCCGGAAATGCCCGCAGCTCGTTGATTGTCATCGAGCTCGCTGCGAGTCTGGCCGTACCGGTCAATAAGAATCCGTCGTGGAAGGTGAACCCGGCGGTCAGAGCTTCGTTCGAGGCCGGGGTCTGCGCCCAGGTCGGCGAGCCTGGCGGCCTCGGAGACATTGGCTTTTGCGGCCCAGGCAGGTTGCGGGCGTCGGGGGCGCTCACAACGGCGCTGGGACGATTCAAGGCCGTCCGGACCGCCTCTAAACTTTGTGTGTGATCGGTAGCTCGGGGGCAAGACGTGGGAGCGTTGCAGGGGCTTCTGGCGACGCGGGAACTGAGTATCGGCGGGGGGTTGCGGCCTACGCGGTGGCATGTGGTTTATCCGGAGTTCCGCTCCCCGGGGTCGAAATTCCACCCGCTTACGGGCTAGTGGCGTCGGTGTCGTTAGAGACAGACGATCCGGTCGACGATGTCAGGATCGATTTCGAGTCAGGTTGGCAGGCATTCGTGCAGGCCAAGCGAAGCTTGAACGCTGGGAAACCGCTCCGCGAGGCGGTTGCCCAGTGGACTCAGGCCGTAAAGGCGGGGTTGGACCCTGGGAAGGATCGCCTGGTGATCGTGGCGGGAACCCTCAGCGGCCCGATGAAAGACCTGCAGCGCGTTCTGAATCGCGGGCGGACCGACCATCCAGGTTCTCCCACGAACAAAGAGGCGAAGGTTTTGTCCGACGTTCGCGGTCTCCTCGGGGATTTGGACGAGACCGAGCGGGATTTAGCCCTGCAGTGCGCGGTGATCTGGGAGTTACGGGTGGAAGAGGTGGACGAGCCCGACTCACAGCAGGCCGTAAGCCACTTGCGTCACGTTGTTGCCGACAGCGCGTACGATTCTGCGCGCCAGGCATGGGACGCTCTGCTTAGACTCTCAGGACGTGCTGCACGGTTGCGCGGAGGGCACGAGCTCGCGGGTTGGCTAGGTGCACTACATGGTGAAGGCATCACGATCAAAGGCGCGGGAGGAACGCCGGCAGCTGTGCTTGAACGCCGGCGGCTGGCAGTAGAGCGATATCGTGCACGCCTAACCCGAGAGGGGACTGAGCTCGACTTACGTACGCTGGGAGCAGAGTTGCCGAGCCTGCCTCTTGAGGAGGCGGACGCGGACGTTCGTGTCAGGTCGGGCAAGGACGATCGGCACGATGGTCGGTTGATTTGGGCTTTCCTTCGCCGTGGCCGCGTCATATTGACCGGGCTTCCAGGTGGTGGGAAATCTATGGCGTTGAAATCGCTAGCAGGTCAGCTGGCTTCGAATCGCGACCTTCCCTTTCCAGTGCGTGCCTCGCTTCGCCTGGTCAATAGTGCGGATGGGGGCACTAGCTTCCGAGATCGGCTAATTGCGGTCGCGGTCCGCGACGATAGTCCAGCAGATCGAGAGATTCTCACTGTCGAGATCAATGACCGGCTGGATCGTGGAGCGGGCATCGCGCTGCTACTCGACTCGCTCGACGAGACCTACGCCCAGCGTGCGAGGGTGGTCAGGGAAATATCTGAGCTGGTTGCTGGTCTGCCGGAGAGCGTGTGCATTCTGTTGGCCACACGAGATGTTGCTTACGGACAAGCCACCACTCTTGGATGGTCGACGTTGCGTCTTCTCCCACCGTCCACTGCTGAGAGTACGGTCTCCGCTGTTCTGGAGGCCGCAGCACTGCGGACCGAGATCGAGGCAATTGAGAGACCCGGTTGGGTTTCCGAGCGCGAGACATGGGTTCAGTCTGCGCTAGAGCAAGACGAACTGTTACGCGAAACCCCGCTCATTCCTGTGTTGTTGGCGCTTCTTGCAGCGCGGCGGTCGACCGAGTCGCTTCCGATGCAACGCGCACGGATTCTTGAAGCCGTCGTCACGGATGTCGTAGCTGGACGTGAGATAGAGCGCGGAGATGGTCGGGCCCTGGGGCCGCTGCCGGGCTATGCACTGAGCACGGCGAGTATGCAGGCATTCGCTGCGGAGGCTACGGCGATCCTGAATGGTCAGGGGCACGTCGTCGCAGCGATGGTCGTCGACGCCGTTGCTGGTGCCCTTCGTGATCCCTGGGGTTTGACGTCGGCTCAGGCGACGGTCGCGGCGCGGGAAGCCGTGCGCCTATTCGACGAGACCGGAATTTTTGTCCTGTCCGGGGCCGACGAGTCCGTTGCTCCCCGGATCGCGTTGTTCGCGGAGATCGGAGATGCGATGCGAATTGCCTCGCGCCCGGACGAAATCCCGGAATGGGTGGACGCACGGATTTCAGGCCAGCAGTTTGAACCCCTGGTTCTTGCTTGCATACTCGACACAGCGGTGGTGTCGGCCGTATTTAACTGCCTTCAGGAGAACCCATATAGCGATAGGCTGGCAACGGTACTGGTTCAGGCGTTCAGGGACGGAGCCGAACTCGACGATGAAATGATTCGGCAGGTCTGCGAATGCTTGATCGCTCACATAGCCGAGGGCACGTCCGAGGGGTGGCAGAGCTGGGAGGCTCTCCTAGCTCTCCCTATTCCGGCCGAGCTTCGTGCATCTGCTGAGGCGGCCGCAGCGCATTATGGTCGCGAGCGCAGCATCGTTGCTCATGCGTCGATGGAGCTCCTATTCCACGCAGGAGGCCACGGCGTTGAGAATCCCGAGGTGCTGACCGAAGTGCTTGCTCTGCAGTCGTTGCCGCACGAATCGTCGTGGGGTGTAAGCGCCATACTCGATCTACGATCCTGGATCACGGACAGTACGTTGACGACGACGCAGAAGAAGGCCGCAGAACTGCTGCTGGACGAGGTTCCGCAAACTGCGCCCCTGGTTGTTGCATGCGCTCTGGAAGCTCCGAGCGGGCTTCAAAAATCTCTGATCCAGCTCCTTGCCGAACGGGGATTCGACGATGAGGCACAGACGATCCGCGATTCGGTCGCACAGACGCTTGAGAACAAGCTTCCGTCGTGGAGGCCCGACTACGACGACTCCGTCTACGCTCACTTTCTCCGACTCGTCGCCGACCACCCAACGACCGAGCTATCGATCACCCAGGCAATCCGTGTCGATGACCTGGCAGACTTTCTCGCAACTTTAGAAATGAATGATGGTGGGGTGGTTCGCCTCCACGAGAAGTCGGACGACTTTCTCAGGGATCTCATTGCGTTGACAGCATCCCTGTACAAATTCGATCAAACAGTTCTTAGTGCTCAAGCGGAGATCGTACTGGCGCGGATGGAGCACTGGACAAGCAATGACCCCTACTTCGCATTGTTCGACAACGCACAGGAACGTTCAGGTCCTGATTGGTCAACAGTGAGTGATCGCGAGGCGGCCGCATGGTTGCTCGTACGCTTGTTTGCACTCGGCCCTGGCCAGTCGCGTTACGCGGCGAGAACCCTGTGGGAGGCTCCCATCGCGCAGGAGGCGGCGCCGGTGTTGAGGTCTTCGCTGACTGTGCTTGCACGCAGTCCCAGACATCTGCATATGGCTGCGGCGACGTTGGCGTCGCTTGAATCAGGGCCCGAACCTGACTGCTGGGTGCAGAGCGATGACCCGGTGCTACGGGCCGTGGCGGCACTAACTATCCGGCCGATAAGCGGAGACGCTGTCAGTGACCAGCTCAGAGCGCTGCTGAACGACCCTGACGGTCACGTCCAAGAGGCAGCGATCAAACACATCAACGCCGCGAAGCCGTCGGACTTGATAGAGCTACTTGATGAGGTGGTCAACCGGCCAAACCCGGGGTGGATGTGTTTGAGTTGTCGGACCGTAAACCAACCTCCGGGCCAGACATCGTGCACGAACGACCAGTGCTCACGTGGAGGAGCGAATCCAGCGAAGCTTGCGAGCATGTTCCTTGAGGGTCACACCTCGGATGGGCTTTCGGTGTTGGGATGACGCGGGGATCGCGGACCGTCGTCGGCGGGCGGTGATCGCCGCGACCGCATCGGGGTGACTGGCGGCTGGTTTCGGCCCGCGTGCTGGGACAATCGTCCCAGCACCGAACACCGAGCATCCCCGCCCAAACGAGCGAAGTTGACGAACGAAAGTGCTGTCGCAACCGGGGTATTTGACTCAGCGCGTCGCTTGGCGGACCAACGGCCGCCGGTCCCCGGTCCGGAGACCGCCGGCGGGGACCAGCGAGCCAGGATGGCAGCGCGGCTCACGGATGGCCCCTGCTCGGGTAGCTTGGGACCAGATCCTGCAGGACGGACGACCGCTCGTCGTCGCCGCACGGTTCGAATGCGGTGACGTTCTTGTCGGTGCAGGTCCCGCCGACGGCGGCGCGGGCGATCGTGGACACAGAGGCGGAGGCGCTGAACGCCCTTCTGACGGTGATAGGACCGGATCGGGAGCTTTGGGGGACGAAACCGGACCCGCTCGCCCCGGGGTGGCCCGCCTGGGACCTGGGAAACCGCCCTCTGGGCGCTACCGGGGATCGGCGATACGAAAGCGACGAAGTTGATTGCCCGCAAATGTCCTCGGCTATACCCGATCTTCGCGTGGATGGACGGGGTAGAACCGCGGCCTCGGAGAGCTCTTTGACCTGGGGAGATGACACGTCCCGGACTGAGGGTCGGAGGTGCCGCCGAAAAGGGGTTGTTCGGCTGCCGGTGGGCGTGTGGTCGGCTTACCGTGATCGCATGGGGGTTCGCGACCGTCGTGGATACCGTGTGGAGGAGGGGCGATGACTGCGAAGTTCGAGCTGTTCAAGGACGCGGCGGGCAAGTTCCGGTTCCATCTGAAGGCGGCTAACGGGGAGATCATCGCGGCGAGTCAGGGTTACTCCTCGAAGGCGGTGGCTCAGAACGGGATTGCGTCGATCAAGGACAATGCCGCATCCGCTCCCACTGAGGATTTGACCTGACCTCTGATGGTCCCGGTGGCGTCGATGAGGCGACGACCCCGGCGGGGTCGGGGCGGGGTTGGCGGATTTCGCTGGGGGTGTGCGCGGGTCTGCTGCTGGGGTTCTTCTGTTATCTGCCGGCGGTGCTGCTGTGGCAGCACTACGGGGATGTTCCGCAGCCGAGGGTGTATCCGCATGGCTCATTCACTTCGTTCGGGTCGGATCCGCCGCCGGCTTCGTATTGGGTGAGTTGGGCGGGACCAGTGGTTGTGGTGGTGGTGTGCGGGTTGATGACGGTTCCGTGGCGGCCTGCCCGGCAGTTCGCTCTGCTGTTGGTGGGTGTGTTCGTGCCGATGGCGGCGTGGTTCTTCATGTCGATGGAGTTGTTTTTCACCCCCGACTGAACCGCCGGCGAAGCGCTGAATCTGTTTGGTTTGACGGCGGCCCGCACCCGACTTCCGGGGTGCGGGCCGTGTGCTGTGTGGGACCGTAACGGTGCTGTGACCTGGTGTGATGACATGTCCCCGGTTTGTGATGTTGGGGGTGCCGGCGACTTGTTCGGGGGAGTGCCGGCGTCGGGGTGACGGCGGGAGAGCGGGTGTCTGTTTCGCCCGATTTTGAGCCTTTTTGAAAGTTGTTGAATAGCAATGTGTTTGGGTAATCATTTGGTGAATAAGTCTTTAGGCGCGGTATGCACAAATAATAGCTTGTAAGGTTCGTAATCTGTTATTAATCAACAGTTTTGGGTGTTTCGGGTTTTTCGACTGGTTTTGGGTTGCGTTGAGGGTGGGGTGGTACGCTGTGGGTATGACATGGAGCGGCGCGGGAAGGCGAGTGGGCGGCGGGTTGGGCGCACTTGCCCGCTTCCTTAGCTTCGTTGGGGCGTGGGGGACCGGATCGAACGGGACGAGTAAAAGCGAAGGTGAGAAATCTAATCTCGGAAACCCAGAGGAGCGAAGCGACTCGATCGACGGCAACGGGAATGGACCCACTGCGAGCCGCGCAGCGGCTCCCTGGTGGGGAGCGAAGCGACCCGCCCCGTCTCCCGGTGCGGAGCACCGGGAGCAGCGC